>NZ_RKII01000006.1:594529-1188171 GCF_003755165.1 Curtobacterium sp. PhB130 | reverse complement strand
ACCTCCGGTGACGACGTGGTGTGTGGTAACTCACATCGTCCCGGAGGTCTTCACTTACGTCACCCGTTCACAACGTCCCGGGGAACTACAGCTAGACCTGCCCCGCTCGACGGTCGGCCCGGCGCTCCCGCCCCCGCTCGACCAGGAAGTACAGCCCCGGCAGCACGACGAGCGTCAGCAGCGTCGAGGACACCAGACCGCCGATCACGACCAGTGCGAGCGGCTGCGAGATGAAACCGCCCTGTCCGGTGACCCCGATCGCCATCGGCACGAGCGCGAAGATCGTCGCCAGCGCCGTCATCAGGATCGGGCGGAGTCGCCTGGTCGCCCCCTCGATCAGGGCCTCACGCACGCGGAGCCCCCGCCGTCGGTACTGGTTGACGAGGTCGATGAGGACGATCGCGTTCGTCACGACGATGCCGACGAGCATGAGCACGCCGATCAGGGACGCCACACCGATCGGGATCCCGGACACGATCTGCAGCAGGATCGCCCCGGTCGCGGCGAACGGCACCGACACCAGGAGCAGCAGCGGCTGCAGCAGGCTCCGGAAGGTCGCCACCATCACCACGTAGACGATGAGGATCGCGACGAGCGCGGCGAGCAGCAGTTGGCTGAACGCCGACGACTGGCTCGAGGCCACCCCGCCGATCGTCGCCGACGCGCCCTTCGGCAGGTCGAGCTGGTCGACGGCCGAGGTCACCGCCGTGACCGCGGCGCCGAGGTTCGCGGAGTCCGGCGTGACGGTGATCGTCGCGGTGCGGACTGCGTCCGACGTGGTGACCGTGGTCGGACCGTCGGCCTTCTCGACCGTGGCCACGTCGGACAGCGGGACCGGCCCGGTCGAGGTCGGCACGGACAGCGAGCGCAGGGCGTCGACGGTGGTCGGCGGCTCCGGGTCGGCGATGTAGACGTCGAGGGAGGCGTCGTCGATCTCGACCGTGCCGGTGTCCTGCGGCGAGACCGCGGCGGCGACGATCCCGCCGACCTGCGTCTCGGTGAGCCCGAGCGCCGCGGCCTGTACGCGGTCCACCCGGACGGCGAGGTACGGCTCGGCGGCGGAGAGGTTGCTCGACGCCCCGGTCGTGTGCGCGACGTCCTCCAGGCGGTCGAGCGCCTTGTCCGCCGCGGTCTTCAGCTGCGCCTGGGTCGGTGCGGTGACGTCGACCTCGATGTCGCTGCTGCCGCCGAAGCTGCCCCCGGAGGACGAGAGCGCGATCTCGCCGGCACCGCTCAGCGCGTCGAGCCGCTTCCGGGTGTCGGACTGGATCCGGGCCTGATCGGCGTCCGAGTCGGTCGTGACCGCGTACTGGATCGACGCCGTCCCGCCGCCGCCGAACGCCGCCTGGATCGACTGGCCGCTCGACCCGATCGTGGTCTGCACGGTGTCGACGCCGTCCACCGCCCGCAGCTGCCGCTCGACCTTGCGCGCGGCGTCGGACTGCACGTCGAGCGAGGTGCCGGGCGCCAGGTCCTGCGTCACCGTGAACGTGTTCTGCCCGGAGTCGCCGAGGTAGTTCGTCTTGACGAACGGCAGCGCGGCCACGGTCCCGCCGAGCACGAGCACGGCGAGCACGACGACGAGCGCCGGGAACCGGAGGACCCAGTGCAGCACCGGCAGGTACCCACGGCGGAGTCGGTCCGGCGCACCGGCGTCGTGGAGGTCGGCGGCGGACCGCAGGGTCGAGTCCGTGGCGGACGCCGGCGCCACCGTGCCCGCGTGCTTGTGCCCCTTCGGCGCGCGGAGGAACCAGTACGCCAGGACCGGCACGATCGTCAGCGCGACGAGCAGCGACGCGATGAGCGCCATCGTCACGGTCAACGCGAAGGGCCGGAAGAGCTCGCCCACGAGCTCGGCGACGAAGGCGACCGGCAGGAACACCACGACGGTCGTCAGCGTGGACGCCGTGACCGCCCCGGCGACCTCCCGCACGCCGTCGAGCACCGCCTGTCTGCGGTCCACGCCCGGTTGGAGGTGCCGCTTGATGTTCTCGATGACGACGATGGAGTCGTCGACCACGCGGCCGATCGCGATCGTGAGCCCGGCGAGCGTGATGATGTTCAGCGTGTAGTCCGCCGCCCGCATGCCGATCGCTGCGAGCAGCACCGAGGTCGGGATCGAGATCGCCGTGACGATCGTCGACCGCACGGACAGCAGGAACACCAGGATCACGACGACGGCGAACCCGAGGCCGAGCAGGCCCTCTTCCGCGAGGGAGTCGATCGACTGCTGGATGTACGGTGCCTGGTCGAAGACGACCGTGAAGCGCGGGTTGCCGTCGATCTTCGACTCGATGTCGGGCAGGGCGGCGCGGACCGTCTTCGACACGTCGACGGTGTTCGCCTCCTGCGTCTTCGTGATGGAGATCGTGAGCGCCTGTCGGCCGTCGACCCGGCTGATCGACGTCCGGGGCGACTCGGTGATCGCCACCGTCGCGACGTCGCCCACCGTGGTCGCAGTGGCGCCGCCGGTCAGGGGCAGCGCCTCGATGTCGGCCACGGACGCGATCCGCTGCCCGGTCTGCACCGAGAGCGTCGAGCCGTCCTGGGTGATGGTGCCGCCGGGGATGAGCGTGCCGTTGTCGTCGAGGGCGTCCTTGATCGCGGTCTCGGACAGGCCACGCGCCGCGAGCTCGTCCCGGTCCGGGGTGATCAGGACGCGGCGCCCGGGGTTGCCGTACACGTCGGCTTCGCGGACGCCGTCGAGCTTCTCGAGGTCGGGGATCGCCGTCGCGGTCAACCGGTCGACGAGCTGCTCCTGGTTCCCGCTCGCGGACACGGCGAGCTGGATCACCGGCAGGTCGTCGAACGACCCCGTGACGATCTGGGTCTGCACGGAGTCGGGCAGCGACAGCGCGTTCACGACGGTCTGGATCTTGTCCTCGGCGCTGGCCAGGTTGGAGCCGTAGTCGAACTCGGCCGACACCACGCTCTGCCCGGTGGAGGACGTCGCCGTCGTGGACTTGAGGTCGGGCACCGCCTGGATCCCCTGCTCGATCTTCGTCGAGACGTCGTTCGACACGACTTCCGGGGTGGCCCCCGGGTAGGCGCTGACGATCGCCACCTGCGGGAACTGGACACTCGGGATGAGCTCCTGCTTGAGGCTCCACAGCGAGATGCCGCCGAAGATCGCGACGACGATCGTCACCAGCGCGATGAGCGCGCGGTTCCGCAGGCTGAAGACCGAGAGGAGGTGCACGGTCCGATCCTCGCAGGATGCGCCGACACCGGTTCGCTCGCTCCGACTACCCGCCGACCGCCAGGTACGCGACGAGCACCCCGACCGTCCCGACCACCCCGACCCCGAGCGCGACGACCCGGCCGATCGGCGACCGCGCGAGCACCACCCCCAGAGCGACGACGAGCACCCCGACGACGATCTCGACGATCCAGGACGTCGCACCGGTCGACGACGCCACCCGCAGCAGCGCCCGCACGCCCTCACCGACGAGCACCGCCCCGGTCACCCCGTACGCCGCGCCCCGCCAGCGTGCATCGCGGGAGCGGACGAGCACGGCAACTGCGCCGGCGAGCACCCCCGCTGGGACCGCCATCAGGACCCAGAAGCTCGTGATCGCGAGGACGTCGGGGAACCCACGGAGGTTCGACGTCGCCCAGTACCCGACGTGCATGCACTCGAGGACGACGACCCCGCCCACCATCGCCAGCGGCATCCCGACGCGGCCGCCGCGCACGCCGGCGACGAGCAGCAGCGCCACGGCGACGAGGAACCACGGCCCCGCGGCGTTCGACGCCGTCGCGAGCCCCGGCACGCCCTGCCCGTACGACGTGAGCACGCCGGCCAGCAGTGCGCCGCCGAGCACCATCGAGACCCGGGCGGCGACCGGCACCGCGGGGACCGGCGGGACGGGCGGAGCGGAGATGATCGGGGTCATGCCTCCAGCATGGTGAGCGCGCCGCGACCGGACATCACCCGAAGGACCCAAACCCGACGGACCGAGATCAACCCACAGGATGACCCACGGCGCCGCTCACACCACCGCGGCCAGGGACCCCCGCACCTCGGCCGACGATCCCCCGGTCCGCGCCCACGCCCGCTCCAGCACGTCCACCAACCGGGTCCGGTCCGCGGGCGGCATCGTGAACGGCACCCGGAGGAACCGTTCGAACCCGCCGTCCGGCCCGAAGACCCCGCCGGACGCGAGCACCACGCCCTCGGTCCGGGCGGCGAGCACCAGCGCGCTCGACACCGGGCGTCCGAGCCCCACCCACGTCGTCAACCCGCCCGCCGGCGACGGGACGTCCCACTCCGGGAGCCGCGCTCGGAGCGCGCCCACCACCTCGTCGCGACCCTGTCGCAGGGACTCGCGCCGAGCCTCCAGGACGGCGTCGGTCCGTGGCACCAGCTCCCGCGCGACCAGCTGGTCGAGCACCGGCGTGCCGAGGTCGCCCGTCGGACGGGCGAGCAGCAGTCGCTGCAGCAGGTCCGGCGACGCGCGGATCCAGCCGATCCGGAGGCCGCCCCAGAAGACCTTGTCGGCCGAGCCGATCATCACCACGGACGCGCCGGACCCGGCGGCGGTGGCCGCCAACGGCGGCGAGGCGACCCCGTCGATCCGGAGCTCGCCCATCGTCTCGTCCGCGATCACCGTCGTCCCCACCGACGCGGCGATGGACAGCAGCGTGTCCCGGGCGTCTGCGGACATCGTCGCCCCGGTCGGGTTGTGCAGCTCCGGCATCACGTAGGCGACGGACGGTGCCGAGCGCCGGAGCGCCGTCTCGAGCACCCCGACGTCCCAGCCGGTCCGGGAGTCGACGGGCACGCCGATGAGCCGGCCGCCGGCCTCGCGGAAGGCCTCGTGCGCGTGCGGGTACGTCGGCGACTCGACGAGCACGGTGTCGCCGCGTCGGACGAGCACCCGGGCCAGCAGCGCGATCGCGTGTTGCGCGCCGATCGTCACGACGATCTCGGACGGCGCGGTGGGCAGGCCGCGCGCGGTGTACCGCTCGGCGATCGCGGTGCGGAGTCCCGGGTCGCCGACGGTGTCGTAGCCGATCCCGGCGAGCGCCGCGGGCACGTGCCGCACCGCCCGCTCGACGGCCTCCGCCACCCCGGGTGCGGAGTGCATCGCCGCCTTCCGCAGGTCGAGGACGTCCCCGGTCACGACCCCGCCGAGGCGCTCCGGGTCCGGCCGACCGGCGAGGTCGCGCGGGAGCTGGACGACACTCCCCGATCCGCGGAGCGACAGCAGGAAGCCGTCGGACCGGAGCCGGGCGTACGCGTTCGCGACGGTGGTCCTGGACACCCCGAGCGTGTCGGCGAGCCCACGCTCCGCCGGCATCCGGGCCCCGAGCGGGATCCGGCCGTCGATGACGAGGACGCGGATCGCGTCGGCGAGGGCCTCGTAGGCGGGTGCGTCGGCACCGTCGCGCCACTCGTGGAGGAGCAGGGCTGCGGAACGGGCGCTGAGGAGGACCGGGGTCATGCGATCCACGCTAGCCGAATTGGCTCTCGACCGGCAGTCCAATCAGCGCGAGCATCGACGCATGTCCCGCCCCACCGCACTCACCCTCCGCTTCGCGCAGCTCTTCGTCGGCCTGTTCCTCTACGGCGCCTCCACCGCGCTGCAGGTCCGCGCGGTCGTCGGCGTCAGTTCGTGGACCGTGCTCACGGAGGGGCTCGAGAACGTGGTGCCGTGGTCGTTCGGGCTGATCACCGTGGCGTCGAGCGGCGTCATCCTGCTCTTCTGGATCCCGCTCCGCCAGAAGCCCGGCATCGGCACCCTGCTCAACGCCCTGGCGATCGGCCCCTCCGCGGACCTCGTGCTCTGGCTCGTGCCCACCCCGGACGGCCTGCTGGCCCGGATCGGCCTGTTCATCGCCGGACTCCTGCTGCTCGCCCTCGCCACCGCGTTCTACATCGGTGCCGGCTTCGGCACGGGCGCGCGCGACGGGCTGATGGTCGGTGTGCACCAGCGGTTCGGGTGGCCGATCTGGCTGGCCCGCACCGTGATCGAGGTCACCGTGGTCATCGTCGGGTGGTTCCTCGGCGGGGACGTCGGCGCGGGCACCGTGATCGCGGCGTTCGTGATCGGCCCGATGGTCCAGCCCCTGATGCCGGTCTTCCGCCGGTTCCCGTGGTCGCCGGAACGCGCGGGTCACGCCTCCACCGAACGGGAGGCACGGCTCACCCCCGCCACGGAGCCCACGGCCGTCCCGTGAGTTCTCCAAGTCCCCTTGCGGCTCCGCGAGACGCGATATAACGTGTCGGCAACAGACGCGATACATCGCGAGTTCGAGGAGACAACATGGCTCAGGAGAAGTGGCTCGTCGAAGAGCCCAAGGTCATCGACACCGGCATCGTCCGGTCACTGCGCGTCGGCCTCGTCGGCGGGCAGGTCGACGTCGTCGCACACGACGAACCCACTGCGCGGGTGGAGGTCCACAGCGTGTCCGGCAAGGCGCTCAAGGTGGAGCTCGACGGGGACACCCTCACCGTCGACCACCCGCAGATCCGCTGGGACGACCCCATCGGGTTCCTCAAGTCGTTCCGCGGCAAGGCCCACGCCGACGTCAGCATCCTGGTCCCGCGCGACGCCGGGGTCACCCTCGGCGTGGTGTCGGCCGGCGCGCTGCTCTCCGGCACGAACCGCGGCGCGACGCTGAACACCGTCTCCGGGGACCTCGTCGTCGACGGGGTCGCGGGTGACGTCACCGTCAACGCCGTCTCAGGCACGACGACCATGCGCGACCTCGACGGCGCCCTCACCGTGCACACCGTCTCGGGCGACGTCGTGGCCACCGGTGAGATCCCGCGCTTCTCGGCCGACGGCGTCTCCGCGGACGTCGTGCTCGACCTGCACGGCACGCCGGACTCCGCCCGCGTGAACACCGTGTCGGGCTCGGTCAGCGTCCGGCTCGAAGACGGCGTGCCCTTCCAGTGCACCGTCAGCACCGCCTCCGGCAAGCTGCAGTTCGACGACGCCGAGATCAAGGGCGTCCGAGGCTCCTACGTCAAGCAGGGCGGTGAGCTCTCCGGCGCCTGGCTCGACCTGCGCGTGAACTCGGTCTCCGGGGACATCGCCGTGCTGCACGCGCCGCCGGTGGCCGCCACCTCCCCCGCCGACACCGACACCACCACGACCGCCGGGTTCCCGTCGGCCACCACGTCCGTCGTCGACGAGAGCGAGGCACCCGAATGAGCCCGGTATTCGCGCACGGACACCTGCGGCTGTACCTGCTCGTGCTGCTCGCCGACCACCCGATGCACGGGTACGAGGTCATCCAGGCCCTCGGCGACCGCTTCGGCGGGACGTACGTCCCGAGCGCCGGCACGGTCTACCCGCGCCTGGCGAAGCTCGAGGACGACGGCCTGGTCACGAAGACCGCCGACGGCCGCAAGACCGTCTACGCGATCACCGATGCCGGCCGTGCCGAACTGGCCGCCCGTGCGGACGAGATCGCCTCGCTCGAGGAAGGCGTCAACGACTCCGTGAAGTCCCTGGCCGACGGCGTCCGCGCCTCGGTCGGTGACGCCATGCGGTCCCTCCGCGCCGACCTCGCCGCCTCCGCGCAGAGCGCCACCGCCGAAGAACCCGTGTCGGTCCCGTCCGAGAGCGCCCGCGCCCTCCGCGAGCTCGAGATGGCGCTGTCCTCGTTCCGGCAGCAGGTCCGCGCCGACCTCCGTCGCCGGGCGACCCGCGGCACGCTCGGTCCGGACACCGTCACGCGCCTGCGCGACGGTCTCGAGGCGCTGCGCAAGTCACTCTGAGGGCCGCGCCGACGGGGCGGCGGCCACGGCCTCCCGTCGGCTCTTCGCCGGCCTCCCGTCGGCTCGTCGCCGGCCCGTCGCCGGCCCGTCGCCCGGCCGGCCCGTCGCACTACCGAAACCGGCCCGAACCACGGAATTCCGTGGTTCGGGCCGGTTTCGGTTGTGCGGAGCCACCCCGCACCGGCGACGGCGCCGCCCGCGGCGCCCCGCACCGCCGGCGACGGCGCCGCCCGCGGCGCCCGCGGCGCCCGCGGCGCCCCGCCTACAGCCCCGCGTCCGCCAGCGCGTACATCGCGTCGCGGAGCGCGCGCGACGCGCCGGCCCCCGCCCACTCGTAGGCGTGCGTGAACCGCTCGTCCGCGATGTACATGTCGGCGAGCGTGCGGAACCGCTCCGCGGTCAGCTCGGCGGGCGGGGTCGCCTGCGCGAGCCAGGCGAACTGCCGCCGCGCGAGCGCGACGCCCTGCTCCGAGGTCGGCGCCGCCCCGGACGCGGCGAGCGCTGCCGCATCCGACGCGATCGCGCGCTGCTCGGCCTGGAACGCGTCCTTCGCGGAGCCGTCCTGCGCGCCCCACCACGCCGCCCCGCGTTCCCAGGCGTCGGCGCCCCAGCGTTCGGCCACCTCCTCCCGGAACCGGGACTGGTCGAATCCGTCGAACGTGTCGTGCATGGTCATGTCCTCTCCCTTCCGGAGCCTGGTGATGGTGGTGCGCACCGCCTGCAGTTGCCGGGCGATGCGGTCGCGTTCCCGTTCGAGCCACGCGACGTGTGCGGTGAGTGCGACGACGTCGTCCTGCTCGCCGTCCAGGACGTCCCGGATCGCGGACAGCCCGAGGCCGAGTCCGCGGAGCAGCAGGATGCGCTGGAGCCGGACGAGCGCCCGGTCGTCGTACCGCCGGAGCCCGCCGTCCCCGACCGCGGTCGCGGGCAGCAGGCCGATCGCGTCGTAGTGCCGCAGCGTCCGGCTCGACACACCGGCGGAACGAGCGACGTCGGCGATGCCGTGGGGCGCTTTCGCAGCTGGGTCGGCGGTGCCTGTCGGATCACTCATGCAGGACACGGTACGGGTTGACGCAGCGTCAACCGCAAGGGTCAATCTGGGAACCGGTCGACAGCACGTGACCCGGGGCGGAATACCCCGTCCCGCACTCGTGTTGACTCGCGCCCGGAACCGAGTAGGTTTGCCGCTCGTGACGAACGAGATCCGGTCGCTGAAGTCGCGACTGATCGGGGATCCCCTCCCCTCCGAGAAGCTCGAGGGACAGCTGCTCCCGAAGCACCTGGCACTCCCGATCTTCGCGAGCGACCCCCTCTCCTCGGTGGCCTACGCCCCGCAGGAGCTCCTCATGATCCTGCTGCTCGGCGGGATGTCGTTCCTGACCTTCGCGCCGTGGGTCGCCGCACTCGTCGTCCTGCTGCTCCTCGTCGTCGTCGCGTCGTACCGGCAGCTCATCAAGGCGTACCCGTCCGGCGGTGGCGACTACGAGGTCGCGCACCGGAACCTCGGCGAGAAGGCCGGCCTGGTCGTGGCGAGCGCGCTGCTCGTCGACTACGTGATGACCGTCGCCGTGTCGGTGGCGTCCGGCGTGGACAACATCATCTCGGCACTGCCGGTCCTCAACCAGTTCCGCGTCGAACTCGCACTGGTGTTCGTGGTGCTCCTCGCGGCGGCGAACCTCCGTGGCGTCCGGGAGTCCAGCAAGGCCTTCGCGATCCCGACCTACCTGTTCGTCGCGAGCGTCTTCGTGATGGTCGTCACCGGCCTCATCCGGGTGCTCGCCGGCAACGCCCCGGTCGCCGAGTCCGCGAACTACACGATCACGAACGTCGAGCACACCACGCAGGCGGCCTTCATCCTGCTGCTCCTCCGCGCCTTCGCATCCGGCTGTTCCGCGCTGACCGGTGTCGAAGCGATCGCGAACGGCGTGCAGGCCTTCCGCCGCCCGAAGATCAAGAACGCGCAGGCGACCCTGGTGGCGATGGGCGGCATCGCGATCGTCCTGTTCGTCGGGCTGATCACCCTCGCGCTGGTCTCCCGCGTGCACTACGCCGAACGCGCGTGCGACCTGCAGGGCTTCGCGAACTGCGCCACCACCCCGCAGCGCTCCCTGATCGCCCAGATCGCCGCGGCGACCTTCGGCGACAACTCGCTGCTCTTCTTCGTGATCCAGGCGACGACGGCGGCGGTCCTGCTCCTCGCGGCGAACACCGCGTTCAACGGGTTCCCGCTCCTCGGCTCGATCCTGGCGCGCGACTCCTACGCGCCGAAGGCCCTCTCGACCCGCGGCGACCGGCTGATCTACTCCAACGGCGTCATCGTGCTCGCGCTCGTCGCGGCCGCACTCCTGGTGGTCTACCGGGCGAACGTCACGAGCCTCATCCAGCTCTACATCATCGGCGTGTTCGTGTCGTTCACGCTCGGGCAGACCGGCATGGTCCGGCACTGGACCCGCCTGCTCCGCGAGGACCGGGCCGGCACCGCGGCCGAACCCGTCAACCGCGGCCAGGTGATGCGGTCCCGCGCGATCAACGCGACCGGCGCCACCTTCACGTTCGTCGTCCTCGTCATCGTCACCATCACGAAGTTCACGCACGGCGCCTGGCTGGTGTTCGTCATCATGCCGATCCTGTTCGTGCTGATGCTCGGCGTGAACCGCTACTACCGCGACGTCAAGCACGAGATCCAGGCCGACGTCGAGACCGAGTTCGGTGCGACCGGCGACCACGCGATCGTCCTCGTGAACAAGCTGCAGAAGCCGGTGCTCAAGGCACTCGACTACGCGATCGCCGCGAAGCACGCCGGACTCGAAGCGGTGCACGTCTCCATCGACGAAGCCGACGCGGAACTGCTCCGGCAGCAGTGGGCGGAGCACGGCATCGAGGTCCCGCTCACGATCGTCCCGAGCCCGTACCGCGACATCTCGATGCCCCTGATCAAGTACATCAAGGCGCACCGGATGCAGCACGGCTCCGAGGTCGTCACGGTCTACACACCGGTCTTCATCGTCGGCCACTGGTGGGAGGGCCTCCTCCACAACCACCGCGGCCGTCGGATCCGGAAGAAGCTGCTGCTCGTGCACGGTGTCACCGTCGCCCTCGTGCCGTGGCTGCTCGACTCGTCCGAGCTCCTCTACGGCCGCCGCTCGCGTCCGTTCCCGGGCCAGGACCGCCGCGGCGAGCCCGTCCGACCGGCGCTCCGCCGCTCGCCGAACGGCGTGTTCCGCAGCGAGGAGGAGGACCGCCTCCTCCGCTCGGCGCACCGCAACAGCCTCGCCGTGCAGCGCACCGGCGCACAGCCCCGCCGGGTGACCCGACCGGCCGGTCCCGCCGACGGCGTCGACCCGGCCCAGTGCACCGGCGAGCTGAAGGCCCTGGTGCCGGCGTCCCCGGGACGCACGCCGACGTCCGCGGAGTGATCCGGGCCTCCCGGCATACGATCTGAAGCCATGACCGACGTTCCCGACCTGCGCACCTACGCGACGTTCGACGGCCACGGCGGCAAGGTGTCCAAGCGCGTCGAGGTCCTCGACCATGCACCGCTCGACGAGCGGTACGCCGGCCTGGTCGCGGTCCGCGGCGAACACCCGCTCGGCGCGCTCGACGAACGCGCCGTCGACGACGACGCGGAACTCGCCCGCGGCGTCGCGAGCATCGGTTGGGTCGACCCGGCCACCCTCCGCGACTGGTACCGACCAGACCGGGTCGTCGTGCCGCTCATCGAGGCACGTCGCTCCGGCCTCGAAGCCGGGATCTACGCGGACACCCGCGGACGTGGTCGCGTCCAGATCGACGGCCTGGAGGCACACCTCGCCCCCGACGGTCGGCCCGCCTTCCGCGCACTGGCCGGCTCCGGGGCCGTCGACGCGCCGCTCCCGAAGGACCAGGTGGTCCGACTGGTCACCGTCACGGCCGATGCGACGACGACCTCCGGCGCAGCGGGCGTGGAGATCGTCACGACGCCGATCAGCCCGCTCCTCGCACCGGGGACGTACCCGGCGTACGCGGACGACGTGCCGGGCCTGCCGCCGCGCCCCGCGTCCGGGACCGTGCTGGTGAGCGCCTCGGTGCTCCTCGACGGGGTGCTGCTGCCGGTGGAGCGGCTCGACGAACCGGCGAACACGCTCTGGGTGACGCGCGACGGGCGGTCGGTGCCGCTCGCGGCGAACGAGGTCGGGCCGGACCTGGTCCGGTACACGGCGGTCCCGGGCTGACGGCGGTTCCGGGCGTCCCGTTCTGCCACGGGCGGCGGTTCCGGGCGTCCCCCGATCTGCGCCGGGCCTGATCTCGGTGTCGTGGGCCCGGCGTAGCGTCCACGGCATGAGTGATGCATCTGGTGAGACCCTCGGTGGCGCACGCCCCGACCCCTCGACCACCGCGAGCAAGGACCCCGAGCAGTGGGTCACCGGCGACGAGCCCATGACGGGCCCGCAGCGCAGCTACCTCGACACCCTCGCGCGCGAAGCCGGTGAGGAACTGCCCGCCGACCTCTCCAAGGCCGAGGCCTCGGAGCACATCGACCGCCTGCAGACGAAGACCGGACGGGGCACCCCGGACAGCACGGACACCTCCGGCACGATCGGGGCGACGTCCTGACGGGTCCGCTCTTGTGAGGACCCCGGGCTGGGCATGTCCTGGCGATACCCGGCGAGACCCCCGGACAGGGGTGATCGATGACACGTCAATCCCTACCGTCGTGGGCATGCGAACGACATCGACATCGATCGGCCTGACCGTGCTCCGCGTCGTCCTCGGGGTGGTGTTCATCGCCCACGGGGCGCAGAAGTTCGGGCAGGGCATCCCCGCCGTGGCCGACGGGTTCTCCGGGATGGGCGTCCCCCTCGCCGAGGTGGCGGCGCCGCTCGTGGCGGGACTCGAACTCGTCGGCGGGGTCCTGCTCGTCCTCGGTGTCGCGACGCGGATCGTGGGCGTGCTGCTCGCGGTCGACATGGTCGTCGCCGGGGTGCTCGCGCACTCCTCCGCGGGGTTCTTCTCGCAGGACGGCGGGTTCGAGTACGTGCTCGTGCTCGCCGCGGGTGCGCTCGCGGTGGCGCTCACCGGGCCCGGGCGGCTGTCGCTCGACGCGCTCGTGCTGCGGGCACGGCGGCGCCGACGCGGCGTGGCCGAGCCGCTGCCCGCGTAGCGCGGCGCCGCACGCTCCGCACGCGCGGCTCCCGCAGTGTGCGAGGTCAGGACGCGGCGAGCTCGTCCATCACCTGGCGCGCGATGAGCCGGCCGGCCCGGTTCGCGCCGATCGTCGAGGCCTGGGGACCGTACCCAGCGAGGAACAGCCGCGGCTCCTCCGCCGAACGACCGTCCGCGACCACCACGCCGCCCTTCGCCGTCCGCAGGTGCAGCGGCGCGAGGTGCCGGAGGTCCGCGCGGAACCCCGTCGCCCAGACGATCGCGTCGGCATGCACGTGCTCGCCGTCCGCGGTGACCACCCCGGACGGCTCGATGCGCGCGAACACCCGCTCGTCACGGAGCACCCCACGGTCGAGTCCCGCCCGGATCCGCCGGGAGACCGGGACGCCCGTCCCGCTGACGATGCTCGGCAGGACCTCACCGGCCCGGGCTGCCCGGTCCTGCTCGTCGACCGCAGCGACCGCGGACTCGAGGTCGAGCGCCGACGTGCCCGACCACGTCATCGGCCGTCGGGTGAACCACCGCGTGGACCGGGCGACGCCGTCGAGCTCGAGCAGGAAGCCGATCGCGCTCGTGCCACCGCCGACCACGACGACGTCCTGGTCCTGGAACTCCGCGGCGCTCCGGTACTCCGTCGTGTCGAGCTGTCGCCCGGCGAACGTGTCGCGTCCCGGGTACCACGGCACGAAGGGGGTGCCCCACGTGCCCGAGGCGTTGACGACCACCTCGGCGTGGATCCGGCCCTCGTGTCCGTCAGCGGTCCGGGTCGCCACGCAGAGCCCGCCGGTCGTCCGGGTGACACTCGTCACCGCGACCGGGCGGCGCACCCGGAGTCCGTAGTGCTCCTCGAACCGGCGGTAGTACGCGCCGACGACGTCCCGCGCGGGACGGGAGCGGTCGGCGTCCTCGAACGCGAGCCCCATCGCCCGCATCCCGGGCAGGTCGTGCACGCGGTGCGCCGACCCGAGCCGGAGCGCCTCCCACCGGAACTGCCAGGCGCCGCCCGTGCTCGGCGCCCGGTCGAGGACGACGAGGTCGGTGCCGGGCTCGAGGCCCAGTCGGCGCAGGTGGTAGGCCACGGAGAGACCCGCCTGCCCCGCACCGATCACGACCACCCGGGCGTGCTGGTCGTCGGTGGTCGGTGTCAGGTCCGTCATCACTTCCGATTCTGCTGGACGCGCACGGTCGGGGGCCATGTCCAGATAGGGGTACATGGTAGAGTGATCGGCAGATTTCCAACCACGAACCGTTCGGATTCTCCGGGTGATGACTCGTCTCCCGTAGCGCTGGACACGAGCCGACACACGAGGGGGTCACGCATGGGGCGCGGCCGTCAGAAGGCAAAGCACACCAAGGTCGCCCGGGAGCTGAAGTACTTCAGCCCGGAGACGAACTACGGTGCGCTCGAACGCGAGCTCTCCGCCGGGCACGACTCGGACGAGAACTCCTACGTCGACCGCTGGGCAGACCAATACGGACCTGACCAGTACGAGGAAGACGACGAGTTCGAGCCCCAGCAGGACCAGCAGAACAAGTCCGCCTGACTCGCGGATCCCGAACGCCGCGCACCCTTCCGGGAGCGCGGCGTTCGTGCGTGTCCGGCGCGTGCGCGGGCCTCTACGTCCGCATGAGTCGACACCGCACGAGTCGATCGACTTCGGCGGTGTCGATCCCTGCAGACGCATCCTCTGCGTCTGCAAGTTTCGACACGACACGAGTCGATCGACTCCAGCGATGTCGAAAGAGTCCTGCGGCAGCTGCGGCAGCGGGCAGCAGCGCGGCAGCGCCGCGAAGCGCCCGCGCCTCAGCCCGCGTACGCCCCGGTGAGCCGCACGGCTCCGCCGTCGACGCCCTTCGCGCCCTGCTCGAACCCGTCGAGGTCGCGCGCGGACATCGACACCGTCCCGACCGGCCACGACGCGAGCCCGGCCGACCCGAGTGATGCGATGACGTCGGACGCGGCGGCAGCGGACACCACGGCGAACATGCCGATGCCGAGGTTCCAGGTGCCCTCGGTGTCCTCGATCGGCGTCCCGGCCATGTCGGCGAGGACCCGGAACACGGGGAGGGGCTCCCACGTGGCACGGTCGACCTCGACCCAGGACCCGACGGGCAGCACGCGCGCCAGGTTCGCCGCGATGCCGCCACCGGTCACGTGGGACATCGAGTGCACGGCGCCGGGGTGGTCCGCCAGCAGGCCGAGCAGCGGCGTCGTGTAGAGCCGGGTCGGCTCGAGGAGCGCTTCGCCGACGAGCCCGCCGAGCTCCGGGAGTGAGTCCGTGTAGGCGACCCCGCGGGACGACAGGATGTGGCGGACGAGCGAGTACCCGTTCGAGTGCAGCCCGGAGGACGCGATCGCGACGACGACGTCCCCGTCGAGCACGCGCTCGGCGCCGAGCACCTCGGAGGCCTCGACCGCACCGACGGCTGCGCCGGCGACGTCGTAGTCGTCAGGACCGAGGAGCCCCGGGTGCTCGGCGGTCTCGCCACCGACCAGCGCGGTGCCGGTCAGCGCGCAGCCGCGGGCGATCCCGGCGACGATGTCCGCGATGCGGGACGGGACGACCCGGCCGCACGCGATGTAGTCCGTCATGAACATCGGCTTCGCGCCGACCACGACGATGTCGTCGACGACCATCCCGACGAGGTCCTGGCCGATGGTGTCGTGCTTGTCGATCGCCTGCGCGATGGCGACCTTCGTGCCGACGCCGTCGGTCGAGGTGGCGAGGAGCGGCCGTGAGAAGTCCTTCAGGAACGAGACGTCGTAGAGCCCCGCGAATCCGCCCACACCGCCCAGCACGGAGTCGTTGTGCGTCGCCGAGACGGCGGACTTCATGAGCTCGACGGCCAGATCACCGGCTGCGGTGTCGACCCCGGCCTCTGCGTACGGGTTGGGCATGCGGAGTCCTCCGTCGTGGCATGGCAGACTTGTTCGGTACCACCCGATTCTACGGTCTGGAGCACTCCGCGAATGTGCGGCATCGTCGGCCTCGTTGCGCAGGGGCCTGCAAACCAATCCATCTACGACGCTCTGCTCCTCCTGCAACACCGGGGACAGGACTCGACGGGCATCGCCACGGTCGAGGGTCACATCCACCACATGCACAAGACCCGTGGTCACGTGCGGGAGTCGTTCCGCACCCGTGACATGCGTGCCCTCCTCGGCACGATGGGGCTCGGGCACGTCCGGTACGCCACGAAGGGTGCCGCCAGCAACGAAGAGGAAGCCCAGCCGTTCTACGTGAACGCGCCCTACGGCATCGTCCTCGTCCACAACGGCAACCTGACGAACACGCGGGAACTGACGCGTGAACTCTTCGACATCGACCGTCGGCACCTCAACACGAGCTCGGACACCGAGCTCCTGGTGAACGTCCTGGCGCACGAGCTGCAGGGCCAGGTGCGCGGCAAGGACCTCGACCCCGGTCAGGTCTTCGACGCCGTCGAGCGCGTGCACCAGCGTGTCGAGGGCTCGTACGCCGCCATCGCGACGATCGCCGGGCACGGACTGCTCGCGTTCCGCGACCCGTTCGGCATCCGGCCGCTCATCCTCGGGCACAAGTTCGACGACGCCGGCAAGTCCGAGTGGGTCGTCGCGTCCGAGTCGCTCGTCCTGGAGTCCGGTGGCTACGACATCGTCCGCGACGTCGCCCCCGGTGAGGCGATCTTCGTCGAGATGGACGGCACGATGCACGCCCGGCAGTGCGCGGCGAACCCGCGCCTGGTGCCGTGCTCGTTCGAGTACGTCTACCTCGCACGCCCCGACTCCGTGATGAACGGCATCTCGGTGTACGACGCCCGTCTCCGCCTCGGCAACCGCCTGGCGGACACGATCGCGCAGTACGCCCCGACCGGTGACATCGACGTGGTCATGCCGATCCCCGACTCGAGCCGTCCCGCCGCGATGCAGGTCGCGCAGAAGCTCGGCATCGAGTACCGCGAGGGCTTCTACAAGAACCGCTACGTCGGCCGGACGTTCATCATGCCCGGGCAGGCGGAGCGGAAGCGCTCCGTGCGCCAGAAGCTCAACGCGATGTCGTCCGAGTTCAAGGGCAAGAACATCCTCATCGTCGACGACTCGATCGTGCGCGGCACGACGAGCAAGGAGATCGTGGAGATGGCCCGCGCCGCCGGAGCCAACGAGGTGACCTTCACGAGCGCCGCTCCCCCGGTCCGGTTCCCGCACGTCTACGGCATCAACATGCCGACGCGGCAGGAGCTCATCGCGCACGACCGGAAGATCCCGGAGATCAACCGCGTGCTCGGCAGCGACCACCTGATCTACCAGGAGATCGGCGACATGCGGGACGCCATCATCGAGGGCTCGGACGTCACCGACCTCGAGATGAGCTGCTTCACGGGTGAGTACGTCACCGGCACGGTGAGCCCGGAGTACCTGTCCTGGGTGGAAGCCAACCAGCTCAGCTGAGCGGGGGTCGCGAACGCGACGACCGAACGGACGGGAGGCACGGTGCCAGCTGGCACCGTGCCTCCCGTCGGTGGCTCTGGTCGCGGCTACCGCTGCTGGTCGCCGTGGTCCTCGATCTCACCGTCGACGGTCTCCGGGGGCATGTCCACCGCGACGCGCTCCGCGGTGAGGCGGGCCGCCCGGCGGGCGAAGACCCGGTCGAGGACGATCGCGACGACCGCGCCGACGAAGCCGCCGATCGCGACGCCCCACAGGCCGAAGTAGCCGACGAGGCCGCTGAAGCCGACGGTCTCGGTCTGGTCGCCGCGGTCCAGGTTCAGGGTGAGGGCGATCACGATGACCGTCACCACGAAGCCGAGGACTGCGCCGCCGACGATGAAGACCCCGAACTTCGGGGCGCGGCGGATGGTGACCTCGTCCGAGGAGGACACGGTGGCGGGCTCAGGAACCGGAGCGTCGTCGGGTCGATCGGTGTTGCTCACGACTCCATTGTCCCCCACTGTGGGACGTGCTCCGGCCTGCCCGTGGAGCCCGTTCCGAGGCAAGATGGACCGTACCGAGTGGTATCCCATGGGTGGAGGTGACGCTGGATGACCGGTTCGACCGCTGCCGACCCCCGCCGGCGCCCCGTCCCCGCTCGGATCGCCTGGCCGATCGTGCAGCGACGCGAAGAGGACCGCGCCGTGTCCGTCGTCGCGGAGCACCGCACCAGCGTCGCCCTCGTCGGAGCGCCCGGGCTCGGCAAGAGCACCGCCGCCGCCCGTGTCACCGACCGCGTCGCCGGGCGCGAGGGACCCGGCCGCCTGCTCGTCGTCCCGATCACCGCCGTCGCGACCGGGGCGTCGATGCCCTTCGGCGCCGTCTCCGAACGTCTCGGCGACCTGCCGGCCGAGGTCCTCGCCGACGCGGCCGGCGCGGAACAGCGCCTGCGTGAGGCCGCGGACGTGGTCGACCGTGACCTGCTGCTCCGCGTGGACGACGCCGACCACCTCGACGCGATCTCCGCCCGGTACGTCGCGTGGCTCGTCCGGTTCCAGGGGGCGCGACTCGTGCTCACCTGCCGGGACTTCACCGCGCTCGCCGAGCCGCTGCGGTCGCTGTGGCAGGACGACCTGCTCGAGCGGATAGACCTCGGACCGCTGGATCTCCAGGACACCGCCGCGTTGATCGGCGACGCGCTCGCAGCCCCGCTCGAGTCCGCCTCGGTGGAACGCGTGCACCGCGCGACCGAGGGCAACCCGCTGTACCTGCGGGAGGTGGTGCGGGCCGCGCTCGCGTCCGGGGCGCTCGAGCACACCGCGTCCGGCTGGTACTGGCGCGGTCGGATCACGGCGTCGAACAGCCTGGCGGACATGTACCGGACAGAGCTCGGGACGCTGCCGGAGGACCTCCGCGACGTCGTGGACATCGTGGCGCTGGCCGACCCGATCCCGTTGTCCCGGTTGCTCAGCCTGGTCGGCGGCGGGGACGTGGACCGCGTCGTGGCACTCGGACTCGTCCGCATCGACTCGCTCGCCGACGGCGCTCCGGTCGTCCGCCCCTCCCACCCGCTCGTCGGCGAAGTGGTGCGCTCCCTGGTCCCGGTCGCCCGGCGCACGACCCTGTTCGCGCGGGCCAACGCCTTCCGCACCGATCACCCAGCCGGCGCCGTCCCCGCGGCACGACTCCGCGCAGCGCTGTGGGCGCTCGAGTGCGGGGTGCTCCCACCCGTGCCGCAGCTCCTCGACGCCGCACACGTCGCGACCCGGTTGCAGGAGCTCGAGAGCGCGGTCGCCCTCAGCTCCGCCGTGCTCCGCGCCGAGCTGTCCCCGACCGAACGCGTCGCGGCGCTCTGCCTGCGGTCCCTCGCCCACGGCTACAGCAGCGGTCGCGAGGCCGGCCGCGCCGACGCCGAGGCCGCGTGGGAGATCGCCCGGACCCGCAGCGACGAGGTCGCGGACTCCGCGGTGGTCGAGGCCTGCGAGACCCTGGCGAACATCCGGCAGTTCCACGACGACGACCCCCTGGCCGCCGCCGCCCTGACCGACGTGGCGATGGGACTGGTGCGCGCCGACGCGGCCGAACGGCTCCGACTGCTCCGGCTCGCGCACCTCGGGTGGGGCGGCCGCTTCGACGAGATCCGCGCGGAGATCGACCGGACCGGCATCGTCGACGCACCGACCGTCCCGGTGTCGTTCCTCTGCGTCGCACCGTGCGCGGTGATGGCCCTCGCGACGGGCGGCCGGCTCGACGACGCGATGACGCTCGGGCGAGCGTCCCTGGCGACGGCGGCCGTGCACATCGAGGAAGCACCGTGGAGCGTCGGGGAGATCATCTCCGTCCTGCACCAGGTCCAGGTGTGGCGGGGTGAGATCGACGACCTCTTCACCGAGGTCTCGCTGAACCGGTCGAGCCCCTTCCTCAAGTACGACTTCACCCTCGAGCTGATCGGCGCCGGCAACCTGGCGCTCGGACAGCGCCGCTGGGACGACGCCATCGCCGCGTTCTCCGCCGCCTGCGAGCGGTACGCGGTGGCCGACCACGGCGGGTTCGGGGCGTACCCGTGGGCCCGGCTGGCGATGGCGCTGGCGTACGCCGGCCGTGCCGAGGAGGCCGGCGCGGCCCTCGAGCGCGCCCGGACGACCCCGCCACGCGCCATGCGCATCACCGGCGAACAGATCGCGACCACCATCTCCTGGACCGAGGCGGTGCTCGGCAACCCGGCCGGACTGCAGCACGCCGACGAGCTGATCGAGCGGGCGACCGCGAGCGGCGCGTGGACCCACGTCATGTACGCGCAGACGCTGCACTACGCGAACGACATGCTGAACGGGCAGGACACCACCGCGTCGCTCGACCGGATGCGGGACGCGGCCAGCCGGGTGGACGGGCCACTCGCCGGCGCGATCGTCGAGTACGCGGACGCGATCCGGGCGGGCGACCGCACCCGGACGATCGCGGCGCAGACGGTGCTGGCCGCGTGCGGGATGGCCGTCACGGCGGGGCGGGTGCGTCCCCCGCTCACCCGGCGCGAGTACGAGGTGGCCGGGCTCGCGGCGCAGGGGCTGTCGAACCGGCGCATCGCGGAACAGCTCGGGTTGTCGGTGCGGACCATCGACGCGCACCTGTCGCGGGTGTTCGCGAAGTGGGACCTGCACGCGCGGTCCGAGCTGAGCGCGCTGCTCTGAGTCGACCGCTCGGGGGGGCCGCGTCCGCTGACATTGCGGCTTTCGGACTTGCGGGTGCGATGAAATCGCAAATCCGTTGCGGAATGCAGCACGCCACGCCGAATGGTTGACACGTGACGCGGAACATCGCGTACGGTTGGGTCCGTCGCCGGGTTCGGACCCGTTCGGGTCGGGTCCGAATCCCGGCGGCTTCTACGCTACGGCCGTCGCCGTGGCCACCGCATCGGTAGGGCCTACCTAATTCGATCCCGGTCGGTACGCATCTGGTCGTGCCGCGTCGTGGCGGTCCCCGCGGTCGGTCGTGAAACGCTCGTCAAGTGCCCGTCAGGCGCTCGTCCGCACCGGCAGGAACGGTGCCAGGTCGGCCCGCGAACCGGAGGCGCTCACCGCCGCTGCCGTCGCCGCGTCATCCCAGCGCAGTGCCCCGGTGGCCAGTGCGATCCACGTCGTCGCGTCCGTCTCGATGACGTTCGGGGGCGTCCCGCGCGTGTGCCGTGGTCCGGGGACCGCCTGCACGGCGGCGAACGGTGGGACGCGCACCTCCACGGCGTTCCCGGGGACGTCCTCGGCCAGGCGCTGCAGCGTCCACCGGACGGCCGTCGCGACGCTCGGGCGGTCCGTCGCCCCCGCGACCACCGCCGCCAGTGCAGCGGCGCCTTCCGCGTCGTCGATCGTCCTGCCAGGCATGTCCACAGGCTAGCCGGTGCATCGCAGCGCGGGCCCCTGGCTCGGTAGGGTGATCTGGTGCGAATCCTCGTCCTCGGTTCCGGTGCCCGCGAGCACGCGATCATCACGGCGCTCCTCGCAGAGTCCGCCGGTCACGTCATCACGGCAGCGCCCGGCAACGCCGGCATCGCAGCCGACGTCGAGACGGTGTCGCTCGACCCCACGAACGGGCCGCTCGTGGCCGAGTACGCGATCGAGAACGACATCGAACTCGTCGTCATCGGGCCGGAAGCGCCGCTGATCGCCGGCGTCGCGGACCCGCTCCGCACCCGCGGCATCCCGGTGTTCGGTCCGAGCAAGGCCGCCGCTGCGCTCGAGGGGTCGAAGGCCTTCGCGAAGCGGATCATGTCCGAAGCGAACGTGCCGACCGGTCGCCCGGTGTACGCCGGCACCATCGACGAAGCCGTCGCCGCGATCGACGAGCTCGGCGCCCCCTACGTCGTCAAGGCCGACGGGCTCGCGGCGGGCAAGGGCGTCCTCGTGACCGAGGACCGCCAGGCAGCCGTCGACCACGCCACCTACTGGCTGCAGCACGGCCCCGTCGTGGTGGAGGAGTTCCTCGACGGCGAAGAAGTGTCGCTGTTCTTCCTCAGCGACGGTCACGACATAGCGCCGCTCAGCCCCGCGCAGGACTACAAGCGCCTCGGTGACGGCGATGCCGGCCCGAACACCGGCGGCATGGGCGCCTACTCGCCGCTCCCGTGGCTCGCCGACCGCTGGGGCTCCGAGGCCGCCTTCGTGGCCGAGGTCGCGGACCTCGTCGCACTGCCCACCGTCCGCCGTCTCGAGCACGAAGGCACGCCGTTCGTCGGCCTGCTCTACTGCGGCCTGATCGTCACCGAGCAGGGCGTGCGGGTCATCGAGTTCAACGCGCGCTTCGGCGACCCGGAGACGCAGGTCGTCCTCCCCCGCCTCGCCACCCCGCTGAGCGAGCTCCTCCTCGCAGCCGCGTCAGGGCAGCTCGGCAGCCACCCGGCGCCCGTGTTCCACGACGACGCCGCCGTGACCGTCGTCCTCGCGAGCGAGGGCTACCCGGAGAACCCGAAGACCGGCCGCGTGATCACCGGCATCGACGCCGCGAACGCCCGTGACGGCGTCTCGGTGCTGCACGCCGCCACCGGGCTCCTCGACGGCAAGCTCGTCGCGACCGGCGGCCGGGTGCTCAGCGTGGTCGCCACCGGCGCCGACTTCACCGAAGCGCGGGACCGCGCGTACGCCGGTCTCCACGACATCACCCTGCAGGGCTCGCAGTCCCGCACCGACATCGCCGCGAAGGTCACCCGATGAGCGCAGCAGCACCCCGGGTCGACGGATGGAAGCACGTCTCCTCCGGCAAGGTCCGTGAACTCTACGTCCCCGCCGACACCGCGAACGTGGCCGGCGCGACCGAGCTCCTCCTCGTCGCGTCCGACCGGGTCAGCGCCTACGACTTCGCCCTCGAACCGCCGATCCCGGGCAAGGGTGAACTCCTCACCCGCCTGTCCCGCTTCTGGTTCACGCAGCTCGGCGACGTCCCGAACCACCTGCTCGGCCCGACGGGCACGAGCACACCGGTGCCGGCGGACATCGCGAGCCGCTCGATGCACGTGATGCCGCTCCGGATGTTCCCCATCGAGTGCGTCGTCCGCGGGTACCTCGTCGGCAGCGGCTGGGCCGAGTACCAGGAGTCCGGCAGCGTCTGCGGTGTCGCGCTCCCCGAGGGGCTCGCCAACGGCGACCGGCTGCCCGAGCCGATCTACACGCCGGCGTACAAGGCGCCGCAGGGCGAGCACGACGAGAACATCTCGTTCGAGCGCACGGAAGAACTCGTCGGGCCCGAGATCGCGGCGCAGCTCCGCGACCTGTCGCTGCACGTCTACTCCGAGGCGGCGGCCATCGCCCTGCAGCGCGGGGTCATCATCGCCGACACGAAGTTCGAGTTCGGGCACGACACCTCCGGGCAGATCCGCATCGGGGACGAAGTCCTGACGAGCGACTCCAGCCGGTACTGGGACGCCACCTCGTACGACCAGGGCAACCGGACCGACTCGTTCGACAAGCAGATCGTGCGGAACTGGCTCAGCGACCACTGGGACAAGCAGGGCGTGCCGCCGGTGCTCCCCGACGAGATCGTCGAGCGCACGGCCGCCCGCTACCGCGAGCTCATCGAGCGCCTGGGCGCGTAGCGCGCTCGCTCGCCCCCCTCTGCGAAGGTGGTCGATTCGCGCGTCGGTGGTCAGTTCTCCCGACCGCCGACGCGCGTTTCCGCTTTCCATGGCGCGCGTTGTGAGTCAGAACGCACCGCTTGGAGGCACGGTGCCACACCGCCGGACCGGCACCGGGCCTCCAGGCGGTCCCGTCCGGTCGCCGCGACCACCGCGCGTCGCTGAGATCGCAGTTGGTGTCGCCTATTCGGCGCAGGTTCGACACGAAGTGCGACCTCACCGAGACTGCGGGCGCGCGACGCGACGCGACGCGCGCGCGCGACGCGCGCGCACTCAGGCGTCGCGCGCGACGACGACGACCGTCAGGTCGTCCCCCGGGTCGTGGGACGCCGCGCGGGCCCGGATGCGCTCCAGGAACACCGCGGCGTCCGCCGACTTCCGGTACAGCCCGCCGAGCCGGGAAAGCGACGCGAGCGTGGAGTCCCACAGCTCGAGCGCGCCGTCGCTCACCAGGATCAGGGTGTCCCCCGGCTCGAGCAGCAGGGACCCGGCGGTGCGGGACAGCCCCGTCGGGTGCAGTCCGAGCGGCAGGTCGAACGAGCGGTGGATGGTCTCGGTGCCGTCGGTGTGCAGCTGCAGGACGAGGCCGTGCCCGGCGTCGACGAAGTCCACGCGACCCGTCGCCGGAGAGAGCACCCCGTGGAACAGCGTGGCGAAGGACTCGGCGCGGCTGAGCTCCGGGGCGACCTGGGCCTCGAGCGCGGTGACGGCTGCGTCCGCCGGGGACGTGGCGTGTGCGAGCAGCGCGCCGCGGATGTTCGCCGCGAGGAGCCCCGCCGACATCCCCTTCCCCATCACGTCGGAGACGGTGACGTGGAGTCCCCGGTCGGACACGTGCCAGTCGTGGAAGTCACCCGACACGACACCGTGCGGGACGGACATCCCGGTGACGCGGTAGCCGGGCACGTCGACGGCTCCGGGTTCGAGGCCGGCGAGCACCGAACGCAACCGGTCCTCGTCGGCGCCGGCCGCGAGCTCCCGCGCAGCCCAGGTGCCGAGCTCCTCGAGCAGGGCGACGTCGTCGGGTTCGAGCGTCCGCGGGGTCGGGTCGATGAGACAGAGCGTGCCGACCTTGACGTCCTCCGACCCGACGTGCAGCGGCACCCCGGCGTAGAACCGCACGTTCGGGTCGCCGGTGACCATCGGCAGGTCGCGGAAGCGTGCGTCGATCTGCGCGTCCGGCACGAGCACCGGCCCGGTGCTCGCGAGCGTCCGCCCGCAGAAGGTGTCCTGCAGCGGGATGACCGGCTCGAAGACCCTGGCGCTCTGCTGCGACTTGATGACCAGGTGGTCGTCGCCCGCCAGGTTGAGGAACGAGCCGGAGACACCGAACGCCTCTCGCGCGATGCGGGTGATCCGGTCGAAGCGTTCCTCCGCGCCACCCTCGACGACGTCGAGCGCGGCGAGCAGTGCCGCGCGCCGGACCGCGTCGGTCTGGGGTGTCGACGGCACTGTCGTCGCGGTCTCGGCTGTCATGGCTCCACGCTAACGCGCTAACCGGACAGGTCCTGTCCCCACATCGGAGGACCAGCGCCCCCAGTAGACGGGCCATTCCGCCGTGGACGGCCACCGTGACAGAAGTCACGGGAGATCCGTGACGGCTGCCCCATGGGCGAGTCGCGCCCGCCCCGGATGCTGGAGGACATGAACCCAGCACCCGTGATCCAGCTCAGCGGTCTCCGGAAGCGCTTCGGCCCGGTGACCGCGGTCGACGGTGTCGACCTCACCATCCGCACCGGCGAGGTGGTCGCCCTGCTCGGCCCGAACGGGGCTGGGAAGACCACGACGGTCGACCTCGCGCTCGGGCTGTCCTCCCCCACCGAGGGCACGGTGCGCCTGTTCGGCGACGACCCGCGCCGTGCGGTGATCGACGGCCGCGTCGGCGCGATGCTCCAGGGCGGCGCGCTGCTGCCCGACATGACGGTCCGGGAGGCGGTCGCCCTCGTCGGCGCCGCGCACCGGAGCCCGATGCCGATCGACGAGGCCCTCCGCCGCGCACGCTGCACCGAGATCGCCGGCCGCCGGGTGAACAAGCTCTCCGGCGGGCAGCTGCAGCGGGCACGCTTCGCGGTCGCCGTGGTCTCCGACCCGGACCTGCTGGTCCTCGACGAGCCGACCGCCGCGATGGACGTCGAGGCCCGACACACGTTCTGGTCCTCGATGCGGGAGTTCACCGACGCCGGCCGCACGGTCGTCTTCGCCACGCACTACCTCGACGAGGCCGACACCTTCGCGGACCGCATCGTCATCCTGCGCTCCGGTCGCGTCGTCGCCGACGGCACCCCCGCCGAGATCAAGGCGATCGCCGCGACGCGGACGATCCGGTTCGGCGGGGTCCCCGAGACCGCGCACGACGCGCTCCTGGCACTGCCCGGCACGGTCGGCCTGGAGGCGCGGCACGGCTCCGTCACGCTCCGCACCGACAGCTCGGACGTCACGCTCAGGGCCCTCCTCGCCTCGTTCCCGGAGGCGCACGACATCGAGGTGGTCGCCTCCACGATGGACGACGCCTTCCTCGCACTCACCCGTGACCCGATCGGAGTCCCCGCATGACCACCACGACCTCCGCGGCCGCCGTCGCCGCGCCCCTGTCCGTCCCCGCCGGCCGCGGCGGCCGGATGCCCGTCCGCTACGTGCTCCTCGAGACCAAGCGTCAGCTCCGGAACGTCCGGGCGATGGTGTTCACCTTCGCCGTGCCGGTCGTGATGCTCCTCGTCTTCGGCGCCGCGTACGGCGCCGAGCACGACCCGACCACGGGGCTGCCCTACCTCGTCGTCACCACGCTGCAGATGGCGTCGTACGGCGCGATGATGGCGGCGCTCAGCCAGGCGTTCGCGATCGTCAACGAGCGCTCGATCGGCTGGAACCGGCAGCTCCGGGTCACGCCGCTCTCCGGATGGGGCTTCCTGGTGTCGAAGGTCATCGCCGCGATGGCCTTCTCCGCGATGTCGATCGCGGTGACGATCCTGGTGTCCGTCCTGGCGCTGCACGCGTCGCTCAGCCCGATGCACTGGCTCGCGGCGGCGTTCGGCATCTGGTGCGGGGTCGTGCCCTTCGCGCTCATCGCCATCCTGATCGGGCAGTTCGCGAAGCCGTCCTTCGCGCAGCCCCTCTTCATGGTCGTGTTCATGGGGCTCGCCATCCTCGGCGGGCTCTGGGTGCCGCTGTCGATCATGCCCGCGTGGATGGGGAGCATCGCGCACCTGCTGCCCTCGTACTGGCTGAACCGGATCGGGCAGATGGGTGCCGGCGCGACCGGGACGAGCGGCATGCTCGACCCCGCGCTGGTCCTCACCGGCTGGGCGATCGTGCTCGGCGCCGTGATCATGTGGCGCTACCGTCGCGACGCCGCGCGGCAGTGAGCCACTCCACCGGCGCGCGCACGACCGGTGCTGACGGCCCTAGCCTTGCGTCCATGGACGAGGTGACGAGCGTGGCGGGCCCGAGCCGGGCCTCCCGTCAGGGGCCACGCTCGTTCCCGTGGGCCGCTCCGCCCAGCAGCGACGCGGCGGAGATCGCGCACGCACGTCGACGCTGGTACGGCGGAGCGGTCTTCGGGCTGCTGTGGCAGGTGCTGCTCATCGTGGCGCTGTGGACCGACGGCCGCTCGCTGACGGACCACGTCGTCGCGACCGTCACGCTGACGCTCGTCTACGCGTTCTACCTGGTCGCGCCGGAACTGATGTGGCGGCGGGGGCTGACCGGACGCACCGTCGTCGTCGGCTTCTACGCCCTCTGCTCGGCGCTCCTGCTCGTC
The DNA here is from genome assembly GCF_003755165.1 of Curtobacterium sp. PhB130. NCBI lineage: Bacteria > Bacillati > Actinomycetota > Actinomycetes > Micrococcales > Microbacteriaceae > Curtobacterium > Curtobacterium sp. PhB130. The sequence continues at coordinate 1,161,014 of NZ_RKII01000006.1, read as the reverse complement.
GTCGTCGGCCCCCTGGCGGTGTGGTCCTGGCCGCTCCTCGTGGCGCTCTCCGGGTTCGTCGCCGCCCGGTTCTGGGTCGCCCTCGTCGTCGTCGTGCTCACCGTGCTCGGCGAACTCGTCGTCGCAGCGGTCATGGGCTGGTCGAACGCGGCGGACCTGGGGATCCTGTTCGCTCCCGTCATCACCGTCTCCGTCGGTGCGTCGATGCTCTTCTTCGGCCGACAACGCGACGCCGAGCAGCGACTCGGCGTCGCCCAGGACGAGATCACCCGGCTGGCAGTGGTCGAGGAGCGCGCCCGCTTCTCCCGCGACCTGCACGACGTGCTCGGCCACTCCCTGACCGTGGTCGCGATGAAGTCCGAACTCGCGGCGCGCCTGGTGGAGGTCGACCCGGCCCGGGCCAAGGCCGAGATGCAGGACGTCGAACGGCTCTCCCGCGAGGCACTGCAGGGACTCCGGCAGGCGGTCAGCGGGTACCGGGAGGCCGACCTGTCCGCGGAGCTCGTGTCGGCACGGGCTGCACTGTCCGCGGCGTCGATCGACGCGGACCTGCCCGTGTCGGGCGACGTCGCCGCGACGGACGTGCGGAGCCTGTTCGCGTGGGTGCTCCGCGAGGGCGTGACGAACGTCGTGCGGCACGCTGCGGCGTCGGCGGTGCGGATCACGCTGACGCGGACGTCGTTGACGGTGGAGGACGACGGGACCGGGGTGCTCGGTGCCGGTGGTGCTGGCGCTGCCGGTGCCGGTGCCGGTGTCGGTGGTGCTGGCGCTGCCGGCCCTGCCGGTGGTCCTGGCGTCCGGGGCGGGGACACACTCGGGGGGAACGGGCTCCGTGGACTCCGTGAGCGGGCCGACGCCGTCGGTGCGACGCTCGTCACGGGCACGAGCGACCTCGGCGGCTTCCTGCTCCGGGTGGAACGAGGGAGACGATGACCGACACGATCCGGGTGCTGCTCGCCGACGACCAGGCGCTGGTCCGCGGGGCGCTCGCGTCCCTGCTGTCCCTCGAACCCGACATCGAGGTCGTCGCGCAGGTGGCGAGGGGCGACCTGGTCCTCGACGCCGCCCGCGAGTCCGGTGCCACCGTCGCGCTGCTCGACGTCGAGATGCCCGGCGCCGACGGGCTCACCGCAGCAGCCCAGCTCGCCGCGTCGCTGCCGTCCTGCCGCTCCCTGATCGTGACGACGTTCGGCCGCCCCGGGTACCTCCGGCGAGCGCTCGAGTCCGGCGCCGCCGGGTTCGTCGTGAAGGACACGCCCGCCGAACAGCTCGCCGACGCCGTCCGTCGGGTCGCCGGGGGCTTCCGCGTCGTCGACCCGGTCCTCGCCGCCGAGTCGCTCGCCGCAGGCCCGTCCCCGCTCACGCCACGGGAGACCGACGCGCTCATCGCGTTCCGGACCGCGCCCACCGTCGCCGGGGTCGCCGCAGCGCTGCACCTGTCCGAGGGCACCGTGCGGAACCACCTGTCCGCGGCGATCGGGAAGACCGCCGCGAGGAACGCCACCGAGGCGCTGCGCGTGGCCGCCGACAACGGGTGGCTGCTCGGTTCCGCGTAGGCTTGGCGGGTGCTCCGTCGTCTCCCCACTGCCCTCGTCCTCGGTCTCGCCGCGGGCCTGGTCCTGACCGGGTGCGGTGCACAGGACTCCACCGGACGGATCTCGATCACCGTCTCCGCGAACGAAGCCGAGCACGGCTACCTGGTCGAGGTCCTCGTCCCGAACGGTCGGGCCGCGGCGCACCAGAAGGCGTTCCCCGGCGACACCCTGAACTTCGCGGGCATCGCCGTCGGCAAGGTCACCGTGCGCGCCGACGGCCTGTGCGCGAAGACCGCGACGATCGCGAGCGGCGAGGTCACCGACGTGACGCTGACGTCCAGCGGCTGCTGACCCGACTCAGTCACCGACACTCGCAGCCAACAAGCCCTCCAGTTCATGTTCTGAGGGCAGCGCGCCCCGTACGTCCTCCGGCAGCAGATCGTAGGTCGCGACGCCCACCGGGCTCTGGTGCGCTCCGAGGGAGTACCGCACGGTGGACTCGCTCTTGCCGGCGACGAGCAGGAGACCGACGGTCTCGGCGTGCGTGGACCGACGAAGACGATCGTCGACGACCGCGACGTAGAAGGACAACTGGCCCAGTTGCTCCGGTCGGAACTTCCCCGTCTTCAACTCGATCACGACGTAGCGCAGCTGGTCCACGTGGAAGAACAGCAGGTCCACGAAGAAGTCGTCCCCACCCACGTCGAAGTGCACCTGCCGCCCGACGAACGCGAATCCGTTGCCGAGTTCCCGGAGGGTGCCGGAGATACGGTCGACGAGCCGCTGCTCGAGCGCGCGTTCACCGCTGTCCCCGTCGAGAGCGAGGAAGTCGAGGACGTAGGGGTCCTTCGTGATCTGCTTCGCGAGGTCGGAGGCCCCGGGCGCGAGTGCACGCTCGAAGTTCGTCGGTGCGCCCTCGAACCGTTCGTGCGCGTTCGTCCTGATGTGGTGTTCCAGGACGCTTCGTGACCACCCGTGGTGAACCGCACGCTCGGCGTACCAGTCACGTCGTGACCGATCGTCGAAGCGACTCAACAGCACGGTGATGTGGCCCCACGGTAATCGTGCAACAGGCTGTTGCAGATCCTCAGGGTCCTGCAACGCCCTCGCGAACGCGCGCATGTACGCCAGGTTGCGCGGCGAGAATCCCTTCATGGACGGAAACGCGGTTCGCAGATCGGCTGCCAGACGAGCGACGACACCCGACCCCCACCCCGACCGCCGCTGGCGATCGAGGATGATCGCGCCGATGCGCCAGTAGAGCCGGACGAGCTCGGTGTTCACGCGCCGCTGGGCGGTGAACCGTGCGCTGCGCACCTGCTCCTTCAGCAGGTCGAGCGTCTGGACGTAATCTCTCGGAACGGGGTCTCCCATGCCGGCGACGCTAGGTCCGCGGGCATCCGCAGACGAAACATGTTGTATTCACACCCGCCCGGGTCAGGCGCCGCCAGTCCGCGCCAGCGTCTCGTTCGGGCTCTCCCCGAACCGCCGGCGGTACGCGGCGGCGAAGCGCCCGAGGTGCGCGAACTGCCACCGCCCGGCGACCTCCCGCACCGTGACGACGCCACGACGGCGCACCTGCAGCTCGAGGTGCACCCGGTCGAGCCGGACCTCCCTGAGGTACTGCATCGGCGTGACGTCGAGCGTCCGGCGGAACAGGTCCTGCACCCCGCGCTCACTCAGGCCCGCTGCATCGCCGATGTCGCCGACGGTGACGTCGTGCGCGGCGTGTTCGTGCACGAACCGCACCACGCGACGCAACCGGTTCTCGACGTCCGAGCGTGACCGGGTGAACGTCGACAGGACGACCTTCGCCACCCGGCGGTTCACGGCCCGCCGGTCGGCGTCCGGCAGTCCCGGGTCGAGGATCTGCGTGGTGACCTCGCGGAGCAGCGTCCGGAGCGGCTCGAGCCGGATGTCGCCGGCGACGGGTTGGACGAACTCCCACGGGTCCGTCCCGGCGTCCGCCCGAGCCGCGACGGTGTGCAGGAACGACGGCGACAGGTGCAGCAGTGTCATCCGGGTGGCATCGGTCTCGAAGGCGTACGCGACCGGGGCGGAGAGCATCACCGGCCGCCCTGCCTCGACCTCCCAGCGCTCGCCCGTGTCCGCGGTGACGACCGCTCGACCGTCGGACAGCCAGAACAGCACGTGGTCCGGTCGGGGGCCGATCGTGCCGGCCTGCGGGCCGTTCGTGCCGATCCGCCGCAGACGGACGTCGTCGTCACCCCCGGTGACGTACTCGAACGGCGGTGTCTCGGCCACGCGACACGGTACCGCGATCAGTTCGGGTCCGGTACCGCGTCCCATTCGTTGCCGTAGCGCGACAGCGTCGACCACCGACTGATCGGCCAGGTGATGACGAAGGCGCGGCCGACGATGTCCGACTCCGGTACGGGGCCGTGCACCCGCGAGTCCGCGGAGTTGTACCGGTTGTCGCCCATCACCCAGATCTTGCCCGCCGGGACGGTCTCGGTGAAGTCGGTCGACACGCGATCCGATCCCTGGTCGTGCAGGACGTACGGTTCGTCGACCGCGTGCCCGTTCACCTGCAGTCGTCCCTGCGCGTCACAGCACGAGACCGTGTCGCCCGGCAGTCCGATCACCCGCTTGATGAGGTCGTCACCGAGTCCCGGCCCGAGCCAGCCGCCCGGGTCCTTGAAGACGACGACGTCACCGCGCTGCAGGCCGACGGCCTTCGGGACGAGCTCGTTGACGAGCACCCGGTCCCCCACGAGCAGCGTGTTCTCCATCGACGCCGAGGGGATGTAGAACGAGCGCACCAGGTACGCCTTGACGAGGAACGACGCGAGCAGCGCGGCCACGACGATGATCACGAGGTCCCGCAGGAACCGCCAGTTCGACCGTTTGCCGGTCGTCGAGGATCCGCTCAATGCGTCAACACCACCTTCACGAGGCCGATCACGAAGGCCACGGCGGCGAGCACGATGCCGCCCCACAGCCCGAGGAACGTCGGGCGCTTGCCGCTGAACCGCTGCATGAACACGCCGACCATGCCGATGCGGACGACGAGGATCACGAGCGCTGCCGTCTGCGCCCACGGCGCCGGGATCCAGCCGATCCACGCCGCGGCGTAGAGCACCGCGGGGATCAAGCCGGAGGTGGCGATCGGGTTCGCGTTGCGCACGATGCTCACGACGGACTCGCGACGGACGTCGTCGTCGGTCTCGTCGTCGCCGATGCCGTGGGCGACGAGGTGTGAGAGCACGTGCGCCAGGTACGTCAGGACCGCCGTCGCGAGCACCGCCCACACCGCCGAGCCGTGGTGGATCGCCTCGGGGTCGACGGCGATGGCAGCAGCGAGCACGGTGATGTTCCCGTAGATGTACGAGGACATCCGGTCGCGCATCTGCGCAACGGGGAACGCCCGCCCGCCCGGGCCCCGCCCGTCCGGGCCCCGCCCGTCCGGGCCCCGCCGGTCCGGACCCTGCCCGTCCGGACCCCGACCGCGGGGAGGTCGGGCGCGATCGGTGGCGCGTCGTGAGCGTGGCATCCCTCCATCTTGGCCCTGCCCGACCGCGCTCCGCCGACAGGACGCCGAGTGCGATGCTGAGGGCGACATTTGGTTGACGCGTCAACTATTTGGGCGGACACTGGTCCCATGCACACGCAGGACCTCCTCGCCGCCGACACCGGGATGGGCGCCGTCACGCTCCGGGTCGCGAACCTCGACCGGATGATCGGCTACTACCGCGAGGGCATCGGACTGTCGCTCTTCGCGAACGACGGCGGCGTCGCCGTCCTCGGACGGCCGTCCCCATCAGGCGTCGCCGTGCCGATCGTGATCCTCGAGCACTCCCCCGCGCTCGCACACGCCGGCGCCCACGAGGCCGGCCTGTTCCACACCGCGATCCTCTTCGACACGAAGGCCGACCTCGCGGCCGCCCTGTACTCGGTCGCCACGAAGTACCCGCAGACGTTCACCGGCAGCGCCGACCACCTGGTCAGCTTCGCGTTCTACTGCACGGACCCCGAGGGCAACGGCGTCGAGCTCTACTGGGACCGCGACCGCACCGCGTGGTCGTGGACGCACGGCATGGTCGACATGGACACGAAGTACGTGGACCCGAACGCCTTCCTGCAGGAGCACCTGACGTCCTCCGCGCTGGAGTCCACAGCGACCACCCCTGGCCGGGTCGGACACGTGCACCTGTCGGTCGGCGACGTCACCGCCGCGAAGGACTTCTACGTCGACAAGCTCGGCTTCGCGACGACGGCGGGCTGGGGCGAGGCACTCTTCGTCAGCGCTGGCGGGTACCACCACCACATGGCGATGAACACGTGGAACTCGCGCGGAGCCGGACGGCGGCAACTCGCGCTCGGGCTCGGCCTCGTCCGCATCGAGGTCCCCGGCACGGACGACCTGGGCGCGCTGACGACCCGGATGCGCGACCACGGCGTGCAGACCGCGGACGACGGGCGGACGGTCGCGCTCGAGGACCCGTGGTCGAACCGCATCGAGGTGACGGCCCCCGGCCGAGGCTGACGCCTGTCGCGTTCCGGGATCACTCCACAGCCCCGAGGAGCCGTTTCGTGATGCCCATGGTGGTCCCTGCCGATCCGCGAGCGCTTCGCAGTGACGTCCAACAGCGCAAGCCCCTCGGGAGCCGTCGGGCAGGATGGACGCATGAGCGACGACATCCGGTGGGAGGTGGTCGAGGAGAGCACGCTGACCCTCCCCGACCACGAGGCGATCGCGGCGATGCTGGGGCAGGCGTTCCCGGACTGGTCGCACTGGTACGTGGGCGGCCGCAGCTGGTCCGGCATGCAACCCGAACGCCGGGTGATCGCGCGCGATGCGGACGGGGTGGTCCTCGCGCACGTCGGCATCCGGCGGATGTTCGTCACGGTCGGCGGCGAGGACGTCCTCGTGGGTGACACCGGCCTCGTGGCCGTCTCCCCTCGGCTGCAGGGCACCGGCGTCGGCCGCGAACTCATGACCAGGACACACGCCGTGCTCGACGGGCTCCGCGTTCCCTACGGGTTCCTCGGCGCAGGGGAGAACCGGATCCCGTTCTACAGCCACCTCGGCTGGCACGAGTTCCCGGAGGCGGTCGGCACGTTCTCGGCGTTCACCGCCGAGGGCGCCGGCGTCAGCAACACCGAGCAGGGCGGCTGGATGGTGCGGTCGGTGACCGCAGCACTCGAGGACTGGCCGGCAGGCCCCATCTGGCTGAACGGCCAGCAGGTCTAGCAGACGGCCAGCAGGTCTCGCAGGTCCAGCAGGTCTCGACCCAACCAACGGACGGGAGGCACGGTGCCAGCTGGCACCGTGCCTCCCGTCCGTGGAGATCGGGGCTTACGCCTCGACCGCGACCTTCTCCGGGTCCTCGTTCGAACCCGGCGCGCTCGGCGCGACCGCGGCGCGCACACGCGCACCGAGGTCGGCGTCGACGTTCGTCCAGTACGCGAAGACGCGCTCACGCAGGTCGTCGCGCGTCACCTTGGAGACGTGACCGGCGATGTTGCCGACCAGGCGCTCGCGGGCGGCGTCGTCGAGGACCTCGCGGTACATCGTGCCGGCCTGACCGAAGTCGTCGTCCTCCGGGTGGAGGGTCGCCGCGGAACGCTGCAGCGCACCGTCGGACTCCCAGCCGGGGGCGTCGTCGGTCGCGGCGGGGTCGGCGTGTGCGCCACCGAGGGAGTTCGGCGCGTACACGGGGACCTCGGACTTCTGGAAGTCGAAGCGCATCGCGCCGTCCTTCGAGTACGAGTGCACCTCGTTCTTCGGCGCGTTCACCGGCAGCTGCGCGTGGTTCGTGCCGACGCGGTACCGCTGGGCGTCCGCGTAGCTGAAGATGCGCGCGAGGAGCATCTTGTCCGGGCTCGCCGCGATGCCGGGCACGAAGTTCGACGGCGCGAAGGTGGCCTGCTCGATCTCGGCGAAGTAGTTCTCCGGGTTGCGGTTCAGCTCCATCGTGCCGACCTCGATGAGGGGGTAGTCCGCGTGCGGCCACACCTTCGTCAGGTCGAACGGGTTGAAGCGGTAGGACGCGGCGTCCTCGTAGGGCATGACCTGCACCTTGAGGGTCCAGCGCGGGTTGTCGCCACGCTCGATCGCTGCGTGGAGGTCGCGGATGTGGAAGTCCGCGTCCTCGCCGGCGATGCGGTCGGCGTCCTCCTGCGTCAGGGTCGCGTGGCCCTGCTCGGTGAGGAAGTGGTACTTCACCCAGAAGCGCTCGCCCTCGGCGTTGACCCACTGGTACGTGTGCGACCCGAAGCCGTCCATGTTCCGCCACGAGGCCGGCAGACCACGGTCGCCCATCAGCCACGTGACCTGGTGCGCGGACTCGGGCGAGAGCGTCCAGAAGTCCCACTGCATGTCGTGGTCGCGGAGGTGCGAGCCGGGCAGACGCTTCTGCGAGCGGATGAAGTCGGGGAACTTGATGCCGTCGCGGATGAAGAACACCGGGGTGTTGTTGCCGACGAGGTCGTAGTTGCCCTCGGTCGTGTAGAACTTCAGCGCGAAGCCGCGGGGGTCGCGCCAGGTGTCCGGGGAGCCCTGCTCGCCGGCGACGCTGGAGAAGCGGGCGAGCATCTCGGTCTGCTGTCCGGGCTGCAGGAACGCGGCGCGGGTGAAGCGGCTGACGTCCTGCGTGACGGTGAAGGTGCCGAAGGCGCCGCCGCCCTTCGCGTGGACGACCCGCTCCGGGACGCGCTCACGGTTGAACTGGGCGAGCTTCTCGACGAGGTAGTGGTCGTGGAGGGCGAGGGGCCCGTCCGCGCCGACGCCCATGGAGTGCTGGTCACTCGACACGGGGGCGCCGCTGTTGGTGGTCGTGGTGGGGGTGCCGGCCGGCTGGCCGGGCGTCGTGTTCTGGTCGGACACGGGTCCTCCTCGGTTGGAACGGTTGTGCGGTCAGGGGTGCTTCGGGTGGTCGGTGGGGCGGTTGCGCTGGTGCTCGCGCTCGCGCCGGTTCGTGCTGGCGCGGCTAGGCCGTGACGGGCTCGGCGTCGTCGCGCTCGGCCGCCGCACACTGCTCGCAGATCCCCCAGTAGGTGACCTCGGCGGTGGTGACGGCGAACCCGTGCGCATCCGACGGGGTCAGGCACGGCGAGTGCCCGACGGCGCAGTCGACGTCCGCGATGGTGCCGCACATGGTGCACACGATGTGGTGGTGGTTGTCGCCGGTGCGGCGTTCGTAGCGTGCGGGGCTGCCGGCCGGTTCGATCCGGCGGACGAGCCCGACGCCGGTCAGCGCCGCGAGGACGCCGTAGACCGCCTGGTGGCTGGTGGTCGGGAGCTCCGCCGCGAGTGCGGTGACGATGTCGTCGGCCGTCGCGTGCGGCATCGTCTCGGTCGCACGGAGGACCGCGAGCCGCGGGGTCGTGACGCGGAGACCGGCGGTGCGGAGCAGGTCTGCATCGGCGTCCATGGGGTCCCCTTCTTTTGCAGCAATCAAGACAACACCACTGTACACGGTTCTGCTCCTGAACCGGTTCTCACGGCGGACGGCCCCGATCCACCCGGTCGTGCGCGGAGGATTGTCGGTGCAGCGACCACAGGAGGCACCCCACGCCGTCACCGTCCGAGTTCTGGAGCACCTGGCACCTCGACCCCCTCGCCGCGGTCCTGATCGCCGTCGCCGGCGTGACGTACGGCTGGTGGGTCGTCGGCGCACACCGACGCGGCGCGCCCTGGCCGTGGTGGCGGACGCTGTCCTTCGCCGGAGCCCTGGTCCTGTTCGGGATCCTGCAGTTCGGCATCGTCGGCGTCTACGACCAGACCCTGCGGTGGGCGTTCGTGCTGCGGCTCTCGCTGCTCTTCTTCGCGGTCCCCACGTTCGCCGCGTTCGCAGCGCCGGTCACGTTGCTCCGGACGGGAGGCCCGGATCGGCTCGCCCGCGGAGCCTCCGTCCTGATGGGGTCGCGTCCGGTGCGCGTGCTCGGCAACGCGATCGTGTCGCCACTGGTCGCACTCGCGCTGTTCTGCCTCCTGCTGACACCGCTGTCGGCGGCGATCCGGACGTCCTCGGTCTGGGCCATCGCCATCACGGTGCTCGTCCCGGTGCTCGGGTTCGGGCTGCTCGCGCCGCTGTCCGAGCCCGGGGTGCTGCGCTCGTCGACGTTCGTCACGGCGGAGTTCCTGCTCGCGTTCGTGGAGTTGATGCTCGACGCGATCCCGGGCATCGTGCTGCGGATCACCGACCACGTGCTGGACGGTGCGACGCGGATGGCCGTCGGGCCGGGGTGGTTCCCGTCGCCGCTGCGTGACCAGCACCTCGCCGGAGACCTGCTGTGGTTCATCGCCGAGGTCGCGGACATCCCGGTGCTGATCTCGCTGTTCGTGCGGTGGCAGCGGACCGACCGCCGCGAGGCCCGCGCCGTCGACGCCCTCTCCGACGAGGAGATGGAGGCGCTCACGCGGGCGCACCTGTCCCGCCGCGGGTGAGCGCCGCGCGCCGGCGGGTCGGGTGGCGCGGCTGCGGGGCGTCGCGAAGGGTCGACTCGGAACGACAGGCCCGCTGTCGTACGACAACGACCTCGTCGTCAGGCGGTGTGCGCAACTGTTGCGCACGCCTGCGGACGACAGGACCGCTGTCGTACGACAGCGGTGTTGTCGCGCCGGGCCGAGCGGAGCAGGCCGAACGCGCCGGGCCAGGCACGACGGAGCCCCCGTCCACCGAGGTGGGCGGGGGCTCCGGGTGGCGCGGGTCACACGTCGGCGTGACGACCGTGGTGATCGGACGCGGCGAGCTCCGCTTCGGGGCTCGTCGGCGCGGCACCGGCGGCGTGCGAGCCGTGCTCGGCGCGGGCCGGCTCTTCCGGGGCGCCGGGCTGCGTCGCGACCGCACCGGTCTGCGCCCAGGCGACGGTCTGCTTCGGCTTCGCCAGGAACAGCGCGGCGACGATGGCCACCACGAGGACGACCGCCGGCAGGATCAGCGACTGCCCCATGGCCTTCGAGAACGGGTCGAGCAGGAAGGACGGCAGCGAACCGACCTGCTGCTCGGCGCCGCCCGCGGACGACCCACCTGTGGAGGACGGGAAGTTCGCGGTGATGCGGGCCTCGATCAGGGCGGCGATGCCGGCCGAACCGAGCACCGCACCGATCTGGCGCGTGGTGTTGTACACGCCCGAGCCGGCACCGGCGAGGCGCGGCGAGAGGTTCCGCGTCGCGGAGACCGACAGCGGACCCCACATGCAGGCGTTGGCGATGCCGAGCAGGGCGCTCGGCAGCAGGATGACCTGCCAGCCGGCGTTCGCCGCGACGAGGCCGGCGAACCAGAACAGACCACCCGAGAAGCAGGCGAGACCGAACGCGGCGACCCAGCGCGGGTTCCAGCGGTTGAGGTTCTTGCCGACCAGCGGTGCGAGGGCCGCGGAGAGCACGGCCATCGGGACGAGGAGCAGCGCGGCCTGCGTCGGGCTGAAGTCCTTGACGTCCTGCGCCCAGAGCATCAGCGGGAGGGCGAACGAGGAGATCGCGACGCCGACGGCCGTGATCGCGATGTTCGCGAGCGTGAAGTTGCGGTCCTTGAAGAGCCCGAGCGGCAGCAGCGGCTCGGTCTTCTGCACGCCCTGCCAGACCACGAACGCGGCGAGCACGACGAGGCCGGCGATGATGAGCGCCCAGACGGAGATCGGACCGGCGATGGTGCCCCAGTCGTAGGTCTCGCCTTCCTGGATGCCGAAGACGAGCAGGAACATGCCGACCGCGGAGAGCACGATGCCGAGGTAGTCGAAGCGGTGCTGGTGCCGGTCGAACGAGGGCACGAAGCGCTGCGCGAGGACGAACGCGACGACGCCGACGGGGACGTTCACGAAGAAGATCCACTCCCAGCCGAAGCCGTCGACGAGCAGGCCGCCCGCGATCGGACCGACGAGGGAGGCGATGCCCGCGGTGGCACCCCACAGGCCCATGGCCGCGCCACGGTTCTGCGGCGGGAACATCCGCGTGATGACGGACATCGTCTGCGGGGTCATCATCGCGGCGCCGAGGCCCTGCACGACGCGGGCGACGATGAGCATCTCGATCGAGCCGGAGAGCCCGCACCAGAGGCTGGCGAGCGTGAAGACCACGAGGCCGACCTGGTACAGGACCTTCGGGCCGAACCGGTCACCGAGGCGTCCGGTGATGAGCAGCGGGACCGCGTAGGCGAGGAGGTAGGCGCTGGTCACCCAGATCACGGCGTTGATGTCCGCGTCCAGCTTCTGCGCGATGGTGGGGGTGGCGACGGACACGATGGTCGAGTCGACGAGGATCATGAAGAAGCCGACGACGAGCGCCCAGAGCGCGGGCCACGGCTTCTTCTCGGTCGTCCGCGGGGGCGTGACGGTGGTCATCGAGTGGTTTCCTTGCTGTTCGTGGTGATGTCGTCGGGGACGGCCGGACCGTCCCAGGGGATGTCGCCGCTCGCGATCCGGTCGGCCGTGGCGGAGAGCCACTCGATCTGCGTCGTGAGCATGGCACGGACGTACGCCACGTCCAGGCGGAAGCGTTCCGCGAGGCCCTTGGCGCGCATGTCCGCGAGTCCCTGGTCGTAGAAGGCCAGTTCGTCACGGAGCGCCGCCACTCGCACCCGGACGGCATCGACCGCCTCGGGCACGGGGAGGTTCTCGATCTCCGCGAGGGCGAGGTGGAACTCCGGGTACTCCTCGGCGGGCTCGGCGACCATGCGTCGGAGCCCGTCGCGGAGCGCGGAACGCCCGGCGTCGGTGATGGCGTAGGTGGTGCGTTCGGGGCGGTTGCCGTCCCGGTCGGTCCCGACGACCTCGGCCAGGCCGAGCTCCGTGAGACGGCCGACCTGGTGGTAGAGCGTGCCGGGCCGCACCTTGACGTGTCGGTCGTCCTTGCGGTGGATCATCGTCTGGAACATCTCGTAGGGGTGCATCGGCCCCTCGGCGAGGAGGCCGAGCGAGGCGAACGCGAGCGGCGTGAGCGACGTCACACGAGCCTCCAGTCAGATGTTCCGGGTGGACTATTCGAGTTGGAATATACGCGTTGGAGGAGTTCTTCACAACCGGTCGCGCGCGCCGCGCGCGCCGCATAGACTGATGCGGTCCCCACCCGACCCCCCGTGCTGGAGTGAACACGTGCCAACGATCGTCGTCGAGGTCATGCCGAAGGCCGAGATCCTCGACCCCCAGGGCAAGGCGGTGGGCAACGCCCTCGCCCGCCTCGGCAAGAACGACCTGACCAACGTCCGCATCGGCAAGCGATTCGAGGTGACCGTCGACGGCCCCGTCGACGACGCCAAGCTCGCCGAGGTCCGCGAGATCGCGGCCGACATCTTCTCCAACGCCGTGATCGAGGACGTCGTCTCGGTCAGCGTCGCCGACGCGGAGTGACCTCCATGCGCATCGGTGTCATCACGTTCCCCGGTTCGCTCGACGACCGCGACGCCCAGCGCGCCGTGCGTCTCGCCGGCGCCGACCCCGTCGCGCTGTGGCACGGCGACCACGACCTGCAGGGCGTCGACGCCATCGTGCTCCCCGGCGGGTTCTCCTACGGCGACTACCTCCGTGCCGGAGCGATCGCCGCCAAGGCGCCGATCATGGCCGAGGTCATCGACGCCGCGGGCAAGGGCATGCCGGTCCTCGGGATCTGCAACGGCTTCCAGATGCTCGCGGAAGCGCGCCTGGTCCCCGGCGCCCACACCCGCAACGCGCACCAGCAGTTCATCCGCCGCGACCAGAAGCTCCGCGTCGAGAACGCCGGCACCGCCTGGACCTCCGGGTTCACCGCGCAGCAGGAGATCACCATCCCGCTGAAGAACGCCGACGGCCGCTTCGTCGCGGACGCCGACGAGATCAAGCGCATCGAGGACAACGGCCAGGTCGTGTTCCGCTACCTCGGCGTGAACCCGAACGGGTCCATCGACGACATCGCCGGCGTCTCGAACGAGCGCGGCAACGTCGTCGGCCTGATGCCGCACCCCGAGCACGCGACCGAGCCCGGCTTCGGCCCGGACACCCCCGCGGCGATGGCCTCCGGCACGGACGGCCTCACCTTCTTCACCTCCGTGATCGAGTCGACGCTCGTCAAGTGACCGAGCCGACCGACGTGACCGACTCCACTGCAGCAGGGAACGACAACACCGTGACGACCTTCGTGCGCCCCGAGCCCGACACCGTCCAGGACGCCGCAGCGACGCCCGACAAGGACCAGCCCTACGAAGCCCTCGGGCTCAAGGCGGACGAGTACGCGAAGATCCGCGAGATCCTCGGCCGCCGCCCCACCTCGGGTGAGCTGGCGATGTACTCCGTGATGTGGTCGGAGCACTGCTCGTACAAGTCGAGCAAGAACTACCTCCGGCAGTTCGGCAAGAAGGTCACGCCGGAGATGACCAAGAACCTGATGGTCGGCATGGGCGAGAACGCCGGTGTGGTCGACGTCGGCAACGGCTGGGCGGTGACCTTCAAGGTCGAGTCGCACAACCACCCCTCCTACGTCGAGCCGTACCAGGGTGCTGCCACCGGTGTCGGCGGCATCGTCCGCGACATCATCTCGATGGGCGCCCGCCCGGTCGCCGTGATGGACCAGCTCCGCTTCGGCGCGATCGACCACGAGGACACGGCGCGCGTCGTGCACGGCGTGGTCGGCGGCATCTCGTTCTACGGCAACTGCCTCGGCCTGCCGAACATCGGCGGCGAGACCTACTTCGACTCCGTGTACCAGGGCAACCCGCTGGTCAACGCGCTCGCGGTCGGCGTGCTGCGTCACGAGGACCTGCACCTGGCGAACGCCTCCGGCGCCGGCAACAAGGTCGTCCTCTTCGGCGCCCGCACCGGCGGCGACGGCATCGGCGGCGCGTCGATCCTGGCGTCCGACACCTTCACCGAGGGCGGCCCCACCAAGCGCCCCGCCGTGCAGGTCGGCGACCCGTTCGCCGAGAAGGTCCTCATCGAGTGCTGCCTCGAGCTGTTCCAGAAGGAGCTCGTCGAGGGCATCCAGGACCTCGGCGCCGCCGGCATCTCCTGCGCCACCTCGGAACTCGCCAGCAACGGCGACGGTGGCATGCACATCTCGCTCGACGACGTCCTGCTGCGCGACCCCACGCTCACCGCCGAGGAGATCCTCATGTCGGAGAGCCAGGAGCGCATGATGGCGGTCGTCCGCCCCGACAAGCTCGACGCCTTCCTGGCCGTCGTCGACAAGTGGGAGGTCGAGACCAGCGTCCTCGGCGAGGTCACCGGCACCGGCCGCCTCGTCATCGACTGGCAGGGCAAGGAGATCGTGAACGTCGACCCGCGCACGGTCGCCGTCGACGGTCCGGTCTACGACCGCCCGGTCGCGTACCCGACCTGGATCGACGCCCTGCAGGCCGACGGCGCGGACTCGCTCGACCGCCCGGAGACGGGTCCGGCGCTCAAGGCGCAGTTCCTCCAGCTCCTCGGCTCGCCGAACCTGTCGTCGAAGAACTGGGTCACGAACCAGTACGACACCTACGTGCTCGGCAACACCGCGCTCTCCTTCCCGGACGACGGTGGCATGATCCGCGTCGACGAGGAGACCGGGCTCGGCGTCGCGATCGCCACCGACGCCAACGGCCGCTACTGCCAGCTCGACCCGAAGCAGGGCGCGCGTCTGGCCCTCGCCGAGGCGTACCGGAACGTCGCCGTCACCGGTGCCGTTCCCGCGGCGGTCACCGACTGCCTGAACTTCGGCTCCCCGGAGAACCCCGAGGTCATGTGGCAGTTCTCCGAGGCCGTTGAGGGCCTCGCGGACGGCTGCATGGAGCTCGGGATCCCGGTCACCGGCGGCAACGTGTCGTTCTACAACCAGACCGGGTCGACCCCGATCCACCCGACCCCGGTCGTCGGTGTGCTCGGCGTGATCGACGACGTCGCACTCCGGATCCCGTCCGGCTGGCAGGACGACGGTCACAACATCTACCTGCTCGGCACGACGAACCTCGAGCTGGACGGCTCCGCATGGGCCGGCACGGTGCACGGTCACCTCGGTGGTCGGCCGCCGCGCGTCGACCTCGCGCGCGAGAAGGCACTCGCCGAGCTCGTGCACGCCGCTGCGGACGAGCAGCTCCTGACGAGCGCCCACGACCTCGCGGACGGCGGCCTCGGCCAGTCGCTCGCCGAGTCGGTCCTGCGCTTCGGCGTCGGTGCACGCGTCGTGCTCGACGAGCTCGAGAGCCGTGACGGCGTCGACACCGCGACGGCGCTCTTCTCGGAGTCGACGGCCCGCGTCATCGTGACCGTCCGCCGTGAAGACGACGTCCGCTTCCAGGGTCTCTGCAACGGCCGGGGCTTCCCGGTGCTCCGCATCGGCGTGACCGACGGCACCTCGCAGGCGCTCGAGGTCCAGGGCGCGTTCGAAGCGACCGTGGAGGAGCTCCGTGGCACGCACGGCGCGACCCTGCCCGGCCACTTCGGCGACGTGATCCAGGAGGCCGTCACCGAAGGTGTCCTGGGCCGTGGCCCGCTCGCCTCGGACGGCACCTTCTCGCCGCGCACCGACAGCTGATCCCCGGTGCCGATCGTCACGCTGCCCTTCGCTGAACTCGTCGACCGTTTCGGCCCCGTGCCGGACGGCGTCGAGCTCGACGTCTGGGACCTCGAGGCGCCGTACCCGCGCGCTGACGAGGTCGCGGTCACGCTCCTGCCGTTCTACTTCCAGGGGCGCCACCGCTGGCAGTACGTGCACGACCTGCCGAACCTGCAGCTCCTGCAGCTGCCGAGCGCCGGCTACGAGCACGCGGTGCCGCACGTCCCCGGACACGCGCAGCTGGCGAACGGCCGTGGGATCCACGACGACGAGACGGCGGAACTCGCCGTCGGGCTCGCGCTGACGTCCCTCCGCGAACTCGGGCAGTTCCAGTTCGACCGTGCGAAGGGCGTCTGGGACGTCCGGCAGACCCGGTCACTGGCGGACCGACGGGTCACCGTGGTGGGCTACGGCGCGATCGGCGGTGCGATCGCCACCCGGTTCGAGGCGTTCAAGACCGAGGTGACCGTGGTGGCTCGGACCGCCCGCGAGCAGGACGGCCGGCACGTGCACGCGTTCAGCGAGCTGCCCGAGCTCGCGCGGACGACCGACGTGCTCGTGCTCATCACGCCGTTGACGGACGAGACCGAACGACTCGTCGACGCCGATCTCCTCGCCGCACTGCCCGACGGCGCCCTGGTGGTGAACGTCGCGCGCGGCAAGGTCGTGGACACCGACGCCCTCGTCGCCGAGCTCTCGAGCGGCCGGCTGTCCGCCGGGCTCGACGTCACCGACCCCGAACCGCTCCCCGAGGGGCACCCGCTCTGGACCACGCCGAACACGGTGCTGACACCGCACGTCGGCGGCAACACGGACCTCAGCGTGCCGCGGTCCATCGAGCTGATGCGCCGTCAGGTGGCGGCGCTGGCCGAGGGCCGCGCGTTCGAGAACCTCATCGAGGTCTGACCGAGCGCGAGCCGCAAGCCAGCGCGACCCGCAGGTCCGCGGCCCGCAGGCCCGCAGGCCCGCAGGTCCGCAAGCCAGCGCGGCCCGCAGGACCGCTACAGCGGGACGATGCAGGTCGGCGTCCCGACCGGGATCTGCGCGACTGCCTCCCCGGGGACGCCGTCATCACCCACGGGCAGGACCGCGATCGCGTCCGACATCTGGTTCGCGACCAGGACGTACCCGGGCACCCGGGCGAAGTGCCGCGGCCACACACCGCCGCACGGTGCGGACCCGACGAGCGTCAGCCCGCCGTCCGCGGCGTCCAGCACGACGATCACGTCACGTCCACGGACGGCGACGACCACGCGGCCGTCCTCGTCCACCTCGATGTGGCTGAGGAGCGACTCGCCGACCGGACCGTCGAACGTCGGTGCGGACGCGACGACGCGGAACGCTCCGGACTCGTCACGACGGAGGCGGTGCACGCGACCGTCGAGCTCCCCCGCGACGAACAGGTCGCCGTCGTACCAGGCCATGTGCCGCGGGCCGACGCCGGGCTCGACGTGGTGCACGCGCACCACCTCGAGCGCGACGGACTCCGGACCGAGGTCCACCCGGTACTCGTGCAGTGCGTCCCCGCCGAGGTCCGCGACGAGCAGCGTGCCGTCGGGCGTCGCGATCGACTGGTGGGCGTGCGGCCCCTCCTGCCGGTCCTCGACGGGGCCGGTGGCGTCGGGGAGCACCGCGGTGTCCACGGCGGATTCCGGGACGACGACGGAGTCCCCTGCCCCGTGCGCACCGACGACCCCGTCGCTCGCCAGGACGGACGCGGCGAGTGACTCCGCCGCGGCCAGGGACACGGCCGTGACGGTGCCGGACACGTAGTTCGTGACGACGAGCGCACCGGACGGATCGACACGGACGTGGCACGGGGCGTCCCCGCCGGACGGTGCGTCCCAGAGGTGTTCGAGGGCGGTGCCGCGTCGGCGGAAGGCACTCACGCTGCCGTCGGCGAGCTCGGACACGGCGTACACGCGGTCGCCGGAGACCGCCAGGAACGAGGGGTCGTCCAGCACGGCGACGGTCGAGGCGACCCCGTCCTCGACGACGGAGATGCCGGTCGCGGTGCCGCCGCCGGTGGCGGTGTACGACCCGACGAGCAGCGTGGGCAGCGCCGGAGCGCTCACGCTTCTTCCTCGGCGATCTGCTCGTGGTGGTGGATGACCTCGGCGACGATGAAGTTCAGGAACTTCTCCGCGAACGCCGGGTCCAGATGGGACTCGGCGGCGAGGGAGCGCAGTCGGGCGACCTGGATGCGCTCGCGGTCGGGGTCCGCCGCCGGCATCCCCGCACTGGCCTTGAGGTACCCCACACGCTGGGTGTACTTGAAGCGCTCCGCGAGCATGTGGATCACGGCGGCGTCGATGTTGTCGATGCTCTGCCGGATGCTCTGCAGTTCAGCCACGGCCGCGTCGTCGTACTCGCTCATGTGCCGAGCCTAACGGCGTCCGGCTGGCCGCCAGGTGTCGGTTACGCGAGAGCGCGCCACGTCCGAAGCTGAGTGGGACCTGAGCACCCCTTCGGTGCTGGGACAATGGAACCCATGTCGGTGCTCCTCGTCATCTCGAGTGTGTGCGCGGTCCTCGCTGGACTCGTGCACGTGTACATCTTCTTCCTCGAGTCGGTGGCGTGGACCAGCCCCCGGGTCCGGCGGATCTTCGGCATGGCCTCGGACGCCGAAGCCCGGGCGACGCGAGCCCTCGCGTTCAACCAGGGCTTCTACAACCTGTTCCTCGCGATCGGCGCGGTGCTCGGTGTCCTGTTCGTCGTGACGGGCAGCGCGGTGAGCGGCTGGACGCTGATCGTCTTCTCGACGGCGAGCATGCTCGGCGCCGCGGTGATCCTCGCGGGGACCGGTCGCCGGTACCTCAACTCCGCGTTCGTCCAGGGCTCCCTGCCGCTCATCACGCTGCTCTTCGCGTTCCTCGGCTCGCTCTTCGCGAACTGACCGCACTGCGAACCGACCCGCCCGGGCTCGGCTGCGGGCAACCGGGCCCGGGCGGAACAGCGGCGCTCATCAGCCGAGCTTCGACGCGAACTGGTCCGGCAGGCGCTTGAGCGCCCACTCGATCGCAGCGGTGGTCCCCATCGAGAACGCGGACGAGACGTCCTTGTCGGAGAACACGATGGAGTGGCCGGCCTCGACGGACGGCACCTTCTGGAACAGCGGATCGGACTCTGCCGCCGACGCCTCGACGTAGATCGGCAGGATCACCGTGAGGTCGGCGTTCAGCAGGTCGAGGTTCTCGTCCGAGAGGTGGACGGAGAACTGCTTGCCGGCTTCCTGGTCGATCTTCGCCGGGATCGTGAAGCCCAGGTTCTGCATGAAGGTGGCCCGGCTGTCCGCGGAGGCGTAGGCACCGAAGCCCTCCGACGTGTAGGCACCGATCACCGCGGTCTTGTCCTGGAACTCCGGGTGCGCCTTCCGCGCGGCGGCGTACGCGTCGTCGACGCCGGCGAGCAGCTTCTTGCCCTCGGAGACCTTGCCGAGCGCCTTCGCGATCATCGTGGTCTGCTGCTTCGTCGAGGCGAGGTAGTTCTCCGCGCCCTTCGGGATCGCCACGGTGGGCGCGATCGCGGAGAGCTTGGCGTAGCGGTCCTTGTCGCCGGAGGACTTCACGTCGAGGATCACGTCCGGCTTGAGCTTGAGGATGTCCTCGTAGCTGGGCTCGAGCGTGTTGATGATCTTCGGGGACTTCGTGTACGCACCCTTGAGCCACGGGCCGACGCCGTCGCCGCCGAAGGCGAGCCAGTCGCTGGCACCGACGGGCTGCACGCCGAGTTCGAGTGCGGTCTCGGCGTCGCCCCAGCCGAGGGCGACGACGCGCTTGGGCTGCGAGTCGATCTTCGTCGTGCCGAGTGCCGTGGTGATCGACACCGGGAACTGACCGTCGGCGGAGGACGACGATGCCTCCGGCGAGGTGGTCGACGAGCCGGACGAGCATCCGGCGAGGACGAGCGAGGCGGCCACCACGGCACCGGCGGCGGCGAGTACGCGCCGGAAGCGCTGCTTGGAGAGGGAGGTACGGATCACGAAGGTAAGCCTAACCTAAGGGTCCGCCACGAAACGCGGATGGATAGGCTCTGGACCCGTGGCCACGTCGTACCAGGACCCCGATCGCACACGCCTCGCCGTGCTCGGCTCGCCGATCGCACACTCGCTCTCGCCCACGCTCCACGCAGCGGCCTACGACGTCCTGGGGTTGCCCTTCACGTACGGGAGGCACGAGGTCGCCTCCGGCAGTCTGGACGCGTTCATCGCCGGGCTCGGTCCAGCGCAGCGGGGGCTCAGCCTGACGATGCCGCTGAAGCGCGAGGTGCTCCCGCTGCTCGATCGCACGACACCACTCGTGGACGAGCTCGGGGTCGCCAACACGCTCGCGTTCCGTTCCGAGGGCGGCCGGGTGGTGCGCGCCGGCGCGAACACCGACGTCGAGGGACTGGTCCGTCCGGTCGCCGCCCTCGGGCACGTCCCCGGTGAGGCGACGATCCTCGGCGGCGGGGCGACGGCGGCGAGTGCGCTGACGGCATCGCTCCGCCTCGGCGCCCGTGTCGTCCGGGTGTTCCTCCGCGACACCGCGAAGGCGCGGGACCTCGTCGGCCTCGCGACCCGGCTCGGGATCACGCTCGAGGTGCACCCCCTCGCCGACCTCGAGCAGGCGGGGCCGCTCGGCTTCGTGATCTCGACGCTCCCCGGCGGCGCGGCCGACGAGCTGCCGCTGCGCCCGTCGGGCTCCGACGCGGTGCTCTTCGACGTCGCGTACGAGCCGTGGCCGACCGCGGCGTCCACGCGCTGGGAAGCCGCCGGCGGACGGGTGCTGAACGGCCTGGACATGCTCACCGAGCAGGCGATCGGCCAGATCCGGTTCTTCCTGACCGGCGACGAGGACGAGCTCCTGCCGTCGGAGGCCGCGGTCCGCCGTGCGATGCGCGGCGCCGTCGGCCTGCCCGAGCAGATCGGCGGCTGACCCCGGCCGTCGGTTCAGGCCTGTCGGGTCCGACCCTCGGCGTCGAGGAGCGCGACCGACACGTCCCACAGCCGGTCGGCGTCCGTCGGGTCGAGCGCCCACGGCCGTACCCCGTACAGCCCGTCCTGGATCGCGTCGACGACGGCGGCCTCGTGGCAGTCCTCGTAGTACCGGCCGGAGACTCCGGCGAGTTCCGGAGCGGTGGCGAGCAGGACGGACGTGGCCGCGCCCTGCTCGGGTGTCTTCACGACGTCGGCGGCAGCCACCTTCGTCGCCGCCAGGACGTCCGGGTCCCAGTGCTTCTGCAGCCCGGTCCAGATCCCGCCCGGCATGCAGGAGTTCGCGGTGATGCCGTCCTCGGCCCAGCGGAGTCCGACCCCGACGGCGAAGAGGGCGTTCGCCGTCTTGGACTGCGCGTACGCCAGCCCGGGCTCGTAGGGACGGCGGCGGAAGAACAGGTCGTCGAACACGACGGGCGATGATCCGTGGCCGCTCGACGACACGGCGACGATCCGCGCGGAGCCGGACGCGGCGAGTGCCCGGTGCAGGCCGCGTGCGAGCGCGAAGTGCCCGAGGTGGTTCGTCGCGAACTGCGACTCCCACCCGGCCGCCGTGTACGACTCCGGCGCGGCCATGATCCCGGCGTTCGCCACCAGGACGTCGAGCGGGCCGTCCCAGTCCGCCGCGAAGGCCTCGACGGAATCGGGGCGGTCGAGGTGCAGTGCGCGCACCGCGGGTGCTGCTCGTCCGGTGGACCGGGCGATGTCGTCTGCCACACGGTGCCCCGCTGCGACGTCGCGCACGGCCATCGTCACGACGGCACCGGCGCCGGCGAGCGCCCGGGCGGTCTCGATGCCGATGCCCGAGGCGGCGCCGGTGACGATCGCCGTCCGTCCGGTGAGGTCGATGCCGTCGAGGACCTCGGCGGCGGTGGTCCGGGCACCGAAGGCGGCGAGGTCACGGGACGGCATGGGCACTCCTGTCGGGACTCAGGTGGCGACCACGCCGTCGACGTAGAACCAGCGGCCCTGTTCGCGGACGAAGTCGCTCGTCTCCTCGAGCGTGCCACGCTCGCTGTCGGTCCGCCACCACGCGCGGAACGTGACCTGTCCGCGCGAGTCGAACGGGCCTCCGTCCCGGGTCGACAGGACGTCGAGCCGTGTCCACCGCTGCTCCACGTCGAGCTCGAGCGTGTCCGGTCGGGTGCTCGGGTGCCACGAGAGCAGCAGGTACTCGGGCAGCCCGAGCGCGAACGCGGAGAAGCGCGAGCGCATCAGCCGTTCCGCCGTCGGCGCCGCGGCGCCCGCGTGCAGCGGCCCGCAGCACTCGTCGTACGGGTTCCCGCTGAGACAGGGACAGCGCGTGGTGGCCACGAGGTCAGTCGACGAGGGACAGCGTGACGGTGATGTTGCCCCGGGTGGCGTTCGAGTACGGGCAGATCTCGTGCGCGCGCTCGACGGCCCGCTGTCGCTTGGCCTGCTCGACGTTCGGCGTGTAGACGTCCAGCTCGACGGCCAGCCCGAAGCCGCCGTTGCCGTTGCCGCCGATGCCGACCTCCGCCGAGACCTCCGCGTCCGCGGTGTCCACGCCGAGCTCCTTGCCCGCCGCGTGCAGTGCGCCGAGGAAGCACGCCGCGTAGCCGGCGGCGAAGAGCTGCTCCGGGTTGGTGCCCTCGCCGCTGCCGCCCATCTCCTTCGGTGGACGCGTGTCCAGGTCGAGACGGTCGTCCTCGCTGCGGACGTGCCCGTCGCGGCCGCCTCCCGAGGCGTGGGCGACGGCGGTGTAGACGATGTCGAGACTCATGGGATCAGGTGACCGTGCCTGTCTGGACGATTCCTGACGAGCGGCTCCGCGACGCGGACCAGCGCGCGTCCGAACCCGGCTCGTCGGGCGTGTCCGAGCGATGCTCAGCGCTGAGGAGTACCAGGGAACACATGAGCACGTACGCCCTCGGCTGGCGCGTCTTCCGCGACCACTTCGGCCGGGACGTGCCCGCGGACCGACGCCGCTTCGGGTTCGTCGTCGGCGTCGTCACCGCGGTCGCCGCGTTCGTGGTGCTGGTGGTCGTCGGCCTGGTCGCCCCGTGGCCGGACCTCCAGGGGCCGGCGGCATGGATCGGAGCCGCGCTGCTCGCAACCGGACCCGGCGCCTTCGCGGTCGCCCTCGTCCCGCTCCGCCCGCGGACCGCCGACGGCGCACGGCTGTACTGGTCGGGATCGCAGATGGCGGCACCGGACCACGTCGAACGGTACTTCCGGGCGAGGACCGCCCCGACGATCGACCCGCGCGACCGGGACGACGTGCTGCGCGATGCCGAGGCCGTTCGTGCCGGCGTGCTCCCCGAGGTCTACCGGGGGCTTGTCGTCGTCGCGGCGACGGCCCTCGCCGTCGCCGGCGTTGCCCTCCTCGGCCTCCCCGCACGCATCGTCGTCTGGGTGGCGCTCATCACGGCGGTGCGGACCGTCATGAACGTGATCCGGCTCGGCCGCGTCGAGCGCGCCCGAGCCCTCGCCGCGACGCTCCCCGACGTCCCGGCCGCTCCGGAGCGGCCGCCCGGGCGACGGCGTTCCCCGAACGGGTCGAAGATCCAGCTCCCCGGGGACTGACGACTGTCGGCGGCAGCGGGCACACTGGGCGCATGTGTGGCCGCTTCGTCGTCTCCGACACCACCGCTGACCTGCTCCCCGAGCTCATCGGGGAACTCGCCGATCGCACCGAGCACGTCGACGAGGACACCGGCGTCGTCGGCACCGGGCTCGTCCCGAGCTGGAACGTCGCCCCCACGGACCCGGTCTTCGCCGTCCGGCAGCGCCACGGGGAGCGCGAACTCCCGCAGATCAGCTGGGGCTTCGTCCCGAGCTGGGCGAAGGACTTCCAGAAGCAGCGCCCGAAGCCGATCAACGCCCGCATCGAGACCGTCGCGACGAGCGGCATGTTCAAGCGCGCCTTCGCCACGAACCGGTGCATCGTCCCGGCGCAGGGCTACTACGAGTGGGTGGTGCGCGAGGACGGCAAGGAACCCCACTTCGTGCACGAGCCCGGCGGTGCCCTCGCGATGGCCGGGGTCGTCAGCGCGTGGCCGGACCCGACGAAGCCCGAGGGTGACCCGGACAAGTGGAAGCTGTCGCTGGCGATCATCACCAGGGACGCCCACGTCGCCCCGGGGGAAGTGCACGACCGGATGCCGGCCTTCCTGACCCCGGACGGCTACGACGACTGGCTCGGCGGGGAGCTCCACACCGACGACCTGCTCGCGCTGCTCGACCACGAGTCGCTCGAGGTGGCCGCGGGCCTCGAGCAGTACGAGGTCTCCCGGACGGTCAACAGCGTGAAGAACAACGGCCCGCAGCTCATCGAGCCGGTGGCGTAGCCGACAGGGACCGCTCCTCGACGTGCCCCTCGGCATCGACGGGGCGTCGGGCGAACACCCGCTTGAGGCGCATCGCCGGTCGTTCGACGAACAGCCAGCTCGCCCATGCGAACGGCAGCGCCGCCACGACCGACAGCGCCGCGAACACGACGACCGGCAGCTGCTGGTGCGGGAACGCGAGCACCATCGTCTGCTGCACGGGGAAGCCGTAGATGTACAGGCCGTACGAGACGTCGTTGCGGGCGCCCATCCAGTGCAGCGGCAGGAGGATGCCGGCGACCAGGCACAGGTAGGCGAGGGGGACGCCGACCAGCGCACCGGACACCCCGAGCGCCGCGACGGCCACCACGAGTGCAGCGGCCAGCAGCACGAGCGGCCAGGCGACCGGGATCCGGTCGCGCTGCAGGTAGAGCAGCGCACCGCCGCCGAAGTACCCGCCGAGCCGGGCGGTGGCCTCGATCTGTCCGGGGAGGTGCAGCACCCCGGCTGCCTGCAGGAGGACGATCGCGGCACAGACGACCAGCAGCGCGACGACCGCGCGCGTCCGCCACCGCACGGCGACGAGCGACACCAGGAACCCGATCGCGAGGTAGCAGAGGAACTCGAAGAACAGGGTCCACAGCGAGGCGTCCCACGCGTTCGGGTACGGGACGTGCCCCAGCGTGCCCGTGATGCCGTACTGGCGGATGTAGAGGAACGCGTCGTGGAAGACGTACCCCGCCGCGCCCGTGAACGTCCAGGTGCCGCCACCGGGGAACATCGCGACGACGGCCGGGGCGATCCCGAAGGCGACCACGACGAGCGCGACGATGAACGCCGGGTAGATCCGGAGCACCCGGCGCCAGACGAAGTCGACGAGGGAGCGGCTGTTCACCCGGCTCGTGGTGATGAGGTAGCCGGAGATGCAGAAGAAGCCGGCGACGGCCCAGCTCCCGAGGCCCTGGTCCCCGAGTACGGGATCGGGGCCGTACCCACCGATGGGCCACGAGTGGGACAGCACGACGAGTCCGGCCAGGATCAGCCGGATCGCGTTCAGCGAGTTCCTGCGCGGATCGAACCGCGCGCCGAGGCTGCGTCGCCCCTGTACGTCAGCAATGCTCACGGGGCCGAGGCTAGAGACGCCGGTGGACGCGAGCCAGCGTCATCGGGATCCGTGCGGGAAACCGCCACCGCAGAGATCACCCGCGCCGAGCACTCCACGGGGTGCGGGGTCACCCCCGGACGGGACTCCGGGGCTCCGGGACTACGGGCGGACGGGCCGGATGACGTCGGGCAGGATCCGGTGCAGTCGCTCCCCGAGGGCCGCCTGCGCTTCGTCGAGCGATCGGAAGTCCCCGACGTACTGCCCGAAGGTGTCGGAGACGAAGAAGTGGGTGCCCTGCCGGTCGACGGTGCCGCCGTAGTAGCCGCCGTAGTTCGCGGCCCACAGGCCGGTGTCCGGACGGCTCCAGGTGATGTGCGCGCGCTGCTCGGGAGCGACGACCTCTGCCTCGATCGCGGTGATCACGCGGATGGTCTCGGTGTCGAGGGTGACCTCGGCCGGTGCGTGGTGTGTGTCGGTCATGCTCGTGGTGTTCCTTCGCGACGCGGTGCCCTGCCCGGGCGGTTGCTGGTTCTTGCGGCCGACTACTCGACGGGGCGGATGACGGTCGGCAGCATCACGTGCAGCCGGTCCGCCAGGTTCGCCTGGGCGTCTTCGAGCGAGGCGAACTCGCCGACGACGAGGCCGAAGGTGTCGGAGGCGATGTACCGGCCGTCGCGCTTGTCCACGGAGCCGCCGAAGTAGCCGCCGTAGTTCGCGATCCACTCACCGGCGTCTTCCTGGGTCCAGGTGAGCTTGGCCCGCGCGGGACGGATGCTGCTGGTCGCTTCGGCTTCGAGCACCGCGATCGTGTCGACCGTGTCGGTGTCGAGGGTCAGTTCACGCTGCGGCTTCGTGCTGCTGGCGGTCATGCTCATGGCGCTGCTCCTGTCGCGTTCCGGGGTACATCGTGCGGTGGTACGACCGTATGGCGTCACCGACCTCGCTCGCCATGGGCCCGCGTCGATTCACGGCTTCCGTTCATGCCGACCATCGGCTGTTCCCGGTTTCCCGGGGCGGTGCGACGCACTTCCGGGGTACACGTCCCCCGACCCCTCCCGCGTTCAGCGGACAGGCGTCACCCGACCCGTCCGCGGACGTCAGCCGCGTTCCGCAGCGCGACGCCACGCACCCGGTGTGAGCCCGACCAGCGGCGTGAACTGCTCGATGCACTGACTCGTCGTGGCCCAGCCGCACGCAGCCGCCGTGTCGGTCACCGACCGCCCCTGCGCCAGGAGCACCAGCGCGCGGTGCACCCGGAGCTGCGCCCGCCACTGCCGGTAGCCCATCCCGGTCTCCTCCCGGAACAGGCGCGTCAGCGTCCGCTCCCCGACGCCCGTCTCCCGCGCGAGGGCTGCGAGCGACCGCGGGGCGCCCAGGTCCCGCTCGACGAGCGCGACGACACGGCGCAGCCGGGGGTCGGCCGGCTCCGGCAGGTGCAGCGGCTGCTCCGGGGCGGACGCGACCTCGTCCACCAGGACCGCGCGCAGGTGCGACCTGGCCATGTCGGAACGGTGACCGTCCGTCGTGATGGCGAGCACGGCCTCCCGGGCGAGCGCGGTGACCGCCAGGACGGCGGGACCCGACGGGAGGCTCGTGGCGGCTTCCCGGGACAGGTACACGACGCGCATGTCGGTCACCCCGTGCGCCCGGTGCCGGTGCTCGGCACCGGCCGGCACCCAGGCCACCCGGTTGGGTGGCGCGATCCACGCGCCGCCGTCCGTGATGAGCGAGAGCATGCCGCTCGCGGCGTAGACGAGGTGCCCGCGCGGATGGGTGTGCGGCTCGGTGGTCTCGGCGTGGTCGAACCGGAAGGCGGCCTCGGGCCGGTCGTCAGCAAGGCGGGAATCCGACATCGATCGGCAGTGTACGTGTTCCGCGCAGCCGCGGCAGCTGGTCGGATGGAGCCATGGCCACCGCGAGCACCGCATCCGTCCCCGTCCCCACCGCTCGGCGCCGGGTCCTGGCGGCGTGGTACGTCGGGGCGGGGCTCCTGCTCGTGGCGATCAACCTGCGGATGGGCGTCGCCTCGGTCGGACCGGTGCTGGCCGCGATCGAGCGGTCCCTGCACCTGTCTCCCTCGGCGGCCAGCCTGCTGACGACGATCCCGGTGTTCGCGTTCGGTGCCTTCGCGTTCCTGACGCCGGTCCTGACCCGGCGGATCGGGCTGCACCGGCTGCTCGGACTGACGATGGCGGTCCTGGCGCTCGGCATCGCGCTGCGCCTCGAGCCGCACGGATGGGCGCTCTACGGCGGGACCGTCCTGGCGGGCGCGGCCATCGCGGTGGCGAACGTGCTGATGCCCGCGGCGATCAAGACCGACTTCGCGCACCGCGTCGGCCTGATGATGGGGCTCTACTCGACGGCGCTCTTCCTGAGCGCGGCAGTGGCATCGGCGGCCGTCGTACCGCTGATGACCGCGTTCGGCGGTGCGTGGCGCCCGGCCCTGGCGTTCTGGGCGCTGCCGGCGGCCCTGGCGTTCGTGGTGTGGCTCCCGCGGGCGCTCCGCAGTCCCGGGCACGTCCGGGGGTCGCGCCGGGTCGCCGACGCCCCGCGAGAGGCCGACGAGCCCCGGATGGCGGCCCTGCTGCGGGACCCGGTGGCGATCGCGGTGACCGGGTTCATGGGGCTGCAGAGCCTGTCGTACTACGCGTTCCTGACGTGGGCGCCCACGGTGCTGCAGGACGCCGGGGTCTCCGCGCACACCGCGGGGCTGATGCTGGCGTACTCGAGCCTGCCCGGGATCCTGACCGGCATCACGGGTCCGGCGCTCGCCCGACGGGTCCGCCCGTCATGGGTGCCGGTCCTGGTCGTCGTGGCCCTCTGCGTCACCGGCTTCGTGGGGCTCGGCGTCGCACCGGCCGCCGGGGCGTGGCTGTGGATGACCCTGCTCGGCCTGGGTCAGGGCGGGGCGATCAGCCTGTCCCTGAGCTACATCGTGTGGCGGTCCCCCGACGCCCGGCACACCGCGCACGTCTCCACGATGGCGCAGGGCATCGGCTACCTGCTCGCCGGGCTCGGACCGCTCGGGATCGGGCTGCTGCACACCGTGACGGGGAGCTGGACGGTGCCGATCGTCGTGCTGGTGGCACTGCTCGTCGTGCAGGGGTTCGCCGGGGCGGCCGCGAGCCGGGAGCGACACGTCCTGCAGCGCCGCTCGGCGGACCGGCAGTCCTAGGAGACCGCCCGCAGCGCGTCGGCGATCGTCGTGAGCGCCCGGTCGATCTCGTCCGCGACCCGCTCGTGCGTCGCGGCGGACCGCCGGTAGGGGTCGTCGACGTCGTCGTCGGCAGGGTCCGCGGGCGGCGGCACGGTCCCGCGCAACCGTGCGACGCGCTCGACCAGCGCCTCCGGCGAGGACACGTCGGCGAGGTCGCCCGGCTCGAGCCCGTCGAGCACCCGGGCGAACTGCGTGATGGTGAACGCCCGCTTCGCGGCGCGCGGGGCCCGGCGCACGACCTCCGCACGGTGCGACCGCTCGGCGGTCAGCACGAGGTCGGCGGAGCCCGCGACGGCCTCGGTGAGGTACCGGGACCGGTGCGACGAGGGGTCTCCGCCGAGCCGGACGGACTGTGCGGCGGCGGCAGGGTCCATCACGGCGCCGTCCTCGGCGATGGTGCCCGCCGACTCGACCAGGTGGGCCGAGGCGGCGGGTCCGAGCCGGGCACGCAGGACCTGTTCGCCGAGCGGCGACCGACAGAGGTTGCCGCTGCAGACGAACAGGATCCGCATGGTCAGGACTCGTCGGTCCCGAGCAGGTCGTGCCGGACCACGATCGCGTCACGGCCGGGGCCGACGCCGATCGCCGAGATGCGGGCACCGGACATCGCTTCGACGGCGAGCACGTAGTCCTGCGCGTTCTTCGGCAGGTCGTCGAACGACCGTGCTCCGGTGATGTCCTCGGTCCAGCCGGGGAACTCCTCGTAGATCGGCTTCGCGTGGTGGAAGTCCGACTGCGATACCGGCACTTCCTCGACCCGCTCGCCGTCGACCTCGTACGCCACGCACACCGGGATGGTGTCGAGTCCGGTGAGGACGTCGAGCTTCGTCAGCACGAAGTCCGTCACGCCGTTGATGCGCGCCGTGTAGCGCGCGATCGGGGCGTCGTACCAGCCGCAGCGGCGCGGACGCCCGGTGGTGGTGCCGAACTCGAAGCCGTTCGCGCGGAGGAACTCCCCCGAGTCGTCGAACAGCTCGGTCGGGAAGGGCCCGGCGCCGACACGCGTCGTGTACGCCTTGACGATGCCGATGATGCGCTCGAGCTTGCCCGGGCCGATGCCCGAACCGGTCGCGGCGCCGCCGGCGGTGGCGGACGAGGACGTCACGAACGGGTAGGTGCCGTGGTCGACGTCGAGCATGGTGGCCTGTCCGGCCTCGAACAGGACGGTCTCGCCCCGCTCGAGGGCACGGTGGATCTCCAGCGCGGTGTCGGCGACCATCGGGCGCAGACGCTCGGCGAAGGACAGCAGCGACTGGACGACCTCTTCGGGATCGATCGCGCGGCGGTTGAAGACCTTCACCAGCAGGTGGTTCTTCTGGTCGAGTGCGGCTTCGACCTTCTGGCGCAGGATGTTCTCGTCGAAGATGTCCTGGATCCGGATGCCGACGCGGTTGATCTTGTCCGCGTAGGTCGGGCCGATCCCGCGACCGGTGGTGCCGATCTGACGCTTGCCGAGGAAGCGCTCGGTCACCTTGTCGATGGTGCGGTGGTAGTGCGTGATGACGTGGGCGTTCGCGGAGACGCGGAGCTTCGAGACGTCGACGCCGCGGGCCTTCAGCGCGTCGAGTTCCTGGAACAGGACCTCGATGTCGACGACGACGCCGTTGCCGATGACGGGCGTGACCCCGGGGGTCAGGATGCCGGAGGGCAGCAGGTGCAGCGCGTACTTCTCGCCGCCGACGACCACGGTGTGCCCGGCGTTGTTGCCGCCGTTGAACTTGACGACGTAGTCGATGCGGCTGCCGAGGAGGTCGGTCGCCTTCCCCTTGCCTTCGTCGCCCCACTGGGCGCCGATGATGACTGCTGCGGGCATCTGGTTCTCCTCACGTTCGCGGAGGACCTCACACGGCCTCGGGCCGGTGGTCCACCCGAGTCTATCGGACGCCCGTCGGGGCGCCACCGGATGACGGGCCCCGCCCCGCGCCACCGGATGACGGGCCCCGCGCCGGGACACGACGAACGGGAGGCACGGTGCCAGCTGGCACCGTGCCTCCCGTCGGTCTGTCTGGTGACGTCTCGCGGATCAGCCGCGGAAGAAGTCCGCGTAGCTGGGGTCGCCCACCGGGGCGTGGTGGCCGGGTTCGGCCAACCGGCGCTCGACCATCGCCTGGATGACGTCGGGCGGCGTCAGACCGCGACGGCGCCATTCGGCGGGGTTCTGCCGGAGCTGCGTCAACGTGTTCTGCATGAGGACACCGTGCCACATTTTCACTAGTTCCCCTAACTACCTATCCGTCAGACGCACCACGAGCGGCTACCGCTTGGTCACCTTGGCCGTGGCCTTCGACGTCGCGGTGCCGTCCTCGTAGCCCTTCGCCGACGCGGTCACCCGGACCTGGAAGCGGTGACCCGCGTCCGAGGAGCCGAGCTTGTACGTCGCCGCCGTTGCCCCCTTGACGGCCTCGCCGTCCCGGAGCCACTGGTACGAGTAGCGGACCCCGCTGGCGTCCCACGAGCCGTGGTGTCCGGTCAGCTTCTTGCCGACCTTCGTCACCCCGGAGACCGTGACGGCGCTGCCCTTGCGGAGCGTCACCGTCGGTGCAGCCACGGTCGCGCTGACCGTGTCCGCCTGGTCGCCCGCGGCGTTGTGCAGGTGCAGGAGCAGCACCTGTGCACTCGACGTGGACGCCGCACGCGTGACCGCGAGCGAGCCGCTGTCCGGGTGCAGCACCGACGACCCGAAGGACAGCGCCGGGGCGGACGGGTCGAACGTCGCGGTCTTCGTGTCGTCCACCACGTAGGAACCGCTCGTCGCGAGCGCCGGTGCGTAGGACGACTCGGTGAGCACCGAGTAGTCGAACGCGCCGGTGACGCCGATCGCCTCCTGCGAGACGGTCAGGACCTTCACCGCGCTGTCGAACGTGTTGACGTCCTGGCCGGGCGCCCCGCCGTTCAGCGGCTGCGAGTCGAGCGTGTCGCCGGTGGCGAGGTCGATCGTCGTCGCGAACGTCGCGTCCACCGTCGCCGACTTCGCGTCGTACACCAGGTAGTCCGGCGTGCCGTCACGGTCGGCGTCGATGAGCACCTCGACGTTGGTCACGGCGCCGGGGTTGGCGTCGGGACCGGCCGTCTGCACACCGAACGCGAGCGTGCCGTCGGCGACGTTCGCCCCGTAGGCACGGACGTCAGCCGCCTGCAGGGACTGCTTCGCCGAGCCGTCCGGGAACGACTCCTGCGGGTCCGTCCCACCGAGCACGAACGGCGCCACGAGCGCACCGGTCACACCGCGTCCGGCGAGCGTGATGCTCGCGGTGGTCGCGGAGGCCGGGAACGTCACGTCGGAACCGTGCACGGCGCTCACCGCCTTCGGCGCGGCGTAGGTGCCGAGCCGCAGCGGGTTGAGCTTCTTGTCGGTCGGGGTGAAGGTCACCAGGCCGGTGGCCGCCGAGACGAACTCGCGCTGGTAGCCCAGCTCGGTCGACTCCTGGGTCGGGTCGATCGTGCGACCGATCTTCGTCGGGTCGGCGATCCGCATCGTCAGGGTGACGGTGGCGGTGCCGTGCGGGACGACCGTGACGCGCTTCTTGTCGACCGAGAACGCGACGCCGGCCTGTGCCACGCGCGACTCGTACGCCACGTCGTAGGTGTGCGGTCGACCGTCGGTGTTCTTGATCTGCAGGGTGCGCTTCTCGGTGGTCGGCGAGGTGACCTCGACGACGCCGAAGGAGGCCGTGACGAGCTGGTCGTTCTCCACGCTCCGCACCGTGGTGCCGGCGGTGACCGCCTGGAGCGCATCGACGCGGCCGGTGCCCTGTCGCAGCAGGGTCGCGTTGCCGTCACCGTCGAGCACGTCGTGCGTCGCGGTGTTCATCAGGGTCGCCTTGACGTCCGGCGCCGACCAGGTCGGGTGCGACTGGAACGTCAGCGCGGCGATGCCCGCCACGTCCGGCGTCGCCATCGACGTGCCACTCATCGAGAGACGGCCGTCACCGGTGCCGTTGGCCGCGGAGATCACGTTGACCCCGGGACCGGCGATGTCCGGCTTGACGATGTCGTCGTACGAACCGTGGACACCCCGGCTGGTGAACTGCGCGAGCGTGTTCACCGCCTCGGCGTCGGTGGCGAGCTCGAAGCCCTTGAGCTCGTCGGCGAAGCGCACGTGCAGCGTCCCGGCCTGAGCAGCGGACTGGAGGCTCGACACGCTGTCCGCGGTCAGCTCGGCACCCGGGATGGTCGCGTTCCCCGCGATGCCGGACGCGAAGGTGTTGATCGTCCCGGCGAGGAGGACGCCGACGCCGCCGGCGGCCTCGACGTTGGTGAAGCGCACGCCGGAGCCGCACTCGAGCGCGGCGTCGGTCCACTTGAGCCAGACCACCTTGCCGGCGATCTTCGCGGCCTCGTCGGCGCTGAACGCGGCGCAGCCGTCGACGTTCGTCGTCGGGACCACGACGTCGCCCTCGACGGGCAGCTCACCCTGGTAGTTCTGCGAGTACTGCGCACGCCAGGTCTTCGCGACGTCCGCCGGGGCGGTCGCCTGGACACCGTCGTAGAGGCTCTGGCCGGTGGCGCTCGCGGCGACCGTGAGGGCACCCTCCGCGTTCCCCGGCGAACCGCCGATGTCGGTGAAGTCGTCGGCGTTGCCCGAGGCGATGACGGGCAGGACACCGCGGGCGGTGAGCGCGTCGATCTTCGCGTTGTCGGGGTCGTCCGGTGCGCCGTAGTCGGAGCCGAGCGAGAGGTTCAGGACGTTGATCTCCTTGCCCTCGGTGAGCGCCTGGCCGACCCAGTCGAGCGCGGCACCGGTGAGGTCGGTCGAACCGCCGCCGTCACCGAAGACCTTCAGGGCGTAGAGACCCGCCTCTGGTGCGGTGCCCGGACCGACCCACATGTCCTGGACCTGCTCGGTCGTCAGCTTCGTGTAGTCGCCGTCGAAGGTCTGCTTGTCGGCGTCGAGGCCGTACCCGGCGATGGTGCCGGACACGTGCGTCCCGTGGTCGCCGCCCTTGCCGTCGATCGGGTTCGCGTCCGGGGCCGGCGTCGGGTCGTAGGCGGGGTCGCTCGGGTCCGCGTTGTAGGTCGCACCGGCGAAGTCGTAGCCACCGAGGAACTTCTCGGGGTCGTAGGAACCCGCTGCCGGGGCGCTCGTGCTCGCCAGGGCTGCGTCGTACGCGGCCGTGGTGCCGGGGCCGCCGAAGTCCGCCTGGGTGTAGTCGAGGCCGGTGTCCAGCACGGCGACGTTGACGCCCTTGCCGGTGTGCCCGGTCTGCTGCCACGCGTCGAGGGAGCGCGTGTAGACGTCGCTCGCCGCGTTCTTCGGGCTGACACCGTCGACGCCCGGCTTGACGGCGTCGGGGTCGACACCGCTCGGGGCCGCGTCGGCGCTGTCGCTGACGCTCGGGTCGACGATCTTCTTCGGGGTGAGCGGGATGATGCTCTCGACGTCCGCACGGTCCGCGATCTCCCGGAGCGCCGCGACGTCGGCGACGACGGCGACCCCCGGCACGGTGTACTCGGTCGTGTACAGCTCGGTCGCGTCGCTGTCGACGGACTGCACGGCATCGCTGACGTCCGACGTCGTCGACTCGATCGCCGAGACGCGCTGCTTCGCGGCAGTCGACGGGGTCTTCGACTTCGTGAGGTCGCCGCCCTTCGCCTTCGCGTCCACGGCGAGCGCGCCCTCGCCCGTGGTGCGGACGAAGGCGGCGACGGTGGTCTGCGACTTCGCGTCCCGCAGGGGGGCCGCGAGCTTCAGGTCCGCGGAGCCGACGCCGGCCGGCGCCGCCGATGCCGCGCCGCCGACGGCGAGACCGCCGCAGGCGAGGGCTCCGGCAGCGACGAGCGCCGTCGCGATGCGCGTGAAGCGATGTGGACTGTGGTCGTTCGGGGTGTTCGGTGTTGCACGGTTCACTGGGCGCACCTGGAGCTCCATCCGTGTTGCTTTGGGAATTGCTCAGAAGCTATGTGGTGGTTCACAGACGCGGGAGTCGGCACTTTGGGGGACGTCCCCCGAACGGGGGTACCCCGATCCGGTTAACTTGCACAGGCGTGTGCACGTTATTACGATGGTCGTGTGAGCACCCCCACCACACCGATCCGCGCCCCCCGGCGCGACGCGACCGAGAACCGGGCTGCCCTGATCGACGCCGCGAAGACCGTGCTGCAGCGGGATCCGGACGCCTCGCTCGAGACGATCGCGACCGCGGCCGGGCTCTCCCGCCGCGCGGTCTACGGACACTTCCCCTCCCGCGACGACCTCGTCCGCGCCGTCGTCACCGCCGGTGCCGCGCGCGTCGCCGCAGCCATGCCGACCTCCACCGATCTCGGCGACCTCCCGCCGGCAGCGCGCATCGCGGCCATCGCCGTCACCCTCTGGTCCGAGGTCTCCCACGTCCGCTCGATGGCGCGGATCGCCGTCCGGAGCCCCTACGGGGAGTCCGTCGCCGAGGTCTTCGCGCCGCTCCGTGCCCAGGTCCGTGACGCGTGCGCGCTCGGGATCGCGGACGGATCGATGCGCACCGACGTCGACGCGGCCACACTCGGACGTCTGGTCGAGGGCGCGTGCATCGCCGTCCTCGACGAAGCCACCCGCTCCGGCACCCCGGACCAGGCCGGCCGACGCATGGTCGTCCTCTCCGCACTGGGGATGGCCGGCATCGACTGGCGCACCGCCGCACTGACCGACCCACTCGACCCCGCCCAGGGAGCACCAGCATGAGCACGCTCGAGATCGACACCGCCGGCATCGGCGACGAACCGGGAGCACCGCTGCCCGTCGTCTCCGCCGTCGCCGGGCCGCACCGCCCGGGCATCGTCGCCGTCGAGACCGAGCAGGCCCCCGTGCTCGCCTCCCTCGTCGCCGGCGGCCGGATGAAGCCGGACCGCGGGCGGGTGCTCCTCGACGGGCACGACGACCCCGCGGCGCTCCGCAGGGCGTTCGCGCTCGTGGACACCCCGGGGGTCGCCGAGCCTTTCCCCGTGATGACGCTCCGACGCATCGTGCGTGAAGAGCTCGCGTTCGCCGGGCAGCGCCCCTCCCGCGAGCACGTCGACACCGTGCTCGACGAACTCGGCGTGAGCGCGTACGCCGACACCGCCGTGCAGCGCGTCCCCACCGACGTCCGGGTCCGGCTGCTCGTCGAACTCGCACTGCTGCGGGACGGCGTCACCGGCCTGGTGATCACCTCCCCCGAACGCCACGGCGGCTCGGTCGCGAGCTGGTTCGCCGTCGTCCGCGACGTCGCCCAGCGCGGCATCACCGTGCTCCTCGTCACCTCGAAGGCCGCGGCGGAGACCGCCGAGCGCCTGCTGGCGACCATCCCCGTACCGAACGACGACGACCTGCCCGACGAGGGCGCATCCGCAACTGAGGGTCCCGATGACGCGACCTCCCCCACCGGAGGCGAGCAGCGCCTCCCGTCGGACACCCTGGAGACCCGCTCGTGACCACCACCTCGCTCGTCCGCGCCGAAC
Source organism: Curtobacterium sp. PhB130 (assembly GCF_003755165.1). Classification (NCBI taxonomy): domain Bacteria; kingdom Bacillati; phylum Actinomycetota; class Actinomycetes; order Micrococcales; family Microbacteriaceae; genus Curtobacterium; species Curtobacterium sp. PhB130. Next base: position 1,125,015 of record NZ_RKII01000006.1, on the reverse strand, counting down.
TCGCGCGCCTCACCGCGACCCCGCTCGCCCGCCTGGCGTTCATCGCGCTCATGGTCGTCCCGCTGCTCTACGGCGGCGCGTACCTCTGGGCGAACCGCGACCCGTACGCCAAGCTCGACCAGGTCCCCGCGGCGATCGTGAACCAGGACGCCGGCGCCACGCTCGACGGCGACACCGTGAACTACGGCAAGGACGTCACGAAGCGCGCGATCGACGGCGGCGACTTCGGGTGGGTGAAGACCACCGCGGCCGACGCCCGCTCGGGTGTCCGGAACGGCACGTACGACTTCGTGGTGACGATCCCGCACGACTTCTCGGAGTCCCTGGTGTCCGCGCAGACGAACGATCCGAAGCGCGCCGAACTCGTCATGACGACGGCGGACACCAACTCCTACCTCGCGTCGACCATCGCGGAGCAGGCCGGCAAGACCATGCGCACCGCCGTGGCCGAACAGGTCGGCAAGAAGGCGGCGAAGACCCTGCTCGTCGGGCTGGCCGACGTGCGCGACAGCCTCGGCGACGCGGTCGACGGGGCCGGCGACCTCGCTTCCGGAGCCACCACCGCATCGAACGGTGCCGACCAGCTCGCCGACGGCACCGGCAAGCTCGAGAGCGGCGCGGCGCAGCTCGCCGCGGGCACCGCGGACCTCCCCGCGCAGACGACGAAGCTCAACGACGGCGCGCAGCAGGTGGCGACCGGTGCCGGGACGCTGTCGTCCGGGCTGTCCACGCTGCAGCAGTCCACGGCGTCGCTGCCGTCCCAGACCACGCAGCTGGACGACGGCGCCACGAAGCTGCAGAGCGGGCTCCACCAGCTCCGCGACCAGACCGCGACGCTGCCGGCCGACACGAAGACGCTCGCCACCGGTGCCGCCGCAGTGGCCTCCGGGAACGCGACGCTCGCGACGGACGCGCAGCCGCTCATCGACGGGGTCGAACAGCTCGCCGCCGACTCACCGCAGCTCGTCGCGACGCTGAAGCCCGTCGTGCAGGCGTCGACGGTGCTGACCGCAGCGCAGAAGACCGAGCTCCTCGCCACCCTGGACACGCTCCAGACGCAGAGTTCGCAGCTCGGCGCCGGCGGCGCCGCGGTGTCCGAGGCGCTCGGCAAGCTGCAGACCGGCAGCGCACAGGTGTCCGACGGCGCGTCGAAGCTCGCGACCGCCGCGCCGCAGCTGACGTCCGGCGTCCAGCAGCTCTCCGACGGGTCGGACTCGCTCGCCGCCGGCACCGGGAAGCTCGCGGCCGCGGCACCGGCGCTGACCAACGGCATCTCCTCCGCAGCCACGGGTGCGTCCACGCTGTCGAACGGCGCCTCGCAGGTCGCAGCAGGCACGTCGAAGCTGGCGTCTGCCGCACCGACGCTGTCGAACGGCGCCGCGACGCTGGCCACGGGGACCGCTTCCGCCGACGACGGCGCGAAGTCGCTGGCGAGCGGGCTGCACACGCTGTCCTCCGGTGCGTCCACGCTCGCGTCGAAGCTCGACGAGGGCCGGACGAAGATCCCGGCGTCGACCGCGTCCCAGCGATCGGCGCAGGCTTCGGTGATCTCGAACCCGGTGAAGGTCGGTGACGACAACGTCGCCGCGGCCGACAACTACGGAGCCGGCCTCGCGCCGTTCTTCATCTCACTGGCCGCCTGGATCGGCATGTACGCGCTGTTCCTCATCCTCAAGCCGATCTCGAAGCGGGCGATCACCGCCGTGCGGAAGCCGCTGCAGATCGTCCTCGGCGGGTGGCTCACCCCCGTGGTGCTCGGCATCGTGCAGATGGTGGCGCTGTTCTTCATCGTGCGGTTCGCGCTCGACCTGAACGTGGTGCACGCCGGAGCGACGATCGGGGTGATGGTGCTGGCATCGGCGACGTTCGCGGCGGTCCTGATGGCGCTCAACGTGCTCCTCGGGTCCGTCGGACAGTTCCTCGGCCTGGTGCTCATGCTGGTGCAGCTCGTCACCGCCGGTGGCACGTTCCCCTGGCAGACCCTCCCCGGGCCGTTGGCAGCACTGCACTTCGCCCTGCCGATGACGTACTCCGTCGACGCCCTGCGGCAGACGATGTACGGCGGGTCAGCGGGTGCGGCGTGGTCGGACGCGGGCGTGCTCGCGTGCTGGATGCTCGGCGCGCTGCTGGTCACCTTCGTGGTGGCTGCCCGGCAGGGCCGCTCCCGGACGCTGCGCGACCTGCGCCCGAGCCTGATCGGGTAGCGCCCGGCGCCCGCGGCGGCGGCCGCGGCCGGGCGCCGGCGCCGGCGCCGCCTGCCTTCGCACAACCGAAAGCGCTCCGCACCACGTGATCCCGTGGTGCGGAGTGCTTTCGGTTATGCGAAGCCGCGCCGCACCGCGCGCGCGCCCGGCGCCCGCGAGCGCCGCGACCTCGGCGCGCGTAGCGTCGCGGGCATGGCGACGCTGCTCATCACCGGGGCGGCCGGACGCATCGCGACGGCGTTGCGTCCCCGGCTGCTGGACGCTGGACACGACCTCGTGCTGCTCGACGAGCGGCCCCCGGACCCACCGGTCGGGGATCGCGAGCGGTTCGTCCCCGGGTCGGTGAACGACCGCGCGGCGCTCGAGACCGCACTGCCCGGGGTCGACACGATCGTGCACCTGGCCGGCATCCCGACCGAAGACACCTGGGAAGCGCTCATCGACGCCAACGTCACCGGGACGAAGAACGTCTTCGAGGCCGCTGCCGCCGCCGGGGTCCTCCGGGTCGTCCAGGCGAGCTCGATCCACGCCGTCGGCAGGGTGCCGGAGGAGTCCGACGCACCCGCGAGCGTCCCCGGCGACCGGCTCCCCCGGCCCGACTCGTACTACGGCGTGACGAAGGCGGCGATGGAGCTCCTCGGGAGCCTCTTCGCCGACCGGTACGAGATGTCCGTCGTGTCCGCCCGGATCGGCGCGTTCGGGGAGCGCCCGGACTCGCGCCGGGCGCTGCTGATGTGGAGCTCGCCGGACGACCTCGCCCGGCTGGTGTCGGCGACGGTCGAGCTGACCGAACCCGGGCACCACGTGGTGTGGGCGGTGTCGCGGAACAGCGGCGCGCCTGCGGACTTCACCGCCGGCGAGCGGATCGGCTTCCACCCCGTCGACGACGCTTCCACGGTGCTCGACGCCGACGAACGCGCGGCGCTCCCGCCGGAGGACATGGCGTTCCTCGGCGGCGGCATGGCGGACATGCCCCTCGGACACCCGCGCGACTGAACCGCCCCGTACCCCAGGCGCGCCCCGCTACGATCGGGGGACGCAAGCCGGAGGTCGATGCTGACAATGGGAGACGCGAAACCCGCGACGATCTACGACGTCGCTGCCCGGGCGGGGGTGTCGAAGTCGCTCGTCTCGCTCGTGCTGCAACGGTCCCCGCGCGTGAGCGAGCAACGCCGAGCAGCCGTCCTCACGGCGATCCAGGAACTCGATTACCGACCCTCCACCGCAGCGGTCTCGCTCGCCGGCACCCGGAGCCGCACGATCGGCGTCGTGCTCGACGACTTCCGCAACCAGTGGTTCGTGGACCTGCTGACCGGCCTCCGGGAGGCCCTGCAGGACCAGGGCCACCGGCTCGTCGTCGCGGACCGGTTCCTCAACACGGGACTCGACGCCTCCCCGGTGGAGGGCTTCCTCTCGATGCGCGTCGAGGGCATCGTCATCGCGGGTGAGCCCGACACCGACCTCGCCATCCCCGCGTCCACCCCGCTCGTCATCGCCGGGGGCCGGCTGTCGATCCCCCGCGCGGACACGGTCGCGAACGACGACCGTGCCGGCGGCCGGATGGCGGCGCAGCACCTCCTCGGACTCGGACACACCCGGCTCGGCTTCGTCGGCGCGCAGTCCGCGGCGGCCGTCGAGCGGCTCGCCGGCTTCCGGGAGGGTGTCGGCGAGTCCGCTGCCGTCGCGGTCTCCAGCCTCGCGGGCGAGCTGACCGAGGACGCCGGAGCACGCGCCACCCGGGCGCTCCTCGACGAGCACCCCGACGTCACGGCCGTGTTCGCCGGCAACGACGTGATGGCGCTCGGCGCGATGTCCGCCCTCGCCGAGCGCGGACTCCGCGTCCCCGAGGACGTCTCGGTCATCGGCTACGACGACACCCCGATCGCGGCCACCCGGTACGTCGGGCTGACGAGCATCGACGACCGCAGCGTCGAGATCGGCCGCGGGTCCGGGGAACGCCTGCTCGCCCGGATCGCGGATCCGGACATCGCGGCGACGGAGACACTGGTGGAACCCCGCCTGGTCGCCCGGCGCACGACCGCCAGGCGCTGACGCCACCCCGGCCGGGAGGCCCACCGCACCCCCGCCAGACCGGCACCGGCCCGGCACTCAGCGGGCGGGCGCCGCGTGCCGGACGATCCAGGCGTGCATGACGATGGCGGCCGCCGCCGAGGCGTTGATGCTCCGCGTCGACCCGTACTGCGCGATCTCCAGGTGCCCGTCCGCACCGGCGACGGCCTCGTCGGTGAGCCCCGGCCCCTCTTGCCCGAACAGGAACACGCACCGCTCCGGCACCTCGGCGGTCTCGAGCATCGCGGCTCCGGGGGTGTTGTCGATCGCGATGACCGGCCGCCCCTCGTCGCGCATGGCCGCCAGGAACGACGCCACGTCCGGGTGGTTCCGCACGTGCTGGTACCGGTCGGTGACCATCGCCCCGCGGCGGTTCCACCGGCGACGCCCGATGATGTGCACGGTGCCCGCCAGGAACGCGTTGGCACTCCGCACGATCGATCCGATGTTGAGGTCGTGCTGCCAGTTCTCGATCGCCACGTCGAAGCCGTGCCGGCGGGTGTCGAGGTCCGCGACGATGGCCTCCATCGACCAGTAGCGGTAGTGGTCGACGACGTTGCGGGTGTCCCCGTGCTCCAGCAACTCGGGGTCGAGCCGGGGGTCGTCCGGCCAGGGCCGTGGGTGCGGGCCGACCCCGTGCGTCGTGCGCTCGTGCGTCGGCGCGGGCAGGTCGGTCGGAGCGGGCGACTCGGTCGGGGCGGGCTCGTCGGTCACGACTCCAGGGTAGAGCCGCGGCGGTCAGGCGCGGGCCGGCCCGGACGAGCACGCCCCCGGACGACGGTCAGTACGAGTACGACGGGGCGGGAGCGTTCGCCGCGAGGACCGCGATCAGCACGAACAGCAGGATGTACAGCAGTGTGATCGCCCCGCCGACGATGACCGCGGCGAGCGCGAGACCGCGGCCACCCTCGGACCGCTTGCGGGCCTGCGACATCGCGACGAAACCGAGGACGAACCCGATCAGCGGTGCGACGAACGCGGCGACGAGCGCGATGATCGCGAGTGTGTTCGTTCGCTGGGGGACGGATGCGGAGGGCTGCTGCGTGGCGGGCTGGGGAAACTGGTACTGAGTGGACATCGTGAAAGACGGTATCTCAGATCTTTTTTTGTTGGGAACCGTATCGAAATTCAGCGCACGCGCGACTCGATGCCCGCGAGCAGGACGTCGAGCCCGAGCTGGAAGCGGTCCTCGTACGAGTGCGTCCCGACGAGCTCACTGACGAGGGCGTGCCGTTCCGGTCGTCCGGCATCCGCGTCGCCGCGCCCGACCTGCACGCCGGCGTGCCCCACGACGAAGTCGTAGACGACGAAGAACGCGTACATCGCCTCGGCGTCGGGCAGTCCGCCGGTGCGCAGGGCGCCGACGACCGTCCGGACCACGCCGTCGGACTCGTCGGACACGAGCGGCCCGCGGCGGCTGTGCGACTCGAGCACGAGCGGGTGGGTGCGCATCAGGTCACGGAAGGTGGTCGCGAAGGTCCGCACCACCGCCTGCCACTCCGATGGCCAGACGAACGTCGACGCGAACTCGTCCACGGTGCGGCGGACGATCTCCGCGTGCAGGTCGTCGAGGCCGCCGATGGTCCGGTGCACCGTCATCGGGGCGACGCCGAGCCGCTGCCCGAGCGCCCGGAAGGAGAGCCGCTCGAGCCCGTCCTCGTTCGCGATCACCGTTGCGGCGTCGATCACCTGCTCGCGGCTCAGCACGTTGGGGCGACCCCGGCGTCGTCGCGGCGCCACGACCTCACCCGCGGCGGAGGCCGCAGCCGACACCGCGGCCACAGCCGGTCGGGGTGTCACGGTCGGGTTTCCGGGTTCGACGAGCACGGGTGGCCTCCTTGTTGCGGTACGTGTCCCGAAAAGCCTAGGGCAAAGCCGAGTGGCGTTCGGTGTCTCGACCTTCTCGGGTCCGGAAGCGGCGCGCAAGAGCCGATCGGAGCCTCCCGGCCCTTTCGAAGCCCACCCCGTGCCGGGCCGCCACGTGCGCGCACTAGGGTGAGGCCATGGCATCCCGCGACGACGTCGAGTGCTGGCTGACGGACATGGACGGCGTGCTGGTCCACGAGAACCAGGCCCTCCCCGGTGCACCCGAACTGATCCAGCAGTGGCTCGACGAGGGCACCGAGTTCCTCGTCCTCACGAACAACTCGATCTTCACCCCGCGCGACCTCAGCGCCCGGCTCCGATGGTCCGGCCTCGAGGTGCCGGAGGACCGCATCTGGACCTCCGCACTCGCCACGGCGGACTTCTGCAAGTCCCAGATGCCCGGCGGCTCCGCGTTCGTCATCGGGGAAGCCGGCATGACCACGGCGCTCCACGAAGCCGGCTTCATCATGACCGAGACCGCCCCCGACTACGTCGTCGTCGGCGAGACCCGGAACTACTCGTTCGAGGCGATCACGAAGGCCGTCCGGCTGATCCGTGACGGCGCCCGGTTCATCGTCACGAACCCCGACGCGACCGGCCCGAGCGCCGAGGGTGTCCTGCCCGCCACCGGCGCGATCGCCGCGATGATCGAGAAGGCCACCGGCAAGCAGCCCTACGTGGTCGGCAAGCCGAACCCGATGATGTTCCGCTCCGCGATGAACCGGATCGGTGCGCACTCGGAGAACACCGGGATGATCGGCGACCGGATGGACACCGACGTCCAGGCCGGCATCGAAGCGGGGCTGCACACCGTCCTCGTGATGACGGGCATCAGCGACCAGGCCGAGATCGACCGCTACCCGTTCCGGCCGAGCGAGGTCATCTCCGGCGTCCACGAGCTCGTGCGCACGGAGCCCGTCGAAGTCGAGATGTAGGCATGCGCTGGGACCCGGCGCGGTACGCCGCGTTCAGCGACGAGCGGTCGCGCCCGTTCCACGACCTGGTCGCGCAGATCGGCCAGGAGGCTCCCCGTCGCGTCGTCGACCTCGGCTGCGGTTCCGGGGCCCTCACGGCCACCCTCGCGGAACGCTGGCCGTCGGCCCGCGTCGTCGGGATCGACTCCTCCGCGGAGATGCTCGAGGACGCGGCTCCCCTGACCCAGCGCTCCCCGAACCTGTCGTTCGCGCTCGGCCCCATCGAGGACTGGGCTCCCACCGCGTCGGACGACGTCGTGGTCACCAACGCCGCGCTGCAGTGGGTCCCGTCGCACACGTCGCTGCTGCCCGGGTGGCTCGCCGCGATGCCGACGGGTTCGTGGTTCGCGATGCAGGTCCCCGGCAACTTCGACTCCCCGTCGCACGCGCTGATGCGTGCCGTCGCGGACGAGGGCCCATGGGCGGCGGCGCTGTCCGGCGTGCTCCGGGCGGACCCGGTGCTCGATGCGGCCGGGTACCTCGACCTGTTCGAGTCGAACGACTTCCGGGCGTCGGCGTGGGAGACCACGTACATGCAGCTCCTGCAGGGCGAGGACCCGGTGCTCGACTGGGTCCGGGGCACCGGGCTCCGACCGGCCCTGGCTGCGCTCGACGTCGCCGACCCGTCCGGCTCCCTGACCGCCGAGTTCGAGGCCACCTACGCCGCACGCCTGCGGCACGCGTACCCGGCGGGTCCGCACGGCACCGTCTACCCCTTCCGCCGCGTCTTCACGGTCGCCCGCAAGCGCTGACGCGCGCGCGGCGCGCCCGCGCGGCGCGCCCGCGCGGCGCGCCCGCGCGGGGCGCCCGCGCGGGGCGCCCGCGCGGGGCGGGCGAGGCGCGTCGTCCCCGTCCGGTGAGATCGCACTTCGTGTCGCGTCCCCCGGACGCCGACCGACACGAAGTGCGATCTCACCGGGGCCGGCGGCCGGCGCGCGGCGCGCGGCGCGCGCGGCGCGCGGCGCGCGGCGCGCGCGGCGCGCGGCGCGCGGCGCGCGCGGCGCGCGGCGCGCGGCGCGCGGCGCGCGCGCGGCGCGCCTACTCGACCGTCACCAGGGTGCCGAGCGGCAGGGCGTTCACCGCTGCCACGGCGTCGGCGTCGAGCCGGACGCACCCGTGCGAGACGGCACCCGAGGTCGCGGCGTTCCAGTGCATCCCGATCAGCCCGCCGTCGTGCCCGCCGTACGGCTCGTCGGCCGCCGCGGAGTGCAGCGAGGTGAGCTGGATCGGGTGGTCGCCGGTGCCCTGGCTCGGGTCGACGTAGCGCTGCTCCAGGTAGCCCGTCACGCCGGTCGGCGTCGGGGTGTCCGCCGTGCCGACCCCGGCCGAGAAGCGCTGCTGGACGGCACCGGAGGCGGACACGATCGAGACGGTCTGGTCCTCCGTGGAGATCACCACGCGCGACGACGGCGTCGACACCCGCGTCAGCGACGCGGCGGGCACCCAGGCCGAGGTCTGCGCCGCGGCTCCGGACACTCCGGCAGCGGACGGCAGCTGCCGACGGGCGGGGGTGAGCACGAGTTCCCACGCGCCCTCGCGGCGGAGCCCGACGACGGTCGTCGGCTGCTGCAGGAAGTCCTTGCTCGCGAACCGGGCGACGGCCGTGTGGCGGTCCGCGCCGAACAGGGGCGCATCGGCGCGCAGGTGGAAGACGGTGTCCTCCGTCACGGTGTGCTCGACCGGGACGAGTCCCGCGATGACCGCGGAGTACTGCGCCTCGGGCAACGCGGCGAGCGTGGCGGCGGAGACCGACGGCACCGCCGGGATCGCGGCGGCCGACGCGGACGGGGACGTGGGCGTGGCCCCCGGAGCAGCCGGGGTGCTGCCGAGCAGCGGGACGGCGAGCGCGCCGGCGGCGACGACGGCCGCTGCCGCGATGCTGACGGAGGTCCAGAGCGTGCGCTTGTGCAAGGGGACGGTCTCTCTCGGGGTGGGAGCCGGCGGGGCGGCGGTGAGCCGAGCCTCCCGGCCGGGTGGAACGGGACCGGTCGGCCGACGTGCCGTGCACGCCGGCCGACGGGACCGGTCAGCCGACGTGCCGTGCACGCCGGCCGACCGGTGGTGGTGCGTCAGCCGCTGACGACGGGCAGGTGGATGCCGGTCGTCGGGACGACGGTGGTGCCGGTGCCGTTCCCGCTGCCTGCCGGGGCGGCCGCTGCCGTCACGGTGATCGCGAGCGGGTCGACGAGCGCCGAGGTGCCCGTCGCGTCGACTACGTCGACCGTGTGCGAGCCGGCGGCCGTGGCGGCCGGGATCGCGACGTTGCCGGACAGGTCGCCCGAGGCGTCCGCGATGAGCGTGCCGACCACGACCGGGTCGCTGTGCAGCACGACCTGGTAGCGCGCGCCGGCGGTGAAGCCGGTGCCGGCGAGGGCCAGCTCGGTGCCGGCCTGGACGCTCGTGCCGTTCGGGGCGGTGATGACACCCGTGACGACCTTCGCCGTGCCACCCGTCGAGACGACCTGCACGGACCCGTCAGCGGCGACCGCCACGGTCGCGCTCGTCGCGGCGGCGAGGTCGAGGCGCTGCCACGAACCGTTCGCCGTGCCCGACTGGTCGAGCGGCGAGCCCGATGCGATCTCGGTCTGCGCGAGCACCGCGGTGCGCTGCGCGTCGGTGAGGGTCGGGAACGTGGTGAGCAGGAGGTTCTCCGCACCGGTGGGGACCGACGGCGCGAGCCCCGTCGTGCCGGTCGCCGCGAAGCCGTACGTCATGCGCTCCTCGTAGACCTTCACGGCCGAGGCGCGGTCGGTGATGACCTGCGACGTGCCACCAGGGATCGCCTTGCCGCCGTAGGGGTCGTTCTCGTAGGGCTGCTCGGCGGCGATGCAGTTCGCGAGGGTGTCGCCGCACTTCGCCTCGAGGTAGCTGACGAGCTCCTTGCGGGCCGGCTCGAGGACGTCCGTCCGGTACGCGGTGTCCGACCAGCGGGCCGCCAGGGCCGCCTCGCCGTCGATGCGCCCGCCGATGATGTCGAGCGGGTAGTGCACGCCGAGGACGATGCGGTCGTTGCCGTTCTCCGAGGTGCGCGCGAGGATCTCCGGCGCGAGCTCCGGGACGAGCGTGGCCAGCGTGATGCCCGCCTGGTAGGCCGTCGTGGTGTGCCCGCTCGGGTAGGAGCCGCCGGTGCAGATGCCGGCCGTGCCGTACCCGGCGTCGAGGACGACGTCGTTCGGCGAGAACTCCCTCGTCGTGTCGGTGGCGACCGGGACCCGCGTGATCTTCAGCGTGCCGTCGGCGCTGGCGTAGGACTTCCCGACGCGGTTCGGCGTGACGGACGAGGCGTTCACCGTCGTCGGTGCGCAACCGGTCTGGTCGTCGCCCGCGGGCAACGTCGCCGTGGTGGTGGCCGGCAGGTACGGGCGCGGGTAGCTGAAGTGCGCCTTCGCGTCGCCGGTGCTGACGTACGCGCCGGTGGTGCCGTTCGAGCTGTTGATGAGCGCGCTGGTGAGCGGGAGGTCCCCGTCGGTACGGCCGTCGACGTAGATCTTCTCGAGTGCGGCACCGAGCCCCTGGGACACCGTGAACGACTGGTCGTAGGCGGTGTTCGTCGCGTTGTTGTACTCGGAGTCCTGCAGCGCCCGGAACTGCTGCGCCGTCGTGGCGTTCTGGTTGATCCAGGACGCCAGCTCGTCGTTCTTCGCGAGCGTCGCGGCGCCCACGACCGTGCCGTGCAGGTCGTTCGTGCCGCTGGACTTCCAGAACGAGTCGTAGCCGCCCAGGAGCGAGGTCAGGTCCGGCTTGGTGGTGTCGCTCGGGTAGCCGGCGGCGGAGGCCGCGAGCGGGGTGCCGATGACCAGGGACGTCGCGATCGCCGCGACGGTCACCCCCGTGGCCACGGCGCGTGCGGATGTGCGCATGCGTGGTTGCCGCCCGGGGACCCGGGCGGCGCTCCTCTCTGTGTACCGACCGTCAGTTGCTGACGAGAACGGTCAGACGGTAAGGAGGCCCGGTGTCGGTCCGGCGAACGGCCAGCGTCAGGAAGGTGAACCGGACGGGGTGTCTGTGGAGTCTCGCAGGTCGCGCACGCCGGGAACGGCCCGGCGTGCGTACACGCCGGGCGGCCGCACGACGTCACGCTGCGGCACGTCGTTCGGGGGCACGTCCTCGGGCGGCACGTCGTTCGGCGGCACGTCGTCGGGCGGCACGTCGTTGGGCGGCACGTCCCGCCAGCGTCGCCGCAGTCGGCGCGGCCGGTCGTCCCGCCACGCGATCACCCCGCCGGCGACGATGCCGAGCACGAGCACCGCGAACGCCACGAGCCCGAGCAGCCCCGCGAGCGCGATGTCGCCGAAGCCCCGGTTCGCGGTCGCGGACACCGCGATCGACCCGAAGTCCCACACCGCGTGCAGGAGCACCGGCAGGAGCAGGTTCCCGCTGAGCCGACGGGCGACGTACAGGACGGAGCCGAACGACGCCGCGAACACGACCTGGATCAGCGTCGGGCCGATCCCGGCGCCGGCGAGGGCGTTGAGCAGGTGCAGCAGCCCGAACAGCACGCAGGAGACGATCCACACGCCGAACTCGGGCAGCCGTCGGCGCAGCCCCACGAGGAGCACGCCGCGGGTCATCAGCTCCTCGAAGAACCCGACGAAGAGCACCCCGACCCCGAGCAGCGCGAAGTAGTGCCACGGCAGCGCGGTCCAGTCGACGAGCGGCAGGCGCGCCAGGCAGACGGCGAGGATCAGCGCGGGCGCGGTCCAGGTCCACCGTGGGCGTCCCCGGGTCGGGTCGACCGTCGCGATCCGCCACCAGCCGAGGGCCGTGACGACGACCGCCAGCCCGAGTGCCGCGATCCCCTCCGGGATGACGAGCGCCTGCACGACGCTGTCGACCGTGAGCCCGAGGGACGGGTAGTCGTCGCTCGGTCGCGCACGCCAGGCGCTGATCGCGGCGAACACGAGCATCGGTGCGAGGCCGACCAGGAGCGACGGCGGGACGGGCCAGCGCCGTCTCTGTTCGGTCATGCCTGTTTGTACCATTGGGACATGCGCCTTCCTTCGCTCTCGACCATGGCCCGTAGTAGCCACAGCACCACGGCGGCGTGATGCGACTCCCTTCTCTGTCGACCATGGCGGAGGACTACGTCAAGCTGATCTGGAAGGCCCGGGAGCGCGGCGACACCGGCATCGCGACCAGGGACATCGCCGCGTCGCTGAAGGTCTCCGCCTCGACCGTGTCCGGCAACCTCCGGAAGCTCGACCGCGACGGCCTCATCGAGCACACCCCGTACTACGGCGTCGTGCTCACCCCGCTCGGGCAGCAGGTCGCCGTGGCGATGGTCCGCCGGCACCGGCTCATCGAGTCGTTCCTGGTGTCCCGGCTCGGCTACACCTGGGACGAGGTCCACACCGAGGCCGAAGCGCTCGAGCATGCGGTGTCCGAGACGTTCCTCGACCGGGTGGACGCCGACCTCGGGCACCCGACGCACGACCCCCACGGCGACCCGATCCCGCGCACCGACGGCACCCTGCCTGACTCCCCCGGAGCGCTCCTCGGGACGATCGCGCCCGGGTCGTGCGGCACCGTCGACCGGGTGTCCGACGACGACCCGTCGCTGCTGCGGTACTTCGACGAGCTCGGCGTGGGGCTCGGCACGCACCTCCGGGTGGAGCAGGTCCGCGACTACGCGGGCGTCATCGCGGTGGCTCGGCGGGCCGCCGACGGGACGGAGTCCCTCGTCGACCTGCCGGCTGCGGCGGCCGACGCGATCTGGCTCGCTCCCGACGCCGACTGAGCCCCGCGCCCGGCGCGCCGCGCCCGCGGCGCGCACCCCGCGCACCCCGCGCACCCCGCGCACCCCGCGCACCCCGCTGAGATCGCACTTCGTGTCGGGTCGCGGTCGCCGCAGGCGACCCGAAGTGCGATCTCGACGGCGACGGAACGTGGGGGGGAGGTGGGGCCGACACCGTCGGACTGGAGGCTCGGTGCGGACCCGCGCCGAGCCTCCAGTCCAGAACGGGGCCTGGACCCGGCACCGAGATCGCACTTCCTGTCGGCTCGCGGTCGTCGCGGCGACACGAAGTGCGATCTCACCGGCCCGCAAGGGGCGCGCGGCGCGGCGCGGCGCGGCGCGGCGCGGCGCGGCGCGGCACGGGGCGCGTCAGCGCAGGGACGGGGACGACGGGCGGCGGAAGGGGGCCGCGAGCGTGGGGAGGATGTCGCGGCGGTTGATCCAGAACACCACGAGCGCCGCGACGACGTGCACGATGCTGAGCACCCAGCGCCCGTTCGTGTCCGTCACGGCGAACTGCACCGCGAACAGCGCCGCGAGGGCGATCGCCGACCACCGGTGGAACCGCAGCGCGATGATGATCGCGACCCCGAGCAGGGTCTGCGACGCGGTCAGCATGAACTCCTCGATCTGCCGGCCGTCGAGCGGCAGCCCACCGGTGGTGCCACCGCCGAGCACGTGCGCGATCGGCAGCGAGCCGACGAGCAGCGACCACTGGTTCACCTTCGACGCGATGAGCGTCCCGATGGCCGCGCCGCCCATCCCCCGCAGGGCGAACAGCGCCGCGACGATGAACTCCGGCGCCTCGGTCGCGAGCGGCGCGAGCCACTGCACGAGGAAGTAGCTGTCGATCCCGAGCGCGCTGCCCGACTGCACGAGGGCATCGGCGAAGGGCTCCGCGGAGGACAGGATGACCGCCGCGGCGACGACGAAGAGCGCCACGATCGTCCACCGCCGGGAGGTCTGCGACATCGACGCGATGTTGCCCGCCATGCCGACGAGCTCCTCGTCGTCGTCGTCCCCGTCGTCCGACACCTTCGACGCCCGCCACAGGTACAGCACGAACGCCGCGAGCAGCACGAACCCGAACCACATCGGGATCGACCCCATCAGCGGGATGAGGAACGCGACGAGCGCCAGGAGCGCCAGGAACCCGACGTCGAGCCGTGCGGAGCGCTCGAGCTCGAGCACCTTCGTGGCGATCGGGGGCATCGCGCCGCTGCGGACGAACCGCCGGGCGACGAGCAGCGAGATGATCACGACGAGGGGCCAGCCGAACCCGAGCAGCAGCCGGTTCGACCCGGTCATGTTGGCGGCCGCGAACTGCTCGTACGCGGGGTCGGATCCGGAGCGGAACGCGTAGTACAGGTCGACCGCGTACTCGGGCAGCACGGCGATGAGCGCGAGGATCGCGATGGCGAGCGCGCCGGCGATGTCCTTCTGCGCGGCCTCGGCTGCCCAGGCGAGCAGGAACGACGCGGCGACGACGGCCGCACCGAACACGAGCAGGTCGACGACGGGGTTCGGCGCGAACCCGCCGATCCGGAAGACGACGGCGGGCAGGGCGACGGCGATGCAGATCGCGATGCGTCCCCAGGCGCTGGCGCCCATCCGCGACACCGCGACGGCGGTCGCCGTTGCGGGAGAGAGGGTGTTCGTCATGGTGGTCCTCGTGGTCGAGCCATGACGCTGCACACACCTGAGCGGCTTCGGCCATGGCGGAACGGCCGAAGGTCTCGCTCGCCTCTGCCGTGCGGTGGGCACGGGCCGAGGTGGTGCACCGGGCCGATCGTCGTGATGGCCAGTGTGTCGATGCACGCGCTGGGAGCTACTCCCCTTCGACACCCACCTTGGCGCGCTCCGATCGGCATGCGCAAGCCGATCGGGCCTGTTCGGCATCCCGAATCCTGAGTGTCGACAACCCGCGCCGCCGATGCGCGGAGCGGTTCAGCCCTTCGCGGACCGCGTCCGGCCGAGTGCGACCTCGCGCCGCGCCCGCTCCCGCGCGAGCTCCGACCCGGCGGACGGGTCGTGCAGCAGCCGCTCGGTCTCGGCGGCGTGCGCGCGGACGTCCTCGTTCCGGTGCGACGCCGCGTCGCCCAGCACCGGCTCGACCACGTCAGCGCCGAGTCCGACGAGCGCCCGGCTCAGCGACAGCCGCATCTCGGGGTCGGCCTGCCCGAGCTGCACGGCGAGTGCGCGGGCGAGCGCGGAACGGGAGTCGTCGGGCACGAGCACCGCCGCGGCCCGCCAGGCCGTCCGGACGACGCCCGGGTCGAGGTCCTCGAGCCGCGCTGCGACCTGCGGGTACACCGACCGGTCGTGGATCTTCGAGAGCGTGTGCAGCGCCTGGCTCCGCGCCTGCGCCTCCGGCCGGTCGAGCTCCCGCAGGACGCGCGGTACGACGAGCTCCGCCGGCAGCCGGATGAGCGCCCACGTGAGCATCTCGCGGACCTGCAGGTCCGGCTCGATCGCGCACTGGTCGACGAGCGTCTCGAGATCGTCCGCCGTCGGCGTCGTCCCCGCCGCCATCACGGCGCGCAGCCGCACGGTGGCGCGGGGGTCGGTGAGGTACGTGACCAGTGACGTCATGTTCCGATCATGCCAAGGGTCGCGGCCTAGCGTGGGCCCGGAACCGTACCGATCTGAAAGGAATCCGCATGCCCCGCATCGGAACCAGCGACCTCACCGTCTTCCCCCTCGCCCTCGGCGGCAACGTGTTCGGGTGGACGGCGGACGAGGCCACCTCGCACCAGGTCCTCGACGCCTACACGGCCGCCGGCGGCGACTTCGTCGACACGGCCGACGTCTACTCGGCGTGGGGCGACGGCAACTCCGGTGGCGAGTCCGAGACCGTCATCGGGTCGTGGTTCGCGAAGTCCGGCAAACGGGACGACGTCGTCATCGCGACGAAGGTCTCGCAGCACCCGGAGTTCCCGGGGCTCTCCGCGGGCAACGTCGCGAAGGCCGCCCGCGCGAGCCTGCAGCGGCTCGGCACCGACCGGATCGACCTGTACTACGCGCACTTCGACGACCAGGACACGCCGCTCGAGGAGACGGTCCGCGCGTTCGACCAGCTCGTCCGCGAGGGCCTGGTCCGGTACACGGCGATCTCGAACTACTCGAAGGACCGCGCGGCGGAGTGGATCCGCATCGCGGACGAGCACGGCCTGGCGAAGCCGGTGGCGATCCAGCCGCACTACAACCTCGTCACCCGCGAGCCCTACGAGTCCGAGATCGCGCCGCTCGCGCACGAGGCCGGGCTCGGCGTGGTGCCGTACTTCTCCCTCGCCGCCGGATTCCTGACGGGCAAGTACCGCACGAAGGACGACTTCGCCGGCAAGGACCGCGAGGGGCAGGTCTCGGGGTACTTCACCGACGAGGGCCTCGCGGTCGTGGACGCGCTGTCCACCATCGCGGGCGCGCACGACACCGAGATCGCCACCGTGGCGCTCGCCTGGCTGCAGGCGCAGCCCGACGTCGTCGCGCCGATCGCCTCCGCCCGGAACACGGAGCAGCTGCCGGCGCTCCTCGCCTCCGCCGAGCTCGAGCTGACGGCGGACGAGGTGCGGACGCTCTCGGACGCGTCGGCGAAGGTCCCGGCCGCGGCCTGAGACACGACCGAAGAGCGGACGGGAGGCTCCCCACCGGACCGGTGGGGAGCCTCCCGTCCGTCCCGTGGTGACTACGCGGACGGCGCGAGCGACCCCGTGATCGTGCCGCCGCCGGAGCGGGTCACGAAGCAGGACCAGAACCGGTCACCGGCCTGCCAGGAGGCGGCGTCCGGCGGGTACACGCTCTGGACCTGGACGTCGCCGTAGGACGACGCGGCGGTGACGTTCAACGCCCCGGTCGACTGGCACTGGTCGGTGGCGATCCGCTGCGCCTCGGCGGTGCCGGGGTAGGCGTCCGCCTCGATCGCGCCGCGGCTGGTCAGCTGTGCGAGGTGCGCGGCGGAGCAGTCGACGACGGTGAAGTCCTCGGCCCAGGCGTTCGTGAACGGCGTCAGGCACTCGCCACCGGCGAGCTCGTACCAGGCGTGCTGCCCGGCCGATGCGGTGGTGGTCGCGAACGAGATCGTCGGGGCCGAGGCTGGCGTGGGCGCTGCCGCGGGGGCTGCGGAGGACTTCGTCGTGATCGAGGCGGACGCGGCGGCCGGCGACTTCGTCGGCGTCGTGTGCTCCTCGATGTTGTTGCCCATGATCCACCGCGTCAGTGCGAAGACGGCGACGAGCGCGATGAGGATGATCACGACTGCGCCGCCGATGAGCAGCTGCTTGCCGCGCTTGCCCTCGCCCCGGAGCTTCGCGAAGCCCTCGTTGATGAAGTTGCCGCTGTCCGCGGGCGGCGGGACCGGCGGACCGGCGGCGTACGCGGGACGGCCGGGCGCCGGCGCGTGTGCCGGCGTGATCGCCGCCGGCATCATCCGGGTCCCCGTGTCGTGCGGGTCGTACCCGGTGGTGCCGAGCTGGTTGACCGCCTGCGTGCCGAAGAGGTCCTTGATGGCGCTCGTGTCGCTGGTCTCGCGACCGTCCCACTCGGACTGGTCGAGGTCGTCCGGCGCGGTGCGCGGCAGCGTCGTGTCCTGCTGGCCGGTGTCCGTGGCGCCGCGGATGCCGAGGATCGCGTCGAGGTCCTCGCCGACGGCGGGCGGGAGGTGCGCCGGGTACACGTCGTTCGCGGACGCCGGCTGTGCGGGCGTCGGCTCGACGAGGGGCGGCACCTGTGTCGTCGGGGTCGGCTGCGCGGCGTCGGGCTCGGCCCACCACGGGGTCTCGCCGGTGCGGACGGCATCGTCGACGAGGGACCAGCTGCCGCTGTCGGTGTCCGGAGCCGACTCGGTGGCCGGCGCCGACTCGGTCTCGGGTGCCGGGGCCGGCGTGGGCGCAGGGACCGGCGTGGGTGCGGGGGCCGGGTCGGTGCGCTCCGCCGACGGGATCGGCATCGCGGTCGTCGTCGTGTCGAACGGGTTCGACGTCAGGGTGGTCGGGACCTCGCCGGTCACGTCGTCCTGCACCGCCCAGTCGAACGGACGGTCGACCTGCGGCGGCTCGGCCGTCGGCGCGATGCGCAGGAGGTCGGTGAAGCTCGGCGGTTCCTCGGTCGGGGGCAGCGCGTTCGGCACGCCGACGGGCTGCGCGATCGGGCCGGTCGGTGCGGGGACGCCCGCGATGCCGGCAGGCGGCAGCGGTGCGCCCGTGGCGCGGCCGAGCCAGTCGACGTCGTCACGGCCCTCGCCGCGGGGGTCGGTGCGGCGCCGCTCGTCCTCGATCGCGCGGGTCTGCGCGGCCCGCTCGTCCCGGTGCGCCTGCGCGGTGGGCAGCACGATCGAGCTCGGGTGCGGGGCGGTGGTGTTCGGGGGGACCGGCGCTGCCGCGGGGATGCGGCTGCCGAGGAGCGAGCGGTCCGGGTCCGAGGCGGGCTGCGCCGGCTGCGAGGGACGGGCGAGTTCCTCGGGCATCGAGATCGCCTGGGTGGACTCGTCCATCGGCGAATCGGGGATCGGCTGCTCGGGCGCTGCCGGTGCTTCGGGTACCGCCGGCGCTTCCGGCGCTTCCGGCGCTTCCGGGGCCGACGGCACCGTCGGCGGCTCGAAGGGCTCCGGGAGCGGCGCGCCGGTCTCGGCGGCGGCACGTTCGGCCTCGCGCCGTTCACGGCGGGACGGCCACTCGTCGGCCGTCCGCGGCGCACCGAAGATGTCGGCGGCACTGCGGAGTCCGGGGAACCGAGCGTCCGAGGCGGACGCGGGCGGGGCCTCCTGGCCGTCTGCCCCCGTTGCGGGGCGGGCGGCGTCGTCAGGCTCGCGCGCGTCGTCCGGACGCTCCCCGGTCACGCGGTCAGCCCCAGATCAGCCAGCCCGATGGCTGCGAAGTACGGGTAGCCGGCGGCCTCGATGGTCTCCTTGGCACCGGTGTCGCGGTCGACGACGACGGCGACGGCCGCGATGATCGCGCCCTCGCGCTCGAGCGCCTCCGCGGCCTTCAGCGGGGAACCGCCGGTGGTGGAGGTGTCCTCGAGCACGACCACGCGCTTGCCCGCGAGGTCCGGACCCTCGACCTGCTTGCCGCGGCCGTGGTCCTTCGGCTCCTTGCGGACGACGAAGGCGTCGTAGGCCTTGCCCTGCGCGGCGGCCTGGTGGAGCACGGCGCTGGCGATCGGGTCGGCGCCCATCGTGAGCCCGCCCACCGCGAACACGTCGGGGACCTGGTCCACGAGCTCGGTCATGACCTGCCCGATGAGCGGCGCGACACGGTGGTCGAGGCTCACCTTGCGGAGGTCGATGTAGTACGTCGCCTTCTTCCCGCTGGTCAGGGTGAAGTCGCCGTGGAACACCGCCTCGGCCTTGATGTGGTCGATCAACTGCTCGCGCGCGTCCGTCACAGCGCACAAGGGTAGCCGGTCCCGCCATGACGGCGCTCATCGGGTCCGTCCGGAGCCACGATCGGTACGCTCCGTCCATGCCCTCCGCCCGTCTCCGCTCGCTCGGGCACGAGGCGCTGGGTGGGCTCGTGGCGCTCGCCCTGGCCGTGATCGCCCTCCGCCACGTCATCGCCACGGCGCGGGTCTCGCTGCTCTGGTACGACGGCGACTCGGTGCTGCTGCCGATGGTCGTCCGGTCGATGCAGGCGGGTGAGCCCTTCGAGTGGGCGATGTCCCCGGCGCTGTTCTTCTTCCCCGAGCTGCCGGTCTACCTGCTGTGCTCGGTCGTCACCGGGACCCCGCAGCAGGCCCTGGCGCTGAACGGCGTGCTCGTCCTCGTCGCGGTGTACGCACTCCTGCGGGCGGCGGCGAACGAGCTGATGCCGGCTGCCGGACGCCCGGCCCGCATCGCGGTGTCCGCGATCGCGCTCGGGTTCCTGACCCTCGTCGTCCTCACCGAGTCGAGCGCCACCGCGACCTCGCTCGAGCTCGCGTCCCTGCTGCTCACGACCACGTACTACTACGGGGTGGCCCTGGCGCTGCTCGCGACGGCCGTGCTGGTGCTTCGCGCGGTCCGGACGGGCCGCGCCTCGACCACCGTGCTCGTCGTCCTCGGGCTCGTCGCCGCGTGCACGACGGCGTCGAACCCGCTGTACGTCCCCTGGTCCGGCGCTCCCGTCGTCGTCACGCTCGCCCTGCTCGTGCTCGCCCGGCGGGTGCCGTGGCGGCTGGCGTCGTGGCTCTCGGGCGTGGTCGTCGCGGGCGCCGTCGTCGGGTACCTGGTGCGGATCCCGCTCCGGCCGTTCGTCTCGCTCGACCCGTCGACCTACGTCCACCCCGAGCACGCGTTGACCACGCTCGGCTTCTTCGCGTCCCTGACCGACGTGCGAGCGGGCACGGCCGCGGGCGACGCGGGCCTCGTGCTCATGCTGATCGGCGTGCTGCTCTCGGTCGGCGGGACGGTGTGGGCATGGCGGGTGCGGACCTCGCGCACCGTCCTCGTGGCGACGCTCCTGCCGCTCGTCACGGTCGCCGCCGTCTCGGTCGGGGTGATCGCGGCCGGGTCCGAGACCCCGCGGTACCTGGAGCCCGTCGTCGTCGCACCGCTCCTCGCCCTGGTCGCGGTGTGCGAACTCACCCGGTCCGCCGTCCGGAAGACCCGCGTGCACCGGCCGCTCCGCGGGGTCCGCGTCACGCTGGCGATCGGCGCGGCAGTGGTGCTCGCCGCCGGGGTCGCCGTGACCCCGAGCACCGTCCGCACCGTCCGCACGGCCGCGTACGAGCCCGCCGACTGCCTCGACCAGTGGGCCGACGGGCGCGACGTGGTGGGCGTCGGTCAGTTCTGGACGGTCCGACCGCTCGCCACCTACGCGGCGACGAACGTGGACATGCTGCAGGTCCGGGACACGTTCCAGGTGTACCCGTGGCTCGTCGACCTCGGCGCCTACCGAGATGTGGCCCCGACCTTCGTCGTGGTGGGGTCCGGCGACGTCTGGTCCACCCCGGTCGAGGACTCCCTCGGCGCCCCGGTGTCGGTGACCCACTGCAGCGGCTTCGACATCTGGGACTACGCGGGCACCGACGGCGCGGACGTGCTCCGGCGGGACGTCGTCGGCAGCGCGACCGCGGTCCTGCAGGAGCGCGGGTTCGCGGCCGGTTCGTAAGAGAGTTCTCCACAGTGGTGCGTCGGCATCGCGCGGTTCCTGTGCGGATGTATAGGCTCGCCGGGATGACTCGCTCCGCCGCCCGCTCCCCGCATCCCCGACCGTCCGCGCGGATGCCGCGCGCCGTGCGGTCGCCGCTGGCCGTGCGGCTGCGCGTCGCCGTGGCCGCGTTCTCGCTCGTCGGACTCGCCGGGGCACTCGTCCTCGACGCTCCCCCGGCGCAGGCGGCGACCTACCCGTCGTGGGACGACGTGATGGCCGCCCGCGGGCAGGAGTCGAAGAAGAACGACCAGATCGCCGACATCGAGACCCTCATCGGCGACCTCGCCTCGAAGGCCGATGCCGCCGTGGCCGAAGCGGAAGCACGCGGCAACGAGTACTCCGCCGCCCAGCGGAAGGCCCAGCGCGCCGCCGAGAAGGAACAGACCCTCCGCGCCGACGCCGAGGAGCACGCCGAGATCGCCGAGCAGAGCGCCGCGCAGGCCGGCCAGTTCGCCGCGCAGATGGCCCGCTCCGGTGGGGCCGACGTCACGACGAGCGTGCTCACGGGTGGTGAAGACGCCAGGGACCTCCTGTACGACCTCGGTGCGCTCAGCAAGCTCTCCGAGCAGGCCGAACGGGTCGAAGCCGTGGCGAGCGCCGACGCCGCCGTTGCTCGGGCGCTCTCGGGGCAGGCGGACCGGGCGGCCACCGCCCTCGCCGAGCTCGCCGCCGAGGCAGAAGCCCGGATGGCCGACGCGCAGGCCGCGTCCGACCGGGCACAGACCGCGTACGACGAGCAGCAGGACAACAAGGCCCGACTCGACGCCCAGCTCGCGACCCTGACGTCCGGCCGCGTCCGGACCGAAGCGGAGTTCGCCAAGGGCGAGGCGAAGCGGAAGGCCGACGAAGCACGTGCCCGTGCCGCGGCTGCGGCGGCCGCCGCGGCAGCAGCAGCGAACAGCGGTGGCGGGGGCAGCAGCGGTGGCGGCGGCGGGTCCGGCGCGGTCGGCTCGGGCTCCGGCTCCGGCTGGGTCCGTCCCGCCGGCGGCTGGATCACCAGCGGGTACGGCTCCCGCGTGCACCCGATCACCGGCGCAGTGACCTTCCACGACGGCATCGACCTCGGCAGCGGCTGCTCGACGGCCATCGTCGCGGCGGCAGCGGGGACCGTCGAGTACGTCGGCTGGTACGGCGGCTACGGCAACTACGTGCGGATCGACCACGGTGGCGGGGTGAAGAGCGCCTACGGGCACATCGTGAGCGGCGGCTTCCGGGTCGCGCCGGGGCAGCGGGTCGCTGCGGGCACGCTCGTGGCGCTCGTCGGGTCGACGGGCAACTCCACCGGGTGCCACCTGCACTACGAGACCCACGTCGGCGGCGGCACGACCAACCCGGTCTCCTTCATGGCGGCCCGCGGCGTCGCGTTCTAGCGCGGCACCCGCCGCGTCAGACCTCGTCGACGTCCAGGTTCCAGAGCGCCCGGTACCAGGCGGTCCGCTCCTGGTCGGGTGCGATCCCGTACGCGTCGTGGAACACCGCGTCCCACCCCGGCCCGTAGTTCCACCCGAGCGCCATCGTCGCCACGGCGATGTCCGCCCACCGGTCCGCGACCCCGAGCGCGCCGAGGTCGACGTGCCCGTTCCACCGGCCGTCCGCCCCGAGCAGCGTGTTCGGCGAGCAGGCGTCCCCGTGGCAGACGACCGCCAGGTCCGGCGCCGGGGCGGGTCCGATCACGTCGACGTCGACACCGGCCGCTCGTGCCCGGTCCAGGCGCGCGTCGTCCGACCAGGCGAAGGGGCACTCCGCGACCGGCAGTGTGTCGTGCATCGCCCGCAGCCCCTCGGCGATGCCCACGACCGCGGTGCGCGGTTCGTCCCGCCAGCGCGGGTCGACGGCGCTCCACCCCGGCACGGCCCGCGTACGGAGCCAGGCGCCGTCGTCGTCGACCCCGTGGTCGAGCACCTCGGGCACGCGCAGCCAGCGACCGGCCCACTCGAGCCGTTCCGCCTCCGACGTGATCCACCCGGCGTACCGGCTGGGCACCCACTTCAGGTACTCCTCAGCCGTGTCGGCGCCGCCGGAGCCGCCGACACGGAACGTCTTCCCACCGATCTCGTTCAGCCACACCGGCACGAGCGGCCGACCGGCAGCGATCGCGGCGACGACCGCCGGCACCGGCACCGCGGCGTCCGGCGCGGGGATGCTGCTGCCGATCGACACCACGTCAGTGCACGCGGTCCGGGCGGGACGAGCCGGCTCCCCCGCGCGCGATCTCCAGCAGCACCGGCAGCTCGTCGCCGAGCAGCGCGTCGAGGTCGGCGACGATGCCCTCCACCCGCTCGGTGATCTCCCGCGGTGCGGCCCCCTTGCGCGGCCGGACCTTGATCCGGACGGCGCGACGGCGGCGGACGCGGTACACGTCGACCGCGAGCGAGGCGACCTGCGGCAGGTCACCGATCGCCGACGAGAGCGCGTGCTGGACCGCGGCGGCGTCGATGCGGACCGCGCCGGGGAGGCTGTCCGACGCGCCGTCGTCCTCGACGACGGTGCCGACCCGTCCGCCACCGAGCGTGGTCAGGACGACGAGCGCGAGGACCCCGAGCAGGACGGCGCCGCCGAGGACCCACGACCATGCGGCGATCGAGGCACCGCGTGCCGCGTCGACCCCGAGGTCGCCGAGGGCGGCACGGGCTGCGTCGTGCCAGAGGTCAGCCGCCTGCGGGACCGTCTGCACGAGGACCGCCCCGACCCCGGCGACGAGGAGCGCGACGCCGACGACGATCAGCGCGGTGCGGCTGAGCGCCCGGTTCGTGGCGTTCATCCGTCGACCCGTCCGGTCGGCTGCACCCGGACCCGCGCGGTGACCGCGGGCACGGTGGCGATGTCGGCGAACTCGCGCTCGACCGCTTCGGTCGCGGCCACGGCGGGTACGTCGACGCCCGCAGCGGGACGGAGCACCACGTCGACCGTGCGGCGGCCGACCGTGCCGACGGCCGCGTCCGGGCCGAGCCGGGTCGCTCCCCGGGCCGCGCGGGCTGCTGCGGAGGCCAGGACCTCGTCGTCGACCACGACGGCGAGGCGGCGCGAGGCCATCTGGTGCCGCGGACGTCGCTGGGGCAGCACGCCCTGCAGCAGGAACACGAGCCCGACGAAGCCGACCACGGCGCCGACCCCGATGACGACGGCGTCGATCAGCCCTCGAGGGGCACCGGCGGCCGCGTCGACCACCGCTCGGGGGTCGATGCCCGCGACGTTCTGGTCGAGGAACACGAGCGTCGCGGCGAACACGGCGGCAGCGGCGACGACGAGCACGACGACCATCGCGACGACGACCGTCCCCGAGCGGGACACGTGCGTCTCGCGCCGGAGCACCCGGCGGTACAGGGCGTCGTGTTCGGAGGTCATCGGACCCTCCTCGGGGTGTCGATCACGGACGACGAGAACGTCACGTCGACCCGTTCGACCTGGCGGCCGGTGATGACCACCATGCGCTCGGCGATCGTCGCACGGGCTCGGTGCGCCGTCCGGACCACCGGTTCGTCGGGGACCGTGTGCGAGCCCAGCACGGGCACGGCGAGCGGGGCGGTGATGGTGACCGCGAGGGAACCGCGGCCGTCGTCGGCGACCCGGGCACGGACCTCCCGGAGGGGTGCACGGAGCGCCTCGGCGGCCACCGCCTGCGCGGTCCGGACCAGAGCGGTGGTGCCGATCCGGTCGTACCCGGCCACGCGCGGAACGGGGACAGGACCGGCGGGAACGGGGACAGGACCGGCGGGAACGGGGGCAGGACCGGCGGACGGCAGCGTGGGCGCTCCGCTCACGACGAGCTCCGACGACCGCGGAGCACGTCGAGCAGTCGGCGGAAGTCGATGTCACCGGTCGCGATGCGTGCCACCACGCCGCCGACGAGCATGAAGACGGCGACCACGACGAACGCCCAGAACCCGAGGGTCAGCGCGACGATCGCGAGGAGGGCGCCGACCCCCATCCCGACGACGGTGGCGGTCACCGGACGCGACCCTCGGCCTCGTCGGGAGCCTGGTTGAGCGCCGGGATGTTGACGTCGTTGATGGCGATGTTGACCTCGGTCACCTCGAGCCCGACGAGCTCGGTGACGGCCTTCGTCACGGACGCCCGGACGGCGGAGGCGACGTCCATCATCGGCGTCGGGTAGTCGACGACGATCGTCAGGTCGACGGCGACCTGGGTCTCGCCGACCTCGACGCGGACGCCCTGGCCGAGCGCGCTCGACCCGATCGCGTCACGGATGGCGCCGAACGCGCGTGCCGCGTTGCCGCCGAGGGCGAAGACGCCGGGGACGTCCCGGGCGGCGATGCCCGCGACCTTGGCGACGACCTGGTCGTCGATGATGGTCCGTCCGGCGCTGGTGACCTGCGTGGTGACGCTGCCGGTGGACGTGGTCCCGTCGACGCGGTTGCTCGTCGATGCCATGGTGGTGCTCCTCACATCTGCGCTGTCTGCTCGCTGCTGTTGCTCGCTCCAGGGAACACCATCTGCCCGCACGTCGTCCGGAGCCCCGACCGGTAGGTTCGATCCCATGCGCGTCGCGACATGGAACGTCAACTCCGTCCGCACCCGAGTCGGTCGGGTCGTCGACTGGCTCGTCCGGGAAGACGTCGACGTCCTCGGCATGCAGGAGATCAAGTGCAAGCCGGAGCAGTTCCCGGTGGAGGCCTTCGAGGCAGCCGGCTACCACGTCGAGGCGCACGGCCTGAACCAGTGGAACGGCGTCGCGTTCGCCAGCCGGCTCCCGATGGACGACGTCACGCGCGACTTCCCCGGCCAGCCCGGGTTCCTCAAGGGGCACGAGGGCCCGGAGCTCCCCGTCGAGGCCCGCGCCATCGGCGTCACCGTCGACGACGTGCGGCTCTGGAGCCTCTACGTCCCCAACGGCCGTGAGGTCGGGGACCCGCACTACACGTACAAGCTCGACTGGCTCGCGCAGCTGGCGGACCGCACCACCGAGTGGCTCGCGGAGGACCCGTCGCTGAAGCTCGCGTTGATGGGCGACTGGAACGTCGCGCCCCTCGACGAGGACGTCTGGGACATGCGCGTCTTCGAGGGTGCCACCCACGTCAGCGAGCCGGAGCGCGCCGCGTTCCGGGCGTTCGAGGAGCGCGGGCTGCACGACGTCGTCCGGCCGCTGGTACCGACCGGGTACACGTACTGGGACTACAAGCAGCTCCGGTTCCCGCGGGGCGAGGGCATGCGCATCGACTTCGTGATGGGGTCGCAGGCCTTCGCGGACGTGGTGACCGGGGCGACGATCCACCGCGACGAGCGGAAGGGCGACGCCCCGAGCGACCACGTCCCGGTGGCGGTGGACCTCGACCTCGAGACCTCGCTCGACGACGACCGCCCGATGATCTTCTGAGCCGCGGGCGCGCGCGGACCGGTCGCGACACCGGACGGGAGGCTCGTGGCGGCCCCGCACCGAGCCTCCCGTCCGATGTGGGGTCACGACACCCCGCTCATCGCTACGGGTGCAGCAGCGCCGCGATCGCGACGAGCACCGGCACCGCGCCGAGCGTCGAGATGAGCACGACGTCGCGGGCCACGGGCACCGCCGCGTCGTACCGCTGGGCGTAGTTGAACACGTTCTGCGCCGCCGGCAACGCCCCGAGCGTCGTCAGCACGAACACCTGCTGCCCGTCGAGCCCGAACACGAACCGCGCCAGCACGAACGCCACCGCCGGCATCACCACGAGCTTGATCGAGGACGCCACGATGACGTCGGTCCGGATCGCCGGGTCCTTCAGCGGCGCCGCCCCGTGCAGGCTCATCCCGAAGGACAGCAGCACGACCGGGACGGCCGCGGCCCCCACCAGTGCGAACGGTTGCAGCACCGGATCCGGCAGCTGCACGTGCAGCGCGGAGAACAGCAGCCCCAGCAGCGACGCGATGATGAGCGGGTTCGTCACCAGTCCGAGCACCCGGCGCCGCCATCCGCCTCCTGATGCCGTCGCGGCGTCGAGGATCGTCAACGCGATCGGTGCCATCACGACGAGCTGCAGCAGGATGACCGGCACGACCGCGGTGGCCTGGCCGAGCACGTACACGGCGACCGGCAGGCCGATGTTGTTGGCGTTGACGTAGCTGGCGGCCAGTGCCCCGACGGTCGTCACCGTGATCGAGCGCCGCAGCACGAGCCCGAACACGAGCGCGGTGCCGACGGCGACCAGGACGGCGCTGAGCAGGGAGACCCACAGCATCGGCGACACCAGCGAGGCGATGTCGGCCGTGGCGATGGTGTGGAACAGCAGGCACGGCATCAGCACGAAGAACGCGAGCCGGCTCATCACGAACTGGGCGTGCGGCCCGAGGAGCCCGACGCGGCCGACGACGTACCCGGTCGCGATGATCGCGCCGATGATCGCGAAGCCGATCAGTACGCCACCCATCGGGTCCATCCTGGCAGACGCGCGAGCCGGCGCGGCGGGCGTGCCGCAACGTCGGCGACATGTGACGTCGTTCAGGACGGAAATGCGTACGCATCGAATAGCGTTGACGGCATCATGACCAACGCCACGACGCTCACCCGTTCGACCGACTCGAGCCAGCCCCTCGTCCCCCTGCTCGAGGAGCGCTGGAGCCCGCGCTCCTACGACGAGACCGCGACGGTCTCCGACGACCAGCTCGACGCCGTCCTCGAAGCGGCTCGCTGGGCCGCGTCCGCGAACAACTTCCAGCCGCGCCGCTTCATCGCCGGCCGCCGTGGCACCGAGACCTTCCGCAAGATCAACGAGAACCTCATCGGCTTCAACGCCGGCTGGGCCTTCCGCGCGAGCGCACTCGTCGTCGGTGTCCTCGAGACGCAGTCCGAAGAGGGCGACGTCCGCCGCTTCGCCGAGTACGACCTCGGCCAGGCGATCGCCGCGCTGACCGTCCAGGCGCACGCCGAGGGCCTCCACGTGCACCAGATGGCGGGCATCGACGCCGCCGGCCTCGCCGCCGCGTTCGGTCTGCCGGAGCGTTTCGTCCCCTTCACGGTGACCGCCATCGGCACGGTCGCCGACCCGTCGCAGCTCGACGAGAAGGCCGCCGAGCGCGAGGTCGCACCGCGCACCCGCATCCCCCTCGACGAGGTCGTGCTCGTCAAGGAGTAGCTCGCGTAGAATGTCGTGACATGGAGCAGCACGACGAACCCGAGATGAACTTCTACACCCGCAAGTGGGTGCGCCCCGAGGACCTCAACGCCAACGGCACCCTGTTCGGTGGCAGCCTGCTCCGCTGGATCGACGAGGAAGCCGCCGTCTACGCGATCATCCAGCTCGGCAACGGCAAGGTCGTCACGAAGTACATGTCGGAGATCGAGTTCGTCTCCTCCGCGAAGCAGGGCGACATCGTCGAGATCGGCCTCGTCGCGACGCGCTTCGGCCGCACGTCCCTGACGATGCGTGCCGAGGCGCGCAACCTCTTCACGCACCGGAGCATCCTGACGATCGACGAGGTCGTGTTCGTGAACCTCGACGCCGACGGCAACCCCGCGCCGCACGGCTACACCGACATCACGTACGCACGCGACCGGGTTCCCGCACACATCGCGTGAAGCCATGCGGCTGGTTGGAGTCTCCGAGCAGCCGCCTGACAGAATCGGGGACATGACCGCACCTCGCCTCGTCGCCTTCGATCTGGACGACACGCTCGCCCCGTCGAAGTCCTCGCTCGATCCCCGCATGCTCGAGACCTTCGCCGCCCTGCTCGAGGTCGTCCCGGTCGCGGTCATCTCCGGCGGCAACTTCGAGCAGTTCGAGACGCAGCTCGTCACGCCGCTCCGGCACCGCGAGGGGCTCACCCTCGACGACCTGCACCTGCTGCCGACCTGCGGCACGCGCTACTACCGCTGGGCGGGCGACGACTGGGCACTGCAGTACGCCGAGGACCTCACCGAAGACCAGAAGGCCCGCGCCCTCGCCGTCGTCGAGGCGCAAGCGAAGGACGCCGGCTACTGGGAGTCGGAGACCTGGGGCGCGATCCTCGAGGACCGCGGCTCGCAGATCACGTTCTCCGCGCTCGGCCAGGCGGCGCCGGTCGACGTCAAGAAGGCGTGGGACCCGACGGGTGCGAAGAAGGACGACCTCCGTCGTCGCGCCCAGGCGGAGCTCCCCGACCTCGAGGTGCGCTCCGGCGGCTCGACGAGCGTCGACATCACCCGCAAGGGCATCGACAAGGCGTACGGCATGCAGCGTCTCGCG
This sequence comes from Curtobacterium sp. PhB130, assembly GCF_003755165.1. Lineage (NCBI taxonomy): Bacteria > Bacillati > Actinomycetota > Actinomycetes > Micrococcales > Microbacteriaceae > Curtobacterium > Curtobacterium sp. PhB130. The sequence continues at coordinate 1,095,885 of NZ_RKII01000006.1, read as the reverse complement.
GAGCTGACCGGCATCGCGCTCGACGACATGCTCTTCGTCGGCGACCGGCTCGACCCCGAGGGCAACGACTACCCGGTGAAGGCCCTCGGCGTCCCCTGCCACGCGGTCGAGGGCTGGGAGGACACCGACGCGTTCCTCACGGAGCTGATCCCGACGCTCGGGCGCACGTCCGCCTGACGGCCGGTTCGCACCCCGCCGGGAGGCCCGGTGCGGCTCCGTCAGCCGATGCTGCGGACCGCTTCCACGAACGCCCGGATCTTCGCGGCGTCCTTGACGCCGCGCTCGGACTCGACACCGCTCGACACGTCGACCCCGTCCGGGTCGAGGCTCTCGACCGCGGCGACGACGTTCGCGGGGGTGAGTCCGCCCGCGAGGATCCAGGCTTCGTCGATGCCGTCGGCGATGACGGACGGGTCGATCAGTCGGCCGCTGCCGGGGACGGCGGCGTCGAGGAGCAGCAGGTCGTGGTCGTAGGACCCGCGCTGCTCCGGGGTCTCGCGGAGGTAGTCCTCGGCGGCGACGGCACGGATCGTGAAGAACCCGGCGTCACGGGCGCGGGCGAAGTCGGGCGCCGACTCGCCACCGTGGAGCTGGAGCGTGGTGAGCCCCACCGCGGAGGCGATGCCGACGATCTCGTCGATCTCCTGGTCGCGGAACACCCCGACCGCGTCGATGCCGTCCGGGACCCGCTCGACGAGTTCCTTCGCGAGGTCGGCCGTCACGGTCCGGGGGCTCCCCGCGGCGAAGACGAACCCGACCGCGTCGGCGCCCGCGTCGATGGCGGCGTCGACGGTGTCCGGCGTCGAGAGTCCGCAGATCTTGATCCAGCGCTGGTCGGTGCTCATGCGTTCCATCCTGCCCGACGGGACCGGCGGTCGGGTTCGCTCGGCGCGATCAGTGCAGGGTGCCGGCGACGTAGCTGAGGGCACAGGCGAGCAGCACGCCTGCCGCGGCGAACGACCCGGTGAGGATGTTCCGTCGCCGCCACCGCCGGACGGCCACGAACGTGCCGCGCTTGGCGTGCCGGTGCGCCGCCCGGTGCATGCGGTGGTCGCGCTTGTGCGCGACCCGCTGCGGGCCGAGCGGGACCGGGCCGGTGACCTGGGTGGATCCCCCGCGGAGCGCACGGGCGACGGCCACCGCGGTGGGTCGTCGTGCCGGGTCGCGGTCGGTCATCCGGAGGAGCAGGTCTCGCCAGTCCGGGCCGACGGCGTCCGGGATCTCCGGGCTCCGGCGGAGTCGGGCGAGCGCTGCTTCGACGAGCGTGCCGGAGTACTCCTGCTTGCCCGTCAGCGCCTCGAGCAGGACCAGACCGAGGGAGTAGACGTCGGTCGCGTAGCTGATCGGCTCCCCGGCGACCTGCTCGGGGCTGAGGTAGGCGGCGGTGCCGATGATCGTGCCGTCGTTGGTGAGCCGGGAGCCGTCGACGAAGTGCGCGACCCCGAAGTCCGTCAGCTTCACGGTGCGGGCGAACCCGGAGGACCCGTGGTCGCTGATCAGGATGTTCGCCGGCTTCACGTCCCGGTGCACGATCCCGCGGGAGTGCACGTACGCGAGCGCGTCGGCGAGCTGCGCGCCGAGGTCAGCGGCCTCGTAGTTGTGGAGAGCCCCCTCGGCCAGGCGGCGGAGCAGGGTCGTGTCGGCAATGAGCTCCATCACGATGTACCGGTGCGGTCCGTCGGAGAACTCGTGCGTGCCGGCGTCGTAGAGCGGGATCAGGCCGGGGTGCGAGAGCATGCTGAGCAGCCGGATCTCGCGTTCCTGGCGCACCCGGTCGGCCGTCGTCATGGCCTGCGGTGTCGCGAAGAGCTTCACGGCGACGAGCCGGTAGGTGTGCTCGTCGCGGGCTTCGTAGACCGAGCCCATCCCCCCGGTGCCGATGAGCCGGGACAGCCGGTACCGACCGGAGAGCACCGTCTCGGTCCGTTGGTTGTCGACCAGGGTCATCGTGCGTGTCGTTCCGTCGGGAGCCAGGAGGAGGCGATGGTTGCTCGCGTGGTGGCTCATCCAGTACGGTACGCGTTCGCGAGGCTGAAAGCGCGGGTGTTATGCCTTCGTGACCAGGGGTACATCCCTGTGTTCATGCGGATGTATCGGGGTTTAGGCTCTGCCCACATCACCCGGAGAGGATGACTCATGGCGCTGACGAAGGGCGACGAGGTGCACTGGAACACCTCGCAGGGGAAGACGACCGGCAAGCTCGTGCAGAAGCGCACGAGCGACTTCGAGTTCGACGGTCAGACGTTCAAGCCGACCGACGACGACCCCTACTGGATCGTCGAGTCGGAAAAGTCCGGCAAGCGGGCCGCACACAAGGAGTCGGCGCTCACGAAGGCGTGACGCCGGACCGCCGGCGGTCGGCCTTCTCCGCCCGCGAGCGACGGACGCGCCGCACCACGAAGACGATGACGACGCCGGCGATCGCCGCGTACATCCCGCGGTCGATCCACTCGGTGTAGCCCTCGATCTTCTCGTACTGGGTGCCGAGGGCCGCTCCGCCGAGGACGAGCAGGCTGTTCCACACCCCGGACCCGATGATCGTGAACACCGAGAACGACACGAGGTTCATCCGGTCGGCGCCGGCGGGCAGGGAGATCAGGCTCCGGACGATCGGCACGAGGCGCCCGAAGAGCACCGCGCTGCGTCCGTGCCGGTGGAACCAGCCGGCCGCCTTCCGGAAGTCGTCCTCGTCGACGAGCGGCAGCTTGCCGAGCCACCGAACGGTCCGCTCGAAGCCGATCACCCGGCCGAGCCAGTAGAGCACGAGCGCCCCGACGTACGAGCCGAGGGTCGCGAGGACCAGCACGAGGACGAGGTTCATGCGTCCAGCGCCGGCGAGGAAGCCCGCGAGCGGCAGGATCACCTCGGACGGGATCGGCGGGAACACCGTCTCGACGAAGAGCATCAGCGCGACGCCCCACTCGCCGAGTGCGTCGATGAGCCGGAGGACCATCCCCGACAGCCCGCCCATCTCCGCGTCGGATGAGGAGGACGACGCGACGGACGTGGCGGCGGCGGCGAGGGCAGTCGTCATGCCGCCATGGTCCCTGAACGGCCTGACAGGTCGCGCAGAGCGGCCTGGGGATCAGCCGCCGAGGCCCATGTGCGTCGCGCGCACATGGGTCAGCGACCGCGCCAGCGCTCCGCGCGCGACGGCGTCCCGTCCGAGCGTGGACGGCACGATCGCGACGGGGTGGCGCAGCTGGGGCCCGACCGCCTCGGCGAGCGCCGCGCAGAACACCTCGGCCGCCGGGGTCACCTCTCCCCCGACCACCACGACCTCCGGGTCGATGGTCGCCACGAGCTGCGCGACGCCGGTCGCGACGTCGGCGGCGAGCGCCCGGACCACGTCCGCGGCGGCCGCGTCGCCCTGCCCGGCCGACACCATGACGGACTCGAGGTCCGCGCCGGACGGGATCCGTGCCTCCAGTCGGGCGGGTGCGCCGGGCCAGCCCGTCGATGCCAGGCCACCCACCTCGCCGGCCGCGCCGCGGGCTCCGCGGGCGAGCGCGCCGTCGATCAGGTACGCGGCGCCGATCTGGCGGCCCATCACGAGGTAGAGCGCGTCCCGGACCCCGCGGAACGATCCCCACATCGTCTCCGCGGTGGCGGCGAGCTTGGCGTCGTTGCCGAAGAAGGTCATCGCCGTCGGGAAGAGGTCCTGGATGCGGCCGGGCATGCGGCCCTCGACCCACTGCGGCACCGCGATCGTGTAGTCGATCGAACCGTCCCGGTCGACCACGGCCGGGACGCCGAAGGTCGCGGCGAGGAGCCCGCCGGCCCCGGGCGTCGAGGTGAGGCGTGTCACGACGTCCTGCACGCTCGCCCATGCCTGATCTGCCGATGCCAGGTTCGGGTAGACCTCGTCGACGCGGGCGATCTGCTCGCCACGGAGGTCGGCGAGCACGCCGACGATGCCGTGCAGCCCGAGGTCCACCCCGAGCACGGACCCGACGGCCGCGTCCGCACGGAACCGCTTCGCCCGGCGACCGGCCTTGTTCGGCGTCGCGATCGCGTCCGCCTCCCGCACCCAGCCCTCCGCGACGAGGTCCGCCAGCGACGCCTCGACGGTGGGTCGGGACAGCCCGACGAGTCGGCTCAGCTCGGTGACGGTGAAGGTCTCGGTGGCGGACGAGCCGTCGCCGCGGAACAGCTCGTCGAGGATCGCGCGGGAGTTGATCAGCCTGAGCGTGCCGGGCGAGCTTCCCACGACCCCGCTCGGGATCGTTGACAGGGTCTCGCTCACAGCCATAGCCTCCACATTACGAAAGATCATTGAGGAATGGTGGACGCCGACATGCTCATCCCCCGCCCGCGCCTGTCGACACCCGGTGTCGGCTCGTTCGAGATCACCCCGACGACCCGCATCGCCGCAGACGACGCGAGCGATTCGGTCCGACTGTACCTGCAGCAGACACTGCGCGGATCGACCGGACTGCCCGTGCGCGACGCCGAGACCGCAGGGTCCGACACCATCGCGCTGCGCGTCGGTGCCGACGACCTGCTGGCCGGCCCCGCCGGGTCCGTCGAGGAGTCGTTCCGGCTCACCGTCACGACCGACGGGATCGAGATCGTCGGCGGGGGCGCCGCCGGGGTCTTCTACGGCGTCCAGGCGCTCCTCCAGCTCCTGCCGGCGGACGTGTACCGGAAGGGCCGTGTCGACGCGGGTCCGTGGACCGTGCCCGTCCAGGAGATCGCGGACGCCCCGGCGTTCGCGTGGCGCGGGGTGATGCTCGACGTGGTCCGGCACTTCCGGACCAAGGCCGAGGTCCTCCGCGTGATCGACCAGCTCGCCGCGCACCGCATCAACACGATGCACTTCCACCTCACCGACGACCAGGGCTGGCGGATCGAGATCCGGAAGCACCCGCGCCTCACCGAGATCGGGTCGTGGCGACGCGAGTCCCAGGTCGGCGCCCACGTCGCCGACGCCGACGGGGTGCTCCGCCCGCAGGCCTTCGACGGCCGCCCGCACGGCGGCTACTACACGCAGGACGACATCCGGGAGATCGTGGCCTACGCCGCGGACCGGTTCGTCACGGTCGTGCCGGAGATCGAGAGCCCGGGGCACGTCCGCGCCGCGCTGGCCGCGTACCCGGAACTCGGCGTCACCCCGGACCAGCCCGTGGAGGTCTGGACGGAGTGGGGTATCGCCGACGACGTCCTGAACGCCGAGGACGCCACGATCGACTTCTTCAAGGACGTCCTCGACGAGGTCATCACCCTCTTCCCGTCCGCGTACATCGGCGTCGGCGGCGACGAGTGCCCGAAGGTGCAGTGGGAGGGCGACGCCCGCACGCAGGCGCGCATGCGCGAGCTCGGCCTCGCCGACGAGGAACAGCTCCAGGCCTGGATCATCGGCCAGCTCGCGGCGCACATCGAGTCACAGGGCCGCCGTGCGTTCGGCTGGGACGAGATCCTCGAGGGCGGGACCCTCTCCGAGTCCGCCACCGTCGTCTCCTGGCGCGGGCTCCGTGGCGCCACCACCGCGGCCAAGCGCGGGCACGACGTGATCTCCTCCCCGGACGACCAGGTGTACCTCGACTACCGGCAGAGCGACCTGCCGAACGAGCCGATCCCGGTGTCGATCGTCCTCACCGTGGACGACGTGTTCCGGTTCGACCCGGTCCCGGCCGGCCTGACGGACGCCGAGCGGGCGCACGTCATCGGCGGCCAGGGCAACATGTGGTGCGAGCACGTCGACTCCGTCCGGAAGCTCGACTACCAGCTGTTCCCGCGCGTCGCGGCGCTGTCCGAGGCCCTCTGGTCCGCGGACGTCACCGGCCCGCGCGACCTGGCGGACTTCTCCGGGCGACTGGCCGAGCACCTCGCGCGGCTCGAGGCCATGGGCATCGAGTACCGCCACGAGACCGGGCCGTTCCCGTGGCAGGAGCGTCCGGGCGTGCCGGGCCGTCCGCACTCGCGGGAGGAACGTGCGGCCTACATCGACGCGGTGACGGCCAACATCGCGGAGTGACGCCCTCGACATCTGATGTATCAATGTCGTAGGGTCGCAGGCATGCCCATCCCCAGCAGCCCCGGCCTCGACGGCGTCGACATCGAAGCGCTCCTCGGGGACCGGCCGCGGCACGACGAACTCGAACTCGCGGTCGACTTCGTCCGCGGGCAGTCGGTGCTCGTCACCGGGGCCGGGGGCTCGATCGGCAGCGAGCTGTGCCGGCAGCTCATGCGCTTCGAGCCGGCGGAGATCATCATGCTGGACCGCGACGAGACCGCCCTGCAGCACGTGCAGGTGTCGGTCGCGGGGCACGGCCTCCTCGACACCAGGGACGTCGTCCTCGCCGACATCCGGGACGCCACGACGATCCGGGACATCATGCTCGACCGGCGCCCCGACGTGGTGTTCCACGCCGCGGCGCTGAAGCACCTCCCGATGCTCGAGCAGTACCCGGACGAAGGCTGGAAGACGAACGTCCTCGGCACCCGCAACGTCCTCGCCGCCGCGGCCGGAGCGGGCGTCGGGACGCTCGTGAACATCTCCACGGACAAGGCCGCGAACCCGACGAGCGTCCTCGGATCCACCAAGCGGATGGCGGAACGGCTCACCGCCTGGACCGCGGCCGAGACGGGCCGCGCGTACGTGTCCGTCCGGTTCGGCAACGTCCTCGGCAGTCGCGGGTCGATGGTGCCGCTCTTCGCGGACCTGATCCGCGCGGGCCGGCCGGTGACCGTCACGCACCCCGACGCCACCCGGTACTTCATGTCCATCCCCGAAGCGTGCCACCTCGTGATCCAGGCGGCGGCGGTCGCGCAACCGGGGGAAGTCCTGGTGCTCGACATGGGGCAGCCGGTGCGGATCCTCGACATCGCGCGCCGGATGGTGTCCGCGCTGGGCGGGTCCTCCGACATCGTGTTCTCGGGGCTCCGGCCTGGCGAGAAGCTGCACGAGGACCTCATCGGCCGCGGCGAGACGGAGCGGCGGCCGGTGCACCCGAAGATCTCGCACGCCTCCGTGCCCCCGCTCGCACCGTCGGCCCTCGACGCCGCGCCGCGCGCGAACGTCGCGCCGGTCCTGCTGGCTGCCTGACACGGCGCCGGCCGCACTGCCGCGCGAGACGCCGCTCTGTCCGCGAGACGCCGCTCGGTCAGCGAGACGCGGCCCGGTCCGCGAGACGCCGCTCTGTGCACGAGACGCCGCCGACTCCGGCGGCGTCTCGAGCACAAGGCGGCGTCTCGGTGACCCGGCGGTGCCCGGCCAAGCCAGACCACGGACGGGAGGCCCGGTGCCAGCTGGCACCGGGCCTCCCGTCCGTGGCATGGTCGCGTCCGACTCGCGGCGCCGCACGCGGTGCGAGACGCCGCACGCGGTGCGAGACGCCGCCGATTCCGGCGGCTTCTCGCGCACACGGCGGCGTCTCGACGAAGCAGCGGCGCCCCGACGCGGCCCCAGCCGCGATCGCGCTATGCGGCCACCGGCGTGCGCTGGTCGACGGCGTCGCCGGCGAGTGCCGCCTCCTCCGCCCGAGCCGCATCGGCGGCCGGCGCGCGGCGCACCCACTTCTTCAGCCCGACGAGCACCAGCGCGGAGACCACGGTGCCGGACAGGATCGCGACGATGAACATCCCGACGTCCCCGATCGCGAAGAACACGAAGATCCCTCCGTGCGGCGCCCGCGAGGTCACGCCGGCCGCCATCGAGATCGCACCCGTGACCGCGGCCCCGACCATCGATGCCGGGATCACGCGGAGCGGGTCGGCGGCGGCGAAGGGGATCGCCCCCTCGGAGATGAAGGACGCGCCGAGCAGCCACGCGGCCTTGCCGTTCTCGCGCTCGGGCTTGGTGAACCCCTTGCGGTAGAGCAGGGTCGATGCGAGCGCCAGGGCCAGCGGCGGGACCATGCCCGCAGCCATCACGGCCGCCATGATCTCGAACGGCACCACGTTCGTCGCGGTCCCGGCTCCGAGCCCGGCGACGGCGAACGCGTACGCCACCTTGTTCACGGGTCCGCCGAGGTCGAACGCCATCATCAGGCCGAGGATGATGCCGAGGAGGACTGCCGACGCGCCGGACAGCGAGTTCAGCCACGCGGTGAGCTCGGTCATCACCCAGGCGATGGGTCCGCCGAGGACGAGCAGCAGCAGCCCGGACGCGATGATCGACGCGAACAGCGGGATGATCACGACGGGCATCAGGCCCCGCAGCCAGCGCCAGACCGGGATGCGACCGATCCAGTACGCGGCGGCACCGGCGATGAGGCCACCGACCAGACCGCCGAGGAACCCGGCGTTCATGAAGACGGCGATCGACCCGGCGACGAAGCCCGGTGCGATACCTGGACGGTCGGCCATCGCATAGGCGATGTACCCGGCGAGCGCCGCGACCAGGAAGCCGAGGGAGACGCCGCCGATCTGGAACGCGGCGGCACCGAGGTAGTACGCCAGACCCTGGGGCGGCAGGTGCAGCAGCGTGTAGTTGGTCAGCGTGTAGACGGCGTTGTTCTGGCCGGAGTCACCGTGCGGGAGCGCGATGCCGTACCCGGCGAGCAGGAAGCCGAGCGCGATGAGCAGGCCACCGCCGGCGACGAAGGGGATCATGTAGCTGACGCCGGTGAGCAACCAGCGCTTGAGCGACTGGCCGAAGTGCTCGTCCTTGGCGGTGCTGCTGGACGCGTCGCCGACGGTGCCGGAGACGCGGGCGGCGTGCGGGTCGTCGGCGGCTCGGAGCGCCTCGGCGATCATCGCGTCGGGTTCGTCGACGCCGCGCTTGACCGGGCCGGACACGAGCGGCTTGCCGGCGAAGCGGGAGCGGTCGCGGACGTCGACGTCCACCGCGAAGACCACGGCGTCGGCGCGGGCGATGAGCGCGGGGTCGAGGGGTTCGACCTGCGAGGACCCCTGCGTCTCGACGTGCATCTCGGCGCCGGCCCGCTGGGCGGCGGCGACGAGCGCGTCGGCCGCCATGTAGGTGTGGGCGATGCCGGTCGGGCAGGCGGTCACGCCGACGATGACCTTGCGTCCGCCGTCCGCGGCGGGGTCCGCCGGTCCGGGCACCGCGGTGGAGGCTCGGGGTGCGCCCGTCACACCGGCGTCGGCGACCTCGCCGGTCACCTCGCGGTCGACCAGGTCGACGATCTCCTGCTGGGTGGTCGCGGCACGGAGCGCGGCGGTGAAGTCGTCGCGGATGAGCGCACGGGCGAGTGTGGAGAGGACCGTGAGGTGGTCCTTGTCCGCGCCTTCGGGCACGGCGATCATGAAGACGAGGTCGGCGTCGCCGTCCGGGGCGCCGAACGGCACCTTCCGGGCCAGCCGCGACATCGCCAGCGTGGGCTCCGTGACGGATGCCGAGCGGGCGTGCGGGATGGCGATGCCACCGGGGACGCCGGTGCCGACCGACGCCTCGCGCTTGATGGCGTCGGCGGCGAGGGTCTCGCCCGATGCGGCGCGGCCGCTGGCGGCGACGCGGTCGGCGAGGACGCGGATCACGTCGGCGGACGTGGCGCCGAGGTCCTCGTCGAGGCCGACGAGGGGGACGCTGATGAGTCCCGGACTCGTGGTGCGCTCAGCGGTCATGGTGTGCTCCTTTGCAGTGACGCAGTGGGTTCAGGTGTGGGGGTCGTGGCGGTGACGGGTTCGTCGGTGGTGAGGCGGACGACGGTGACCGCGTCCGGGTCGGTGTGGTCGAGGGCCGGGACGTCGCTGCCGGGCAGTGCGGCCGCGGCGGCTCCGGTGGCGACGGCCTGTGCGAGCCGTTCCTCGGGTGAGCGTCCGGCGACCTCGGCGAGCAGGTAGCCGGCGAGGGAGGAGTCCCCCGCGCCGACCGTCGACCGGGCCGTGATGCGCGGTGCGGCGGCGAAGAACGACCCCTCGGGGCCGATCAGGATCGCGCCGGCGCTGCCGAGGGTGAGCAGGACTGTCTCGACGCCGCGGTCACGGAGCCGTTCGGCCGCCGCCGCCGCGAGTTCGTGGTCGCGCTCGTACTCGTCCGGGTCCCCGCCGACGATCTCGGCGAGCTCCTCGGCGTTCGGCTTCACCAGATCGAGGTGCTCTCCGGACTGCAGCAGCGCCGTGAAGGGCACGCCAGAGGAGTCGACCGCGATCCGCACGTCCGCGCCGTGCCGGGCACGGACGGCCCGGACCAGGACGGCGAGCGCATCGTCCGGCAGGCCCGGCGGCAGGGAGCCGGCGAGGACGACCCATCGGGCACGCGGCCCGGTGGGCGTGACGTCGGCGGTGTCGGCGACGAGGGCGGCGAGGTCCTCCAGGCGTCCGGCGAGCGACGGGCCCGGTTCGTTGAGCTTCGTGGTGGTGCCGGTCGGCTCGGTCACGGTGACGTTCGAGCGGAGCGGGGCGCCGATCGGCAGCGCGGCGGTCGGGATGCCACGAGCCGCGAGGCCGAGCAGCACCGGGTCGAGTTCGTCCCCGGGCAGCACCGCGACGGTGTCCCCGCCGCTGGCGACGACGACGCGTGAGACGTTGACGCCCTTGCCACCGGGCTCCGCCGTGGACCGGGTGGCGCGCTGGACCGAGCCGCGCTGCAGTTCGCCGGCGAGCTCGATGGTGCGGTCGAGGGACGGGTTCGGGGTGACGGTGACGATGCGCCCGCTCATGCGACGACCACCTCGACGTCGGCTTCGGCGAGCGCCTCGGCGAGGTCGGCCGGTGGCTCCTGGTCGGTGACGATCGTGTCGACCTCGTCGAGCCGGGCGAAGCGCATCAGGGCCTCGACGCCGTGCTTGGCGGCGTCCGCGAGCACCACGCTGCGGCGAGCGGCGAGGACGTACGCGCCCTTGACCGCGGCCTCGTACTCGTCCGGGGTGCTCAGGCCGAAGCCGGCGGAGAGACCGTTCGTCCCGATGAAGGCGATGTCCGGGCGGAGCGCGCCGATCTGCTCGACGGTGGCGGTGCCGACCGCGGCGCTCGTGACCCCGCGGACGCGTCCGCCGAGCAGGTGCAGCTCGACGTGCGCGCTGTGCTGCAGCGTCGCGGCGATCGGGACGGAGTTCGTGACGACGGTGATCGTCGCGCCCGGCTCCGCGGGCTCCCACGCGGCGAGCTCGGTGGCCACGGCGGCGCAGGTGGTGCCGGCGTCGAGAGCGATCGACCCGGTGAAGGTCGGCGGCACCAGGCGCATCGCGGCTCGGGCGATCGCGGACTTGGCGGTGCCGTGCTGTCCCTCGCGCTCGGCGACGCTGAGCTCGACGACGCTGGAGCGACCGACGGGGACCGCTCCCCCGTGCACCCGGCGGAGGACCCCGGCGGACTCGAGCTGGTCGAGGTCACGGCGGACGGTCTCGGTGGTGACGTCGAAGTGCTCGGCGAGGTCGGCGACGGAGACCCGACCGGCGCTGTGCAGCTGTGCGGCGATGGCGTCGTGGCGCTCCGTTGCGTACATGCCCGAACTCCTTCGTTCTCGTTGGTTTCGAGAACGATACGCCGCGATCCCACACAATCGCAACCGTTTCGCCCCGGAACCAACACAACCGAAGACGCCGAGATCGCACTTCGTGTCGGTCCTCCCCGAAGGCAGGCGACACCAAGTGCGATCTCGGCGGGAGTGGGCGGCGGGGGGCTAGCCCTTGACGGCGCCGGCGGTCATGCCGGACACCAGGCGGCGCTGGACGATCAGGAAGAAGACGACCACCGGCAGACTGAACAGCACACTCGCCGCCATCAGCCCGCCGAAGTCGGTCCCCTTGTTCGTCGAGAACCCGGCGAGCCACACCGGCAGCGTGTACATCCCCTGGTCCTTGAGCATCACGTACGCGGTGAGGTAGTCGTTCCACGCGGCGATGAACGCGAAGACGCTCGTGGCGATCACCCCGGGCATCACGAGCGGGAACAGCACGCTCCACAGGATGCGGAAGGTCCCCGCCCCGTCGGTCTTCGCCGCTTCCTCGATCTCGATCGGCACCGCGACGAAGAACCCGCGCATCACCCAGATGGAGAACGGCAGGACACTCGCGACGTACGCCAGGATCAACCCGATGTAGCTGTTCAGCAGCCCGAGCGACTGGAACGACAGGAACAGCGGGATGAGCAGCGCCCCCGACGGGATCATCTGCACGAACAGGATCGCGACGAGGATCGCCCGTCGTCCCCTGAACCGGAACCGCGAGAGCGCGGCCGACGCCAGGAACCCGACGACGATCGACAGCACCACGGCGGCCACGACGACGATCGCGGAGTTCCGCAGGTAGACCAGGAAGTCGTTCTGCGTGAGCGCCCGGGTGAAGTTCTCGATCGTCGGGTGGAGCGGGAACCAGATCGGGGTCATCGTGGTGACCTCGTCCGCGGGCTTGAACGCGGTGTTCACCATCCAGTAGATCGGGAACACCCACACCAGGCAGAACAGCACCGCCAGGGTGTTGGCGAGCACGCGCGGCTTGCGCTTGCGAGCACGCACCGGACCCGGTACCGGAGCCGGTGCCGGGGTCCGCACAGTCGGAGTCGTCACAGGTCTTCCTCCCCGCTCCGGATGAGCCGGCGGATGTAGTAGCTGGTGAGCACGCCGAGGATCGCCGTCGAGATGACCGCGATCGCCGCACCCTGCCCGTAGGCGTTCGAGACGAACGACTTGACGAAGGTCCAGATGCCGAGCGTCAGGGTGGCGTCCTCGGGGCCGCCCCTGGTGAGGAGCCAGATCTGGTTGAAGACGTTGAAGTCCCAGATCACCGAGAGGATCGTCACGAGGAGGAGCGTCGGGGCGAGGGCCGGCAGCGTGATCGACCGGTACATCGCCCACGTGGAGGCCCCGTCGAGCGCCCCGGCCTCGTAGTACTCGGGCGCGATCTGCGACTGCGCCGCGTAGAGCGTCAGTGCGACGAAGGGCACCGCCTGCCAGATCACCAGCGTCAGCACGATCGTGTACGCCTGCCCCGGGTGCGACGCCCAGTTGTCCTGCGTGTGGTCGCCGAACACCCGCACCGAGGTGATCAGCCAGTTCAGCACGCCGTAGAACGGCTGGAACAGCCACTGCCAGACCAGGCTGGACGCCACGTTCGGCATCGCCCAGGCGAGCACGAGCACGACACTGACGACGGTGCGCATCACGACGCCGAGCCGGGTGAGCAGCTGCGACACGGCCATGCCGATCACCAGGGTGCCGAGCACCATCGACGCGGTGACGACGATCGTGCGCAGGATGACCGGCCAGAAGCTGGCGTCGGTCAGGACGTTCGTGTAGTTCGTGAACCCCGCGAACCCGGCCTGACCGGTGAAGATCGCCCGGAGGCCGTACTCCTGGAACGAGATGACGACGAGCCGGACGAGCGGGTAGACGACGAGCGCGAGCAGGATGACGGCGGCCGGGGCGAGCAGCACGAGCGGTGCACGCGATGCCCCGACGGGACGTCGACGCGGGCGGGGCGGTCGTCCGGACCGCCCGGGGCGGCCGGGTCCGGGGACCCGGCCGGCCACGGGTGGCTGCCCCGCGCCGGCGACCGGCCCGGCCGCAGCCGAACCGGTCGCCGTGTCAGCGGTGGACGTCATCGACTACAGACTCGCGTTGAGCGCCGAGGTGAGGTGCTTCGAGAAGTCCGTGGCGGACTCCTTCGGCGACTTCCGGCCCGTCGCGACGTCCGCGAACATCGACTGGAAGCTCGCGTCGCCCTCGATGGTCGCCCAGCCCGGGGTCGCCGGGGTCGGACGGCTGGTCGATGCAGCCTCGAAGTACGGCTTGTGCAGCTCGTCGACGTCACCGGCGACGGACTTCAGCAGCTGCGTCGAGTTCGGCTCCCAGCCGTCCACGCCGAACACCTGGTCCTGCTGGAACTTCTTCGAGGTCAGGATCTTCAGGTAGTACAGCGCGAGGTCCTGGTTCGCCGCCTTCGCCGGGATGCCGAGGTCCGAGCCGCCGAGGAACACCGGCTGCGTGCCGCTGCCCGATGCGGACGGCATCGGGAAGGTGCCGATCTGGTCCTTGAGCTCCGGCTTGGCCGTGGTGACCGAGCCGATCTCCCACGCGGACCCGAGGAACGCCGAGGTGTTCCCCTGGGCGAAGACGTCGCTCTGCGACGGCTTGTCGGTGTTGATGTCCTGCGTCGACTTCGCCGAGTACGCGTTCTGGAAGTCCTTCCAGGCGGTGAGGCCCTTCACGGCGTCCGCGGAGTCGAGCGTGCCGGTCCACTTGCCGCCCTTCTCCGTCGCGATCTGGCCGCCGGCGTCCCACACCCACTGCAGTCCGCCGTACCAGTACTGGCCGGGCATGTAGAACGCGGAGAAGTCGCTCGCCGTGTTCTTCGCCTTGACCTTGTCGAGGTCCGCGGTGAGTTCTTCGTAGGTGGTGGGCGCCGTGGTGACACCGGCGTCCGCCCACACCTTCTTGTTGTAGACGACGGCGCGGTTGCCGGCGAACAGCGGCGCACCGTAGAGCTTGCTGTCGACGGTGGCCGGTCCCTCGAGCCCGGAGAGCCAGGTCTGACCGCCCTTGAGTTCCTTCTCGTAGGGGGTGAGGTCCATCAGCCCGCCGGTCGCCGCGTACACGGGGACCTGCGTGTTGCCGAGGTCCACCACGTCCGGGGCGTCCTTCTGCGCGAGTGCCGTGGTCAGCTTCGTGGTGATGCCGTCCCACTGCTGGAGCTGCACCTTCACCTTCGCGCCGGTGGCCTTCGTGAACTGCTGCTCGGCGGCGCTGAGCACCTTGTCGCTGAGGTCGCCGTTCATCATCCAGACGGTGATGGTCTTGCCCTTGCCATCGGGTGTGCCGATGGACTTCGTCCCGCTGTCGGAAGCGGCGTTGCTTCCGGCGGAGCACCCGGTGAGGGCGAGCGCGGCTGCCAGGCCGAGCGCACCGAGTGCGGCGAATCGCGTGCGTGTCACGTTGACTCCCTTGGTCCGACCTTTATGAAAGGACGTTGCGTATTCGCAATAGAAGACCTTCGAGCGCCCCTTGTCAACCGTTGGATCGGTCCCTGTGGAGACATTCGATCCGCGTGTTTCCGGGGGATCACGGATGCCGAACGGATCGGGAACATCTCTTGACGAACTGGTCATGACCAGGCATCATCACCGACCCCTGACGACCGCCATCCCGCTTCGTCCATAGCGCGTTGACATGCTGATGTTCTGGGTATTGCATGCTCGCAACCACTCGTCGCACCGACGCGACGGGGAGAAGGAGACGTGATGCGCAAGATCCTGCTCGCCCTCACCACCACGACCGCAGCGCTCATCGCCGTGGGCGCCGTGCCCGGGGCCGCCGCCGCGGACGCACCGGACGGCGAATGGGCCGTCCTCGGTGACTCCTACACCGCTGGCTACTTCGCCGGCGACCAGCTCGAGCCGCGCGACGGGTGCCTCCGCACGAACGGCGCGTACCCGGTGGTCGCGCACGCCGCGGCCCGGCCGGACCTCGTCCTCCGCAACGTCTCGTGCGTCGGCGCCGAGACGAGGAACGTCTGGGAGAGCCAGGTCCCACCCGCGGGCACCGATCCCGTTGCACCGCAGATCGAAGCGCTGTCAGACCGGACCGAGGTCGTGACGATCGGTCTCGGCGGGAACTCCTTCGGCTTCGGCCCGGTCCTCACGAAGTGCCTCGCGCTCGGCATCGCCGTCTCCGAGAAGCCCGGCACCCCGTGCACGACCTCGTACGGCGCGGACGTCGCCGGCGGTCGACTCGGGGACGAGCTGGAACAGCGGATGCAGCAGGTCCTCACCGAGTACGGCACCATGCTCGAAGCCGTCCACGACGCCGCACCGAACGCCCGCATCGTCACCGTCGGGTACCCGCAGCTGGCGCCTGCGGACCCGTCGACGTGCACGTGGAAGGAACCGACGCAGTTCTCCTTCGTGACCCGGTCCGACCTGCCGTTCTTCAAGCTCGCCGAAGACCGCCTGAACCTCGGCATCGCCGCGCAGAGCATCGCGCACGGCATCACCCACGTCGACCCCACGGCGGCGAGCACCGGCAACGATGTCTGCGCGGACCCGGCATCGCGCTGGATCGAGGGCCTGCGCTCCGCCGACGGCACCGACACCCTCGTCCACCCGACCCTGCGTGGCCACGCCGGCATGGCGGACCTGGTCGCGGACGCGGTGCTGGCCGGCTGAACCGCGGCACCGGACGCACCGACGGGAGGCCCGGTGCCGGTCCCGCAGACCGGCACCGGGCCTCCCGTCCGGGTCCAGAGCCGTGGTCCCTAGACCGCAGCCAGCGCGCTGGTCGGCGGGATGCGCGCTGCGCGCGCCGCCGGGTACAACCCGGACACCCCACCGATGACGACCGTCGCGCCGAGTCCGCCCGCGACCGCCCAGGCGGGGATCGTCACCGGCCACCCCTGGCCGATCGCGAAGACCATCGTCACCCCGACACCGATCACCACCCCGGCGACACCGCCGAGGAACGAGAGCAGCAGCGACTCGACGAGGAACTGGTCCCGGATGTTGCGTCGTCGGGCACCCAGCGCTCGCCGGACACCGACCTCGGCGCGCCGCTCGAGCACCGTGATCACCATCGTGTTCGCGACCCCGATCCCGCCGACCAGCAGCGCGACACCGCCGATGCCCACCAGCAGCCCCGTGAACGAGTCGTCCGTCGCGTTCTTCGCGGCGAGCGCGTCGGACGGCCGTGTGACTCCGACGTCCTGCGGCGCGTCGGACCGGATGGCTCCGGCGAGGACGTCGCGGGCCTGCGCGACCCGTTCAGGGTCGACCCGCGTGTAGACCGCGGTCGGCGACCCGTCGAACCCGAGGTCCGACGCGAGGGAACGCGGGACGAACACCTGGTTGTCGAGGTCGTCCGCGAGTTCGAGCCGCTCTAGGATGCCGACGACCTGCACCCACCGGCCGCCGATCCACACGCGGGTGTCGTCGCGCACCCGGTCGATCCCGAGCGCCGCCGCGGCATCGGCACCGAGGACGACCTGCGCCGGCGCGTCCGCGGACGAGTCGATCCACCTGCCGGACGCCACGGCTCCACCGAGCACCTCCGGGACGTCGCCCCACGCGGCCGAGACTCCGATGCCCTTCGTCTCCGGAGCGGGGATGAAGGGGTTCCGGTAGACGGCGGTGTCCTCGACCGTGCCGACGGCCGCTGCCGACTGCACCTCGTCCTGCCGCAGGGCGGACTCGAGTGCCGACGGAGGAAGGGGCGGGACCTCGCCGAACCCCTGGGCCTGGGTCGCGGTGAGCACGTTGGTGCCGAGCGCGTCGAGGACCTGGTCGAGCTTGGCCTTGCTCGAGGACGAGATGCCGACCACCGCGATCATCGCCGCGATGCCGATCGCGATGCCGAGGGCGGAGAGCACGACGCGGCCAGGGCGGGTCCGGAGGCCGAAGACCCCGAGCCGGAGGAGGTCCGCGCCGCTGACTCCGGACCGGCGGCTCATCGTCCGCCCCGGATCGCGGTCGCGAGGGCCGCCGCGTCGGCCGGAGCGCCGTCGGCGTCCGGTCCGGAGTCCTGTTCCACCCGGCCGTCGCGCATCCGGACCTGGCGCGGGAGGGAGGCGGCGAGCTCGAGGTCGTGGGTGATCACCAGCACCGTCGTGCCGGCAGCGTTCAGCGCGCGGAGCAACTCGAGGATCGCGGTCCCGGACGCCGTGTCGAGCGCTCCGGTGGGTTCGTCCGCGAGGAGGATCGTCGGATCCCCGACGAGCGCCCTCGCGATCGCCACCCGCTGCTTCTCACCGCCGGAGAGCTGGTTCGGGCGGTGGTCCACACGGTGTGCGAGTCCGACCGTGCCGAGCGCATCGACCGCACGTCGATGGCGCTCGTGCCGCCCGGTCGCGGTGTACAGGAGCCCGTCGGCGACGTTCTCCGCCGCGGTCGCGCCGGCCTGCAGGTGGAAGTGCTGGAACACGAACCCGATGTGGTCCGCGCGGAGGAGCGAGAGCGCGTCGTCGGACATCGTCGCGACGTCGTTGCCGGCGATCGTCACCGTGCCCGAGGTCGGGCGGTCCAGGGTGCCGACGATGTTGAGCATCGTGGACTTCCCGGATCCCGAGGGCCCGACGACCGCCACGAGCTCGCCGGCGGCGACGTCGAGTGAGACGCCGCGGAGGGCGCCGACGTCCCCGTAGGTCTTGGTGACTTCCCGGAGCGCGAGGACCGCTGCGCCGGTCATCCCGGCACCACGACGCGGTCGCCTTCGGCGATCTCGCCGGTGATCGCGACCCGACCGTCGGCGATGAACCCCGGGTCGACGGCGACCCGATCGCTCGTGCCGTCCTTCCGGACCACGTCGACGGCGTACCGCCCGTCGCCCCGGGCGACCAGGGCCGAGACCGGGACCGAGAGCACGTCGCGTTCGGTGGTTCCCTTCGCGTCGATCTGCGCCGACGCTGCCGCCGGGAGCTGCCGGTCGCCCGACTCGAACGACACCTGGACGTCCACCTTCGAGCCGGAGTCCTCCCCGGCACTCGGCTGGACGTCCGTGACCTCCCCGGTCATCGGGTCGCCGGTCCCGTTGATCCGCACGTCGACCTTCGTCCCGACCGCGAGCCGTTCGGCGTCACGCTGGGAGACCGTCGCGGTCACGATGCGCTTCGTGCTCGTGACCGTGACCACGTCGCCGCCCGCCGGCTGACCGAGTTTCCCGGTGACGGACGCGACGCGGACGTCGCCGTCGACGAACACGACGTCGTTCGCGGTGAGCACCCCGGTCACCTTCTGGCCACGGTCCTTCTGCCACTGCCGCACGGCGCGCTGCGTCCGGGGACCGAACGTGTCGTCCTGAGCGACGTCGTAGCCGAGTGCTGCCAGGTTGTCGTTGAGCTGCCGCACGTCGGTGCCCTTCCTCCCGCGCTGCAGATCCCGCCAGAGCGGGACCGTGCCGTGCATGCTGCGCACTGCGCGCTCGTCGACCGCGTAGAGGGTCTCGTCGCGGTGGATGACGGTGCCCGGCTTCGGCAGCCAGGTGAGCGTCCCGGCCGCAGCTCCCGGAACGCCGACCGGGGCACCGTAGCCGAGCGTTCCGGCGAAGACCTTCGAGTCCGTCAGGTCGCCCTTGACGACCGGGGTGGTGGGGCGGCGCTCCTTCGTCCCGTCGTCAGCGGCGGCAGGAGGACTCGACGGCAGATCGACGATCGCCCACGTCCCCGTCCCGGCCGCGATCACCGCGACGAGGCAGACGCCGGCGACGGTGGCGCGCTTCCGCGTCCTGGTGTTCACCGCTGTTCCGCCACTCCACCGTCGCCGAACGCCTCGGTGCCGCACTTGTGGGCGACGTCGTCGAACGTCGATTCGTCATCGGGCGTGAACTTCGCCATCGCGGCAGGGTCGTCCGGGTAGTCTTCGAACCCGTTGTCGCGGATGCACTCTGCCATCTTGCGCATCTGCTTCTCCGTGCCGGGCGCCTCCTTGGCCTCCCCTGCCTGCCCCGCGCCGCTCTCGGCGCCGCTCTCGGCGCCGAGGCAGGCTCCGAGATCCTGCACCCATTGGTCTTTGTCGACGCCCTCGGGAACCTGCATGTCCACGCCTTTCGACGTGTCCGGGTCCGCCATGTCGTAGCCTTTGCCCCGCATGCACTCCGCTGCGTTCGCACTCTTCGCACCGGGGGACGTCTCGTCGCTCGTCGGCGATCCGCTCGAGCACGCCGCGAGGAGTCCGGGAAGCAGCAATGCCGCGGCGACGATGGTGGTGAGTTTCGTGGTCTTCTGCATGGTGATCTCCTTGCGTGGT
The DNA here is from genome assembly GCF_003755165.1 of Curtobacterium sp. PhB130. Lineage (NCBI taxonomy): Bacteria > Bacillati > Actinomycetota > Actinomycetes > Micrococcales > Microbacteriaceae > Curtobacterium > Curtobacterium sp. PhB130. The sequence continues at coordinate 1,076,310 of NZ_RKII01000006.1, read as the reverse complement.
TCCGGCATCAGCCGAGGTCCTGGGTCTGGGTGTCGGGTGCGAACTCGTCCGTGCACTCCTGCATGACCTCCTGGAATGCCGGCTCCTGAGCGCGGGCGTAGCCGTTCAGGTCGATCACGCCCGGCTTCTGCTCGGGGAAGTCCGCGTAGCCGTTCTCGCGGAGGCAGCTGGCGACCTCGGCGGACTCGCGCTCCCACTTCTGCATGTCCGCCTTGCTGTGCCCGGCGATTCCGGCCTGCTTCCTGCACGTGGCACCGGCCTCCGTGAACTCGTCGCCGTCGGCGCCGGACGGCGCCTGCATCATGCCGGACTCGGCCGCGGCGTCACTCGGGTCCTTGACGTCGAACCCGGCGTCGCGCATGCAGGAGCCCCACTTGGCCCCGATGCCGGCGCTCGCGTCGGCGACGGTGTCGGTCCCGGTGGACGTCGAGCACGCCGCGACGGTGAAGGGCAGGGTGCAGATGACGAGTGCGGCCGCGACCAGTGCGGTGCGGTGGCTCCGTGGTGTGTGCTTCATGTGACCAGCACACCGGAGAGGCTGTTTCGGCCCGTGTACCCGCCGCGTTACAGCGGCGAAACGTCGACCCGCACGCGCAGCCCGCCGTCGTCGCGAGCGGCGATCGCGAGTTGCCACCCGTGCGCCTGCGCGATCGAGGCGACGATCGAGAGGCCGAGGCCGCTGTGCCGGCCCGAACCGACTCGACTCGGGCAGCGACGGAACGGTTCGACCAGCAGCGGCGCGATCTCGCGGGGCACTGCCGGCCCGGAGTTCTCGACCATGAACCCGCGGTCGTCGGTGACGACCAGGACGAACCCGCCGGGCTCGTTGTACTCGACGGCGTTGCCGACGAGATTGGTGAGGAGCTGGCGGACGAGCGTCGGCTCACCGGTGACACACCGGACGGGAGGCTCGGATCGCGCCGTGTGGGTCAGCGTCACCTCGTGCTCCCGGCCGGTCTCAGCGAGGGCGGTGGTCACCTCGTCGGCGAGCGCTCGGAGGTCGATCGCCGATCCGGCGTCGGTCAGTCCGCGGTCCGCCTCCGCGAGGACCAGCAGCGACTCGACGAGGTGCTCCGTTCGGCGGTTCTGTGCCAGGAGCTCCTCGCGCGTGGCCCACAGCTCCTCGGGGCCGGCATGCTCGTGCAGTCCGATCTGCACCGCCGCTCGCTGAACGGCGAGCGGGGTCCGGAGTTCGTGCGAGGCCTGGGCGACGAAACGCCGCTGGCTCTCGAACGCGGTCTCCATGCGGTCGAGGAGATCGTCGACCGTCCGCGAGAGGCGCCGGAGCTCGTCGTCCGGACCACCGAGGTCGATGCGCTCGTGCAGGTTCGACGCGGTGATCCGGTTCGCGGTCGCCGTGATCCTGTCGATGGGGCGGAGCATCCGCCGGCTGACGAGCCACCCGAGCCCACCGGCGAGGACGCCCGCGCCGGTGACTCCGACCGCGGACCATCGCCACTGCCGAACGGCCACGACGCTCACCACGGTCGCGGCGGTCGCGGCGGTCGTGCCTTCCGTCGCCGACGTCGTGGGTCCGGACCCTTCGGATTCCTCGCGCTCCACCGCCACGGTGGAGACGGCGCCCACTCCCGCGAGGGACATCACGTTCGTGAACACCACGACCCCGGTCGCAAGGGCCATGGCGGCGAGCGCGAAGACGAGGGCGGTGCGGGCACGGATGCTCCACATGCGTCTCACAGGGCGTAGCCCCTGCCCGGCACCGTCCTGATCGGGTCCGGTTCGCCGAGCTTCTTGCGGAGCTTCGACATCGTCACCCGGACCGCCGCGGTGAACGGGTCGATGTTCATGTCCCAGACCTTCTCGAGCAGCTCCTCGGCCGAGACGATGCGACCGTCCGCGCGCAGCAGGGTCTCGAGGACCCCGAGCTCCTTCGAGGTGAGGTCGAGCAGCCGACCGTCCCGGGTGACCATGCGGCGGTTCGTGTCGACGACGAGCCCGACCCGCGACAGCACCGGCGCGACCGGAGCGACGGTGCGCCGTCCGAGTGCGCGGACCCGTGCGACGAGCTCGGGGTACTCGAAGGGCTTCGCGAGGTAGTCGTCTGCCCCGAGTTCGAGTCCGTTGACCCGGTCGGCCAGGGCAGTGGCCGCGGTGAGCATGAGGATCCGCGTGAGGCTCCCCCGTGCTGCGAGTCGACGTGCGACCTCGTCGCCGTGCATCCCGGGGATGTCACGGTCGAGCACGACGACGTCGTAGTCGTTCACCGAGAGGAGCTCGTCAGCGTGGTCGCCGCGGTAGGTGACGTCCACCGCCATGTCCTGCCGGGTCAGTCCCTTCGCGACGAGGTCCGCGAGCGGGACCTCGTCATCCACCACCAGTACGCGCACTCGTATATTGCACGTGATGTTCCTAAGCGTTGGCTGGATCGACATGCACGGCACCGGCCTGTTCATCGATCCGGACCACGAACTCGACGCAGCGGACGCCGGGGACGAAGGAGAACGGGACGGTGTCGATCGTGAGCTGGTCCATGCGCCGAGCTTCGCGAACCGACTGTTTCGCTGGCGTTACGCGGACGGCGTCAGACGTCGAACGGGACCTCGCCGGACCGGCTGACCCCGGCTCGCTGCCGGTACGCCAGGTGCCCTCCGAGGTAGCCGCCGACGCCGACGACCGCGAGTCCGGCGAACCCGAGCAGCTTGCCGGCGCCGTGGTTGCCGTGCTTCCGCTGCAGCCAGGACAGCCCGTACAGCGAGATGCCGACCCAGTTCACCGCCTGGTGCACCCATCCGGTCCGGAGCTGCTCGCGGTCGAGCTCGGACCAGTCGGCGTACCCGGCGGCCGTCGCGCTGCCCGAGGAGACCAGCCCGACGCCGACCAGCGTCTTCGCCGCCTTCGCGTTGCCCTTCCCGCCGAGCAGGTCGAGCACGGCGGCGGAGATCCATGCGCCGAGCGGGACCTGCACCATCAGCGGGTGCAGCGGGTGCCCGAAGGGGACGCCGTGCAGCAGCTTCCGCAGGCCTCGGGGGCGGACGAGGGCGTCGACGACCTTGCGGTCGATGTCGACGGCCTTGTCGAGCACGCTCGCGTGCTCGATGGACTCGGTGACGCGACGGATCGCGAGGATCTCCGGCATGCGCTGGACGCTACTCCTCGACGATCTCCGCGAGTTCGAAGGGTTCCACGACCAGCCCGTTGCCATCCTCGGCGACGTCCACCCGGACGGTGTCGCCGTCCCGGACGTCACCGGCGAGGATCGCGCGCGCCAGCTGGTCGTCGATCTGGCGCTGCATGAGCCGGCGGAGCGGACGTGCGCCGTAGACCGGGTCGTACCCGCGCTCGGCCAGCCAGCCCCGGGCTTCGGGGGTGACCGCGAGCTCGAGCCTGCGGTCCGAGAGCCGTCGTGCGAGCCGGTCGACGTACAGCGACACGATCTGCCCGAGGTCTTCCGAGGTGAGCGCCTGGAACACCACGATGTCGTCGAGCCGGTTGATGAACTCGGGGCGGAACGCCTGCTGCACGAGTTCGCGCACGGCCTCTTCGCGCTGCTCCTCGGTCAGCGACATGTCCGTCGTGAACTGCGAGCCGAGGTTCGACGTGAGGACCATGATCGTGTTCCGGAAGTCGACCGTGCGGCCCTGCCCGTCGGTGAGCCGCCCGTCATCGAGCACCTGCAGCAGCACGTCGAAGACCTCGGGGTGCGCCTTCTCGACCTCGTCGAGCAGGATCACGGAGTACGGGCGCCGCCGGACGGCCTCGGTGAGCTGGCCACCGGCCTCGTACCCGACGTACCCGGGCGGGGCACCGATGAGCCGTGCGACCGAGTGCTTCTCGCCGTACTCGCTCATGTCGATGCGGACGAGGGCCTTCTCGTCGTCGAACAGGAACTCGGCGAGTGCCTTCGCGAGCTCGGTCTTGCCGACACCGGTCGGCCCGAGGAACAGGAAGGACCCGGTCGGACGGTCCGGGTCGGAGATGCCGGCGCGGGTGCGGCGGACGGCTTCGGACACGGCCTGCACCGCGGTGCGCTGCCCGATGATGCGGCGGCCGAGTTCGCTCTCGAGGTGCAGGAGCTTCTCGGTCTCGCCCTGCAGCAGACGCCCCATCGGGATGCCCGTCCACTGCGCGATCACGGCGGCGATGTCCTCGTCGGTGACACTGTCGTTGACCATCCGGTCGGCCGACTCGGCCTGCTCCGCTGCGGCCAGTTCGGCCTCGATCCGGGGCTTCTCGCCGTACTCCAGCCGCGACACCGTCTCGAAGTCGGCTTCGCGCTGGGCTCGCTGCGAGCGCATGTTGAGCTCGTCGAGCTGCTGCTTCAGTTCACCGATGCGGTTCAGCGACGCCCGCTCCGCCTGCCACCGCGCCTCGAGTTCGGCGAGCCGTTCCTCGCGCGTGTGCAGCTCGTTCCGCAGGATCTCGAGGCGCGCCTTGGACGCGTCGTCCTTCTCCTGCTTCAGCGCGAACTCCTCCACCCGGAGCCGGTCCACGTTCCGCTTCAGCTCGTCGATCTCGACGGGGCTGGAGTCGATCTCCATGCGGAGTCGGGACGCTGCTTCGTCGATGAGGTCGATCGCCTTGTCCGGGAGCTGTCGGCCGGAGATGTACCGGTTCGACAGGCTCGCCGCGGCCACGAGGGCGGAGTCGTTGATCGTCACCTTGTGGTGCGCCTCGTAGCGCTCCTTGAGCCCGCGGAGGATCGCGACCGAGTCCTCGACGCTGGGCTCCCCCACGTAGACCTGCTGGAAGCGGCGTTCGAGTGCGGCGTCCTTCTCGATGTACTCGCGGTATTCGTCGAGCGTCGTCGCCCCGATGAGTCGCAGTTCGCCACGCGCCAGCATCGGCTTGAGCATGTTCGAGGCAGCGACGGATCCTTCTCCGCCGCCCGCGCCCATCAGCGTGTGCAGCTCGTCGATGAAGGTGATCACCTGGCCGTCGGACTCGTTGATCTCCTTGAGCACGGCCTTCAGTCGCTCTTCGAACTCACCGCGGTACTTGGCACCCGCGATGAGCGCGGAGATGTCGAGCGACACGAGGCGCTTGTCCTTGAGCGAGTCGGCGACGTCACCGGCGACGATGCGCTGCGCGAGTCCCTCGACGACGGCGGTCTTGCCGACGCCCGGCTCACCGATGAGCACGGGGTTGTTCTTGGTGCGGCGCGTCAGCACCTGGGAGACGCGCCGGATCTCGGCGTCGCGGCCGATCACGGGGTCGAGCTTGCCGCTCCGGGCGATCGCCGTGAGGTCGACGCCGTACTGCTCGAGGGCGGTCTTCTGCTGCTCCGCAGAGTCAGGAGCGCCCTGGAGGTTCGCCATGCGTTCTGTCCTTTCCTTGCGTTGGTCCTGAACTTGAGTCTACTGCACTCAACTTACGCCCGGCGGGCCGTATTCCGGGATACGTCCGCGAAACACCGGGAGCGGTGTGCTCTCCACATGATGAACCTCAACACTCGTCCACGGGTAAACGGGCTGGACGTCGCTCGTGGAATCGCCGTCCTCGGCATGTTCGCCGCGCACGTCGGTGCCGCTGCCACGCCCTTCACCTGGGCCGACCCTGCCTCGTGGTCCGCGCTCGTGCACGGCCGTTCGTCGATCCTGTTCGCCTTCTGTGCGGGCGTCTCCCTGGTGCTCGCCACCGCCGGTCGTGTCGACGGGCCGCTCGCGAGGGTGACGGACCGTCGACGTGTGGCCGGCCGGGCCATCGCGGTCTTCGCCCTCGGGGCGGTGCTGATGGTCCTGCAGACGCCCATCAACGTCATCCTCCCCACCTACGCCGTGCTCTTCGTCGCCGCTGTGCCGTTCCTGCGGGCCCGGCTCCGCACCCTCGTCCTGCTGGCGGGCACCTCGCTCGTGGTGGGGCCGGTCGTGGCCGTCGTCGGCGAGGCACTCACGGGTCCGGGGTCCGGATTCGTCGGCGACGTCCTCGTCCGTGGGTACCCGGCGGTCTCCTGGTGGGGCATCGTGCTCGCCGGGGTCGTGGTGGGCCGGGCCGGCCTCGAGCGGGGCCGTGCGCTCGCGCTCTTGCTCGTCGCCGGCACCGGGTGCGCCCTCGTCGGGTACGGCGGCGGGGTCCTCCTGCGCCTCGGCCTCGGGCTGGAGCCCCCGGCGCCGTCGACGTCGGTGAACGCCGCCGACCTCGGGGGTGACTCCGCAGGCGGCTCCTCCGTCGCCGTGCCCCCGGACGGCTCGGTCGCCCCCATCGCGACCGACGGGTCCGCGGGCGTCCACCTGGACTGGGAGCGACTGACCGGGCTCTTCCCGCACGCCGGCTCGACCGCCGAGCTGCTCGGCGGACTGGGCGTCGCGATGGCAGTGCTGGCGATCTGCTGTCTGCTCACCCGCCGTCGACGCCACGTCCTCGGCCCGATCGCCACCGTCGGCACGCTCGCGCTCACGCTGTACTGCGCCCACGTGGTCGCGTTCCGGATCTGGACGGCATTCGGGACCCCCGGCGCCGCGGAACCGGGCGGGCCGACGGGCGGTGACCCGGCGCCCCCGCTCGGCGGGTGGGTTCCGTTCCTCGTGCTGGCCCTCGCCAGCACTGTGTTCGCGGTCCTCTGGCGACGGCTCCGCGGGAGCGGGCCGCTCGAACGACTCACACGGTGGGCATCGCGGCGGTTCGACGACCCAGCGCCGTCAGGGCCGCGGCCGGTCCGGGTTCCGGATGCCGATCGCACTGACGACAGCCCCGGCGACCAGCAACAGCGCCATCACGACCACCGCGCGGTGCAGACCCGCGACGCTCATCTCGCCACCGAGCACCACGCCGGCGAGCGCGACCATCACGAGACTGGCGATCCGGGCGATCGCGTTGTTCACCGCTGACCCGACGCCTGCCTCGGTCTGCGGGACCGATCCGAGCACCGCGCTGGTCAGCGGTGTGACCATCAGGGTGATCCCGAGGCCGATGAGGACCAGCCCCGGGAACACCGCGGGCCAGTACCCGTCCGGCTGGCTCCCCACGGTCACCATCAGCAGCGCACCGATCGCGGCGATCGCGGGCCCGGCCGCCATGAACCACCGCGGACCGTACCGCCCGGCGAAGCCGCCGACGGTGGTGGACAGCAGCAGGAGCACCACGGTCGGCGGCAGCGTCGCGAGACCGGCGAGCCAGGCCGGGAAGCCCCAGACCTCCTGCAGGAAGAGCGTCACGACGAATCCGACCATCCCGAGCGCGCCGTAGATCGAGAGCGTGGCGATGTTGCCGACCGCGAAGTTCCGGGCACGGAACAGTCCGAGGGGCACCAGCGGGGCGCCGGTCGTCCGAGTCACGCGGAGCTCCCACGGCACGAAGGCGGCGAGCGCCACGGCGCCGAGGACGAGCGCCACGACGACCACGGGCGAGCCCCACCCGAGCCGCTCCTGCTCGATGAGCCCGAGCACCACGCCGCCGACCCCGACCACCGCGAGCACCGCCCCGACGACGTCCACTCGGGGGTGGTCCCCGGCGACGACGTCCCCGGAGATGCGCCGGACCAGCGGGATCGTCACGGCGATGGGGATCGCGGTGAGCACGAAGATCCAGCGCCACCCGATGCCGTCCACGATCAGGCCGCCGATCACCGGTCCGACGATGATCGCCGCGCTCGACCACGCCGTCCACGAGCCGATCGCCTTCGACTGGGCCGCTCCCCGGTACGCCGCGATGATCAGCGCCAGCGAACTCGGGGTGACGAGGGCACCGCCGACGCCCTGCAGCGCCCGGGCACCGATGAGGACCTCGCCGTTCGGTGCGATCGCACACACGATCGAGGCGATCCCGAACACCACGAGGCCCCACTGGATGATCCGGACGCGGCCGTACAGGTCGGACAGCGAACCCGCGACGAGGATCAACGAACCGAGCGTCACGAGGTACGCGTCGACGGTCCACTGCTGCACGACGAGCCCGCCGCCGAGCTCCTGCCGGATCGCGGGGAGCGCGACGTTCACGACACTCGAGTCGAGGCCGACCACGAACGACGCCAGGATCGCGACGACGAGCACCACACGCCGGTCGTCACGGAGCGGTGCGGTGTGGACGGGAGCAGTCATGCGCTCATCATGCGCGTTCCGGGCGCTGCGCACACGACGAAGCCCCCGTGTGGGATCACGGGGGCTTCGAGCCCGAAGGCTCGGTGACGGGGCGGGACCGGATCAGTTCCGGTGGTCGGTGGTGGCGTTCGGCTGAACCGACGGGCCCGGGTTCACGACGGGGGCCTGGTTCACGACCGGCTCGGCGGGGGCTGCCGGAGCGGCGGTGTTCTGGACCGTGGTGTCGGTGCCCTTGGCCTTCTTGTCGTCGATGTCCATCTCCTTCTTGAAGATGTTGATCGACTGGCCGAGCCCCTTCGCGAGGGCCGGGAGCTTGGTCGCACCGAACAGCAGCACGACGATGCCGAGGATGATCAGCAGGTGCACACCGGTGAGGTTTCCGAGCATCATGACTCCTTGGTTCTGGAAGTGGTCGCCGTCAGCGGGTCGTCATCGATCCGCCCGGCGGAAGCCGAGTTCGTCCCATCGTAACTCCCGCGGGCCGGGATGCCCAGGCCGCACTCCTGAACGGACACCGTTCGCACAGGAATTCACCCTCAGTACGCCCCGCGCGATCGCAGCACCGAGGGGATCGTCCTGGCGAGGATCACGACGTCGTGCACGAAGGACCAGTTCTCGACGTAGTGCAGGTCGAGCCGGACACCGTCGGCCCAGTCCAGGTCCGAGCGGCCACTGATCTGCCACAGGCCGGTGATCCCGGGGGTCACGAGCAGCCGTCGGTCGGCGAAGTCCTCGTAGAGGGCGACCTCACGGGGCAGCGCCGGGCGGGGTCCGACGAGGCTCATCGACCCGACCAGGACGTTCCAGAGCTGCGGCAGCTCGTCGAGCGACGTCCTGCGGAGGAACGCCCCGGCCCGGGTGACGCGGGGGTCGTCCTGCATCTTGAACAGCGGGCCGGCGCCCTCGTTCTGCGACCGCAGGGCGGCCATCCGGCCCTCGGCGTCGACGCACATCGTCCGGAACTTCAGGATCGAGAAGTCCACGCCCCCTCGCCCGACGCGCGTCTGCCGGAAGAGCACCGGTCCACCGTCGTCGAGCCGGATCAGCAGTGCGACGGCGGCCATCACCGGGGCGAGCAGCACCAGCCCGAGGCCCGCTCCGGCGACGTCGACGAACCGCTTGCCGAAGCGACGCCGGTACTCGGGCGTCTCGACGTGCATGAGCGGGAGCCCGTCGACCGGGCGCTCGTGCACCCGGCCCGCTGCGATGTCGGCGAGCGGCGAGGACACGACCAGCTCCACACCCCGGTCCTCGAGCTGCCATCCGAGTCGACGGAGTCGCTCGTGGCCGCCCGGCACCGCCCCGGCGATGACGACCGCCGGGACGCCGGTGGCCTCGGCCAGGGCCAGCACCCCGCCGACACCACCGAGGACCGGGACGACGGCGTCCCCGAGCTCGATCTCGGTCCCGACCGGCAGACAGTCGGTGACGACCGCGCGCACCCGGTAGCCGGCCCCCGGGCTGGCGGCGATGCGGCGCCCGACGTAGCGGGCGTCCTCGGCGTCGCCGACGAGCAGCACGTCCATGAGTTGCTCGCCGGATGCCCGGCGGCGTGCGAGCGCGGCCCGGGTGCTCTTCCGACCGAGCGCGAGCAGCAGGAGGCCGAGCGGAAGGGCGATCGCGACGTACCCGCGGGCGATGTCCACCTGGAGGGCGTACGCGACCACGGCGACCAGCGCCCCGGTCAGGAGGCTCGCGGTGAGGAGCCGGCGGTACTCGTCGCCGCCGACCCCGGCGATGCGTGGGTCACGGGTGCGGAACGTCGAGAGCAGCAGCATCCAGAGGACGATGATCGCCGGAGCGACGACGACCTCGAGCCAGCCTTCCCCTGCGATGCCGGTCGCCGCGTCCCAGGGGAAGCGCAGCAGGTGCGCGCCGCCGAACGCAGCGAGCAGCAGTCCGAGGTCGAGCGCGGCGACACCGAGCGCGCGACTGCCTCGGAGCCGAGCACCCCCGGCGCGGGCGGACGCGGGGGCGGGTGACGGAGCGGGCGACGGGGTGGGGTGGAGCGCGACTGACAACGGAGACCTCCTGCTGGCCACCGGCGCGACAGAGTCGCACCGGACGCCGGGTCATCACGGGTCACGACACAGGTCGGCGCCTCCCCAATATATCAAGTTGTATGTTGTATATCAACGGTCGAGGACGCGGTCCAGACTCCAGAGCACCGCGGTGCCGGTGAGCTGCGGGACGTCGGCCTCGGTGACCCCGCGCAGCCGGTAGGCCACCCGCTCCCCCGGCAGCAGCGTCATGAAGCCGCGGTCGACCGTGCCCTCGGGCCGGACCCGGTCCGGCTGCAGCAGGAGGTCCCGCACGAGCGACTCGGCCTCGACGACCAGGTCCAGGCCGTCGCCGTCCGCCGCCGGCGAGAACGCCGCCCGGTAGTGCGCCGGCTCCCAGCGCATGTCCTTGTCCGGCGCCGGTGTCCAGACGGCGCGACGCCAGTCCATGTCGGCGACGACGAGCTCGGCCGTCGGGTCGGCCACGACGCCGACCGACGACGGCAGCGCCACCACCGCGACCCCGGCACCGTCGAGGTGCACGGGGAGCTCGACCTCGGCGAGCGTGCGCCCGGACATGTCGATCCGGCGGACCCGCACCACGCTGTCCAGGCCGCGACGCGTCGACCGCACCGCGACCTCGATCCGCGACGCACCGGACGTCTCGATGACCGCGGTGTCCCCAGCGGCGGAACCCGCGGCAGGACCCGCGGCACCGGACCCGGCCATGTCGGGGACGGGAAGGGACGCGGTCACCTGCTCCGAGCCTCCCGGCCGCCCTGCCGTGTCCGCGACCGGACCACCCACCGCGACCGTCACGTCGGACGCCGGCCGGATCGTGAGCAGCACGTCGTCGTAGAGCCGACGCAGCTCGTGCGCCAGCGGCTTCAGCCGCCCGGCGGAGTCGATCGCCGACCACGACGAGACCGGCCACAGGTCGTTGAGCTGCCAGACGACCACGCCGGTGTTCCGCGGCCAGTGCGTCCGCCAGTGCTCCACGCCGGTCGCGATCGCACGCGCCTGCTGCAGCTGGGTGAGGTAGTGCCAGCGGTCGAAGTCGGTGTCCCAGCCGGTGCCGAAGCGGGGCGAAAGGCCGTTCGCGAGCTTCGCCATGCCGGAGGCGGCCTTCTGGTGGTGCACGACGCCCGGCGAGGTCGGCGTCATCGGCTCGTCCGACACGGCGTCACGCAGCGTGCGCCAGGCCGGCGGCGCCTGCCAGCCGAACTCGGAGACGAAGCGCGGCACGGAGTCGCGGTAGTGGTCGTCGGACTCGCGGTTCCAGACGTCCCACGAGTGGTGCGTCTCGTGGTCGACGTCGTTCGCGAACAGCGACTCCGAGCCGGACCACGGCGATGCGACCGTGTAGAAGCGCGACGGGTCGACCGCGTCGACGATCGTCGGCAGCAGGTCGAGGTAGTAGTCGAGACCCCAGCCTCGGTCGCCGAGCACCTCGCCCCAGCCGTCGGCGTCGTGGAGCCAGATGTTCTCGTTGTTCCCGTTCCACAGCACCAGGGACGGGTGCCGGGACAGCCGGGCGACGTTGTCACGCGCCTCGGCGACGACCTCGCTGCGGAGCGGTTCGTCCTCGGGGTAGGCCGAGCAGGCGAACGGGAAGTCCTGCCAGACGAGCAGCCCGAGCTCGTCGCAGACCTCGTAGAAGTCGTGCGACTCGTACACGCCGCCGCCCCAGACGCGGACGAGGTTCGTGTTGAGCGACGCGGCAGCCGTGAGCCGGTCCTCGTAGCGCGACCGGTCCACCCTGGACACGATGACGTCGTCCGGGATCCAGTTCACGCCGCGGACGTCGATGAGCGTGCCGTTGACGTGGATGTTGAACGGGCGGCCGATGTCGTCGACCGCGGTGTCCACCCGGGTCGACCGGAAACCGGTGCGGAAGGTGTGCCGGTCGAGGACCTCGCCCTCGACCGTCTGCAGCTCGACGAACACGTCGTAGAGGGGCTGCTCGCCGTACCCGCGCGGCCACCAGAGCCGGGCCTCCGGGATCCGGACCGTGACGACGGTCTCGTTCTCCTTCGGGGTCACCTGCGCCCGCGAACGCTGCCGGGTCTTCGTGCCGTCGGCGGTCTCCCCCGCGACCGTCACGACGAGCACGAGGTCGTCGTCCTCGCCGTCCTGGTCGAGGTCGTTCATGCCGGAGCGCTCGAACGCGATGTGCGCGTCGAGGACGCCCTCCCCGGCCTCGACGTCCACGAGCGGGCGGACGTCGCGCAGCCGCGCGGTGGACCAGCGCTCGATCGCGACGGGACGCCACGGACCGCTCGTGACGGCGGTCAGCCCCCAGTCCCAGCCGAAGTTCGACGCCATCTTCCGCACGTACGGGAACGGCTCGTCGTACGGGCCCGGCATCGCGCCGGCCCGGGCGGCGACGCGGCCAGCCTCGCGGTACGGGGACTCGAAGAGGATCTCCAGGTCGCGCTCCGTCCGCGCGTTGCTGCCGTCCGTCACGTCGCGGAGGTCGAAGCGGTAGCGGCGGTGCATGTTCCGCGTCGCGCCGATCTGCACGCCGTCGAGGGTCAGTTCGGTGACGGTGTCGAGGCCGTCGCAGACCAGGTCGACGCGCTCGTGGCCGCGCGGGTCCACGTCCACCGAGCGGCGGTAGGTCCAGTCGGAACGGCCCACCCACTTCGCGGCGTCCTCGTTGCGGTCGAGGGTCGGGTCCGGCAGGAGTCCCTCGCGCTGCAGGTCGGTGTGGACCTGGCCGGGGACGGTCGCGGGGATCCCGGCGGCAGCTCCGGCCGGTGCGCCGGCCGGCGCGTTCTCGCGCACCATGGACACGGTCCAGCGGTCGCGGAGTTCCTCGCGGTCGAGGGTCATTGCGGTCCTTCTCTTCAGCGGGCCGCTGGTGCGGTCAGCCGCGGTCGGGGTCCGGCGCTCGGTCCGTCCCGGGGCCGGTTCGTACGGCCTGGAGGCACGGCACCGGTCGTCCGGGCGTCGTCGCGTCGCGCGCGCGGAGCGTCGGGCGATCCGCGCACGAGGGGTGCCCCGCGATGCTAGTACGGGTTGCTTTCCGGAACATATGCACGGGCGACCGTGGCAGGTTGGGGTGGTGATCACCGTCGAACTCGCCAAGACCCTCCGCGACGCAGGACTCCGCTGGCACCCGGCGACCGGCGACCGGTTCGTCATCGACAAGCCCGGCGTCGACGACGACGTCTACACGGTGTCGGAGATGACCGTCGAGCGGCACGACCACCCGACGGGCACGACGCTCGGCTTCAACGGGACGACCGAGTGGGCGCTCGACTCGGTGTCCGCGGAGGAGTCGCTGTGGCTGCCCCGCGAGGACCAGCTCCGCGAGCTCCTCGGGCCCTCGTTCGTCGGGCTGACGCGGGTCGCCGCGGCGTCCCGGGTCGTGTACACCGTGACGATCGCGCTGCGGGGCGAGGACCGGACGTTCGCGGCGGCGGACCCGGCCGTGGCGTACGGGGAGGCGTTGGCGGCGTACATCGCGGCGGCGCTGGACTGACACCACGACGGAGGACACCCGCTCGGGGTGCCCTCCGTCGTCAGTCGATCAGGAGCGCGGCGTCGTGATGTCGTCCCCTTGTCGACGACGCCGGACGTACACGAGCAGCGTCAGTCCTGCCAGCAGGAGCACGATGCCCGCGGGGAGCACCACCGCGGTGATCTCCGACCCGGTGAACGCGAGCTCGTCCGGTTCCGTCCCCTCCACCTGCTGTGGTTCCAGCTCGGCCTTCGCCACGGTGCGGAGCTCCTGGGAGAACACCCACACCCGGCCGTTCGCCACGGCCGCTGCACGCGTCCGCACGCCGGACTGCGTCGTGTCTGCAGCACCAGGAGCTTCGACGGTCTCGCCGTCAGCCCGCGTGACCGAGCCCTTGACCCGACCGACGGTGACGACCTCGCCCCGCTCGGCGTCGCCCGCGGTGACGGTGTGCGCGGCACTGCTCGCACAGGCGGTGCTCGCGCCGGGCTCGAGCGTCGTCAGCTCGCACGTCAACGGCCCGGTCGAACCGGTGCGCTGGACGTCGTCCACCGTCGTGTTCCCGGTGTTCAGCACCTCGTAGCGCATCGCGACCTGCTCGCCCGGACGGACCGCGCGGCCCTCCGGGATCGGGGACGGCTCGCCGTCGGACCCGAGGAGCACCGGTTCGCCCGTCAGGTCGAGCGCGCTGCCGGCCGTGAGGCCGACGCGGACATCGGCGCGGTCGGTGACCCGTCGCCCGTCCGGTCCGGTGGCCTCCAGCACGGCCGCGATGGTGACCTGGCCGTGGTCGATGTCCGACTGGGTCAGGACGTGGTCGGGCACCGTGCAGTCGATCGTGGCTCCCGGCGTCACCGACCCTGGTGCGCACTCGACCGTCATGTCAGCGAGCTCGACGACCTCCGTGTGGGCGTCACGGAGCGTGACGTTCCCGGCGTTGGTGCCGCTGATCGACGCCGAGACGTGGTCGCCCGCCTTCGGGTCGTCGGTGCGCGCACGCTCCGTGTCCGCCAGGTGCGCCGTCAGGTCGAGCGTGACCGCAGCCGATCGCTCGATCGCGACCGACGCGTCCGACTCGGCCGTGACGCGGCTCCCACCGGCAGCCGTCGCCGTGGACCGGACGGTGAACCGCGCGGTGCCCGCGTCGACCTCGTCCTGCGTCACCGTCGTCGACGAAGCGCACTCCGCCGAACCGCCCGGAGCGATCGCGTCGGCCGGGCAGGTCACGACCATGCCGTCGCGTCCCTCGACCAAGCCGTCGAGGTCCGTCGCCGTGACGTTCCCGGTGTTCCGGACCGCCACCCGGAGCGCTGCCGTGTCACCGGCGACCGGGTGTTCCCGACCCGTCGACTCGAGACGGGCCGAGGTGCTCGCGGCGATCGAGGCCGCTCGCACGATGGTCGTCTCGGTCGATGCGGTTCCCTCGACCCGGGTGCCACCGGCACCGGTGGCCGACCCGACGACCTCGAACCGGACGGTGCCGGCGTCGACGTCGTCCTGACCGAGTTCGTACGCGGTCACCACACAGGTCAGTTCCTCGCCGGGTGCCAGCGCACGACCGGGGCACGTGACGTCCATGCCCTTCCGGTCGCGCACCGCGCCGTCGACGTCGACGACCGTGACGTTGCCGGTGTTGCGGACCGTGATCGCCACGGTGACGCCGTCGCCGGCCCGCGGGACCTCGTGCTCGGAGGCGTCGAGGACACTCGTCGCGGACACTGCGACGTGCGGAGCACGAGCGAGCTGGACCTCGGTGGCGTCCGTGGCGGAGGCAGTCCCACCGGACGGCGTCGCGGCGGTCATGCTGACGTCGAAGCTCACCCGCCCACGGTCCACGTCGGCCTGCGTGAGCCGATGGTCGTCAATGGTGCAGGTGACCTCGGCACCGGGGGCGATCGCGCCGTCGGCGCACTCGACGTCCATCGACCGGCCGTCCACCTCGCCGGTCAGGTCACGGAGGGTGACGTTGCCCGAGTTCCGGACGGCCACGTGGAGGCCGACCGCGTCACCCGCGACCGGGGCGGCTCCGTCGTCGGCGAGGGCCGCGGTGACGGTGGCCACGATGCCGTGCTGACGGTCGAGCGTCACGGTGGCGGAGTCCGATGCCGACACTGCCTGTCCCTTCGGCCCCGTCGCCGAGGCGGTCGCCTCGAACTGGATCTCCCCCCGGTCCAGATCGTCCTGCGTCAGGACGTGACTCGGCAGGGTGCAGGTCGCAGGAGCACCGGGCGCGAGTGCGCCGGCGGGGCAGTCCGCCGCACCGTCGCGACCGCGGAGGACGCCGCGCAGGTCGGTGAGGGTCACGTTCCCGCTGTTGCGCGCCGCGATCGTCAGCGCGACCTCGTCGCCGACGGCCGGGGCCTTCCCGGCCGTCTCGAGGACGGGCGTGATCGTCGTGGCGAGCGCCGGAGCCTGCGTCTGCGTCTCCTGGGTCGCGGTCGCGACAGCGGCGACCGGCTTCCCGGCGGTGTCGACGGCGGTCATCGCCGCGTGGAACACGACGGTTCCGGCGTCGACGTCGCCCTGTGTCACGCGGTGCGCGCCCTCGAGCGCGCAGGTGATCGTTGCTCCAGGAGCGAGCTTGCCCGTCGGGCAGTCGACGGTCATCGTCGGTTCACCGTCGACCCGGACCGCGATCCGGTCGAGGGACACGTTCCCGTGGTTCCGGACCTCGACCGCGAGCCGGACGTCGTCGCCGAGCGCGGGTGCTCCGCCGGTCGTCACGGGCGTGACGGTGAGTTCGGCAGCTGATGCGGACGGGGTCGTGGACACCGTCGCCGCGGCGGTGGCCGAGACCGGAACGCCGAGCCGCGAGGACGCGGACGCGGTGACGGCGTCCTCGACGGATCCACGGTCCACGTCCGCCTGCGTCACGGGCCGGGCAGCGGTGACACAGGTCGCGGAAGCGCCGGGGGTGAGTTCCGAACGATCGCAGCTCACGGCGCCCTGCGTCCCGGAGACGTCGAGGTCGTGCACGAGCACGTTCCCCGCGTTCTCGACGACGGTGCGGAAGGTCATGGTCTCACCGAGGTCCGCGACGGCGTCTCCGTTGCCGCCGCCCAGCGTGATCTGCTCGTCGGCGCGCAGCTCGTTGCGCTCGGGAGCGAAGGTCACGCTCGACGCGGCGGGGGCGTCGAGCCCGACCCGCTTCGTGACCGCGTCCGGGGCGACCGTGTAGGTGCCAGCGGTGGCGGCGGTCACGTCGAAGGTCACCGTGCAGTCGGGCGCGTCGATGGCGAGGCCACCGCTCGCGCCCACCGCGCTGGCACCCGCGTCGACGTCGAGGGTCGGCGCCGCGCACGTCGTGGCGGTCTTCGGATCGGCCGCGACGGTCAGGCCGGCGGGCAGGGTCTCCGCGAAGGACCACCCGGGCTTCGCGCCGTGCTCGCTGGTGTTCACGACGCGGACGGTCATCCGCGCGGTGTCGCCGACGATGGTGCCGGTGGAGAACTCGTTCGCGAGGGTCGGTGTCGAGTCGACGATCGTCACGCGGTCGAAGGCGCCGTCGTTGCCGTCACCGGAGCCCTGCGCGTTGCGCAGCCGCCAGCGGAGGCTGTCGCCGGAGAACAGGACGCCACCGCTCGAGACGAACTCGCCGCCTCGCACGGATCCGTGGTCGCTCGACCGCGGGTCGGTACACGGGTCGAGCGGCCGGTCGGACACCGGACGCTCGGTTCCGTCATCGACGAGCAGGAAGTCCAGGAGCGGATGGTTCGAATGGCAGTTCTGAGCCGCTGCGGACACCCCGAACGACACGAACCGTCCGGACTCGCCGAGGGAGAACGCTTCACGGGACTCGATCTGGATCCGGTTCGCGCCCGGACTCGAGCCGTCGGTGTAGGCGCTCACGGCATGGTTCGTCGCGGGATCGGTTCCGCTGATCTCCCCGAGTGCACCGGCGAGGGAGCGGAGGCCGGCGTTCGCGGAACAGCCGGCCGT
Source organism: Curtobacterium sp. PhB130 (assembly GCF_003755165.1). Taxonomy (NCBI): domain Bacteria; kingdom Bacillati; phylum Actinomycetota; class Actinomycetes; order Micrococcales; family Microbacteriaceae; genus Curtobacterium; species Curtobacterium sp. PhB130. Next base: position 1,058,911 of record NZ_RKII01000006.1, on the reverse strand, counting down.
GTCGGAGCTCGACCGGCTCGTGATGATGCCGTTGCACCACGCCGACGAGAGCCACTGGGGATCGGCAGCGTAGGTCTCGCCCGTCGCGCCGACGTACTTGTCGAGCATCCTCGGGGAGGACCCCATCCCGTGCTCGAAGTCCTCCACGAACAGCACCCGCGGGTCCTTCCCCGTGATGGCGCCCGCGGCGGATGCACCGCGAACGGCCGACGGGTTCGGTGCGGCAGCTGCGGTGAGCGGGGTACCGAGGGCCGCGAGGAGCCCGAGGGCGGTGGCCGCCGAAGCGGCGCGAGCAAGCAAGGGCAGAGCGAGTGCAGTCATGGGTCCTTCATCCGTGGGCAACCTCAGGAGAATATCAGTATTCTGCATACGAACGCGCCGCGCCCGGCTGAACGTCCCCGGAATGACACTCGGGGGTGCGCTGGTTGTCTGGGGTCATGACCGTTCCGAACATCACCCTCAACGACGGCAAGACCATCCCGCAGCTCGGCTTCGGCGTCTTCCAGATCGACCCCGCCGACACGAAGGACGCGGTGCTCACCGCGCTCGAGGTCGGCTACCGCCACATCGACACCGCCGAGATGTACGGCAACGAGAAAGAGGTGGGCGAGGCGATCGCGTCGTCCGGCATCCCGCGCGACGAGATCTTCGTCACCTCGAAGCTGAACAACGGCTTCCACGCCCCCGAGGCGGCGCTGGAGAACGGCAAAAAGTCCGCCGAGCTGCTCGGCGGCTACACCGACCTCTTCCTCATCCACTGGCCGCTCCCGACCGTCTCGGACTTCGTCCCGACGTGGAAGGCCTTCGAGGAGCTCTACGCCGCCGGCACCGCGCGCTCGATCGGCGTCTCGAACTTCAACGCACACCACCTCCGCCGCCTCATCGCGGAGACCACCGTCACCCCGGCGGTGAACCAGGTCGAGGTGCACCCGTACCTCGCGCAGGACGACCTCCGCGCGGTGAACCGTGAGCTCGGCATCGCGACCGAGGCCTGGTCCCCGATCGCGCAGGGCCTCGTGCTCGACGACGCGACGATCACCCGCATCGCCGCGGCCACGGGCAAGTCCCCCGCGCAGGTCGTGCTCCGCTGGCACATCCAGCGCGGCGACATCGTGTTCCCGAAGTCGGTCACCCGTGCCCGTGTCGAGGAGAACTTCGCGATCTTCGACTTCGAGCTCTCCGACGAGGACATGACCGACATCACGACGCTCGACAAGGGGCACCGGACGGGTCCGGACCCGGACACGTTCGACTACGTCCCGGAGTAGTCCCGGCATGCGGAGGGCGGCCGCGCAGTGCGCGGCCGCCCTCCGTCATGCCGTGTCCACGTCGATCAGGACCGGCGGGACGCCGTCACGGTGAAGCGGTCGGTCCGGGTGATCTGCCGCGTCGGGCCGACGGTCTTCTCCAACACCGGCCGGTACCGCAGGTGCGAGTTCCAGACGCACCACAGTTCGCCACCGGACTGGAGGATCGTGGCCGCGTTCCGGAACATCGCCTCGGCCGCGTCGGTGCTCACGGTGGTGTCCGCGTGGAACGGCGGGTTGCACAGCACCAGCTGCGCGGACCCCTCGTCGAGCTCGTCACCGGCGTCACTCCGCACGGTCCGGACGCGGTCTCCGACCCCGTTCAGGTCCGCCGTCATGCGGGAGCTCGCGACGGCGACCGCGGAGACGTCGGTCGCGATGACCCGGAGACCCGGGCGGCGCCGGGCGATCTCGGTCGCGATCACGCCGTTGCCGCTCCCGAGGTCGACCGCGACCCGGGCGGTGGGGACCGCGGCGTCCATCTCCCCGAGGAGCACGCGGGTCCCGAGGTCGAGCGACGCCCCGGCGAAGACCCCGCCGTGCGCGGCGATGGTCATCCCGAGCTCGTCGAGGTGCACACGCCGCGGCCACGGGTCGGTGATCGCCGCGCGGTTCGCAGCCGCACGGAGCGGGTCCTGCGCGACGAGCAGCCGGGACTTGCCACGACCCCGGGACGCGGCGACCTCCCCGAAGGACCGGCGGAGCACGTCGTTCTGGGAGAGCGTCATGTACTTCGTCCGGCCGCCGCAGAGCAGCACGACGTCGGGCGCGGCGAACCGGGCGACGGCCCGGGCGACCTCGTCGAGGCGGTCGTGCGACTTCGAGAGCCGGAGCAGCACGAGTCGGGCGTCCGTGAAGGCGTCCTCGTAGGTCTCCGGGTGGTGGAACCCCCGTCGTCCGAACGTGCCGGCGATGGACTCGAGCGCACGCTCGCTGACGAGCGAGTCCTGCACGACGCGGACGTCGTCAGCACCGTGCACGGCGAGGACTCCGAGCGTCAGCACGCCGCGCTGGTCGTCGACCACCGTGACCGCACCGGGGTGCCGGAGCGCGTCGCCGTGCACGTGGGGCGCCTCGTCGAGGAGGAACCGATCGGTGCCGTCGATGGTGATGAGGTCGGGCCCGTCGTCGTCGGGCGTCCGTCGGAAGAAGTCGGCGAAGTCGAACGCGGGCACCGGTGCAGCGTAGCCCGTCGAGCCTGGCCTCCTCGACGGCATTGTCAATATGTGAAATACTGAGTGAATGCCGATTTTCTTGCTCCGTCGCGGTGCCACCGTCGCGCTCGTCGCCGCCGTGACGGCGGCGGTCGTCTCCACGATCGTCGTCACCGTCGCGTCCGCGAGTGCAACGGCGTCGCTGGAGTCCGCCGAGGACGGCCCGCTGCCCACCTCGATCACGCGGAGCGAGGACGGCCGGTCGACCACGATCCTCGTCCACGGACTCGGCGACCCGGAAGCCGAACGGATCCGGGAAGGCCGCGGAATGCGGCACAGCGCGCTCCAGCCGACGGGGCGGTTCGTCCGGCACGGCCAGCCGGTCACGGTCGACGTGCCGATGGGATCTCCTGCGATGCACGTCGTGATCGGCCTCGACGGCAGGTACGCGGCGTTCAACGACGGCGCGGACCGTGGGATGGAGTCGACCCGACTGTCACCGGGCGCGAACACGGTCACGGCGGATCGAGACGGCATGGTCTTCCTCACGAGTACCGCCACGTCGGGCTCCGCGGACGTCGAGGTCACTGGCGGCCAACCCGTCCCGGTGTTCATCGCGGGACAGACGTCGAACGAGGACTTCCTGCGCGACTTCGAACGCTTCCCGGACGCCCCGATGGTGACGATCATCGGGGAACGGGTCTTCGGTGACTTCCAGGCGAGGACGGCTTCCGCGATGACGACGTCCGACCTGGCATCACGAGTCCACGACTGGGACCGGGTGATCGAGGTCACGAACGACCACCACGGACTGCTCGACGAGGGCGTCGGGTCGGCCCGCAAGGCGCCCCACCGCATCTACGTCGCCTCGCCGGACTCGGGCGCCGGGTACGCGAGCGCGAGCCACGACCGGATCGTGTTCCAGGTCGACACGGGCGCCGCCGCCGAGCTCTTCACGATGCGCGCGGGGGACCTCTGGGGGTTCTGGCACGAAGTCGGACACACGTACCAGCCCCCCGCCTACAACTGGAAGGGCATGGTCGAGGTCGTCAACAACGTCTCCGCGCTCGATGTCCAGGCGACGGTGTTCGGCGCGAATCGTCTCGACGGTCAGCAGAGCGCCATCACGCGGTTCTTCGCACAGCCCGTCGAGACCCGGAGCTTCGCGGCCGAGGAGGACGTCTGGGTCCGGCTGCTCATGTTCGACCAGCTCCGCCGCGCATTCGGGCAGGAGTTCTACCCGTCACTCGACCAGGAACTCCGCGTCCGACTCCGGACCGGCGAGGTGGGCCTCCGCGACGACGCTGCGAAACAGCAGCACTTCGCGAGCATCGCGGCGCAGATCGCCGACCGCGACCTGCGCCCGTTCTTCCGCCAGTGGGGATTCCCGCTCGACGCGGACACCGCGGCGTCCATGGCCCGGCTTCCTGCCCTCACGACGCCGATCTGGCACAACACGCGGTCGGCGGACACCGTCCGTGAACGGGATCTCCCGACGTACGGTGCGCCGACCGGCACCGCCGAGCCGGTCACCGAGCGCGCGACGGTCGGGCAGCGGCAGCTCGGGACCGCGCCGAGGGCCACCGACCTCGGCAACACCGACGGGACCGGCGCGACGCGGGTCGTCGGCCATGCGCTCGAGGCGGACGAGCCGGGCGTCGGGCACGCGCTCGTCGTGCTCCGCAACGACCGCGGGATCCGAGAGACCGTGTCCACGCCCGTCGACGTCGGCGCCGGCAACGCGTTCCGCTTCCGAGGCCTCAGCGACCGGACGATCGGGTGGCTCGCACTCGACCCGCTCGCCAGCGCGCTCCGCTTCGTGCAGGTCACGGGCTCCCAGGCGCACACCGGGTTCACCGGCGAGGAGTACGTCGGCTTCACCCTCCGTGACGCCGACGAAGCGCAGGTCCTCGGGGAGTGGACCATCCGCGGCGACGAGTCCGGCGCCGTCGTGGCGGCGTCGTTCGCGCAGCGGTACGAGGAGGGACAGGTCCTCGAGATCCGACATGCCGAGCCACGGTCCCGACTCACCGCGTACCGCGACGGCGACGAGCTCCCCGGCCGTTCGGATCGCGTCCAACGCTTCCGCATCGTCGACGACCGGATCGAGCCGATCGTGGACGCGGCCGTGCGCGTCCTGCCGGTCGACGCGGTGGAGCTCGCGCGTGGAGCAGACACCGCGGTGCCCCTCGGCATCGTCGCCGGGCGAGAACTCACCGAGCTCCGGGCAGACCTCGTCGTCGTCGCCCCGGACGGCACCGTCTTCGCAGCGGGACAGTCGACCCTGACCGGGGAGTACCGGAACCCCGGCGAGGGATGGCGGCCCGCGTCGTCGATGACGCTCCGGAACGGAAAGCGCTCCCCCGACGGACGTACGATCTCGTTCCGGCTGGACACGGCCTCCTCGTTCCGACTGACCCAGGGAGCCGCGGCGCGGTGGAGCCCGCAGGTGCACACGCCGGAGGACGCCGTCGCGGGCGAGTTCGGGATGCGGTGGGAGCTCAACGGCACCACTGACGGCGGATCGGTCCGGCTCGGCGTGTGAAACCGATCACCGGGTGATCCGGGCTCGACCGTCCGCCTCCGGGACGACGGCAGCGCGCAGGGCGTTCCCGCGGACCACGAAACGGTTGTCCGGACTGCCGAACCGCAGCCCGATGCGCACCCGCGGTGACGTCGAGTCGATGCGGTTGGCCAGGATCGAGCCGTCGTTGGCACCGGCGGCCACGTCGATGCCGACGGATTTGCCGGACACCTCGGCGATCCGGTTGCCACGAACCGTGACGGATGCGTTCGAGTGCTCGATCCGGATCGCTTCCCCGACGCTCGACGTGACGGTGTTGTCGGCGACGAGCAGCCCGCGGGTGAGCTTCACGAGGATCCCGGCAGCATCCGTACCACCCGCGCCCGTGACGGTGTTGCCCGTGACCGACCCGGTCGCCCGGGGGGCCGTCGACCCGACGGTGCTGCCGGCTCCACTGACCACGATGCCGGAACCCGCAGGGAGCGCGGCCGTGCGCGTGATGCGGTTCCCGGCGATCACGAGGCCGGTGGGAGCGACGTCGGTCTGCGCCCGGTTCGTCGCCGACTTGCTCGGGACTGCCGCGATCCCGACGCGACATCCGGTCACGACGTTGTCCCGGATCTCGACGCCGTCCCCGGCGTGGGTGTCGATGCCTTCCCACGCCGGCACGCCGCTCACGTGGTTGCGGAGGATGCGGACGCGGGCGGACCGGCGTGTGACGCTCACCACTGCGGTGGCGTCCCGGGTCACCGTGATCCCGTACGAGTTGACCCGGCCTGCCGGTTGACGGACGTCGGAGATCGCGGTGTCCTGCACGATGGCGTCCTGCACCCCGAGGAGTGCGACGCCCGCGTACCCGACCGCGGCGATCGAGGTCTTCTCGAGCAGGAACCCCGAGCAGTACTCCACGTGGACGCCGTCGTGGGGCAGCTGGCGGAGCCGCCCCCCGGACACCCGGACGTCGCTGATCGGTGCGGCACGGGTGCCCATCACCGCGATCGCGTGTGCGTCCCCGCCCGTCGAGGCACCGACGCCGTCGATGACCGGGTCGGTGATCCGCGCTCCCGAAGCGGTGACGAGGATCGCCGTGGCGTCCGCACCCATCCGCAGCGCACCGCTCCCCACGAAACGGATCGTCACGGCGCGACGGACCACGAGGCTCTTGGTCCGGGCTTGCGGGGTGCTGATCGTGAGCACGCCACCGGCTGGCAGGGTGTCGAGCCGACGTTGGAGCGCATCGACGCCCGGCTCCTCACCATCGGCAACGAGCGGGACGAACCCACCGACGAGCGAGGCGGCCCCGACCACGGCCACCACCCCGGCACCGATGAGCAACTGCCTGCGGAGCAAGCGATGTCGAGCATCCATCTCGGTCTCCCTCTCTGGAATCTCAGAATACCGCTCATCACCATGGCGATATTCGCTGAATAATGCGAGGAGAAATGTTGAATGCAAATCCCCGCGACTCGGCGTGTGAATGTGATATGTTCCCTGCGCATTCATCCTTGACGAAGAGAGAGCACCAATGCAGAAGTCCCAATCGTCCCCGCGCGCACCGCTCGCTCTCGGCATCGGGGCGGTGGTGATCGCGACCGTTGCGAGCAGTCTCACCGCCGGTGCCGCCTGGGCGGGCGAGTCCCGCGCAGCCGATGCGCAACAGGTCGGCCCGCTGGTCACCGAGACGTCGTCGTTCGCCGACAGCCCGGCGTTCAGCGCCCCCTCCGCCGGCACCGTCGGCGGAGCGGTCGCCGCGAACCGTGCCAGGACCCTGGCGGAAGCGCGGGCAGCGGCCACACGCTGGTTCATCCCGGCGCCCGGGTCCACGACCAACGTCCGGCCGGTCTCGGCTCCGGGCCGGTGCCTGACGGCTGGCTCGACGACGATCGAGAACTCGTCGCCGGTGACGCTCCAGAACTGCGTCGCCGGCGCCCCCGCCCAGCAGTTCACGCTCGCCGCCAACACCGGGTCGAACAACCCGATCGGCACCGGTCTGCAGTCGACGTACAACGGTGGCTTCCTCGGTCTGTACAACACCGACAGCGTCATGCGCCTGCAGTCCCAGACGGTCGCCGACCGGATCCCCACGCTCGACGACTTCGTCGGGGCGTTCAGCGCCGACCTCGACCGCGTGGACGTCCTCACCAGGACGGCGTACATCTCCGGCTCGGGCACCCCCGACGCCACGATCCTCGTGAACGGCGGGTCGCCGGTGACGGTCGCGAAGGACGGCAGCTGGTCGACGTCGGTCCGCGGACTCGACCTCGGGAAGAACACGATCCAGGTGGAGCAGTACGAGGGCTCCGTCAAGACCGGCGACGTGGTGCTCGACGCCGACCTGGTCGCCGACGCGCTCACCTTCGACGCGACGTTCTCGGGGAACCGCGATGCCCCGGTGATCGCCTCCGGCAAGGCGCACCCCGGCGCCGAGGTCTCGCTCTTCGACGCGTCCGGCAAGCAGATCGGCAGCACGGTGACGGCGAACCCGATCACCGGCGCGTGGACGACGACCATCCCTGCGCCCAACCGGGGCGGCGGGTACGCGGTCACGGCGGCGCAGTTCATGGACGGCGTCCGCGACTCGGCGCACGACCGTACGCGGTCCGTCGAGTACGGTGCCGCCGTCACCGTCACGACGCCCGCTGACGGGTCCTCGCACGCCGGTGGTCCGCTCAGGATGACGGGCGCCGGTGAACCGGGTTCCGCGATCGAGGTCCGCGACGTCACGAACGGCGGGAACTCCTTGGTCGGCACGAGCAAGGACGGCGTCCTGCCGAACAAGAACTGGTCGCTCGACACCACGGACCTCGACCGTGCGGAGCACGTGCTCCGTGTGGTCCAGAAGTCCAAGGGTGCGAACACGACCGTGGCCGAGGTGACGATCAACCCCGGCGAGACCGGCGGACTCGCGCCGGTGACCCTGGTCGCACCGACCACCGTGACACCGGGCGTCGTGAACACCTTCCGCGGCACGGCCGAACCGGACGCCACCTACGAGGTGGTGAACGTCTCGGGCACCCCGATCGTCGATGGTCCACTCAGGGTCGCCAGCGATGGCACGTGGACGTTCGACCGCACGATCAGCTGGGATGCGAAGCAGTTCCAGTTCCGGATCGTCCAGACGAAGGGCGACCAGACCGATCGGTCAGAGCTGTTCGTCATCGCTGCGAACGCCGGATTCGCCCCGGTGACGGTCACCAACAAGACGGTCCTGCCCGGTGAGCTGAACACCTTCACCGGGACCGGCCCCGCGGACGCCGAGTACGAGGTCCTCAACGCCTCGGGCAGCCCACTCCTGCCGGGCAAGCGCGACATCGACAGCAACGGCAAGTGGTCGTTCGATCGTGACGTGTCGAAGGGCCAGCTCGGCTTCAGCTTCAAGTTCCGCATCACGGTCGACGGCTCGTCCTACACGACGAAGCTCTTCACCCTGCCCGCGAACACCCGCTGATCCCACCACCCACCCCGGGGCCGCCGTCCGACCGACGGCGGCCCCGTCCCACGCTCGGAGCACCTCATGACCCTTCTCCTCCGGCGGCGGCTCGCCACCGCGGCCCTCACCGCGCTCGTCTCCATCACGGCCCTCGCGCCCCCGGGTTCGGTGTCGACGTCAAGGACGTCACCACCACCAGCGGGTACTGCGTCCCGTGGCCGTCGACCTGGCGTGAGGGGCAGACCGTGACGGTCAAGTCCCAACTCCTGACGATCCCCGTCGGCTGAGGAACGGGACATGTTCGTCGTCACCGTCGCCCGCGCCGTGCTCGCCGGCTGGTGGATCGTCATGGCGACCACTGCGCTGGGAGCAGGCGCCGCACTGCTGGTCACGAACGCGACGACCCCGGTCTACCGGGCGAGCACTTCGTTCTACGTCTCCGTGACCGGTCAGGACGCCCTGTCCGCCGGCGAGATCGCCCAGGGATCGACGGCGGCGCAGCAGAAGATCACGTCGTACATCGCCCTCGTTTCCTCACCCCGCGTGCTCCGTCCGGTCGTGGAGCGGCTCGGGCTCCACACCACCGTCGCCGACCTGGGCAGCCGGGTGTCCGCAACGACCCGCACCGGGACCGTGATCATCGTCATCACCGCCAACGATCCCGATGCCCGCGCCGCGAAGACCCTCGCATCCGCGGTGGGCTCGTCCCTGGCCGAGGTCGTCTCGGACATCGAGCCGGCGGCCGCGAGCGGTATGGCCTCCGTCACGCTCGAGCCCGTCATGCCCGCGACGGTGCCGACCACGCCGTCGTCGCCACGGCCCGCCGCCGATCTCGCACTCGGGATCGGCGCCGGCCTGGCCGCCGGCGTCCTCCTCGCGCTCGTCCGCGCCGCGGTCGACACGCGGGTCCGGACCGCCGAGGACCTCGACGTCGACGTCCCCGTGGTCGGTGACGTCGCCTTCGACCCGGACGTGGAGCGCCGCCCGCTCATCGTCCGCGACGACGGCTCCAGCGCGCGATCGGAGGCCTTCCGCAGCCTCCGGACGAACATCCAGTTCCTCCGGTCCGGCGGCGCTCCGACGATCGCCGTCACGAGCGCCCGCCAGGCCGAGGGCAAGACCACCACCGTCGCGAACCTCGGGATCGCGATGAGCACCGGCGGGCTCCGGACCGTCATCGTCGACGCGGACCTCCGTCGGCCCGCGATGGCGCAGACGATGGGACTCGAGGGAGCGGCCGGGCTCACCGACGTGCTGGTCGCCCGGGCGGAACTCGAGGACGTCCTGCAGCCGTGGGGCGACGATGGTCTGCACGTCCTGCCGGCTGGGACTGTCCCACCGAACCCGAGCGAGCTCATCGGCTCGGAGGCGATGGAGCGCGTGATCGCCGAGCTGGCGAGGCGGTTCGACGTCGTGCTCGTCGACACCCCGCCGGTCCTGGCGGTCACGGACGCCGCGCTGATGAGCACCCTCGTCTCGACGACCCTCATCGTCGTCGCGGCCAACCAGGGGCGCCGCTCCGACGCGCGCGCGGTCGTGGAGGCACTCGCTCGCGTCGGCGAGCACGCCGACGGGATCGTCCTGACCAAGACCCGGCATGCCATCTCGCGGCGGTCGTACTACCGCTCGGAGTACGGCGCGCGGCGCACGACGGAGCCGGCGCGGTGAAGCGCGCCCTCGACGCACTCGGCGCCGGCACCCTCCTCGTGCTGCTCGCCCCGGTCCTCGCCGCACTCGCTGCCCTCGTCGCGATCCGGCTGGGCCGGCCGGTGCTGTTCCGGCAACAGCGGCCGGGCCTCGGCGGCGTACCGTTCACGATCCTCAAGTTCCGCACCATGCGCGAGGTCGACCGGGCAGCCGGACGGATCTCCGACGCCGATCGACTGACCCCCTTCGGCGAGCGCCTCCGGTCGACGAGTCTCGACGAGCTGCCGAGCCTCTGGAACATCCTGCGCGGCGAGATGAGCTTCGTCGGACCGAGACCCAGCCTGTGCCGGTACCTCGACCTCTACACCGCCGAAGAAGCACGACGGCACGATGTCCGGCCGGGTCTCACCGGCCTGGCACAGGTCCGGGGCCGCAACGCCCTCCCCTGGCCGGACCGCCTCCGCTCGGACGTGGAGTACGTCGACACGGCCACGCTCGCCCTCGACGCCCGGATCCTGGCGCGCACCGTGGTCGTCGTCGCCAGACGCGAGGGCATCACGACCCCCGGCCACGTCACCTCCGACCGGTTCACCGGATCGGCGAACGGCACGAGGAGCACGCCGTGAAGCACCAGGAGCGCCCCGTGAAGACCGTCTGGATCGTGAACCACTACGCCCACCACCGCGAGCGGGACGGGCGGGCGACGCGGCACCAGCACCTCGCCGCGGGTCTCCCGGGCTCCGGCTGGCACGCTGTCGTGATCGCGGCCGGCACCGACCACCCGACGGGTCGGGCGCACCTCGACGGCGTCCGTCTGCGCGAACGGTGGGCAGGCGACGACCACGAGTTCTGCTGGCTCCGCGGGGTCGACCACCGCGGACACGGCATCCGACGGACGCTGCGACGGCTCGCGGACATCGGGCTCTTCACCGCCCTCCTGCTCGTGCCCGGGATGCTCCGCGGGCTCCCCCACCCCGACGTCGTCGTCGGCGGTTCCTTCCACCCGCTCGCCGCATGGGCCGCCTCGGTGCTCGCGCGACGGCACCACGTCCCGTTCGTGTTCGAGCCGCGCGACCTCTGGCCGGAATCCGCGGTCGCGCTCACCCGGATGTCCGAGCGGCATCCGGTGGTCCGCGTCCTCCGCCTGATCGAGCGCACCACGATCGCACGGGCCGTGCACGTCGTCTCCCCGCTCGACGGTGTCGGGCGGTACTACGCAGATCGTGGGCAGCCCCGGCCGTTCACGTGGGTGCCGAACGGGGTCGACCCCGACGAGCCCACGCAGCCCGGTCCGCAACCGCGCCGACCGAACCAAGACCAAGACCAAGACCAGGCGCCGTTCACCGTCGCCTACATCGGCTCGATGGGCACCGCGAACGCCCTCGAGACCGTCATCGACGGCTTCGCCGCCGCCCACCGCCGGAACCCCACCGACGGACCGCAACTGACCCTGCGCATGGTCGGGGACGGGCCGGACCGCGACGCTCTCCGACAGCGCGTGTCGCGCCTCCCGGCCGGTGCCCGCGTGATCTGGGACGGACGCGTGTCACAGGACGAAGCCCGCGACATCGGACGCAGCGCAGGCTGCCTCGTGGTCGCCGTCCACGACCTGCCGCTCTACCGCCACGGCGTCTCGCTGAACAAGCAGTACGAGTACATGCTCACGGGCCGGCCGCTGCTGGTCGCCAGTCCGGTGGTCCTCGCGCCGGTGGCAGCAGCGCGGTGCGGCGTGCACGTCGCGCCCGACGCACCCGACGCGCTCGCGGACGGCATCCTCGCGCTCGCCCGCATGCCCGAGCACGAGCGTGCCGCGATGGGCGCACGCGGCCGCGAGCACGTGCTGCGGGAACACGACTACCGGGCGCTGGCCCGGCGGTACGGAGCAGCGCTGGACGCCGCGTGGTCAGCAGGACGGAGCCGCGCGTGATCCCGGACATCGTCCACGTGTCGAGTGCGCACCCGTGGGTCGACAACCGGGTGCACCTGCGCGAGGCGGCCTCCGCGGCCGAGGCCGGGTTCCGCGTGCGCCTGATCGCGGTGGACTCCGACCTCGGCGCACCACCGACAGGGGTGGACGTGGTCCGGATCCCGCGTCGGCGACGGATCCGCCGGATGACCGTCTCCACGACCCAGGCGCTCGTCCTCGCGCTGCGTTCGCGGGCCCGCGTCGTCCACCTCCACGACCCGGAGCTCATCTGGACCATCCCCGTCCTGCGCGTCGCCGGGCGGCGGGTGGTGTACGACGCGCACGAGGACCTCCCGGACCAGGTCTGGGGCAAGGACTACCTGTCGCACCGCCAGCGCGGGGTGTTCGCGATGCTCTCCCTCCTGCTGCTGCGGGTCGCCGGGACCGCGGACCGCATCGTGACCGCGACGGCCTGGACCGGCCGGCGGTTCCCGGCGACCCGCCGGATCGCGATCCACAACTTCCCGACGGCGCGTGCCGAGGACGACGGACAGGTCGGCCTGGAGGCTCGCCCCACCCTGGTCGCGCACGTCGGGCTCCTGAGTCGTGACCGTGGGATCGACGTGGTCGCATCGGTCGCCGACGACCCGTCGTTCCCGCCGACGTGGCGGATCGAGCTGGTCGGTTCGATCGACGCCGCCACCGACCGCACACGACTCGACGCCGCGGCACGAACAGGACGGGTGCACCACGGCGGCGCGGTCGGACCGACGGCGGCCCGGGACCTCCTCCTGTCGGCGCGGATCGGACTCGTGCCGTTCCGGCGGACGCTGGTGACGGACCAGATCTTCCCGACGAAGCTGTTCGAGTACCTCGCCGCGGGCCTCGCGGTGATCGCGACGGACGTGCCGCTGTGGCGGCACCTGCTCGACGGCGTGGAGTGCGTCACCTTCGTGCCGGGCGACGACCCCGGCGCGATCGCGCGGGCGATCCGGCGCTACGCGGACGACCCGGAGCTCCTCCGGCGGCACGGTGCGTCGGCGCGGACCGCGGCCCAGCGGTTCCGGTGGGAGCCGGAGGCCGAACGGCTCGTCGCGATGTACGACGAGCTCCTGCCCGGTGTCCGCGGCGGGCGCCGGTGAAGCGGGCCGAGCGCGCCCTGCTCCGGGGGCTGCTCCGCCGCCTGGTGTTGGTGGGGGTCACCGTCACCGTGCTCGCGACGACGACGGACTGGATCGCGGCGCACCTCGTCGCGCCGCTGTTCTCGTACAGCGGGTTCACACACGTCGTTGCCCCGTGGCCCGCGCGGTTGGTCGTCGTGGCGTTGACGATCGGCGTCGCGATGTGCCTGCCGGCGACGATCCGTCGCGCGTCGCACGTGGTGCTCTGGACGATCTTCGTCGTGTGCGTCGCGCCGGCGATGCTCATGAGCCCGTCGACGGGGTACCTGTCGATCGGGACCGCCCTCGCGCTGAGTGCGACGATCGGGGCGTCCTTCGCGGTCGTCGGGGCGTCGTTCGCGGTCTGCGGGGCGTCTGCCGCTCGGTCCGTGCCGACGTCCGATGGACCTGAGCGCGACGTCATCCGCCTCGGCGCACGGTCCGTCGACCGCGGAGCCCTGACCTGGACCGTGTGCGCGGCGTACTCCGCCCTCACCTACGCGGTGATGACGGCCACGGTCGGCGTGCACGTCCGGTTCCTCGCTCTCGACGACATCTACGACGTCCGGGCCGCGTACACCGCCGACGTCGGCTCCGGCGGCACGCTCGGGTACCTGCTGACCGGCCAGGCCTACGTCGTCAACCCGCTCCTGCTGGCCAGGGGGATCGCCCGTCGTCGCCCGGCACTCGTCGTGCTCGCGTCGGCCGGCCAGTTCCTGCTCTACTCCAGCACCGGGTTCAAGGCGGTGCTGTTCTCGTTCGTCGCGGTGCTCGGCGTTGCCCTGCTGTTCCGTGGCCGCGCGCAACGCGCGTCGTTGTCCTTCCTCGTGGCACCGATCGCGATCATGATCGTCTCCGCGGTCGCAGACGCGCTGCAGGGCGGGATCACCTGGACCTCGGTGTTCACGCGTCGTTTCATGCTGACGCCCGGGCTGCTCACGTCCGTGTACGTCCAGTTCTTCTCCGACAACCCGGTCGCCGGGTACGGCTACTCGTTCCTCCGGACATGGGTCGACTACCCGTACGACCTCCCGCCACCGAAGCGCATCGCGGCGTTCCTGGTCCCGGGGTCGAACGGGTACGCGAACGCCAACCTGTTCGCGGACGGGTTCGCGAACCTGGGGTGGGTCGGCATCCCGGTCGCCGCTGCGGCGCTGTTCGTGTGGCTCCGGTTCCTGGACCGCGCCGCCGCCGGGCTGCCGCTGCGGGTGGCGGCGATGACCGTGGTGATGCCGAGCATCATGCTGAGCAACACGTCGGTCTTCACCGCGATGCTCTCGCACGGGCTGCTCGTGGGGACCGTGATCCTGGCGATCGCGCCGAGGTCGGGGTGGGACGGACAGCCGGTGCCCCCGTCGTCCGAGCGGCGCCGGTCCGCGTCTCCGTCGCGGCGCGACCGTCAGTCCTCGCGGTAGCGGACGACCACGCCCGTCGTCGCCACGACCGCCGAGGTCGTCGCCGCCCAGTCGTTGGCGACGAGCACCAGGTCGTTGCCCGCCTGACGACACATCACGCCGTAGACCGCGCCGCCGCGACCGCCGGCGTCCGCCGAGTACCGGTTGTCCAGGAGCACCGCGTCGTTCGCCCCGGCGCGGACGTCGATCGCCACCGACGTCGCCGTGCCCTGCTGCCGGAGCCCGTCGACGGTGTTGCCGATCACCGCGAGGCGTTCGTTCGAGTGGTACAGCGACAGACCCCGCCGGACTCCGCCGTCGCACCGGTTGTGCGCGATGGTGAGGTTCCTCGTCAGGTACACCAGGATGCCGGCGTCCCGGTCGCCGTCCCCGTACCCGGTCACGGTGTTCCGGAGCACCACGCCCGTGGCGCGTTCGGCTTCGGACCCGACGACCTCTCCGGCTCCGCGCACGACGATGCCGGATCCCGGGCCGTCCTCGGATCGGGTCACCAGGTTGTCGACGACCGCGCAGTCGATCGGCGCGTACTTCGTCGCGGTGGCATCGGCCTCGTCCTTCGACGGGACGACCGCGATGCCCACCCGGCAGTTGTCCACACGGTTGCGCAGGATCGAGATCGCCTCACCGCCGTGCGTGTCGATGCCCTCCCACTGCTGCACGTCGGAGACGTGGTTGTCCGCGATCGTGATCCGGCTGCTCCGTGGAGCGCCGGCCAGACCGTCGGAGGTGGCCCGGACCGCTTCGATGCCGTAGGAGTTCGGGTACGGCGACGGCTGCAGCACCCGCGCGACCCGGTTCCGCAGCACGCTGCCGCCGACGCAGGAGAACAGCAGGACGCCCGCGTACCCGATGTCTGTGATCACACAGTCGGTCACGGAGAACCGGGTGCAGTGGTCGAACAGGACGCCGTCGTGCGAGAAGCCGCGGATCTCGGCACCGGTGACGTGCACGTCGGTGAGCGGTTCCCCGACGGTGCCGACCGCGTGCACGCCGCGGCCGAGTCCCGAGTGCATCGCCCCGGAGCCGACCAGCCGTGCGTCGACGACCCGGACCCGCGGCGCCCTGACGAGCACGAGGTCGATGTCGCGGTCGGTCGACAGCGCGCCGCCGACGAACCGGAGCGTCATCGGCCGTGCCACGACGAGCGGTGCGGACAGCGACCACGCGCGGGTGATGTCGACGACGGCGTCCGGACGCGCGGCGTCGAGGACGTCCTGCAGCCGTGCCGCGCCGACGTCGTCGCTGTGCGCGACGCCCTCGGATGCCGGCGCCACGGGCACGGACGCAGGCGCGGCGTCGACCGTCGACGCGCCGGCACGCGCCGAGGCGACCGCGAGTACGAGCCCCGGGACGGTGCTCGCCGCGCCCAGGAGCGCGGCACGTCGGGACACGGCCAGGAGCTCACCGCGCGCCACGGACAGGCTCCCCTCGGAGTCCGAGCGAGCGCTCGGTCGACGTCAGGGACTCGCTGGGGTGCCCTTCGTGACGAGCAGCACCAGGACGAGCATCGCCCCGTACGACGCCGTCATCGCGGCGGCGAGCACCGCCAGCACGACGGGCATCGGAGCGCCGAGGACCGAGGGCACGAGGACGGCTCCGGTCGTGCTGACCAGCCGTGCGACGTCCCACACGAGCTGCGTGGTCTGCCGCCCGAGCATCGAGAGCACCTGACTCACCGGTGACACCGCCACCTGGATCGCGAACGCCGGGGCGAGGATCCGTGCGTAGGACCCCGCTGTCTGCCACTCCGCACCGAACACCGCACCGAAGAGGACCGGGCCCGCGAGCAGCACGACGAGCGCTCCCGCTCCCCCGGCGACGAGCAGCCGCCCGGTCAGCCGGACGAGGAGCGGCCGGATCGGCGAACCCGAGCGGGCCCGCTGTCCGAACGCGCCCGCTGCGTACTGCGACACCGCGTCCGCGACCATGCCCACCGGCGACCCGAGCACGCGCATCGTCAGGGCGACGAACCCGGCGGCAGCACTGCCGTGGACCGCCGCGATCACGATGCCCGGAGCCTGCTGCCCGACGACGTTCAGCATCGCGGACCACGGGGTCAGCGTGAGGAAGCGACGGTGCTCCGACGCCGCCTGCGCGACCTGCCTCCGTGACGGCAGCCCGGCTGCGGGCCGGAGCATCCCGAGCACCGCGGCGAAGCGCCCGGCTGCGAGCCCGCCGACCAGACCGATGGGTCCGGCGAACGCCATCGCGAGGTTCCAGGCCGTCTGACCGAGTCCCTGACACGCGTTCCGGACCGCGAGCGCGCGGTGCGCTCGACGTCGGGCGAGCACGGCGGAGCAGATGCGCTGCACGGCGATCGCGATCGTCGTGACCGGCAGGACCCACCAGAGGTCGGCCAGCGCCGGCGCCCGGAACCATGCAGCGAGCGACTCGCGGAGCGCCCAGGCGACGCCTGCGGTGAGCAGCCCGGCCAGCAGCGTCGCTCCGAACCCCACGGTGATCAGCGACCGGACGTGGTTCGGCTCGGCGACCGCGAGCGCTCGGTCGGTCCCGAGGGCGGCACCGGCACCGAGCACCGATGCGATCGCCGTGACCACGGTCAGCGTCCCGAAGTCCGACGCGGAGTACGTCCGGGTGAGCACCGGCGAGACCGCGACGACGGCTCCCTGGCCCAGGACGGTCCCGACCAGGATCGTCAGGACAGCTGACGGAGCGCGCGGGGGTCTGCGCATGCGGACCGCCGATCGTCGTGGGGTGCAGGGTGAACATCAGTACATCACATTTCTCTCACGCGTCGAACGGGGCGACGCCCCACACAGAGCGGTAGACGGCGAGGAGCGCCGTCGCCTCGTGGTCCCAGCGGTAGCGGTCCGCAACGAGCGCGCGACCGGCGGCGGCGTGTGCGCGCAGGAGGTCCGGGTGCTCGGCGTACCGGCGGACGGCGCGGGCGACGGCGTCCGGGTCATCCGCCGGCACCCACGTCGCACAGTCCGCGCCGGCCAGCAGTTCGCGCCAGAGCGGGACGTCCGTGGCGACGACGGCGGTGCCGGCGGCGAGGTACTCGAACAGCTTCGTCGGGATCGAGGCCGCGTACGCCGGGGTCGGCCGGAGCGGGAGGAGCCCGACCCGGGCCCCGAGCAGCAGGTCGCGCGCGGCGTGCGGCGCGAGGGTCCCGCGGTGGTCGATCCGACCGGCCGCGACCAGCCCGTCGAAGCGGGACCGGTCGACGGCGGAGTCGATACGCCCAGCCGTCACGACCCGCCAGGCATCGGGGAAGTCGGGCGACGACGCCGCACCGCTGATCACGTCGATCCCTCGGTCCCGGCTCAGCGCACCGAGGTACACCGCGACGAGGGGCCGATCGGTCACCGGTGGTGCGTCGAGGTCGGCGGGACGGAGCACCGGCAGGTTGCGCACGACGGTCGTCCGCGCCGTGGGGAACCGAGCGGCGATCGTCGGCGTCGCAGCGACCACCGCGTCGGCGCGCCCGGCGACCAGGACGACGAGGTGCGCGAGCACGACGGCCGCCCGCCGCGCCCATCGACCGAGGTACTCCTTCCCCCGGACCTGGTCCGGCAGGTCCTCGTGCGCGTCGTAGACCACGACGCGTCCGACCGCACGGAGGAGCGGCACCGCCCAGACGAGTTCCGGGTCGTGCAGGTGCACCACCGTGGCTCGGGACGACAGCGCGGCAGTGATCACCTGTGCGGACGAGCGGACCACCCGTGCCCGGCGACGGCGTGCGGGGACGCGGCGGACGAACACCCCGGTGGCGAGGTCCGGGCGCCCCCAGTCGGTGTCGCCCGTCGCAGCGACGTCGTCGCCGTCGACCGCCACCGCGACCAGCGCCGTGCGGTACCCGGCGGCTGCGGCGCTCGCAGCCGACCGGAGGTGCACTCGGTTGTCGGTCCACGGGTGCGCACTGGACACGTGCACGATGTCGAACGGACGGGATCGGTGGCGCATGCTGCGAAGCTATGTGCCGCCGAGCCGAGCGCGCGAGTTATTCACATCTTGTGTTTCGCAGCCCGCCGCCGAGGGCGATCACCGTCACCGACGGCCACCGCGCCGGGTCCAGGACCCGCCGCCCGTCGAGGATCGTCCGCACGCCGGGAAGGCGTTGCGGTCCCCACGAGGCGTACTCCGCGTGGTCGGCCTGCACCACGGCAGCGTCGACCGCTGCTCCGGCGACGGACGGCGCGAACCCGAGGGCCCGGAGCTCATCCGGCCCGTAGAGCGGGTCTGTGACGGTGACCACGGCACCCCGCGCGGTGAGCGCCGCGACGGTGTGGAACACCCCGGAGAACGCGGTCTCCTTGACCCCACCGCGGTACGCGGCGCCGAGCACCACGATCCGCTCACCCCGGAGGTCGCCGTGCACCCGGGCGAGCACGTCCACCGCATGCGCGGGCATCGCGGCGTTCCGGGCACGAGCGGCCCGCACCACCGATGCATCCGGGTCGTTCCAGAGGTAGAGCTGCGGGTACACCGGGATGCAGTGCCCACCGACGGCGATGCCCGGACGGTGCAGGTGGCTGTACGGCTGGGAGTTGCACGCTTCGATGACTCGCTCGACGTCGATGCCGGACCGGTCGGCGAACACCGCGAACTCGTTCGCCAGGGCGATGTTGACGTCGCGGTAGGTGGTCTCGGCGAGCTTCGCGAGTTCGGCGGCCTCGGCGGACCCGAGGTCCCAGACCCCGTTCGGCCGGTCGAGGTCCGGTCGGTCGTCGAACTGCAGCACCGAATCGTAGAACCCCGCGGCGCGCTCCGCACCGCGCGGGGACAGCCCACCGACCAGCTTCGGGTACCGTCGCAGGTCCGCGAACACCCGCCCGGTCAGCACCCGCTCCGGCGAGAACACCACGTCGAAGTCCCGCCCCTCGACGAGCCCCGAGCGGGCTTCGAGCCGGGGCGCCCACCGCGTCCGCGTCGTCCCGACCGGGAGCGTGGTCTCGTACGCGACGAGGATCCCCGGCCGCAGGTGCGCGCCGATCACGTCGGTCGCCGCGTCCATCCAGCCGAAGTCCGGCACGCCGTCCGACGACACGAACAGCGGCACCACGACGACGACCACGTCCGCGACGGCGAGCGCCCGCTCGGGATCGGTCGTCGCTGTCAGCCCACCGGAGGCCACCACGGCCGACAGCTCGTCGTCGAGCCCGTGCTCCCCCGGGAACGGCGGGACCCCGGCGTTCACGGACTCCACGACCGCGTCCGCGACGTCGAGCCCGACCACCGTGGCGCCCGACCGCGCGTACTGCACGGCGAGCGGCAGCCCGATCTTGCCGAGCCCGACCACCGCGACCCTCACGCTGCGACCCCGATGCGGACGGTCTGCCGCGTGTGCGCCGACTCGAGCACGGCCTCGGCGACCTCGACGGTCCGCAGCCCGTCCCGCAGGGTGACGATGTCGGCCGGCAACCCGAGCACGGCATCCCGGAACGCCTCGTGCTCCACGACCAGGGGCTCGCGTTTCGGGATCGCGAACCGCGTGCTCGCTCCCTCGGCGACCCCGCGGAACGCGGCGACGCGCTCCCAGCCCGTCGGGACCGTGCCGTTCTCGTGGAACGTCAGGTCCGCGCTGAGCGTGTCCGCGACGAACGTGCCGTGCTCTCCGGTCACGACGAAGAGCCGCTCCTTGAAGGGGGTGAGCCAGTTCACCAGGTGCGAGGTCAGCGTGCCGTCGGCGAGCTCGCCCGTGACGGTCACCAGGTCCTCGTGGGCACGCCCGCTCTTCGTGCACGCGAGCGCCCCGATGTGCACGTACTCCGACCGCGCGATCCACGCCGTGGCGTCGATGTCGTGGGTCGCGAGGTCCTTGACGACCCCGACGTCCGCGATCCGCGACGGGAACGGACCCTGTCGCCGGGTGGCGATCTGGTGGACGGCACCGAGCTCGCCGGCGTCGAGCCGATGTCGGAGTGCCTGCAGCGCGGGGTTGTACCGCTCGATGTGCCCGACCGCTCCGACCAGCCCGGCGCCGTCGAACGCCGCGACGAGCCGAGCGGCGGCGCCGGCATCGGCCGCCACGGGCTTCTCGATGAGGGCGTGCACGCCGGCGGCGGCGAGGAGCAGGCCGACGGGTTCGTGGAGCCCGGTCGGGACGGCGACCACCGCGGCGTCGATCCCGATCCCGATCAGGTCGGAGGCCGTCCGCACGACCGAGAGCCCGTCCGCGGCACCGCGGGGGTCGCCGAGCGCGTCGGCCGCCCCGACCAGGTCGACCCCGTCGAGCGACCGCAGCACGCGGACGTGGTGCGCCCCCATGACCCCGAGCCCGACGACGCCGATCCGCACGCCGCTCACCGTCCTGCTCCGGCCAACGCGTTCACGGCCGCGACGATCCGGTCGAGCTGCTGCAGCGTGAGCGTCGGGTACACGGGGAGCGCCAGCACCTCGGCGGCGGCCCGCTCCGTCTCCGGCAGGTCGCCGCACACCGGACCGCTCGACCCGACGAAGGAGGGCAGACGGTGCACCGGCGTCGGGTAGTAGACACCGGCGCCGATGCCGTACTCCGCATCGAGCGCCGCGACGAAGCCGTCCCGGTCGTCGGGGACCCGGACGACGTACTGGTGGAACACGTGCTCGGCGAGCGGGTGCACGGTCGGCAGGGTCACACCGCGGAGCTCCCCGGTCAGGTACGCGGCGTTCGCGACCCGCTGCGCCGTCCAGCCGAGGACCTTCCGGAGCTGCGCTCGTCCGATGGCCGCGTGCACGTCCGACATCCGGGCGTTGAAGCCCACGATCTCGTTCTCGTAGCGGGTCGCCATCCCCTGGTTGCGGAGCAGGCGGACCGTCCGCTCGACGCCGGGCGACGGCGTCGCGACCATCCCGCCCTCCCCCGAGGTCATGTTCTTCGTCGGGTAGAGACTGAACGCCGCGGCGTCCCCGAGCGTCCCGACACGCGCGCCGGACCACCGCGCACCGTGCGCCTGCGCCGCGTCCTCGAGCACGAGCAGGTCGTGCGACCGGGCCACGTCGACGAGCTCGTCCATGTCCGCGGGGTGCCCGTACAGGTGCACCGGGACGACCGCCCGGGTGCGGGACGTCACCGCGGCGGCGACCGCGCACGGGTCGACGCAGAACGACGCGGCGTCGATGTCGACGAAGACCGGGACGGCCCCGACGAGCCGCACGGCGTTCGCGGTGGCGGCGAAGGTGAACGACGGGACGATGACCTCGTCGCCCTGGCCGATGCCGAGCGCGAGGAGCGCCAGGTGCAGCGCCGCGGTCCCGCTGTTCACGGCGACGACCGGTGACGCCTCGACGAGCAGACTGCCGAACTCGCGCTCGAACGCCGCGACCTCCGGGCCCTGCGCGAGTGCGCCGCTCGCCAGCACGGCATCGACCGCCCGGCGTTCCTCGACGCCGATGAGCGGCTTCGCCACCGGGATCGCATCGGCCATGACGGCTCTCACCGGAGTTCCTCGAGGAACGCACCGTCATCCGTGAACCGGAACCGGTCCCCGGTGTCGGGACACACCAGGTGGTGGTGGTCGACACGGCCAAGGCGCGCACCGGTCCGGCCGACCCAGCCGATCCGCCGGGCCGGCACGCCGGCGACGAGCGCGTGGTCCGGGACGTCGCGGTTCACGACGGCTCCTGCGGCGACCATCGCCCAGCTGCCGATGTGCACGGGTGCGACGCAGACCGCACCGGCTCCGATCGACGCCCCCTGCTCGACGACGACGGCCGAAGCCCGCCAGTCCCCCGCCCGCACCACGGACCCGTCCGGCGCGATCGCGCGCGGCACCGTGTCGTTCGTCAACACCACCCCGGGGCCGACGAAGACGCCGTCGCCGAGGACCGCGGGCCCGTACACGAGTGCCGCGTTCTGGATCTTGCAGCGGGCCCCGATCCGGACACCGCCACCGATGGTGACGTTCCGTCCGACCAGGGTCTCGGCGCCGATGACCGCGTCGGCTTCGACGTGGCTGTGGTCCCAGACGCGCACGCCCGGGTGGAGTCGTGCCGAGTCGGCGACGACGGCGGAGGGCGACACGAAGGGGTCGCCAGGAGCTGTGCGTGTGGTCATCGAGCCGCACGCTACACGAATCTGGAATACCGGTGCGAAGTATACACATTTCGCGGATATCGCACTATTCCGCGGGGTGATCGCCCAGCAGCAGGCTCAGTGCGGCGGCCGCCAGAGCACGATCTGCGTGTTCCGCTGCGGTCGAGCGCCAGCCCGCAGGGACACCGCAGCCCCGGTCGTCGTCGCCGCGAACACCCGCGCCCCGGGTCGACTGATGAGCTGGTCGGCCAGAGCCGTCTCGAGCTCACGGACGCGCTCACGGAGCGCGCGGGTCTCGTTCTCGAGTTCGAGCACCCGCCGGATCCCTTCCAGCGACACCCCCTCGGAGCCGAGTCGCGCGATCTCCCGCAGCTGCGCGACATCGCGCATCGAGTACCGGCGGGACCCGCCACGGGTCCGCCCCGGGACGACCAGGCCAAGCCGGTCGTACTGCCGCAGCGTCTGCGGGTGCATCTCCGCCAGCTCCGCGGCGACCGCGATCGCGAAGACGGGCGAGTTCTCGTCCATGTCGGTCATGGCGTGTTCCTTTCCGTCGTTCGCGTGGATCGAAAGCCAGCCTGGAGGCTCGGCGGGCGTCCGTCAGGAAGCCGCGCCGAGCCGCTCCCCACCGGCACGGCCGGCCCGCCGCTTCGCGACGGGCCGGTACCGGCTGCGTGGGCCCAGGCTGGGTCTGTTGCTGATGGCGCGCGAGCGCACCGGCGCGCGTTCTAGCTGCGCGCCTTGGCGAGGAGGTCCTCGCGCGGGTCTTCGTCGGGCAGGGCCGCCGCGAGTGCCTCGACGGCCTCCCGCGCCTTGTCCGACAGGTGCGACGGCACCGCGACCTGCACGGTGGCGAGCAGATCGCCCGTCCCGTTCTTGGTCGCGACCCCGCGCCCCTTGACGCGGAGGACACGACCGGAGGGCGTGCCGGGCGCGACCCGGAGCTTGACGGGTTCGCCGCCGAGGGTGGGCACCTGGATCGTCGCGCCGAGCGCCGCCTCGACGAACGTCACGGGGACGTCCACACGGAGGTTCTGCCCGTCGCGCTCGAACACCGGGTGCTTGCGGACGTGCACCGTGACCACCAGGTCACCCGCGTCGCCGCCGTCGGGCGATTGCTCGCCACGACCGCGCAGCCGGATCTTCTGGCCGTCGGCCACGCCTGCGGGGATGCGGACGTTCACCGGTCGGCCGTTGCCCTGCGAGAGCTTGACGGTGTCGCCGGCGATGGCCGTCGTGAAGTCGAGCGTCGTCGTCGCGGTGACGTCGCGCCCCTTCGTCGGGCCACCGAAGCCGCGGTAGCCGCCGGAGGGCTGGCCGAAACCAGCACCCCCGCCGCCACCGAACATGCCCCCGAGGATGTCCTCGAAGCCACCGCCGCCACCCTGGCCGAAGCGGACACGCTGCCCGCCACCGCCCTGCTGACCGAACATCCCGCCGAAGACGTCCTCGAACCCGCCACCCTGGCCTGCGCCACCCGCCGTGAAGCGAGCACCGGAGCCCATCGCGCGGACCTGGTCGTACTCGGCCCGCTGCTCCTTGTCGGAGAGCACCGAGTACGCCTCGCTGATCTCCTTGAAGCGGTTCTCCGCCGCGGTGTCACCCGGGTTGGAGTCCGGGTGGAACTGCCGCGCGAGCTTCCGGTACGTCTTCTTCAGCTCGGCGTCGGAGGCGTCCTTGGAGACCCCGAGGACCTTGTAGAAGTCCTTGTCGAACCAGTCTTGGCTGGCCATGGATCACCTACCTCCTGTCCGGATCAGGCCGGGACCGCCACCGCGACCTTGGCCGCACGGAGGACGCGCTCACCGAGCTTGTAGCCCGGCTCGACGACGTCCGCCACGGTCTGGCCGGTGGCGCCCGGGGTCGGGAGCTGCACGATCGCCTCGTGGATGTTCGGGTCGAAGGACTCGCCCTTCTCGCCGATCTGCACGAGCTTGAACCGCTCGAAGCCGCCACGGATCTTCTGGCCGATGACCTGCATGGGGCCCTCGGTCAGGTCGCCGTGGGCCTCGGCCCGGGTGAGGTCGTCGAGCGCCGGCAGGAGTGCACGCACCACCTCGGCGATGGCGACCTCGCGGTTGGCTTCACGGTCGCGCTCGACGCGCTTCCGGAAGTTCACCAGCTCGGCCTGCGCACGGAGCATGTCCGCGCGCATCTCGGCGACGAGGTCGCGGTCGGCCGTGGACAGCTTGTCCTCGGCCATGCCGCGCGCCGCATCGGCCAGCAGTGCCTCGTCCTCAGGGCTGAGGTCGTTCGCTGCGTCGGTCGGCACCTCGACGTCGGGCCCCTCGGCCTCGATCAGGTCCTCGGGCTCCGCCGCGTTGGTGGCGTCACCCTCGACCTGGGGCTCCTCGTTGTCGTTGACGTTGTCGTCGTTCGTGGAGTCCGTCATCGGCTACTTCTTGTCGTTCTCGTCGTCGTCCACGACCTCGGCGTCGACGATGTCCTCGTCGTCCGCGCCGTCGGTCGGCTGCTCGCCCTGCGCCCCGTCCGCACCGGGAGCGCCGGCGGCGTCCTGCTGCGAGTAGATCGCCTGACCGAGCTTGCCCTGCGACTCGTTGAGC
This sequence comes from Curtobacterium sp. PhB130, assembly GCF_003755165.1. Classification (NCBI taxonomy): domain Bacteria; kingdom Bacillati; phylum Actinomycetota; class Actinomycetes; order Micrococcales; family Microbacteriaceae; genus Curtobacterium; species Curtobacterium sp. PhB130. The sequence goes on along the minus strand of NZ_RKII01000006.1, from coordinate 1,033,826 downwards.
TTGTCGAAGGCGGTCTTGACGGCGTCCTCGTCCTCACCCGCGAGGGCGGACTTCAGCGCGTCGACGTCGGCCTGCACCTCGGACTTGACGTCCGCGGGGAGCTTCTCGTCGTTCTCCTTGATGAGCTTCTCGATCGAGTAGACGAGCTGCTCGGCCTGGTTGCGACGCTCGTTCGCTTCACGACGGGCCTTGTCCTCGGCCGCGTGCTCCTCGGCTTCGCGGACCATGCGCTCGATGTCCTCCTTCGGCAGCGAGGAGCCGCCGGAGATGACCATCGACTGCTCCTTGCCGGTGCCCTTGTCCTTCGCGGACACGTGCACGATGCCGTTGGCGTCGATGTCGAAGGTGACCTCGACCTGCGGGACGCCACGGGGAGCCGGCGCGATGCCGGTGAGCTCGAACGTGCCGAGCGGCTTGTTGTCGCGGGTGAACTCGCGCTCGCCCTGGAAGACCTGGATCGCGACCGACGGCTGGTTGTCGTCAGCGGTCGTGAAGGTCTCGCTGCGCTTGGTCGGGATCGCGGTGTTGCGGTCGATGAGCTTCGTCATCAGGCCGCCCTTGGTCTCGATGCCGAGCGAGAGCGGCGTGACGTCGATGAGCAGGACGTCCTTGCGCTCACCCTTCAGGACACCGGCCTGCAGCGCGGCGCCGACGGCGACGACCTCGTCCGGGTTCACGCCCTGGTTCGGCGACTTGCCACCGGTCAGCGACTTGACGACCTCGGCCACCGCGGGCATGCGGGTCGAGCCACCGACGAGGACCACGTGCGCGATGTCGTTGACCGACACGCCCGCTTCCTTGATGACGTCGTTGAAGGGCTTCTTGGTGCGGTCGAGCAGGTCGGAGGTCATCTGCTCGAACTGCGCGCGCGAGATGGTCTCGTCGAGGTTCAGCGGGCCGTCAGCGGTCAGCGTGAGGTACGGCAGCTGGATGCTGGCGCTCAGCTGGCTCGACAGCTCCTTCTTGGCCTGCTCGGCGGCTTCCTTGAGGCGCTGCTTGGCGATCTTGTCCGTGGACAGGTCGACGCCGTGCTCGTCCTTGAACTTCTTGATCAGGTAGTCGACGATGCGCTGGTCCCAGTCGTCACCACCGAGGCGGTTGTCGCCCGAGGTCGCACGGACCTGGATCGTGGAGAAGTCGTCGTCCTTGCCCACTTCGAGCAGGGAGACGTCGAACGTGCCGCCACCGAGGTCGAAGACCAGGATGAGCTCGTCTTCCTTGCCCTTGTCGAGGCCGTAGGCCAGGGCAGCCGCGGTCGGCTCGTTGATGATGCGGAGGACGTTGAGCCCGGCGATCTCACCGGCGTCCTTGGTGGCCTGGCGCTCCGCGTCGTTGAAGTACGCCGGCACGGTGATGACCGCGTCGGTGACGTCTTCACCGAGGTACTGCTCGGCGTCGCGCTTGAGCTTGCCGAGGGTGCGGGCCGAGATCTCCTGCGGCGTGTACTGCTTGCCGTCGATCTCGACCTTCCAGTCGGTGCCGATGTGGCGCTTGACGGAGGCGATGGTGCGGTCGACGTTCGTGACCGCCTGGCGCTTGGCGGTCTCGCCGACCAGGACTTCGCCGTCCTTCGTGAACGCCACGATCGACGGGGTGGTCCGGAGACCCTCGGCGTTCGCGATGACGGTGGGCTCGCCACCTTCGAGAACGCTGACGACCGAGTTGGTGGTTCCGAGGTCGATGCCTACTGCACGTCCCATGTGGTGTTGCTCCTTCTGTCGTTGCTGTGGTGCTGAAGTCTTCCGGACTTGCGTCCGATGGACTCAACTCTACTCCGGACTGGAGGCTCGTCAACTCTGGGAGCTGAAAGTTGCGTCCGAATGGCTCAAGTCCAAACCGTGCAGCCGATTCCGTTAGCGGCATACTGATATGTGTGTTTCATGTGTAGCGTTCAGGTGTCGCGTGCCGTAGATCGCGGCCCGAACAACACAGGAGCACGGAACCATGTCACAACACGGAACGCTCAGGGCGCTCGGCGCGACCGCCCTCGCATTCGCCACCGTCATCACCGGCATCAGCGCAGGGCCGGCTGGCGCGAACGCAGCCCCGCAGCTCCGCGCTTCGTACGCCTACACGCCATCCGGTGTCACCTCGTCGGTGAGCGAGAGCGGCATCACCTACCACGGCACCCCGTCGTGCGGTGGGACCTGGGACACCTGCAGTCTCTACCTGTCGACGACGACGACCCACACCGTCGGGCTCGGCGACTTGTCGAACGGTGGCACCGTTCGCTGGCCGGCCTCGATCGCCCCGGGCGCGACGGCGACGCTGTACGTGATGAGCCGCAACTTCTGGCAGTCCCAGGGACACCTCTCTCCCGCCGTTCCCATCACCGTCACCCGCCCGGGCAGCGTGACCCCGCCGCCGGCACCCGGCGGTGGGCTCGTCACCACCCCCGGGTACGACTACACGATGGACGCGGGCACCACGAAGAAGAACCTGCTCGTGCCCGTGCAAGCGCGGGCCGACCTGAAGATCTCGGACGGCACGCTCGCGCTGACCGCGCCGTCCGGCACGACGTTCACGCCGGGCCAGACCACCCTGCAGGGCCGCTACACCACCGGTTCGAACTTCGAGTCCGCACCGTGGCTGAACGCGGTCGGCGAGGTCTCGGCCGACGGCAGGACCTTCATCGGAGTGACGAAGGGGGCGAAGGACACGACCATCGCCGAGAACGCCTACATCGCCTGGCAGGTCAGCGTCGACGCCGCACCCGCGACCGACGACGGCACCGGAACGCTCGGCCAGCGCTTCGTCGGCTCCTCGAACCTCGGCTCCTTCAACGTCGCCGGGAGCTCCCGGGTGGCGATCACCGGTGTCACGCCGCCGACGCCGATCGACGGGTCCTTCGACCCGGCCGGCGTCGGCACTCCGGCCACCGTCCCCGCTGGCACTGTCCAGCCCGTGCACTTCGGCGCCACGGTCACCGAGAAGGTCACCGGCATGCAGGACACGAAGGTTGTCCTCACGGCGCCGCGCGGTACCGCGTTCCCCGAGGGCACGACGACGCTCACCGGCGAGTACGCGTCGGGAGGAGGGTGGAAGCGCACCGATTCCCTACGCGTCACCGGTTCGTTGAGCGCCGACCGCACGACGTTCACCGGCACCATGCCCGACTCCGGCCACGGCTTCGAGCTCCCCACGGGCTACAGCGTCCGCTGGAGCGTCCCCGTCGCCGCTCCCGACGACGCCACGAGCGGCACCGGTGACCTCGGCTTCACCGTCACGACCACCGTCGGCGAGAAGCCCTTCCGGATCACCGGCGCATCCCGCGTCACCGTCGAGCAGTCCGTGCGCCCCATCACCGCGAAGGTGGACTCGGTCGACGACGCCGCGCGCACCGCAGCAGTCTCCGGGACCGCGACGAAGGAAGCCGAGGTCCGCGTCGGCAACACGATCATCGCGAAGGCGGACACCGACGGGAACTGGTCCGGCACGGTCACGAACCTGGTCGTCGGCAAGCAGGACGTCAGCTTCGCGCAGTACCTGCGCGGCGAGGAGGTCGACGACACCACGATCCCCGTCGAGGTGAAGCAGCTCGAGCTCGCCCCCGTCACGGTGACCACGCGGACGGTCAGTCCCGGGGAGCAGAACACCATCACCGGCACGGGTGAGCCGGGGGCGACCTTCCGGGTCCTCAAGGCCAACGGCAAGGAGATCGCCCCTGGGGCACACGTCGTCGGCATCGACGGAACGTGGTCGTTCGACCACATGGTCGCTGCAGGCTCCAAGCGCTTCCGGTTCGTGATCGAGCAGTCGAAGTACGGGCAGACCGTCCCGAGCGAGCTCTTCACCGTGCCGGCCGACACGAAGTAGCAGCACGCGGCGACGATGCCGCATCCACGAGGGCCTGGGGCCGGCGCGAGCCGGCCCCGGGCCCTCTGCCGCGCACGGCCGCCTCGTGGAGACGATCGCACTCGGTATGTTGATATCTGCATGATGTGTGTGATATTTTCTTGGAACGCGGCAAGCCTCCCGGATGGGCCGCGTGTCTCCTGTTACCCGACCCGGCCACCCGACACCACGGCACCGGGCCATCACAGAAAGCACACACCCATGCGAAAGCACAAGACCCTCAAGGCGTTCGGCGCGACGGCGCTCGCCGCAGCCACCGTCGCCTCCGGCCTCAGTTTCGGCGCTACCGCCGCCTCCGCGGCCCCCGAAGCCCGTACTCCTTCCGCGCCGTTCAAGTTCGTCTGGCAGGAGGGTGACCGTTTCAGCTCCCTTGACTCGAACGCCGCCGAGATGATCAGCGAGTCACTCAGCGAGGCCGAACGCCGGGCCGCGGACTTCACGTACGACGCGGAGACCATGCGCGTCACGAACACGGGCGGGCAGTGCCTGGGGGTCGGCAACTTCGGCGCGAACTACCTCCGCGCCGAAGCCTGCTCGACGTCTCCATTGCAGAAGTTCCTCTTCACGAACGGCAGTTTCGCGACGGCCACGACCCCGTTGAAGTACCTGGGTACTGAGGGGAGCCACAGCGGGCGCCCGTTCATGAACTCGGACACGCCCACGCCGTTGATCGGCGGCCCTGAGTCGGCCGTCGATGGCGGATTCGAGTCCGCGCCGGGGTACACCTATGAGGTTGAGGCCGGCAAGACCGTGGGCGTTTCGGTCCCGGTCGAGGCAACCGCCGATTCGACACTGTCCGACGGCATGGTGTTCCTGACCGCACCGACTGGTACCAAGTTCACAGCTGGGCAGACGGTCGCGAAGGGCCGCATCGCCGAGAACAACGTCTGGGTGGACCACCCGACGATGGACGCGAAGGGATCGGTGTCGGCCGACGGCACGAAGTTCACCGGGCAGATCACAGCGGGCGCCAAGGCCAGCGCCAACCGCTACTACTCATGGCGGATCTACGTCACCGCGGACGCGATTCCGGCCGACACGACCAGTCCCGTGCAGCAGTCGTTCGTCGGCGTGACGAACGTCGGGCGCTTCCTCGTGAACGGCACGTCGACCGTGACCGTGAAGGCGAGCAAGAACGAGTTCACCGCGGTCGGCGCCTTCGCGGACGACGTGACGAAGAAGGCCACGATCAGCGGCACCGGCGTGGACGGTTCGACGATGAAGCTCTACGCACCGAACGGTGACGAGATCGACTCGCAGGCCGTGTCCGACGGGAAGTACTCCTTCTCCGTGACTGCGCCGGGCTCCGGTGTCCAGACGTTCAAGGTGTCCCAGACCACGGACGGCGTCGAGTCGCCGCAGAAGGACGCCGTCCTGGACTACGGCAACGCCGTGGCGATCACGGGTCCGGCCACGGGCAGTGTGACCCCGGGTGATGTCACCGTCACCGGAACCGGTGTCTCCGGGTCGAAGGTCACCATCACCGGTGGCGCGAAGACGGTCACCACCACCGTCGGCACGGACAACACCTTCTCCGCTCCGGTCGAGATCGCCCCGTCCAGCTCGATCACGAACATCACCGTGTCGCAGCAGTCCAAGGGCAACCTGACGACGACCGCAGCGGTGAAGGTCACCGCGGACGGCAAGCAGGAGGCCACCGGCACGGCCATCACCGGCCCCGCGGACGGCGTCTACGAGCCGATGAAGACCACCACCGTCACCGGCACTGCGACCCCGTACGCGACGGTCGTCATCACGAACCAGTGGAACGTGTCGATCGCGACGGTCACCGCGGGCAAGGACGGCACGTGGTCCTTCGACCGTGTCTACGGTCCGGCTGCGGAGTACCAGCTCACCGCCACGCAGACCCGTCTGGACGGCAGCGGGAGCAAGTCCGCCGCGTTCGCGCTCGCACCGCTGGGTTCCTTCAAGAACCTCACGATCGACAACGAAGCACCCGCGACCTACACCGCCGGCAAGGACTACACCTTCACCGGTACCGCGACCCCGGGCGCCACCATCACGGCCACGAACCAGTGGGGCACGAAGGTCTTCGAGACCCGCGCGAACCAGTCCAACGGCACGTGGACCTCGGCCCGCCAGTACGGTCCGACCGCCGAGTACACCTTGACGTTCGTCCAGAAGGCGCTCGACGGCAAGACCGACAAGCGTGAGGGCTTCGTCCTCAAGCCGCTCGTCACCGAGACCCCGATGACGATCACCAGCCACAAGGACGGCGACTCCTACCGCCCGGGCTCGAACACCTTCACCGGCGTCGGCACGCCAGGCGCCACCGTCACCGCCCGGAACCAGTGGAACACCGTGATGGGCTCCGCGACCGTGAAGGAGAACGGCGACTGGGCATTCGAGCGCACCATGGGCCCCTCAGCGCCCTACACGCTCACCTTCACCCAGACCAAGGACGGCAAGACCATCAACACGGTCCCGCTGAACCTCGCCGCCCCCGTCGTCCAGGACTTCGCCCTCACCAGCCCTGCCGCCGGTGAGACCTACACGCCCATGAAGGCCACCACCTTCACCGGCAAGGCATCCGCGTTCTCGAAGATCACCGTCACGACCACCCTCGGCACCAAGGTCTTCGAGACCGAAGCCGACCAGAAGGGCGATTGGTCGTACACCCGCGCCTACGGCCCGACGAACACCTACACGCTCAACTTCGACGAGACCACCACCAACGGCACCACCACCCGCGTCCTGAAGAACTTCATCTTCGCCCCCGACGCACCCGCCACGAAGTAACACCCACCACCAGCACCACCCAGCACCACCCGATGGGCGGCAGAGCACACCAGCCCTGCCGCCCATCGGCACGACCACACCTCCCGAACGCAAGGAACCCGATGTCCCAGCAGCAGCACACCCCCTGGTCCGGCGCCGTCCTGGCCTACCCGATGCACGGCCAGCGGAAGCTGTCCGACGAGGGCTACCGGACCCGCGACGGCCACGTCATCGAATGGCTCGGCCGCTCGTTCGGGTCCCACGGTGGCGTCGACGTCGTCTCCCGACCCGAGCCCGCGATCGCCCGACGCCCCCGGTCGGACCGCAGCCTCGCTCCGGGAACCCACCCGCACGAGACCCGTACACTCCGCTTTCCCAATCCCTTCTCCCGCCGCCACTGGTGGGTCACCGCCACTGCCGCGTACCCACGGATCGCACACATCGCGGATGCGACGCCGGCGATCGTCTGGAACCCGTTCACCGCGCTCGCGCCGGCAGGAGCGACACCGTTCGCCGACTCCCGCGTGACGGTCCTCGACCTGCTCGACGACTGGTCGAAGCACTACGCCTTCGCGCCGATCGCGGCGCACGTCGAACGCGCCTACGCCGCGGCGTTCGAGCGCGCGACCCACGTCACGGCCAACGCCGAGGGCACCGCGGAGCTCGCACGGCGCTTCGGCCGGGACGACGTCATCCTGGTCCCGAACGGCTGCGATCCCGAGCGCTTCTCCCCGAACCACACCGCGACGGGCCCCACGACGGTCGGCTACGTCGGCAAGATCGGCCGTCGCCTGGACCTCCCCGGCATCGTCGCCACCATCACGGCGCTGCCGCACGTGCGCTTCGTCTTCGCAGGACCGATCCTCGACGCCGAGTACCGGGCACCGCTCGCCGCACTCGGGAACGTCGAACTCCTCGGCGACGTGCACTACGCCGACGTCCCCGAGCTCCTCGAGGGCTTCGACGTCGGCTGGGTCCCGCACCGGGTCGGAGCGGGAGAGGTCGGCGGCGACATCATCAAGACGTACGAGTACCGCGCCGCCGGGCTCCCCACGCTGACCACCCCGGTGGCCGGAGCCGGCACCCGTGGCATCGGCGGCGTCACCACCACGCGCATCCACGAGCACGCCGAGGTCATCGGCGACTGGACCCGGAGCGCCACACGCGTCCCCCGCACCCCGACCACCATCCCGGTGGGTGCGACGTGGCGGGACAAGACCGATCTCATCACCGACCTCCTCGTCGGCAGCTCCGTCGGCGTCTCCCGATGAGGGTCACGCTCGTCGCCGCCCCGCTGATGGCCCGGAGCGGCGTGTACCGCTCCGCGGTCGACCTCGTCACGACGGCGCGCGCGGCCGGCCACGACTGGCATGCGGTGCTCGGCGTCCGCCCGGAGGCCGCCGGCATCCCCGTCGAGGACGACCGGCTCACCGAGCACGTCGTCACGGAGCACGGGCGGCACCTCCTGCCCGCGGTCGACCGACTGCTCGACTCCGACGCCGTCCGGTCCGCCGACGTGATCGTCTCGCTGATCCCGCAGTCCGACATGGTGATCGCCCGGCGGCAGGACCTCCTCGCGAAGCGCCGCGTGGCGTGGGTCCGTGGACTCCCGTGGCCCGCTGTCGGGGAACAGCACGGTGCGCGCCGGGTCCTGCTGTCCGCGATGGAGCGCCGCGCCCTCGCCCGGTTCGACGACGTCTGGTCCACCACGCCGCTCCTCGAGGCCCAGCTCGGGCACTCGGGCCGCGGCAGCATCGTGCCGGCCGGTGTCCCGCTCCTCGCTCGCGGTCGCTCCCGCGCGGAGGCGCCGATCGTCTTCGCCGGGCGACTCTCCACCGAGAAGGGCGCCGACCTGTTCATGCAGATCGCCGCGCGCACGGGGGTGGACGCACGCATCCACGGGACCGGCGCGCTGGAGGCGGAACTGCACCGGGCCTCCCCACCGAACCTCGCCTGGGGCGGATGGCGAGCCGCTGGCGACATCTGGGCCGACGCCGGGGTGTGCGTGGTCCCGTCGCACCGCGACGCCTTCGGTCGCACCCCGGTGGAGGCGGCGAGCGCCGGGGTGCCCGTCGTGATGAGCGACCAGGTCGGGGTGGCACCGCTGCTGTACACGGATGCCGAGCTCCGGGACCAGCTGGTGTTGCCGATCGGCGAACCGGATCGGTGGGACGCCGCGATCCGACGGCTACGGCAGGACGACCTGTTCCGGACGCGAGTGGTCGAGCACGGGTGGGCGAACGCGCAGCACCTCACCATCGAGGCGTCGTTCCATGCGGCCGTCTCGGCCATGCAGAATTGACATATCAGGTGTTAGAATAACAAACGCAGTGACTCACACCCGACCGACGACCCGAGCGAGGCAACAGTGACCATCCAGGACTTCATCCGCATCCTCCGACGATCCTGGTTGCTCGTGACCGCGTTCGTCGTGATGGCGATCGGGCTCAGCGGCGGCCTTGCGGTCCTCACCACGCCGATGTACAGCACCTCGACGAAGCTCTTCGTCTCCGTGCAGTCGCAGGGCGCGACGGCCAGCGACCTCGTGCAGGGCAACAGCGCCGCGCAGGGCAAGGTCCAGAGCTACGTCGACATCGTCACCAGCGCCAGCGTGCTGCAGCCGGTGATCGACGAACTCGGGTTGAAGACCTCGGTGCCGTCGCTGGCGAGCCGGATCAACGCCAGCTCCCCCGTCAACACCGTGCTCATCACGATCACCGTGACCGATTCCGACCCCGCTCAGGCGGTGAAGACCGCGACCGCGGTGGGCGAGAGCTTCAAGGACGTCGTCGGCAACGACCTCGAGGTCCCCACTGCCGGCGGCCCCAGCCTGGTCAAGATCGGGACGGTGCAGCCACCCGTCGAACCGTCGAAGCCGTCCTCCCCCAAGCTCTCGATCAACCTCGCTGTCGGGCTCCTCGCCGGCATCCTGCTCGGCACCGGCGCAGCGGTGCTCCGCGCGACGCTCGACACGAAGATCCGCCGCCAGGACGACGTCGAGGCCGTCACCGATGCGCCGATCCTCGGCGGCATCCAGTTCGACCCGGGCGCACCGAAGCGACCGCTCATCGTGCAGGTCGACCCGCGGAGCCCCCGTGCAGAATCGTTCCGCACCCTCCGGACGAACGTGCAGTTCATCGACCTCGACGAGTCCACGCGGAGCTTCGTCGTGACCTCGGCGGTGCCCTCGGAGGGCAAGTCGACGACCGGGGCGAACCTCGCGATCGCGATGGCCGAGAACGGCGCACGCGTGGCGATCATCGACGCCGACCTCCGCCGTCCGCGCCTCGCGGAGATCCTCGGTGTCGAAGGCGCTGTCGGGCTCACCGACGTGCTCATCGGGCAGGCGGAGATCACCGAGGTCCTGCAGCCCTGGGGCCACGGCGGCCTGCACGTGATCCCCGCCGGGCGGATCCCCCCGAACCCCAGCGAACTGCTCGGCAGCGCGCGCATGCGGGTCCTGCTCGAAGAACTGACCACCGAGTTCGACTACGTCATCATCGACGCGCCACCGCTCCTGCCGGTCACGGATGCGGCCATCCTCAGCCGCCTGACCGGCGGTGCGCTCGTCATCTCCGCAGCCGGACGCTCGACCCGCAACCAGCTCCGTGTCGCGATCGACGCGCTCTCGAGCGTCGGCAGCCGGACCCTCGGCATCGTCATGACGATGCTGCCGGCGAAGGGCGCGGGGTCCTACGGGTACGGCACCTACTACGCGTACTACGGCAAGCGCGCCGGCGACGACGCACTCGACCCGAGCGAACTCGTCCCGCGACGCGGGCGGCGTGCAGCGCCGGCGATGCCGAGGAGCGAGCGCCGGCTCGCCAGGCAGGATGCCGGGTGACCACCGGACTGGAGGCCCGGCGCGGCCCCGCAGCGCCCGGTGCGTCCGCGGTCTGACGACACGACAGAGCCCCACCCGCTTCTCGCGGGTGGGGCTCTGTCGTGCGCCGGGCAGGCGCGTCAGGCGTTCTGGACGGTGCGCTCCGCCTCGGCGGGCCGCTCCACGTCGCGTGCGGTGGGCAGCGCGAGCACGACCATCAGGAGGAAGAAGACGACCGTCCACCCGAAGTAGTCGAACGAGAACAGCGTGACGAACAGGATCAGCAGGAACGCCCGCCGGGTGCGGTCGCCCCGGAGGAACGACGTCACGAGGAACCCGACGACGAGCAACAGCCCGATGAGTCCTTCCGTCCCGAGGGTCGTGACGAGCTGGTTGTCGATGATCCAGAACCCGTTCTGCGGGAAGAGCCCCCGCTGGTACAGCAGCATGTCCGTGCCGTAGCCGCTCCCGAACAACATCTCGAGCGGATCGCGTCCGAGGAGCGCCGGGACCGCTTCGAACGCACCGGCGCGGTTCGTGTAGGACCCGGAGCCGAGGAGCCGGTCCACCGACGCGCCGAGTGCCGGCCAGAAGACCACCAACCCGAGGAGCACCCCGACCGTCACGATGAGGATGCGGACGGCCCGCCCTGTCGCGTCAGAGGTCCAGAGGAGGAACCCGAGCGCCAGGGCGAGTGCGATCAGGGTGGTACGGCTGCCGGAGAGGAGGACCCCGGCGGACAGCGCCGCACCGATCGTCACGGACAGCAGTCGCGGCCGCTGTCGTGCCGTCGCGATCAGTGCCACGAAGGCCAGCCCGAGGACGATCGAGTACGGGATGGGGTGGCCGAGCGTGCCGGAGACGCGCAGCAGTGATCCGGGGAGCACGGGGTTCCGCAGGGACGGTTCGGACCCGTCGGCGTAGACCCGGTTCCCCCACGGGATCGGGCGGTGCGTCACCGCGAACTCGACGAGTCCGAGGCCGGCCTCGACGACGCCGATGGTGATGAATGCGGTGAGGAGCATCCGGCGTTCCCGGGCGGTGAAGCCGCTGACCGCGACGAGTGCCAGCACGGCGAGGACGGCGAGTCGGGTGAACTGCAGGGTCGCGAAGGACGCGTTCAGGATCGTCACGGTCTGCACGACGACGAGGAACACGACCGCGATGGCGATCACCGGACCGCCGCGGGCGGGGCGGCGTCCGCCGGCGAGCAGCCCGATCAGGAGCACCGCCGCGCTCCCGAAGACCACGGCGTCCCGGACGATGGCCGGTGCGGCGGAACCGGCACCGACGAGGAGCAGGACCAGCGCGAGGACGACCGCGGCCCCGCGACGTGCGTCCACGGGGACGAGCACGATGCCGGTGGCGACTGCGGCGAGCGCTGCGAGGCCGACCAGCGCCGCGAGGATCACGACCGGAGCCGTTCGGCGTCGGTGCAGCCCCTGGCGCTCTGCGCGGTTCCGCTGCCGGCGCCGCTCGGCGCCCGGACGGCCCGTGCGAGGATGCCCCACTGCAGGACGAGTCCGACGAACTCCGCGATCACGAGCGCTGCCATCGTTCCCTCCGCACCGGCGAGCACGCCACCGAAGACCGCACCCGGGATCCCGACGACCGCCGAGGACGCGGCAGCCCAGGTCGAGGCGTCCGCGCGGCCGAGTGCGACCAGCGCGAGGCCGAAGCCGCGTGCTGCGCAGACTACCGCGACGAGCAGCCCGGCGATCGCTGCCAGGGCGCCGTCGACGGCGACCACGCCGGTGAAGAGCACGGCGACGAAGGTCGGCATCGCGGCGAGCACGAGGACACCGGCTGCTGCCCCGAGACCGATGTTCATCAGCACGACTTGGACGGCCCGTCGCCGTGCGATCACCTGGTCTTCGACACCGACCCACGTCTGGAGGCGCTGCGGGACGACGGCGAGGAACTGGAGCCCCATCCGGAGCGGCCGGTCCACGGCACTGAAGGTCGCGACGGCCCCGGGGGTGACTCCGGCGAGGAGCGCTGCCGGGAGCGCGCGGTAGAGGGTGCTGATCGTCCGTCCGAGCATCACGACCGACTGGGAGCGGGCGGTCGACGGTGCCGCGCGGAACGCCGCACGAGACGGCCAGGCACGGACGCCGGCAGTCCGAGCGGACAGCAGCACGGTGAGCGCCGCCGCCGCACAGAGTGCGGCTCCGTAGGACTCGAGCGGAGCGCCGAGCGCGATCGCACCGGCGGCCGAGAGCGCGAGGGTCATGCGCGGGAGCGCCTCCACCAGGAGGATGGTCGCCGGTCGGCCGAGTCCGGTCCAGTACCAGGACGGACTGAGCGCACCGCCGAGGATGCCGAGCCCGAGCAGGACCGCGGCCGTCCGGTGCTCGTGCGCAAGCGTGCCGCTCGCGACGGCGACCGGCAGGGCGAGGACCCCGACGGCGACGAGCCGGGAGGCGAGGGCGCGCTCGTAGAGGCCGCTCGCTGCCGCGCGGTCCCTCGACACCTTCTGGGGGCCGACGACGACCCAGCCGAGCTCGCCGATGACCGCACCGGCGAGCCCGACGGACAGCGCGACGGCGACGCTCGCCCACCCGGCGGCGCCGTACTGCGACGTGACCGCGGGGATGACGACGAGCGGGGCGAGCGAACCGAGGAGTGGGGCTCCGACGTACAGCGCGAGCTGGGCACCGATCCGGGTGACGCGACGGGCGTTCACCGGGGGCCGCCCGCGACGAGTGCGGCGAGTCGTCGGGAGAACCGGTCGAACCGCACGGCGACGAAGTCCTCGAGCCGTGCCGCGAGCTGCGCGGTGTGCGCCCGGGCGCTGTCGGTGGTGAGCGCGTCGAGCTCGATGTCTGCGAGCGCGCTCGTGATCGCGTGTGCCGAACCCGGATCCGTCTGCACCAGCAGCGGGCCGGCGATGCGCGCGAGTTCCTCCACCGCGGCCGAACGCTGCGTGACGACGACCCGTCCGGCGGCGAGTCCCTGCCAGACCTTGTTCGCGACGACGCTCGTCGCCTTCGTGGACGACCCGAACACCCCGAGGACGACGTGGTGGCGCTCGACGAGTTCGGCGAGCTCGGACTCGGACACGGCGTCGAGGAACGTGATGCGTCCGCGCAGGCCGAGCTCTGCGGCGCGCTGTTCGATCGCGGCGCGCCGCACACCGTTGCCGACGAACGTCGCGGTGAAGCGACGGGTGGCGGTGAGCTCGGCGAGGGCGTCGACGACGAGCTCGGTGCCGTGCAGCGGGATGTAGTTCCCGTAGTAGAGCACGCGGAGCCGGGAGCCCGGTCGGATCGGAGCCGTCGAGCCCGCCCAGGCAGGCGCGCCGACGGGGAGGTCGAGCACTTCCCGGCCGGTGACCGCGGAGAGCGCGCGCGCTCGGACCGCCGTGTCGGTGACGACGAGGTCCCCGAGTCCGGTGGCGATCGCGTCCTGCAACGCGAGCCGACGGGCACGGGTGCTTCCGGCGGCGACCGACCCCCAGTCCTCGACCGCGGTCTCGTGCAGACCGATGAACCGGTCGATCACGACCACCGCGCGGCGGAGTCGTCCGACCAGCCAGACGAGCGGCGCGTGCGTCAACCGCATCTCGGCGAGCATGACCACGTCCGCTCCGGCCGAGGCACGCCACAGCCCGTGGAGGTCCTGCCGGATCCGCCGCAGCCGCGATGACGCCCGGGACTGCGTGACGACCACGACCTCGGCGTCGAACCGGTCCTGGAACGCGGCGCGCACGCGGGCGTTCCGCGGGTAGGTGACGTCGTGGACGCCGTACTGCACGATCTTCAGCATGGTGATCGGGTCCCGCGTCAGAGGACGACGACGGAGCCGCCGGCGCCGAGCGTGTTCCGGGTGTCGAGCGTCGGGATGCCGCGGAGCAGCTCGAGGTCGACGCCCTCGTGTTCGGTGAGCACGATCGCAGCGTGGATCGTCGGGATCAGCGTCGGTGTGAGGTCGGCGCGGATGACCGACGTCGGCCAGCGGTGGTCCTCGACGTGCGCATCGACACCGATGAGCTCTGCCCCCATGCACGTGAGCAACTCGATCACCCGGGCGGACGGTGCTTCGCGCGTGTCCCCGGAGTTCTTCTTGTACGCGAGTCCCGCGAGCAGGATCCGCGATCCTCGGACGGGGCGGCCGGCGTCGTTGAGCATGCCCGCGATCCGCTCGACCACGTGGTCGGGCATGTGGTCGTTGACGTCGTTCGCCAGCTCGACGAACCGGAAGGTGCGTCCGAGCGAGCGCTTGACCTGCCACGACAGGTAGCTCGGGTCCACCGGGAGGCAGTGACCGCCGACGCCGGGTCCTGGCGTGAACTTCATGAACCCGAACGGCTTCGTCGCGGCCGCGTCGATGGACTCCCAGACGTCGACACCGAGCAGGTCGGCGAACACGGCCAGCTCGTTCACGAGGGCGATGTTGACGTGGCGGAAGGTGTTCTCGAGGAGCTTCGTGAGCTCCGCCTCACGCGTGCCGGACACCGGGACGGTCGTGTCTACGAGCGCGCCGTAGAAGTCCTGCACTCGCTCGAGCGAGGCGGCGTCGATCCCGGAGACGACCTTCGGCGTCTCGACGAACCCCCACGTCGCGTTGCCCGGGTCGATCCGCTCCGGGCTGTACCCGAGGTGGAAGTCCCGACCGGCGGTGAGCCCGGAGACGCGCTCGAGGATCGGCAGCACGAGCTCGTCCGTGGTGCCGGGGTAGGTGGTGGACTCGAGGATGATCGTGCCGCCCGGCCGGAGGTGCTCGGCCAGCGACGCCGCGGACTGCTCGACGTAGCTGAGGTCGGGTGCGGCGTCCCGGAGCGGGGTGGGGACCGTGATCACGGCGATGTCGAAGCCCTCGACGAGCGAGTCGTAGCAGTCCGTGGCGACGTACTGCCCGGATGCGAGCGCCCTCCGGACCTGGGCATCGGGGACGTCCTCGACGTAGGACCGGCCCTCCTGCAGCGCTGAGGACCGGCGGACGTCGACGTCGATGCCGATCACGTCGTAGCCGACCTCGACCGCACGCATGGCGACGGGCAGTCCGACGTACCCCTGTCCGACGATCACGACGGTCTGGTTGCGAGCTGACATGGGGGCTCCTTCTGAGCGCATCGGGTGGTGCACCGCAAGCACGGCCACATCCCCAATCTAATTTCACATGCGAGATATTGCAATGCTTGACACTGAATATTGACATGTTGGACACTGATGAGGCGCGTGCCCCATCGAGCCGCGCCGATCACACCCGAACCAAGGAGCCCTCATGCGTGCCCGTACCGTCATCGCCGCCCTCGCCGCCACCGTCGCCCTCGCCGGCCTGACCGGCTGCGCCGCGAGCCAGCCCGACACCGCGAAGCCGACCTCGAGCACCTCGACCGCGCCGAGCGTCGCGAAGACCGTCTACGACGAGTGCGTCGACGGGCAGGCCACCGTCCTCGCCTCGAAGCTCACGGGCGACTTCTCGCTCGAGGGCGACTGCAAGACCGTGAGCATCGTCGGTGCGGCCAAGAAGGGCACGACGATCACCCTCCCGGCGCTCGACCTCCTCGTCATCGAGGGCAACGCCACGAAGGTCACTGCGGACTCCGCTGCGAAGATCGTGTTCGCCGGCAACGACAACGTCGTCCAGCACGGCGGCCACGCCGAGGTCGAGGACCACGGCACGGGCAACTCCGCGACCGAGCGGTAGGCCCCGGTAGTCTCGACCCCATGCGTTGGTCCCGAGTGAACTGGCCCGCGGTGGGCTACGTGTCGCTCGAGGACTTCGACGGCCACGCCGAACACCTCGCCCGCCTTCTGGAGGACGCCCCACCCCCGATCGCCGCTCTCGCGACGGTCCGGTGGAGCGACTCCCGGATCGCGAAGTGGACCGTCGAGCCGGCGCACCGGCACGCAGCGGCCGAGACCGACGACACCGCTGCACTCCCGGACCACGGCGAGCCCGACCCGGTGGTCCTGCACGCGCAGGTCATGGTCCGGAACGACGAGGTGCTCGACACCGCAGAGGGCCTCTGGCGGCGCTGGAACCACGCGCGCGTCGCACTGCGGTTCGAGGACGCCGTGATCGATCCGACAGTGCTCGAGCCGGAGGCGCTGCTCGCCGGGGACGCACACATCGCCCGTGGAGAGATCGAGCACGTCGGTCGGGACGGCTGGGAGCTCCGGCTCCTCGTCTCCCCCGTCGGCGAGGTCGCGATCCGCTTCACCGACGTCACCGTCGAGGTCCGGAGCGTCAACGAGGAGGACTTCACCGACCTCGAAGCACGACCGGCACGCGGGTGGCACGGCCCGGTGCCGGACGGCTGGGTGGAGTGGGCGGACGAGGTGGTCCGTGCCGCGGCGTACGGCGACCTCGGCGGCCTGCACCTGGCCGACGACGCGAGCGACGTCGACGACCTCGACCCGCGCTGGGGCTTCGCCCCGCTGCACGCCGCCGCGTGGTTCGACCGCCCCGAGATGCTCTCCGAGCTGCTCGGCCGCGGCGCATCGATCGACCTGCCGGACTCCGAGGGGCGGACGCCGCTCACGTTGGCGATCGACCGGGACGCACGGGCTGCGGTCGACGTCCTGGTCGCGTCGGGCGCCGGCCTGGAGGCCCGGGACAGCGACGGCAACACGCCGATCGTCCGCGCTGCTTGGGGTGGGCACGCGGCGATCGTGCGCGGCCTCGCCGAGGCGGGCGCGGACACCACGACACGGGGGTCACGTGGCGCGACGGTGCTGATCGCCGCGGTGGACTCCGGGGACGTCGACACGGTGCGCGCCGCGCTCGAGCTCGACGTGGACCGGGATGCCCGGGACGACGAGGGCTCGACCGCCGCGGACCGCGCAGATCTCCTGCGCGAACCGGCGACGGCCGAGCTGCTGGCGTCGGGTTCCTAGTCGGCCTGGGACTCGAGGGCGTTCGCCGTCGCGACGCCGCCGTACCAGTGCGCGGACGGCTTCGGGGTGCGCTCGAACGTCACCGGGTCCCAGGACACCAGGCCGAAGGTCGGCCGGAAGCCGGACGCCCACTCGTAGTTGTCGAGGAGGGACCAGTGCTGGTAGCCGAGCACGTCGATGCCGTCCTCGATGCAGCGGTGGATCCCCTCGAGGGCACCCTGCGTGTAGGCCTGGCGGCGGGTGTCGTCGGCGGTGGCGATGCCGTTCTCGGTGATCATCAGCGGCACGTGGCCGGAGAGTTCCCACGCGCTGCGGAGACCGTCGGCCGAGGCTTCCGGGTAGAACTCCCAGCCCGTGAGGGTGGTCTCGACGTCGTCCCGGACGGGGAGCGGACCGTTGGGGCCGATGAACGTCCGGGTGTACGCCTGGACACCGAGGAAGTCGTCACCCGCGGCGTTCTCCAGGTACCAGTCGTCACGCGGGTAGCCGTACTCGCGGAGCATCTCCTCGGAGCCGGGCTCCCCCGACGCCTTGAACGCCTGGGTCGCGATGGTCCAGCCCGACTTGATGCCGTCCACCTGCGACAGGACCTCGCGGGAGCGCTTGTGCGACGCGAGGAGCGCGTCCGCGACGCCGAGGTCCGGGTTCGGCAGGCCGAAGGCGACCAGGTTCGCGGCGTCCTCGCCACCCGCGAGCATCGCCGCGATGTTCGGCTCGTTGATCGTGCAGACGTAGCGGACGCCGTCCTGGACGACGGGGAGCGCGGCTTCGGTGTACCGGGCGAACAGGTCCGCCGCGTCGGGGGCGCGCCAGAAGCCGTCGCGCTCGAACCAGCGCGGCACGGTGAAGTGCATGAGCGTGACGATCGGCTCGATGCCGAACTCGTGGCACGTCTCCACCATGCGCCGGTAGTGGTCGACCTCGGCGCGGCTGACGAACCCGCGCTCGGGCTCGATGCGCGCCCACTCGATGCTGAACCGGTAGGAGTTCAGCCCGAGCTCGGCCGCGATGCGGATGTCCTCGCGGTAACGGTGGTAGCTGTCCGCGGCGTCGCCGGACGGCTCGACGATCGTGGTGTCCGGCTCGTGCTCGTGCACCCACCAGTTGCTGTTGACGTTGTTGCCCTCGATCTGGTGGGCAGCGGTGGCCGCGCCCCAGAGGAAACCGTCGGGGAAGCTGAGCGTGGTGATGATGGGTCCTTTCAGTGCTTCGCCAAGAACGCATCGAAGACGGCGACCGTCCCGAGCGGGTTCTCGACCTGGGGGCCGTGGTAGCTCTCCGGGATCACGACGTACTCGGCGCCGGTGTCCTCGGCCATCGCGCGTTGCCACGGGATCGGCCAGGCGCCGTCCCACTCGCCGTGCGTGACGAGCACCGGGAGGCCGGTGGCGCGGAGTTCGGCGGACGCGTCGGTGTGGTCCTCGAGGATGTGGCCGCCGGCGGTGACGCTGAGCGGGCTCGTGGCGTCGAACCGCTCACGGACCATGCGGACGTCGTCCGGGAGCTCCTCGTCCGGGCGTCCGGCCCAGAGCGGGTTCGTCGCGTCGAACAGGGTGCGGTTGTTCCCGCCGGTGTCGTGCATGATCGTCAGCTCGGTGACCTTGCGGTACGGCCAGCCGTACGGGCCGGAGCAGAACTGCACGACGTCGCGGAAGGCGCTCGGGTCCTGGATCGCCGCCGCACGGACGATGACGCCGCCGAGGGAGTGCCCGATGAGGTGCACGGGCGCCCCGTCGTCGAGCAGCCGTGCGACGCGCACGACGTCGGCGGCCTCCGCCTCGAGCGCGTAGTCCCGCGGCTCCGCCGGCGCTGCCGAATCGGCCTGCCCGCGACGGCTGATCGCCACCGCGGTCCAGCCGGCATCGCGGAGGAGCGGCATGAACGTGCGCCAGTCCTCCTTCGAGCCGGTGTACCCGGGGACGATCAGCACGGTGCCCTTGCTCGCGCCGTCCGGGACGACGCGGTACGCGGTCAGCCGACCGATCGGCAGGTCGATGCCGACGACGTCGACGCCGTCCGGGGTGGGCAGGTGCCCGAACGACGGGACCGCCTCGAAGTCGTGCAGCGTGGTCAAATCAGTCCCTCCGCGAGCCGTCGGCGCGGGTTCGGGACCGCGTCGAGCAGGTCGATCGTGTAGCTGTCCTGCGGGTGCTGCAGCACGTCGGCGGTCCGGCCGCGCTCCACCACGGCGCCGTCGTGCAGCACCATGATGTCGTCGGTGATGAGCCGGGCACTCAGCAGGTCGTGCGTGATGTAGAGGAGCGAGACGCCCCACTGCTCGCGCAGGTCCTCGAGGAGTGCGAGCACACCGGCGCGGAGCGTGACGTCGAGCATCGACACCGGCTCGTCCGCGATGATCACCTGCGGGTCGCTCGCGAGCGCCCGGGCGATCACCACGCGCTGCCGCTGCCCACCGGAGAGCTGGTGCGGGAGCTTCTGCGCGAACTGCTCCACCGGGGACAGCCCCACGGTCTCGAGGAGCTCGAGCACCCGACGACGGGCGTCCTTGCCGCGGAGCCCGGTGTAGTTCACGACCGGACGGGTGAGCGTGTACTCCACGGTGTGCAGCGGGTTCAGGGCCGCGTACGGGTCCTGGAACACCATCTGCACCTCGGAGCGCAGGTCGCGCAGGCCTCGGCGTCCGAGCTTCGCGACGTCGAGGTCACCGAAGCGGACGGTGCCCGAGGTGGGCTTCTCGACGCCGGTGAGCATCTTCGCGATCGTCGACTTGCCGGAACCCGACTGGCCGACGAGCGCGAGGGACTGCCCCGGCTCGAGCGTGAACGAGACGTCGCGGACGGCGCGGACCGGGTCCTCACCGCGACGCGGCGGGGCGTAGGTCTTCACCAGGCCCTCGACGACGATCGGGTTCTTCGCGGCACTGCGCTCGCGGGAACCGACGGTCGCGTGCGAGGTCGTCGTCTCCTGGCGGCTGGCACCGGACTCCCCCCGGAGGGAGCGGTCCGGGAAACCGGGCAGCGAGACGACCTCGGCGCGCGGGTCCGCGTAGTGCGAGAGCAGCATCTGCGTGTACTCGTCCTGCGGGTCGCGGAGGATCTCGCGGGAGCCGCCGTCCTCGACGATCCGGCCCTCGTGCATCACGAGGACGCGCTCCGTGGCCTCGAGCACGATGCCGAGGTCGTGGGAGATCAGCACGGCGGTGAAGCCCTCGGACCGCTGCAGCTCGATGATCGTGTCCATCACCGCGTGCTGCACCAGGACGTCGAGCGCCGTGGTCGGCTCGTCGAACACCATCAGCTGCGGCTCGAGGGACAGCGCCAGCGCGATCGAGACGCGCTGTCGCATGCCGCCGGAGAGTTCGCCCGGGAACCGGGCGAGCATCGAGTCCGGCAGCTTCACCTTGCCGACGAGCTCCCGCATCCGGCTGTCCCAGCGCTCGCGCGGGACGTGGCCGTGGGCCTTGAAGATGTCGATGAAGTGGTTCCGGATGGTGCGCACCGGGTTCAGCGCGTTCATGCCGGACTGCAGCACCATGGCGAACCCGCCCTGGCGCTGCTGCCGGAGCGCCTCCTCGTCGAGGTCGCGGATGTCCTTGCCCGCGAAGACGATGCTGCCGCCGTTCGTGCGCGCCGGCGGCTTCTGCAGACGGGTCAGCGCGTAGCCGAGCGTCGACTTGCCGGAACCGGACTCACCGACCAGGCCGACGAACTCGCCCTTCCGCAGCGAGAACGACACGTGGTCGACCGCTTGGACCGCGGTCTGTCCGGCCGATTCGTAGACCACCGACAGGTCACGGACGTCGAGCAGGACGTCCGCAGCCCGCGGGGCGGAGTCGGGCCGAGCCTCCAGGGTGGATTCAGGCATTCTTTCGCTCCTTACGGGGCCGCGCACCCTCGCGCAGTCGCGGGTTGGACACGGCGTCGACGCCGAAGTTGATCAGGGTCAGGCTCATCGCGAGGAGCGCGATGCAGAGACCCGGGGCGAACAGCAGGATCCACTGACCGGTGAGCAGCGCGTTGGAGTTCTGCGCCCAGTAGAGGATCGTGCCCCAGCTGACGATCGAGGAGTCGCCGAGGCCGAGGAACTCCAGGCCGGCCTCCGCGAGGATCGCGCTCGTCGCAGCACCGAAGAACGAGCCGACGATGAGCGAGGTCATGTTCGGCAGGATCTCGCGGAAGACGATGCGGGTCGCACCCTCACCGGAGAACTGCGCCGCCGTCACGAAGTCGCGACCGCGGAGCGACTGCGTCTGGGAGCGGAGCACGCGAGCACCCCACGCCCAGCCGGTCACCACGATGACCGCGATGATGACCGCGATCCCGCCGTTCTGCAGGTAGGCCGCGATGACGATCATCAGGGGCAGCCCCGGGATGACGAGGAACAGGTTCACGATGAACCCGATGACCTCGGCGATCCAGCCGCGGACGTAGCCCCAGCTGAGACCGATCGCGACGGCGACGAGCGTGGACAGGATGCCCGCGACCGCACCGACCATCACGGAGATGCGTGCGCCGTAGATGATCTGGGAGAGGACGTCCTCACCGGCTGCGGTCGTGCCCATCCAGTGCGCCCACGTCGCGTCGGCGGAACGGGCGAAGCCGTTCTGGGACGCGCCGTACGGGGCGAGGAGGGGTGCTGCGAGCGCCACGACGACGAACACGGCGAGGATGATGATCCCGATCCGGGCCTTCGTGTTGCCCCAGACGACGCCGAACTGGCGGGCTGCACTCTTCCATCGGGACGGAGCCTGCTGCTCCGGTGCGTCTTGCGTGCGTACTGCGACAGTGCTCATCGTCGAGTCCTCGGGTCCAGGACGCCGTACAGGACGTCCACGATGAAGTTGGCGATGAGCACCGACACGGTGATCATCAGGAACAGTGCCTGCATGAGCGGGTAGTCCTGCCCGATGACGGCGTTGAAGAGCAGGTAGCCGATGCCCGGGTAGCCGAACACCTGCTCGACCAGCACCGAACCGCCGACGACACCACCGAGTGCCAGACCGAAGCCGGTCAGGTTCGGCAGGATCGCGTTGCGGGCGGCGTAGCGGATCGCGACCGTGCGGCCACGGAGACCGTTCGCCTCGGCGAAGGTGACGTAGTCGTCGCCGAGGGTGTTGATCATCGCGTTGCGCATGCCGATGATCCAGCCGCCGAGGCTCGTCACGAGGATCGTCACGGCCGGCAGGATCGCGTGCTGCAGGGCGTCACCGACGAATGCGCCGCTGAGGCCCGGTGTCGTCGTCGCCGAGTACGCGCCCGTGGTCGGGAACCAGTGCAGGACGTAGCCGAGGAAGAACAGCAGCAGGAGCGCGGTCCAGAAGTACGGGAACGTCGACATGAAGCTCCCCGACAGGGTCGGGAGGGAGTCGAGCCAGGTGCCGCGCTTCCACGCTGCGCCGACACCGATCAGGGTGCCGAGCACGAACGCGATGATCGTGACCAGGCCGACGAGGATCAGCGTGTACGGCAGCGCGCGGGCCACCAGCGACCCCACGTCCTGCGGGTAGAACGTGTAGCTCACACCGAAGTCGAGCGTCACGACCTGGTGCAGGTAGCTGACGTACTGGTCCCACAGGTTGCCGGTCGGGACGCCGAGCTGGGCCTCGATGGCCTTCTTGGTGGCATCGGTGACCGGGCCGTTCTGGCTGAGCTTCGCCAGGGCCGCGTCGGTCGGGCTGCCCGGCATGAGTCGCGGGAGCACGAAGTTCAGCGTGACCGCGGCCCAGAGGGTCAGGACGAAGAGGACGAGTTTCTGGAGGATGTACTTCACTTCTGCTCCTGGAGGATCTTGCGTCCCGCGGCGCTGTCGCGCAGTCGGAGCTTGGAGAAGATGAGCAGCGGAGCCGAGTCGTAGTTCTGCGGCGCCATGTACGGGTCGTCCGCACTCGGCCACCCGACGAACTTCGACGTGTTGAACAGGCCCCAGAGGCCGCCGTAGTACATCCCGATCACGGGCAGGTCGTTGTACACGACCTCCTGCAGCTGATCGAGGATCTCCTGCTGCTTCGCGGTGTCGGTCGTCGCCTTGTACTCGTCGAGGAGCTTCTGCGTGTCGGCGTTCTTGTAGCGCTCGTAGTTGTTCACCGTCGACTTGCCGACGGGCTGGTAGAAGTCGGAGCTCAGCAGGGAGTTGAACGCCTGGTAGACGTCGCCGTTGCCCATGCCGCCCATCGCCATGTCGAAGGTGCCGTTGTTGATGTTCGACTGGTACCCGGCGGGCTGCGGCGCGCTGATCGTGACCTTGATGCCGATGGCGGTCAGGTTGCGGCGGACCTCCTGTGCGGCGCGGAGCCAGTCGGAGTAGCCGTTCGCGGTCATGATGTTGATCTCGAGCTGCTTGCCGTCCTTGACGATCTTGCCGTCCTGGACCGTGTAGCCGGACTTCTCGAAGCTCGCGATCGCGGCCTTCGTGTCCTGCGTGACGACACCCTTGTCCGGGATGCTGTCGTTCACGTACTGCTCCTGGTTCGGCAGGATCAGGCCGGTCTGCGCCGCCGCCTTGAGGTTGCCCTCGGTCGCGGTCTCGGCGATGTCGTCACGGTTCAGTGCGAGCGAGATGCCCCGGCGGACGTTGACGTCGTTGTACGGCGCCTTCGTCAGGTTCGGGATCAGGCCGATCACACCCCCCGGCGGGAACCAGTACGTGTTCGTCTTGGACGCTGCACCCCACGTGCCCTGGACGTCGGAGATGAACGCGTACGCCCAGTCGTAGCCACGCGTGACGGTGTCGAGCTGCGTGTTCGTCGCCGGCAGGATCAGGTGCTTGATGGCGATCTTGTCGGCCTGCCAGTAGGACTTGTTCTTGTCCATCGAGTACTGCTGGTCGGTGTAGTTGCCGAGCACGAACGGGCCGGTGCCGACCGGGTTCGGGTCGCGGAACGTCGTCGGGTCCTTGACGTCCTTCCAGTGCTGTTCACCGAGGATGTACGTCTGCCCGATGATCGTCAGGCTCGGGACGTCCTCCGACTTCAGGTGGAAGATGACGTGCTGGCCCTGCTGCTCGATGCTCGCGATGTGCTGCCAGGCACCCTTGAGGTCCATCGCCGGGAACTTCTTCAGCAGGTCGAACGTGAAGACCACGTCCTTCGCGCTGAAGGCGTCACCGTTGGACCACTTGACGCCGCTGCGGATCGTCATGTCGATCGTCTTGGCGTCCGGCTGCGTCCAGGAGCTCGCGAGCCACGGGTTGCGCTTGCCGTCGAGGGGGTTCACCTCGATGAGGGGCTCGTACATCCACTTCGACGCGGTGCGGGCGTTCGCGATGTACGGGTTGAAGTTGCGGTCGAACAGCGGGTTGCCGTGGTCCGCGTTGATGAGCATCGTGTCCTTGCCGATGCTCGGGTCCGGCTGGGACCGGACCTGGATGCTGCAGCCGGTAGCCGTGAGGGCCACGATTGCGAGCCCGGCGAGGGCCGCCATCAGGCGTCCGCGCCGGCCACGGCGTGCGCCGGGGACGCGCGGGGAGCGCGTGCGCTGTGGGGGAAGCGTCATTGCTCGGTCGACCTCCGTGTCGAGTGGGTACCGGGACAATGTATGCGCTTACATCGCGCTTTGCAACCGGGGGTTTGTGGTGCACCCCGGAACGCCGCGTGCTCGGCGTGCGCCGGCTCCGCGCACGCGGCCCTCGAGCGGCCACGGCGTGCCGCCGACGGCCGCCGAGGGGCGCTGAGATCGCACCTTGTGTCGCGTCAGGCGCACCGATGCGACAGTTCGTGCGATCTCGGCGGGCAGCGGGCGGGTGGTGCTGCCGCTCAGCGGGACTGCCGGGAGGCTCGGCTTGGCCCCGCCACGGAACACGCGCGATCCGTCCCATCTCGGCCACTCTGGGAAGAGGAAACGCGCGTTGGTGGTGGGAAGTTCCGACCCCCCACGCACGAAACGACTCACCACGCACGGAACGACCCAGGGGCGCGGCAGCGCCACGGCAGCGCCGCGGCGGCGCGGCGCGCGGCGCTAGAGCGCCGGGGGGCAGCTCTCGCGGAGGAGCACCTCGACGGGGAGGCGCACCGACCGCGGCGGCCCCTCGGTACGCTCGAGCCGGTCGACGATCGCCGCCACGGCAGCCCGCCCGAGCTCGCCCATGGGCTGGTGCACCGTCGTCAGGCGCGGGGACGAGAACCGTCCGGCGTCGATGCCGTCGAACCCGGTCACGACGACGTCCTCCGGCACGCGCAGCCCCCGCGCCGCGACGGCGTCGAGCACGCCGAGCGCCGACTGGTCGTTCGAGCAGACGATCGCCCGCGGGGCTGCATCGGCGAGCAGGGCCGCCGCGAGCTCCCGCGCGCGGGCCCGGCCGAAGTCGCCGTGGACGGTCCGCACCGACTCGACGGGGAGGCCGTGGTCGGCGAGCGCCGCCCGGAACCCGGTCCACCGCTCCATGTCGTCCGGGGAGTCGATGGGACCGGCGACGTACGCGATCGAGTCGATCCCGAGCCGGCCGATCACGTGCGAGGCCACGGTGCGCATGCCGGCGGCGTTGTCGACGCTCACCGAGTCGAACCCGTGCGAGCGGCGGTCGTCGGCGAGCACCACGACGGGGATCCGGCGGGCGACGTGCTCGAGCAGCTCGTCCGGCACGGTCTGCGCCAGGACCGCGAGTCCGTCGACGCGGCCGGCGACGTCGTTGACGATCACGTCGCGCGAGGGTCCACGTCCCGCCGCCACCATGAGGGCGAGGCCACGCTGCCAGGCCTCGGTCTCGGCGCCGCGGAGGACCTCGTCGAAGTACAGGTTGGACGCGAAGGGCTGCGTCACGTGACGGCGGTCGTCGACCACGCGGACCCCGCCGTCGGTCACGAGCCCCGGTCGCTCGTCCGGGACCACGTCGAACCCGGGCAGCAGCAGCCCGATCACCCCGGTGCGCTTGCCCGCGAGCGCCCTGGCGTTGCCCGACGGCACGTACCCGAGCGTCCGGATCGCTGCCTGCACGCGGTCACGGGTGCCCTCCCGGACGGCGTCCGGGGTGCGGAGCACACGCGAGACGGTGGCGATGGACACACCCGCCGCGGAGGCGACGTCGTAGACCGTGGGAGGTGCGGTGCGCTGCTCGCTCAACCCGTGCCTCCCGTCCGTCCGTTCGTCGACGCCGGGAGTGAGCCGCCCCGACAGCGGACCATCCTAGGCACCGGTCCCCGACACACTTCTCCACAGCGCGGTGTGGACCCTTGCGTTCCGCGGACGCAGCGGACCACACTGGGGCGACCTCAGTACGTCCCGTGGGGAAGCGCAACCAGCGGACGGTGTCCGCGTCATCGCGGGCCTCGGCCCGCCTTCGGGAAGGACGATCCAGATGTCACAGTCGACCCATTCAGGACGCCGCGACGCGATCCGCGTGAGCCGCGATGAAGCAGAGGTGCGCGAGGCGCTCCTCGAACACACGGGCGCGATCGCGCTCGACGACACCGACGACGGAGCGCGGCTCGAGTAGCCGCTGACGCGGTCTCGGCCCGAGTAGCCGCTGACGCGGTCTCGGGCAGGAGGCCCGGGTCGACTCCGTCACGCGCGCTCGGCTCAGCGGTGGGTCACGTCGGCGAGCGCAGCAGGGCCGGTGATCGCCGCCGCCGTGCTGCTCAGCGGTCGGTCGCGCCGACGATCGCCATGCCCGCTCCGCGCAGACGGCGACGCTCCTGCGCGATCCACGCGAGCAGGCGGTCGTTGGTGCCGGCGACGTGCGCGGCGAGCAGTTCGGCGGCGCGGTCCGCGTCGCCGGACTGCACCGCATCGATGATCTCGCTGTGCTCCGCCCAGGCGGCGTCGCGGGCCTCGGGCGTGCGGACCTCGATCCATCGGGTGCGCTCGAGCCGGGTGAGCGCGTCGGCGATGGCCTCCGTGATGAACCGGTTGCCGCCGAGTGCGGCCAGGTCCAGGTGGAACGTCGAGCCCATCCGGATGCCGGACTGCTGGTCCGGTGTCGGACGGAGGGTGTGGAGGTGCGCCCGGACCTCGGCGAGCTGCTCCGCGGAAGCACGCGAGACCGCCAGCCGGGCGGCGGCGGGCTCCAGGACGCCACGCAGTTCCGCGAGTGAGGCGATCTCGTCGAGGTCGATCGGGGTGACCGTCCACGAGCGACCCTCGTGCAGGATGAGTCCCTCGCGCTCCAGCCGGGACAGCGCGGCGCGGACGGGGGTGCGTGACGCGTGGAACCGGGCCTCGAGCCCGCGCTCCGAGATGCGCTCACCCGGCGCGATGTCGAGCGTGAGGATCGCGGCTCGGAGGTTGTCGTAGAGCTGCGCCGTCTGCGACACCGGTGCTGCTGCGTCGATCGATTCGGTCACGGCCAACCACCCTAGCGGCGGGCAGCCTCGGATGGTATACCGTTTTGGTATACCAATCAGTTCCGAGACGAAACGATTCCCGTGACCACGACTGCTCCCGCCCCCGTCCCCACGATCAGCGCCCGCGCCTGGACGATGCTCGCGCTCGGCGTGGCGGCGCAGGCAGCGGGCACCCTCGTCGTCTCCGCTCCGGCGCTGCTCATCCCCTACCTGCACGCACAGGGGACGTCGCTCACCCTCGCGGGTGTCCTCGCCGCAGCACCCACCTTCGGCATGGTCCTGACGCTCATCGCCTGGGGCGCGATCACCGACCGCTTCGGCGAGCGCATCGTGATCGCCGGCGGGCTCGTGCTCACCACGCTGGCGGTCCTCGCCGCGTGGGCCGCGGCCGGCAACCCGGTGCTCCTCGGGCTGGCGTTCCTCGCAGGCGGCATGACGAGCGCCTCGACGAACGCGGCCAGCGGTCGCGTGGTCGTGGGGTGGTTCCCGAAGGAGCGTCGTGGGCTCGCGATGGGGATCCGGCAGATGTCGCAGCCGCTCGGGGTGACACTCGCGGCGGTGACCGTGCCGCAGCTCGCCGAGGTGTCGGGCATCCGGGCAGCACTCGTGCTGCCGATCGTGCTGTGCGCGGTGCTCGCGGTGCTGTGTGCGATCGGGATCGCGAACCCGCCGCGTCCGGCACGGTCGGCCGCGCCGGAGACCGTCACGGCGAACCCGTACCGGGCGAACGGCTTCCTGTGGCGGATCCACGCGGTGTCGATCCTGCTCGTGGTGCCGCAGTTCACGCTCTCCACCTACGGCTTGGTGTGGCTCGTCGGCCTGGGGTTGTCGACGCCGGCGGCCGGGCTCCTCGTCGGGGCGTCGCAGTTCGTCGGGGCGATCGGGCGGATCCTCGTCGGCGTCTGGAGCGACCGCGCGGGCTCGCGGGTCGGCCCGCTGCGGATCGTCGCCGTGAGTGCCGCCGTGGTGATGGCCGTGCTGGCGCTGGTCGACGTGTCGCACCTGGCCGGCGCCGCGGTGTTCCTGGTCATCGCGACGAGCGTCACGGTGGCGGACAACGGCCTGGCGTACACGTCGGTCGCCGAGGCGGCCGGGCCGTTCTGGTCCGGCCGGGCACTCGGTGCGCAGAACACGGGGCAGTTCATCGCGGCGAGCGCCGTGGGCCCGGGCATCGGCGCCCTGGTCGGGGCACTCGGCTTCGCGGCGTCGTTCGGGATCGTCGCGGTCCTGCCCCTGCTGGCGCTGCCGCTGGTCCCGCGCGCGGACCGCTCGCACGACTGACCCGGGCGGGACGCCCCCGGGCGCGCGCGGCTCAGCGCAGGCGGCCGCGCGGCTCAACGCAGGCGGCCACGCGGCTCAACGCAGGCGGACGCCCGGCTCGACACTCATGGCGAGTTCGTCGAGCACATCGGTGAGCGGGCGCCCGAGGTCGCTCCGGCTCGCGACGCGCTCGGCAGCCGCGGGGGCACCCTCGCTCGTCATCCCGAGCCCCGCGAGCACAGCGCGAGCGACCGCGGTCCCGAGCGTCGCCGGATCCGCCGGCACCGCGTCGATGCCGGGGTGGAGGCCCGCCCGCGCGCCGCCGAGGTCGTTGGTGACCACCCGGGCGCCCGACTCGGCCGCATCGAGCGGCGGATGGCTCGGGTGCGGACTCTGCTGGAGGGACAGCACGACGTCGGTTTCACCGAGGACCTCGAAGTAGCTGTTCCAGTCGAGCGTCCCGAGCGACCTGAGGACGTCGCCGGTGCCGAGCTCCACGGCCTCGTGCTGCTCGCCCGCGGAGACGAACTCGGCGATGACGCCGGCGTCCCGGAGCTGTGCAGCGGCGGCCGCGAGTGCGGCGACCCCGAGGACGTACATGTTCCTCGGCTTCGACGGGCGCGCGTAGAACAGCACCCGGGCGGCGGTCCTCGTCGATGCTGCGCGGACGGCCGCCGCACGGTCGATGCCGGCACGGTCGAGTTCGGGTGCGAAGACGAGGCCGGACGCGACGGCGACGCCCTCGGTCTGCCGGAGCGCGGCGGCGACCGGCTCCGAGTTGACGCAGAGCGTGAAGCCTGCGCGGTAGGTCGACGAGGCGACGGCGAACGCGGTCGACCACGGCTGGAACCCCGGCTCGTGGTCCTGCACGAGGTAGACCACCCGGCGCGGGTCGACGACCCCGGCACGAGCGGCGACGTCGAGGGCGTGAGCGGTCTTCCAGTAGGTCGCGATCCACACGGTGTCGGCTGCGAAGACCGCTGCCGGGATCGACTCCCTCGTCACGACCTCGACCGGTCCGCGCCCGGCGAAGCGCCCGGGGAAGCGCTCGGCGATGAGTGCCGCCGCCCGTTCGGCGCTGTTCCCACGAGACGTCGAGCGCGTCATGACGACACGCAGGTCTCGTCCGGTCCGGTCGGCGTACCCGATCGCTGCTGCAAGTGCGGTCTGGACGCCCGCGAACGCCGCTCCTCGTCGGACCTCGTCGATGACGAGGACGACTTCCGGGTGGCGTTCGCCGACCTCGATCCCGGCGAGGACGAGGCTCCGATCGGTCACCCCGTCGTAGACGAGTGCCGCCCGCGGGGCCCGGGAACGTTCGGCGTCGGCAGCCCTCCGGTCGTCGCGACGCGCGCGGACGCGATCAGCGACGACACCGGCCAAGCGGGCGACCCGGCGCGCATGGGTGATTGAATTTCGCATGCAATCACAATATCAGCATCTGATATTCATGAACAGAGGAGCCGCCCTCCGGCCGGTTGCTCGGGTGCCGTCGCCACCCACGGCGCCGTGCCGAGTGCGAGCAGGGTCCGGTCACCGATCGCGACGGCATCGAGCGCAGCGTGATCGCCGGCGGGCTCGTGCTCACCACATTGCTGGACCTCGCCGCGTGCGCCGCAGCCAGCAATCCGGTGCCCCTCTGGCTGGTGATCCTCGCGAGCGGCGGACGCCGCCGCGATCGCCGCCGGCCCGGGCGTCGGCGCCCTGGTCGGCGGCACTCGGCTTCGCAGCGTCGTTCGGGATCGTCGCGCTGGCGCTGCCGCTGGTCCCGCGTGGACCGTTCGCACGACTGCATTGGATCCTTGAAAACATGTCGTATGTCACATACTCTTGTAGGATGCGACGAATCGGATGGCTCGACTCTGCCAAGGGCATCGCCATCATCGGCATCGTGCTCATCCACGCGGTCTCGTGGAGCCCGGCCGCATCGGCTCCGGCGACCTGGGTCCTCGACCGCCTCGTGGTCTCCCTGCCGGTCTTCTTCCTCGTCTCCGGGATCGTCTCCGGGCCGGCATTGCTCGACGCTGCGGCCGGTCGACGGCGTCTTGCCGATCGGGTACTCCCGTTGCTCTGGCTCTACCTGCTCTGGCAACCGGTCGTCCTCGGTTACCGGATCCTCGGCAGCCTGACCACCGACGGTGCCGTCGACCTCGTCGGCGAACTCGCCAGGGTCGCCGTCGCTGTCGTCCGGCCGAACGGCGAGATCTGGTACCTGTGGGCGCTCGCCATCCACCTCACGCTGGCATGGGCCACACGCCGGCTCCCCACCGCCGCGGTCCTCGCGTCGACCTTCGTGCTTGCCGCCGCCGTGATCGGTTGGGGTCGTGAGATGACCGGAGAGGCGACTTGGCACGTTCTCGGGCCCGGCTTGCAAGGACTCCCGGGGTACGCGTTCTTCACCCTGGCAGGAGCTCGCCTCGCACCATGGATCATCGCTCGCGTACAGCTGGCGTCACCGGTCGTCGTGATCATCGCCGTCCT
Source organism: Curtobacterium sp. PhB130 (assembly GCF_003755165.1). NCBI lineage: Bacteria > Bacillati > Actinomycetota > Actinomycetes > Micrococcales > Microbacteriaceae > Curtobacterium > Curtobacterium sp. PhB130. The sequence goes on along the minus strand of NZ_RKII01000006.1, from coordinate 1,002,589 downwards.
CCTGTGGCTCGGGATCGGTGAACTGCACGCGACCGCGGACCCGAGCGTCGCGTCGCCGCTCGGAGTCGTCCAGGTGTTCGTCGGCACCGCTGCGACCGTCCTCGCTGCTCGGGCAGTGACGCGATGGGCTGCTCCTCTCGCCTGGCTCGGGAAGTGGTCGGTCGTCCCCTACCTCACCCACACACCAGTCATCGTCGTGCTGCTCGCGATCAGCACGGATGCGGGCTTGCTGCCGCTCCTCTGCGCAAACCCCACCTGCACGGTGCTCGTGCTGACGACCACCGCCTCGCTCCTCGGCCTTGCCGTGTTCTGGTCGTTCCGCCACACGCCGGCGCGCTTCCTGTTCGAGATGCCCCCTCGCGCCCGGCGCCTCCTGGCGAGCAGAACGCCCGTTTCCGACTGAGACGCCACCGAGTTCGGTGGCGTCTCAGCAGGAGAGCAGCGTGGCGGGGCGTACCCGCGGGCTCAGGCCGGGACGGTCGGGCCGACGGGCCAGCGCAGGAGCGCCGCCGCCGCGGCACCGCCGGGCAACGACGCAGCGTTGACGAGCACGAGCTCCGCATCCGTCAGCACCGCGGCGCGCACGAGCGCGCACACCGCCGGCACAGGGCCGATCACCGGCGCGCCGGCCGCCTGCTCGGGTGCCGTGGCCACCCACGGAGCCGTGCCGAGCGCGAGCAGGGTCCGGTCACCGATCGCGACGGCATCGAGCGCGATCGTCGAGCCCTGCGCCTGCTGCAGCGCCTCGACGACGGGGCCGAGCCCGGTCACCGCCTGGTTGTCGCCGCGCCCGACGTGGGTGCGGAGCGAGTCCTCGAGGTCGTGTCGGTGCCCGGCGATGACCCGGGCCAGTGCGACGCGCACGTGGTCGCCGACGACGGTCTCGTCGAAGCCGCCGCCTGGCACCTCGCTGACGAGACGGCGCGCATCGGACGAGAGCCGCTCGATGAGCATCGGACGTGCCTGCAGGTCACCGGACACCACGATGAGCGCGGGGCTCAGCCGTTCCACCGCCTTGTCGATCGCGGTCGCCACCTCGGCGGTGTTCTGCCGCCAGATCTCCTCGGTGCGGCCCTGCCATCGGGGCTGCTTCCAGTCGCCGAAGCCGCCCTTCACCTTGTGCTGGTCGAAGGTCTCCCCCTGGATGCGTTGCTCGTCGTCGGAGTTCCCGGGGTGCCCGAGCTTGTAGGCGCGGTACCCGCCGCCGTCCTTCCCGATCTGGACCACCAGGAACGGCAGGTCGATCGGGCGGTGGGCGACGAGCGGCACGAGGTCGGGGACGGCTCCGGCGCCGATCGACTCCGCCGCGTGCATCGGACCGGGGAGCACCTCGCTCAGCACGAGTTCGCCGTCGTGCACGAGCACGTACCGAGCCACCGGGGCCGGGATCCCCGGGGTGTCCTCGAGCTCACCGGCGATGACGTCGACCGCGTCGAGATCGGAGCCCTGCGCGCGGAGCGCCTCCTCGACGGCACGGAGCTTCAGCGCGGCCTGGCGGCGCGGATCCTCGACGTTGGCGGAGGCGTCGACGTAGGCCCACGCCCACGTCCCACCACCTTCCAGCCGCTGTCCCAGTACCCGGTGCAGTTCGTTCGTGACGTTGGTCGACGTCATGGCAGCTCCTCTCGGAAGGCGAATCACCGGAGCTCGGTCGAGCCCCTGCGCTCTCACGTGGTCCCCACCATTCACCGCCACCGCGGATCGCGTTCGCAGATCGGAGCGAACGCCCAGAACGCGAAAGTGCACCGACGCTCGGTTTTGTGGTTGGCTGAACCGCAACCCCGATCCAACGACGAACCGGAGTGCAGGCAATGACGCCCCCATCACCACGACGCCCCATCACACGACGCCAGCTGTTCGGCTTCGGGATCGGCGCGGCAGCCACCGGCCTCCTCGCCGGCTGCGCGGTCCCCGGTTCCACGAACGTGAACCGCGCCGCCGTCATCCCCGCCGCTGCGAGCGGTGAGACCATCACGCTGACCTACTGGGCCTGGCTGAAGGACCTCCAGAAGGTCTGCGACATCTGGAACGCGAAGAACCCGAAGGTCCAGGTGCAGGCGAACTGGATCCCCGGCGGCAACAGCGGCGGGTACCAGAAGATGTACTCCGCGCTCGCGGCCGGCGGCGGCCCGGACATCGGGCAGGTCGAGCTCCGGCAGATCCCCGAGTTCATGCTCGCGAACGGCCTGGTCGACCTCGCCCGGTACGGCGCGAAGGACTTCGAGGCGAAGTACGACGAGGCCGCGTGGGCGCAGGTGTCGTTCGTCGACGGCATCTACGGGATCCCGCAGGACACCGGCCCGATGGGCTTCTACTACCAGACCGCGCTCCTCGAGCAGGCGGGCGGCGAACCGCCGAAGACCTGGGACGAGTGGAAGGAGCTCGCCGAGAAGGTCCGGAAGACCGGCAAGCAGAACTACCTCGAGGTGTTCCCCGTCGCCGATGCCTCCCCGTTCGCCGCGTACGCGCAGCAGGCCGGCGCCCGCTGGTTCAAGGTCGACGGTGACGAGTGGGTCGTGGACATGACCGACGACAAGACGATGATGGTCGCCGACTTCTTCGACGGCTGCATCGACGACAAGCTCGTCGACACCAGCGCCGGCGCCTACACGCCCGGCTGGTACGCATCGGCGGCGAGCGGCAAGATCGCCGCCGTCACGAGTGCGAGCTGGGGTGACGCCCTCATCGAGTCCGTGCAGGGCGGCGAGGGCAAGTGGAAGGTCGCCCAGATGCAGACCTGGGGCGACACCGGCTTCGGTTCGAGCGCGATCGGCGGCTCGACGGCCGCGGTCCTCGCGAACGCGAAGCACCCGAAGGAGGCGCTCGACTTCATCACGTGGATGACCACCTCGAAGGAGGGCATCGACGCGATGATCAAGTACTGCGGCATCGGCTGGTCGCCGGCGAAGGACTACATCGGCAAGCAGCGTCAGCAGCCGTCGAAGTGGTTCTCCGGCCAGAACTACAACGAGGACGTCTTCGTCCCCGCGTCGCAGGAGCAGAACGTCGACTGGTCCTGGTCCCCCGTCACGCAGTCGGCGTTCACGTCGCTGCAGAACCAGTTCCGCCGCAAGATCACCGGCAACCTCAAGCTGAGCGACGCCGTCGAGCTCGCGCAGCGGGAGATCGTCCAGTCCTTCAAGGACAAGGGCCTCAGCGTCAGGACGGCACGATGACCCAGCAGACACCGACCTTCCGCACGAGCACGAAGGCCACCCGGGCGCAGAAGCGCGCCCCGTGGATCCTGCTCGCGCCGTTCCTGGCGCTCTTCGTGCTGACGTTCATCATCCCGATCATCAGCGCGCTGTTCCAGAGCTTCACCACGGTCGACCGTGCCGGGCTCTTCGGCGAGGACGGCGTCACCGGCCGGTTCGCCGGCTTCGACAACTACGTCACGGCCCTGAGCGACAACGGCTTCGTGGCGTCGATCGGCCGGATGCTGCTCTTCGGCATCGTCCAGGTGCCGGTGATGATCATCGCCTGCACGATCCTCGCGCTCCTGCTGGAGTCGGCGAGCGCCCGCTGGCCGGGCTTCTTCCGGGCGATCTACTTCATGCCCTACGGCGTCCCCGGCGTCATCGCGACGATCCTCTGGTCGTTCCTGTACGTCCCGGGGCTCTCGCCGATCGTGTCGCTGCTGCAGTCGATGGGGCTGCAGCCGGACTTCCTCGGCGCGAACAGCGTGCTCTGGTCGATCGCGAACATCGTCACGTGGACCTACACGGGCTACAACATGCTCATCATCGTGGCGCAGCTGAAGTCGATCCCCGGTGAGATCTACGAGGCGGCGAAGATGGACGGCGCCGGACCCTTCCAGGTGGCGTGGCGGATCCAGATCCCGCTCATCGCGCCCGCCCTGGTGCTCACGACGGTCTTCTCGATCATCGGCACGCTGCAGCTGTTCGCGGAGCCGCAGATCCTGTCGACGGTCGCCCCCGCCATCGACACCGAGTACACGCCGAACTACGCCGCCTACACGAACGCGTTCGCGTTCAACGAGTACGGCGTCGCGAGTGCGCAGGCGGTCATCATCGCGTTGGCCGCGTTCATCCTGTCGTTCGCGTTCCTCGCGCTGACGAACCGGCCGCCGAAGAACGAGCGCGACCAGCGCAAGCGGGCCAAGAAGGACGGCCTGGAGGCACGACGCACGCTCCAGACGCGCGCATCCGCCGTCCGCGCGGTCACCACCCAAGCCGACCCGGGCCTGGCGTCCGGTCGCGTCGCGACCACCGAAGGGACCGACCGATGACCAGCGAAGCCATCGAAGCGTCGACCACGGCGAAGTCCGCCGTCCCGGTGGACACCACGTCGATCTCGGCGCACCAGCGCCGCAAGCTCGACCGCTCCCCGAAGTCGCAGATCGTGGTGACCGGGATCCTGGTCATCGTCGCGGTCTACTTCCTCGTCCCGCTGTACTGGGTCGTGATCGCCGCGACGAAGACCACCGGTGCGCTGTTCTCCACGAACGGGTTCTGGTTCGGCGGGGACTTCTCGCTGTTCTCCAACATCGGGGACGTCTTCACCTACGACGGCGGGATCTTCGTCCGCTGGATCGCGAACAGCGTGCTGTACTCCGGCGTCGGCGCGGTGCTCGCGACGTACTTCGCCGCTGCCGGCGGGTACGCGCTCGCGAAGTACGAGTTCCGCGGACGCCAGCTGGTGTTCGGGACGATCCTCGGCGGCGTGCTGGTGCCTGGCACCGCGACGGCCCTGCCGCTGTTCCTGCTGTTCTCGACGCTCGGGTTGACCGACACGTACTGGAGCGTGCTCATCCCGAGCCTCGTCTCCCCGTTCGGTCTGTTCCTCTGCCGGGTCTACGCGGCGGCGTCGATCGACACGGCGCTGATGGAGTCCGCACGACTCGACGGCGCCAGCGAACTGCGGATCTTCCACACCATCGCGCTCCGGCAGATGACGCCGGCGCTCGTCACGGTGTTCCTGTTCCAGGTCGTCGGCATCTGGAACAACTTCTTCCTGCCGCTGATCATGCTGGCCGACCAGAAGCTCTACCCGATCACGCTCGGGCTGAACAACTGGCGCGCGCAGGTCGACCGGCTGCCGGAGTTCTACCAGCTCACCACCGGCGGGGTGCTCGTCTCGGTCATCCCGCTCGTCATCGCCATCATCGTCCTGCAGCGCTTCTGGCGCGGGGGCCTCACGGAAGGATCGGTCAAGGGTTGACCACCACCGCCATCGACGACCTGCACTCCGAAACGCCGGGTTCGGCGTCCCGCCTGGCGCCCCGCGCGTGGCTGCACACCGATGCACCCGCGGTGTCGCTCAACGGGGAGTGGGACTTCCGCTGGTCGCCGGTGGCGGCGGCTGCGTCCTTCGAGGACCAGGACGGGTGGGGCACGCTGCCGGTCCCGGCGCACTGGGTCCTGCACGGGCACGGAGCGCCGAGCTACACGAACCTGCAGTACCCGTTCCCGATCGACCCGCCGCACCCGCCGGAGGAGAACCCGACGGGCGACTACCGGCGCAGCTTCTCGGTGCCGTCGTCGTTCGACGCTGCGGCCCGGGTGCTGCTGCGCTTCGACGGCGTCGAGTCGCACTTCCGGGTGTGGGTGAACGACTCGCTCATCGGGTGGTCGACCGGGTCCCGGCTCGCGACGGAGTTCGACGTCACGAGCGTGCTCCGTCCGGGACCGAACGAGATCCGGGTGCGGGTGCACCAGTGGTCCGCCGCCTCGTACCTGGAGGACCAGGACCAGTGGTGGCTGCCCGGCATCTTCCGCGACGTGACGCTGCTCGCACGGCCCACAGCACCGGTCGACGACGTGTTCGTCCGCGCCTCGTGGGCGCCCTCGCTCGGGAGCGCGGCGACCGCCGGGACGGCGGCGTCCGGCCGCCCGTCCACCGGCACGGGGACGATCTCGTTCCCCACGCTCGAGGCGGCGTTCCCGCTGCGGTTCGCCGTGCCGGACCTGGGCGTCGACGTGGTGTGGGCCTCGGCGGCCGACGTCGCGCCGATCGACGTCGAGGGCGTCGAACCGTGGAGCGCCGAACTCCCCCGCCTGTACGACGCGACGGTGTCCACCGGGACCGACGCCGGCGGCACGACCGGCGGCGAGACGGTGTCGCTCCGCCTCGGGTTCCGAACGGTCGCGATCGACGGTGACCGGTTCCTCGTCAACGGCGAGCGCGTCGTGTTCCACGGGGTGAACCGGCACGAGACGCACCCCACCCGGGGACGGGTCTTCGACGAAGCCCATGCCCGCGCGGACATGGCGCTCATGAAACGCCACAACGTCAACGCGATCAGGACCTCGCACTACCCGCCGCACCCCCGCGTGCTGGACCTGGCCGACGAGCTCGGCTTCTGGGTGATCCTGGAGAGCGACCTCGAGACGCACGGGTTCTTCTTCCTCGACTGGCAGGGCAACCCGTCCGACGACCCGGCGTGGGAGGACGCGTACCTCGACCGCATCGCGCGGACCGTCGAGCGCGACAAGAACCACCCGTCGATCGTGATGTGGTCGCTCGGCAACGAGTCGGGCACCGGTCGGAACCTCGCCGCGATGTCCACCTGGGTCCACGCTCGCGACCCGGAGCGCCCGGTGCACTACGAGGGCGACTACACGGGCGAGTACACCGACGTGTACTCGCGGATGTACCCGACCCTGCAGGAGACCGAGTCGATCGGCGGCGGCACCCCCACGCCCCTGCTCGGCTGCGGCCCCGCCGAGGCGGCCCGGCAGCGTTCGAAGCCGTTCATCCACTGCGAGTACGTGCACGCGATGGGCAACGGCCCCGGCCAGATCGCCGAGTACGAGGCGCTCGTCGACCGCTTCCCACGCCTGCACGGTGGGTTCGTGTGGGAGTGGCGCGACCACGGGTTGCTCGCGCACACCCCCGACGGCACCCCGTACTACGCCTACGGCGGGGACTTCCACGAGGTCGTGCACGACGGCAACTTCGTGATGGACGGCCTGGTGCTGCCCGACGACATCCCCACCCCCGGGCTCGCGGAGTTCGCGGCCGTGGTCGCGCCGGTCCGCCTGTCCGCGTCCGTCGGCTCCGGCGGCGGCACCGTGCTCGTCGAGAACCGGTTCCACTCGGCCTCGACCGCGGGGCTCCGGTTCACCTGGACCCTGACGCGGAACGGCGTCCCCGCGGCCACCGGGCGACTCGCCCCCGGGGTCATCGCCGCGCGGGAGTCCGCGACCGTGCCGGTGCCGAAGGAGGTCCTCGAAGCCGCGGCCGGTCCGATCGCCCCCGGCGAGGAACTCTGGCTCGACATCGTGGCGGAACTCGCCGGGCCGACCGCGTGGGCGGACACCGGCCACGTCGTCGGACGCACCCAGACGCTCGTCGCGGCGCGACCGGCGGAGGCGATCCGAGCCTCCCGTCAGGGGTGGGAAGGCGACCGGCTCGGGGAGGCGACCTTCACCGAGCGCGGAGACCTGTCCAGCTGGAAGGGACTGCCCGTCGCCGGGCCGCGGCTGGAGCTGTGGCGCGCACCGACCGACAACGACCGGCTCGCATCGCAGGGCGGCTACGAGACGGCCGACCCGGTGCTCACCCACGGTGTCGGTGACCCGGACGCCCCGGCGTCGGCATCGAAGTGGGAGCGAGCGGGCCTCGACCGGCTGACGCACCGGCTGATCGACCTCGAGCGGACGTCGCACGGACTCGTGCAGCGGGTCCGGGTCGCGGCGGCCAACAGCGGCGCCGGCGTGGAGGTCACGCACCGCTGGACACTGACCGAAGCCGGGCTGCAGCTCGACACCACGGCGATCCCCTTCGGCGCCTGGGACGTGACCTGGCCGCGGATCGGGGTGCGGATCGACCTGCCCGCCTCGCTCCTGTCCGAGTCCGTGGAGTGGTTCGGGACCGGGCCGCTGGAGTCCTACGCGGACTCGTCGCACGCGGCGCACGTCGGACGCTTCGGCTCCCCGGTGTCCCTGCTGAACGTGAACTACTCGCGGCCACAGGAGACCGGGCACCGTCCCGAGCTCCGGACGCTGACGGTGGGGCCGTTCACGGTGTCGTCCGTCGGTGCCAGGCGGACCGGGTTCACCCTGACGCCGTGGACCGCGCAGCAGGTCGGGCGTGCCGGGCACCCGTACGAGCTCCCGACGCCGGAGGCGACGTACCTGTACCTCGACGCGGCGCAGCACGGCCTCGGTTCGCGCGCCTGCGGGCTCGACGTGCTGCCGGAGCACCAGCTGTGGCCGGCGACGACCGCGTGGTCGGTGCTGCTCTCGTAGCGGGTTGCGGGCGCCGGGCGGCGTCGCCGGGCGGCGGTGCCGATCGGCGTCGCACAACGGAAACCGGCTCGCACCACGGAAATCCGTGGTGCGAGCCGGTTTCGGTTGTGCGGTGCCGGGGCCCGGGTCGGCGGACGCCGCGGCGGCGGGCGCCGCGGCGACGGAGCGCGCCGCGCTACGCCTCGAGCGCGGGGATCGCGGCGGGGTCTGCGCCGTTCAGGAACTCGGTGAGGCGCTCGGGCTCGCCCGGCTCGTCGATCGCCTGGGCAGCGCGACGGAGCGCGAACAGGGACCGCAGCACCCCGCGGTTCGGCTCGTGCGACCACGGCACCGGCCCGGCACCCCGCCAGCCGGCCTTCCGGAGCGAGTCGAGCCCGCGGTGGTACCCGACACGGGCGTACGCGTAGGACTCCAGCGTCGCGCCGCGGTCCCAGGCCTCGTCAGCGAGGAGAGCCCACGCCAGGCTCGAGGCCGGATGGGCGACGACGACACTCGCGACGGGAGCGTCAGCGGCGAGCGCCGCGTCCACCTCCGGGTCGGCGGGGAGCAGGGTCTCGGGGTTCGCGGACGGGGTCGGCAGCAGGTTCTCGGGCATGTCTCCAAGCCTGTCATGGCGACACTGGGTCGGACCGCATCGGGGTGGTGGTGTGGTCCTGGCGCAGCACTCGGGCGCCGGCAACCACCGCGACGAGGAGCGCCGCCGGCACGAGGAGCGCGATGCGGAGTCCGGTGAGCGTGCTCACGAACCCGATGACCGCCGGCCCGCAGAGGAACCCCACGTACCCGGTCCCGACGACCACGGACATCAGTCGCGCGCTCGCCCCGACGGCGCCGTAGACGGTGGGCACGATCGCGGCCAGGCCGACGCCGAGTCCCGCGAACCCGACGAGTGCCAGGACAGGAGAGCCGCCCGAGACCGCGAGCACGAGCGCGCCGATCGCGACGACGGCGCTCCAGCGGACGGTGCGGACCGGTCCGGCACGAGCGCCGACACGGTCGACGACGAGACGGGTGCCCGTCATCGCGACCGCGAACGCCGAGTACGCGAGCGCCGCGACACTCGCCGGCGCACCGAGCGCGTCCCGCAGGTACACGGCACCCCAGTCACCGACGGCGCCCTCCGCGACCATCGCCGCCAGCGCGAGGGCGCCGAGCAGCACGACGATCCGGACGGGAGGCACGTGGCCGTCCCGGACGACGGCACCGGACCCGCGGCGGTCGGCCGGGGTCGGGGACCACCGCCGTGCCCACCCGGCGCACGCTGCCAGCGCACACGCGAGCGCCGCGACGAGGAAGGTCACCCCGGCTCCGCCACCGAATCCGGCGACGGCGCCACCGATGCCGGCGCCGACGAACCCGCCGATGCTGAACCGGGCGTGCAGCCCGCCGAGCACCGGACGCCCGAGTGTGCGTTGCAGCGCGGCGCCGTGAGCGTTCATCGTGACGTTGCAGGTGCCCTGGACGAGGCCGACCAGCACGAGGACCGCGCACAGTGCGGGCAGCGACGACACCACGGCGGTCAGGGGCAGGACCACGCCGAGCAGGAGCACCGCGACCGGCATGAGCACGCCGGACCGGGCGCGGTCGACGCACCGGCCGAGCACGACCATCCCGAGCACGCAGCCGGCGGCGAGGCACACGAGTGCGATGCCGAGCTCCCCGTGGTCGGCTCCGACCCCGTGAGCCACGGCGGGCAGCCGTGCCGACCACGTGCCGACGACGATCCCGAACGCCGCGAACACCAGCCCCGTGGCCACCCGGGCTCCTTCGACGCGTGCACGATCGGTCTCAGGCACGATCGGTCTCAGGCACGGTGACGGCTGCCGCTCAGCAGTTCGGCGACCTGGCGAGCGATGCGCGCGGGTTCCCACTCCCTGGTCCGTGCGCGAGCCCGCGCTCCGGCTGCCCGGCGGAGGTCCGGGTCGTCGATCAGGGCAGCGAGCAGGTCGAGGAACTCGTCGCGACCGCCGTGCAGCATCGACGGGTCACCGACGATCTCCGGGAACGCTCCGCGGTCGTACGCGACGACCGGGGCACCGTGGGCCATCGCATCGACGATCGCCATGTTCCACAGCGCGTTCTCGCGGAGCGGTCCGAGGGCGATGTCGGTCCGGGCGAGGACCCGCTCGTAGGTGGCTCGGTCGGCGGCGGTGACGACCTCGACGAAGGGCAGCGTCCGCAGGCGGTCGAGCGCGCGGTCGATGCTCGGGTCGAGGCGGCGGCGCTCCGCCGAACGCTCGCCGGTGGGGTTCGTCACGACGACCCGGAACGCCCCGGGTCGTCGCGCGGCGAGCGCCTCCAGCCGGTCGGTGAGCTCCGCCGTGCCGTAGTGCGCGTAGAGCCGGTGGTTGTAGAGCAGCGTCACGGGTTCGTCGGGGTCCGCCGGCACCGCGGGCTCGGTGTGGTGCTCGTCGCCGGCCGTCCGCGGTGGTGGCACGATCGCGAAGCGGTCCGCGAGGCGCCACGGCTCGGTCGTCGCGGCGAGGAACAGGTCACGGCCGTACGTGCTGCCGATCATCGCGACGTCGGCGAAGCAGGCCGCCTCGACCTGGCGTGTCCAGATGCTCGCCGCGAGCCCGTCGTCGTCGAGGCTGGGGTCGAACGTGACCACACCGTCGGACGCGGCCTGGACGGGGACGTAGTGGAAGTACACCCCCATCGGGACGCGGTGGCCGGCGGCGCGCGACACGAGGGCGAGCAGCGGCACCGCGAGCTCCGGCTGGTTGACGAGCAGGGCGTCCGGGGCCGACGGGAGCGCCGCGAGCTCGGCGTCGAGCGTGTCCCACGGCATGCCGTACCGCACGCCGTACTTGGACTGCGGGACCGGGATCTCGATCGTGCGCGAGGCCGAGACGGCACCGATCCCGGGTGGACCGACGAGCACCGTGTCCCAGCCGAGTTCCCGGAGCTCCGCGAGCAGGGACTCCTGGAACACGAAGCCGCTGTCCGCCTGCAGGTTCGAGGCGTTGCTGACGTTGAGGTACGAGAGGAGCGTCGGCATCTCAGGCCACCGCCGTCGGGGTGCCGGCGAACGCGAGCGCCAGCGCGTCGTCGACCGTCCGGGCGAAGCAGATCTCGCGATCCAGCGCGATGAAGCCCGAGCGGCGGAGGTGCTCCAGCAGCACGCGGAGCGTCTGCCAGAACCCGTCCACGTCGACGAAGACCACCGGCAGGTCGTGCAGCCCCAGCTGGGCGCCGGTGAGGGCGTCGAACGCTTCGTCGAGGGTGCCGATGCCACCGGGCAGCACGAGGACCGCGTCCGTGCAGTCCAGGAACCGCTGCTTGCGCTCGGCCATCGTGTCGACGTGGACGAGGTCGATGCCGGACGCCGGTGGTTCGATCGCCGCCAGGTGGTGCGGCGTCACACCGGTCACGGCGCAGCCCTCGGCGTGCGCGGTCCGGACGATCCGCCCCATCAGGCCGACGTCCGAGCCGCCGTGCACGATGCGGATGCCGCGGGCCGCGCAGACCCGGACGAGTTCGTCCGCCACGAGCGCCGGCCCCGCGCCGGTTCCGTCGCTCGAGCCGCAGAACACCGCGATCGCTGGCTCGGTCCGTGTCGAGTCCATCGTGCCTCCATCGTCCCCGCGGTCGGCGCCTCCGGCCCGTCGTGAAATGCAATGTATCGACGGACGGCTCCGGCGTCCAGTGGTTCCGCCGTCCGTGCAGCATCGCTTGCGCACACCACGTTCCCGGGCTTAGCGTTGGGGCACTCCGTCGTGACCGCGGAGCAGCGGGGCGGGAGACCGACCGCCGGCTCGGGTCTCGGACACGGGGGTGAACCGACGGAAGAAGCCGCCTTGCGCGTGATCACCGGTACTGCGTCCTCGCAGCAGCTGCCCCTGCGCTGACACCGTGATCACGCCCGCCGTCGAGTGGGCACCTGCCGCTCCCGCGGCGGTCCGGTGTCGTGCGCCCGCACGATCACACCGGAAGGCACCACCATGCCCGCGAACCCCTCGGTCGTCCTGCACGACCTCACCTTCACCTGGCCCGACGGCACCGTCGCGCTCGACCACCTGACCGCCGCCTTCGGGTCCGGCCGGACCGGCCTGGTCGGGAGGAACGGGGCCGGCAAGTCCACGCTGGTCCGGCTGGTCACCGGCCGGCTCTCCCCCACGTCGGGCACGATCACGACGTCGGGGCCCGTCGACCACCTGCCGCAACGGCTGCAGACCGGCGCCGACGACACCGTCGCCGACCTGCTCGGTGTCGGCAACGCGCTGACGGCCCTGCGCGCGATCCTCGGTGGTGACCCGTCCCCGGCGCACTTCGACGTCCTCGGAGACGACTGGGACGTCGAGGAGCGCGCCACCGCTGCCGTCGACCCCCTCGGACTCGAGCTCGACCGTCCCGTCGGCACACTGTCGGGTGGCCAGGCCGTCCTCGCCGCGGTCGCCGGGATCCGCTTGCGCGGACTGCCGATCGCGTTCCTGGACGAGCCGACGAACAACCTGGACCGCCGTGCTCGCGCGATGCTCCTCGACATGGTGGACACCTGGCGCGGGACCCTGGTGGTCGTCAGCCACGACCGGGAACTCCTCGAACACGTGGACGAGGTGGCCGAACTCCGTGCCGGTGCGATGACCGTCTTCGGTGGCACGTTCTCGGCGTACGAGGAGTACCTCGGCGTGCAGCAGGCCGCGGTGGAGCGTGAGGTCCGCGTCGCGGAACAACGGCACCGCACCGAGAAGCGGCAGCGCATCGAGGCGGAGACGAAGATCGCGCGGCGGGCGAAGGCGGGCGAGAAGGCCGGCCGGTCGATGCCGAAGATACTGGCGAACGAGCAGCGCAAGAAGGCGCAGGAGACCGCCGGGCGGCTCCGCGTCGCGCACGGGTCCGCGGAGGAGGCCGCGCTCGCGACCGCGCGCGAGGCCGAGTTGCGACTCCGGGACGACGAGTCCATCCACGTCGAGCTCCCTGACCCGCGCGTGCCCGCATCCCGGCGCATCGCCACGATCACCGTCAGGGGGCGCGAGACGGTCGTGCAGGGGCCGGAGCGCGTCGCCGTCGGCGGGGACAACGGCGTCGGCAAGACGACCCTGCTCGAGCACCTGGTCCGGGTCCCCGGCGCGCGCGAGCACCCCCTGCCGGACACGGGTGCCGTCCCGCACGTGGAGCACATCGCGTACCTGCCGCAGCGGAAGGACGGACTCGACGACGACGCCACGGTGCTCGAGAACGTCCGCCGCGGGGCAACACACGTGCCGGAGGCGGAACTCCGCAACCGGCTCGCCCGGTTCCTGGTCCGCGGGAGCACGGTGGACCGGCCCGCGGGATCGCTCTCCGGCGGGGAGCGGTTCCGGGTCGCGCTCGCGAGCTTGGTGCTGGCGGATCCGGCGCCGCAGCTCCTGGTGCTGGACGAGCCGACGAACGACCTCGACATCACGAGCGTCGACCAGCTCGTCGATGCCCTGCAGGCCTACCGCGGCGCGGTCGTCGTGGTCAGTCACGACGAGACGTTCCTGGATCGTCTGGGGCTGGACGTGCGCTTGGACCTGACCGCGGGTTAGCGCTTCCGGGTGGGACGGATCGAGAGCGTCTCGATCGTTCCGCGCTCCGGCAGGTCGACGACGGTGCGGACGGCGTCGGCGACGTCCTGCGGGGCGAGGAAGTACGCCGTGTCGTAGGACTCCCCGAGCTTCTCGGTCAGGGCCCGCTGCATGTCGGAGTCCGTGCGGCCCGGGTGCACGCTCGACACCCGGACGCCGTTGCCCCGTTCTTCTTCCCGCAGGGCATCGGTGAACGCACGGAGCGCGAACTTGGACGCGCCGTACACGCCGCCGCCGGGGCCGGAGAGGAAGCCCGAACCGGAGTTGATCGTCACGACCAGACCGTGCGACGCCCGGAGCTCCGGCAGCGCCAGCCGGGTGAGCTCGGCGACCGCGAACACGTTCGTCGCGAACACGGCTTCCCACGTGGCACGCGGGGTGTCCGCGATCCGGTTGCCCTGCTCCACGCCCGCGGAGTGCACGAGCACGTCGAGGCGATCCGGCAGGTCGGGGACGTCCCCCGCGCCGAGGTCGCCCACGAAGGGTCCGGCACTCGGCAGGTCGGCCACGACGGCCGCGACCGCGTCGGCCGAGCGGCCGCCGACGAGCACGTGGTGGGTGCGGCCGAGGTCGGCCGCGATCGCGCGGCCGATGCCGCGGGTGGCTCCGGTCACCAGGGCGACCGGACGATCTGCAGGGAGGGAAGTCGTCACGCGAGCCAGCCTACGGAAGCCGAGCCGAGCCTCCAGGCCGGTTGCGGCGGTTGTGGAGAACTGCCACCGTCCCCACCAGCAGGACCACCAGGGCCACGACCGCGGCCATCCCCCACGGCGAGCCGGCGAGTGCGGCGACGACGGCCCAGAACACGGCGAGGCCGACGGTGGCGTAGAGGAACGCCCACGCGACGCAACCCGGGACCATCGCGACGAGGTACCGCCACCACGGCACCCGGGCGAGGCCGGCGGCGGCGTTCATCACCGTCTGGAGCCCCACCGTCACGAAGCTCACCGTGAGCACCGGCAGGCCGAACCGGTCGAGCAGAGCCGAACCCCGACGGACCGCAGCCGAGTCGAGCCAGCGCCCCCACCGCGAACGCGATGCTCCGGCGACGGCACCGCGCGCGATCCAGTACGTGGCCTGCGCGCGGCAGAACACGATCACGAAGAGCGCGAGGACGAGCCACCAGAACGGGAGCCCCTCGAGGAAGTCGGGCACGTCCGAACCGTAGCGGACGTGCCCGGGAGCCGTCGGCGGCTACTCGCGGCCGGCGCTGTCGCGGATCTTGATCCCCTCGAGGACGTCCTGCGCGTGCTTCTCGTCCTGCTTCGCGATCTGCCGGGTGTCGCGTTCGGGCAGCTGGATGTCCTCCTCGGCACGGATGCCCGCCTGCAGCTGCCGGCTCCGCTCGAGCTCGGCGTCGAACTCCGCACCGAACAGCAGCGCGTTGTTCGTGATCCAGATCCACAGCAGGAAGACGATCACACCACCGAGGGACCCGTACGTCGCGTTGTAGTTCGAGAAGTTCCCGACGTAGAACCCGAAGCCGACGCTCGCGATGATCCAGATGAGGAGCGCGAGGATCGAGCCACCGCTCACCCAGGTGAACTTCGGCTGCTTGATGTTCGGCGACCAGTAGTAGAGCACCGCGACGACGACGATCGCGATGACCAGCAGGATCGGCCACTGGACGATCGACAGCACGGTCACCGCGACGTCACCGAGGCCGATGACGTCGCCGAAGCTGCGGGCCAGCGGGCCGCTCACGAGGACCAGGAGACCGAGCACCAGCAGGATCACGGTGAAGAGCGTGACGCCGAGCATGGTCGGACGGAGCTTCCAGATCGGACGGCCCTCACGCACGTTGTAGACGCGGTTCATCGCCCGACCGAACGCCCCGACGTACCCGGAGGCGGACCAGATCGCGCCGACGATACCGACGATGAAAGTGACCGGGGCGGCAGGCGACCGGACGAGGTTCTCGATCGGGCCGCGGATCAGCTCGACGACCTGCGGCGAGCCGATGTTCCCGACGATGTCGAGGAGCGTCTTGATCGTCGTGTCCGCCTGGCCGACGAGGCCGAGGATCGACACCACGGCCAGCAGGCCGGGGAACAGTGCCAGGACCGAGTAGTAGGTCAGGCTGGCGGCGAGGTCGGTGCACTGGTCGCTCGAGAACTCGCGGAGGGTCTTCTTGAGCGTGTACATCAGCGACGGCTTCGTGAGGTCCGTCGGGCTGTCCGGCTTCCTGGGGTCGTCCGGCGCGGGCTTCTGCTGGTCGCGTGCCATGCTCAGATCCTCCTCGCGCGCTTGGCGGCCTGCTTGCCGGCCTTCTTCGCCTGCTTCTGGACCTTCTTGCGGCGCTTCGCAGCGGCCTGCTGGTCCTGCAGCACGGGGTTGTGCTTGTCGTCCTTGCGCGAGAACGCCGGGACGCCCTTCGACTTGCCGTCCTTGCCCACCTTCACCGGCTTGAACACGGGGACCGGTGCCGGGGTGCGGAGCGCGTCCAGACGCGCCCCCGGCGAGTGCCGGATGCGGACGCCCACGACGATCGCCGCGATGCCGGCGGCAGCGGTGGCCGCCAGCGCGACGAGCGGGGTCGGGTCGCGGTGCCAGCGCTGCTTCGTCTTCGCGACGGCGAGACGGGTGCGCGCGGGCACGTCGACCTTCTGCCGGATCCGCTCGACGGTGTCGGTGATGCGCTCGCGGGTGCGGACGTTCGCGAGCTCGAGCTCGGGGAGACTGTCGTTCGCCATACATCGTTCGTACACGCTCGCGGCCCGACACACACCCGGAAGGACGCCCAGAGACGGACGGCTAGCGTCCCGCGCATGCTGTACCGAGACGTCGCCGAGGGGATCCACCGCCTCGAGATCGCACACACGAACCAGTACCTCGTCGAGACCGGGGACCGGTTGCTCGTCGTCGACGCAGGGCTCCCCGCCGCGTGGCCGCACCTGCTGCTGGCCGTGCACGACCTCGGGTACACGCCGTCCCGGGTCGAGGGGATCCTGCTCACGCACGGGCACTTCGACCACGTCGGCACCGCGGCGCGGGCACACCGGGAGTGGGGCACGCCGGTGTTCGTGCACCCCGGGGACGCGGCGCTGGCCGCACACCCGTACTCGTACCGGCCGCAGACGAACCGGCTCGGGTTCGTGCTCGGCCACCCCGGAGGGTTGCTGCCGCTCGGGCAGATGCTCCTCGCCGGGGCGGCGAACGTCGACGGGATCGAGGACACCGAGCCGCTCGAGTCCCGCGCCGACGTCCCGGGCTCGCCGTGGATCATCGAGACCCCGGGGCACACGGACGGGCACGTCGCGCTGCACTTCGCGGACCGGGACGCGGTGATCGTCGGGGACGCGCTGGTCACCTTCGACCCGTACACCGGCGGGATCGGGCCGCGGGTGGTGGCTCCGGCGGCGACGGCCGACATGGACACCGCGGTCGCGTCGCTGTCCCGGCTGGAGGACACCGAGGCACGCCACGTGCTGCCGGGGCACGGCCCGCAGTGGTCCACGGGCGTGCGGGCCGCGGTCGCCCAGGCGCGGCGGACGGCCGGCGCGGCCTGACGCGCTCCTGCGGGTCCGGCCCGGGCCCTGGTCGCGACCACGGCCGGACGGGAGGCACGGTGCCGGTCCGCCACGGGCCTCCCGGGCGCCGAGCGCGCACGAACGGACGCCTGCTCGCGCGCGAGGCGACCGTTGGTGACCACTCGGCACGCGACAGCCGCGCGCCGACCGTCAGGACGGGACGACGACGTCCTCGGGGAAGCCGGACGCCGCGGAGCGGGTCGCCGCCTCCATCAGGGCGAGACTCCGCAGGTTGTCCCGCCCACTCGTCTCCGGTGCCGGACCGCCCGCCACCGCCCGGGCGAAGGCCTGCAGCCCGCCCTGCCGGTCGTGGTGCTCCGCGGTCGGCAGTTCGACGGGCGCCGCACTCGTGTCGCCCGGACGGCGGACCGTGACGAGGTCCCAGCTGACGTCCCCGGGCTCGCCGCCGCGGCTGGTGAACTGGAGCTCACCGTCCTCCCCCTGGATGCTCCACTCCCCGGCCCACGGCGTGTGCTCCCCACGGCTCAGCCAGCTGCCGCGGTAGCTGACGACCAGGCCGTCCTCCATCTCGATCAGCATCGACGCGACCGCCTCGTCCTGGTACTTGCTGAAGGACGGGTAGGTGGCCTTCGCGAAGACCCGGACGGCTTCCTTGCCGGTGACCATCCGGAGCAGGTCGAAGTGGTGGATCGCCATGTCGTTGATCATCGCGTGCGGGAACCGGTAGTGCGGGTGGTCCTCGAACGCACGGTCGTTGTCCCACTGGCGGAAGTCGATGTTGATCGCCGAGAGCTCCCCCACGGCATCCGCGGCGAGGAGGTCCTGCACCACCCGGGGCGCCGGGTAGAAGCGGTAGTTCTGGCTGACCTGCAGCACGAGACCGAGTTCCTCGGCACGGTGCACGGCCTCAGCGGCTTCGACCGCGGAGTTCGCGAACGGCTTCTCGACGAGGACGTGCTTGCCGGCGTCCAGCGCCTCGAGCGCGAGTGGCACGTGGGTGACCGCGGGTGCGGTGATGACGACGGCATCGGCCTCGACGCCGGCGAGCGCATCGGTCAGCGAGGGGAACGCAGCGCTGGTGGGGAGCCCGAGGTCCGTTCGGACGGCCTCGAGCGTCGTGGCACTCGGGTCGGCGATGCCGACCACCTCGACCTCCGACACCGCGGGGAGCGCGACGCGGGCCCAGCTGCCGCCCCACCCTCCGAGACCGACGTGGATGATGCGGACCGTCATGCGTGCACTCCTTCGTGTTCGAGCGACGCCGACGACGACGTCCCGTCCATCCTGTCAGGGACCGGTGACGCCGTGGGCACGTGCGGGGTCAGTGTGTGAAGGCGTACGCGATCAGCGCCATCGTGACGATGAAGCCCGCCAGGTAGTTGATCCAGAGGAAACGCTTCCACCCGGCGTTCGCCGACTCCGCGCCGGCGTCGGTGACGTTCCACCACGGCAGCACGTTGAGCGCGTACGGGATCACCACGACGGCGGCGATCGGCCCGGGGAACGCGGAGAACAGCAGCGCGACGCCGGCGACGACGTACGCGACGAAGGCCAGCCGGACCGTGGCGCGTGCGCCGATGACGGTGGCGACGGAGCCGATGCCGCCGGCCCGGTCGGCGAGGACGTCCTGCACGGCGCCGAACGCGTGCGATGCGACGCCCCAGAGGAAGAACGCGATGCACACCGCGACGAGCTGGCCCGTCCAGTGCGGCCCGGAGAGCGCGAGGCCGTAGACCGCGGGCGACACGAAGTGGGTGCTCGAGGTGAGCGAGTCGAGGAAGGGCTTCTCCTTGAAGCGGAGCCCGGGTGCCGAGTACGCGATGACCGCGAACACGCTGATCGCGAGGACGAGCCACGACCACGGTCCGCCGAGGAGCACCAGCGCGATCAGGAAGGGCACGTTCGTGACGACGACCGCCCAGAGCGTCGTGCGGTGCACGCTCTTGTCGAGCAGCGCGCCCTCGACCCCGCCCTTCCGCGGGTTCACCAGGTCCGACTCGTAGTCGAAGACGTCGTTGATGCCGTACATCGCCAGGTTGTAGGGCACCAGGAAGTACACGACGCCGATGAGGAACGCGGGGATCGAGAACCCGCCACCGCCGTCGACGCCGACGCCGCTGCCGAGCAGGTACGCGGCGCCGAACGGGTAGGCGGTGTTCACCCAGCTGATGGGTCGGGACGACACGAAGAGCGCGCCCAGTGTCGACTGCCGGGAGGCAGGGGTCGCCGTCATCGCGGATCCTCCGGTCGGGGTCGTGGCCGGTTCTCGGGCACGGGGCTGGTCGCGCGGTCGGGTCCCGACCGCGCGTGGTCGTCGCTGGGTCCCGACTGCGCGTGGTCGCGGCTGAGCAGGACCCAGAGCGCGGGGAGCAGGACGACCGCGGCGATCGAGTACGCGAGGTCCTCGACCGGGATCGCGCCGATCTTCGCGCCGCTGATCAACGACGGGTCGTAGGCCACGATCCGCAGCGAGACGATCACGTTGTCGAACACGATCGTCATCGCCAGGAGCGCGATGCCGGTGACGAGGCCCGTGACGAGCCCGATCCGGCGGGTGCGGTGCACCGAGCGGCCAGTGCGCCGGGCCCGGCGCGCGCCGACCACCGCGGCGACGACACCCACGACGGCCACGATCGCGAAGAACGGCAGGGCGAGGAGCGCGTACGCGCCTGAGCCCGTCACCGGTCGGCTCGTTCCGCGGCGGCGTCGGCCGACCGGGCGACCCGAGGACGGACGAACCCGAACAGGTTCATCGTCGTGTAGCAGAGCAGCAGCAGGAAGAAGAGCTCCTCGAGCGGGACGTCCGGCGCGAGCAGCACCCCCGTGAGCAGGTGCGTCTCGCCGATGAAGAAGATGCCGAGCCCCACGCCGACGGCGTCCCAGACGAGGAAGAACGCGACGCCGATCACCGTCACGGCGCACGCCCGCCACGGTGCCCGCCAGAAGAACAGCGTGAACCGGCGGTCCAGGACCACCATGCCGGTCAGGGCGACGAGCAGCCCGAGCAGGTACAGCCCCGGCATCAGCCTGCGGCCGCGGTCGTCCGCCGTGGCGCACGCTTCGTCGGCCGCGGCGGTGCGTCCGCGGCGCGTTCGAGCGGCGTCGGGAGGGGCTCGGTCGACGTGTCGCCGTGGATGCGCTTCAGCAGCACCTCCGCGGAGATCAGGCACATCGGCAGACCGATGCCCGGGATCGTCGAGGACCCGGCGTAGTAGAGCCCGTCGACCTTCTCGGATGCGTTGCCCTCACGGAAGAAGGCGCTCTGCTTCAGCGTGTGCGCCGGCCCGAGCATGGACCCGCTCCAGGCGTTGAAGTCGTCCGCGAAGTCCCCGGGACCGACCGTGCGCCGGACCCGGATGCGGTCGCGGAGGTCGGGGACGCCGGCACGCTCGGCCACGACGTCGATCGCCCGGTCGGCGATGCGCTCGACCTCCCAGTCACCGGCGCCGTCGACGCCGCCCTTGCCGATGCCGACGTCGGCGGGCAACGGCACGAGGATGAACACGTTGCTCGAGCCGGGCGGGGCGACCGTCGGGTCCGTCTCGGAGGGGGCGCAGACGTAGATCGACGCCGGGTCGGGCACGTGCCGGTCGTCGCCGAAGACCGCGCCGAAGTTCGCCTTCCAGTCCGCGGTGAAGACGAGGGTGTGGTGGAGGAGCCCGGGCACCGGGCCGTCGATCCCGAGGTACACGAGCACGGCGGAGGGGCCCGGGTCGCGCTTCTTCCAGTGCGACTCGCCGTGCGTCCGGTGCTCCCGGTCGAGGAGCTGCATCTCGGTGTGCCGGAGGTCCGCCGCGCTGACGACGACGTCGGCCGGCGCGACGTGCTGGACGCCCCGGCGGTCCCGGTGCACGACGCCCGTGACGTGGTCGCCCTCGACGACGATCCGCTCGACCTTCGCTCCGGCGATGATCTGGGCGCCCTCGGCCCGGGCGACCCGCTCGACGGCGTTGATCACCTCGGTGATGCCGCCCTTCGGGTAGAGCACGCCGTCGGCGAGGTCGAGGTGGCTCATCAGGTGGTACATGCTCGGAGCGGCATACGGGCTCGTGCCGAGGAAGACGGCGGGGTAGCCGAGGACCTGCCAGAGCCGGCGGTCCCGCACGGCACTCTCCGCGAAGGTCGACAGCGGCTCGATCAGGAGCCGGGCGAGCTTGCCCATCCGGAGCAGCACGTCCGGTGCGGCGAGCTTCCGGAAGTCCTGGAACGTGCCGTACAGGAACCGGCGGACGGCCATGTCGTAGGTCTCCGCCGCGGAGTCCAGGTACTTCGCCATCCGCTTGCCGGCGCCCGGCTCGATCGACTCGAACAGGGCGAGGTTGTCCTCCCGCGATGCCCGGAGGTCGATCGGCTCGTCGTAGCCCTCGCTGTAGACGCGGTACCCGGGGTCGAGCTTGACGAGGTCGAGCTGCTCGTCGGCGCTGGTGCCGAGCAGCCGGAAGAAGTGGTCGAACACCTCGGGCATCAGGTACCACGACGGCCCGGTGTCGAACCGGAAGCCGTCCCGCTCCCACGAACCGGCGCGGCCGCCGAGCTGGTTCCGCTGCTCGAGCACCGTGACGGCGAAGCCGTCCCGTGCGAGGAGCGCGGCGGACGCGAGCCCGCTGATGCCACCGCCGATCACGACGGCGCGACGGACGGGCACCTTGCGGGCAGTGGACGGCTGGGTCGTCGGACCGGAGGCACGGGTCGGGCTCATGACGGGCCTCCTGTCTGTCTGGTGGGGACGGTGCGGGATCGCAGCGGCGCGCGGCCGGCGAGCACCTGTGCGGCCAGCTTCGCCTTCACCGGGTTCGGCACGCGGACGCGCGTGGTGATGAGCCGGCTGGCGGGGGTGGCCGCGATGCGGTCGTTGAGTTCCTGGAAGAGCGCGTGCGCGAGGCCCACCGCGTGGCGGGCGTCCTTCGGCAGCAGCGGGACCGTCCGGGCTGCGGTGTCGAGGTCCGCCTGGACGTCGGCGACCAGGCGGTGCTTCGTCGCCTCGTCGAAGCTCCGGACGTCGACGCCCGGGAAGTACGAGCGACCGAGGACCTCGAAGTCCGCGTGCAGGTCGCGGAGGAAGTTCACCTTCTGGAACGCGGCACCGAGCGCCCGGGCACCGTCGACCAGCACGGAGTCGTCGAAGGTCGGGCGGCCTGCGCGGTACACGAACGCGCGGAGGCACATCAGACCGACGACCTCCGCGGAGCCGTAGACGTACGTGTCGAACGAGGCGTCGTCGTGCTCGGTCTGCTCGAGGTCCATCCGCATCGACGCGAAGAACGGCCGCGTCAGTTCAGCGCCGAAGCCCGTCGTCCGCGCGGTCCGGGCGAAGGCGTGCACGACCGGGTTCACCGAGAAGCCGTGCGCCATCGCCCGCTCGGTGTCCTGCTCGAGCTCGTCGAGCACCGTGCGTGCGAGCGCGGGGTCGAGGCCGGCTTCGGTCGCCGGGCCGTCCACGACCTCGTCGGCGACGCGCACCAGGGCGTAGACGTTCCGGATGTGCTCTCGGGTGTCCTTCGTGAGCAGGCGGCTCGCCATCCCGAACGACGTCGAGTACCGGTCGATGACGACCGAGGACGCGGCTTCCGCGGTGGCGTCGTAGAGCGGGAGCCGCGCGGTGTGCGTGCTCCCCGAGTTGCTGGAGCTCACCGGACGCGCTCCACCAGCTCGGACACGAGCGTCTCCAGCCGGTCCGCGAGTTCGTACGGCAGCGCGGCGAGTTCGGCGCGGGCGAGGGCGGTGTGTTCCCGGACACGGGCGAGTGCCGCATCGTGGGCGCCGCACTCGACGAGCAGGCGACGCATCTCCGCGGCGCGCTCCTCGGTCAGGTGCGGGTCGCCGAGGTACGGCGCAAGCTCTGGCCAGCACGCCGTGGTCGCCGCGTAGGCGATGAGCATGGTGCGCTTGCCCTCGCGCAGGTCGCCGATCGCGGTCTTGCCCGTCGCGGCTTCGTCCCCGAACACCCCGAGCAGGTCGTCCACCACCTGGTAGGCGATCCCGATCTCGCGGCCGAAGGCGCCGAGTGCCGCGACCACGGTCTCGGGCGCCCCCGCGAGCACGGCGCCGGACTGCAGCGGTGCTTCGAACGAGTAGACGCTGGTCTTCGCACGCTCCATCGCGAGCACTTCGTCCACGGTCGGCATCACGCCGTGGGTCAGGTCGACGTCCGCCATCTCACCGGCGGCGCTGGCGAACACCGCGTCGTCGAACAGGTCCAGCAAGCGGGTGCGGCGGTCGCCGTCGACCCCGCTCGACTCGATGAACCGCGGCGCCCCGGACAGCGCGAGGTCCCCCGCGATAACCGCGGCACTCATCCCCCGGTGCTCGGCGGTCGGCAGCGGCAGCCCACCCGTCGTGCCGGTGTCGCGGAACGACCCGGCGACGTTCGGCATCCCGCGGCGCGACCAGTCGCGGTCGATGACGTCGTCGTGCACGACGAGTGCGGTGTGCAGCAGTTCGTACGCAGCCGCGACGTTGGCGGCGGCGTGGACGTCGGTGCCGCCGAGCCCGGCGTACGCCGTGATGACCATGCGCGGACGGAACCGCTTGCCGCCCATGCTCGCCTTGCGGAGCACACGCCAGAGTTCTTCCGAGGGGCGTCCGAACGCCTGCGCCCGGGCCGAGGACACGGCGAAGAACCGCTCGAGGCACTCGTCGACCAGGGCGAGGTCGATGTGCGCCACGGTGGCCGCTTCGTCCGTCATTGGCCTAATCTATCGAGACAGATGAGCCAATTCCCGGAAACCGTGGTGCTTCTGGCCGATGACCGTACCCCGATCGGTACAGCGGACAAGTTCACGGTGCACACAGACCACACGCCCCTGCACCTGGCGTTCAGCTGCCACGTGACGAACGCCGCCGGCGAGATCCTCGTGACCCGTCGGGCGCTCGCGAAGAAGACCTGGCCCGGTGTCTGGACGAACTCGTTCTGCGGCCACCCCGGCCCCGAGGAGTCGTTCGCGGACGCCATCGCCCGCCGGGCCGCACGCGAGCTCGGCCTCACCGTGCACAGCATCGAAGAGGTCCTGCCCGACTTCCGGTACCGCGCCGTCGACGCGTCCGGCATCGTCGAGAACGAGGTCTGCCCGGTGTTCCGCGCCGTGGCCGACCACGACCCGGAACCCGCCGCCGACGAGGTCTCCGAGTGGGTGTGGCTCTCCGAGGAGAAGCTGCGCGCCGCGGTCTCGGCGGCACCGTTCGCCTTCAGCCCCTGGCTGGGGTGGCAGCTCACCGAGCTCCCGGTCCGGGCGCTGGACTGAGCTGCTCCGAAGCGACAGTGCTCGCGGGTCCGCCCAACGAGCACTGTCGCTCTCCTGCATCAGTCGGCGCTCGGTCGCCCCGTCAGAGCCACTTGGAGGCGGCGCACTGCGGGTAGGTCGGGAACCCCGCGTACACGAACGTGAACGCGTGCTCGATCGCCGCATCGCTCGCGGCGGTGGTCGTCGCGGTGGCGCCCAGTGCATGCCAGCCTCCGTCCGCGGTCAGGCTCTTCTTCCAGACCGAATCGCCACCCGTCAAGCGGAGGAGCACCTCGCCGTTCTGGTTGGTGTCGCCGTGCGCCGGCGAGAGGCGGTACTCGTCGATCGTCGCCGTGTACTTCGTGCCGACGCGCTCCCACGACACCCGCGCGCCGCCGCCCGGGGTCCCGTTGCAGTTGAACTCGAAGCTCCCCGTCGTCGTCGGCGACGGGTCGGCGCCGCTCGTCGCCGAGGCCGGCGCCGCCGCCAGCCCGCCGAGCAGGACGGTCGCGAGTGCGGTGGCCGCGATGGACAGTCGGAATCGTGTGCTTGCCATGACATCTCCTTCGATGAACAGTGACCGCAATGTCACATGGCAGCATCCTGGTCCCGATGCCGCCGTTTGGGGATCGCGGGTGACAGGCGTACGCTCGGCGGTCGGCTGCGCAACGGGCGCCGCCGGGCGCGTGCAGCGCCGGACGACGGCGCGATCCGCGCCGCAGGACGAACCAGAAGGGCAGGTGAGGCGCGATGTCGGGTGACCATCCTCGTGCGGGCCGGCTGCCCCAGAACGTCGTCGCCGCGCCCGTGTCCTGAACCGCCCCCGCAACGGCACCGCCGCGCGGACTCGCGCCTGCCTGCTCCCCATCGGAGGAGCACAGCATGGCAATGATCGACAACGCCGTCTACGTCGACGGACGCCGCGTCGAGTCGTCATCGGACCACGACCTCGCGTGGATCGGACTGCTGCGCCCGGACCCGCGTGAGCTCGACGCCGTCGCGACCGAGTTCGACCTGCACGAGAACGCGGTCGAGGACGCGATGAAGGGGCACCAGCGCGCGAAGCTCGAGCGCTACGGCGACACGCTGTTCGTCGTGCTGCGCCCGGCCTGGTTCTGCGCCGACGAGGGAACCGTCGCGTTCGGCGAGGTGCACCTGTTCGTGGGCGACCGGTTCGTGGTGAGCGTCCGGCACGCCGACCGGCCCGACCTCGCCGCCCTGCGCGCCCGCGTCGAGCAGGACCCGGAGTTCCTCGCCAAGGGCTCCGAAGCCGTCACCGCCGCGGTCCTCGACGAGGTCGTGGACGGCTACGCGCCCGTCGTCGAGGTGCTGCAGGACGAGATCGACGAGATCGAGGACCAGCTCTTCGCCGGTCACGTCGCCACGGACGTCTCGAAGCGGATCTACCAGCTGCTCAGCGAGGTCCTGGCGTTCCAGCGCGCCACGAAGCCGGTGCCGGCGATGGTGAAGGGGCTGCTCCGCGGGGCCGACAAGTACGGCGTCGACGACGAGGTCCAGCACCGGCTCCGCAACGTCCTCGACCACGCGCTGCGGGTCACCGAGCGGGTCGACTCGTTCCGCGCACTGCTCGAGAACGCACTCACGCTGCACTCGACCCTGGTCTCCCAGGAGCAGAACGAGGCGATGCGCCGGATGACCAGCGCGAGCCTGGCCCAGGGCGAGGAGAGCCGGCAACTCGCCCGCGCCGCGCACCGGCAGGGCGAGGAGGTGAAGAAGATCTCCTCGTGGGCAGCGATCCTCTTCGCGCCGGGGCTGATCGCCGGCGTCTACGGGATGAACTTCGACCACATGCCCGAGCTGCATTGGCGGTACGGCTACCCGGCCGCGATCGCCGGCATGTTCGCGCTCGCGGGGATCCTCTGGGTCGTCTTCCGGAAGCGCGACTGGCTGTAGGACCCGGGCTCCGGCGCTCTCAGCTGGCGTCGGGGCCGCGGACGTGCATAATGATCTGGCTCGGAATGTGAACGTGCACATGGGCGTGCCACGGTCCCGGGCAGGAGAGAGCAGCAATGGCGTCGACGCGGGCACAGCAACCGCGATCGCCCAGCATCCGCGATGTCGCGCGGGTCGCCGGTGTGTCGCACCAGACCGTGTCACGGGTGCTCAACAACTCGGACGCGATCCGCGCCGAGACGCGCGACCGCGTGGTCGCCGCGATGGAGCAGCTGCAGTACCGGCCGAACCGGGCCGCGCGCGCACTGGTGACCAGCCGGACGCGGACGATCGGTGTCCTGACGGCGCGCCGGTCCCACTACGGCCCGGCGGTCACGCTGCAGTCGATCGAGGACGCCGCCGTCGGTCGCGGGTACTCCGTCACGACCGCGAACATCGCGGAACCGACGGACACCGCGGTGCGCGACGGCCTCGGCCACCTGCTCGACCAGGACGTCGAGGGCATCATCGTGCTCGCCCCGCAGCAGCGGGTGTTCGACCTCATCGAGGAGCTCGGCGTGCGCACCCCGTACGTCACGCTGCGCTCGAGCATCAACGAGGACCCGACCGCGCTCTGGGTCGACCAGATGGAGGGCGCCCGCCTGGCGACCGCACACCTCCTCGACCTCGGCCACGAGTACATCCGGCACATCGCGGGACCCCAGGACTGGATCGAGGCGGACGCCAGGATGCAGGGCTTCCTCCGCGAGATGTCCGACCGCGACATGCCGGTGCAGCCGCCGATCCTCGGGGACTGGACCGCAGACTTCGGCTACCACGCGGGGCGTGAGCTGCTGCGGTGGCGGGACTGCACCGCGGTGTTCTGCTCGAACGACGCGATGGCGCTCGGGGTGATGCACGCTGCCCGGTCGTACGGGCTCGACGTCCCCGGGGACCTCTCCGTGGTGGGCTACGACGACATCCCGGAGGCGAAGCACTTCTGGCCGCCGCTCACCACCGTGCAGGTCGACTTCGCCGAGCTCGGCCGACGCTGTGTGGACCTGCTGCTCCCTCGCGAGGACGACCTGCTGCGCCCCGTGGAGATCGTCCCGCAGCTCGTGGTCCGCGCCTCCACAGGCGCTCCGCGCACCCGAGGCTGACCCGGCGTCGGCTGGCGCCGCCCCGCCCCGCTGACAGCTGCGCCACGCGGCTGACCAGGAGTTTCGCGCGAAGGAGGTTGAATCGCGCGTTGGTGGTCGTTCCTTCCGACCCCCGACGCGCGATTCCCCTTCCCGGTGCGGGCGCGATGGGAAGGAACGCGCGTGGGGAGCGCGAGCGCGAGCGCGCACGATGCGCGGAGCGCAGAGCGCGCACGATGCGCAGCGCGCAGCGCACGGTGAGCCGGAGCTCGCGAGCGCGCCATGACACGAACCGGCGGGCGGCGGCGCGGACGCGGGCACAGGGCCGACGGGAGGCTCTGGCCGGGGCCGCCACGAGCCTCTGGTCCGGCCCGTTCCACGCGGGGCCGGCGGCGACCGCAGCAGCCGACACGCGGGCAGCGCGACCCCAGCCCGGGGGCCACCGGACGCCCCCTTCCGTGCGGAGATGCGGTCCGTTACCGAAACGCGACCATACGGAATTGACACCCGTGCCGACGCCGTGCGTAGTATTACCTCCGTTCCAGCCGATGTGACCGTTCACATCACCGTCACACCGGCGGGGACACCGGACCGACAGCGAAGTCCGCACAGCCTCCTGTGCCCTTCGTTGCCGCAGCAGAACCACCCGAAGGACTGCCGCATCGCAGCGGCAGAAGGAGATGCACCGTGGCGTCAACCCCGATCGACACCGGACTCGAGACCCGGTCGATCACCGCACCCGAGACCATCCTCGAGATGCGGTCGATCACCAAGGAGTTCCCTGGTGTCAAGGCACTGTCCGAGGTGTCGCTCAACGTCCGTGCCGGCGAGATCCACGCGATCTGCGGCGAGAACGGTGCCGGCAAGTCGACCCTGATGAAGGTCCTCTCCGGCGTCTACCCGTACGGCACCTACACCGGCGAGATCGTCTACGAGGGCGAAGAGGTTCGCTTCGCGAACATCAAGCAGTCCGAGCAGGCCGGCATCGTGATCATCCACCAGGAGCTCGCGCTGATCCCGGAGCTCTCGATCACCGAGAACCTGTTCCTCGGCAACGAGCCCAGCCGGTTCGGCGCGATCGACTGGACCACGGCCCAGCTGCGCGCCCAGGACCTGCTCGCCCGCGTCGGTCTCGGCGACGACCCGGACACGCAGATCAAGAACATCGGCGTCGGCAAGCAGCAGCTCGTGGAGATCGCGAAGGCGCTGCACAAGGACGTCAAGCTGCTCATCCTCGACGAGCCCACCGCGGCCCTCAACGAAAACGACTCGCAGCACCTGCTCGACCTGATCGTCGGCCTGAAGGCCCGCGGGATCTCCAGCATCATCATCAGCCACAAGCTCAACGAGATCGAGCAGATCGCGGACAGCATCACGATCATCCGTGACGGCAAGACCATCGAGACGCTCAACGTCAAGGCGGACGGCGTCAACGAGGACCGGATCATCCGCGGGATGGTCGGCCGTTCGCTCGAGTCGCGCTTCCCGGACCGCACCCCGAAGATCGGCGAGACCTTCTTCGAGGTCCGCGACTGGACGGTGCAGCACCCGCTCGACGCGAGCCGCCTGGTCTGCAAGGGCTCGAACTTCACCGTGAAGCGCGGGGAGATCGTCGGTTTCGCCGGCCTCATGGGCGCCGGTCGCACCGAGCTCGCGATGAGCCTCTTCGGCCACTCCTACGGCACGTTCCTCGGCGGTCAGGTCTTCAAGGACGGCCACGAGATCAAGGTCAACAACGTCCAGCAGGCGATCGACGCCGGCATCGGGTACGTCTCCGAGGACCGCAAGGCGCTCGGGCTGAACCTGCTCGACACCGTGAAGCGCTCGACCGTGTCGGCCGACCTCAAGAAGATCTCCAAGGGCGGCGTCGTCGACTCGCTCGAGGAGTACTCGGTCGCCGAGAAGTACCGGAAGCTGCTCCGCACCAAGGTGCCGAGCGTCGAGGAGAACGTCGGGAAGCTCTCCGGCGGGAACCAGCAGAAGGTCGTCCTGTCGAAGTGGATGTTTACCGACCCCGACCTCCTCATCCTGGACGAGCCGACCCGCGGTATCGACGTCGGCGCCAAGTTCGAGATCTACGGCATCATCCAGCAGCTCGCGGCAGAGGGGAAGGGCATCATCCTGATCTCCTCCGAGCTGCCCGAGCTCCTCGGTCTCTCCGACCGGATCTACACCATCTTCGAGGGTCAGATCACCGCTGACCTGCCGGCCGACCAGGCCGATCCCGAATCGCTCATGCGCAGCATGACCTCCGCGCGGAAGGGCGCCACCGTCTCATGAACAACCTGAAACTGCTGTTCGGCAAGGGCAACAGCATCGGCCAGTACGGCATGGTCATCGCACTCATCGTGCTGCTGGCGTTCTTCGCGTTCACCACGAACGGGCTCATCCTGCAGCCCACGAACGTGATCAACCTGTTCCTGCAGTACTCCTACATCCTGATCCTGGCGCTCGGCATGGTCATGGTGATCATCGCCGGCCACATCGACCTCTCGGTCGGTTCGGTCGCCGCGGTCGTCGGCATCATCGTGGCGCAGTCCATGGCGGTCTGGCACTTCCCGGTGTGGACCGCGATCATCCTCGGCCTCGCCGTCGGTGCCCTCATCGGTGCCTGGCAGGGCTTCTGGGTGGCGTTCGTCCGCGTCCCGGCGTTCATCGTGACGCTGGCCGGTCAGCTCATCTTCCGCGGTGTGAACCAGATCATCGGCAACTCGACCTCGGTCCCCGTGCCGAACGGCTACACGACGATCGGCGCCGGCTTCCTCGGTGACTTCGGCCCGGACTTCGGCTACAGCAACGGCACGCTGCTGATCGGTCTGGTCACGATCGCCGCGCTCATCATCATCGAGGCCCGCGGCCGTGCCCGTCGTCGCAAGATGCAGGCCGAGGTCCCGCCGCTGTGGGTCTCGATCGTCCGCACCGGCATCCTGGTCGCCGTGACGCTCGTCGCGACGTACCTGTTCGGTGCCGGCCCGGTCGGCACCTCGGTCCCGATCGTCGCGATCATCCTCGGCGTCCTGACGATCATCTACGGCTTCGTCACGAAGAACACGATCTTCGGTCGCCAGGTCTACGCGGTCGGTGGCAACTCCAGCGCCGCGGTGCTCTCCGGTGTCAGCGCGAAGAAGGTCAACTTCTTCGTCATGATGAACATGTCCGTCCTCGCCGCGATCGCCGGCATGGTGTTCGTCGCCTACTCCGGTGCCTCCGGCCCGGCCGACGGCACCGGCTGGGAGCTCGACGCGATCGCCGCCGTGTTCGTCGGTGGTGCAGCGGTCGCCGGTGGTGTCGGCACGATCTCCGGGTCGATCATCGGTGGTCTCGTGATGGCCCTGCTCTCGAACGGCCTGCAGCTGATGGGCCTCGAGTCCAACAAGGTGCAGATCATCCGTGGTCTGGTGCTGCTCATCGCGGTCGCCTTCGACGTCTACTCGAAGTCGCAGGGACGCCCGTCCCTGATCGGCGGCATGATGCGGCAGTTCCAGCGGAAGGACACCGAGCAGAACACGGTGGCCGCCCAGCAGCCGCGGTCCATCGAGGACCAGCCCGAGAAGATCACCCTCCCTTAGTCCCCACCTCCCACAGCGGGGCTCCGGCCCCAACCCTCCTCAACGAAGAGAAAGCAATCACATGCGCAAGAAGATCGTCGCCGGCCTCAGCCTGGCGCTCATCGCGGGCCTCGCCCTCAGCGGCTGCTCGTCCCGTGGCTCCGACTCGGGCAGCGGTTCGGACGCGACCATCAAGAAGGGCGACCTCATCGGTGTCGCCCTGCCGGCGAAGACCTCGCAGAACTGGGTCCTCGCGGGTGCCGCGTTCAAGAAGTCGATCGAGGACGCCGGCTTCAAGGCCGACATCCAGTACGCCAACGCCGGCAGCCCCGTCCCGGACCAGCAGTCGCAGATCTCCGGCATGATCACCAAGGGCGCGAAGGCCGTCATCATCGGTGCCGCCGACGGCTCGCAGCTCACCTCGCAGGTCAAGTCGGCGAAGTCCTCGGGCGCCGTCGTCATCGCCTGGGACCGCAACATCCTGAACACCAAGAACGTCGACTACTACGTCGCGTTCAACAACTACAAGGTCGGCCAGCTCCAGGCCCAGGCGCTCCTCAAGGGCCTCAAGGAGAAGAAGGGCAACGGACCGTACAACGTCGAGCTCTTCGCCGGTTCGGCTGACGACGCGAACGCCACCGTGTTCTTCAACGGTGCGATGAACGTCCTGCAGCCGAAGATCGACGACGGCACCATCAAGGTCGTCTCGGGTCAGACCACCTTCCAGAAGGTGCAGACCAAGGGCTGGCTCGCGCAGAACGCCCAGTCGCGCATGACCGACCTGATCTCGCAGTACTACTCGGGTGACACCAAGCTCGACGGCGTCCTGTCGCCGAACGACACCCTCGCCCGTGCGATCCTCACCGCGACCAAGGCCGCCGGCAAGGAGAACCCCGTCGTCACCGGTCAGGACTCCGAGACCGCCTCGATCCCGCTGATCATGGCCGGCACGCAGTACTCGACGATCTACAAGAACACCACCGAAGAGGCCCAGGCCGCCGTCGACCTGGTGACCGACCTCTCGAAGGGCAACAAGCCCGACACGAAGATCGACAAGACGAACAACTACAACGGCGTGAAGACGGTCCCCGCGATCGAGCTCACCCCGGTGCTCGTCACGAAGGACAACGCGGTCGAGGCCTACAAGGGCAACGACACCCTGGAGAAGCTCGCCAAGGCCGGCAGCTGACCCTCGCGTCACCCTCTGGAGGGCCCCGTCCGCACTGCGGACGGGGCCCTCTCCCGTTGGTGGGCGGTGGTCGCGACGGGCGCCGGACGGGAGGCACGGGTCGGGTCCGCACCGAGCCTCCAGGCCGGTGTGGGCCAGCCGCGGGCCGGGGCCGTCACGCGATCCGGGCGCGCAGCCGCCGCGCCGCGTCGCAGAGGTGCGGGACGTCCACCCGCGCCGTCCCGAGCACGATCGCCGGCGTCGTGTCGAAGTAGCGCCGCGTGAGCCGCTCCCCGAGCAGTGAGACGCGCGACCACGGGATCCCCGGCTCCCCCGCCGTCACCGCGACGGGCAGCATCCGCACGGCCTCGCCGATCTCGACCAGGCGCATCCGGACCGCGTCGTAGACCAGGTCCTCGGGCAGCGACGGCTGTGAGACGTACCGGTCGATCACCCCGCACGCGCGGATGACGTCGTCGAGGCGCTCCCCCACGTTGCGGTTCACAGCGCGACCGATCCGCGGACGACCTCGCGGCTCATCCCGTCCGCCGCGACGACGTCGACCCGGACGCCGAGGACCTGCTCGGCCGCGTCCTGGATCCGCATCAGCGCGAAGATCCCGAGGCCCGGGAGCAGGTCCACCATCAGGTCGACGTCGCTGTCCGGCCCGTCGTCACCGCGCGCGACGCTGCCGAACAGGCGCGGGTTCCGGCCCCCGAGCCGGGAGATCACCTCGAGCAGCTCGGCGCGGTTCGCCGTCACCCGGTCGCGGAGCGGCGGCGGGTCGGCGACCGGTTCGAGGTCGATCACGGTCAGGAACCCCGCGGCGAGCAGGAGTCGCTGGAGCGCCGCGAGCGACGGCTCACGACGACCGTTCTCGTACGTGCTGATGACGCTCTGCGTGACCCCGGCCCGGTGCGCGAGCTGGACCTGGGTCAGCTCGGCTCGGAGGCGGGCGTCACGGATGAGCTCGGCTGCTGAGAGGTGCGGCGCAGGCCGTGACGAGACTCCGGACATGCCGCCACGATACACAACATGAGAAATTTCGTAGCATCCGGCGCACCGAGCGTTCTACTGCCGTGGAGGCACCGCCCCGGTCAGGGACGCTGGGAGACGTCCGCCCGGTGGAAGTTCTGCGCCGAACGCGACGGCGTCGGTCCGCGCTGTCCCTGGTAGCGCGACTGGTACTCGGCCGAACCGTAGGGCTTCTCCGCGGGGCTCGAGAGCTGGAAGAAGCAGAGCTGTCCGATCTTCATGCCCGGCCAGAGCTTGATCGGCAGCGTCGCGACGTTCGAGAGCTCGAGGGTCACGTGTCCGGAGAAGCCGGGGTCGATGAAGCCGGCGGTCGAGTGCGTGAGGAGCCCGAGCCGGCCGAGCGAGCTCTTGCCCTCGAGCCGTGCGGCGATGTCGTCGGGGAGCGTGACGACCTCGTACGTGGACCCGAGGACGAACTCCCCCGGGTGCAGCACGAAGGCCTCGTCCGGGTCGGTCTCGACCAGACGGGTCAGGTCGGGCTGGTCGGTGGCGGGGTCGATGTGCGGGTACTTGTGGTTGTCGAACAACCGGAAGTACTTGTCGAGGCGCACGTCGATGCTCGAGGGCTGGACGAGCGAGGCGTCGTGGGGATCGAGGCCGATCCGGCCTGCGGCGAGCTGGGCGGTGATGTCGCGGTCGGAGAGCAGCACGTCCGGAATCCTAGCGGCAGGGAGTGGGGTCCCGATATGCTGCTCGGCTGCCCTGCACCGTGCTCGGCCGCGGAGGGAACACCGTGTACCGCGTGATCGAACTCGACGTGCCCGCGACGATGGCGGACGAGCCGGCGGTGGTCGAGGCGTTCCGGGAGTGGGTCGCGGTGCAGAACGCGGCCGAGGTGGCCGTCACCGGTCTGCCCGAGCTCCTCTGGACGCCCGAGGAGCAGCTCCCCTACCTCCTCGACACCGAGGCACCGAGCCGGCTCTTCGCACTCCGCTCGCCGGACGGCGTGACCGTCGCCGTCGGCTCCTACGACACCAAGCAGGCCCCGGGCACCCCGAACTGCTGGATCTCGATCGCCGTCCGCCCGGACCACCAGCGGCGCGGCCTCGGGACCCTCCTCGCCGACCACCTCGAGGGCATCGCGCGTGCCGACGGCCGGACGCAGTGGAAGACGTACGCGGTCTCCCGTCAGGTCGGCCCGGCCGTCGGGCACGGGTGCCTGCACGCCCCGACCGGGTTCGGGGGCGTCCCCGAGGACGAGGCGGCCGTCCGGTTCCTGACCGGCCGCGGGTGGCGCTTCGGCCAGGTGAACCGGATCAGCCGACTGCTCCTGCCCGCCGACCACTCCGTCGTGCAGACCCTGTACGAGCGTGCATCGACCGCGGCCGGGGCGGACTACCGCGTGCACACCTGGGCCGGCCCCACCCCGCGTCAGTGGCAGGCCGGCATCGCCCTGCTCGAGACGCGGATGAGCACTGATGCGCCCGAGGGCGACATGGAGGAGCCGGAGGACGCGTGGACGCTCGAGCGCCTGGCCGAGCACGAGGCACACCTGGCGGAGTCCCCGCGCACGATGGTGACGGTGGCCGTCGAACACATCCCGAGCACCACTCTGGCCGGTTTCACACAGCTGGCGGTGCCGAACGAGGTCACCCAGCCGGTGATGCAGGGCGACACCCTGGTCCTCCGGGAACACCGCGGGCACCGACTCGGATGGCTCCTCAAGGTCGTCGGGATCGACACGATCGCACGGAACCACCCCGGGCACCCGTCGATCATCACCTTCAACGCGGAGGAGAACCGCCCGATGCTCGACGTCAACGAGGCGGTCGGCTTCCTCGCCGTCGGCAGTGAGGGCATCTGGGAACGCAGGGTGTGACCAGACGGGCGCGCCTACGATGGAGGGTCCGCGGACTCGCGGGCGGAAGCGTCCCTGGAACAAGGTTGATGACCGTCACGTCCCCCCAGCCAGATTCAGCGCAGGCCCAGCCTGGAGGCCCGGCGCCGGAGTCCGCGCCCCGCACCGCGCGCACGTCCACCGTCGCGACCGTGCTCGCCGTCGCCCTGCCCCTCGCGGTGGCGTGCTCGATCATCGGGATGACGGTGACCGGCGCGTTCTCCTCGGACCAGCAGCTCGTCTCCGCGGGCGACCTCGTGCAGTACGGCCTGCCGGTCGCGCGGGCGGTGCACGACGGGATGGCCGCGCTGACCGTCGGGCTCCTCATCGTCGCCGCGTTCGCGCTCCCCGCGCAGAAGAAGGACCACGGCGCGATGTCGAGCGTGCAGCACCGGGCCGTCCGGTGGGCCGCGACGACCGGCGCGATCTGGTTCCTCGCGGCCGTCGTGGGGATCGTGTTCACCGGGGCGAACACCCTCGGCTCGTCGATCACGTCGCCGCTGTTCGCGCGGAACTTCCTGCTCTTCGCGTTCCAGGTCGAGATCGGCCAGTCCCTCGTGGTCTCCGCCGCCGCGATCCTCATCGCCACCGTGCTCGCCGCGTTCGCGACCCGGGTCACGACGCTCGCCGTCGCCACGGTCTTCGGGCTCTTCGCCCTGCTGCCCCTCGCGCTCTCCGGCCACGCCGCCGGCTCGCTCGAACACGCCAACGCGGTGAACTCCCTCGCGATCCACCTGCTCGGGGTGTGCGTCTGGGCCGGCGGGCTCGTCGCCGTGCTCCTCCTCCGCACCCGGACGAAGGGCGCCACCGGACGCGTCGTCGCCCGGTACTCGACGCTCGCCGGCTGGTCGTTCGCCGCGGTGGCGTTCTCCGGCGTCGTGAACGCCTCGCTCCGGCTGACCGGCCCGCTCGACCTG
Source organism: Curtobacterium sp. PhB130 (assembly GCF_003755165.1). Taxonomy (NCBI): domain Bacteria; kingdom Bacillati; phylum Actinomycetota; class Actinomycetes; order Micrococcales; family Microbacteriaceae; genus Curtobacterium; species Curtobacterium sp. PhB130. The sequence goes on along the minus strand of NZ_RKII01000006.1, from coordinate 966,576 downwards.
TTCACGACGACCTACGGGTGGCTCATCACCGTCAAGGCGTCGATCCTCATCCTGCTCGGCATCGCCGGGATCGTGCAGCGCCGCAAGCTCGTGCCGGCGCTGCTCCGCTCCCCGCTCGACCGCCGCTCGTTCACGCGGTTCGCCCTCGCCGAGGTGGTCTTCATGGCCGTGGCGATCGGCGTCTCCGTCGCCGTGTCGCGCAGCCAGCCGCCGATCCCGCAGACCCCCGAGACCGGTGAGGACACCCGGTCCGGTCTGATCGGCTACCCGTACCCGCCGGCGCAGACGCTGCACACCTTCCTGACGCAGTGGCACATCGACTGGGTCTGGCTCGCGCTCGCGGTGGTCGGCGCCGGGTGGTACCTGTTCGCCGTCCGGAAGCTCCGGAAGCGCGGCGACAAGTGGCCCGTCGGCCGGACGATCTCCTGGGTCCTCGGCTGCGCGGTGTTCATCTGGACCACCTCGGCAGGGCCGTCGGTCTACGGCATGATCCACTTCTCGTCGCACATGATCCAGCACATGCTGCTGATGATGTTCGTGCCGCTGCCGCTCGTCCTCGGCGGCCCGGTGCTCCTCGCGCTGCGGACCCTGCCGGTGCGCAACGACGGCTCGCGCGGCGCCCGCGAGTGGCTGATGCTCTTCGTGCACTCCCGCTACATGCAGTTCATGGCGAAGCCCGCCGTCGCCGGGGTGATCTTCGCCGGGTCCCTCGTGGTGTTCTACTTCACGCCCGCGTTCCAGTTCGCGATGCAGTCCCACGAGTGGCACGTCGTGATGGTCGTCCACTTCGTGCTGAGCGGCTACCTGTTCTTCTGGGTCTTCGTCGGCATCGACCCGGGGCCGAAGCGGCCGCAGTACCCGATCCTGATCATCGCCCTGCTCGCGACCCTGGCGTTCCACGCGTTCTTCGGCGTCGCGGTGATGACCTCCGAGTCCGTGTACGCGATCGACTGGTTCCACGCGCTCGGGCAGACGAACGACGCGGCGCTCCTCGACGACCAGCACACCGGTGGCGGCATCGCCTGGGGAGCATCCGAGCTCCCCATGGTGTTCGTCGCGCTGCTCGTGGTGCGCAACTGGGTGAAGTCGGACACCCGCGACGCGAAGCGCCTCGATCGTCAGGCCGAGCGCGACGGGGACGCGGAGCTCAAGGCGTACAACGAGCGCCTGGCCGCCATGCGCGAGCAGGACTGACGCGCGGTACGACGAGAACCGCCCCGCACCACGGAAGGCCGTGGTGCGGGGCGGTTCTCGTCGTGGGGGCTACTCCTGCGTGGACTCCGTGTCGCGGGCCGCGCGGCGACGCGCCACCAGCAGCACCAGGCCACCGACGAGCAGCGCCAGGGCGAGGGCGATCCCGGTGCTCATCACGATCGGCGCACCCGTGAAGGCGAGCTCGGTGCCCGCGGTCGCGGCAGGCGTGGCCGTCGCCGTCGGGGCCGTCGTGGGGTCGACGGTCGGAGCGGGCGTCGGGTCCTCGTCGCCAGCCGGGGCCGCGGTGATGACGACCTCGAGTGTGGTGCTCGACGCCGCGAACGTGGCGTCACCGCTGTAGGACACGGTCACCGTGTTCGAACCGACCGGCAGCGCGTCGGTCTCGCAGCTCGTCTCCGGCAGCGTGGCCGTGCAGAGGACCTTGCCGTCGGCGTCGGTGAACGTCACCGTGCCGGTGGCACCCTCGGGCAGCCCGGTCGCCGTCAGGCGGACCTTCGAGCCCACGACCGCGCTGGTCGGGGCGGTCGGGGCGGCGAGCTCCGTCGGACGCTTCGTGACGTCGACGCTGAGCGTCGTGCTCGACGTGGCGAACGAGTCGTCGCCGTCGTAGGTCACCGTGATCTCGTTCGAGCCGACCGGCAGCGCGTCCGTCTCGCAGCTCGTCTCGGGCAGCGTGGCCGTACAGAGGGTGTCACCGTCCGCGTTCGTGAAGGTGATCGTGCCGGTGGCGCCCTCCGGGATCCCGGAGGCCTTCAGCCGCACCTTCGAGCCGACGGTCGCGGTGCTCGTCTCCGTGTCGGCGACGAGCTCGGTCGGCTGTGCCGCGACGACGAGGTCGAACGGGTCGCCCTGCGACGGCTCGTAGTTGTCGTCACCGAGGTAGTACGCCTGGACGGTGTACTTGCCGCCGGCCAGGTCGTCCGGGATCACGCAGGTGGTCGCGGGCAGCGTGGCCGTGCAGAGGACGGTGCCGTCACCGGTGCGGTACTCGATGGTGCCGGTGGCGTCCTCGGGGACGTTCGGGGTGTCGAGCGTGGTGCTCTGGCCGTGGGTCACGGTGACGGTGGTGTCGGGGTCGGAACCACCGGCGCCGCCCTCGTCCGAACCGGAGCCGCCGGAACCGGAGCCGCCGGAGCCGGAACCGTCACCGCCCGAGCCCGTGCCGCTGCCGGTGCCGCCACCGGCACCGATCGAGGCCGTGGCCTTCTGCACCGTCAGGGAGACGTCGGCAGCCGTGGCGCCGTCGTGTGTCGTGTCACCCGAGTACACCGCGGTCAGCGTGTGCGTGCCTGCTGCGAGTCCGGCCGGCGCGTCGCAGCTCGTGGCGGGGAGCGTCGCCGTGCAGAGGACGGTGTCGCCCTCACGGAACTCGACGGTGCCGGTCGCGCCGGACGGCAGCCCCGACGCGGTGAGCGTGGCGGGCGAACCGTACGTGGACGGCGACGGCGACGCCGAGAGCGAGACCGCCGTGGCGATCTTCGTCACGACCAGCGCTGCGGTGGCGTTCGCGGCGGCGGCGTGGTCCGTGTCGCCGGCGTAGGAGACGACGAACCCGCTGGTGCCGACCGCGCTGGCGGGCACGCTGCAGGACGCGGCGCCGTTCACGAGCGTCACCGAGCAGAGGAGGGTGTTCGATGCGTCGGCGCTCCGGAACTCCACGGTGCCACCGGGGACGGTGGAGCCGGTCTTCTCGGTCGAGGAGACCGTGGCGGTGAGCTTCGCGGTCGTCCCGACGGTGGCGGTGACGTCCGAGGTGGCGATCGCGGTCTTCTGCTTGTCGACCACGACCGCACCGGTGACCGTCACGGCCTCGGCGTCGGTGGAGGCGACGACGGTGGAGACCGTCGCGGTGCGTGCGGCACCGGACACCGAGTACGGGATCGTCAGGGTCGGCAGCACCGTCCCCGCGGCGATCGTGGACGTCGGGGTGTAGTCACAGGTCGCGACCTGCCCGGCGACGGTGCAGGACCAGTTCGTGCCGACGTTCGTCCCACCGGGCACCTGCGGCGTCACGTTCGCGGGGAACGTGGTCGTGGTGCGGATCGGCTGCGACTCCGAGCCACCGTCGGCCGACACGGTCGGGGTGACCGTGTAGGTGCCGTTGCCGGCGTGCGCGACGCTGGACGAGCCTCCCGTCACCGCCGACAGCGCCGGGACCGGACCGGCGGCCGTCGTCGTCTTGAGGTAGTTGACCTCGTGCACGTCCTTCTGCCCGCCGGTCCCCGCGACCCACCCGTAGGTGAGTTTGTAGGGGTACTGGGTCGCAGGGTCGATCCAGGACGGGTCGATCGATGCTGCGTTGTTCGACGCCAACTTCGGCAACGTGCCGTCCACGACCTGCTGCTTCCCGCCGATCGAGGTGAAGATCACCGCGTAGTGACCCGCAGCGACCGACACCGCTGGGTTCTGCTGCGCGGGGAGTGCCGAGGCGGTCGGGTTGATCACGATCTCGACGGGCACGTTCGCGGCCGCGCGGTCGGTGACTCCGGTCGTGCTGAGCGTTCCGTTCACGGTCGTCGTGGACTGCACGCAGTACCCGACCGAGCCGTTCCCGGGCCCACGCACCGTCACGGCGTTCTTGACGAGGGTGCCGTTGGTCCCCTGGTCGGTGTCGCAGCCGGACCCGCCGAACTGCCTGTTCGCGAAGTTGCCGTAGCGGTCGAGGCCGATGCCGAGGTAGGCGTGGGAGAGGCCCTGCGCATTGTTCGTCGTGCTCGCGCTGTAGCCGAGCGAGCCACCGAGGTACCCGATCTTCGCCGGAACCGAAGGGTTGTACGGGTCGGTCGCCGCGAGGTAGAAGACGATGCCGTCAGCGGCATCGCCGTTGTACTGGTAGCTGTTGAAGACCGCGTCGATCCCCTTGGTGATCGGCACGGACTGCACCGCTCCGACGCCTCCGGCGGAGTCCTTCTCGGCGGGTGTGAGCCGGAGCGCACCGCTGCCAGGAGCATCGGACGCGTCCGCGCACGTGGGGATCGACCCGGTGTTCGCCGCGCCCTTCGCGGTGAGGCACGCGTAGTTCGCGTCGCCGGACTGCGTCGACGGCAGGATGTAGCTCGTCCCGGCGGTGGTGCCGGTGAAGCCCTCCTGCACGAAGGTCGTCTGCGCCGGAGCGTCGGCGACGGCGGCCGTCGCACCGGTGCCCGCCAGCGCCATGCCGACGATGCCCACGGCGACGAGGCCGGACAGGAGGAAGCGAGAGCGCGCGGGAACGCGCCCGATGAGTGGTGTTCGCACTGGAGCCCTGTTCAGTGAGGGGTGTTGCCGTGGAGGGGCGCATGCGCCCTGCTCACACGGCTCGGGTGCTCACACAGTACTTCTCGGTATCCGCTCGACAGGTGTCGTGTGGACGAGTTGCACCACAACTGGGGACACGCCCGGCGCAGGGCGGACAAGGGCCCCGCACAGGAAGCTCGAAGGGTGGCGCGGACTCAGTCCCCGTGGACGATGCAGACCGCGTCGAGGTCGATCGCGGCCTCGAGCGCGGCGGCGATCCCGGACTCCCCGTCGGCGCCCGCCGGGGTGACCGTGTCGACCCACCACAGCGGAGTCGAGAGCGCGGGGGCCTCGGGCAGGATCCGCTGGACCTCGTCGAGGGTGTCCACCCGTCGGACGCCGAGCACGGTGATCACCGGGTGCGTCGCGTCGCGGCAGACCTGCATCATCGGGCCGTCGTCGAGTGCGCGGACCCCCCAGGTGTCGTCGTGCAGGAGCAGCGCCTCGGCGATCTCCCGGACCTCTACCTCGTCCCGGCAGAGCAGGGTGACGTCACGCGGCACCGTGGCCACCGTGGAGCCCGGCCGCGACGTGTCCGTCGAGGGTGCCTTCGTCGTGCGCGGGGTCGAGGGGGGCGCCACCGACGAGCTGCAGGAAGCGGTCCTCGTCGATGCGGTCGAGGAACGACTCGAGCGCGGTCCAGCCGTCTTCGAGACGGACGATGAGCCCCTGGTCGTCGGAGTCGCCCGGGGCGAGCCCGCGACCGCCGAAGGTGGAGGTCGAGGTGTGCGGCGGAGGCCAGACGTCACCACGGTCGAGGAACGAAACCGCTTCCGGTCCGACCACGACGGCCAGCGGCGACGGTTCCGCGTGGGCCACCGCCCGGACGAGGTGGTCCGCGTCGCCGCGGCGCTGCATCACGACGCCGAACACGGGGACGACGTCCTCGGCGACGCGGTGCACGGCCTCGAGCATCCGCTCGGCGAGCTGCGGGTCGGTGCCCTCGTCGGGGACGGTGAGGACGGCGGACATCGTCTCGACGACCACGCCGTCGTCGAGGTGCGCGGTCATCGTCGCGGAGAAGCCGTCACCGACGGCGTAGGAGGTGCTGATGCCCGGGGACTCGTGCTTCGCGTACTGCGTCACGACCCAGCGGTCCCACGGGAGCGACAGGGGCTCGGCGGTCCCCCAGCGGTTCGGGCAGGTGCCGACGGTGTGGCACAGCGCCTCGATCGCGGAGCCGATGTCGACCGCACGCTCGGCGTGGTGCCTGAGGGTCAGGTCGATGCTGATCTGTCGGACCGAGCCGGTGGCGGTGGGGACGCCGGGTGCCGGTTCCCCGAGGAGCTCGGGACCGTGCTGCACGAAGTCGTCGAGGCCGTCGGCGACGACACCCGTGCGGCCGTCGCGCAGGGTGCCGTCCGCGTCGGTCACGGCCCATGCGGCGCCGTGGGCGCCGAGTGCGTGCCGGAGCGCGGGGGTGATCGCGGCGTCCGGTCCGGTCCGGAGGACGACCATGCGGTCGGAGGCGGAAGCACGCCGCAGCAGCGAGCCGAGCGCGTCGGTCAGCCACACCACCTGCGAGCCGGAGTCGACCACGATGGCGGGGCCGCTCACGTCGTCGATGAGGGGATGTCTGACCATCCGGGTCCTCCTCGGGTCGGGGTCGCTGGAACTCCCTGGACGGTACACACACGCCCGACACCTGTCCGTCAGGTGGCACGGCTCACAGAAGAGACACGGGAGGTTCGGGGCGACTCCGCCGGTCGGCGTGCGGCGCGCGGTCGGCTGGCTTCCAGGCGAGAATCCGATATGGTTGTCGAGTCCCGCTGAGCGGGCGCGCGAGTGTAGTTCAATGGTAGAACTCCAGCTTCCCAAGCTGGTAGCGCGGGTTCGATTCCCGTCACTCGCTCGTGATCGTCAGGCCATCCGGCCGTTCCCCCAGGTCCGTGGTCGACCAGGTCGTCGTCGGGGGCGGTGTCGTCGGAGCCGCTGCTGCCCGGGCTCTCGCCGCGCGAGGGGAACGGGTCCTGCTCGTGGAGCAGCACCAGCGCGGGCACGACAAGGGGTCCTCACACGGCGCCAGCCGGATCTTCCGCATGGGCTACGCGGACGCCGAGTACGTCGCGCTCTGCATCCGGGCACTCGACGCATGGCGGGCACTCGAACGGGCCAGCGGGCGGACGCTCCTCGACCTCACGGGGGCGGTCGACCACGGCCGGCCGGACCAGGTTGCGGCCATCCACGCCGCACTCACCGACGCAGGCATCGACCACGAGCTGCTCACGCCCGACGAAGCCGCCGAGCGGTGGCCGGGGCTGGCGTTCGAGGGCCACGTCCTCACGCACGCGTCCGCCGGGCGGATCCGTTCCGCCGACACCGTCGAGGCGCTCCTCGACCTGGCCGCGTCGGACGGCGCGGAACTCCGTTTCGGCACCCGGGTCACCGGCGTCGAGGACCACGGCGACTCGGTCACGCTGACCCTCGACGGCCCGGACGGCGCCACGTCGGTGACCGCATCCGGCGTGGTCGCGGCCGCGGGCTCGTGGGCCCCCACGCTCGTCGGCGACGTGCTCCGTGGACGCGGGGCGAGCCTCCCGGCCATCCGCGTCACCCAGGAGCAGCCCGCCCACTTCCCCAGCCACGTGCCGGACGGGGCGTGGCCGAGCTTCGTGCACTGGCAGCTCGACGGACCCGACGTCTACGGGCTCCTCACGCCGGGCGAGGGCGTCAAGGTCGGGTTCCACGGGACCGGGCCCGTGGTCGACCCGGACCACCGGGACTTCATCGCCGTGCCCGAGGAACTCGAGCGGCTGCAGGCGTACGTCGCGCGCTTCGTGCCGGGCGTCGACGCGAGGGACCCCGAGCCGATCAGCTGCCTGTACGACAACTCCCCCGACGACGACTTCGTGATGGACCGTCGCGGCCCCGTCACCGTCGCGACCGGTTTCTCCGGGCACGGGTTCAAGTTCGCGCCGCTCCTCGGCGAGATGCTCGCCGACCTCGCCACGGGCGGGACACCGCACCCGAGGTTCGCGCTCCCCGACTGAGCCCGCACTACGGTTGTCGCGTGCACGTCGTGATCGCGCCCGACTCCTTCAAGGGGACCGCCACCGCCGCCGAGGTCGCCACGGCGATCGGCGAGGGCTGGCAGTCCGAACGGCCGGACGACGCCGTGACGCTGATGCCGATGGCCGACGGCGGCGAGGGCACGCTCGACGCGTTCGCGACCGCGTTCCCCGACGCCCGTCGCGTCCCGGTCACGGTCACCGGCCCGGCCGGCGCGCCCGTGGACACCGCGTGGCTGTCGCTGCCGGACGGTCGCGCGGTCGTCGAGCTCGCGGCGACGAGCGGACTCCCGCTCCTCACGGCACCGGAGCCGGACCGCGCGCAGACGACCGGGTTCGGCCAGGCGATCGCCGCCGCGCTCGATGCCGGAGCCACCGGGCTCGTCCTCGGGATCGGCGGGAGCGCGTCGACGGACGGTGGCGCCGGGATGCTCGGCGCGCTCGGGCTCTCCGGCGTCGCGACGACGGCCACCGGCTCACTGCTCGACGACGTCGCCGCGGTGAGCGCGGCCGGCCTCCGCCCGTTGCCGCCGCTCGGGGTCACCGTCCTCACCGACGTGACGTCGCCGCTGCTCGGCCCGACCGGCGCGGCCGCGGTCTTCGGGCCGCAGAAGGGCGTCGCACCCGACCGCGTGGCGGTGCACGAGGCACGACTCGAACGGTGGGCCGGCCGCTTCCCGACGGTCGACCCGATCACCCCGGGTGCGGGAGCCGCGGGCGGCGCCGGGTTCGGGCTGCTCGTCTGGGGCGCGACCCTGGCACCCGGTGCCGCCGCGGTCGCGACCGTCCTCGGGCTGCCCGCGGTGCTCGACACCGCCGACGTGGTGATCACCGGCGAGGGGCGCTTCGACGGGCAGTCCGCAGTGGGCAAGGTGCCGAGCGTGGTGGGCTCACTCGCCGCCGGACGTCGGCGGATGCTCGTCGCGGGAGCGATCGACGCGCCGATCGACGACTTCGACGCCGCCGCATCCCTGACCGTCATCGCCACACAGACCACCGGGGAACCGTCCGACGCGCTCGCGGATCCCCTGCGGTTCGCCCGCATCGCGGGGCAGCGACTGGCCGTTCGCGCCTGACGGGGTACGTGCGAACCAGTGCGTCGGCGCACCCCCGGCGCGTAGCGTCAGGATCATGGCACGCACCTGGACCCGCAGACCGCACGTGCTCGGACTCGTCGGGGCGCTCGTGCTGCTGCTGGTCGGCATCGGACTGCTGATCAGCCCGTGGGACGGGGCGGTCGGCGCGGTCGCCTGGGTCCTCATCGTCGCGGCGATCGCACTCGGAGCGCTCACCCTGTTCTTCGCGAGGACTCCGAGGAGCTAGCGGGTCGGTTCAGGCCACCTGCTCGCCGAGGAAGTCGGCGTAGGTGGGCTCGTGCGTGTCGGTGTGGTGGATCAGGCGAGCTTCGACGAGCGCCTGGATCTCGGCCGGTGAGCGCAGGCCCCGGCGGTGCCATTCGTACGGGTGGACGGTGACGTTCTCGGCGGTCATGAGGACCAGCCCTTCGTGGGCGGCGAAGCCCGGCTGCCCGTGTCGTTCCGCTGTGCCAGGGATCCGCAGGACGCGGACGGCATCGTGGCGACGGATTCGGTGTCGACTCGGTTGCTCCACCGTAAGTCGGCCGATGGTCGCCGACAAAGCCAGTGCGCGAACCGGACCGCTGCGTGCGTTTCCCCGGGGTGCCCTGATGGTGCCTCCCACTCTCGGGAGCGCTCCAGCAAGATGGATGTGGGCCGGATCCGGCCCACATGCGACCCCACGAGGAGATCATTGCGCACCGTCAACGCGTACGCGGCACCGTCAGCCACCGAGCCGCTCGTCAAGACCACCATCACCCGTCGTGACGTCGGCCCGAACGACGTCGAGATCGACATCGCCTACGCCGGCATCTGCCACTCGGACATCCACACGGTCCGCGGCGAATGGGGCGAGATCCAGTACCCGCAGGTCGTCGGCCACGAGATCGTCGGCCACGTCACCTCCGTCGGCTCGGCGGTCACCAAGCACCAGGTCGGCGACCGTGTCGGCGTCGGCTGCATGGTGAACTCCTGCGGCGAGTGCGTGAACTGCGTCGCCGGCGAGGAGCAGTACTGCCTGAAGGGCAACATCCAGACCTACGCGGGCGTCGACCCCGCCGACGGCACGATCACGCAGGGCGGCTACTCCCAGGCCGTCGTCGTGAACGAGGACTTCGTCCTCCGCGTGCCGGAGTCGCTCGACATCGAGAAGGTCGCGCCGCTGCTCTGCGCCGGCATCACGACCTACTCCCCGCTGCACCACTGGAAGGCCGGTCCCGGCACCCGCGTCGCGGTCGTCGGCATGGGCGGCCTCGGCCACATGGCCGTGAAGATCGCGGTCGCGCTCGGCGCCGAGGTCACCGTCCTGTCGCAGACCACCTCGAAGCAGGAGGATTCCCTCCGCTTCGGTGCGAAGGCCCACTACGCGACCAAGGACCCGGCGACGTTCGAGCAGCTCGCGAGCTCGTTCGACCTGATCATCAACACGGTGTCCGCGAAGATCCCGATGGGCTCCTACCTCGGGCTCCTCGCCGTCGACGGCACGATCGTCAACGTCGGCGCCCCGGCCGAGCCCCTCGAGGTCCCGGCCTTCGCGCTCATCGGACACCGTCGCAGCTGGGCCGGTTCGGCCATCGGCGGCATCCGCGAGACCCAGGAGATGCTCGACTTCTGCGCCGAGCACGGGATCCTGCCGGAGACCGAGCTGATCAGCGCCGAGGACATCAACGACGCCTACGAGCGCGTCCTGGCGTCGGACGTGCGCTACCGCTTCGTGATCGACGCGGCCACGTTCGCGTAGTCGGCCCGACTGGGTCCAGTTCCCGGACACCGCATCGCGCATCTGCGCGGTGCGGTGTCCGTTTCACGATGTGGTGGCCGCCCGGACGGCGAGCTCCGCGACGTGGCGGTCGAGCAGGTCGATCGCCCAGCTCGCGTCGCCGCCCGGATCGAGCCGCACGACGTGCAGCGCGAGTCCGTCCACGAGCGCGTGCAGGCGCCGCGTCTCGTACTCCGCGTCGGCGGCCGGCACCCCGAGTGCGTCGAGGATCCGCGCGCACCACTGCCGCATCTCCTCGACGACGCGGTCGTGGAACGGCCGGAGCTCGGCGTCGGTCAGCGCCGCCGTGCCGAGCGCGAGGTAGACGTCGAGCTCGATGCGCCGCGCGTCGTCCAGGGGCAGCAGCTCGACGAGGACCGCGTGCGCGTACGCCGTCCCGGTGAGGTCGGACGGCAGCGCGTCGATGCGCGCGGCCGTGCCGTCGAAGACCAGGGTGAGGGCGTGTTCCCGGACGCTGGACTGCGTCGGGAAGGTGTACCGGACGGTGCTCGGCGGCAGCCCCGCTTCGGCCGCGACGTTCCGGACGCTCAGCGCGCCGAGGCCGTCCCGCGCCAGGACGCGCCAGGCCGCCGCGGAGACGGTCCTCCGGCGTTCCTCGACGTCCATGCTGCGAGCCACCCGATCATTCTGGCACGAGTGTGCGACTTCGTGCTAGAACTGTGATTGTCGCACAGTCGTGCGAGAAACGTCCCGAAGCGGAAGAGGAACACCATGACCTGGATCGTCCTGGTCCTGTCCGGCGTGCTGGAAGCGGTCTGGGCCACCGCACTCGGCGCGTCGAACGGGTTCAAGAAGGTGGTGCCGACGATCGTCTTCGTCGTCGGCATGGCCGCGAGCATGGCCGGCCTGGCCTTCGCGATGACGGCGATCCCGGTCGGCACGGCCTACGCGGTGTGGGTCGGGATCGGCGCGTCCCTGACGGTGCTCGTCGCGATCGCCCGCCGGCAGGAAGCGGCGTCGTTCGGCCGCATCGCCCTGGTGTTCGGGCTCGTCGCGTGTGTCGTCGGCCTCAAGGTGGTGAGCTGAGATGGCCTGGATCGTGCTGTTCGTCAGCGCCGCGCTCGAGACCGTCTGGGCGACGGCCCTTGGCGAGAGCCACGGCTTCACGCGCCTGCAGCCGACGATCGTCTTCGCGATCACGATCGTGATCAGCCTGGTCGCGTTCGGGTACGTGCTCCGGCACATCCCGATCAGCACCGCGTACGCGGTGTGGACCGGCACCGGGGCCGCACTCACCGTGCTGTGGGGCATGGCGACCGGCGCCGAGCCCGTCACGGTGCTCCGCCTGGTCTTCATCGCGGGCATCGTCGGGTGCGTGGTGGGGCTGAAGCTGCTCCCGGCGCGGCCGGCAGCGCACGCCGCGTCGGCACCCGCGGCGCGGGATCGCGCGTAGTCAGTCGAATCGCGCGTCGGGGGTCGAATCGCGCGTAGTCAGTCGAATCGCGCGTCGGGGGTCGAAAGTTCCGACCCCCGACGCGCGTTTCCGCTTCCCATCGCGCGCGGTGTGGGTGGGAACCACCGACGGACGGGAGGCCCGGTGCCAGCTGGCACCGGGCCTCCCGTCCGTCATGGAGCTGCGATCAGACCGACGCTCCGGTCCACTCGTCGACCGCGGCCACGTGGTCGCTGCCGACTGAGCCCGCTGCGCGCGCCGCGGCCACACGCTCCGCGTGCGTCGGCGGGTTCGACGGCACGTCGGCCGGACGGCCCTCGTCGTTGATCTTGCGGAGCTCGGGGACGATGTCCTCGGCGAGGATGTCGATCTGCTCGAGCACCGTCTTGAGCGGCAGTCCGGCGTGGTCGACCAGGAACAGCTGGCGCTGGTAGTGCCCGACGCTGTCCTTCATCGCGGCGTACCGGTCGATGACCTGCTGCGGGGAACCCACGGTGAGCGGGGTCTGCTGCGTGAAGTCCTCCATCGACGGCCCGTGCCCGTAGACGGGGGCGTTGTCGAAGTACGGACGGAACTCGTCGATCGCGTCCTGCGAGTTCTTGCGCGCGAAGAACTGTCCACCGAGGCCGACGATCGCCTGGTTCGCGGTGCCGTGACCGTAGTGCTCGAAGCGCTGGCGGTACAGACCGACCATCTGCGCGGTGTGCTCGATCGGCCAGAAGATGTTGTTGTGGAAGAAGCCGTCGCCGTAGTACGCGGCCTGCTCCGCGATCTCCGGTGTGCGGATGGAGCCGTGCCAGACGAACGGCGCGACACCGTCGAGCGGACGCGGGGTCGAGGTGAAGCCCTGCAGCGGGGTGCGGAACTTGCCCTGCCAGTTCACGACGTCGTTCTCCCAGAGCTGGCGGACGAGCGCGTAGTTCTCGATCGCCAGGTTGACGCCCTGCCGGATGTCCTGCCCGAACCACGGGTAGACCGGGCCGGTGTTGCCGCGGCCCATCATCAGGTCCATGCGGCCGTCGGAGATGACCTGGAGCATCGCGTACTCCTCGGCGATGCGCACCGGGTCGTTCGTCGTGATCAGGGTCGTCGAGGTCGAGAGCGTGATGTGCTTCGTCCGACCGGCGAGGTACCCGAGCATCGTCGTCGGCGAGGACGCGACGAACGGCGGGTTGTGGTGCTCACCCGTGGCGAAGACGTCGAGACCGGCCTGGTCCGCGTGCTCGGCGATGGTGAGGATGTCGCGGACGCGCTGCGTGTCGTCCGGCGTGGTTCCCGTGGTGGGGTCGGTCGTCGCGTCGCTGACCGTGAAGATACCGAACTGCATGGTGTCCGCCTCCTGCGTGATCGTTCTATGCGTTTGCATCGAACTGACGAGTACAACGTAACGCACTGGAGACTATTCCGCGACGTCCACCGAAGTGCCGACGGCCGTTCCTGGGCAACACGCGTAGCGTCGACGTGGAACCTTCACCAGGCTCACCGATCAGGACACCGCGGAGGTTCCACCGTGCCGACCATCTCCTCGACCGCCGCGCTCGTCGACGACGAGTGGGTGCTCCGCTGCGTGGACTACCCCGCCATCGAGCACCGCGGCGCATGGCTCGACGACGTCGTCGTGCGGCACCGGACGATGGTGCAGGACTTCGCCGGGTCGGTGCCCCGCATCGAGTTCGTCGTCGGGGACACCGCCACGGCTGCGCGGATCGCGGCCGTCCGCGACGCCAGCGAACGGGCACGGGCGATGCGCGCCGCTGCCCGTGCGCTGGAGGAGTCCGTCGCCGGTGAGCGGGAGCGACTCGTCGAGCGACTCACCGACCTGCACGTGGCACCGTCGGAGATCGCCGAGATCCTCGGGCTCTCCGTCCGGGCCGTCCGCGACGAGGTCGGTTCCGACGACGAGGCACGGATCGCCCGCCGGATCCTCCGCACCATGCACGCGGGCGAGACGGCTCGGTCGTCCGCGACGCCCTAGGACCGCGGTGTCGGCAGGGCCGTGGTGTCCGTCGTCGGGGCCGCGTGGTGCATGCCGTCGGCGAGCCAGACCACCGTCACGACGATGAGCACGCTCGCGGACGACGCCATGCGTCCCGCGACGAGCATGGCGTCGTGGTCGTACCCGCCGCTGCCGCTGCCCGACCCGGTCGTCAGGGCGACCACGAGCGCCGTCACCCCGACGGCGACGACCACCCCGACCGACACGAGCAGCACCACGGTGACGACCCGGCGCGGACCACGGCGTCCGTCACGGTCCCCACGAGCTCCGCGGTCCACCAGCGGTCCCACCGCCCGGACGATCCCGAGCCAGAACAGTGCGACCCCGCAGGCACCGACGATGTCGCTCACCCGGTGCCACCCGTAGACCACGGTCTGGTTCGCGACGAACACCGCGTACGCCGCCCCGACCAGCAGGACGACCGGGCGGAAGCGCCTCGGGGTGACCATGAGCACGGCGAACAGCGCGGCGAGGGCGATCGTCGCGTGTCCGGACGGGAACGAGTTCGGCGTCGTCGACTGGGCGATCTCCGGGCGCACGGCGATACGCTTGAGCAACGTCGAGGTGCCGGCCGAGGCGAGCACCACCAGACCCGCCGCCAGTCCGACGGCGAGCCGCCTCCGGGCGAAGGCCACGGCGGCGATCACGACGATGAGCAACAGGATCACCGGGACCGAGATGACGTTGAGCGCGGTGTCCGACCCGAACAGGTCGGTCTCCCTGACCCCGCCGAGCGCGGAGTCCTCGAGCCGCTGCCCGAACGGCGTCAGCACCGCGACTCCGTAGACGAGAGGCACGATCACGAACCCCACACCCGCAAGCACACCCCACCGGAGCCGCCGGGACACGCTCGGCCCGCGCGCGTCGTCACGCGAAGGCAGGGCGTTGCGATCGGGCGTGCGGGTCACGGGGATCGTCCTCCTCGGTGTCGTCGTCGCCGGCCTCGTCGTGCGCCTGGTCACGGCGCTTCGATTGGGTCGCTCGGGGTCCGACACGATACCGTTGAGCGGCCGGTCGAATCCTGGGAACCAGGGCCCGATCGGCATCGTCCAGCGGAGCGTCAGCCCCGCTCGGAGCACACCAGTCGCCGCGCAGGACGTGGCACCACAGGAGGAGACCGACGTGGCCGTCAAGGAACCGAGCATCATCGCTTCGCCGAACCGTGCGCTCGCGCTGACCGTCGGCACCCTGCTCGCCATCTGGGGCATCCTGGGCTTCTTCTTCGCCGGTGAGAACGGTCACGCCTTCTTCGGTGACTCGGGCGGCCTGCTCTGGAACGCCTTCCTGGTGAACCCGGCACTCGCCTCGGTGTGGACGCTGCTCGCTGCGGCGCTGTTCATCGTCGGGCTCGGCAACACCGTCGGGTCGCGCAACGTGAACATGCTCGTCGGCATCGTCCTCGTCGTGCTCGCGGTGTACGGCTTCGTGTTCGTGAACACCTCGGCGAACATCTTCGCGCTCAACACGACCGACAACGTCTTCAACGCCATCGTCGGCGTCGTCCTGCTGCTCACCGCGCTCGGCGCCGACAAGCAGAACATCCGCGCGCTGCGAGCCGCGCGCGCCTGACGCTGCTGCTCCCCGACGCCCGTCTGCCGTTCGGCAGGCGGGCGTCGTCGAGTGTGGGGCGCGCATCGCTCGGGTGTCGGGCACCGCATGCGCTTTCCGACATGCCAGCAGTCGATCGACTCGTGCGGTGTCGAAACATGCGGACGCGTCCGGGCGCAGGTCAGGCGTCGGGCTTGGGTGCCTCGAGCTGGGTGGCGACCACGCGGGGCGCCTCCGACATGAAGCGCCGGACGTCGAGGTCCACGATGATGTCCGACGGGCGCAGCGGACGGGTCAGGAAGAGACCGTCGAGTGAGGTCAGCCGCGACAGTGCGACGTAGGTCTGGCCGGCGCTGAACACCCGGTTGCCGAGATCGATCACGGCCCGGTCGTAGGTACTGCCCTGCGACTTGTGGATCGTCACGGCCCAGGCCAGGCGCAGCGGGAACTGCTGGAACTCCCCCACGGTGTCCTTCTTGAGCTCCTTCTTGTCCGCGTCGTAGGAGTACTTGAACTTCTCCCACACGGAGGGCTGGACCTCGAAGGACTCACCGTCGACGTCGACCCACACCGTGTCGCGGATGGTCTGCACGATGCCGAGCGTGCCGTTCACCC
Source organism: Curtobacterium sp. PhB130 (assembly GCF_003755165.1). Taxonomy (NCBI): domain Bacteria; kingdom Bacillati; phylum Actinomycetota; class Actinomycetes; order Micrococcales; family Microbacteriaceae; genus Curtobacterium; species Curtobacterium sp. PhB130. Next base: position 950,669 of record NZ_RKII01000006.1, on the reverse strand, counting down.
AGCGCTGGTCGGGGTCGTTCCGGAGGAACATCACGTGCGCGCCGGGCTTCAGCTCGAGGGCTTCGTCCGCCGGGAAGTTCCGGCCGCCGAAGTCCCCGTTGACGTCGGCCTTCGCCGTCTTCGTCTTGCCGGGGAGCCGATCGAGCGCCGCCTTGTTGATCCGTGCGACGGTGTCGTTCCGGGTCGCCAGGGTGATCGCGTCGTCGGGGGCCGGACGGGCGCCGGCTTCGTTGAGCCGGTTCGCGATGTCCGCGGTGACCCGTCCGTGCCGCACGGCGGTGAGCATCGCGGCGAAGGCGTCGTCCCGCTGCCGGTGCACGGTCGCGAGTTCGATGATGTTGAGCTCGGCTTCGAGCCAGACCTTCGCGTCGAAGAACCACAGCGACCGGTAGTGGTCGGTGAAGTACGCGCGCTCGTCGGCGTCGCCCGGAACCGGGGGCAGCTGGTACGGGTCGCCGAACATCACGACCTGCACGCCGCCGAATGCCTCGAACTGGCGGCCTCGTGCCTTGCGCAGTGAGCGGTCCATCGCGTCGAGGAGGTCGGCATTCACCATCGAGACCTCGTCGATGACGAGGGTGTCCATGGTGTTCAGGAGCTTGCGGGTCTCCGGGCCCTGCCGGAGCTCGGCGTCCGCGATGAGGCCGATCGGCAGCCGGAACAGCGAGTGGATCGTCTGCCCGCCGACGTTCAGCGCGGCGACACCCGTCGGGGCACAGATGACGACCTGCTTCTCGGTGTTCCACGACAGGTGGTTGAGCAGCGTGGACTTGCCGGTGCCCGCACGTCCGGTGATGAACACGTGGTCACGGGTCGACTCGATGTACTCGAAGACGGCGCGCTGCTCGGCGCTGAGTTCGACGCTCACGGGGTGCTCGTCCCGGAGTCGGCCGTGTCCACGCTGTCCTCGTCGAAGTCGTCCTCGTCCTCGTCCTCGTCCGAGGTCGAGGTCGAGGTCGAGGTCTCGGTGGCCGTGCGGGTTGCGTCCCCGTGCGCGCGTTGCACCCCGGCAGAACGGGGCGCGATGTCGTCGGCGGGGCGCGAACCGGGGGCGGCCGAACCGGGGGCCGCGGGCTCGGGCACGTCGGACGCGGCAGCAGGCGCGGCACCCGGCCCAGCAGCCGGCGCCGTCCCCGCCGCGCCGGCGTCTCGCCGGAGCCGCACGGCACCGACCACGAGCACGGCGACGAGCAGCAGCACGCCGGCCACCACGAGCACGCCGCCCGCGCGGGCCTGGTCGACGAGCGGGTCCGGTCCCCACGTGCGCCCCATGGAGCCGAACCACGAGGCCTGTAGCAGCCCGAGCGGCCCCCGCATCGCGACGCCGAGCGACACCATGCCGGCAGCCACGACGAGGGCGCCGACGGCCCGGACGAGGAACGCCGCCCGCGAGGCTCGGCGCGCTCCGGCAGCGATCGGGGTGAACAGGGTCGGGAGCGCGAGCAGTCCGACGAGCAGGAACACGGCGTCGATCACCGTCCGGCCGATGGAGTCACTGGCGGACCACCGGACGGCCTGGGTGCCGTAGAACGCCCACCACACCGCCGCGAGCAGCAGGATCGACGGGAACGGTTGCACGAGGTACCGCACGGTGGGGTTCTCGACCACGACGTCGGTCCACTCGCGGACACCGGTGCTGTCGTCGTCGCGCGGGTGCACCGCCGCGCGGATGAGCTGCACGGGTGCCGCGGCCCAGGCCAGCGCGGGCACGACGACCCCGAGGAGCACGTGCGCCCCGACGTTGGCGGAGATCAGGAAGCGGTCGTAGTCGTGGAGCGAACCGGAGGTCGCCACGACGAGGCAGACGATCGCGAGCGCGGCGGCGACGGAGCGGCGCACGGGCCAGGACCAGCCGCGCCGTCGGAGCCGGACGACCCCCGCGACGTACGTGGCGGCGAGCAGCACCGCGGCCATCAGCCAGAAGAGGTCGATGTTCCAGTGCGTGAGCCATCCCCATGCGCCCGGTGCGTGCGGCAGGGAGTCGTCGGTGAGCAGTTCGGCGGGCGAGGGGTTCGTGGTCTTGCTCAGCGCGATCTGGTCGACCGGGGTGGCCGTCCGGCCGAGCGCCGCCGCGAAGCCGGATGCGACGCCCATCACGGCGAGCTCGAGCACGATGAGGGTCCAGAACGGCCGGTGCCGCGCGGGAGCCGTGGACAGCGCGACGATCGCCCGGCGGCGCTGCACGGCGCCGAGGACGCCCATCGCGACGATCGCGCCGATCTTCACGAGGATCAGGACACCGTAGGGCGTGAACAGGTTCGACAGGGCCCCCACGCGGATCTGAGCGGAGGCGATGCCCGAGACGGCGACGAGCACGAAGCAGCCGAGCGCGATGCTCGAGTACCGGCCGACCACGACCGCGAGACGGTCGCCGGGCACCACGGGGCGGACGAGCACGAGCATCACGAGTCCGCCGACCCAGAGCGCGGCGCCGACGAGGTGCAGGCCGAGCGCGGTGACCGCAGCGTCGTGGCTGGCGGTCCCTGCCGCGTGGCCCTGCTGCGCGAGCGGGATCAGGCCGATCATCGAGACACCGGCAGTCAGGGCGACCATGCCCCGCGAGCGCACCGCGAAGCAGAGCACGGTGACCGCTGCCGCGACGAGCACGGTGACCAGCCACGCGAGTCCGAGGTCGGTGCCGGTGAGGAACACCCCCATCGACTGGCCGAACTGCTCGTCGAGGGAGACCTTCGACCCCGCGACGCTGAGGAACGTGAAGAACGTGGTGACGGCGGACGCCACCGTCCAGACGCCGGCGGCAGCGGCAGCGACGTCGATGGCGCGGTTCCACTCCGGAGCCGTCCGGGACAGGCCGATCGTGGCGAGGGCGAGGCCGCCGATCGTGGCGGCTGCCGAGAGGTCCACCACGACGCGGGCGATCGGCAGGCCGAAGCGCACCGCGGCGCCGGGGTCGGCGATCAGCGCGGCGTTCGCCCCACCGCCGATCACCAGGGCGATCAGGAGGGACACGAACGCGGCGAGGACCAGGACTGCTGGCCCGGCGATGCGCGCGATCCGGTTCACCCGTCAAGCCTAGGCGCTGGCCACGCGGCGGCAGAATCCGCCGACCCAACCTGTGGACAGCCGACCGGAGCACCGTCCGGAGCGCAGCCCGGCGCGCCGACCGGCGAGCCGACCGAGCCGCCCAGGCCGCCCGGGCCGCCCCGCCGGCCCCGGGAACGACGAAGGGGACGGCCGCAGCCGTCCCCTCCGTGCAGTGGAGCAGTCTTACTTGACCGAAGCCTTGAGCTTCGAGCCGGCGCTGACCTTGACCGAGTCGCTCGCGGCGATCTCGATGGCCTCACCCGTCTGCGGGTTGCGGCCGGTGCGGGCGGCGCGGTGCGTCTTCTCGAACGCGATCCAGCCCGGGATCGTGACCTTCGTGCCGTCGGCAACGGAGCCCGAGACGACGCTGAAGAGGGCGTCGACGACGCCGTTGACGGTGGCCTGGCTCTGGCCGGACTCGGCGGCGACGGCAGCGACGAGCTCGGTGCGGTTCAGTGACTTGTCAGCCATTGGATGTCCTCCTCGGACTTCTTGCGTATCGGTCGGACGCACGTGGCGCCCGGTGCCCTGAGCGGTTGCCCCGGGGCTTCGGACCAGCAGGCCGAGGGCCCGTGGAACCGGAGTTGAACCTATCAGCCGGGTCGGACGAAACCTGCCGACTCGCCCGGATTTCCGGGGTTGTTGAGGTGCTGGAGAGACAGATGTGACCAGTGTGACAAAGCTGTCCCCCAAATGGACGCCGAACGACACGAACGACGAACGCCCCGCCACCCGATGAGGGTGACGGGGCGTTCGGGAAGCGGATGCTTACCAGGAGCTCTTCGTGATGCCCGGCAGCTCGCCACGGTGCGCCATGTCGCGGAAGCGGACACGGCTGATGCCGAACTCACCGAGGTGGCCACGGGGGCGGCCGTCGATGGCGTCGCGGTTGCGGTAGCGGATCGGCGAGGCGTCGCGGGGGAGCTTCTGCAGCCCCACGCGAGCGGCCTCACGCGACTCGTCGGTGCCGTTCGGGTCCACGAGGGCCTTCTTCAGCTCGAGACGACGGTCGGCGTAGCGCGCGATGATGACCGCACGCTGGTTGTTCTTCGCGATCTTGCTCTTCTTCGCCATGCTTAGCGCTCCTCACGGAAGTCGACGTGCTTGCGGACCACCGGGTCGTACTTCTTGAGCACGAGACGGTCCGGGTTGTTGCGACGGTTCTTCTTGGTCACGTAGGTGAACCCGGTGCCCGCCGTCGAACGGAGCTTGATGATCGGACGAACGTCCTGACCCTTCTTGGCCATCAGATCTTCTCCCCACGGGCGAGGACGTCCTTGACGACGGACTCGATGCCGCGTGCGTCGATGACCTTGATGCCCTTAGCGCTGAGCGTGAGCGTGACGTTCCGGCGAAGCGACGGCACGTAGTACGTCTTCTTCTGCACGTTCGGGTCGAAGCGACGCTTCGTCCGGCGGTGCGAGTGCGAGATGTTGTGTCCGAAGCCGGGGGTGGCTCCGGTCACCTGGCACACTGCTGCCATGGTTTCCTCCTGAGGTACCGTGCGACCGGACGGCCGCACCCAAGTTCACTTGCCTGGTGCGCACGCGCAGGACACCGGGTGACGAGCACCGGAGGTGGCTGCGAGGGGGTTGTACGCACCGCCCAAGCCCGTGGACCCTGTCGAAGGGAACCCGAGCACCGCGCGACCGCGGCGTTCGCGACGGTCGGAGGGCTGAACAACGGGCCCGCGCGGACGCGGACCAGCCACCCACGATACAAGACCGCCGGGCGTGTCGCAAACCGGCGAACCGGTCCGGATCACCGACCGGCCCGGAGCGACGTCGCCGGCAGCATCGTGGACAGCTCCGTCCGGATCCAGTACAGCCCGCTCTCCCGCCGCTCGGCCCTGGTGGCGAACCGGTAGCGGAACACCCGTGCCCGCACGGCCTCCGGCGCGGCACCGCCGAACGGGTCGTGGCGCAGCAGCCGGAGCGTCGCCGGGTCGGCCTCGAGCAACCGGACGACGAAGACCCGGAACCACCGGTCGTCCGCCCCGAGCGCCAGGAACCACATCAGCCAGTCGAGCCGGAGGTGGTACGGCGCGAACTGCCCCGGTCGACGTCGGGGATCGCCGGGCTTGCCCTTGAACTCGTACGGCAGCCACGTTCCGTCCGCGGCCAGCCCTTCGACGATGACCTCGTCCCGCTGCTGCGTCACCGATCCGAACGCGCCGTACGCGTTGGCCAGGTGCCACCGGTTGAAGGACGCGTTCATGAGCTGCCGCCGGGACACCAGGTTCCGCGCGGACGGGATGGACAGCCAGACCAGGAGCAGCCCGACGAGCACCGTGAGCACGACGAACCAGACCGGGGTCGCCGCCGGACCGGAGGAGACGACCGGCCGGAGGAACGGCAGCACCGCCACCACGGAGTGGTCGTCGACGGCCGCGAACGTCAGGACGAGCGTGATCCAGTTCAACCAGGCGAAGTTCCCGGAGACCACGAGCCACAGCTGTGTCAGGAGCACGAGTCCCGCCGCGATCGAGGCCACCGGCTGCGGCGCGAACAGCAGGAACGGCACGACCAACTGCACCAGGTGCGACGCCAGCGTCTCGAACCGGTGCACCGGACGGGGCAGCAGGTGCGCCGTCCGCGAGACCGGGTTCGGCATCGGCTGCGTCTCGTGGTGGTAGTACAGCGCGGTCAGGTCGCGCCAGGACCGGTCGCCGCGCATCTTGATCATCCCGGCCCCGAACTCGAGCCGGAACACCAGCCACCGCAGCGCGAACAGCACGACGACCGGTGGTGCGACCGAGTCGGACCCGAGGAACGCGACGGTGAACAGGGACTCGACCAGGAGCGACTCCCAGCCGAAGGCGGTGAACGTCTGTCCGACGTCCGCGATGGACAGGTAGGCGAGCCAGAGCAGCAGGAAGCACACCGCCGGCACCCACGCAGGACCGAGCTGCGGGACCCCGACGACGATGGCGAACGACACGATCGCGCCCCCGGTGGCGAGCGCTCGGAACCGTGCGTCCGTGTACCGCCACCACCGCCAGATGACCGGCAGCGAGCGCGCGTACGGCCGCTCCATGAACCGCGGAACGGGCAGCAGACCGCGTTCACCGACGAGCGCCGGGAACTGCAGGAGCGCCGACACGAACGCGATGCACGCGATCGCCGCGACCCCGCGCTGCACCACGAAGCGCGCGACGTCGTAGTCCGTCGCTCCGGCCCAGCTCGTCCACGCCTCCGGTCCCACGGTTGGTCACCGTACGCGCGGTGGGCGCAGCCCACACCCGGTCTGGAGGCCGGACTCACCCCCGCAACGCGCCGGCGGCCCCGAGGGCGGCCAGACGTGGAGCCGCACCCGCGTCGGCGACGCGGGTCGAGCCTCCCGTCCGGGTGGGTCGCTAGTGACCGACGGACGGACGCGGTGCGAGTGCGTGCACCATCAGCGCCCCCAGCTCCCGCGGTGCGGTGAACATCGGCCAGTGGCCGGTGTCGAGGCCGACGATCGCCAGGTCTTCGGTCTCGACGAGCTCGGTCGCCCACGCCTGGTGGTCCGCGACCATCGTCGCGAGCTCGGGAGCGGGGATCTCGCAGGAGATGATCGTGGCCGGGATCGTGTGCCGGGCTGCGTCCTCGTAGTGGAACCGGTCGCTCGGCAGGGCGGACGGTTCGGGGATCGCCCGGTGCTCGAAGTCGCGCTTGTCGGCGTCCGACAGGCCGCGGAGCGTCGCCGGCTCCCAGAAGTCCCAGTCGGGCAGCGGGACGACGCCGTCCACGATCGGGAGCTCGTCGTTGACGCATCCGCCGGTCGGGCCGGGGAAGGTGTCGACGTAGAGCAGGTTCGCCACGAGCGACGGGCGCTGGTCGGCTGCCATGTACACGATCGGGCCGGCGCCGGAGTGCCCGGCGAGGACGACCGGGTCCTCCGGGGTGGCGACGTCGTCGAGGCGTTCGACGACCGCGGCGACCTGCTCGTCGAGCGTGTCTCCGTCGCGGGTCAGTGCCTCGACGGAGTGCCCGGCATCGCGGAGGACCGGGACGACCTGGTCCCACGCATCCGCCTCGAGCCAGAAGCCCGGCACCAGGATCACGTGCATGGCCGGGACTCTACGCGGCTATGCCTCGGCCCGCGCGGCAGTGCACTCGGCGCACTCGCCGAAGATGTCCACGACGTGGCTGGCGTTGGTGAACCCGTGCTCCGCGGCGACCTGCTGCGCCCAGCGTTCCACCGGGTCCGCCTGGATCTCGACGGTGCGCCCGCAGTTACGGCAGATCAGGTGGTGGTGGTGCTTGTCGGTCGTGCAGGCCCGGTACAGGGACTCACCGTCCTGCTGGAGGGAGTCGGCGTCCCCTTCGGTCGCGAGGTCCGCCAGGGCGCGGTAGACCGTCGCGAGACCGATGGTCGAGCCGCCCTCGCGGAGGTGGGCGTGCAGGGCCTGGGCGCTGACGAACCCCTCGGTGCCGTCGAGCGCGCCACGGACCGCTTCGCGCTGCCAGGTGTTGCGCTTGGGCTTCTGGACCGCGGCGGGCCTGTCCGGTGCGTTCATGCTGCTGCTCCTGCGTGCTGCCGTTCGGGGGTGCCGGTGGTGTCGTGCTGGTCGCGGACCGCGACGCGATCGCGCCCGCGGCGTTCCTTCCGCGCCCCGACGATCCGGCAGACCACCCAGATCGCGAAGGAGATCGTCGTCACGTACGGGCTGATCGGCAGGCCGCCGCCGAGCGCGAGGAGGATGCCACCGACGACCGACACCACGGCGAAGACCATCGACAGCACCGGGACGAGCACGGGGTGCACCGTCAGGCGGAGTGCTGCGGCGGCCGGGGTGACGAGCAGCGACAGCACCAGCAGGGCACCGACGATCTGCACGGAGACGGCGGTCGCGAGCCCGAGCACGAGCATGAAGACGAGCGCGAGGGTCCGCACCGGGACCCCGGCCGCCGCGGCCACGTCCGGGTCCACCGACGCGAACATCAGCGGACGCCAGATCACGATGAGCGTGACCACGACGATCGCGCTGATCACGATGAGGAACGCCAGCTGCGGGTTGTCCACGGAGACGATCTGCCCCGTGAGCAGCCCGAACTTGTTCGCCGCGCGGCCCTTGTAGAGCGCGAGGCAGAGGATCCCGAGGCCGAGTCCGAACGGCATCAGCACGGCGATGATCGAGTTGCGGTCCCGCGCGCGGGAACCGAGCAGGCCGATGAGGAGCGCGGCGATCACCGACCCGACGAGCGAACCCGTGACGACGTTCACCCCGAGGAGCAGGGAGGCACTCGCGCCGGCGAAGGACAGCTCACTGATGCCGTGCACCGCGAACGGCATGTTCCGCGCCACGACGAACGGGCCGATCAGCCCGCCGACGATGCCGAGCACCGCGCCCGCGAAGATCGAGTTCTGCACGAGCGCGACGAGCTCGCCGTAGTCCTGGAACGAGAAGATCGTCGACCAGACGTCCATCAGATCCGCCCTTCGTCCGTGGTGGGCAGGTGCGGGTCGACCTCGCCGGGGTGGTGGTGCTCACCGGTGTGGTCGTGCGTCTCGTTCGCGCCGACGATCACGATCCGCCCCATCGTCCGGACGACGTCGACGGGCGTGCCGTACAGGTCGGAGAGGACGTCGGCACGGAGCACCTCGTCCGGGGAACCGATCCGGAACCGGCCGCCCGCGATGTAGAGGACCCGGTCGACGACGTCGAGGATCGGGTTCACGTCGTGGGTGACGAACAGCACCGCGGCGTTCTGCTGCCGGCGCTGGCGGTCGATGAGCTCGGTGACGCCCCGCTGGTGGCGGAGGTCGAGCGAGATGAGCGGCTCGTCGCAGAGGAGCAGGGACGGGTCCGCGGCGATGGCCTGCCCGACGCGGGTGCGCTGCTGCTCGCCGCCGGAGAGCTCGGCGACGGGGGCGTTCGCGAACGCGGTGGCGCCGACCTCGTCGATGATGCGGTCGATGCGCTCCCGCTCGGCCTTCCGCTCCGGCCGGATGCCCCAGCGCGAGCCGGTGACGCCCTGCGCGATCATGTCGCGGGCGCGGAGCGGCGTGCCGGACTCCATCAGGCGCTGCTGCGGGATGTAGCCGATCTTCCGGTGGCCGCGGCGGATGGGCTGGCCGAGGAACGACATCGTCCCGCTGGTCAGGCGCTGCTGCCCGAGCACCGTCTTCAACAGGCTGGTCTTGCCCGCACCGTTCGGCCCGAGCACCGCGAGGAACTCCCCCGGCCGGACGTCGAGGTCGAGGCCGTCCCAGAGCTTCCGCTCGCCGTACGACAGGCCGGCGTCCCGGAGTGCGAGCACGGCGGAACCGCCACTGCTCGGAGCAGTGGCGGTTCGCGTCGGTTGCTGTCGCGTCTGGTCTCGGGTGGTGGTCACTTCGCCAGTGCCGCCTTCACCGCGTCGATGTTCGCCTGCTGCCACGAGACGTAATTCTTCCCCTTCGGGAGGGTCTCGGTGACACCGACCACGGGGACGTCGTTGTCCTCGGCGGCCTTCTTGACCTGTTCGGTCTCCGGACTCGAGGTCTGGTCGTTGTACGCCAGGAGCTTCGCGGTGCCGCTCGTGAACAGCTTGAGCGTGTCGTTGAGGGCCGCTGGCGGGACGTCGTCGCCTTCTTCGATCGCCTCGGAGAAGTCCTCGGGGGTGACGTTGTCGAGGCCCATCGCGTCGAACAGGTACCCGGGCACCGGCTCGGTGTACGCCACCTTCTCGCCGTCGTGCTGCTGCTTCAGGGCTGCGGTCTGGGACTCGAGGTCCTCGAGCTTCGTGGTGAGCGCGTCGGCGTTCTTCGCGAAGGTGGCCTCGTCCGCGCTGTCGAGTGCGCCGAGGCGCTTCGACACGTCGGCGACGAGCTTCACCATCGTCGGGTAGCTGTAGAAGACGTGCTCGTTGAACTCGGCGTCGCCGCCCTTGTCCAGGCCGGAGAGCTTCACCACGTTGATGGTGTCGGCCTTCGTCGACGACGAGTCCGCGAGGGTCGTCATGAAGTCGTCGTAGCCGCCGCCGTTCTCGATGAGCAGGTCGGCCTTCGACACCGCGAGCTGCGTCGTCGCGCTGGACTCGAACGAGTGCGGGTCCTGCGAGGGGTCGTCCAGGATGCTCGTGACGTCGACGTGGTCGCCGCCGATCGTCTCGACGAGGGATCCGTAGACGTTCGTCGAGGCCACGACCTTGATCGTGCCGTCGCTGTCGTCGTTCGTCGAGGCCGAGGAGGTCGCGCAGCCGGACAGGGCGAGCGCGGCGGCACCCGCGATGAGCGGGAGGGCGAGGAGGCGGTTGTGCATGGTCACAACCGTAGGGCTAGATGATAACGATTGTCAAAACCAGTCTCACGGCTGGTCTGGGAACGGACGGGAGGCACGGTGCCAGCTGGCACCGTGCCTCCCGTCCGTCGCGAAGTCGCGTCAGTCCTTGGTGGCCGCTTCGATCGTGTTCTCCGCGATCGAGTCCTCCTCGCGACCAGGCGTCCGGAGGTTCCACTTCCGGATGACCCAGCCGAACAGGAAGTAGTAGATCGCCGCGTACCCGAGGCCGATCGGGATGAGCCAGATCGCCCCGTCGGCCTTGCCGAAGTTCAGCACGAAGTCGATCGCACCCGCCGAGAAGGAGAACCCGTCGTGGATGCCCAACGCGTTCACGAGGGCGAGCGAGGTCCCGGTGAGCACCGCGTGGATGATGTAGAGCGGGAACGCAACGAACATGAACGAGTACTCGAGCGGCTCGGTGATACCCGTCACGAACGAGGTCAGTGCGGCGGAGAGCATGATGCCACCGACGAGCTTGCGGTTCTGCGGCTTGGCGTTGCGCCAGATCGCGAGCGCACCGGCGGGCAGCGCGAACATCATGATCGGGAAGAAGCCGGTCTGGAAGATGCCGGCGGTCGGGTCACCCGCGAGGAAGCGCGGGATGTCGCCGTGGACGATGTCACCGGCCGCGTTCGTGAAGCTGCCGAGCTGGAACCACGGGAAGAAGTTGAGCAGCTGGTGCAGACCGATCGGGATGAGCATGCGGTTCGCGAACCCGAAGATCCCGCCACCGATGACGGCGTTGTCCGCGACGGCCTGGCCTGCCGCGGTCAGCGCGATGTCGAAGTAGCGGTACACGAACGACATGAGCACGGCGATGACGAGCCCGGCAGCGGCCGTCAGGATCGGGACGAGGCGTCGGCCCGAGAAGAACCCGAGGAAGTCGGGCATCTTCGTACGGTGGAAGCGCTGCCACAGGTTCGCCGCGACGAGACCCATCACGATGCCGCCGAGGACGCCGAAGTTGATCGTCGCCTGGTCTCCGTTGGCGTCCTTCACCCCGGCGAGGACGATCGGGGACATGACCGCGAACACTTCGTACATGACCATGTAGCCGACGACCGCGGCGAGGGCCGTCGTGCCGTCGGACTTCTTGGCCCACCCGATCGCGATGCCGACGGCGAAGAGCAGCGGCAACCAGGTGAAGATGGCCTGACCGGCAGCGGAGATGACACCCGCACCGGTCTCGAACCCGGGGATGGCGCCGAGCAGGTCGGGCTGGCCGATGCGGTTCAGGATGCCCGCGGCCGGCATGACCGCGATCGGCAGCAGCAGGCTCCGACCGAGCCGCTGGGCGTTCGCGAAGAGCCGGCTCTGCTTCTTCGGCGTCTTCTTCTCCGGCACATCCGTGGCAGCAGTCGTGCTCATCGGAGTTCCTCTCGTCATTGGGTGGAGCTGTCGGGGTGAGTTGAGTCACGCAGCCGGCGCAGGTAACCTCAGCGGTGTCGCCAGGTCCGGTCCTGTCCGGTCATGACCAGTACGTAGTGTCGATGACCCGGCACGGCATGTCAACCTGGACGCGCACCCGCAACGAGGAGGAAACAGATGGCCGACATCAAGGCTGCCGACATCATCGCCGCGCTCGGCGGCGCCGAGAACATCGAAGAGGTCGAGGGCTGCATCACGCGGCTCCGCGTCGAGGTGGAGGACGGTGACCTCGTCGACAAGGACGCGCTCAAGTCGGCCGGCGCCCAGGCCGTCGTCGGTGGCGGCACCGGCTGGCAGGTCATCGTCGGACCGATCGCGGACAACCTCGCGCAGGACATCCAGGACGAACTGTGACGACGGTCCTCACGCCGTTCGCGGGCCCGGTCGTCTCCCTCGCCGACGTGCCGGACCCGGTGTTCGCCGGGCAGCTCGTGGGCGCGGGCGTCGCAGTCGACCCCACCGCGTCGACGGAGTCGATCACCGCGGTGGCGCCGGTCGACGGCACCATCGTGAAGCTGCACCCGCACGCGTTCGCGCTGCAAGGCGCGGCGGGGACCGACGTCCTCGTGCACGTCGGGATCGACACCGTGAAGATGGCGGGCGAGGGCTTCGAGCTCCTCGCGGCCGAGGGTGACACCGTCGCCGCCGGGGACCCCGTCGTCCGGTTCACCCCGGCGACGATCCTCGCCGCCGGCTACTCCCCCGTGTGCCCGGTCGTCGTGCTCGGCTCCACGCCGGACTCGATCGCGCAGGACGCCGTCGGCACCACGGTGGCCGCCGGCGACACCCTCTTCGAGGTCTGAGCGCGGTCGGCTGCCGGTCGCGGTCGCGGTCGCGGTCGCGGTCGCGGTCGCGGTCGCGGTCGATCGACGAAAGCGACACCCCGCTGCCGTTTGCGCAACGCATTCGGCCGCGGGGTGTCGCCCGATGCGCACGCAGCCACCGGAGGCGACAACGCCCGGCCGGAAGCGCGGCGCAGAGGTGTACCCGGTGTCGCTTCCGCCGACCGGACCCGCAGCGCCGGAGCAGCGCCTACGCGACGGCCTTCGTCGCGGTGACCTCCATCTGCACGCGGTAGCGGTCGGACCGGTACCAGCTCCGCGTGTGCTCCACGGGGCGGTCGCCCGCGTAGGACACCCGGTCGAACTCCAGCACGGGAGCCCCTGTCTTCGTGCCGAGCAGGGTCGCGACGTCGTCGGCCGCGGGGTTCGCCGCGACGGTCTGCTGCGCGCGGTCGATCGGGGTGCCGTACTCCGACGCGATGATCGAGTACACCGACCCGGACAGGTCGTGCTCGAGGAGCCCGGGGAACGCGTCCGCGACGAGCCACGCATCGTCGATGGACACCGGCGCGCCGTCGGCCATCCGGAGGCGCTTGACGTGGAAGGCCGTCACGTCCGGATCGAGCCGCAGCGCCGCGGCCGTGTCCGACGGTGGCACCCGCTCTTCACGGACGAGGACGACCGTCGTCGGGACGTGCCCCATGGCCCGCATCTCCTCGGTGAACGAGGCGAGGTGCAGCGTCGACTGCACCGGACGGTGCGCGACGAACGTGCCCTTGCCGCGGACCCGTTCGAGGTAGCCCTCGTTGACGAGCTGCCCCAGCGCTTCGCGCACGGTGATCCGGGAGACGCCGTACTCGGCGATGAGCTGCCGTTCGGACGGGATCGCGGAACCGGGAGCCAGGCGGACGGTGGCGAGCTCGAGGAGGATGCGGCGGAGCTGCTGGTGCTTGGGCTCGGCCCCCTCGGTGATGCGGGTCGTCATCGGTTCCTCGTGCTCCGTCGCGTGGTTCGGCCGGTGGTCATGGGCGGACATGACCAGTCCCTTCACACTAGCGAGTCGTCCTCGTGACGTCGATGTCTGTGACGCTTCATCCCTGCGGCCGATGTGCCCCGCGGAGCGCGCCGCTGAGATGGGTGCATGACCTCGATCCGGCTCGCGACGATGGGTGTCGTCGTGCTCGTGGCCACCCTGCTGCTGACGTTCGCGACGGCCGACGTGTGCTGGGTGGCTGCGGTTCCGCTCCTGCTCAGTGTCCCCGTCGCCGGCGTCCTCGCCGCGATGGTCAGGGACCGACGACACTGACCGCCGCCACCGACCGACGACACTGACCGCCGCCACCGGATCGCCCGACGAGCCGTGCCTCAGGCGTTGGCGACGAGCCAGTCGTGCTGCTCGGTGGTGAGCGCACGGTCGGCCCAGACCTGACGCTCCACGCCGTCGGGCGTCGCCGCCGCGGTCGTGCCCTGCCAGACGAGCGCGAGGCCGACCCGCACGAGCACGGCGGCGGACGCCGGGTTGTTCGTGAGGACGCGGCCCGTGACCGGCACCGCCGGGGCGACGTCGTGCGCCGCGGTCACGGCAGCGCGTGCGACTTCCGTCGCGTAGCCGTTCCCCCATGCACTCGGCGCGAGACGGTACCCGAGGTTCCACACCCCGCCCGCGGTCATGTCGACGCCGCCGACGCCGATGAGCTCCGGCGCACCGGCCACGCGGATCGCCCACGACCCGAGGCCGTGCCGGACCCGGCCGCCGATCTTCCGCTGCACGAGGTCCTGCGTCTCCGACCGGTTCGCGTGCCGACCGGTGGGCAGGTGCGTCCACGTGTGCGCGTCGGAGAAGACCGCGTGTGCGGCGTCGATGTCGGCGGGGGTGATGGGTGCGAGCACCAGGCGATCCGTTCGGATCTCCTGCGGAGGCATCAGGAGCTGGTGGACCATGCACCGATCATGCCGCCGACCACCGACATCCGCGTGAACACCACGCGACATCCCGGCGGATCCGTCCACGAACCTCCACGTCTCCCGACACCCGCGCACCGGTCTCCCGGCAGGATGGATCGGTGAAGACGACGCACCGCACCGCTCTGGCACTCATCACCGCGGCGTTCGCCGTCACCGTCGCGGGCTGCACCGGCGGGTCGTCGGCAGCGGACCCGACGAGCAGCCCCACCGTGACCCGGACGGTCACCGCGAGCCCGACGACGACACCAGCACCGACGCAGACCCCGACGCCAGCCCCGACCAGCACCTGTGGTCCGGAGAGCGCCGCGGACGCCGCCGCCGCGGCGATCCGCGCACTGCCAGCTCCGGCGGGCATCGAGGGCGCGACCTGGGACGCGGCCCGGGCTGACCACTCCGGCTACGACGCGTGCGCCGCGCTGTCGTGGTCGGTCGTCTTCCCGGTGGACGCCACCGGCAGCTCCCCGTACGCGATCCTGCTCTTCCACGACGGCACGTACCTCGGCACGGCGACGAAGGAGCAGTACGCCTTCGAGCCGCAGATCACCCGGACCGACGCCGACACGATCGCCGTCACCTACCGCTACCCGAAGGCCAGCGACCCCCTGGCCGACCCGACGGGCACCGCGCAGGCGACCTTCGCCTGGGACGAGGACACGCAGCGCGTGCAGATGACGGGTGCCGTCCCGCCTGCGCAGTCGTGACACTTTCACCTCTGCTCTATTTTCACTGTACAGTGAAAACATGCCCATGACTGAACGGGAGCTCGTCGCTGAGCTCCGCCGAGTCGTCCCCCCGGGATCGATCGAGTTCAGAGAACCCACGAACGTCGGGGACGAGCGGCCGACGGCGAGGCTTCCCGACGGGTCCCACATCCCGATCGATCTCCGGTGGGCGGGCCGCGGCTTCCCGCGCGATGTCGCGGCTGCACTCGACCGCAGGCCCCAGGTCGACGATGAGCCGACTGAGACGCACCTGATCGTCGGCGCGCACGCGATCTCCGACGGCTCGCGCCAGCTCCTCGACCGCGTGGGCGCATCGTGGTTCGCGCTCGACGGTTCGGCGTCGATTCACCTCGGCACAGTGTGGATCGAACGATCGGCGTCGCATCCAGCGCCCGAGCCACCTCGCGAACCCGGCTGGTCCCCCGCGCGCGCGGAGATCGCAGAGGTCCTCCTGGAGAGCGTCGCGAACGGGATCGCGTGGGACGACGAACGACCGCGCGTCGCCGACGTCGAGACGATCGCGCGCCTGGCCGGGCGGTCCCTCGGATCCGTCGCCAACGCGCTGGCCGGCTTCGACTCGTCCGGCTGGACCGTTCCCGGGCCGGAACCGCGAAGCCGCGCGGTCGCCGACCCCGCGGGGCTGCTGGACTCGTGGGCGGGCTGGGAGGCCAACCGCCGACGACGATGGGATTCGTTCCATGTCCTGGACCGTGATCCGGTCCGCATCGAGCAGCACCTCCGCGATGTGTTCGGACGGACGTTGATCCTCACCGGGGCCGCCGTCTCCGAACGCGTCCGACCGACCTTGACCGGTGCTCGGACGATCGCAGCGTACGTGGACGCCGATTGGGACACGATCGCTGCAAGCGCGGACGAGGTGCGGATGCTTCCGGCAGCGACCGGCCGCGTCCGGCTCAGCGTCGCCCCGGCACAGGTCTCCCACACGAGCCGAGTCGTCGACGACCGACGCGTCGCGTCCGCGGTCCGGGTCTATGCCGACCTGCTCGGCGGCTCGGAGCGGGAGCGGGAGGCAGCAGAGCTGTACCGGGATGCCGAACTCGCGATGTTCGCATGAGCCGCGGTGAGCGGCCGCGTGACCGCGAGGCCCGAGCCCTGGCGGAGGCAGCACTTGCATCGTTGCTCCACGCGGCCGATCGACACTCCACGGAGCTCGTGCTCATCGGCGGACTCGTCCCGGAGTACCTGGTGGACGCGGACGATCCGCACCAGGGCACGAACGACGTGGTCGAGTTCCTCACCGACGTCGCCGACGACCTCGACCAGGAGATCGCGCTTCCCGGAACCCGAGCGGTCAGCGTGAAGAACCTCCGCGGCCCCGGGCCCGCGCTCCGGGACGCGCACGTCGCGAGCGTGCTCGGCGAGCGCGTCCGGATGGTCGAGATCGGCGGGTACCTGGCGGCCAAGGGTGCTGCGGCGTTCTGGCGTCGGGCGGAGAAGGACCTCTACGACTTCGCGTGGGTACTCGTGCACGCTGCGAGGACGGATCCCGATCGTGCCCAGCGTGCCGTCGCCGCCGTCCTCGATCCGGAGGTCGACCGCGACCGCTGGGGCGCGGTGCTCGGTGTGTGCGGCCTCTTCGAGGACGAGGAGGGCACCGGAACGACCACGTTCGTCGACACATCGCTCGCTGCCGGGAGCGAGCAGGCACCCGAGGACCTGGCACTCGACGCTGTCCTCGCCGTCCGGCTCTTCCGAGCCGGACTGCAAGCGCGGCGCCACGCGGCGACCACGCCCGCGGGGCCTGGTCGAGCAGGAGCGCAGTCCTAGTCGAGCAGGAGCGCGGGCTCCTCGAGCACCGATGCCACGTCGTGCACGAACCGGGACGCCACGTCGCCGTCCACCACACGGTGGTCGAACGAGGCACCGATCGTGGTCACCATGCGGGAACGGACCTCACCGTCGACGACCCACGGCTTCGGCTTGATCGTGCCCATGGCGACGATGGCGACCTGCCCCGGGTTGAGGATCGGTGTCCCGGTGTCCATCCCGAACACGCCGATGTTCGTCACGGTGATGGTGCCGTCGGCCATCTCCGCCGGGCTCGTCTTGCCGTCGCGCGCCGTCAGCGTCATCTGCTCGAGGGCCTTCGCCAGCTCGAACAGGGACATGTCCTGCGCGTCCTTGATGTTCGGGACGATGAGGCCCCGCGGGGTGGCCGCGGCGATCCCGAGGTTCACGAAGTGGTGGACGATGATCTCGCGGTCGGTCCACGACGAGTTCACCGAGCGGTTCCGGCGGACGGCCCAGATCACGGCCTTCGCCATGATGAGGAGCGGCGAGACCTTCACGCCCGCGAACGTCGGTGAGGCCTTGAGCCGCTTCACGAACTCCATCGTGCGGGTCGCGTCGACGTCGACGAACAGCGAGACGTGCGGCGCGGTGAACGCGGACGTGGTCATCGCGGTCGCGATCGCCTTGCGGACGCCCTTGACCGGGATCGTCTCCTGGCGGACGTCACCCCACTCCGGCGTCTCGATGTTGCGGAACACGGTGGCCTGGGTGGCGTGCCGGATGACGTCGTCGCGCGTGACCTCACCGGCGAGGCCGGTCGCGACGACGGTGGTCAGGTCGACCCCGAGGTCCTTCGCGAGCTTCCGGATCGGCGGCTTCGCGATCACCGGCAGTGCCAGCGAGGCGGGGACGGTCGAGGGGCGCGCGGGGCGCTTCCCCTGTTCGGCCACGGCGTCGGCGGTGCTCGCCTCGCCGTCGTCGGTGACCAGGTCGAGGTCGGCTTCCCGACTGGAGGCTCGGCTCGCCTCCGCCGCGGCGGCTGCGGCCCGGCGGGCGCCCGGCTTCCGGCGCGAGGGTGCGGACGTCGCGGAGCCGTAGCCCACGAGGACGGCGCCGGACGACTCGTCGGTCCCGATCACGGAGGCGCCCTCGGCCGCGGGCAGCGACGCGGGGACCTCGGCGGGGGCGGGTGCCGGAGCGGGCGCCACTGCGGCCGGGGCCGCGTGCTTCGGTGCGACCGCGGGCGGGACCGGCGCGGACCCGACCGGCGCTGACGCGACCGGCGCGGCAGGGGCGGTGGCGGTGACGTCCGGGGAGACCGGAGCGGCGTCGGCGACCGGTGCCGCGCCTCCCGACGGTGTCGACGTGCCGTGCGATTCGGACTCGACCCGGATGATCGGCTTGCCGACCTCGACCGTGTCGCCTTCGGACACCAGCAAGCCGGTCACCTTGCCGGCGAACGGCGAGGGGAGTTCCACCAGCGACTTGGCGGTCTCGATCTCGACGAGGACCTGGTCGACGGTGATGTCGTCACCGATCGCGACGCGCCACTGGACGATCTCGGCCTCGGTGAGGCCCTCACCCACGTCGGGGAGGGGGAATTCGGCGACGGCCACGTCGGCTCCTTCGGCGGTTCGGTCTGTCTGCGGTGGGGGTGGTCCTGGCGGACCCTGGTCAGTAGGCGAGAGCGCGGTCGACGGCCTCGAGGACGCGGTCGGCGTCCGGCAGGTGCAGGTGTTCGAGCTTCGAGACCGGGAACGGGATGTCGAAGCCGGACACCCGCAGGGGCGGTGCCTGCAGCGTGTAGAAGGACTTCTCGGCGACGGTCGCGGCGATCTCGCTGCCGACGCTGACGAAGCCGGATGCCTCTTGCGCGATGACCAGACGGCCGGTCTTCCGGACCGACGCGAGCAGCGGCTCCCAGTCGATCGGCGAGATCGAGCGGAGGTCCACGACCTCGCACGACGTCCCTTCGGACTCGGCGAGCTCGGCAGCCTGCATCAGCGTGGCGACCATCGCGCCGTGCCCGACGAGGGTGACCTCGGTGCCGGTGCGCGCGACGCGGGTGGTGTGCATCGGGACGTGCCCGTCGACCAGGTCGACCTGCCCCTTCGGCCAGTACCGCGACTTGGGCTCCATGAAGATCACGGGGTCCTTCGACGCGATCGCCTCTTGGATCATCCAGTAGGCGTCGTTCGGGGTGCTCGGGCTGACCACGCGGAGGCCGGGGGTGTGCGCGAAGTACGTCTCCGGGCTCTCCTGGTGGTGCTCGACGGCGCCGATGTGTCCGCCGTAGGGGATGCGGATGACGATCGGCAGCGACATGTGCTCGGGGAGACGGTTCGCCATCTTCGCGAGCTGCGAGGTGATCTGGTCGAAGCCCGGCCAGACGAACCCGTCGAACTGGATCTCCACGACCGGACGGTAGCCGCGGAGGGCCAGGCCGATCGCGGTGCCGATGATGCCGGACTCGGCGAGCGGGGTGTCCATCACGCGGGTGTCGCCGAAGCGTTCCTGCAGGCCCTCGGTGATGCGGAACACGCCGCCGAGACGGCCGATGTCCTCACCCATCAGCAGGACCTTGTCGTCCGACTCCATCGCGGCGGCGAGGCCGGCGTTCAGGGCCTTCGCCATCGGCAGGGTCGGGGTGGGGTCGGTCGGGACCTGCCCGGCGCCCGGGTGGGAGCGCAGGGTGTAGTCGAAGAGCTGCTCGGTGGTGCTCATGCGTCAGCTCCGTCCTGGTCGGCCTCGTAGTTCGCGAGCCACTGCTTCTGCTCGTCGATCCGGGGGTGCGGTTCGCGGTAGACGTTGTCGAACATCGTCTCCATCGGCGGGGCGACGAGCTGCGGGGTCCGGGTGCGGATGTCCGCGGCCACCGCCTCGCCCTCTTCCTCGAACTCGGCGAGCTGGGCGTCGGTGACACCGCGGCTGCGCAGGTACCCCTCGGACCGGGCGATCGGGTCGCGCTCCACCCAGCTGGCGAGCTCGTCGTCGCCGCGGTAGCGGGTGGGGTCGTCGGAGGAGGTGTGCGCGCCGATGCGGTACGTCTCGGCTTCCACGAACGCGGGACCCTGCCCGGAGCGGGCGTGGTCGGTCGCCACGACGCTGGCCGTGTAGGACGCCAGGATGTCGTTGCCGTCGATGCGGATGCTCGGGATGCCGAAACCGCGCGGGCGGTCCACGAGCGGGGTCGGCGACTGCACCGACACCGGGACCGAGATCGCCCAGTGGTTGTTCTGCAGGAAGAAGACGACCGGCGCCTTGTACGAAGCGGCGAAGACGTACGCCTCGTTCACGTCGCCCTGGCTGGTCGCACCGTCGCCGAAGTACACGATCGAGCAGGCGTCGCGCTCGGGGTCGCCCGTGCCGACGTCGCCGTCGAGGCGCATGCCCATCGCGTACCCGGTGGCGTGCAGGGTCTGCGAACCGATCACCAGCGTGGAGATGTGGGTGTTGCCGCGCTCGTCCGGGTTCCAGCCGCCGTGCGTCAGCCCGCGGTACAGGCTGATGATCTCCATCGGCTCGACGCCGCGGGTCATGGTGACGGCGTGCTCGCGGTACGACGGGAACACGTGGTCCTGCGGGCGGAGCGCGAACACGGAGCCGACCTGCGCGGCTTCCTGCCCGTGGCTCGGCACCCAGAGCCCGAGCTGGCCGGTGCGCTGCAGGTTGTGCGCCGCGTGGTCGAACCGACGCGTGATCACCATCCTGCGGTGCATGGCGAGCAGGGTCTCGTCGGGGATCGCCCGCGCTGCGGCGGCGAACTCGGCGTTCTCGTCGGTCTCCACGAACCGGCCCTCGGAGTCGAGGAGCCGGATCATGGTCGTCGCGGGAGCCGCGGCGTGGAAGGACATGCGGGTCAGCGTATCGGCCGGGCGTCAGCGGTCGTTGTGAGTCCCCCGACAAGCGAACGCGCGGTTTCGAGGAGCTTCTCGACAGCCTCGTGCTCACCGATCGAGATACGGATCCCCTCGGGGGCGAAGGCCCGGACGATGATGCCGGCGTGCTCGAAGGCCTCGGCCGCCGCGGCGGTGCGCTCACCGGTCGGCAGCCACACGAAGTTGCCCTGCGCGTCCGGGACGTCCCAGCCCTGGCCGCGGAGCTCCGCCACGATGCGGTCGCGCAGCGCGGCGAGCTCGGCGACGCGGGCGAGCAGTTCGGTCTCGCGTTCGAGGCTGGCGAGCGCCGCGGCCTGCCCCTGCGCCGTGACGCTGAGCGGGATGGCGCAGGCGCGGACGGCGTCCAGGACGTATGCCGGTCCGAGCGCGTACCCGACGCGGAGACCCGCCAGTCCGTACGCCTTCGAGAACGTCCGGAGCACGACGAGGTTCGGGTACCGCTCCAGGAGCGACGCCCCGCGGACCGCGTCGGGATCGGTGACGAACTCCGCGTACGCCTCGTCGAGGACCACGAGGACCGTGCTCGGCACCCCCGCCATGAAGTCGTCGAACTCGGTGCCGGTGACGATCGGCCCGGTCGGGTTGTTCGGGGTGCAGACGATCACCATGCGGGTGCGCTCGGTGACGGCGGCGGCCATCGCGTCGAGGTCGTGGCCGCCGTCGGCGCGGTTCGGGACCTGGACGCTCGTCGCGCCGGCGACCGTGACGACGCCGGGGTACGCCTCGAAGGAGCGCCAGGCGTAGACGATCTCGTCACCGGGGCCCGAGGTGGCCTTCGCGAGCTCGTGCAGGATCGCGACGCTGCCGGGGGCGACGTGGACCTCGTCCACGGTGAGCCCGAACCGGTTCGCGAGCACGGCGCGCACGGCCAGGGCGGTGGCGTCCGGGTAGCGGTTGTACGCGGTCTGCGCCTGGACGGCCTCGATCACACCGGGCAGGGGCGGGAACGGGTTCTCGTTGCTCGACAGCTTGAACGCGTCGGCCGCGGCCTGGCGTCCCTGCTTGTAGGCGGGGAGGATCGCGATCTCGGGCCGGATGTGCACGGGCTGGTCAGTCACGGCCCCAGATTACCGGCGGGGAGGATCGCGATGCAGCGCCCACAGCCGGGCCGGGCGACGAGGCCGTCCAGCGGGCATCATGGGGGCATGCGATTCCTCGTCCGCCTCGTCATCAACGCCGTCGCGCTGTGGCTCACCACGCTCATCGTCAGCGGCGTCTCCGTCACGGCCTTCGGGGACGGCGGCCCCGTCGCGACCGTCCTCACGTACCTGCTCGTCGCCTTCGTCTTCGGGCTCGTGAACGCCGTCATCGGCACGCTCATCCGGATCGTGGCGTTCCCGATCTACATCCTGACCCTCGGGCTCATCTCGCTCGTGGTGAACGGGATCCTGCTGCTGATCGTGGCCGGGATCTCCTCCGCCATCGGGTTCGGCCTCGACGTCGAGTCCTTCGGCTGGGGCATCGTGGGCGCACTCGTGCTCGCCGTCTTCGCGTGGCTGATCGGCCTGTTCGCCCGGCCGGTGCTGAACCGCCCGCGCGCGTGAGCCAGCGCCCGCCCGCGCGCATGAGCCAGCGCCCGCCCGCGCGCGTGAGCCAGCGCCCGTGACACCGGGCGTGCGCGCACCGGGCAGCGGTGTGTCGCGTCGATGCGTCATGATGTGGGGATGACCACGGACGTCGGCGCCCCGTCGCCCTTCCGCGTGTCGTTCGTCTGCAGCGGCAACATCTGCCGCTCCCCGATGGCCGAGATCGTCTTCCAGCGCTTCGTCGACGACGCCGGGATGACCGACCGCTTCCAGGTGCACTCCGCCGGCACCGGCGACTGGCACGTCGGCGAGCCCGCGGACGAGCGGACGATCGCAGCACTCGCGGCGCGCGGATACGATGGCAGCAGGCATCGCGCCCGTCAGTTCGACCCGGACCGGTTCCCGGACCTCGACCTGGTGGTCGCACTCGACCGCTCCCACGAACGCATCCTGCGGTCGTGGGCACCCACGATGGACGACGCCGCGAAGGTGACGCTCCTGCTGCGGTACGACGACGCCTGGCCAGAGCAGGCCGACGTTCCGGACCCGTACTACGCGGACCGGCACGAGTTCGACCGGGTCCTCAGCACGGTCGAACGGGCCTGCCGAGCACTCTTCCACCAGATCGAACCGGCCGTCCGCCAGGGAGCACCATGACCCCCCTTCCCCCGCAGCCGATCAGCCCACTCGACGGGCGGTACTACCCGGTCGTGCACACGGTGGGCGAGCACCTCTCCGAGGCCGGCCTGAACCGTGCCCGCATCACCGTCGAGGTGGAGTGGCTGATCTTCCTGACCGACCACGCGATGTTCACCACGTCGCCGCTCAGCGTCGACGACAAGGCCGCCCTCCGCGCCATCGTCACGGACTTCGGCCAGGCGCAGATCGCCGAGCTCGCGGAGATCGAGGCGACGACCCGCCACGACGTCAAGGCCGTCGAGTACTTCGTCCGCCGCCGGCTGTCCGAGCTCGGCCTCGACGCCATCGCCGAGCTGACGCACTTCGCCTGCACCAGCGAGGACATCAACAACCTCTCCTACGCGCTCACCATCAAGGACGCGACGGAGCACGTCTGGCTGCCCGCGTTCACGGCCGTCGTCGCTCGCCTGCGCGAGGTCGCGCTCGAGCTCCGCGCAGTCCCGATGCTCTCCCACACCCACGGCCAGCCCGCGACGCCGACGACGCTCGGCAAGGAGCTCGCGGTCGTCGTGTACCGGCTCGAGCGCGTGCTCGCCCAGATCGAGGGCAGCGAGTACCTCGGCAAGTTCTCCGGCGCGACGGGCACGTTCTCGGCGCACCTCGCCGCGGACCCCGAGGCCGACTGGCCCACGCTGTCGCGGGAGTTCGTCGAGGGGCTCGGCCTGACGTGGAACCCGCTGACCACGCAGATCGAGTCGCACGACTGGCAGGCCGAGCTGTACGACCGGGTCCGGCACGCGAACCGGATCCTGCACAACCTGGCCACGGACGTGTGGACCTACATCTCGATGGGGTACTTCACGCAGATCCCGGTGGCCGGTGCCACGGGGTCGTCGACGATGCCGCACAAGATCAACCCGATCCGGTTCGAGAACGCCGAGGCGAACCTCGAGATCTCGACGGCCCTGTTCTCCACCCTGTCGGAGACCCTCGTCACGAGCCGCCTGCAGCGCGACCTGACCGACTCCACCACGCAGCGCAACGTCGGCGTCGCGTTCGGACACTCGCTGCTCGCGCTCGACAACCTCCGTCGCGGGCTCGGCGAGATCTCGGTGAACGTCGAGCGCCTCGCCGAGGACCTCGACGGCAACTGGGAGGTGCTCGGGGAGGCGATCCAGACGGTCATCCGCGCCGAGGTCACCGCCGGCCAGTCCGACATCGAGGACCCCTACGCGATGCTCAAGGAACTCACCCGCGGCAAGCGGATCGGACAGCAGGACCTCGTCGCGTTCGTGAACGGCCTGGACATCTCCGACGGTGCGAAGGCGCGGCTGACGAACCTCACGCCGGCCACGTACACCGGCCTGGCGGACGAGCTGGTCGACCACCTCGACGTCTGAGGTCACGTCCGTCCCGGTGCGGCAGTGCACCTGACGGGAGGCTCGGTGCGGCCCCGCCGCGGGCCGCACCACCTCAGGTGGTGACGTCCAGGGCGGTGGCGACCAGGGCCTCCAGGACGGTGCGGACCACGGGACGGACCATCCGGTCCGGGCGGACCAGCGCTTCGATCCGGCGACCGGCGCGGACGTCGGCCAGCTCCGCGAGGCGGAACCGGCCGGGCGCCCGCGTGCCCGAGGTGTAGCGCGGGACCAGCGCGACACCGTGTCCGGCGGCGACCAGGTTCTCGATCACCGGCAGGTGGATCGTGCGGAACGCGACCTGCGGCGGTGCGTCCGTCGCGGCTGCCATCGCGGTGAGCACGCGGTCGATCGGGTACCCCTCCGGCACACCGATCCACGTCTCGTCGACGACCTCGTCGATGCGGACGCGCTCGTGACCGGCGAGCCGGTGGCCCTCGGGGAGGGCGACGTCGAGCGGTTCCCGGAGGAGCGGCACCGTCGTCAGCGATGCGCGGTCCGGAGCGGGGGCGCCGTCCGGGCGGTGGCCGACGACGACGTCGTGGTCGGCGGCGAGCGGGGCGAACTCGTCCTCACTGACGTCCGCGTCGGAGAGCACGAGTTCGACGCCGGGGTGCTCACGCATCCTGGTGAGGAGACCGGGGAGCAGCAGTTCCGCGGCGGACGGGAAGATCGCCAGGTCCACCGTCCCGGATGCACCGCCGAGGTGCTCCTGCCAGGCCGCGTCGACGGTCGCGATCGCCGTCGCGACGCCGGTGGCGAGGCCCGCGAGGACCCGGCCGTCCTCGGTCAGCCGCACGCCGCGGCCGACCCGCTCGACCAGTGCGACGCCGACCTGGCGCTGCAGGGTCTGCAACTGCTGCGACACCGCACTCGGCGTGCGGTGGGTGGCTGCCGCGACGGCGGTGACCGATCCGCGCTCGTCGAGTTCCCGGAGGACCGGCAGCAGTGCGATGTCGAATGCGACCATGCAGGGAACCTACATCGTCGGTGTCACAACGTTCGCTGGTCCTACCACTTCTCCTGCGCCACGATCGGAGGGTGCTCCTCCGTGATCGTCTCCTCGCCGTGGTCGTCGCCGTCGTCTGGGGACTGAACTTCCCCGCGACGGCGCTCGCTCTCGAGCACTTCCCGCCGTTCCTGCTCGCCGCCCTGCGGTTCACCCTCCTCGCGATCCCGACGCTGCTGTTCGTGCCGCGGCCGAAGATGCCGTTCGGGCGGCTCCTGCTGATCGGCTTCGGACTCGGCGTGCTGCAGTTCGCGTTCCTCTACCTCAGCATGGCGTCCGGGATGCCGTCCGGACTGGCCTCGCTGGTGCTGCAGGCGTCGGCGCCGTTCACCGTCGTGCTCGCCGGGGTGTTCCTCCGCGAGCGCCTGAGCGGGCGGCAGGTCGTCGGGGTCACGATCGCCGTGTGCGCACTCGCCGCGATCGCCGTGCACCGCTCGCAGACCGCCGCGCTGCTGCCCGTCGTGCTCGCGCTCTGCGGCGCCCTCGGGTGGGCGATCGGCAACGTCGCCACCCGGCGTGCGGGGCCGGTGAACCCACTGCACCTGACGCTGTGGTGGTCCGTCGTCCCGCCGATCCCGATGGCGGTGCTGTCGTTCGTCGTCGAGGGGCCGGCGCGGATGGGACACGCGCTCGGGACCGCGTTCACGCCGTCGGCGCTGCCCGCTGACCTCGGGCTGCTCTACATCGTGCTCGTGGCGTCGCTCGTCGGCTACGGGATCTGGTCGCGGCTGCTCGGCACGTACCCGTCGAGCACCGTCGCGCCGTTCTCGATGCTCGTCCCCGTGGTCGGGGTCCTGGCGTCGTGGGTGGCGTTCGGGGAGGTGCCGGACCTGGTCGAGGTGCTCGCGGGGGCCGTCGTCGTGGGCGGGGTGCTGTGGGCGTCGCGGACAGCGCCGGGCCTGCCGGCTGCTCCAGCTGCGGTGGCGGTTGCGGTGGCGGCGGGGGTGGCGGCTGCGTCGAGTGCGCAGACGATGCGGTCTGATGCCGGGTTCGATCACCACGACCGCGCACTCGATCAGCAGACGGGGACCGACCCGGTCGTGCCGGCGCTCAGCCCCGGTGCTGGCGACGCTCCGCGATGATGCTCGCGAGCGCCCCACGGAGCAGCGGGTACCGGAACTCGTAGCCGGCCTCGACCAGCCGGGCCGGGACGACCCACCGGCTCTTCAGCACGAGCTCCGTCTCCGACCGGATCGCGAACGTCCCCACCTCGAGCACCCACCGCGGGGTCGGCATCCCGAAGCGCCGCCCGACGGAGTCCCGGATGGTCGCCATCACCGTGCGGTTGTCCGACGGGTTGGGGCTCGAGACGTTCACCGGCCCGTCGATCTCCTCGTGGTCCCGGACGAACCGGATCGCGCCGAGGACGTCCGCGATGTGCACCCAGCTGAACTTCTGGCGCCCGCGGGTGTGTCGGTCGTGGTGGTAGGTGCCCGCCGCGAGGCGCCCGGGAGTCGGGAACCACGGCCCGTCGATCTGCGCCCCGCCGAGGCCCGCCTGCGCGAGGCGGAGCAGTGGCACCAGGGCACTGCCGTCACCGAACACGATCGCCATCCGGAGTGCGACACGACGGGTACCGGGCAGGTCCGCGCCGAAGAAGGCGTCCTCCCACGCGCGCGCCACCCCGACCGAGAAGCCCTCGCCGAGCTCGCCGGTCGCTTCGTCCTGCGGGCGGTCGTCGGCGTGCCGGTAGATCGTCGCGGTGGACGCGTTCAGCCACAGCGGCGGCGGGTGCTCCGACGTGCGGATCGCCTCGGCGAACTCGAGCGTGGTGTCCACCCGCGATCGGATGATCTCCGCGCGGTTCCGACGGCCGTACCGGCAGTTCACGCTCTTCCCCGCCATGTTCACGACGATCGCGGCGCCGTCCACCAGCTCGCGGATGCGGAGCGTGTTGCCCCACACCGCGTCGCCCGTGCGGCCGATCGTGACGACGTCGTAGCCCTCGTCGCGGAAGGCGTCCCGCAGGTACTGCCCCACGAAGCCGCTCGCCCCCGCGATCACGGCTCGGCCCCTGGTCGTCTCGGTCATCGTGCTCCCCCGTCGGTGTCCGGCGCGATCTCATCCCGGAACGCCCCCTCGTACCGGTACAGCGTGCCGAGGAACGGTGCCGCCAGCACCAGGGACACGCGCTGCAGGTCGGCTTCGTCATCGAATCGTTCCACGAGCGTCACGGGAGCAATTCAAAACGTTGCATATCAGCGTCCGATGTCGTTACGGTTCGGGAGCGGTCGCGCTGTTGCTTCCGCCCATCTCGAAGGGGAATGACAAGGTGTACCCATTCGCCGGAGGCAAGGTGAAACCGCGATGCGCTTGACGCAGAGAGGGTCGGGAGCCCTGCGCCGTCTGTTGATCAGCGTGCCGTTTGCCATCGCCGTCAGCCTCGTGCTCGTGGCCGGCAGCGCGGTGCTCACCACGGCACCCGGTACCGCCGGGCGCTGGGGGAGCATCGTGATCGCCGCGCTGGCCCTCTTCACAGCGATCGTCTACACGGGCGCGGCGATCCGCCGCAGCGCGGACCAACACTGACGACGCCCTCACACGGTGCCCTGCGCCCGATCGGCGCAGGGCACCGCCGCGTCGGCCAGCCGCTGGTCCCTGGCATGTCCACGGCTGTGCTCCCTACGATTGGGGCATGGGACACGACCACGGGCATGCACACGGGAGCGCCAACGAGCGCGCGCTCCTCGTGGCGTTCTGCATCTCCGCGACGATCCTGCTCGCCGAGGTCGTCGGCGCCGTGGTCACCGGGTCCCTCGCCCTCCTCGTCGACGCCGGGCACATGGTCGTCGACACCGGTGGGATCGGGATCGGCCTCGTCGCCACCCGGCTCGCCCGCCGGTCCCCCACGTCGCAGCGCACCTGGGGCTTCCAGCGCGCCGAGGTCCTGGGGGCCACCGCGCAGGCCGCGATCCTGCTGGCCGTCGGCGTCTACGTGATCATCTCCGCGATCCAGCGGCTGTTCGTGCCGGCGGAGATCCACTCCGGTCCGCTGCTGGTCTTCGGGGTCATCGGGCTCGTCGGCAACCTCGTCGCGTACTCGGTGCTGCTCCGGGCCTCCGGCGAGAACTTCACGTCCCGGGCCGCCCGGCTCGAGGTCCTCAACGACACGCTCGGCTCGGTCGCGGTCATCGGCGCGGCGATCGTGCTCGCGTTCACCGGGTGGGAGCGGGCGGACTCGGTCGCGGCGCTCATCATCGGCGGGCTGATCCTGCCGCGGGCGATCCGGCTGCTCCGCGAGACCGCGAACGTCCTGCTCGAGGCGACTCCCCCCGGTCTCGACCTCGAGGACGTCCGCGGCCACATCCTCGAGCTCGACCACGTGATCGCCGTGCACGACCTGCACGCCACGCTCGTCGCCACCGGGGTGCCGAACCTCACGGCGCACGTGGTGGTGGACGACCACTGCTTCACGACGGCGCACGCCCCGGCGATCCTCGACGAGCTGCAGCAGTGCGTCGCGGAGCACTTCGACGTGCCGGTCGAGCACTCCACGTTCCAGCTCGAGCCGGCGTCGCACCGCCGGCACGAGCACGACGTGCACGCGTAGCGGTCGGCGGTCGGCGGTCGGGGTCGGGGGTCGGGTCGGGTCGGCGGTCGGTCGCGGCGCCGTGGTGCCCGCGGGACTGACGCGGAACGACAACGTCGCTGTCGTACGACGACCGCGCTGTCGCATCCCCGCGTCCGCAACATCCGGCGCGCGCAAGGAACGACGCCCATGCTGTCGTACGACGACGGTCCTGTCGTTCGGGGTCAGCCCGGGGCGGGCGTGGGGCGGCCGGGGCGCGGCCCGCGTCAGCAGTCGTCGGAGCGGGTGGGGTACGCGGTGATCACGCGGTCGGTGGTCTCGGACACGATGACCTTCACGAAGCCGTCCGGCGAGGGCGTCGACCCGTCGTCGAACCGCAGCGCCGCCGCGTAGCAGACCTTGCCGTCGCCGGCGTCCTTCGGGAACCCGTCGCGTGGCGCCGTGAGCACCGCCTGCACGGCCGTGAGCATCGCGTCGTCCCAGTCCCGCGAGCCGCTCCCGGCGAGCACACCCTGCCAGTCCGCGGTGTGCCGCACCCGGATGTGCTCGTACCCCTGGCTCGAGTTCCCGCACTGCATGACCACGTCCCCGAGGGCCGCGGTGTCGTAGCTGGCGACGTCCGCGCGGCTGCTCGTGTCGCAGCGCTGCAGCACGGCGGCACCCGGCAGGTCCGCACCCTGACGGGCGATCACGACCACCCCGTCGGAGGTCGCCTCCGCCGTCGGGGCCGTCGACGCCGACGGCCCGGCGATGACCGGGTCGTCGCTGCCCTGTTGTGCGGTCAGCGCGAACCCGCCGACCACGAGGGCCGCCGCGATGACCGCGGCGACCCCCGTGACGACGGATCGGTTGCGTCGAGACGGCATGCGCCCAGTATGCCGGGAGGCCCGGCGCGCGTCAGGCGCGCGCGGCCAGTCGGGCTCCGGCGACGATCGCCAGCGCCGAGACGAGCACCACGTACCCGATGAGGACGGCGAGCGTCGGGAGCACCAGGAGGGCGGCGCCGACCGCCACGACCGGGACCGTCAGGCCCGCGTAGGCGATGAGGAACACCGCGGCGAGGACCCCGCCGCGCTGCGCGGGCGCGGCGAGGGCCCCGGCGCTGCCGATGCTGGCGCGGAAGAGCAGGCCGACCCCGGCACCGGCGACGACGCCACCGGCGATGAACCCCGCGACCTGCAGGACCACGGCCGCGGCGGCGAGGACCGCGAGGCCGCCGACCAGGAGCACGACGCCGAGGCGGATCTGCGTGCGCTGCGCCAGCCGGGCGAAGACGAGCTGCGAGACGGCACTCGCGGCGAAGACCCCGAACGTCGTCGCGCCGGCTGCCAGTCGGTCGGTGACGTGGAAGGTCGTCCCGAGGAACGTCGGCGCGACCGAGGTGAAGAGCCCCTGCACCGCGAAGGCGGCGAACGCTCCCGTGCCTGCGGCCCAGAACGCGGCGGACTTGCCGGCCGGCGCCTGGACGCGCTGGGGACGGTAGGCGACGCGCTCGGCGGGACGGTCGACCGTCTCCGGGACGGCGAGGACCAGCACGAAGGCGACGACCAGGGCGACCACGAAGACCTCGTACGGCACCATGAGCGGCTTGCCGACGAACTCGGCGAGGGCACCGCCGACGAGGGCGCCGAGCGACAGACCACCGAGGTTCACGACGCCCGCCGCGACGCTGGCGCCCTTCGCGGAGGCCTCGTCCCCGGTCGCCCGGACACGGAGCTCGCCGAGGTGCGCGGTGGCCGTCGCGGTGAGCATGCCGATGCCGAGGCCGGTGACGAGCCGGGCGACGATGAGGCCGCTGACGTCGTTCCACACCAGGAACAGGATCGCCGCGACGATCTCGAGCGCGATGGAGACCAGGATGAGCGGCTTCCGTCCGTGCCCGTCACTGAGGTGTCCGGCGAGCCACAGGGAACCGACGACCCCGACCCCGTACGCGGCGAAGACCACGGTGGTCGTGAACGTCGGGAAGCCGTCCCGCGCCTGGTACAGGACGTAGAGCGGTGCCGGGACGGTCCCGAACGCCATCACCGCCGCGAACGCGAACGCGACGGACCAGAAGCCGATCCCGTGCCGGCGACGGGAGTGTGCTCGGCGGCCGCGGGGTGCGGTGGGCGTGGAACCGGAGGCAGTGAGGGACGTCGCTGCGGTGGGCGTTCCAGCGGTCTCGATGACGGATGACATGCTCTGAGGATCGCGCGCCGCGTCCATCGAGTCCAACGGATCCTCTTGATGGAGATCATCGATCGGGTCGATGATGGCTTCATGGAGACCCGCCTGCTCGAACAGTTCGTCACCGTGGCCACCGAGGGCAGCGTCACCCGTGCCGCTGAACGGCTCTGGGCGGCGCAGTCGACGGTGTCCGCGGGGATCGCCAGCCTCGAGCGCACGTTCGGCGTCCGCCTGTTCGACCGCACCGGCCGGCACCTCGTGCTGACCGCCGTCGGCGAGGACCTGCTCCCGCACGCCCGCGCCGTGCTCGCGACCATCGACCGGATGCAGGACCTCGCGACGACCGACGACGCGGACCTGCGCGGGCGGGTCCGGCTGGGGATCTTCACGAGCATGGACATCGTCGACCTGACCGGGGTCCTGCGGACGTTCAGCGACCGTCACCCCCTGGTGACCGTGGAGCTCCGGACCAGCCCGTCCGGCACCACCGGACTCGTGCAGGACCTGGCCGCCGGCCGACTCGACCTCGCCTACTCCGGGCTGCCGTCGCTCCCCGCGGGGATCGTCGTGGAACCCCTGCGGGAGATGCCGTTCCGGGTGTTCCTCGCCGCCGACCACCCCCTGGCCGGACGGGCGTCACTGTCCCTGTCGGAGCTCGCGGACGAGTCGTTCATCGACACCGCCCACGGGTTCGGCAACCGGATCATCCTCGACCAGGCGCTCGAGCGGCTCGGGATCCGCCGGCGGATCGTCGCCGAGATGAACGACATGCCAGCGGTGATCCGGTTCGCCACCGCCGGCCTCGGGGTCGGTGTGGTGCCGGACTCCGGCGTCGAGCACGACGGGGTCGCGATCGACCTCGTCGACGAGGTCACCCCGCTCCGCGTCGGACTGGCCATGCGCGCAGACGTCGAGCCGAACCGGGCGGTCCGGGCGCTCGCGCGGGACATCGTGGCCGCGCGCCGCTGACGGGCTCAGCGGCGCGACGGCTCAGGCGTCGAGGAGGGGTGCGACGCGCTCGACCGAGCGGTGCGCGGCGGCGGAGGACGACACGAAGCCGATCGCCACGATGAAGGCGCCGATGCCGACGACGATCCACCACATCGCGTGGGTGGCCACTGCGAAGTCCGCGCCGACACTGGCCACGGCGCTCGCTCCGGTCACCGTTCCCGCGAGCGCGACGCCGAGCGAGACCCCGGTCTGGCGGCTCGTCGAGGCCACGGCAGCGGCCGAGCCGGCCTGTGCGCGGGGCATCCCGGACACCGCGGTGTTCGTGATCGGGGCGTTCACCATGCCGAACCCGAAGCCGAACAGGACGAAGGCTGCCACCAGGACCCCCATCGGCGTGTGCGCGTCGATGGTGGTGAGGACGAGCCCGGCGCCGAGGATGCCGATCCCGGCCAGGACGAGCGGGACCCTGGTGCCGAACGACCCGACGAGCCGCCCGGACAGCGGCGACACGAGCATCGTCGCGAGGGCGGCGGGCAGTGTCCAGAGCCCGGCCTCGAACGGGGACATGCCCCGGACCTCCTGCAGGTAGAGCGCGTTGAGGAACAGGAACGCCCCGTTCGCCCCGAACGCCACGATCGCGGTGAGGACGGAGGACGAGAACGGGATGCTGCGGAAGAACCGGACGTCGATGAGTGGTTCGTCGCGTCGGCGTTCGACGACGACGAGCAGCACGAGGGCGGCTGCGGCGACGACGAACAGCCCGAGGGTCCCGACGGAGGTCCAGCCGAGCCGTGGTCCCTCGATCAGCCCGCCGACCAGGGTCGCGAGCAGCACGATGACGATGCCCTGTCCGAGCGGGTCGAGCCGGCGGGGCTTCGGCGCGCGGGACTCGGGGACGAACAGGAACGTGAGGACGATCGCGGCGATGCCGATCGGCACGTTGATCCAGAAGATGGCTCGCCAGCCGACGGTGTCGGTGAGGGCACCGCCGACGAGGGGGCCGACGCCCATCGAGACGCCGACGACCGCACCCCAGACGCCCACGGCACGTGCCCGCTCCTTGGCGTCGTCGAACGTGGCCGTGATGATCGACATCGCGACGGGGTTCATCATCGAGCCGCCGACGGCCTGCACCATCCGGAACACCACGAGCCAGCCGACACTCGGTGCGACGGAGCAGAGCAGCGACCCGACCGAGAAGAGTGCGAGGCCGATCTGGAACGTCCGACGGCGGCCGATCCGGTCGGCGGTCGAGCCCGAGAGCATCAGCAGGCTGGCGAGCACCAGCGTGTAGGCGTCGATCGTCCACTGCAGGCCGGAGATCGTCGAGTGGAGTTCCCGGCCGATGGACGGCAGTGCCACGTTCACCACGGTCGCGTCCATCGAGACGATGAACAGGCTCATGCAGCAGACCGCGAGGATCAGGTACCGGTGGCGGTACCGCGTCGGGAGCTCCTGGTCGCCCTGGACCGGGCGCCGGACGTCAGTGGAAGCCGTCGCCGTCTCCTTCGCCCGGGGTCTTGTGCCCGCCGAGCATGTCGTTGTCGTCCTGGTCGCTCGTCGATGCGAGCTGCAGCATCGCGAGCACCACGACGACCACGATGAACGCGATGCCGAGGAAGATCAGCGCGAGCGTGACCTCACGCGTCGACAGCAGCACGACGAGTCCGGTGAACACCGCGATGATCGCGGAGATCCCGAGGAGTTCGACCGGGCGCAGGCGGTCACGACGGCTGGGGGTGGTCATGCGTGTGGTGCTCCGTCCGGGGAGGCCGCCGGAGCAGCCGTCCCCCACTTGTGCGAGAGGCCGGCGATCACGTGGAAGACCGCCGTGATGGCGAGGTAGGCGCCGAGCAGGCCGACGAGGACGACCGAGGCGTCGAGGGTGCCAGGTACCTGTTCGATGCCGCCGAGTTGCTGCGAGTAGTCCGGCGGCGTCACGAGGAACGCGATCGCCAGGAGCAGCGTCAGGCCGCCGACGGTCATCCAGTCGCGGGCGAACGGCGACCGACGCCGGGCGCGGATGCCCTGCGTCAGCTCGAGCGCCCCGGTGAGGACCGCGAACGCGACGACCACGGAGATGAACGCCGGCAGCCCGAGACCGTTGCACGCCACGGCTGCGACACCGGCGAGGACGCTGATGACCGCCTGGACGAGCGCGGTGCGGCGCGAGCGGCCGTCGTCACGCAGCCGGGTGGCGCTGCCGATGCCGAGGACCGCGCCCTCGACGACGGCGAACGCACCGAACAGCAGCAGGCCGTACCCGGCGGCGTGGTTCGACGAGAAGGTGATGACGAGCGCGACGACCGCGGCGGGGACTGCCCGGAGAATGGGGATCGGCCAGTACCGCGCGCGCTGGTGTGCGTCGGCGACGGAGTCGGACACGAGACCTCTTTCGGGCATGCGGATCGTACGATCGATCCTACCGCCGCCCGGGATGTGCCCCGTCCGTGCACGTGGCCTCGGAACTGAGGATGCTCCGACCTGCACCGACGACCGGGGACGTCAGCGCAGGTCGGAACAGGAGCAGGTCGGAACAGGACGGTTCAGTCCACCGGCAGGTCGTGCGCGGAAGCCCGGACGCGCCGTCGTGCGACCCACCAGCAGACGCCTCCTGCTGCGGCGAGCGCCCCGCCCACCGCCGCCACGATCCCGAGGTCGGAGGCACCCGTGTAGGCGAGTGCTCCACCCTGCCCCGGTGCGCCGCCGCCGTTCCCGACCGGCGCGACGGTGGGTCCGCCGGAGTGCGTCGGCCCCGGGAGCAGACCGCCGTCGTCATCTCCGTCGCCGCCGTCGTCACCGTCCCCGCCGTCGCCCGGGGCGTCGGGCTCGACGACCTCGATCCCGACGCCGGGCGAGGGGTCACCGCCGTCGGCATCGGTCGGGGATTCCGCCGTCGCCACGTTCACCACATCGGAGCCGTCGCCGCGGTACTCCGCGTCGAGGTCCGCGTGGAACCGGAAGGAGCGTTCCTCGTCCGGCGCGAGGTCCGTGTCCAGGTCGCCGCCGCAGGTCACCCGCTGCCCCTCGGCCGTGCACCCGTCCGGCGAGTCGACGAACGTCAGCGCCTCGGGCAGGTCGTCCACGACGGAGACCGCCCGGGCGAGGGAAGGACCACGGTTCCGCGCGGTCACGGTGTACTCGAGACGGTCGCCCGGGTGCACGTCGACCCCCGGCGTGACGGTCTTGTCCGTCTCGAGCTCGGCGGACGCGGCGACCGGCGCCGTGGCGGTCGAGGTGTTGTCCGACTCGTCGGAGTCGGCGAGGTGCGGAGCGGTGGCGATGGTGGCGGTGCTCGACAGCTCGCCGGTGGCCCCGGCTTCCAGCGTGCCCTCGATCGTCACGGTGGCCGAGGCCCCACGGTCCAGCGCGAGATCGGTCGCCACGTCGCCGGTGCCGGTCACGTCGCCGGAGGTCCACCGGACGTCCGAGAGCTGGTCCGGGACGTCGACGGTGAGCGGGCTCGGCGTCGATGCGTTCGCGCCGACGTTCGACGCGGTCACGGTGTAGCTGACGCGTTCGCCGGCGACGACGGGCGGCATGTCGTGCTCCACCCGGAGGTCGGCCGGTTGCCGGACGCGGAGGGAGTCGACCTCGTGCACCTCGGCGAAGGACCCGGTGGCACCGGCGAAGCCGAGCCGGAGCGTCGGCGGGAGCGGCGCCTGACCGTCGCCGTGCAGGGGGACCCGGTCGAGCACCGTGCGCATGCCGCCACCGGCTTCGACCCGGACGGTCGCGGAGAGCTCACCGTCGGTGCCGGGGAGCAGTGTGACGGCGACCTTCCGTGGTGTCGTGCCGGAGGACACCACGCCGCCGGGTGCCGGGATGCCCCGCACGAAGCGGTAGCCATCGACCCCGTTGCCGGAGCCGCGGATCACGACCGAGTCCTGCGTGGCGCCGGGTCCGCTGTCGTTGATCGGCAGGGAGAAGTTGCCGTAGTGGTCGAGCGCGAACGCGGCGAACCCGCCGGGGATCCCCGCGACGTCGCACTTGCCCTGCCCCTGGGTCGCCTGCTTGACGCAGGTGTAGCCGAGGCCCGCTCCGGTCGCGCCGACGCCTGCCGGAGCGGCGCCGTCTGCCAGGTACAGCAGCAGGCCGTCGGCGCCGGCGAGGGGCCCGGTGGAGTACATCGCGTAGTCGAACTCGATCTCGAGTCCGGCGGTGGAGGGGAAGGTGTCCGTCGTCGCCCAGGAGCCCGCCTTGCTCGTGGCGTCGTCGGTGAGGCGGAGTCGCCCGTCGAGGATCCGGGCGTCACCGCTCAGGACACCGCCGTCAGCGGTGGCGAAGGACTGGTCGTACGGGAAGGCCAGGTCGGCCGCGGACGCCGACGGGGGCGGTGCGACGAAGGCGGGCGCGGCGAGCAGGGCGAGCGCGCCGAGCGACGTCGTGACCGCGACGCAACGGCGCAGCACCCGACGACGCGGTGCCAGGGGAACAGGGGCCAGGGGATCAGGGGCCGGGGGAACAGCGGACGGGTGAACCGGGGCCAGGGGAACAGGGGTGAGTGGATCTGTCATGCCCCGATGGTCGCGATCGGGACGCCACCACGAGGCGGACCCGAGACGATCTGTGGATCGTCACCCCGAGCCTCCCGGCTGTGGAGGACTCAGCCACCCACCGGGCCGGTCAGGCGACCCAGACCGTCGTCTCCCCCGGCAGCACGCCGTCGCCGAGCGGCCCCGATGCCAGCAACACCGTGCCGGCGGGCATCGGCACGGGGTCCGCGCCGAAGTTCGTGTACGACCGCCACCCGTCGTGCCGAGCGAAGCCGACGACGCCGTCCGGGGCGTCCACCCACGCCAGGGTCTCGCCGTGCTGCAGCTCCCGCCGGAGGGCGAACGCCGAGCGGTAGAGCGAGAGCGTCGAGTCGGGTTCGCCGTCCTCCGCCTCGACCGAGGACACGCCGAAGTCCACGGGCTGCGGCAGCTGCGGCGCCACGTCCCCGAAGCCGAACGAGGGCCCGGACCGGGTCCACGGGATGGGCACCCGGCAGCCGTCGCGCCCCTTCACGGTGTGTCCCGACCGGAGCCACTTCGGGTCCTGCAGCAGGTCGCGCGGGATCGCCGCCGCCTCGTGCAGGCCGAGCTCCTCGCCCTGGTACGCGTACGACGACCCGGGCAGTGCGAACTGCAGCAGCGACGCGGCACGGGCTCGCCGGAGCCCCCGGTCGCGGTCCAGGGCCGGCGAGACCCCGTCGGTCATCAGCCAGGCGTCGGTGTCCGCGTCGTCGGGCAGTCCGTAGCGGGTGGCGTGCCGGACGACGTCGTGGTTCGAGAGCACCCACGTGCTCGACGCCCCGGACTCCTCCGACATCGCCAGGTTCCGCTCGATGACGCCCCGGAAGGCGTCGGCCTCGAACGGCGCCTCGAGCAGGTCGAAGTTGAACGCCTGCCCCAGCTCGGTGGGCCGGGCGTAGAGCACGCGACGGGGTGCCGGTGCCCAGGCCTCGGCGATCGCCGCGCGGGGCGGGTCGTACTCGTCGAGGACGGAGCGCCAGGACGCGAACACCTCGTGGACCTCGTCGCGGTCGTACAGCGGGTCGGAGCCGTCGAGCGGCAGGTCGTGCTCGTTCGAGGGCCGGTACGGCACCGACAGGTCCTTCGCGAGCCCGTGCGCGACGTCCACGCGGAACCCGTCCACCCCGCGGTCCGACCAGAAGCGCAGGGTGTCCTCGAAGTCGCTCCGGACCGACGGGTTCGACCAGTCCAGGTCCGGCTGTTCCGGGGCGAACAGGTGCAGGTACCACTGGCCGTCGGGGACGCGGGTCCAGGCGCTGCCCCCGAAGTTCGACACCCAGTCGCTCGGCGGGAGCGACCCGTCGGGGCCGGAGCCGTCGCGGAACACGTACCGCGCGCGTTCCACGGACCCGGGGGCAGCGGCGAGCGCGGCGCGGAACCACGCGTGCTCGTCGGAGGTGTGGTTCGGGACGACGTCCACGATCACCCGGATGTCGTGCTCGTGCGCCGAGCGGACCAGGGCGTCGAAGTCGGCGAGCGTGCCGAGCCGCGGGTCGACGTCCCGGTAGTCCGCGACGTCGTAGCCGCCGTCCGCCAGGGGCGACGGGAAGAACGGCGAGAGCCAGATCGCGTCGACGCCCAGGCCGGCCAGGTACGGCACGCGGCTCGTGATGCCGGCGACGTCGCCGAGGCCGTCGGCGTCGGAGTCGGCGAAGCTCCGCGGGTAGACCTGGTAGACGACGGCCTGGCGCCACCAGTCCGGGTCCGGGGTGCGCGGGGTGCTGGTGGGGGTCCGTGGGCTCACGCGGCCGAGCGTACCCACGCCGGACACGCCGTTCACGGAGCAACCGGGAATACCTCCCGCTCGCAGGGCATTGGTTGTCGATGAAACCATTCCACTCGGCAACGAGTTCCGTACTGAAAGGTCCATCCATGACGAACGTCCTCGTCCTCGTCGGCAGCCTCCGCGCCGGCTCCATCAACCGCAAGCTCGCCGAAGCCGCGATCCACCACGCCCCAGAGGGCTTCGAGCTCTCCGTCTACGAGGGCATCGTCGACCTGCCGTTCTACAACGAGGACATCGACGGCGACACCCCGCCCGCCGCAGCGGTCGCCTTCCGTCAGGCGCTCGCCGACGCCGACGGCGTGCTGCTCATCACCCCCGAGTACAACGGCACCATCCCGGCCGTGCTGAAGAACGCGCTCGACTGGGCCTCGCGTCCGTTCGGCGCCTCCCCCATCTCCGGCAAGCCGCTGGCGGTCATCGGTTCGGCGTTCGGCCAGTACGGCGGCGTCTGGGCACACGACGACGCCCGCAAGGCCGCCGGCATCGCCGGTGCGAAGGTCCTCGAGGACGTCAAGGTCGCGATCCCGCAGTCGGTCGTCCGCTTCGCCGAGACCCATCCGCGTGAGGACGCCGAGGTCACCCAGCTGGTCCAGGGCGCGCTGGACGCGCTCGCCGCTGCCGCTTCAGAGCCCGCCGCCGCGTAACGCAGCTGCACCCGGTCGCGACGCGACCACCCACCGGACGGGAGGCTCGGTGCCGGACCGGCACCGAGCCTCCCGTCCGTCCGACGGTGCGGAAGACCGCATCCCGTGCGTTCCCTAGACGGTCTAGCAACGAGACGGGTTACCCTGAACCCCATGTCAGCGCAAGAGGTCACGGAGGCGTCCGGGTACTGGTTCCCGGACGACGACGCGACCCAACGCGGCGTCGCCGTGCTGAACGCCCTGCGCCGCTACCGCGCTGCCGAGACGGCGATGCGCCGCCGGACCCGCGACTCGATGGGGATGGGCGAGACCGACCTGCTGGCCGTCCGGTACCTGCTCCAGGCGCAGCGCTCCGGGCGGAAGATCAGCCCGAAGGACCTCTCCGCGCACCTCGGGATCTCCTCGGCGTCGACCACGATCCTCATCGACCGCCTCGTGAAGAGCAACCACGTCCGGCGCGACCCGCACCCCACCGACCGCCGCGCGCTCGTCATCACGCCGACCACCGCGACCGACGACGAGGTCCGCGCCACGCTCGGGATCATGCACCGACGGATGATGAACATCGCCGAGGGTCTGTCCACCGACGACGCCCGCACGGTCGCGTTCTTCCTCGAGAACATGCGCGAGGCCGTCGACGAGATCGACCAGCACTGACACCAGGGCCGACACCGCGGGGGACACCCCGTGCAGCGTGCTCTGAGAAGACGCCCTGTCGCAGCGCGTAGACCGGAAGGGTCACCGAAGCGAAAGGAGCCTCTCATGCACGCATCGGACAAGATGGCCAAGAACCTCCAGGCGGTCCTCGTGGACCTCATCGACCTGCACGTCCAGGGCAAGCAGGCCCACTGGAACATCCTCGGCACCAACTTCCGCGACCTGCACCTGCAGCTCGACGAGATCGTCGACGCCGCACGCGAGTTCGCCGACGACACCGCAGAGCGCATGCGCGCCCTGTACCTCGTGCCCGACGGCCGCTCCTCGACCGTCGCCGCGCAGAGCCACCTCGACCAGTTCCCCGAGGGCGAGATCACCACGCACGACGCGATCGACCAGGTCACGCTGCGCCTCTACCAGGCGACCGGCACCATGCGTGACGTGCACGACGAGGTCGACGAGGAAGACCCGACGACCGCGGACCTGCTCCACGGCTTCATCGAGCGCCTCGAGCAGCTCGCCTGGATGGTCAGCGCCGAGAACCGCGCCCCGTCCACGCCGCTCGCCGCAGCGATCACCCCGTCGACGGCCGAAGCCTCGGCGCACGCGTAGGGAAGGGGCCCCGTGGACCTCGGGATCCAGGACAAGACCGCGCTGGTCTTCGGCGCGGACTCCGGCATCGGCTGGAACACCGCTCGCATCCTCCTGGCAGAGGGTGCGACGGTCGTCGTGACCGACATCGACCAGGCGCAGCTCGACAACGCGGCGGACCAGTTGGAGGCGCCGAGCGGCAAGCTCCACGCCTTCGCGGCGGACGTCACGAGTGCCGAGAGCCTGGCATCGCTGCACGAGCAGGTGCGGGACGCCGTCGGCGAGATCGACATCCTGGTGCAGTCCTCCGGCGTCACCGGCGCCCAGGGGCTGTTCCACGAGATCGACGAGGACGGCTGGGCGACGACGATCGACATCGACCTCATGGGGCCGGTCCGGATCACCCGCGAGTTCATCGCGGACCTCCGGAGCGGCGGCTGGGGCCGGATCGTCTACCTCGTCTCCGAGGACGCCTCCCAGCCGTACGACGACGAGCTCCCCTACTGCGCCGCCAAGGCCGGGGTGCTCTCGTTCGCGAAGGGCCTCTCGCGCACCTACGCGAAGGAGGGGCTGCTCGTGAACACCGTCAGCCCGGCGTTCATCCACACCCCGATGACCGACACGATGATGAAGAAGCGGGCCAAGGAGACCGGGACGTCCTTCGACGAGGCGATCTCGAGCTTCCTCGACGAGGAACGGCCGTACATGGAACTCAAGCGACGCGGTGAGCCGGAAGAGGTCGCGAACGTCATCGCGTTCCTCTGCTCCGACCTCGCCAGCTTCGTCAACGGCTCCGACTACCGGGTCGACTCCGGCTCGGTCGCCACGATCTAGGAGGGCGTCCCATGACCGACTACCGCTACCTCGTCATCGGCGGGGGGATGGTCGCCGACGCCGCCGCGCGGGGCATCCGGGAGATCGACCCGGACGGCTCGATCGGCGTCGTCAGCGAGGACGTCGACCGTCCGTACGCTCGTCCCGCCCTGTCGAAGAAGCTCTGGACGGACCCGGACTTCAGCTGGGACGACAAGGTCGACCTGCACACCGAGGAGACCGGCGCGGAGTTCGTGCTCGGCACCCAGGTCGTCTCGATCGACCGCGACGGCAAGACCGTGACGACCTCCGACGGCGGCACCTACGGCTACGAGCGGCTGCTCATCGCCACCGGTGGCCACCCGCGCGGCCTCCCCGGCCTCGACCCGTCGGACCGCGTCCTCGACTACCGCAGCGCCGCCGACTACCGACGGCTCCGGGAACTCGCCGACGCGGGGGCGCACATCGTCGTCGTCGGCGGCAGCTACATCGGCACGGAGATCGCGTCCGGGGTCGTGCAGAACGGGGCTCGAGTCACGCTCGTCGACCCGGACGAGGTCGTCGGCGGACGCATGTTCCCCGCGGACCTCGCCGCGGCGTTCCAGCAGCGCTTCGTCGACCACGGCGTCGAGCTCCGCCTCGGTCGTCGCGTGTCCAGCGGGTCGCAGACCGCCGACGGCGTCACGCTCACCCTCGACGACGGCTCCGTCATCGAGGCCGACGCGGTCGTCGCCGGACTCGGCATCGAACCCGCGACGGAACTCGCCGCAGCCGCCGGGCTCGCCGTGCACGACGGCATCGTGGTCTCCTCGACGCTCGTGACCGACGACCCGTCCGTGTTCGCCGCCGGGGACGTCGCCGAGTACCCGGACCGGATCCTCGGGACCCGCCGGGTCGAGCACGTCGACAACGCGCAGCAGCAGGGACGGCAGGCCGGACGGAACCTGGCGGACGCCGACGAGACCTACGACCACACGCCGATGTTCTACTCGGACGTCTTCGACATGGGGTACGAGGCCGTCGGTCGCGTCTCCACGTCGCTCCGCACGGTGGAGGACTGGCAGGAGCCGACCGTCACCGGCGTCGTCTACTACCTGGACGACGACGACCTGGTCCGC
Source organism: Curtobacterium sp. PhB130 (assembly GCF_003755165.1). Classification (NCBI taxonomy): domain Bacteria; kingdom Bacillati; phylum Actinomycetota; class Actinomycetes; order Micrococcales; family Microbacteriaceae; genus Curtobacterium; species Curtobacterium sp. PhB130. The sequence continues at coordinate 908,460 of NZ_RKII01000006.1, read as the reverse complement.
GGCGTGCTGCTCTGGAACGTCTGGGACAAGACCGACGAGGCCCGCAAGGTCCTCGCTGAGGCGCACGCGCTGACCCGCGACATGCTGCCGGGCCGCATCACGGCCTGACGAGCCGTGCCGACGCCCTGACGAGCGTCGGTCACGCTCTGGACGCAACCGCCGGGAGGCCCGGTGCCGGTCTCACGGACCGGCACAGGGCCTCCCGGCGGTTCACGTCGCTAGCCGGCCTTGCGCTCGTCGTGCGCGTGCGGACGGTCCCGGTTGAGCTCCGGCGCGGCCGCCTCGACGATCTCCGCACGGACCTGCGGTGCGACGTGCGCGTCGGCGTCGTCCGCCAACGCGAGCGCGTGCGCGGACTTGCCCGCCTCGAGCACCTCGTCGTCGCCCTTCGCCATCCCGAACAGCTCCTTGAACCGGGCGCGGACCACGAGCCAGGCGTCCCCGGCGCTCAGCCGGGAGAGGTCCGACGCGGTCGAGTCGTCCCGGACCCGCTGCAGGGACGACACCCCGCGGTCGGCGAGGTCGCCGCGGACGTGCGCCACCGCGAGCTTCGCGACCGCATCCGCCTGCGCGTGCATGACGGAGTGCGCTCCGCCCACCACCTCACGCAGGACGGCGTAGGGGAACACCCGGGCCAGACGACGGATCCAGTCGCGCGGCACGAGTGCGTCGTGCTCGCCTCGGACGATGAGGACCCGGGCCTGCACGTGCGGTGCGCGCTGCTCGATCGGGAACGCGACCATCTTCGGGAGCACCTTGCGGAACCAGTGCCAGCCGCAGAGGGCGTACGCGGTGACGGCGTGCCAGCGCACCGCCGAGGGTTCGTGGACCGCTGACCGCACGAAGCGGACCGCGGACTCGCTCATGGTGCGCGCCTTCGAGTCGATGACCGGGCTGATCAGGACGAGGTCGGTGTACTCCGGGTGCCGCGCCGCGACCTCGGTGACGACCTGCGTCCCCATCGAGTGGCCGACCAGCACCGGGTTCGTCAGGCCGAGTTCCTCGATCACGCGCTCGACGGCATCGGCGTAGCGCTCGATCGACACCGGTCCTCGGAACTTGGGCACGCCCGCGAACCCGGGGAGGTCGAGTGCCCGCACGGGACCGAACTCGTTGAGGTTCGGCGCCAGTCGCTCGTAGTACGTCGACGCGATGCCGAGGCCGGCGACCAGCAGGAACGGCCGCTCGCCGACGTCCCCGATGGAGCTCACACGGACGTTCGTGCCGTCGACGGGGATCCGGTCGACCTTGACCACGACGTCGGCGCTCTCCGCGTGTTCCAGCGCATCGGCGTGGCGCGGGGTCTCCTCGTTCACGGGTGTCTCCTCGGGTCTCGGGGGATCGCCCAGCGTACCGTGCGTGTCCCCCGATCGTGGGACGCGGCGGTCTCAGCCCCCGAACGTGTTCGCAGGGAAGCCGTGCACGCGCGTCGGGACGGCGAACAACGCGCCCGAGTGCGGGTGTTCCTCGAGCTGCTCCTCGGTGAGGTTCTCCCGGGCGGTCCCGATGAACAGCGTGCCCATGTCCTCGCCGCCGAACGCGACCGAGGTGGTGTTCGGTGCAGGGAGCTCGACCGTCTCCAGGTGCTGCCCCGCCGCGTCGTAGCGCTCGACCCGTCCGGAGCCGTAGATCGCACCCCAGAAGCAACCCTCGTCGTCGCGGACGAGCCCGTCGTGCGCGGCCCCGACGACGAAGGGCTCGAGTTCGCCGAGCTCCCCGTCCGGGCCGTAGGACGCCCGGAAGATCGTCGACGCGCTCGTGTCCGTGACGTACACCACGTCCCCGTCCGGCGACCACTCGATGCCGTTCGTCACGCCGAACCCGCCTCGGAGCAGGCGCGTCGCGCCGTCCGGCTCGACCGAGTACAACGCCGCGTCCGGCTCCCCCGTCGTCACGTTCATGCTGCCGACCAGGAAGCGTCCGAACGGGTCGCACTTGCCCTCGTTGAACCGGTGGCCCGCCGTCGCGTGCTCGACCGTCGCGATGGTCCTCGGGTCCTCGCCGTCGGGACCGGTGACGACGACCCGGTCGCCGAGGGCCGCGACGAAGCCGCCCTGTGCCCGGGGCTGGAAGCTCGCGAGGGGCGGGGGCAGCGGGACCGTGCTGACCGGCCGGCCGTCGGCATCGGCGGTGTTCAGGGTGCCGAGGGTGATGTCGGCCCAGCGGAGCACGTGCTGCTCGGGGTCCCACACGATGCTCTCGGCCAGGACGGCCCCGGCGTCGGAGAACACGCGGACCGGACCGGTGGTGGCGCTCGTCGTCATGCCCCAGGTCTACCGGGGTGCCGCTCCCGCACCACTCAGCGCGGGTCAGATGCGGGCGTACTTCGCCCGGACGAAGCTGAAGACGCCGAAGGCCAGGAACCCGATGCCGATGGCGACGAGGACGAACGCCCCACCGGGCATCGAGCGCAGCGCGTCGAAGGCGCCGTCGAGTCCGGTCGCCTGGTCGGGGTCGCTCCGGACGGCGGCGACGGCGATGAGGACACCGACGATCGTCACGGCCACGCCCTTCGCGACGTACCCGACGACGGCGAGGACCGTCAGGGGCCGCTCGACGGCCTTCGGCGGGGTGACGAGCTGCTTCCGGTACGACCGACGGAGACCGATGACCACCAGGCCGACCCCGATCGCGATCGCGATGCCGGCGGCGAGCAGGAGGACGAACACCCCGCCCGGCGTCGCGAGGGCCTTCGCCGCGAGGCTCCGGGTCGACCCGCTCGAGCTCTTCCCGGCACCGAGCGCGTACGAACCCGCCGAGTACGCGATCACGCCGTAGACGATCGCCTTGCCGGCGTTCTTCGCCCGGTTCAGCCAGGCGCGCGCGCTGTCCGTCCGGCCGCCGACGATCGCCTCGACGACGAGCCGGATGCAGAGCGCCGCCGTGCCGACCGCGACGACCCAGAGCAGGACGACACCGCCGGGGACCGCCGCGAGCTGCGCGAGCGCCCCGGACTGGTCGGTCTCGCCGGACTGCGACCCCTGCGAACCACTGCCGGCGGTCGCGTTCCCGATGCCGAGCAGGATCGCCAGGTACCCGATGAGCAGGTGCACGACACCGCTGCCGACGAACCCGGCGCGGGCGGTGACCTCGAACCACCGGCTGTCCGCCGCACGGCGCGCCTGTCGTCCGGTCTCGCGGGCAGCCTGTTCGGCGGTGTCACTCATGCACACGAGCGTGCCCGAAGCCCCTGCGCATGTCCGGGGTGCGCGCACGGGGTACGGCCGTCGGGGTGCTCCCCGAGCCGGCTCGGGCACGATGGGCTGCATGCCCGAACGCACGCGAGACACCCCCGACGCCTCCGACAACGAGGAGCGCACCGACGGGTACGTCCCGCTCCGCTCCTACGCCGCGATCGGTGACGGCAGGACGGTGGCGCTCATCGCCCGCGACGGGCGCATCGACTGGCTGCCGATCCCCTCGATGGACTCGCCGCCGGTCTTCGCGAGCATCGTCGACGCGGAGCACGGCGGGCACCTCGCCCTGCGTCCGGTCGACGACGGCGCGACGGTGTCCCGGGAGTACCTGCCGGGGACGAACGTCCTCGTGACGACCTGGACGACCGGATCCGGGCAGGTCACCGTCACGGACGCGATGGTCACCGGTGTCGCCGGGCGTCTGCCCTGGGCCGAGATCGGGCGCTGCGTCGAGGGGGTCGAGGGCTCGGTCGAGATGGAGTGGGCCGTCGTGCCGGGGACGCTCCTGAACACCGCCGAACCGCGTCGGCTCGACACCGAGAACGGCACCGTCATCGGCATCGACGGCGTGACCATCGCGATCGTCGAGCAGGGCTTCGAACCCGTCCACGACGACGGCCCCCGGTTCTCCGGACGGTTCACGGCGACGGAGGGCTCGAAGTCGATCCTGACGATCGTCGGCACCCACGACGAGCCGATCTTCCTGCCCGAGCCGGAGCGGACCCTCGAGGGCATCGACCGCACCATCGAGAACTGGTCGACCTGGTCGAAGGAGTTCTCGTACGACGGACCGTGGTCGGACGCCGTCCAGCGGAGCGCCCTCGCCCTGAAGCTGCTGATCTTCTCCCCCACCGGGGCGATCGCGGCCGCACCGACGACGAGCCTGCCGGAGGACCGGACCGGCGGCAAGAACTGGGACTACCGGTTCGCCTGGGTCCGCGACCTGGCGTACACCGTGCACTCCCTGACGAGCTTCGGCCTGCGCGAGGAGACCCACGCCGCGGTCTCCTGGGTGATGCGCACCATCGCCGAGCACGACGAGACGATGCCGATCTTCTACCGGCTCGACGGCAGCAAGGCCGGCGACGTCGAGGAGCGGGACGTCCCCGGGTGGAACGGCATCGGCCCCGTCACCATCGGCAACCGTGCCAGCGGCCAGCTCCAGCTCGGCGTCTGGGGCGACGTCTTCGAGATCATGCGGCAGTACGTCCGGGCCGGCAACGTGCTCGACCGGAAGACGGCATCGGTGCTCCAGGAACTCGCCGACGACGCCTGTCACCGGTGGGAGGAACCCGACTCCGGCATGTGGGAGCTCGAGGAGGCGCACCACTACACGACGAGCAAGATCGGCTGCTGGCAGGCCCTCGACGCCGCGGTCGAGCTGCACGACGCCGGGATGATCGACGGTCCCCGGGACAAGTGGGTGGAGAACCGCGAGCTCATCGAGGACTGGGTCGCCGAGCACGGGTGGAACGAGGAGCTCGGTCACTACGTGATGCACCCGGACACGGACGCCCTCGACACGTCGATCCTGTTGCACGCCATGTCGGCGTTCGACCGGGGACCGCGCATGGCGTCGACGATCGCGGCGATCCAGGACCAGCTCCAGCACGGGCCACTCGTGTACCGCTACTCGGGGATCCAGGACGAGGAGTCGCCCTTCGTCGCCTGCTCGTTCTGGCTGGCGGCCGCGATGGCGTGCACCGGGCGCATCGACGACGCGACGAGCCTGATGGACGCCATGGTCGCGCAGGCGAACGACGTGGGGCTGTTCAGCGAGATGCTCAGCGCCGAGGACGGCGACTTCATGGGCAACATCCCGCAGGGGCTGTCGCACCTCGCCCTCATCCAGGCCGCCCTCACCATCCAGGAGCTCTCCGAGCGGTGAGCGGACGGGCCTGAGCGCACGTCGAGCCCGCCCGTGTGCACAATGGGACGACGATGAACGACATCGATGCACGCATGGACCGGCTCAGGAGGGCCGCCCGCTACCGCTACCAGCAGCTCGTCGACAGCGAGATCGAGCGCGGTTCGCTCGACCCCGACGAGGTGCGGGAAGAACGTCGGCTACTCAAGGCCGCCGACGTCGCAGCGCATGCCCGGGCCCAGATCGAGGAAGCCGAACGCCGGGGTGTCTTCGAGGGCAACCCGTACCACGGCAAGCCGCTCCCGGGGATCGACGGGCAGCACGATCCGGACTGGTGGATCAAGTCGAAGATCGAGCGTGAGGACATCCGCGGCATCGCGCCGCCCGCCCTGGCCCTGCGCACCGAGGACGCGGAACTCGACGGCGCCCTCGATGCGCTCTCCCGCGAGGACGACGTCCGCGATGTCCTGGTGGACTTCAACGGCCGGGTGAAGGAGGCGCGACGGCAGCTCCTCGGTGGGCCGCCGGTGGTCACGCCGCTCCGGGACGTGGACGCCGAGCTCGTGGCTTGGAGCGCGCGACGGGAGGCTCGGCTCGCGTCCGCAGCGCGCGCTGCGGAGGAGCTGCGGCTCGAGTCCCGACCACGACGCTGGTGGCGCCGGCGGGGTTGAGCCGACCCGAGCCTCCCGGCAGGACGCCTGACCGGTACCGCAACGACGAGAACGCCGTCCCCTGGTGGGGGCGGCGTTCTCGTGTGTGGTGGTGGTGCTGGGTGTTACTTGATCTGGGCGGTGATCGTGGCGGTTCCGACGAGGAGGCCGGCCTTGACGGCGTCGGTCTTGAAGGTGCTGTTGAGCAGCTTCGCGGCGTCGGCGGAGACGTGCACGGTGGTGCCGGTCAGGATCGCGTTGTCGCCCTCGAGCTGGAGGGGCTTCAGGGTGCCGCCGTGGAGGGAGAACAGGTAGGCGTCCTGCGCGGCGATCTTGCCGTTGACGAGGACGTCGCCGGAGAGCTTGGAGGAGCCCGGGTTGACGACGAAGTTCTCCAGCGTGACGGTGGTGTCGCCGGCCTTGAGGGTCAGACCCGAACCGTTGTGGTCCAGCAGGCCCTGCACGTAGGGACGGTAGTCACCCTTCGGGTTCCAGTACGTGACCGAGCCGGCGGTGATCGGGAAGGACACGGCGCCGTCGGCGAGCTTGGCGGAGCCGGACACGCCGGGGGTGAGCTTCAGCGCGGTGAGGGCGTCGGTGAAGCCGGAGTCGAGGGCGACGGAGGTGTTGCCGCCGAGGACCTCGGGCACCGATGCGACCGGGGCCGGGATCTTCGAGGACGACGACGCGACCGTGTGGATGGTCGGGGTCGAGGCCTGCGCGGCCGAGACGCCGAACCCGGCGCCGCCGAGGATGATCGCGCCGGCAGCGGCGAGGGAGACCGTGGTCTTGGTGAACTTGCGCATGGGAACTGATCCTTTGCTGTGGTGAGGCTTCTCCGGCACGCACCTGTGCGTACACCGAGCACCGGCCGTGTTCGACCGGAGAGCGCCCTGGGCATTTGCCCTGTGCAGATGATTCGGCACCCCTCCCGGAACGGATTGGACGAGTTTCTGGATTCCTTCCGGTGCCCGGATCCGTAGCGTGGGGTCATGGCTCCTGAGCACCTGGCGACGACCGACCGGATCCGCGCGATCGACGCGTGGTGGCGCGCGGCGAACTACCTGACCGTCGGGCAGATCTACCTGATGGAGAACCCGCTGCTGTCCCGCCCGATCGAGCCGGAGGACGTCAAGCCCCGGCTGCTCGGACACTGGGGCACCTCCCCCGCACTCAACTTGATCTACGCGCACTGCAACGCGCTGATCAGTTCCTCCGACCGCGACATGCTCTACGTCTGCGGGCCTGGCCACGGCGGCCCGGCGATGAACGCGAACGCGTGGCTCGACGGCACCTGGCAGGAGCTCTACCCCGGCACGACGCTGCAGCGGTTCTTCCGGCAGTTCTCCTTCCCCGGCGGCATCCCGTCGCACGCGGCACCCGAGACCCCCGGCTCGATCAACGAGGGCGGCGAACTCGGCTACTCCCTCGCGCACGCGTACGGAGCGGCGCTCGACAACCCCGATCTCGTCGTCACGTGCGTGGTGGGCGACGGCGAAGCGGAGACCGGCCCGCTGTCCGGCTCCTGGCAGGCGCACACCTTCATCGACCCCGTCGCCGACGGCGCCGTGCTGCCGATCCTCAACCTCAACGGGTGGAAGATCGCCAACCCGACCGTGCTCGCGCGCATCCCCGGCGAGGACCTGACCGCGTACTTCCGCGGTCTCGGGTACGAACCGATCGTCGTGGACTCCGCACGCGTCGACGACGACCCCTTCGCCGTGCACGCGCTCTTCGACGGCGCACTCCGCCGGGCGCTGGCGACGATCGACGACATCCAGGCGGCCGCGCGCGGCCAGGCGGCGCGCGCAGCGGCCGGCGAGATGGCCGGCGCGTCGGACCTCCGCCCGCGCTGGCCGATGATCATCCTGCGCACCCCGAAGGGCTGGACCGGCCCGAAGGAGGTCGACGGCGAGCGCGTCGAGGGCACCTTCCGTGCGCACCAGGTCCCGCTGCCGGCGGTCCGCGAGAACGACGAGCACCGCGCGCAGCTGCAGGCGTGGATGGAGTCCTACCGTCCGGCGGAGCTGTTCGACGAGGACGGCGAGGGCGTCGGCATCCTCGAGGGCATCCGGCCGGTCGGCGACAAGCGGATGAGCGCCACCCCGCACGCCAACGGCGGCCGGATCCGGACGGCGCTCGACCGGCCGGGGCTGTCGTCGTACGCGGTCGAAGCCGGGACGCCCGCGTCGGCCACCGGCACGCTCGGCCCGTGGATGGCGGCACTCACCGCGCAGAACCCCTCGTCCTTCCGCCTGTTCGGGCCGGACGAGACCGTGTCGAACAAGCTCGACGCGGTCTTCGACGTGACGAACCGGGTCTGGCGGGCGGCGAACAGTGCCGACGACGAGCACATCGCCCCGACCGGACGCGTGATCGAGATCCTGTCCGAGCACCTGCTCGAAGGGATGCTCGAGGGCTACGTGCTCTCCGGCCGACACGGTGTCCTCAACACGTACGAGGCGTTCGCGCACATCATCGACTCCATGGTCGGCCAGTACGCGAAGTGGCTGGAGTCGTCCGCGGACATCGACTGGCGCGCCCCCGTCTCGAACCTGACGATCCTGCTCTCGTCGCACGTGTGGCGGCAGGACCACAACGGTTTCTCCCACCAGGACCCCGGGTTCCTGGACGTCGTCGCGTCGAAGCAGCAGGACTTCGTCCGCATCAAGCTGCCCGCCGACGCGAACACCCTGCTCGCCGTCGCCGAGCACGCCCTCGAGACCACGAACCGCATCGAGGTGATCGTCGCCGGCAAGCACCCGGAGCCGGTCTTCCTCTCGCTGGAGGACGCCGTCGCGCACGCGTCCGCGGGTCTCGGCGTGTGGGACTGGGCGGGCACCGAGGAGTCGGTCGGCCGTGCCGACGTGGTGCTCGTCAGCGCCGGTGACGTCCCGACCGTCGAGACCGTCGCCGCAGCGGACATCATCCGGAAGCACGCCCCCGACGTCGGCGTGCGGGTCGTGAACGTCGTCGACCTGCTGGCGCTCGGCGACACCCGGAAGCACTCGCACCCGGTGTCCGACGAGCGCTACGACGAGCTCTTCCTGCCCGGTACCCCTGCCGTCTTCGCGTTCCACGGGTACCCGTCGCTCGTGCACCAGCTCACCTACCGTCGCCACGGACACGACGACCTGCACGTGCACGGGTTCCTCGAGCAGGGCACCACCACGTCGCCGTTCGACATGCTCATCCGCAACGAGATGGACCGCTTCGCACTCGCACACGACGCCCTGACCCGGGTGGCCGACGGGTCCGACCGGTTCGCCTCGCTGCTCGCGAAGCTCTCCGAGGCGCGTGACGCCGCCCGTGCCTACGCCTACACGAACGGAGAGGACCACCCCTCCGTCGACGGATGGGAGTTCTCCGGGTGGCCGCAGGACGAGCCCGCCTCGGGCGGGACCGGCGGAGACCCGGGCGAGGGAGAGACGGAGGGCGCGGCGCCGGGTCGCTGAGGCCCGCTTCCGTCATCGACGGTCGCTCCACAGCCTGGAGGCTCGGCTCGCCGTCCACAGATCGGCGCACGGTCCACCCACGGCCCGGTCCAGGGCCCCACGATGGTCCACATGGACGGTGCATGGATCGGGTGGACGGGTGCGCTCGTCTCGGTGGTGAGTGCCTGCGGTGCGGTCGCAGCGACGGTGGTGACGGTGCTCGAAGGGCGTGCCGCACGGCGAAATACCGGTTCCTTGGCCCCTCGCGATCTCTGGTGGCAGCGTTGGTCCTGGGTTGCCGAACGCGCTTGCTCGTCGGAACCGTCCGGCCGCGAGTCGGCGGCGCTGATGGTCCACGCGCTGGTCACGCGCGAGTGGGTCACCGAGGACGACTGGTGGGTCCTCCGTGAACTCGAGCAGCGCGAGCGCACACGCGAGCCACGTCCAGGAGAGGAAGACGATGATGATCTCTGACGAGAGCGACAAGGACTTCAAACGACACCTCGACGTCCTCGAGCTCACGACCCCGAAGCTGCTGGCACACCATCACTACGGACCGATGATGCGTGCGCAGAACGCCGAGGAAGAGCTGCGCCAAGCCCGCTTGGAATGGCGGGAGCGGCAGGAGCGCGCACGGGCGCGGAAGCTCCGGTACGAAGCATCGTTCGCCGACTGACCGGCACGGCGTGGCACGCTGGAGCAGTGTCCGACCTCGTGATCCCGGCCCCGTCCGTCCCGACGCTCCCGACGTCCACCGGCGGGCGGTTCCCCGTCCGCCGCGTGTTCTGCGTCGGACGGAACTACGCGGCGCACGCGCGTGAGATGGGCCACGACCCGGACCGCGAGCCGCCGTTCTTCTTCACGAAGCCGGCCGACGCGATCGTCGCCGACGACGCGGACACCCCGTACCCGACGGAGACCGAGCGTCTGGAGCACGAAGTCGAGCTGGTCGTGGCGATCGGCACGGCCGGATCGGACATCGACCCCGCACACGCCCTCGAGCACGTGTGGGGCTACGCCGTCGGGCTCGACCTCACCCGACGTGACCTGCAGGCCGAGGCCAAGCGGCTCGGTCGCCCGTGGGACATGGCGAAGGGCTTCGACGCCTCCGCCCCGATCGGCACGCTGGTGCCCGCTGCCGGCGTCGACCCCACGGCCGGCACGGTCGAGCTCCGCATCGACGGGGAGATCGCTCAGACGGGCGACCTCGCCGAGCAGATCTGGTCCGTTGCCGAGGTCATCGCGCCCCTCTCGCGGTTCGTCCGGCTCGAACCAGGGGACCTCGTGATGACCGGGACGCCGGAGGGAGTCGGCCGCATCGAGCGCGGCGCACTGCTCGAGGGCGAGATCGTGGGCGTCGGACGGGTCGTCACGCGCGTCGCCTGACCCGGCGAGTGGGGTGGCCAGATGACGCGGGTGTTTCGAACCGCTGGGACAACTCCGAGCCGCGGAGAGTACCACTGACCCTGACGCCGCGCGGGAACCCGGCGTCGTGATCACTGGGCGGGGACGACGGGTCGGGGACGACCGCCGCAGCGCCGCCGGATTCGAGGTGCGACGTGCTGGAACACGACTTGCTCGCCACGTCCTGGACATGGGACGGCGACGAACCCATCGACGAGCGTGTCCGCGCCGTCGGTGACGCCGGGTTCGCGGGGATCTCCCTCGCACTCGACGACCTGCACGAGGTCCGCGCCACGATCGGCTTCGCCCGACTCCGCCGGATGCTCGACGACGCCGGCATCGTGTGGGTGCAGCTCGGGACCCTCGGCAACTGGTGGACCTGCACGAGCCGCACCACCGGTGAGGACGCCGACCGCGGTGTGCTGCTCGAAGCCGCCGCCTCACTGCGCGCCTGGCAGGTCGTCGCACGGGCGGACGTCACGCTGCCCGGCGTCTCCCCCACCGCGATGCTCGACGACTGGGGCGTGCTCGCCCGCCAGGCCGACGGCGTCGGCGCGCAGCTCGTGCTCGAACCCGAACCGTGGTCGAACCTGCCCACCGTCGAACGGGCATCGCGGTTCATCACCGCAGCCGGGGCCGGCGGGCTGCTCCTCGACGCCATGCACGCACTCCGCGGCGGCTCCACGCTCGCCTCGATCCGTCAGGGTGTGATGCCCTCGACCCTCGCGGCCGTCGAACTCAGTGACGGCCTGCTGTCCACTCCGAGCGGGATGACGCTCGCCGACGAGTCCCGGGACGGCCGGTACCTGCCGGGCGCCGGCGCGTGGGACATCCCCGGCTTCATCCGCATCGTCCGCGAGCTGGGCTACGACGAACCATGGGGCGTGGAGGTCCGGACCCCGGCGCACCGTGCACTCCCCATCGCGGACGCACTCCGCACCGCCGCTGCTGCCACCCGTGCGGTGCTCGACGCCGCCGACGCGTTCGGCGCTCCGGCGGCACCCGCGATGCCGACGTCGCCGGCCCCGACCTCGGCGGTCGACTTCGAACCGCTGCACCGCCCGCGGCGGGAAACCGGCTCAGGCGCGCCCGCGTAACGTCGTCGCCATGAGTGAGCAGGCACCCACCGGAGACGACCGACTGCTGCGGGAGTCGCAGGACACGATCGACGAGGCGAAGGCGGCTGCGGCCGAGGTCGTCGAGCCGTCCGAGGACGAACTCATCGACGAGGACCTCCCCGTCGCGGACGACGCCGAACCCGCGGACGGACCAGCACCCGCCGCCTGATCAGGTGATCTCGACGACCCGGACCGTGACGTCCGTCCGCCGCTGACCGACCTCGTCGGCGAGGCTCGACACGATCGCGTCGCGGACCGCGCGGACGCTCGCGATCGCCGGACGGCCGGCATCCACCGTCACCACGGCGCGGACACGCACCTGGTCGGCCCGGTCCTCGACGAGCACGGCGCCGCCGTCCCGCGGCAGGTCCAGCACCGAGCGGACATCGCGCACCAGCACGGCGAGACTCGGGCCCGGCGGGATCACCGACCGGACGCCCGGGACGGCGAGGGCCGCTTCGGTGGCCATCCGTGACAGTGCCCGCGTGTCGGGTCTCACGACGGTCTCCTCGGGGTCAGGACGTCCGCCACGCGGACCGTCAGGGAACGCACCGGGAACGGCGCGTGGTCGGCCAGCGCCGCCGCGACCATCGTCCGGAGCATGTCGGCGCGTGCGCGGAGCGTGTCGGCGCGTGCGCGGAGCGGCGCGTCAGCCGTCACCGCGATCGTGACCTCGACGTCGATCGGCGCACCAGCGGTCCCGACGTCGCCGGTGAACCGGGTGCGTCGCACGAGCACACCCGGCACCGTGTCGCCGAGCGCCCGGACGAGCCCGCGGAGGGCCCCCTCGGTCACGACGAGCGTGGAGTCGGGGTCGTCGTCGGGCACCGGGATGTCCCGCCCCGCGTGCGCGGTCGTCCGGATGGTCGCGAGGACCCCCGAGATCCAGGCCTCGTCAGCACCCCGGGCCGCGCGGACGTCCGCCGCGAGGAGGTCGCTCGACGCCTCGCGCAGCGCTCGGAGCCGGCCGAGCGCCCGGGCGGCATCGGGGTCGCGCTCGATGTCGTCGCGCACCGGGTCCTGGCCGGAGTCGAGGTAGTCGGAGAGCTCGTCCAGCGTGAAGGCACCGTAGCGGTCGTCGACGTCGTCGTCGTTCATCGCCACCCCTCCATCTGCGTCAGCACCGTCCGCCTCGCCCGCGCGAGTGCACCACGCACGGCCGCCGTCGACATCCCGGTCTCCTCCGCGATCTCGGCGTAGGACGCGCCGCCGACCTCGCGCATCACCCAGACTGCACGCTGCGCATCGGGCAGGTTCTGCGCGATCCGGGCGAGTTCGTCCACCTGGAGCCGCGCGATCACGACCTCGTCCACCGGTCGCTCGTCACTCGCCTCCGGGACGGCTTCGAGGTCGAGGTGCGGGTGCCGCCGACGGAGCCGGTCGAGCGCCTTGTTCGCAGCGATCCGGAACAGCCAGGAGCGCACACGGTCCGGGTCCTCGACGCGGTCGATGCGCTGCCACGCCTGGAGTGATGCCTCCTGCACGGCGTCGTCGGCCTCCCCGTCGCCGTGCCCGAGGATCCGAGCGGCGTAGGCGCGCATGAGCGGACCGTACCGGCGGATGAGCACGCCGAACGCGGCGGTGTCGCCGTCGGCCGACCGCTCGACGAGCGAGCCGTCGGACAGCGACGAGAGCGGCTGGTCCTCGGTCAGGAGTCGGCCTTCCGGATCGGTTTCGGGTTCCTGCGTGACGAATCGTCTGCTCAGGACGTCTTTGTGTACGTGCCCATCATCCGCGCTGTTCGCGCGCGGGTGATCTGAGCGCGCCGTGGTCGGTCATCCCTGAACGACCGGCCACGGCGCTTCGGCGGCGGCCCGTGCACTCCCTGATCCGGTGCACGGGCCGTCCCCACTACCAGCGTCAGCGTCAGCGTCAGCGTCAGCGTCAGCGTCAGCGTCAGCGCTGATGGTGCGGATCAGTCGTCGACCTCGTCGCCGAGGAAGTCCGCGTACGTCACCTCGGAGTCCGTGATCACCGCACCCGGGTCGATCGGCTTCCGCGTCGCCTGGTCCCCCGAGATCGCGACGCGCTCCTCCGGAGTGAACGGTGGCAGGTAGTTGCTCGCGCTCATCGCCACGCCCTTTCGTCCCGAGGAACGTAACAGTCACGCGGGTTTTCCTCAGTGATCGTCACGAATTCGTCCCCCGCCGGGAAGCCGGACGGGGGACGGAAGTTCGCCTCCAGCGGACCTCATGCGGATGCATGCGACGAGTGCGCGCTCACTCTCGGACGACGTCCTCCGCCGACTTGTCGAGGCGCCAGCCCCGCCACGACGGCTGCCGGAGCCGTCCGTCAGCGGTCCACTCCGCGAACTCGACCTCACCGACGCGTTCGGGCGTGACCCAGTGGGCGTCACGGGCGTCCGGTCTCGGGACGTCGACGAGGGGTGACGTCTTCCGCTCCAGCGGCCCGAGGACGCTCGCGATCTCGTCGAGGTCACGGTCACGGAAGCCGGTCCCGACCTTGCCGACGTACTGCAGACCGTCGTCGCCGGGGATCCCGAGGAGCAGGGATCCGACGCCGCCCGCACGCCGACCGCTCCCGGGCTTCCACCCGGCGACCACGACCTCCTGCGTGGCGTGGTGCTTGAGCTTCAGCCAGGCCTCGGAGCGCCGGCCCTCGGCGTAGCGGGAGGAGCGCTTCTTCGCCACGACACCCTCGAGCCCCTCGGCCTCGGAGTCCGCCATGGCTCGGTCGAGGTCGCCCTCGTACGCCTTCGGCACGTCGATCGCCCCGCCGGGCTCGACGACGGTCTCGAGGGCTTCCCGACGGTTGTCGTACGCGAGCCGGGTCAGGTCGTGCCCGTCCGCTTCGAGCACGTCGAAGAGCAGCAACCGCACCGGGGTGCGTTCACGCGCGGCGTCGACCTCCCGCTTCTTGGTCAGTCCCATCCGGTTCTGCAACAGCTGGAAGCTCGGTCGTCCGCGGTCGTCGAGCGCGACGATCTCACCGTCGAAGACCCCGTCGACGCCGGCTCGCTCGCCGAGTTCCTGGAGTTCGGGGTACTGCGCCGTCAGGTCGTTGCCGTTCCGGCTCCGGAGCGACACCGAGCCGCCCCGGACCGTGGCGAGCGCACGGACACCGTCCCACTTCATCTCGAACGCCCACGCTCCGGTGTCCAGCGTCGGCTCGCCCTTCGCGAGGGTCGCCTGCATGGTGCGGCGCTCGACGGGGTCGGTGGAGGAACTCGCAGCTCCGGCGATCCGCTCGCGACCGTCGTCGTCGCGCCCGGCCGAGTGACCGGCGGTGCGGGGAGCGCGGGGAGCGGGCGTCCCCCCTGACGCGTCGGCCGTGGGGTCCGGCTGCTCCTTCGTCAGGTGGATGAGCCAGTTCTTCTCGTCGCCGTCCCGCCCGCGACCACGACCGCGAGTGTGCAGGATCGCGAGGCGGCGGTTGCCGTTCGTCCGTCCGTGCAGCGTGACGATGACCTCTTCGCCCTCGCGCCACTTCTCGAGCGCGTACGTGCCGTCGTCCCAGATGGTGACGGTCCCGCCGCCGTACTCGTCCTTCGGGATGGTGCCCTCGAAGCCGCCGTACTCGAGCGGGTGGTCCTCGGTCATGACGGCGAGGTGGTTCTTCCCCGGGTCCGTCGGCTCCCCCTTCGGCAGCGCCCAGCTGACGAGCACGCCGTCGTGCTCGAGGCGGAAGTCGTAGTGGTCCCGGGTGGCGTGGTGCTCCTGGACGACGAAGGTCGGGGTGCCGTCCTTCCGGACCGTCGGCGCGTCCTGCGGGACCGGTTCGGGGGTCTTGGACGCATCCCGCTTCGCACGGTAGGTCGACAGGCGGTCGTTCGCCGGGCCTCCGGCTCGGTCCTGCCGTTCCGCGTCGTTCGCCTGCTGGGTCCGGTCGCTGTCCCAGTGCCCCTCGTCGGCCCTGCCGACGGCCAACGACGCGGCCGCCACCGGGTGCAGGAAGTCGCCGCGGTCCTCCACCCGCTCGAGGACCTCGTCCAATGTCAGCTGGGCCAGCCCCTTCTCGGTGAGTTCCTTCCACGTGCGCGGTGCCGCGACGGTCGGGTGCGAACGCCCGCGGAGCGAGTACGGCGCGATCGTGGTCTTGTTCCCGTTGTTCTGCGACCAGTCGACGAACACCTTGCCGTTCCGCTCGGCGCGGCTCATCGACGACAGCACCAGGTCCGGCATGTCCTGCTCGAGTGCCTTCGCGAGTTCGTGAGCGACCTCGGACACGTGCTTCGTCGCGGAGCGGCCGTCGAGCGCCGCGTACAGGTGGATGCCCTTCGAGCCCGACGTCACCGGGTACGGGTCGAGCCCCATGCCCTGCAGGACTTCGCGCGCCGCGACCGCCACCTCCACGCACTCGGCGAGACCGACGCCTTCCCCGGGGTCGAGGTCGAGCACCAGCCGGTCCGGGTTCTGCTGCGCACCCCGCGGGCCGAAGCGCCACTGCGGCACGTGGAGTTCGAGCGCAGCCTGCTGCGCCATCCACACGAGCGTCGGCAGGTCGTCCACGATCGGGTACTCGTTGTCGTGCTCGGAGTGCTGGATCGTGTGGTGGCGGACCCAGTCCGGCGCGGAGTCGGGCAGGTTCTTCTCGAAGAAGACCTTGCCGTCGACGCCGTTCGCCCACCGCTTCCGGGTCACCGGTCGGTCCTTGACGTGCGGGATCATCCACGGGGCGACGCGCTCGTAGTACTCGATCACGCGCCCCTTCGTCGTGCCGGTCTCCGGGTAGAGCACCTTGTCGAGGTTCGTCAGCGCGAGCCGCCGGTCCCCCACCAGGACCGTCGTCCTGCGCGCGACGGTGCTCGCCCGCGCCGGGCTCACAGCGCCACCCCGGTCGCTCCCGCCACCGTCAGCGTCGTGCCGGACGTGTACGACGACTCGGGCCCGGCGAGGTAGACGTAGGCGCTGCCGAGTTCCACGGGCTGCGCCGGTCGGCCGAACGGGGTGGCCTGGCCGTACGCCGCGATCTCGTCCCCCGGGTAGCTGATCGGCTGCAGCGGCGTCCACACCGGCCCCGGCACGACCGTGTTGGCCCGGATCCCCTTCGCCGCGAGCTGCCGTGCGAGGCCGTTCGTGTAGGTGATGATCGCCGCCTTCGTGGCCGCGTAGTCGATCATCCGGGCCTGCGGTTCGTACGCGGACACCGAGCTCGTGGTGACGATCGCGCTCCCCGGGGCCATGTGCGGCACGGCCGCACGGACCAGCCAGAACATCGCGTAGACGTTGGTCTTCATCGTGCGGTCGAAGTCCGCCGTCGACTGTTCGGTGACGTCGTCGTGCACCTGCTGCGCGCCGGCGACGAGCACGAGCGCGTCGAGCCCGCCGAGCTCACTGACGGCGGTGCGGACGAGTTCGGTGCAGAAGTCCTCGTCGGTGAGGTCGCCGGGCAGCATCACGGCGTTCCGTCCGAGGTCTGCGATGAGGTCCCGGACCTCGGTCAGGTCGTCGATCTCCTCGGGCAGGGCGTTCAGCGCGACGTCCGCGCCTTCCTTCGCCATCGCGATCGCCGCCGCTCGGCCGATGCCGGAGTCCGCACCCGTGACGAGTACCCGGTAGCCCGGCATCCGACCGGTGCCGAGGTAGCTCGTCTCGCCGTGGTCCGGCGGCGGGTCCATCTCGCTGGCACGCCCGGACCCCTGCTGCGTCTGCGCGGGGAACGGCGGGCGCGCGTACTTCGTCCGCGGGTCGTCCTTGTCGAGCTGGCTCATGCGCCCATCGTGCTCGCGGAGGCCGCGCGGCGGTTCAGTTCGACGACTCCTGTGGAGGAACACCCCTCGGAACGTCGCTGTGGACAGGGAGGGAGGGGCGTGCCAGCAGTGCGGCGACCGGCCTACGCCACCGCGCCCACGTCACGGCTTCCTGCGTCGCGAGCCCGGTCCAGATCGCCGCACCGATCCACGCCGTCGGCGACCCCGTGACGGCCGAGCCCACGCTCAGCGCCACGATCACCACGCCCAGCGCGGCGGCGACGAGTCCCATCGTCAAGTCGTCCTGCCGCTGGGCCACACGCGGCCGCCAGACAGCATCGGGGACGTCGTCCGGGACGGTACCGCTCCTGATCCACTGCCGGGTCTCGACCACCGCGAGCCGTCCGCCGCGGCGCTGCCAGCCCCACCACGTCCCGACCGGGGCGAGCACGAGGAGGACGACGGCGCCGCCGATCAGGAACCCGGCAGACGGGTCGCGGCCGACCGCACCGTAGAGGAGCCCGACCGCCAGCCACACCGCCGGTCCGGACACCGCGGCGAGTGCGAGCCGCCACAGGGCACCCCGATCGACGTCTCCCCGGTGCCCCGCCATGTGCCCGACGGTACCGCTCGGCACGGACAGCGTCCGCTCCCCGCAGCCTCCGGATCGCCCGGAGATCCGCACGCGACCGGCTGGACACGGGCATCATGTGCCCATGAGGTCGATCTGGAAGGGCTCCATCGCGTTCGGGCTGGTCAACGTGCCGATCAAGGTCTACGCCGCCACGGAGACGCACGACGTCTCGATGCACCAGGTCCACGACGAGGACAAGGCACGCATCCGCTACAAGCGCGTCTGCGAGCTCGGGCACGAGGTCGAGTACGCCGACATCGAGCGCGCGTACGACGACGGCGAGAAGACGGTGGTCCTCACCGCCGACGACTTCAAGAAGCTCCCGCAGGAGCAGTCCCACGAGATCGAGGTGCTCGAGTTCGTGCCGGTCGACCAGGTCGACCCGATGATGTTCGAGAAGACGTACTACCTGGAGCCGGACTCCCGCTCGCCCAAGGCCTACGTCCTGCTCCGGAAGACGCTCGAGGAGACGGACCGTCTCGCGATCGTGCAGTTCACGCTACGGCAGAAGACCCGGCTCGGTGTGCTCCGCGTGCACGACGACGTCCTGCTCCTGCAGGGGCTGCTCTGGGGCGACGAGGTCAGGGCCGCCGACTTCAAGGCCCTCGACACGTCGGTGAAGGTGAGTGCGAACGAGCTGAAGATGTCGTCGTCCCTCGTCGAGAGCATGTCCACGGACTTCGATCCGGACCGCTACACCGACGAGTACCAGGTCGAGCTGCAGCAGCTCATCGACGCCAAGCTCGAGTCGGGTGACGACATCGACACCGAGAAGACGTTCGGGGAGCAGCCGGAGTCCGACGACGAGGGCGGCGACGTGATCGACCTGATGGCCGCCTTGCGTGCGTCCGTGGACAAGAAGCGGACGGGAGGCTCGGGGTCGCGTTCGTCGTCGAGCTCGCGGTCGTCCGGGTCCGGGTCCGGAGCATCGGGTTCCGACACGAAGCGGGCGCCGGCCACGAAGAAGGCACCAGCTGCGAAGAAGGAGCCGGCGAAGCAGGCAGCAGCTGCGAAGAAGGCGCCGGCGAAGAAGCCCGCGGCGAAGTCCACCACGGCGAAGAAGAAGGCGAGCTAGTCGGTCTCGTCCCTGGCGGTCCGCCGCAGGGCGAACGGCAGCGAGGTCCAGAGCACGCCGGTCCCGATGAACACCGCCGCGCCGCCGACGATGCCGCCGATGCGCCCGAGCACCACGTCGAACACGAACAGCACGGTGCCGGAGAACAGCAGTGCACTGGCGATCAGCGTGACGATGAGGATGACGTTCCCGGCGCGCACCAGGTCGTGCTTCTGCCGCTGCCGGAACACCAGGCGGTGGGTGGCCACGGCGGAGAGTGCGACGACGGTGACCACGACCGCCAGGACGACGAGGACCAGGTAGATCGTCTCCTGCCGGTCTGTCAACGACGTGAAGCGCTGCTGGAACGGCAGCGTGAGCAGGAACCCGGCGAGGATCTGCGTCCCGGTCTGCACGATGCGGAGCTCCTGCTGGATGTCGACCCAGTTCCGGTCCCAGCGCTCCGTCGGGGTCTCGTGCCGCCCCCGCTCCGTGTCCGATCCCGTGCCGCCCGTGCTCATGCCCCCGAACCTACCCAGCGCGTCACGAGCGTGAAACACGGTTCGGCGAGACTGGTCCCATGACTCCACAAGAGCCAGGGAGCCTGCAGTCGTCACCCGAGACCGCAGGCCCGCCCGTCACCGTGTCCATCACCCGTCTCGTCGAACCCGAGCGCATCCCCGAGGTCACCCGGTGGGTGCAGTCCGGGGTGAACCTCGCGAACCGCTACCCCGGCTTCCTCGGCTCCGGATGGGTCCGCTCCCGTGCACAGTCCCGCGAGTGGCACATGCTCTACCGGTTCGCCGACCACGACTCCCTGGCGACGTGGGAGAACTCCGACGACCGGCTGCGGTGGCTCGACCTCGGCAGGGACCTCGTGGTGGAGTCCCGTGTCGAGAAGCGCACCGGGATCGAGGGCTGGTTCGACGTCCCCGAGGACACCCCGTCGTCGAGCGCCCCGCCGCGGTGGAAGCAGGCGGTGAGCATCTGGCTCGGCTTCTTCCCGGTGAACCTGGCATTCACGTACCTGATGGCGTGGCTCGTCCCCGCGTTCGCACACGTCGCGATCCTGCCTCGGGTCCTGATCACGACGGCCGTGCTCACGCCGATCATGACGTTCTGGGTGCTGCCCTTCGTTACGAAACTGATCCGCCCCTGGCTGCTCGCACCCGCTGCCACCCCAGCCGGTCGCTCGAGGTGACAGAGCCCGTTCAGTCCACCTGCCGCAGGATCCGCTCGATGCCGTCGAGGCGTCGCTCCATGCTCGCGAGGGTGCTCGCGACTTCACGCTGCGCCGCCGCGTTGCGTTCGGCGGGCGCCCAGTCACCCTGACCGCGGTCCGCCCCCCACTTCAGCCGGGCGATCGAGTACACGACCCCACAGATGATCGCCGTCACCGGCACCAGTACCCAGAGCATCCCAGTCCAATCCGTCATGAATTCTCGTACCCATCCATCCGTCGGTTCAAGCCCGCTTTTGTGCTATCCGGTGACACCGATGCCACGACCTGATTCCGCTTGCCTTGGCTGGACCCGACCGAGGCGGGGAGCGCGTACTCCCCGCCTCGGTCTCCTCGTCTCAGCCGCAGGAGCCGGCTGAACAGCACGAGCTGCTGCCGCAGCACGACGTCGACGTGCAACTGCTGCTGCCGCTCGTCGCCCCGGTCTCGGGCACCGCGACAGCCTCGCGCACCGATAACACCTCCAGCCCGTCGAAGTCGAGGTCAGGCAGCTCAAGCATGGATCCGGACATAGTCGTTCCCTTCGGTGGTTTCGACTGGCGAGGAGCGCGCTCACACCGGTCCATCAAAATGCGTCTCGCCTCGGATGGTCCGTGGCGAGCCCCATGCTGACAGCGCGATCAGCAGGTTCAGCAGGCCGCTCTCGAGCGACCGGTCGGACGCCGAGAAAAGCGGAGAGTGGTTGGCGGGCACGCTGACCGGAGCCCGGCCTGCCGCCAGTACCGCTTGGTCCTCCGGCGGCATCCGGGAGCTTTCGGACACACCCCAGAACCAGTAGACGAGTGGGGCACCAAGCGCGTTCGCAAGCACCCCGACGTCGTCTGAGGTCCCCGACGGCCCAGGCATCAAGACAGCGCTGCGTCCGTGCTCGAGGAACGCGCGATACAGCAGGGCAGCGGCGTCCGGGTCGTTGCTGGCACCGTCGAAGGTCCGCGTCGCCGCCGTGGAGTACACGACGCTGTCGGCGACGACGACGTCGAGCACGCGTCCGAGCGCCTGCCGACGAGCGGTGAGCGACTGTTCGTCCGCTGCACGGAGGTCGACCGTCACCGTGGCACTGTTCGGGAGCGCGTTCTCCGCCGACCCGCCAAGCCGTGCCTGGGTGACCTGCCCGATCCCGGGGTGCACGGCGTCCACGAGACGGCAGAAGGCGACGCTGAGCGCGTTTCGTTCATTACCGATGAGACCCGGATGCCCCCCGGGGGCGGCCAGGTCGACGGACACCGTCTCGTTCCACGACGTGATCGGCCCGGGCCGGAACGCCACCATGTCGTGAGGGAGCGGCGACGAGTGCTGCGCGAGCAGGACAGTGGGGGTCGGCACGAGCTGGTCGATCCCAGCGCGCACCATCGCGGCCGCCCCGGTCCCCGTCTCCTCGGTCGGTTGGAAGATCGCGCGCACGGTGCCCGTCCGACGCACCTCACCTGAACGCAGCGCGGCGAGCGCGCCGATGACTGCTGCGGCGTGCAGGTCGTGTCCACACAGATGATCGGCACCGCCGCTCGTCGCGAGCGCATCCAGTTCCGCACGCAGGACGATGACCGGTTCCCCGGTCCCGACGCGGGCAACCACGCCGTGCCCGCCGACCCCGGCCGTCACCGTCGCGCCGAGGTCGCGGCAAAGTTCGGCGACGACGGCGCTCGTCTGCACCTCGTGCCCGGCAGGTTCCGGACAGGCGTGCAGCAGGGCGAACGCTCCGCGAGCGACGGTCAATCCACGTGGGACGGGCTTCACGAGCGCACCCGGGACGCGAGCGCCCGGCACCGCCAGAAGAGTCCGACCGCAGCACCCAGCACCGCACCGATGCCCGGACGCCGCGCGATCATGCCGAGTGCCAGACCCGCCACGGCGAAGCCCACCGAGGCGATGCCGATGCTCGCGTACTGCAGGTCCTTCTCGTCGTCATTCATGTGCTGTGTTCCCTTCGATCGCAGTGGTCTTCTTCGGCGCCCCGATCGGGATGATCGCGGCTGTGAACGCTCCGACACCGTCGAGGTGCAGGCACTCGTTCACGGCGTCGTCGTCGTACGCCGACATGGGGACGCTCGGCATGTTGAGCGCGGTGGACACCAGGATGAGGTTCTGGCTCATGTGCCCCGCTTCGAGCAGGGTCAGCCGCAGCGCCCGCTGCCCGTACTTCGCGCGCAGGTCGTCGAGCCTGGGCGCCAAGGCGACGATCACCGGGACGGTGTCGTACTCGACCGCGAGCGGTGTGCCCGCGGTGTCGCTGAACGAGGGCGACCACCGCGCGAGTTCCTGGTCGGTTGGCACGTCCACCCACCGTTCGAGAGCGTGTCGCGCGGCGTCGTACCGGTAGCAGCCCGCCTCGACACCCACGACGTCGCGGACGATCACGAACGCGTCGACCGCGTACGCCGCACTCGGGCTTGGGTACGCCCGCCGCGCTATCTGCGGTCGTACGGGCACCGCCGGTCCTTCCGGCACCTCGCCGATCGCGGATCGCAGGAGGCCACCGAGGACCGCCGCCGACAGCGTCGTGCCGTACGACCCGTAGGTGCTCCGTCTGCGGGTGAGGACCGCACCGAGCCCGGGGTCACCCTGAGACTCCGGCAGCGTGGTGACCTGGCGCCGGCCGAGGTCCGGCGCGGGGAGGCCCACGTCGAAGCGCGGCATCTGGTCCGTGGCCATCCGTTCCCGGCGGTATCCGCTCGCTCGGAGGTAGTGCCGGTCGGGCGCGGCGGAGTCATCGTTGAAGTACCGACGGTCGACCGGCCCCCGCCACTGCGACGCGGTGAGCCACGCGGCGATGCGTTCATCGGAGACGGGCACCCCGAGTCGGTTGCAGAACATGTGGACCTGGCTCCAGAGCACGCCGGCCACGCTGTTCTCCAGCTCATCGCCACGAGCACGAAGTGCCTCCAGGTCGGTGACGAGGCTGGAGAAAAGGCGGAACAGGGACGCTCTCCAGGTGTCGGACCCGTCTCCGGCGGACCGGATGACGGCGTCCTTCCGCTGCAGCCACCGATCCGGATCGACGTCGAAGGTCGCGTCGGCTGCGCGCCGGGCTTCCGGGCCGCTGGTCTGCTGTTCCCCCACGAAGTCCCACGAGCCGAAGTACCGGTGCGCTGAGCGGGCACCGCCATGACCGTCCAGCCCGAGCGCGTGCATCGCGAGCGTCATCGCGTCGGTCGCTATCAGTCGCAGCTCGGCGCTGCCCGGGCGGGACGCGAGCAGCGCTCCCGCGATCTGGCTCACCAGCGTGAACGCTCGCTCCGACAACGCCATCGCCGCCGCCCCGCCGTACCGCGCGAGTTCGGCTTCGTAGGGCACGTCGACCACGATCTGGCCGTGCTCGTGCCACCCGACCGGCGAGGTACTCGTGAACTCGCGACTGAACGACGCTTCGTCCAGGTGCAGCTCAGCGGGCGGCAGCGCGGCGCGCACGCCGCGGACCCATTCTGCGTGGGCGGACGCCCCGACCCCGCGCATCCTGACGCGCAGGTGCGGTCCTCCCCACCAGTACCGGACGAAGTGCCAGTCCGTGGGCGCGAATCCGCGGACCGACGGGACGACGGTGTCGGCGATGAACTCCGACAGGGTCGCCGTCGAGTTGTGCAGGTAGATGTGCGCAGTGCGCCACCTCGTGTTCACAGCCTGATTCCCCTCGTCGACCACGGAACGCCCTGGACCTCGACCGGCATCGTCCGCAGCCACAGCTGGTATCCGATCACCGCGTTCGGGTCGGCGCCGAGCGCATCCGCCCACTCGACCTCGTCGTGGTTCCGGGCCGGGCGCGACGCGATGCCGATCCCCGCCGCCGCCAGACACCCCCACTGCGCGATCCAGCCCAGCAGGAACGGGATGACGCGGTGCGTCTGCGAGCCGTGCAGCCCCGCGAGGAGCCGCGGCTGGACCACGAAGGTGATCCCGCGCGACGACGTCATTCGGGGGCGGCCGCGAAGGGTGCGTCCGCTGTCCGACGCCCCCAGGTCGACGACCCGCACGGCGTCGATCGACCCGGGGTCAGCGCCGTGGGCCAGGAGTCGGATGCCACCGTCCGGCACGTGCTCCCCGACGAGCTCGAGTCCGGCACGCAGTGCTCGGTGCACAGCCTCGGCTTGCTCGTCTGTGACGGAACCGCTGGTGACGAGGTTCTCACTCGATCGGCCGCTCGACCGCTGGTCAAGCCACGTTCGCAGGTCGCTCGCCGTGCCCGCTGCCGCTGTGTCGACACACCGGTCGAGCAACGGCTCTGACGGTCCCTCGGGGAGGAAACGGAGTCGGTACGATGCGTGCGCATCGCTACCCGTGCGGCGTAGGAGCGCAGTGGGAATACCGGCGCGGCGCGCGCAGAGGGCGACCGTCGCTGCGAGGTGCCCTGATTCGAGGTCGGCGAGGGTCGCCCGGAGCCCTCCGTACGGGGTCGGGTAGCGAGCCGGGTCCACGTCGAACCCGAGGTGTGCCGATGCCCACGGATACTCGGGCGGAGACGGCTGGCCGGCGCCGAGCGGACCGAACCG
Organism: Curtobacterium sp. PhB130; assembly: GCF_003755165.1. Classification (NCBI taxonomy): domain Bacteria; kingdom Bacillati; phylum Actinomycetota; class Actinomycetes; order Micrococcales; family Microbacteriaceae; genus Curtobacterium; species Curtobacterium sp. PhB130. The sequence goes on along the minus strand of NZ_RKII01000006.1, from coordinate 883,731 downwards.
GACCTGACGGGTGCCGATAGGGTCCTCCACCTCGAGGACCGCGTCCGCGGCGAAGATCCCTCGCGGTGCGGGGTAGGCGCGATGGGCGACGTACCGGTCGTCCGGCGCGACGCGCCGGGTCCTATGCGCCTCCCAGACGGCCGCCAGGACCGTTGTCCGCCAGTCGGCACCGGGCTCGTGCGACGACTCGGTACGGCGCTGGAGCCGTTCCACCGCACCCGCTAGCGTTCCGGCGCGTCCGTCCTCGGTCGACAAGCCGGCGACGTGTCGATCGTGCTCGAAGAGCGTCCGGACCGTCCCGACGTCCCGACCGGGGCCCGCGTCCCAGAGCGCCTGGCCGGCGCTCCCCCATCCCTGCCGGTTCACGGGAACGGGTGAGGGGGCGGAGTTTCCCCCCAAGTTCCGGCCGGGACCGCGCCGTGGATGATGGACGCTGCTCGCGCCAGCCGAGGCACGTTGTCGATACGACGGTTCAGGTGCCCGAAGGTCATAGGCATGGTCCCCGGGGCGATCACCTTCACCGCGAACACCCCCACGTCACGAAGGTGCGGGGTGCTCTGGTCGACCGCGAGGACGGTCACGCCGACGCGAGCTGCGACGTCGACGTGGTGCCGCAACTCGCCAGTGACGTCCTCGGGAGCGGGCCGCCCCCGCGCGAGGAACTCGTCGAGTGACAGCCGACCACTCGGATCATCGAGGAACCCCCAGAGTTCGCGTGCCTCCGGGAGTCCGTGCATGCCGGTGTGGTCCTCGAGGACGTGCACGAGCTCGTGGTCGTGGAGCATTGGGCGGTAATGGTCCACACGAACGGACTCGCGCATCGTGACCCATTTCGGGTACATGAGCGCGTTCGTCACGCACTCCTCGATCGCCGCAGCGATCGCTCGGTCGCCCGACGGATGCGCTCCCGCAGCCAGAGAGAACGCCGGAGCACGCCCGGCACGGACGAGCTCGTCCGGTGCCGTGACGATGGCGATGGCCACCGGGATCCCGAGGTCGCTCGTCGCGTCGAGGACCCGGAGCCGGAGCCCGTCGCGTTCGACACGGAGCAGGGTGTCCGCCAACGCGGACTCACCGCTGATGTCGATCTCCCGGAGGCGCAAGCGCCCGTACCAGGTCAGGAGGAAGGCGTCGCGTTCCACGATCTCGAAGTACCCGTGCAGGGCGGCCTCCTCGATCGAACCACCGACCGCACAGCCGTTCGACGATTCGTACAGCAGCGCATCGGTCCCAGCGTTCTCATGCCAGTAGACGAGCTGCGCCGGCACGAGGACCGGTTGGTCGTGCGAGAGCCACCAGCCCTCGACCCAGTCCATCTCCTCGGTCGGATCGAACCGCCGGAACGGGGAGTCCGCCCGCTCGTACGTCTCCGGCGTGTGATCCGCCAGCGACCTCGGGTCCAGCGCCTGGTCCCCGAGCGCTTCCCAGGACGCCCGCACGGTCCGAGCCGACGGCTGTCGATGCCCGCCGAGCACTCGCTCGACGCCTTCGAGCAGAGCGGGCACCTCACTCGCTGCGAAGCTGCCGGCCCGCCCGTACCCACCTTCGCGGTGGGCGAACCCGGGTGCGATGGCCTCGGCGGTCATGAGCGGGAACGGCGATTCCTCGTCTCGGTACAGGTGCGCGATCGGCCCGAACCGCCAGTCGACGAGTTCATCTCGTAGGCTCTGCCCGTCCAGCGCGCGCGTCCGGAGGCCACCGGCGAGGGGCGGCTGCGGCGAACGGAGGTCCCACCGCGCCGGTACCGATGCCCGGATGAGGGGGGCGCACCGCGAGCACTCGCTGTGCGGCGTGATGTTGTGCACCGATGACGAGCCGTCCGACGTGTCGAGGACCATGGCATGGCCGGACGGCAACGGCAGGCTCCTCAGTCGTGCGGTCAGCTGCTGGAGCAGGGCAGCGGACCGTGCCCCGGCTGCCGGCACAGCCTGCGGGCGCACGTCGAGAGCCCAGCGTTCGGCGCACTCGCCGCACCCTGCCTCGTGCGGTGCGGGGTCCGGGCCGATGATCAGCAGGTCAGCGAACCGTCGGACAGGTGGGCCGACGGGCTCGGCCACCGCTGCCCCGTTCACGAGACGGCCTCCGCAGTCACGGCCAAAGCGCCGTGCTCGTCCCAGCCGCCGGCGTGCAGACGCGAGAACTGCACGGCGCCCTCGAGCCCGGGCCACCCGAGCAGCTCACGGTTGCCCGACCAGAGGGCACCGAGCGGCGACGTCCGCGCGGTGTCACCGCACTGCGCCCGCCCAACGGCTCGGAGCAGCGCCCCCTCGGCAGCACGTTCCACGCGCAGTCCGTACGCGACGCCCTGAGCACCGTCGCCGAGGTCCGCGACCACGCGAGCGATCCCCGACCACCGCCCGGTGAGCCAGGTCGACTCGACCGAGACCTCGCGGCCCAGGATCAGGACCGCCGCCGATGCGAGCCAGCGGGCGGTGCTCGTGATCGCGGCACCACCGGACGTCGTGACGACACCCCGCCGGGCGCCCTCGTCCGCTTCGAGCAGAGCGACGAAGGCCGTCGCAGCAGCGTCGGTCGTCGTCGGCCCGACACCCAGGTGGCCGAGCGGAACACTGGGCAGCGTGAGGGAACGCCACGCGCTCCCGAGCTCCTCCGCGACGGCGTCGAGCCGCGCCTGAGCAGTCGACGTGCCGATGCCGATCACCCGTGCGTCCCCGGAGACGGCGAGACCCACGGGCTGCTGTGGCAGCGCGGCCGGAACCGCACCGGACACGACGCCGAACACCGGGTCCCACAGCGCTTCCATGGACGAGAGCGTGTCGGGCACGGACGTCTCCGGTCCGGGCGCGACCGCGAGTTCGGCGACACGGAGCGCCTCGGGTTCCACTCGGTTGGCGAACGCGGTGAACGGCCGAGGTTCGGCGACGAGCTCTGCCGTCGAGGTGACGTATGTGTTCCCCGTCGATGCGTCGGACGTGGTGTCCATGGCCCGCAGCGCGGCGAGCGCAGTCTGACCGGCGACCAACGCCGCCCAGTTCGGACCGATCGAGGACGGCGCGTCAGTCGCCCAGCGTCGGAAGTCTGCTCCTGCGGTGTCATCGACGGGCCCGTCGATCGGTCCGACGGCACAGGATCCCGCGCGTGCGCCGATCAGGACGAGCGTACGCCGGCCCTGATCGTCCGCCCCGCGGATCACGACCGGGGCGTGCCCGAGTCGGTCGTCGACGCCATCGAACTCGACGGCCGCGAAGCCGCAGAGAACGAGCTGTGCGGCGAGCGCGTCCGCGAGGTCGTCCGTCGCGCCGGTGATCGTGAGCGACGTCGACGCGGTTCGGCGTGCGGCGGCCAACGGTGCACGTGAGACGCGTCGGAGGAAGTCGATCGCCGGGTGCGCCGCAGCAGCGTCGTCCTCGGCCTCGTACCCCACCAGGAGCCCGTGGTCCCCGAGCTCGCTCATCAGCGAACGCACCGTCGACCGCGCGCTGGCGGGGAGCGTCGCCACGAAGTCCGCGGGGTCGACACCGCGCCGCAGGTGCGGTTCTACGGCATGCCACAGCGTCACACCGTGCACGCCGTTGATGACCACCGCCGATCCGCCGGCGCTGATCGCCACTCCGCGCCCCTCCATGTCACGGCTCGACACCGTGGCACGCAGCTGTACACCGGTCGCGGTCACCGATCCGAGTTGCCGGTTCATGTCGTCAGCCCTTCCACGGCAACGTCGGCGTAGCGTCCGCCAGGCCTTCTTGCCTGGCGATCGCCCGATCGATCGTCTCCTGCCACGTCTCACCGACCACGATCTGCGCCGCCTCCGTCAGGTAGAAGGCGAGCGTGTACCGCTGCGCCGGGGTCACGCCCATGAGCGGCAAGAGGTCGAAGAAGCAGTTGATCAGGTAGCGGTACGCGGCGAAGTCCGTGCCGTTGCCGAGCCTCGTGAAGTCGAGTCGTCGGAACTGCGCGTGAAAGTCGCTGTACCCGCGCTCGTCCGAACCGGACCAGCGGCGTCCCGTGTCGTCGTCGATCGACACCGCGCGTTCGTGCCGTTCAGGCAGCGGGTACGGGAGGACCTGCTCGCCGGCGGCCAGTCGATCCGCCTCCTCGCTCGCGGCTGCTCGCCACTCCGCCCAGAACACGCCGTCGTCGCCGGTCGGTGACACCCCGCTGTGGACATCCTGCAGACGTCGCACGAGGCCGTCCTGCTGTCGCTGGAACGACGCACGCAGGACCGACTCAGCGTGCCCGGACGGGTCCGACCAGTGGAGCTGCTCCTTCCAGTGCGACAGGAAAGCCTGGTATCCGGAGACGAGACCCCACTTCGGGTACGACGTCGCGATGATGCACATCGCCATGTACACCGAGTCGGCGTTCTGTGCGGCGGACCGCTTCGTCATCTGCACGAAGCGCGGGTCGCGCATCGCACGCGCAAGGACCCTCCCCTTCGCCTCGAACACCGCTTTGTCCCGGATGAAGGTGTCGAGCCGTCGGTCGACGACTTCGACCTGGTTGTCCGGTCGGAGCGGCGCGTGCGGCCCCGGAACGAGCTCGAGCCGGCCGAGTTCCCGGGAGCGTTCGACATACGCCGCCTCGTCGAAGTCCACACTGGACGGCGACTCAGCCAGCCACGCCGACACGCGCGCGACCAAGCGAGCCTGCGCGTCGTCCACCGCTGACTGGCTGCCGCTGACGTTGACGAGGATGTGCGGACCGAAGAGCCAGTGCACCTGCAACCAGACCTCGACGTCGCGGAGCTGCGGCAGGAAGGCGAGGATCCCATCGCTGATCAAGTGTGAGGGTTCGGCACGGTGGTCGACCCGGATGGTGGTGGTCGTCATGGTCAGTCCCCGGTGATCGTGGCTTCGAAGAAGGTCTCGGATGCAGCGGTGCCCGACGTCGGTTCGGGGAGGAGTTCCTCCGCCATCACCATCGGTCCGAGGTCCCCCAGGCGGCGGCGGATGGTCGAAGTGTGGAGCCTGCTGAGGAAGTCGTGGTGCTGCGGCTTGGGGCTCATAGCTCGTTCCATCGGTGTGGCGTGGCCACCACGCAACGCACGGAAGAACACCTGCGATGGCATCTGCGCGGCTCGCCGGTCGGCGTCGAGCCGTCGGAAGTGCTGCGCGGACGACTCGTCGGCCCGCTTGAGCAGCGTGCTCGGGTCGAGTGCCCACCGGCGGCGGAACAGGACCAAGCGCTCGTGCACGATCCGAGGAGCTCGAGCGGTCGGTCCACGGCGGTGCAGGTCCATGCTGACGTCCCCGAACCCGTAGAAGGGCGCCTCAGCGATCATCGCGAGCAGCATCTCGGTCGCCGGGAGCGCGTGCGGCACCAGGAACCCGGTGTAGACCATCTCGACCGCTCGTCCCGATGCACGTTCGACGACCGTGAGGCCCGTGGGCCCGTGCACGATGGCGAGGTCGTCGATCCGTCGGGTGTCGGTGCCGTGGGGGACGTCGTCGTCGAGGACGAGTTCGGCCTCCGTGAGCAACGGCGAGAGGTTGGCGTTGAACCCGAGGGTGGGGCGCAACTGCAGAGTGAGGGCTCCGTCCGTCTGGGAGCGGAGGTGGCTCCGGAGCGCCTCGGTGTGCTCGGGGTCGAGCTGGCGCAGGTACCGGCTGAAGTACCGCAGTCGTCCGCCGTAGAGGTGGTTGACGACGAAGCGGTCTCCGGCGACCTGGCCGAACACTGCCACGGTGCGGCGTCGGGCGATCTCGGCGTCCGGGAGGGTGCTCGCCAACGCATCGAGGACCGCCTGATCGATGGAAACTTCTGTCGCATCGACTCGCGACAGCTCGTTCAGGTGCCGGACGGCCATTGCTCTCGCGTCGAGCAGCCGACGGACAGCCGTCGAGGGCACGCCGTCAATGTCACCAGCCAGGAGCCGTTGCGCCAGCGGGAACGCCCCGGCGGTCTTCGTGGCGAAGCGCCTGATGTCGGTGCAGACACCGCCTTCGCCGTACTGGGCCACGAACGTGGCTTCGAGCGCCGTCGACAACAGGCGCTGATCGTCGACTGCTGTGAGCAACGGTGCGAGAGCGCCGATCGGGTCGCGCCATCTGTCTGGGGACGGGACGGACGCCGAAGTGGTGACGTAGGAGTCCTCGACGATCGGCGCCGTGACCGCAGCGCCGACCGCGGTGGACCAGGCGCGCTCCAGGGTCTCGAGACGCGCTGTTCTTTCCGCATCCCCGAGCTCTCCGAACCCCGCGGTCAGCTGGTGCGTCAACCGCAGGGCAACGACGAGGTCCTGGGCACCGGCGCCTGGCCATGCGCGGAGCGCATCGAGCAATGAGACCTCGAAGTTCGGATCCTGCTCCGAGACCGGAGCGACCGGGACGAGGAGCCCTCTGGAGGCGAATTCCGCGAGGCCTGAGTGCACGGTCTCGAATTGGTGCGTGGCGTCACTGCTGATCCGGGCCGCCAGGTCACGCAGAGACCCGGGCGGGGTCGCCAGGAGCACAGCGACGGTCGACCGCCATGCCTCCGGCACGGGCCACGAGACGTCGACCTCGCGGAACGCGTCGAGGCGAGCGCCCAGACCAGGCGTGACCCAGCTGCGACGGCGGAACGTCAGGGTGCCACCCACCAGTTCCGCACCGGGTGGTGCAGTCCAGACGACGTGGTCGACGTTGGCCGGGTCGGACGTCGCTCTACGCACCGCGTGCCGTGTCAGTAGCCTCTTCACCGCCACGGCACTACGGAGCCCATGAACGTCGTCGGAGGGCAGGTCTCCGAGTGCACGGACGTCGACCGCCGTGTAGCGCGAGAACGGACTCACGCGGAGCGTCGATCGCGAGAAGTACTGCACCAATGCGGGTTCGGACTTGCGCCCCCGCTTGTCCGGGCTGCCCCCACGAGCGCTGCCACGCAGGGCGTGCAGGAGCACGGTGCTGGTCATCGCGACGCTCTGCCGGACACGGTCGTCCCGGGCCCAGGCTGAGAGGACCGCGCGTTCGGACGCCAGGTCCCGCTCCTCGAGCTCGTCGACGGCGCACGCCGACTCGGCCATGCGCTGCGTGTTCCGCGACCATGCGGACGTCAGCGGAGCCGCGTCGAACAGCTCCGGCCCGATCGTCGGGAGCGTCGTCGCAGCTTTGTGGACCGCACGCTTCGCCGCGAGTGCCTGCCGTCTGCTCGCCCCGACGAGCAGCGGGATGAGCCGTTCTAGTTCGCTGATCGTCGCGTCGCGCAGTGCCTCGCGTTGAGCGGACCCTTCGTGGATCTCAGCCAGTCGACGGTCCAGTTCCGCGCCCCCCTCGTGCCGGAGTACTCGGTACCGATACGTGTTCTCGCGCACCATCCATCGCGGTGTGAGATCGACCCGCACCGTCTGTCCCTCCGTGAACATGGCTTACTCGGCTGACTTCCTGCGGGTGAAGCCCCGAGGCTCGCGTTCGGATGCCCACCGGAAGAAGGCGCCGGACAGGACGATGCCGATGACGGCCCAGCAAAGCAGGATCAGCACTTGTCGACCGTCCCAGACGAACGCTCCCTCGGAGAAGACCGCAGCGAAAAGCTGGAAGAGCGGTGCGCCGGGGAGGTAGGGGACGATGGCGTCGACGAAGGCACCGAGCGGCACCGTGATGAACGCGCCCGACAGGAACGCGAGCGGGAAGAAGATGCCGTTGACGATCGGGACTGCCGCGTCGGCGTTCGGCGGGAGCAGCGAGAGCGCCACGCCGATTGGCGACAGGGCGATGAAGCCAGTCACTGCAGTCACGACGAGCGGCACGATGCGGTTGGGGTCCATCGTGACCCGCAGGCCGAGGAACCCGATCGCGGACACCACCGCGAGCACGATGACCAGGGTGACGAAGATGTTCACGAGGAACGCACCCATGACGACCCACGGCGGTACCGGCGTCGTCCGGAACCGACGGAACAAGCCGTGTTCGCGGCGGATCGCCAGGCCGATCGCGACGTTCGCGAACGTCACCGACATCAACGCGAACGTGAGCACGCCTGCGTAACTGAGGTTTGCCTGTCGGATCTCCGCACCGTTCACGGAACGAATGCTGTCCGCAGCACTCAGGAATGCGACTCCGAACACGACGTAGAACATGACGGGCATGAGCACGATGAACGCGAGGGAAATGACCGACATCCAGAAGTCGACGAATTCTGATCGCGTGTGCAAGAGAAAACTCTTCGCGAACTTGTGTCGCTTTCCAGCGGCTGATGCGATCGTCACGCGGAGACCTCCGGTGCACCGACGAGCTTGACGTATGCATCGTCGAGGGTGGGTGCGGCGATCGTCAGGTCACCGAGGTTGTGCCCCGTCGAGGCTTCCCACGATCGCAGCTGTTCGAGGAGTTCACCGTGAGACGGCGTGACGTACCGGAGGCGCTCGCCGACTCGGATGGCTCCGGCTGGGAGCAGCTCGCGTTCGCCGACGGGGAGATCGAACTCGACCCGTCCGGGGGCCGCTGACAGCTTCACGATGTCTCGTGGGCTGCCGCTCGCGGCGAAGTGGCCGTCGCGGAGGATGTGCACGGCGTCGGCCAGCTGCTGGACCTCGTCGAGGTCGTGGGATGTGAGCACCACGGTCACCCCGGCCCGGTTCGAGTCGGCGATCAGCCCGCGGATCGAGTGTCGTGAGATCGGGTCCAGGCCGGTCGACGGTTCGTCGAGGAACAGGATCCGTGGGCGGCCGACGAACGCCAACGCAAGGTCGAGACGACGCCGCATACCGCCGGACAGGGACCGGACCGGCTTGCGCGCGAACTCGTCGAGGCCGAAGCGGCTCACTGATTCTGCGAGCGGCACGGGGTCCGAGTAGTAGCTGGCCTGCCGGAGGAGCAGGTCGCGCGGCGTCAGCGCGGGCTCGAGGAGCGTCTGCTGCATGACGACGCCGATGACCATCCTGAGCCGTCGGAAGTCCACGACGTGTCCGGGGTCGTACCCGAGGACCGACACCGATCCAGAGTCACGCCCCCGGTGCCCTTCGAGGATCTCGACGAGCGTGGTCTTGCCTGCGCCGTTCGGTCCGAGGAAGGCGGCGACGCTTCCATCTTCGACGACGACGTCGAGTGCCCTGAGCACCTCGACCCCGCGGTAGCTCTTGGTCAGCCCATCGGCTGTGATGGCGGCCATGGATCGGTCCCGTCTGGTTGCTGAATCGTCGGTGATCTGATCAATGCGGCGCTCTCACGCGAACGACAGCCCCGCACGCCGGATCAGCCGCAGGACCCCGACGAGCAGCACGAGCTGCTCCCACAGCAGGAAGTCGAGGTGCAGCTGCTGCTCCCACTCGTCGCCCCGGTCTCGGGCACGGCGACCGCTTCACGGACGGACAAGACCTCGAGACCACTGAAGTCGAGGTCTGGCAGATCAATGATTGAGTTTCGCTCCATGATGGAATCCCTTTAGCCGCGGAACCGGCCAATCCAGTTCCCCTGGCCGTTAACATATTGGCGTTCTCACTTCACGTCAAACGTAGACATAAGAACTTGCGAAGTGCACCGGTTCATTCGTGACGACGAGCCGGCTCAGGTGCGGTGCCAGCGTTGGAGTGCGACGTCAAGTCGCGTCAGACCAGCACCGACAGCTGGTCGAGCCGCTCCAGGATCACGCCCTCGCGCAGCGCCCACGGGCAGATCTCCAACGACGGCAGGTCGAAGATGTCCAGGCACGCCTCCGCGACGAGCGCTCCCGGCACGATCTGGTGGGCGCGGCTCTCGGAGACACCGGGGAGCGTCGCGAGCTCCTCGACCGACATCGCGAGCAGCGCCGGCAGCTGCTGTCGGAGGACGGCCCCGTCGAGCGACCGCGGCACGAGCGGCCCGGCACCCGACGGCGCGGCTCCGCATATCCGCGCGATCGACCGGAACGTCTTCGAGGTCGCCACGGCCCGGTCCGGCGCCCCGGAGCGCAGGAGCTTGCCCGCGTCGCGTGCGATCTCGACGCGGATCTCGTGGCGGATCCGGCGGACGTCGTCCGCGGTCGGGGTGCCGGACGCGAAGAACGACCGCGCGAGCCGGGCCGCCCCGATCGGCATCGACCACGCCACGTCGGGCGCCTCGTCCGCACCGCCGGCGATCTCGAGCGAGCCGCCGCCGATGTCGAACACCGCGAGCCGGCCGGCGGACCAGCCGAACCAGCGGCGCACGGCCAGGAACGTCAGCCGGGCCTCGTCCGAGCCGGAGAGCACGGCGAGCTCGACCCCGGTGCGGTCCTCGACGTGGGCGAGGACCGCTTCGGAGTTCACGGCGTCACGGACGGCCGACGTCGCGAACCCGAGCATGTCCTCGCAGCCGCGCTCCTCGGCGACGCGCACCGACTCCGACACGAAGTCGGTCAGCGCGTCGATGCCGAACTGCGTGACCGCCCCGCGCTCGTCGAGGTGCTCGGCGAGGCGGAGCGGCTGCTTGTACGACGACGCCGGCAGCGGCGCGGCGCCGCCGTGGGCGTCGACCACCAGGAGGTGGCCGGTGTTGGACCCGATGTCGAGGACTCCCACGCGCATGTCTGCAAGATACAAGCCGGGAGGCTGTTCCTACGCCCGCAGGAACGCCTCGAGCTGGTCGGTGGTCGGGTACGACGCCTGCGCCCCGGCCCCGGTCGCGGCGTACGCCCCGACCCCGGCGGCGAACCGCGCCGCGTCGACGAGGGAGTCGCCGGCGGCGAGCCGGAGCGCCACGGCACCCATGAACGCGTCGCCGCAGCCCGTGGTGTCGACGGCCTCGACCGGGATCGCCGGGACCTCGACGGGCTCGGCATCGCCGTCGTGCACGATGCTGCCGTCGCCACCCCTGGTGACGATCGAGCGGGCGACGCCGTGGTCGCCGAGCTCGGCGGCCTCGTGCTCGTTCACCAGCAGCACGTCGGTGAGGTCGAGGAGCTCGCGGGGCACGTCGCCGAACGGGGACAGGTTCGTCAAGACTGTGACCCCGGCGTCGTGCGCCGCACGGGCGGCGGCGAGGACCACATCGATCGAGACCTCGAGGCAGAGCCCGAGCACCGCGGCGCCCGTGAAGGCGTCGGCAGGGACGTCGTCCGGCGTCAGCGTGGCGTTCGCGCCGCCGGAGATCACGATGGTGTTCTCCCCGTGCGCGTCCACGGTGATGACGGCGGTGCCGGTGGCCACGCCCTCCCGGACGGCGACGTGCGTGGTGTCCGCACCCGCAGCCGCGACGGAGTCGCGGAGCAGCGCACCGTTCCCGTCGTCGCCGACCGCGCCGATCATGCGCACCGTGCCCCCGAGCCTCCCGGCGGCCACTGCCTGGTTGGCGGACTTGCCCCCGGGCAGGGTGGCGAGGTCGGACCCGTGCAGGGTCTCACCGGGCTTCGGGAAGCGGTCGGTGCGGACCACCAGGTCCGCGTTCAGCGACCCGACGATCACGATGGTGTCGGTCAACGGACGGTCTCCTTCTGCGGGGCGACGGACGTGGTCTCGGCGCTCTCCGGACGGGGGATCAGGAACGACGTCGCGACGGCGGCGATCGTGATCACGGCACCGAGCAGCATCCCACCGGAGTAGCCGGCGGTCCCCGCTGACCCGCCGACGCCGAGGGCGATCTGCAGGGCCGGCAGCACGGCGAAGCTGACGCCGGCGCCGAGGTTGAACGCACCCGCGTTCAGGCCGGGCAGGAAGCCCGGGTTCGAGTCCGGGGACAGGACGATGCCGAGGCCGTTCAGGATGATGTTCGCGATGCCCGCGTAGGTGATGCCGATCAGGACGGTCGCGGCAACGAGGACCGGCAGGGAGTGCACGCCGACGAACGCCATCAGCAGCGTCGCGACGATGCTGCCGATCAGGCCGACACGCAGGATCGCGCGGTAGCCGATCGTCGGGGCGAGGCGACCGGCGAACGGGCCGACGATCCACCCGACCAACGCGTACGGCGTGAGGAACACCAGGGAGGCGAGGTCGGCCTCCATCCCGAAGCCGGCGTCCGGGTTCTGCGCCAGCGACGTGACGAGGCCGTTCACGACGGCGAAGACACCGGTCATCGTGAGGAAGGTCGTCGCGAGGAGCGCCCACGTCGCCCGGCGTTTCAGGAACCGGGTCTCGACGAGCGGCTCCTTGACGCGGGACTCCACCGCCCAGAACACGGCGAACGCGGCCAGCGCGACGACGATCCCGCCGATGACGACGAGCGGGTTGGCGGCGCCGAGCTTCCCCGCCTCGTTGAAGGCGGTGAGGAGTGCGCCGACCGACACGACGAGCGGCACCACCCCGATCCAGTCCATCCGGGTGCCGGCCGACGGCTTCGACTCGACGCCCCAGACGGCCACCATCGCGAGCGCGATGACCGTGACGACGGCGATCACCCAGAAGATGCCGCGGAAGCCGAAGTTCGTGGCGATCCACCCACCGGCGAGCGAGTCGATCCCGGCGATGCCGCCGTTGACCGCGGTGAGCAGCCCGAGCGCGGCGCCGTAGCGCTTCGGGTCTGCGATCTCGTTGCGGAGGACCAGGAGGCAGATCGGGACGACCGGACCGGTGACACCCTGGATGATGCGGCCGGTGAAGAGCATCGGGACGTTCACCGCGAGCGCCGCGACGATGCTGCCGACGAGCATCACAGCGAGCATGCCGACCAGGACGCGCTTGCGGCCGACGATGTCGGACAGGCGCGGCAGGAACAGCGAGAACAGCGCGGCGAGCGTGAAGTACAGGGTCTGCGAGAGCCCGATCGTCGCGTCGTCGGTGTGGAGCTCCCTCGCCATGGTGACCAGGGCGGGGCTGAGCATGCTCGCGTTCAGCTGGAACGCGATGCAGGCTGCGAGGAGCGCGGCGGTGAGTGCGCCGATCGACTTCTTCGTCGATGAGGTGGTCATGTGCGTCAGGCCTTCTCGGTGGTGGTGACGGTGGTGCCGGCTTCGACGGCGGTGGCGGCTGCGCGGGGCGTCCAGCCGGTGTCGGGGGTCTCGCCGATGCGCTCGAGGGCGTCGACGACGAGGTCCCAGAAGCGGCCGTGGTCGAGCTCCATCGCGGCGCTCGTGCGGCAGTCATCCGGGGCGGGGGCACGGAAGTCGGCGACGGTCATGCCGAGGGTCAGCGTGCCCTGGGTCTCGACGTGGATCGGGACCTTCACGGCACGGACGACCGTCGGGTCGATGACGTACGCGACGGCGCAGGGGTCGTGGACCGGCGGGGCGTCGAAGCCCTGCGCGTCCTTGTAGGTCTGGCCGAAGAAGTCCAGCAGCTCGCCGACGAACGCGGCCGGGCCGGTGCCGACGGCCGCGATGCGCGCCGCGACCTCAGGGGTGGCGAGGGCCTGGTGCGTCAGGTCGAGGCCGACCATGACGACGTCCCAGCCGGCGTCGAAGACGATCGAGGCGGCCTCGGGGTCGATCACGATGTTGAACTCGGCGACCGGGCTCCAGTTGCCGACGTGCACGCCGCCGCCCATGAGCACGACCTGCTTGACGCGCTCGACGATGCGGGGCTCCTTGCGGGCCGCGAGGGCGATGTTCGTCAGCCCGCCGGTCGGCACGAGGGTGACGGTGCCGGGCTCGTGCGCCATCACGGTCTCGATGATGAGGTCGACCGCGTGCCGCTCGTCGAGCTGGAACGACGGCTCGGGCAGCATCGGTCCGTCGAGGCCGCTCTCGCCGTGGATGCCCTCGGCGACCTCGATCTCGCGGAGCAGCGGCCGGTCGGCGCCGGCGGCGAACGGGACACCGGTGATGCCGGCGATGCGGGCCACGGCGAGGGCGTTCCGGGTGACCTTCGGCAGGGTCTGGTTGCCGACGACGGTCGTCACGGCGAGGAGCTCGATGTCCGGGTTGCCGTGGGCGAGGAGGATCGCGACGGCGTCGTCGTGACCGGGGTCGCAGTCGAGGATGATCTTCTCGGGCACTGGTGCTCCACTTCGCTGGGGATTCCGGTCGTCGCCGTGGTGTCGGGTTCGCCGGTGGTGTCGGTGGCCTGACGCGCCATGCACGCCGCGTCAAGCGTTTGACATCACACATCATCAAACGCTTGACGTCAAGTCCTGCGGGTCCGCTCGGTAGCATCGACGCGTGGCACCCCCTTCCCGGAACAGCCGTCGTGTCACCGCGGCGATGGTCGCCGAGCGCGCCGGGACGAGCATCGCGACCGTCTCGCTCGTCGTGAACGGCAAGGACCGCGGCCGTGTGTCGATCCCGATCGCCACGCGGGTCCGCGACGCGGTCGAGGAGCTCGGCTACGTCGTCGACCACGCCGCCAGCTCCCTCGCGCGCGGCAGTGGCGACCTGGTCGTCCTCATCGCGCCGGACCTGTCGAACCCGTTCTTCGCCGAGGTCATCCGCGGCGTCCGGGACACCGTCGGGGACCGCTTCCAGCTCGTGCTCTCCGTCACCGAGCGCGGCGCGCAACCGGTCGACGCGGACGTCCGGCGCTTCGAGCGGCTGCGGCCCGCCGGGATCCTCGTCGACGCCCCCGCCGCGGGTGAGTCGATGTCCGCGAGCGTCCCCGTCGTGCTGCTCGACGCACCGGGAGGCGCCGACGCCGTCAACTACGACCTCTCGTCCGGGGTGTCGGCGCTCGTCGCACACCTCGCCGCCGCCGGACACCGGCGCGTCGCGTACCTCGACGGGACGTCACGGGCGACGACGTTCGCCGTCCGCCGGTCCCTGTTCGAGGACGCCTGCACCGCCGCCGGCATCACGGTGTCCCGGACGCGCGCCCAGGCCGACCTGACGATCGACGCCGCTGCCGCCGCCGTCGACGGGGTGGTCGACGACTGGCTCGCCGAGGGCGTCACGGCCGTGGTCGCCGCGGCGGACACCCTGGCGTACGGGGTGCTCCGGGTCGCGGGGGCCCGGGGCGTCGCGGTTCCGGGAGGCCTCGCCGTCGCGGGGTTCGACGACCTGCCGTCCTCGTCGGTCACCGCGCCGGCGCTGACGAGCGTGGCACTCCCCGGTGCCGACCTCGGCCGGGCCGCAGCGCTCCGGCTGCTCGCGACGCTCGACGGCACCTCGACGCCGTCGCCGGCGCTCCCCACGCGGCTCATCCCCCGCGCGAGTACCGGCGCCTGACGCGCTGCGCCGGGCGCGCGCACCGTGCGCGTGCGCGTCGTCCGTGCGCCGCGTCCGCTCCGGCAGCCGACGCGGTACGACATGCTCGCTGTCGTACGACAACGGCGTTGTCGTACCTTGCACACGCAAGAGTTCCGTGCGCAACGGTTGCGCGCGCCGAGTGACGACGTCCTCGCAGCCGTACGACAACGACCTCGTCGCACCTTGCGTCCGCAACAGTTGCACACGCTGAACGACGACATGCTCGCTGTCGTACGACAACGGCGTTGTCGCATCGCAGGCGCGAGCGAGCCGCGGGCGCGCGCGACCGCAGACGGACGGGAGGCCCGGTGCCAGCTGGCACCGGGCCTCCCGTCCGTGGATGGTGACGACTACTCGTCGTGCCGGGCCGTCGGGACCGACCCCGTGCCGGAGCCGACCGACTCCGTCGGACGCTCCGCGCCGCGCTGCGCACGCTCGAGCTCGTCCGCCTCGGCGCCACCGACCGCCTCGCCGCGGGCGACCATGCCGGCCACGTCGGCGAGCTTCATCTGCGGGATGAACAGCGCGAGCACGAGCGCCACCGCGATGAACGGCAGCAGGTACCAGAACACCGGGGACAGCGAGTCGGCGTAGGCGTTCACGATGCCGTCCTGCACCGCCTCGGGCAGCTTCGCGAGCTGCGTCGGGTCGATGCTCGCGCTCGCACTCGCCGCCTGCGACGCACTGCCGCCGGCGCTCGTGAAGACGTCGGTCAGGGACTCGGTCAGGCGCGAGGTGAAGATCGCACCGAAGACGGCGACACCGAGGGAGGCGCCGACCTCGCGGAAGTAGTTGTTCGTCGAGGTCGCCGTGCCGACGTGCTCCGGCGCCACGGCGTTCTGCGCCACGAGGACCACGACCTGCATGATCAGACCGAGGCCGGCGCCGAACACGAACAGGTACACGCAGATCAGCCAGATCGGGGTCGCTGCGGCGAGCGTCGTCATCCCGAGCATCGCCAGGCCGACGACGATCGTGCCGATGATCGGGAACGCCCGGTACCGGCCCGTCTTCGTGATGAGCGTGCCGGAGAGGATCGAGGTGCCCATCAGGCCGACCATCATCGGCAGCATCAGGAGCCCGGAGACGGCGGCCGAGGTGCCCGACGCCATCTGCAGGAACGTCGGGACGAAGCCGATCGCGGCGAACATGCCGAGCCCGAGCACGAAGCCGATCGCCGTGGCGGTGACGAACGTGCGGTTCCGGAAGAACGACAGCGGGATGATCGGGTCCTGGGCCCGCGCTTCGGTCAGGACGAACAGCGCTGCGGCGACGATGAACCCTGCACCCCACGCCCAGGTCTCGAGCGCACCCCAGCCGTGGTCGCCGTTGCCGCCGAACTCGGTGAAGAACACCAGGCACGCGGTCGTCGCCGACAGCAGCGCGACGCCGAGGACGTCGATGCGCTTGGTCGCCTTCTTGCTCGGCAGGGTCAGCGCGAACCAGGCGACGGCGAACGCCGCGATCCCCACCGGGATGTTGATCCAGAACGCCCAGTGCCAGGTCATGTGGTCGACGAAGAACCCGCCGAGGAGCGGGCCACCGACGGCGGAGAGGCCGAAGATCGCGCCGAGCGGGCCGAGGTACTTGCCGCGCTCGGACGCGGGGACGATGTCCGCGATGATCGCCTGGGACAGGATCATCAGACCGCCACCGCCGAGGCCCTGCAGCGCGCGGAACACCACGAACTGCCAGAAGCCGGTCGACATCGCGCAGCCGAGCGACGCCAGCGTGAAGAGCGCGATCGCCACGAGGAACAGGTTGCGGCGGCCGATGACGTCACCGAACTTGCCGTAGATGGGCATCACGATCGTGGATGCCAGCAGGTACCCGGTCGTGATCCACGCCTGGTGCGCGACGCCACCGAGGTCGCCGACGATGGTCGGCATCGCGGTCGACACGATGGTCTGGTCGAGGCTGGAGAGCAGCATCCCGGCGATGAGGGCGGAGAAGATGATCCAGATGCGGCGCTGGGTCAGCAGCAGTGGTCCGTCGCTGCCCGGGCGTGCGCGCTTGGCGGTGCGCGGCGCTGAGGTGCTCATGGGGTGTCGTCCTGTCCGGTGGTGATGGCCGCCCTCATGAGGCGGAGGTTCGTGGTGAGCAGTTCGTCGAACGGAGCGCCCGTCGACTCGTCGTAGTCGTCGTCGAAGTAGTCGGCGGCGGTCACGCGCAGCAGCCCCGCGGCGGACTCGGTCACGAGCCGGGCGCGCGGATCGTCGGGGACGGTCCAGCCGAAGCGTTCCCGCACCGCTTCCGCGACCTTGGCGAGCTGCACGTCGGTCGCCGAGAGGAACCGGGCGACGAGCGCCGGTTCACGCTCGAAGACCCGGCGGACGAGGGCTTCGTCCGCGCGGTCGAGTCCGACGGTGCGCACCTGTTCGACGGCGAGCGCGACGACGGACGTGAGCGGGTCGAGGGTCGCCGGGACCACTTCGCCGCGGGCGTAGGCCAGCAGCATGTCGACGTTCGCGTTGAGTTCGATGCCGAGGACGGCGTCTTCCTTCGAGGCGAAGTGGTTGAAGAACGTGCGACGGGAGACTCCGACGGTCTCGCAGAGCTGCTCGATCGTGAACCCGTGCAGACCGTCGGCCACGGTCGACCGACGTGCTTCGACGATCATGCGTCGACGCAGCGCGCGGGTGCGTTCAGCGGTGCTCACCGAGCAAGAATTGCACTCCGGTCACCAGAGTGCAATTCCTCGTGGAGAGTTCCCAGCTACAGGGCCTTGTCGAAGCAGAACGACCAGGGCATCGTCGCCGCGTACGGCTCGTAGACCGGGATCGCACGCCAACCGGTCTTCTCGTAGAGCGCGACCGCGTCGGGCTGCTTGTCCCCGGTCTGCAGGATGAGTCGCGCGGCTCCCTGCTCACGGCCGACCCGCTCGCACTCGTCGAGCAGCGCGGTCGCCGCACCCTTCCCGCGGGCGGAGGACAGCACGATGAGGCGCTTCAGCTCGACCTCGTCGCGGAGGCGGCGGACGGCGATGTGGCCGACGGCCTCGCCGGACTCGTCGATCGCGAGCAGCGAGGTGATGACCGTGGAGGGATCGACCGCGAGCGCGCGGTTCCGTTCCTCGGTGACGGCCGGGTCCTCGTCTCCGGCCGAGGAGCCGTACCGCTCGTGCATCTCCTCGTCCATGCGGGCACGGAGGACGACTCCGCGAGGGTCGTCCCAGCTGACGCGTTCGATCGTGATCACGATCGACGATCCTCCCACGACCGAGCAGGAGCGAGCGAACCCCACCGGTTCCGGTGGAGGCCGCGAACGCTCACGGAGCCGGTGTGCCGAGCGCGCCGATCGGCGAGTCGTCGAGTCCCGCGAGCAACGCCGCCGCGTCGTCGTACACCGCAGCGGCGCCCGCCTCCCGCAGCTCGTCGCCGCCGATCCCGCCGGTCATCACCGAGACGCACGGGATCCCGACCTTCGAGGAGGCCTCCACGTCCCACATCGCGTCACCCACCATCACCGCACGGGACGGCTCGACCCCGACCTTGTCCAGCGCGACCTGCATGATCCCGGGGGCCGGCTTGGCCTCGTCCACGTCCTCGGAACTCGTCACCGCGGTGATCCACTGCTCGACGTCGAGCACCTCGCGGAGCCGTTCGAGCTCGGACGCCGGGGCGCTCGTCGCGAGCACCACCGCGTGCCCACGGGACGCGACGGCCTCGAGCAGGTCACGGGCACCCGGCAGCGGGCGCAGGAACGGCATGTGCTCGGCGTAGTACGCCGTGTGGTGCTGCTTCGCGGTGTCGCGCTCGTCGTCGGAGGCATCCGGCAGCAGCTCCTCGAGGAGCCGCGAGGAGTCCATCCCGATCGCCCGGTGGATGCGCCAGGCGTCCACCGAGGCCCCGATCGCCCGGAACGCGCGCCACCAGGCGTCGACGTGGGCGTAGTTGGAGTCGACGAGCGTGCCGTCGATGTCGAACAGGACTGCGGTCGTGGGAGCGTCTGCCATCCGTCCAGCGAACTCCCGACGTGCTCGGGACCGGTCCAGCGAGCGCGACGCGACCAGACGACGGAGCCGCGACCAGGCGACGGACGGGAGGCACGGCGCCAGCTGGCACCGTGCCTCCCGTCCGTGCCGTGCTCCGGCCTCAGGCCCCGCGGACGTCGTCCGCGGACTGCTGCGCGTGGTCCTCCACGTCGGACGCGGCGCCCTGCGCCTCGTCCTTGACGGTCTGGGCCGCGTCCTGCGCGGTCCCCTTGAGGTCCTGCGCGTGCTCCTTCGCGACGTCACCGAGCTGCGAACCGACGTCCTTCGCCTGCTCCTTGACCTCGTCGACGAGGGGTGCTGCGCGGTCCTTGAGCTCACCGGCCAGCTCCTCCTCCTTGGACGAGGTCGGGATGAGCGACGATGCGAGCCACCCGGCGCCGAACGCGATCAGCCCGACGGCGAGCGGGTTGCCCTTGGCCTTCTCGACGCCACGCTGGGCGACGTCCTTCGCCTGGTCGGTCGCACCCGAGGCGGACCCCGAGGCACTCGACCGTGCCGAGTCCGCCGCGCCCATCACGGAGTCGCGGACGCCCTGGAACCGGCTCTTCACCTTCTCGGTCTGGCGGTGGGCGATCGAGGACGGGCTGACCTTGTCGGCGAGTGCGTCGACGTCGGAACCCAGGGTCCCTCGTGTCTGTTCGATCTCTCTGCGGATCTCGTCTGGCGTGCTCATGCGTTCCTCCCGGTGTTGGGCTTCAGTGCGTCGGGGATCTCCTTGGCCGTCTCCACGGTCTGGGGAACACCCTTGATCTGCTGCATCTGCTTGCGTCCCAGCAGCGCGAGGATGCCGGCGACGATCGCGTAGACCACCGCGATCACGACTGCCGACCACGCGTTGCCGATGAGGTAGCCGAGACCCCACCAGGCGGCGATCGACAGGAACAGCAGGGCGAACAGCGCGGTCAGGCCCGCACCGCCGAACATGCCGGCGCCCTTGCCCGCCTTCTTCGCGGACTCGGTGATCTCGGCCTTCGCCAGCGCGACCTCCTGCCGGAACAGGCTGGAGATGTCGCGAGAGACGTCGGTCAGGAGTTCGCCGAGCGGGGTGCTCGCGGCGCGTTCCTCGGGGCTCGGTTGGCCCGTCGGTGTCGCGCCGGGGACGGTGTGGCTCATACGCCGCTCCCGGTGCCGGTGCCGGTGTCGGTGGTGCCGTCGCCGGTGATGTCGGCTTCCTTCTCGTGCTTGACCTCGGTCGCGAGCGCCTTGGTGAGCCGTCCGGCGAGGATCCCGGCGCCCGCGGCGAGCGCGATGAACGTGCCCGGGCGCTTCGCCGCGAAGGACTTCACCTCGTCGAGGAGCGAACCCGGGTCACGGTTCTCGAGGAACCCGGCGACCGAGTTCGCACGGCCGGAGAGGTCACGGACGACCTTCGACGCAACGCCCTGCTCGTCGTCGTTCTCCGCCATGCGGCCGAGCTGGTCGCTGATGCTGCGCAGTCCGCCCGCGGCACGCTGCTGCTGTTCGGCTGCCTGCTGCTTGAGGTTCTCGGATGCCTGGCCGTAGAGCTGCTTGGCGTGGTCGGTCGCTTCGGAGGCGACCTTGGACGCCTGTTCCTTGGCGGTGCCGGCGACGTCGGACGCCTTGGCCTTCGCGTCACCGGCGACGTCCTGGGCTGCACCCTTGGCCGCGTCGGCCTTCCCGCTGCCGTCGCTGCCGCTGCCGGCCGCACTCGGCGTCGCGGGCAGCTGCTCGTTCGCGGGGACCGGGTCGAACGCCTCGTCGACGGTCAGGTCATCGACGGGGTCTGCGGCGAGGTCCGCGTCGCGGCCTCGGTCGAGCGGGGTGGTGTTCGCCCAGGAGGGCACGGTCACACCCGGGCGGATCTCGTGGCCGTCCGCAGCGGCCGTCCGGTCGTGGATCGGGGTCCCGGAGTCGTTCCCGGGTGGGGTCGTCGTCATGGTGGGCCTTTCGGATCGATGACCGCGGGCCCTGCACCCGCGGCGGTACCGACCGACCATGCGCGCTGCTCGATGGTCAGCGGCCCAGGATGGCCTCGAAGCGCACCGGGCTCAGCGCACGGGCCGCGCCCGCACGTGTGCCCGCTCCCCCTGCGGCCCGTACAGGCAGAGCACCTCGGTGACCTCGTCGGTGACGTTGCCGATCCAGTGCGGCGTGTGGGTGTCGAACTCCACGACCTCGCCGGGCCCGAGGTCGAGGTCGCGTTCCCCGAGGAGCAGCCGGAGCCGCCCGGACAGCACGTAGAGCCACTCGTACCCCTCGTGCGTCCGCAGGTCGGGTTCGCCGCCGGGCGAGTTCGGCGGGAACAGCTGCTTGAACGACCGCACGCCCCCGGTCCGCCGGGTGAGGGGCACCACCACGCGGCCGCCGTGCACCTCGGGCTGCAGGTGCACCCGCGGGTCGCCGGTCCGCGGCGCTCCGACGAGGTCGTCGAGCGGCACCTGGTACGCCCGCGCCAGCGGCAGCAAGAGCTCGAGGGTCGGCTTCCGCTGTCCCGACTCGAGCCGCGAGAGCGTCGACACCGAGATGCCCGTCTCCGTCGCGAGGGCCGCGAGCGTGACGTCCCGTCGCTGCCGCAGGGTGCGCAGTCGTGGCCCGACCCCGTCGACGACCTCGGCCGTCGTGCGCGGGGTGGGGCGAGCCTCCCGTCCGTGGTCCATGCCGGCCATTTTGCCAGACCAGCAAGGATCGTTGCCAGAATCGCGCGCACACCGCACGATGTCGGCATGCGTGACACCTACGACGTGATCGTCATCGGCGGCGGAGCCGCCGGCCTCTCAGCAGCCCTCATCCTCGGCCGGTCCCGCCGGTCCGTGCTGGTGGTGGACGCGGGCGAACCCCGCAACGCCCCGGCGGCGGGCGTCCACAACTACCTCGGGCAGGAGGCGACGCCTCCCCGGGACCTCACCAGGACCGGTCGGGACGAGGTCGCGCGGTACGGCGTCGACGTCATGGCCGGGAGGCTCGTGGCCACGTCCGCCACGCCCGTCCCCGACGGCGACCCGGTCGGCTTCACGGCCACCCTCGACTCCGGCGAACAGGTGCACGCCCGTCGGGTCGTCGTCGCCTCCGGCGCCGTGGACGTCCTGCCGGACGTGCCGGGGCTCGCGGAGCAGTGGGGCCGCGGCGTCGTGCACTGCCCGTTCTGCCACGGGTGGGAGATCCGCGACCGCCGCATCGGGGTCCTCGTGACGACGCCGTTCGGGGCACACCAGGCGTTGCTGTGGCGTGCGCTGAGCGAGCACGTGACGGTGTTCGCGACCGAACCCGGCCTCGTCGACGACACCGCCCGTGCCGGTTTCGACGCCCGGGGCATCAGGGTGATCGACGGCGCGGTGGCCCGGGTGCTGTCGACGGACGGCGTGCTGACGGGCGTGGCGCTCGGCGACGGCTCCGTCGTGGACCTCGACGCCCTGGCTGCTGCGAGCACCGCCGAGGCACGGGTCGACGGGCTCCAGGGGATCGGACTCGTCGCCGAGGACTTCCGGATGGGCGACTTCCGGGTGGCCGGCGCCGTCACGGTCGACGCCATGGGGCAGACCTCCGTGCGCGGGGTCTGGGCCGCGGGGAACGTGGCGTCCCCGATGGCGACGGTCATCGCGTCGGCCGCTGCCGGCACCCAGGCGGGCGCCGCGGTCCACGGCGACCTGGTGCAGGCCGACCTCGCCGCCGCGCTCGCCCGGTCCGGGGTGTCTGCCTACTCCACGCGGTAGCCGGCCTGCGCGGCGAGCAACGGGGCGAGCGTGTAGAGCTGGTCAGCCGCGATCGTCGCGCCGCGGAAACCCTCGAGTCGTTCGACCCGGTCGAGGTCGGCGCCGCGCAGGTCCACGTGGTCGATGCGGGTGTTCGAGCCCTCGGCCGCACGGATCCGGGTGCCCTCGAACGACACCCGCAGCAGCCGGGCGTCGGCGATGTCGAGCTCGTCGATGACGCAGTCGCGGAACACCACGTCGGTGACGGTCGCACCGCGGAGGTTCACGAACCCGAGCTTCATCCCGACGAACTCGACGCCGTTCAGCCCGGAGTCGTACAGCTCCGCGGAGCCGACCCGTCCGCCGCCGATCCGGACTTCACGCCAGGAGCTGCTCGACGCGCGGAGCACCGGGGCGTCGAGCGCTTCGATCACGGTGTCGTGGACCCGCACGCCCCGGAGGTCCGCCCCGTCGGCGTGGAGTTCCTCGACGACGCACTCCTCGATCTCGAGGTCGGGCAGCCGCTCCCCCGCGATGTCGAGCGACGCGATCCGGCGCCCGTCGATGCGGTCCCCGGTGAGCACGTCGCCGGGGCCGGGCGCCCAGTCGGTCAGGTCACCGGGTTCGGTGAGGGTGATCCGAGGAGCGTCGGTGCCGGAGGACTTGCCGGAGGTGCGTGCCATGCACCCAGTCTGTCGGGTGCGGCCGACGTTCAGCGCGCCGGGGTGAGCACGCTGTCGAGGCGGTAGTCCTTCGCGGGACCGCGCGCCTCCCACCGGACGGTCCACCGGTCGACGTCCCCCGCGAGCACGCCGGTGTACTCGTCCGGCGCGCAGTCGTGCACCACGGTGGTGCCCCACACCCAGTCGTGGAACGGCCTGCCGTCAGCGAAGTGGACGGTCCAACGGTCGTCCCCGGTGCGGCGCACCAGGAGCTCCCGGGAGACCGGTGTCGAGCGGCCGTCGAACGCCATCGTGCCGGTCTCCGTCCACGACACCGTCGAGTCGTCCACCGCTCGGAGCAGTGTCGTCCCGGTCACGCGACCGGTCGTCCCCGCGCGGCGGTCGAGCACGGCGCGGTCCAGTGCCCAGTCGCCGAGCAGGTCCGGAGGCAGCACCGGGCCAGGCTACCCGTGCAGGGGACCCGACCCCGGGACGCTCGTGCCGTCCGCGAACCCGGCCACCAGCTCACCGAGCGCGTCCGTGGAACGGTGCCGGGCCTCCCACCCGAGTTCCGTGCGCGCACGCTCGGTCGACATCACCGGGACGGACGCCGCGATGTCCACCCAGCCGGCGTCGGTCGGCTGGATCCGGAGCCGCCACGTCAGCGTCACGATGCCGCGGATCAGCCGGAACGGTACCCGGACCGCGCCGCGCATGCCGAGGACGGCGGCGATGCGCGGCGGGGTGAGCACCGGCGAGGCGGCGATGTTGAACGCGCCACCCGCACGCTGGTCGACCACACGCCAGTAGGCGTCCGCGACGTCGTCGGCGTGCACCGCCTGGAACACGAACGCGTACGGCAACGGCAGGACCGCCCACTGGATCCACCGGACGGCGCGCATCGGGATGAGCTTCCCGAGGAACAGTCCACGGATCTCCGCCGCGGCAGCACGCTGGAAGATGAGCCCGGGACGCAGCCGCGTCACGACGACCTCCGGGTGCTCCCGCGCGAAGGCGTCCATCGCCCGCTCGTTCTCCGCCTTGTGGATCGCGTACGTCGCCGTCGGGATGCCGTCTGCCGGCCAGGACTCGTCCTTGCGGTCCCGCTTGCCGTCGACGTCGACGCCCCGGTACGCACCGACGGACGAGGCGACGACGACCTGCGGCACCTCGGCAGCGGCGACCGCGGCCAGGACGTTCGCCGTCCCGACCACGTTCGTCCGGTGCTGCGCGGGGATGTCGTGCGTGGGCTGGAGCGCCCACGCCAGGTGGATCACCGCGTCGGCACCACGGAACACCGCGGCGAGCTGCGACACGGCATCGGGCGCGCCGACGTCGACTGCGTGCCAGACCGCGTCGCCGTACGGCGCGGTGTGCACGTCGGGCAGACGCCGGGCGACCCCGACGACCTGCAGGTCCTGCTCCGCGGCGAGCCGGCGGAGCACGGCCGTCCCGACGTTGCCGGTCGCACCGACGACGACGACCCGGGTCATGCGGCGGCCGACGCGGCCATCGCCGGGTCGAGCACGACCTTCACGCAGTCGTCCTCCTTCTTCTGGAAGACCTCGTACATGTGCGGCGCGTCCTCGAGCGAGACCCGGTGGCTCGTCAGGTCGAGCGTGCCGAGCGGGTCCGACGGGTCGGCGACGAGCGGCATGATGTCGTCGATCCAGCGCTTCACGTTGCACTGCCCCTCACGGATGGTGATCTGCTTGTCGAACAGCGTCATCATCGGCATCGGGTCGGCCATCCCGCCGTAGACACCGCTCAGCGAGACGGTGCCGCCGCGGCGGACGAGGTCGATCGCGGTGTGCACGGCTGCGAGCCGGTCCACGCCGGCGGTCTCGATCGCCTTCTGCGCCAGCTTGTCGGGCAGCAGGCCCGCGGCACGCTGGGCGAACCCGGCGACCGCGTTGCCGTGCGCCTCCATGCCGACCGCGTCGACGACGCCGTCCGGTCCGCGACCGTCGGTGAGGTCGACGAGCTGCGCGACGACGTCCTTGTCGAGGTCGAAGGTCTCGACGCCGTACTTCGCGGCGAGGTCACGGCGCACCGCCTCGGGCTCGACGGCGAGCACCCGGTAGCCGAGGTGCTTGCCGATCCGGGCGGCGAACTGTCCGACCGGGCCGAGGCCGAGCACCGCGAGGGTCCCGCCCTCGGGCACGCCGGCGTACTGCACGCCCTGCCACGCCGTCGGGAGGATGTCACTGAGGAACAGCCACCGGTCGTCCGGGGTGCCGTCGTCCGGGATCACGATGGGGCCGTAGTCGGCGTGCGGCACACGGAGGTACTCGGCCTGGCCGCCGGGGACCTGGCCGTACATCTTCGTGTAGCCGAAGAGCGCGGCGCCGCTGCCGTACTCCGTCACCTGGGTGGTCTCGCACTGGGACTGCAGGCCGTGCTGGCACATCCAGCAGTGACCGCAGGAGATGTTGAACGGGACGACGACACGGTCGCCCACCTTGAGGTTGGTGACCGCGCTGCCGACCGCCTCGACCACGCCCATCGGCTCGTGGCCGAGGACGTCGCCCTTGTCGATGTACGGGCCGAGGACCCGGTACAGGTGCAGGTCGGAGCCGCAGATCGCGGTCGAGGTGATCCGGACGACCGCATCGGTCGGCTCCTGGATCGTGGGATCGGGGACGGTCTCGACGGACACCTTCTCGGTGCCCTGCCAGGTCAGTGCGCGCACGGTGGGCGCTCCTCTCGTCGCGGTGTGTGTGCCCTCCCGTCTACGCGCTCGCGTCGTGGCGGCTTCACAGCGCCGGGTCGTCGAGGGCCGCGGCCAGGACTGCCTCGTGACCAGCGCGGTCACCGGGACCGGCGCTGCCGGCCAGCATGATGAGCGACTTCCAGAGGACCCAGCCGCGTCCGCGCGCCCAGGTGCCGTCGTCGAGACCGACGGCGTCGCGGAAGACCCGCCGGGCCGGCCGGTCGAGGAACGTCCACGCGAGCACCAGGTCGCACGCCGGGTCGCCGACACCGCACGTGCCGAAGTCGATGAGCGCGGAGAGCCGGCCATCCCCGTCCACCAACAGGTTCGTCGGGGCGACGTCGCCGTGGAACCAGACGCCCGGTCGGTCCCACCTGCTCGCGCACGCCGCTGCCCAGACACTCCGGCACGCCGCCTGGTCGACCGTGTCCCCGAGCGCCGCGAGTGCCCGCTCGACCTCGTCGCCGTAGACCGACGGGTGTGCGCCACGGTGGAACGAGTGCGCTCCCGCGACGGGACCGTCCGCCGGCGGGACCGTCCGGAGCTGCCGGAGGACCGCGCCGACGTCCTCGGCGAGCGCCGTCAGGTCGGGGTCCGCTCCGGCCGCGACCCGGCCCGGCAACCACCGCCGCACCGACCACGGGAACGGGTAGCCGCTGCCCGGCCGTCCGAGGCCGACGGGTTCGGGCACCGGGATGTCGAGCCGGGGCGCGAGGTACGGCAGGACCCGCTGCTCCTTCTCCACCGCGGGGACGTAGCCCGCGGCGCTCGGGAGCCGCACCGACAGCGCGTCCCCGAGCCGGAAGGTGCGGTTGTCCCAGCCCTGCGGGACCGCCTCCTCGACGGGGAGCCCGGCCCAGGTGGGGAACTGCTCGGCGACGAGGCGCTCGACGAGCGCGGCGTCGATGACGGGCACCTCGGTGTGCGGCATGCGCCCATCGTCCCGGTCCGCGGCCCGGCCGTCTAGGCTCCGGGCATGGCGACGACCTCCGAGCTGCTGACCGCGAACCTCCACGACGTGTTCGGGAACAGCGATCCCGAGTCCCGGCGGGCGGCGATCGAGCGCACCTTCGCCCCGGACGTGGCGTTCGCGCGCCTGAGGACGATCCTCGCGGAGGCGCAGCAGTCCTAGCGCGTCTGGCGCAGCAGTCCTAGCGCGTCTGGCGCAGCAGTCCTAGCGCGTCTGGCGCAGCAGACCTAGCGGGTCTGGCGCAGGCGGTCGCGTTCCGCGGTCGGCAGGTGCTCGGTCGCCGTCGCCAGGGCGTCCTTCGTCAGGAACCGCCCCTGGCGCTCCAGGAACGCGACGAGCGCCGGCTCCGAGGCGCGCTTCCCGACCTCGCGGAGGACCCACCCGAGCGCGGACTGCACGGTCTCACCGCGCTCACGCACCAGTCGCCCCACGACGGCGAGCGGCACGTCGGCGTCGCCCTGCTTCACGAACGCGAGCGTCGCCACCACCGCGATCCGCCGCACCCACGCGACGTCGGACTTCGCGAGGGCGAACAGCGGCCCGGTCGAGCCGCCGACCATCGGTGCGCCGACGAGTTCCTCCGCGGCGATGTCCACCAGGTCGGCACGGTCGATGCGCTCCGCCCGCGCAGCGCCGAGGTACTCCTCGGTCAGCTCGGGGTCCGGGCGACGCCGCATCGCCTGGACGAGGAGCACGACGGCCAGGAGCCGGGCGCCGGGGTCCTCGCTCCAGAGCAGCGCGGACCGCTCCCCCTCGTCGAGGTCCGCGAACCCACGGGCCACGCGTCGCGCCGCCGCGACGTCACCGGGCGTGCGGGCGAACGCGGCGAGCACGTCCTCGGCGGTCGTCACCCTCACCGGGTGCCCGTCGGGTCCTCGGCGGCACCCTCGAGCCCGCCGGGGCCGGGCGTCGCCGCTGCCCGCGCGGTCCGGAGGCCCCGCCGCACGACGATCACGGCGACCACCACCAGGAACCCGGCGAACAACCACGTCGCGACCTGGGGATCGACCGCCCGCGCGAGGAGCGCGCCGGCCGGGGAGCAGACCGCCGCGGTGATCCCGACCGTGAGGCCCACGCGCAGGTCCACCGCGCCCTTCCGCAGGTTCGCGACGGTCCCCGACACCGTCGTCGGGACCATCGTGAGCAGCGAGGTGCCCTTCGCGAGCAGGTCGCCCGCGCCGAGCGCGAGTTCCATGCCGGGCACGATCACGACCCCGCCGCCGACGCCCACCAGGCCGGAGAGCACCCCGGACAGCAGACCGATGCCGAGCAGGACGAGCGCCTCGACCAGGCCGAAGTGCACCGTCCCCTCACGCGAGGGCGTGTTCGCGAACAGGGAGACCAGCACCACGACGATGAAGCCGACGAAGATCCACGGCAGGACCCGCAGCGAGATCGCGCGGAGCATGCGGGCACCGATCGGGGCGCCGACGACACTGCCGACCGCCAGTGTCAGCGCCGCGAGCCAGTGCACCTCGCCCTGCACCGCGTAGGTGATCGCGCCGACGACGGCCGCGGGGGCGATCGCCACGAGGGAGCTCGCGGAGGCGCTGCGCTGGTCCACGTGCAGGAAGGCCATCAGGGCCGGGACCACGATGACGCCGCCGCCGACCCCGAACAGGCCGGAGAGGACCCCAGCGGCGATGCCGATCGCCACGAGCACGAGGAGTCGGGCGGCGCGGGAGTTCATCCCGTCCAGGGTACGGCCGGGGTCGCGCCAGGGCGCGCCCGGCGCACAACCGAAGGCAGTCCGCACCACGCGATCGCGTGGTGCGCATCGCGTTCCGTTGTGCGCACCCGGACCGCACCACGGATCCGGACCGTACCGCGCACCCGGACCGCACCACGGATCCGGACCGTACCGCGCACCCGGACCGCACCACGGCCCGGACCGTACCGCGCACCCGGACCGCGCCACGGATCCGGACGGGAGGCGCGGTGCCAGGCCGCCACGAGCCTCCCGGCCGGTGGTTGGTCACGTCGAGCGCGCGAGACGCCCCGAGAACCCGATGCTGAGATCGCAGGCTCTGTCGCCTGCTGTCTCAGGAGGCGACGAACAGTGCGATCTCAGCGGAAGCGGGCGACGCGCGCGCACCGCGAGCGCACCGCGCACGCGCACCGCGGCGTCAGCGGAAGTGCAGCTGCGTCAAGGGGTCCTTGAGCGTGCCGTTGATGCGCGTCTCGACGTGCACGTGGGGGCCGGTGGACTGGCCGGTGTTGCCCGACTTCGCGATCTCGGTCTTCGACGACACCACCTGCCCCTTCTTCACCTCGATCTTGCTGAGGTGCGCGGTGAGGACCGTCGTCAGCCCGTACTTCACGACGACGTAGTTGCCGAACGTCGCGTTGTTCGCGACGGTCTCGGTGACCGTGCCGCTCCCCGAGCCGTACACGGCGGTGCCGGTGACGACGCCCGCGTCGGCGCCCTGGTGGTAGCGCGGGGTGTGCCCGGCACCGCGGTCGTCGCCGAACTTCCCGGTGATCCGGGTGGACGCGACGGGCCAGAGCAGGCCGCTGACGGGGCGGGTCGACCAGACCCGGGTGTCCTTGCTGCCGTAGAGGACGACGTTCGAGTCGACCTGCACGAGGAGCTGACCGCGTCCGGCGGTGGTGGTCTTCGACGACCAGAGCGCACGGTTGTCGGGTCCGTAGACGACCAGGCTGCCGTCGGTCTGCACGGACGCCCACGATCCCGGGTGCCCGTTGGTGCGCGATGCCCACGCGGCCTTGCCGTTCAGGTACTGCACCAGGTTGCCGTCGGCCTGCATCGTGAACTTCCGGGCGGAGCTCGCATCGGAGCGCAGCACCGTGCCGGGCTTGATGACGTTGCCGGCGGTGACGCGGTCCTGGAAGTTCTGGAGCTGCCAGATGGTCCGCTTCACGGAGTCGCGCATCCGGAGCGACCCGTCGGGCAGCACGCCGAAGTCGTAGCCGACGTGGCCGGAGGTGCCCCACTTCGCGACGGTCTTCGAGCCGGAGCGGATCGAGAAGACGCCGTCGGTCCCGACGACCGCGACGGCCCCGGGGTACTTCGCGGTGTTCGACGCCCAGAGGACGGTGTTCCCGATCCCGTACTCGACGAGGTTGCCGTCGCCCTGCATGACCAGCCGGAACTGGCCGTTCGACGACGTCATGACGTCGCCGGGCAGCAGCTTGGTCCCTGCGGGGACGCTCGTCGAGACGACGGTCGATGCCCGGGCCGGCGCAGTGGTGGCTGCTCCGGCCGGTGCGGCGATGGCGATGCTGCCGGTCACGGCGATCACCGCTGCGGTGATGACGGCGGCCAGCCTGGTCCTGGTCGTGGTGATGCGCATGGTTCCCCTGTGTCGGCGGCTCTCCCTGACGAGCCGCGTGCGGACTGCCCGGTGCAGGCCGCCGAACGATGGTCACCGAGGGGTGTCGGATCGACACAGCCCCAGTCGTGGGGGCTGGTCACGGGCTGCCCGATGTGCAGGACGCGTCACACACTCGAAACAAAATGTATACAAACGAGATCGCGGATCCATGATTGTATGCAATCAACCCCGCTCCTGAGCGCGATCCCACAAGGAACGCCACAGCCCCACCAGCATCAGGATCCCCATGTCCCCGATCAGCCCCCGACGCCGCCGCACCCTCATCGCGCTGCCGGCCGTCGTCATCGCAGCGACGCTCGCGCTCACGGCGTGCGTCCCCGTCCAACGCTCGAAGGCCGGCGGCACCACCGCGGGCACCGTGACCACCACCGCCATCGGCGACCAGCAGGTCCAGGAGGGCGGCGACCTCGTGATGGCGCTCTCGGCCGAGCCGGACCGCCTCGATCCCACGACGTCCTCGTCGCTGTACACCCGGTACGTCATGGAGACGATGTGCCAGAAGCTCTACGACATCGACGCGGAGGGCACGATCGTGCCGATGCTCGCGACGTCGCTGCCGACCGTGACCGACGGCGGGAAGACCGTGACGTTCCCCGTCCGCACCGGCGTCCGCTTCGCCGACGGCACCCCGTTCGACGCGGCCGCCGTGGTCACCACCCTCGAGCGGAACCTGACGAAGGCCGACTCCAGCCGGAAGAGCGAGATGGGCCCGGTGACGGACGTCAGCGCGGTCGACGACCACACCGTCCGGCTCCGGTACGCGACGCCGTTCGCCCCGATCACCGCCGCCCTGGCCGACCGCGCGGGCATGGTGATGTCGCCGGAGGCCCTCGCGGACGAGGGCGACGACTTCGGGGACGCGCCGGTGTGCGTCGGCCCGTACAAGTTCGTGAAGCGCGTCCCGCAGACCTCGATCCAGGTCGAGCGCGACCCGGAGTACTACGACCCCTCGTCCGCGCACTTCGACACGATCACGTACCGGATCATCACCGACGCGAGCATCCGGGCCGCGAACCTGAAGTCGGGCGACGTGCAGGTGGCGGACACGATCTCCACGCAGGACGTCGACGACCTGCGGAAGCGGAAGGACCTGACCGTCCTGCGCACCGGGTCGCTCGGGTACCAGGGCATCACCGTGAACATCGGCAACCAGGACGGCGTCGGCACCGACCCGGAGCAGATCGACACGCCGCTCGCCGAGCGCGCCGACGTCCGCCGGGCGCTGTCGATGTCGATCAACCGCGCCGAACTCGTGCAGAGCGTCTTCCACGGCTGGGCCGACGTCGCCTGCTCCCCGGTGCCGAACACCAGCGTCTTCGCGAGCGACGCCAGCAAGGCCTGCCCTGCCTACGACCCGGAGCAGGCGAAGCGGATCCTCGCGAAGGCGGGCGTGCAGCAGCCGTTCCCGATCGAGATGGAGGTGACGAACACCCCCGACACGGTCCGGTTCGCCCAGGCCCTGCAGTCGCAGGCCCGGGCGGGTGGGTTCGCGATCACGATCACCCCGGTGGAGTACACGACGCTCCTCGACGACCAGACGCGCGGTGACTTCCAGGCGCTCCAGCTCGGCTGGTCCGGACGCGTCGACCCGCACGGCAACATCGGCGGGTTCCTGAGCACGGGCGGCGGCAACAACTACGCCGGCTACAGCAACCCGGAGGTGGACGACCTGATCACCCGGGCCTCCCAGTCCACGGACGAACAGGAGCGCGCCGACCTGTACGGGCAGATGACGACCATCGTGCAGCGCGACGACCCGATCATCTACCTCTACCGGACCCGGAGCATCACCGGCGTCCGGGACGACATCGCGGGCGTCTCGACGTACGCGGACGGCGTGGTCCGGCTCAGCCAGGCCGCATTCGTGGAAGGCACGAACAAGTGATCCGCTACGTCACGACCCGCATCTGGCAGTCGGCGATCACCCTGGTGCTCGCATCGATCGTCGTGTTCGTCGGGGTCCGGCAGCTGCCGGGCGACCCGGCCCTTGCCCTGGCCGGCGAGGAGGCGAGCCCCGCGCGTCTGGCCGCGGTCCGCGAGCAGCTCGGCCTCGACGACTCGATCCTCGTGCAGTACTGGCGGTTCGTGGTCAACGCGCTGCACGGCGACTTCGGCCGCTCGACCCGTACCGGCACCCCGGTGACGGAGCTCATCGGCTCGACGCTGCCCGTCACGCTGTGGCTCGCGCTCTACGCGATCGTCGTCGCGGTGCTCGTCGGCGTCGCGCTCGGCACGATCGCCGAGCGGTACCGCGGGCGCTGGCCCGAGTGGATGGCGAACGCCGCGGCGCTCGTCGGCCTCAGCGTGCCGAACTTCTGGCTCGGCATCCTCGCGATCGTCTGGCTCGCGGCCGGCCTCGGCTGGTTCCCGGCCTCCGGGTACGTGTCGATGACGACGAACCCGCTGAGCGCGCTCTACCACCTGACCCTGCCCGCGCTGATCCTCGGGACGTCCCTGGCGGCCGTGATCATGCGGCAGACCCGGGCGTCGATGATCGAGACGATGAAGACGGACTTCGTCCGCACGGCCCGTGCGAAGGGCCTCGGCCGCGGTCGGGTGCTGTTCCGGTACGGCCTGCGGAACTCGATGATCGTCGTCGTGACGATCGTCGGCCTGCAGCTCGGCGGGCTCATCTCCGGCGCGGTCGTCACCGAACGGATCTTCGCCCTGCCGGGGTTCGGCAAGCTGACGCTCGACTCGGTGTTCACCCGCGACTACCCGGTGATCCAGGCCGTCGTGCTCGTCATCACCGTCGGGTACGTCGTGATCAACCTGGCCGTGGACGTCCTGTACTCGGTCATCAACCCGAAGATCCGCGTGGGAGGCTCCCGATGACCGCCGTGACGACGAACTTCGACCTCGGCTCGAGCCGTGGCCGCGTCTGGAAGCAGGTCCGGGCGAACCGGCTCGGCCTGACCGGCGGCATCATGCTCGCGATCGTGGTGCTCGCCGCGCTCACGGCACCGCTCGTCGCGCCGCACGACCCCACGGAGACGCACTTCGACCTGCCGTTCCAGGTGCCGTTCACCGTCGGGTTCGGTCTGGGTACCGACGACCTCGGCCGCGACATCCTCTCCCGCACCCTCTACGGCGTGCAGGTCTCGCTCGTGGTCGGTGCGCTCTCGGTGCTCGTCGCCGTCGTGGTCGGCACCCCGCTCGGGCTGCTCGCCGGGTACTGGAAGTGGCTGGACGCGATCATCTCGCGGCTGACCGACGTCGCCCTGGCGTTCCCGTTCCTCATCATCGCCGTCGGGCTCGCCGCGATCAGCGGTCCGAGCCTGTCCAACGCGGTGATCGCGATCGGGGTCTCGCACGTCCCCGCGATGATCCGCATCGTCCGCGGTGAGACCCTGCGGATCACGAGTGCGGACTTCGTGACCAGTGCCAGGACCCTCGACGCCGGTGGTGCCCGGATCATCGCGCAGCACGTCCTGCCGAACTGCGTCTCCGCGATCATCGTGCAGGCGACGGTGATCATGCCCGTCGCGGTGATCGGCGAGGCGCTGCTGTCGTTCCTCGGCCTCGGCATCCAGCCGCCGACGCCGAGCCTCGGCATCATGCTCTCGGACGCGCAGCAGTACCTCGGCCAGGCGCCGTGGGCCGCGATCGTCCCGGGCATCGCCATCGCCGTGATCTGCCTCGGCTTCAACCTCTTCGGGGACGCGCTCCGCGACGCCCTCGACCCGACCGCATCCGACCGGAAGTAACCGCATGAGCACCAACCCCGCGTTCGTCACCCCGAGTGCCGACACGACCCGCCCCGACCTCGCGGGCACCTTCGGGATGGCCGCGTCGACCCACTGGCTCGCCACGTCCACCGCCCAGGCCGTCCTGGAGCGCGGCGGGAACGCGTTCGACGCCGCCGTCGCGGGCGCCTTCGTCCTGCACGTCGTCGAACCGCACCTGAACGGCCCCGGCGGGGACATGACCGCGGTGTTCGCCACCGCCGAAGAGCAGGTCCCGACGGTCCTGACGGGCCAGGGCCCGGCACCGGCCGGCGCGACACCGTCGCACTTCCGCGCGGAGGGCCTCGACCTGGTCCCCGGTGCCGGTGCGCTCGCCGCCGCCGTCCCCGGAGCGGTCGACGCGTGGCTCCTCCTGCTCCGCGACCACGGCACGTGGGAACTCGGCGACGTGCTGTCCTTCGGCATCGGGTACGCCCGTGACGGCCACCCCGTCGCACCGCGCGTGGTCGCGACGATCGCGACGGTGCGGGGACTCTTCCAGGACCACTGGCCGTCCTCCGCGGACCGGTGGCTGCCGGGAGGCTCGGTGCCGGCCCCGGGGGACGTCATCCGGAACGAGAGGTGGGCATCAGTGCTCGACCGCCTCGTCGAGGCCGGCTCCGGTCGGCCCGACCGGGTGGCGCGGATCGACGCGGCTCGCGATGCGTGGGCCGAGGGGTTCGTCGCCGAGGCGATCGACCGATTCGTCCGGACACCGCACCGCCACGCGTCGGGCACCGACCACGCCGGCGTGATCCGCGCTGAGGACATGGCCGCGTTCCGGGCGTCGTACGAGCCGGCGACGACCGCCGAGTTCCGCGGTCGCACGATCGCGAAGACCGGGCCGTGGGGCCAGGGGCCGGCACTGCTGCAGACCCTGCGGCTGCTCGAGCCGCTCGACGACGCCCTGCTCGACCCGTCCACCGTCGCGGGAGCGCACACGATCGTCGAGGCGCAGAAGCTCGCGCTCGCCGACCGCGAGGTGTACTACGGCGACGGCGACGTCCCGATGGACGAGCTGCTCTCCGACGCCTACACGGACGCCCGTCGTGCGCTGATCGGTGAGCGCGCCTCGCACGACCTCCGACCGGGGTCGGTGTCCGTCGCGCCCGGCGAGCTCCCGCCGCTCCGCGAGACGTACACGCCCCGGGGCGAACCCGTCGCCGGCGTCGGCGAACCCACCGTGCCCGGTGCCCGCGGCGACGCCGTCGCCGTCCCCGCGGAGGACGATCCCCTGACCGAGGACCGCGGCGAGCCGATCGTGATGGAGACCGGCGAGACCCGTGGCGACACCTGCCACATCGACGTCGTCGACCGCTGGGGCAACATCGTCAGCGCGACACCGTCCGGTGGCTGGCTGCAGTCCTCGCCGACCATCCCCGAGCTCGGCTTCTGCCTCGGCACCCGCATGCAGATGACCTGGCTCGAGGAGGGCACCGCGTCGACGCTCCGCCCCGGTGAGCGCCCGCGCACCACGCTCACCCCGACGCTCGTGCTGCGCGACGGCGAGCCCGTCATGGCACTCGGGTCCCCGGGCGGCGACCAGCAGGACCAGTGGCAGCTGCTGTTCCTGCTCCGCACGATCGTCGGCGGGTACTCCCCGCAGCAGGCGATCGACGCACCCGCGCTGCACACCACGTCGTTCCCGGGGTCGTTCTGGCCCCGCACCTGGACCCCCGGCGGCGTCGTCGTCGAGGACCGGCTCGGCGACGACGTGATCGCAGGGCTCGAGGAGCTCGGCCACGTCGTCACCCGTGCGGGCGACTGGGCGCTCGGACGCCTGTCGTGCGTGACCCGCGACCCCGCCACCGGCGTGCTCGGTGCCGCCGCCAACCCGAGAGGAGCACAGGGCCATGCCACTGGACGCTGACCCCACGACCCCACTGCTGTCCGTCCGCGACCTCCGCGTCGCCTTCGGCGGCCGGGAGGTCCTGCACGGTGTCGACCTCGACGTCCGGCGCGGTGAGCGCGTCGCGATCGTCGGGCAGTCCGGCTCCGGCAAGTCGACGCTCATCGCCGCGGTGCTCCGCCTGCTCCCCGGCGCCGGCGCGATCACCGGCGGGTCGATCCGCCTCGGCGACCTCGACGTCGCGAACGCCGACGAGACCGCGATGCGCCGGGTGCGTGGTGGCCGGATCGGGCTCGTGCCGCAGGACCCGTCGACGAACCTCAACCCGGCGATGCGGGTCGGCGCGCAGATCGCCGACACGCTCCGCGCCGGCGGGGTCCGCGGTCGCGCGGCGATCCGGCAGCGGGTCGTCGCGCTGATGACCGAGGCCGGCATCCCGGAAGCGGAGCGCCGGGCGGACCAGTACCCGCACGAGTTCTCCGGCGGGATGCGGCAGCGCATCCTCATCGCGATCGCCCTCGCCCGGCAGCCGGAGCTCCTCATCGCGGACGAGCCGACCAGCGCGCTCGACGTGACGGTGCAGCGGCAGATCCTCGACCACCTGCAGACGCTCGTCGACCAGCACGGCACCACGCTGCTGTTCGTGACGCACGACCTCGGGGTCGCCGCGGACCGGACCGACCGGGTGATCGTGATGCTCGACGGCGAGATCGTCGAGCAGGGTTCCCCGGAGACGATCCTCCGGGACCCGCAGCACGAGTACACGAAGCGCCTCATCGCCGCCGCGCCCGCGCTCTCCGGCCTGCCCCCGGAGCCGACCGACCCCGGGGAGCCGGTCCTCGTCGTGACCGACCTCGTGAAGGAGTACCGGCTCCGGGGCCGTGGGGCGGGGACCCTGCGGGCGTCCGACGGCGTCTCGTTCTCGGTCCGGCGCGGCACCACGACCGCGGTGGTCGGGGAGTCCGGGTCCGGCAAGACGACGGTCGCGCGCATCCTGCTCGGGCTCGAGGCACCGACCTCCGGCACCGCGCTGGTGGACGGGGCGTCGATCGGGACCGCACGCGGGGCCGAGCGGCGGGCCATCCGCCGACGGGTGCAGCCGGTGTTCCAGGACCCCTACGGCTCGCTCGACCCGACGTCGACGATCGAGCGGATCATCGACGAGCCGCTCCGGGTGTTCGGCATCGGCGACCGCGCGGCACGCACCGAGCGGGTGGCGACGCTGCTCGACCAGGTCGCGCTGCCCCGCTCGGCCGCGCAGCTCCGCCCGAACGAGCTCTCCGGCGGCCAGCGACAGCGCGTCGCGATCGCCCGGGCGCTCGCGCTCGAACCCGAGGTGCTCATCCTCGACGAGGCGGTGTCCGCACTCGACGTCCTCGTGCAGGAGCAGATCCTCGCCCTGCTCGACGACCTGCAGGACCGGCTCGGGCTGAGCTACCTGTTCATCACCCACGATCTCGGGGTGGTCCGCCGGATCGCGGACGACGTCGTGGTGATGCGCCGGGGCAAGGTCGTCGAGCGGGGTTCGGTGGCCGAGGTCTTCGACGCACCGCAGGAGCAGTACACGCGCGACCTGCTCGACGCGATCCCCGGGCGGGCGCTCGCGGAGCAGACCGCGTGAGCGAAGGCCCGCCCGTGAGACGCTGGTGCACGTGCTGAACGGTGCCGGAGTCCTCGACGCGATCCGCCGCGACATCGTGGCGGGCGAGCTGACGCCCGGCACCCGGGTGACCGAGGCGTTCCTGGCGGAGCGCTACGGCGTCTCCCGGGTGCCGGTGCGCGAGGCGCTCCGAGGCCTCGAGGGCGAGGGCTTCGTCGTGTCGCGGCCGAACGCCGGATCCCGGATCGCGGCGATCCCGTTCGACGAGGCCGACGACCTCTTCGCCGTCCGGGAAGCGCTCGAGATCGCCACCGCCCGCCGCGCCGCCGCACGCGCCCGCACCCTGTTCGACGGCGATGCCCCGCCGGAGGACTGGTGGCGGGTCCGTCGGGAGCTCGGCGAGGTGCTCGACGCCGGGGACGGCGCCGTCGACCGCGGCGAACTCGCGCTCCTGGTCGGCCTCAACGACCGCTTCCACTTCCTCGTCGCGGAGCTGTCCGGCAGCGCGACGCTCGCGACCCTGCTCCGGCAGCTCTCCCGGAAGATCGAGTGGCTCTACGCGATGGACACGTCCTCGCGCGGGAAGCGCCTGTGGCCGGAGCACCGGCGGATCCTCGGGGCGATCGACGCCGGGGACGCCGAGGCCGCGGCGGAGCAGATGGGCTGGCACGTCCGCGAGAGCCGGATCGGCTACGTCGCGCGGTCCTCCCCCGACCGTGCCGCGGAACTGCGCGTGAACGGCCCGGCGGTCTGAGACGGCTCAGGCCTGGGCTGCGCGGCGGAACCGGGACGGCGGCGATCCGAAGGCCTTCGTGAACGCCGCCGTGAACGCTGCGGGTGAGGCGTACCCGAGTCCGCTCGCGACCTCCGTCACGGTCGCGTCGCGGAGCGCCGGGAGGCTCGCCAGCAGTCGGGCGCGCGTGCGCCACGCCGCGGGTCCCACGCCCAGGGCCGCGCGGAACCGCCGGTCGAGGGTGCGTTCGCTGACCGCGGCGCTGCGCGCCCAGTCCGCGTTCGTCACGTGCACGTCCGGGTCCGCCAGGTAGGCGCGGCAGAGGTCGCGGAGGGCGCCCGCCGTCGGCAGCGCCACGGTCAGCGGGAGCGGCGCGACACGCTGCAGTTCCTGCAGGGCGAGCCGCAGCACGGCGCCGTCCCGGCCGTGGGGGTCGTACTCGAGCGGCAGGTCGAACGCGGCGCGGAGGAGTTCCCGGAGGAGCGGACCGACCTCGACCACCGTGCAGGAGGTCGGCCACCACGGCACCGCGTCCGGCTCGACGTAGAGGCTCCACGTGGTGACGTCGAGCATCCGGACCTCGTGCTCGACGCCGGGCGGGATGAGCACCGCCCGGTCGGTCGGCACGGTCCACGAGCCCTCGTCCGTCTCGACGAGCATCACGCCGCTCGCCCCGTAGAGGACCTGCGCCCGCCGGTGCGCGTGCCGAGCGAGCAGGAAGTCGGGCGGGTACTCGGTCCCGATGGGCAGCACGTCGCGGGACAGGTGGTCGTGCTCCTCGACCCGGACGTTGCGCACGCACCGAGGCTAACGCTCGAAGGTCTCGGGCCGAACATCGATTGCTCGCCGTGACCCACGACCGGTGGACTGGACCCATGACGTTCCTCGTGCTCACGCTCATCGGCCTGCTCGTCGGTCTCACCACCGTGCTGTTCGGCTTCGGCGGCGGGTTCGTGACGGTGCCCGTCATCACGGTCGCGGACGCGGCGATGGGCGGGGACGCGGTCCGGGTCGCGACGGCGACCTCCGCGCTCGTGATGCTCGTCAACGCCGCGGTCGCGACGGCGTCCACGCGCCGGGACGTGCTCGCACGGCTCCGCGGCCGGACCGGGCTCTTCGTGCTGCTCGTGCTCGGCGGGGCGCTCGGAGCGGCGGCGGCGCGGTTCGCTCCGGACGGGCTGCTCCGCTGGGGCTTCGTCGTCTACGTCGGCGCGACGATCGTGGACCTGCTCGTCCGGCCGGGCTTCCTCCGACCCGACGCCCTGGGGCCCGGGAGCAGGCCGGGTGGCGCCAGCGTGCGGACGGTGCTGGGCCTCCCGGTCGGTGTGGTCGCGGCCTTCCTCGGGGTCGGCGGCAGCGTGATGACCGTCCCGATGCTGCGGCGGGCCGGGGGGACCATGTCGGTGGCGACCGCCCTGGCGAACCCGCTGACCCTGGCGATCGCCGCGCCGGCGGTCCTCGTCACGATGCTCGTGCACGGAGCCGTCCCGGCGTGCCCCGGGCTCGTCGGGGCCGTCGACGTGCCCGCCGCCGCGGCGCTCCTGCTCGGCGCGATGCCGGTGATCGTGGCGCTGCGGCGACGCCCGCCGCGCATCCCGGAGGCAGTGCACGCGTGGGGGTACGTGCTGCTCCTGGGTGCGGCGGGCGTCGCGGTCGCCGTGGGGTGAGGTCAGGCGGAGGGGACGACCACCGCGCGACCGGAGAGCTCCCCGGCCTCGAGCTTGCGGTACGCCTCGAGCGCGTCGTCGAGCGAGTAGCGCTCGATGTCCGGGACGATCTGCCCCGCGCGGTACATCGCGACGACCTCGTGCAGGTCCGCGATCGTGCCCCAGTACGTGTTCGTGATCGTCGACTCGTACGGCGTCGAGAAGAAGTTCCACTCCGTCGTGCCGCCCGCGATGCCGACCACCGTGAAACGCCCACCGACGGCCATCGACGCCTGCGCGGTCGTGATGGTCGGCGTCGCCCCGACGAAGTCGAACGCCGCGTCGACGCCCTTGCCGCCGGTGATCTCCCGGATCGCCGCGACCTGGTCCGGCCCGCCGGGCACCGTGATCGCACCGCGCTCGGCGGCGCGAGCCATCGCCTCGGGCTTCATGTCCGTCGCGATGACGGTCGCACCGGTGAGGGCGGTGAGGATCTGGACGGCGATCTGGCCGAGCCCGCCGAGCCCGACGACGAGGGCGTACTTGCCGCCACCCGCCAGGTTCGGCAGCGAGTTCTTGATCGCGTGGTACGGCGTGAGCGCGGCGTCGCTGAGGGGCGCGGCCGCGATCGGGTCGGCGTCGCCGAGCGGCACGAGGTTGCGCGCGGGGACCGTGACGTACTCCGCCATGCCGCCGTCACGGCCGAGACCGATGCCCATGTACGGGTTCGTCGCGGCGTTCTCGCAGTAGGTGTCCTGCCCCTTCGAGCAATAGCTGCAGTGGCCGCAGCCGACCGGCCCGTAGACCAGGTAGGCGTCGCCCTCGGTGAAGCCGGTGACCCCGTCGCCGACGGCCTCGACCCAGCCGGAGTTCTCGTGCCCGAGCGTGAAGGACGGGTCCTGCGCACCGGGCTGGCCGGCCTGGAACTCGCGGTAGACGGCGACGTCCGAGTGGCACGCGCCGGCACCGGCGACCTTGAGGAGCACCTCCCCCGGGCCGGGCGTGGGCTTGGGGACGTCCCGCAGGGACGGGAACGTCTGGTACTGCTCGAACACGACGGCGCGCATGGCTGCCTCTCCTCCGTTGACGGGTGTTGACGGGGTCTGAACGACCTGTCGGGGCGTCGTGGTGGGGCGCGCGGCGTCGCGATCGGATCGTCTCGATCCGGAAATCAAGACTACACCTGTTGCCTATCCGGCCGGAAGGCGTGCGGTCGGCTTGTAGGCGTCCCACAGGGTCCGGTCGAAGCGGGCGCCGCGAGCTCGGGGGCGGCTGCAGACCATGCCCGACACGACGAGCCACCCGAGCGGCCCGGTGAGGACCAGCAGCAGGACCCAGAGCCCGGTGTGGTCGCGGTCGTGCAGGCGTCGCACGAGCAGCGACCACCGCGGGACCGCGGTGACCGCGAGCCCGAGCAGCACGACGACGTCCCACGGGTTCGGCGCGACGCGGGACCCCTCGCCGTAGCCGAACTCGCCGCCGCGCGCCGGGTCGCCGAACAACGAGAAGTGCACGGACGGCGAGGGCACGATCCCGAAGGGGTCGGCGTAGGCGTCCCACCGCCACGGAGTCCCCATCCAGACCGGGAGCCCCACGAACACCGCGACGACGAGCAGCTCGACCGCCATCGGCCAGAAGAACTCGGAGCGGCTCGCCCGCCCGTGGAACCGCCAGCCCTGCATCCAGAACCGGACCAGGGCGATGACCGGCCCGGCGCCGCGGACCGCGCCGGGCGTGCGCACACGGGCACGGAACGTCGTTGCTTCCCCCATGCCCCGACCCTACCGAGACTGCGTCTTCGCCGAGAGCCGGTTGCGAGAACGTGCGTTCTCCGATTGACTCGGACACGTCGGCCCACCCCGTGGCCGAACCCCCACACGAAAGGAGCGGCCATGCCCACGCGCACCGCACGCACTGCTTGGAACGGCGGCCTGAACGACGGCTCTGGCCAGGTCGAACTCTCCAGCTCGAAGGTCGGCACGTACGACGTCTCCTTCCCGAAGCGCGCCGCCGAGGACGCCGGTGGCACCACCAGCCCCGAGGAGCTCATCGCCGCAGCCCACTCCGCCTGCTACGCGATGCAGTTCTCCGCGGTCCTCGGTGAGGCCGGCGGCACCGTCGAGGCCCTCGACGTCAAGGCCGACGTCTCCCTCGGCCCGGACAGCGCCGGCGGGTTCAAGCTCACCGGCATCGCCCTCACCGTGCACGGCGAGGTCTCCGGCATCGACGAGGCGACCTTCCTCAAGGCCGCCGAGGACGCCAAGGCGACCTGCCCGGTCAGCAAGGCACTCACCGGGGTCGAGATCACGCTCGACGCGACCTTCGAGCAGTAGACGTCACCACCAGATCGGACGGGAGGCGCGGTGCCAGCTGGCACCGCGCCTCCCGTCCGTCATTCGGTGCCCCCGTCCGCCACTCGGTACGCTGACAGCCATGACGGTCCGACCGCGCCGCGCCTGGACGCACGCGACCCTGTGGCTCGGCCTGCTGGCCCTGGTGGTCGGCGTGGTCGTCGCCGCGACCGCACCACCGGCGTCCTTCGGCTGGTTCGCGTACGCCCCGCTGTCGGACTACGCCTTCGTCGCGGGATCGACGAACTGGCACTTCTGGACGGGCGTCGCCGTCGCCGTCCTCGGGGCGGTCGTCGCCGCGTTCGCGGCGGGGCGCCTCACCGTCCGTCGGTCCCGATGAGTCGGGCGTCGGCGGCAGCGAGCGCCGCACGCATCCGCTCGGCCTCACCCTCGGCCCAACTGCCGGAACTCGCCAGCGGGAGCTCGGTCATGAAGCGGCGCAGGTGTTCGGGGTACGCCCGGACGACCCGGTCGGGGTCGTCGAGCACGGTCCGGTAGAGGTCCGGGCCGTCGGCGTAGAACAGGTCGGTGACGACCAGCCGGCCGTCGCGGCCCCGCATGACGTTCGCCGGGTTGTCGTCGAGCGGCCCCCACCACGGCTGCTCGACCGCACCGCGCGCGTGCACGGCCGCGATGTGCGCGGCGAGCGCCGCGACGTCGGGCATCCGCGCCGCGATCGACCGGTGGAACGCGGCAGCCTCAGCCTCCCGAACCGGTTCGAGGTGCTCCATCAGCGTGAGGTCACCGCCACCCTCGAGCACGCGGTGCCCCAGCAGGAGCGGGACCTGACCGGTGGTCGCGGCCGACCGGTAGAGCGCTGCGGAGTACGGCGCGGCCGGGTCGAACGGGCTGATCCTGGCGACGGAACGGCCGTCAGGCGAGCGGAGCGCCCACGCCCAGTCGCCCGTCCCGCAGCGCGTCCAGCCGGCGTCTCGGAGGAGACGGTCGGCATCGACGTGCGTCGCGCCCGCAGGCAGGTCGCCGACGACGGCGAGGTCCGGATCAGGAGACGACAGCGGCATGCGCACCAGGCTAGGCGACGCGTTCAGCGCGCACCCG
This sequence comes from Curtobacterium sp. PhB130, assembly GCF_003755165.1. Lineage (NCBI taxonomy): Bacteria > Bacillati > Actinomycetota > Actinomycetes > Micrococcales > Microbacteriaceae > Curtobacterium > Curtobacterium sp. PhB130. Next base: position 840,480 of record NZ_RKII01000006.1, on the reverse strand, counting down.
GACTCGGCTGGAGGCGGCAGGCACAATGGGCTGATGGCCGACCCGCTCCACCCTGCTCCCCGGACGGGCCGCCCTCCTCGTCCCCCACACCGCGCACGTGCCCGCAGCGTCGCGCAGCACGACCTCCGGGACATCCGCGCACGCCTCCGCGGCACGATCTACGAGCACGTCGAACCGGACCGGCAGACGGCGGCGCAGTACACCGCTGCGCAGATCGTCGACTTCTGTCTCGACCTGGCCGAGGTGATGCTCGCATCGGGCGCGGACACCCGCAGCGTCGAGATCGCCCTGGTCGCCGTGGCCACGAAGTGGAACCTGGCTCCGCTGGAACTCGACTTCACGGGGAGCTCCGTGACGATCCAGTACGCGCCGTCGGATGCCCCGATGCTCGTCAAGATGCGCACGGTGCGCTCCGACGGCTCGGACCTGAACCGGCTGGCGTGGGCGAACCAGATCGTCGACGACGTCATCCACGACGAACGCGACATGACCTCGGCGGTGAGCGCGCTCGTCGCGGTGCTGCGGATGCCCTCCCGCTGGCCCACCTGGACGGCCGACGTCGGGTTGTCGATCCTCGGGACGTCGATCGCGATGCAGGCCGGCGGTGGATGGCGTGCCGGCGTCGGCGCGTTCGTGCTGATGCTCGGCATCATCGTCTCCGGGCGATGGCTGACCGGCCGCGGCTACCCGCAGTTCTTCGTCTCCGGGGCACAGGGCGCCGTGGCGTCGGCGCTCGGCACCCTGGCGATCGGCGTCGGGGTCCTGCACCCGGGCGGCGCGGCCACGATGGTCGCCGCCCTCGTCGTGCTGCTGCTCCCGCACCCGTCACTCGTGACGTGGGCGCAGGACGCGATCTCGGGGTTCCGGGCGATGGCCGTCGCGCGCGCCTTCTACATCGGGCTGATCATCGCGGCGATCGTCGTCGGGGTACCGGCCGGCATCGCGCTGACGAAGTGGCTCCACCTCGAGGTGGACCCGTCCGGCATCGTCACGCAGACGCTGCCGCTCTGGGCGTCGCTCTCGCTGACGGTGGTGTCGGCGGGGGCGAACTGCTTCGTGCAACAGGCGAGCGCCCGGGTCATCCCCGTCGCGGTGGTGTTCTCGGTCGCCGCGGGGGCAGCACTCTGGGGGCTGCGGCAGCTCGGGTTCCCGCTGCTCGGTGCGACGTTCGTCGCCGCGGTCCTGCTCGGCGTGCTCTCGACCTACGCGGCCGTGCGGATGCGGACCGCCGTCGCTGCGATCGCGGTGCCGGCGTTCTGCGGGGCACTGCTCCCCGGTGTCGCCGTGTCGAACGCGCTCCTGAACTTCATGTCCGGCACGTCGAGTGCGGCGCTCGACTTCGTCGCCGCGGTGTCGGTGGCACTCGCGATCGGCGCGGGGCTCGTGCTCGGCGGGCTCTTCGCGACGCCGGGTGCCCGACGTGCGCTCCGCCGGTCGCGCCGGGTGGTGGTGCACTCGGTCCACAACGACACGACGGCCATCCGCGTGATCCGCGACACCGGGTACGACCCGGGCAACGGGACGGTGCCGCGGCTCCCCCGCACGCCCTGAGCGCGTGGCTAGATGTCCCAGCCGTCGTCGGACCACGTGGACAGGCGACGAGCGGCCTGCGGCTCGTACCGCTCCATCCACCCGCGCTCGAGCCGCGCGACCGCACGGTCGAACGCCGGCACGAGGTCGAGGTCCGCGCGCAGCAGCGCCTGGAGCTGCAACCCCTCGTACAGCGCGATGAGCTGTTCGGCACCGCGGCGGGGTTCCATCGTGTGCGGCGCCCGCCCGACGGCGATGTCGTGCTCGAGCCCGCGCTTGATCTGGGAGAAGAAGAGCTGGTAGCGGGACCGGAGGTACGAGGACATCGGGTGCGCGGGGTTCCCCGAGACCGAGAGCAGCGCCACCAGGAGCCGCATCAGCGCCGGGTCCTCGGCGTTCGAGGCGACGATCGCGCGGAGCAGCTGCACGGTGCTGCCGTTGCCGACGACGCGCGTGACCTCGTCCATCCGTCCGCCGTTCCAGCGGTCGAGCGCGGCGAGCACGAGGCCGTCCCACGACGGGAAGTGCTGGCGGAGCTCGTGGACGGTGATGTCGAGGCGTTCGGCGACGGCCTCGGGCCGGGCCTCGTGGAAGGGCACGTCGTGGAGCAGGTCGACGGTCGCGCCGACGATCGTGATCCGCAGGTGCAGGGTCGCGGCTGCTGCCGCTGCTGCCGCGGTGTCCGCGCTGGTGTCCTCGAGCATCCTGCCCTCCGTCTGCGCACGTCCTGTCCGCAGGTTCATCCAAACGTGTCGAGCGGCGGAACAGAATCCCCGGTCCGGGTGTCGGCATGATGGGGGACACGGGCCCGGGGCCGGTCTTCCTGGCGTGTTCCCGGCATGGTGTGTGACGATGCGGCGATGACCCCGAACGACCCCACTGCGCAGGGACTGGCGACCATGGCGTCCGCCGGCTTCGAGTTCGGCGGTGACCCCGACCAGGTCGCGCACGACGTCCGGACGATGTGGGAGCAACTCGGTCGACCGCCGGGCGCGTTCGACGCCGCGGCCCAGGCGATCGCGGTGTTGCCGCAGCGGCCGGAGGTCCCGATCGCCGACCAGGCGCGGCGCCGGCAGCTCGAGCGCGCGTTCGGCATCAACCCCGTCGAGGTCGAACTGGCTGCTGCGCTGTCCGCGCGGGAGCTCCTCGAGCGTCTGGCCCGGAGCTGTTCCGTCGGGTAGATCTGCCGCACGTGTTGCGTGATGCAGGGTAGGTGAGGCTACCCTTACCGAGTGGTCGATCTCGATGCCCGTGCAGTCACGGTGGCGTACCAGGGCGAAGCCGTCGTGCACGGCGCGTCCCTCGAGCTCGTCGCCGGCCGTGTGACCGCGCTCGTCGGCCCGAACGGCTCGGGCAAGTCGACGCTGCTCCGGACGATCGCCCGGCTCCAGCCCGCGCGGTCCGGTTCGGTGGCGCTGCGCACCGACGACGACACCGTCGACGGGCTCGCCCTCTCCCCCAAGGCGTTCGCGAAGCAGGTCGCGCTCCTCACCCAGGGCCGACCGACCCCCGGCGGCCTGCGCATCCGTGACGTGGTGGCGTTCGGCCGGCACCCGTACCGGTCCCGGTTCGGCGGCACCGACCCCGACGGCGCCGCGGTCGTCGAGCACGCCCTCGACGTCACCGGGCTCAGCGACCTCGCCGACCGCCACGTCGACCAGCTCTCCGGTGGACAGCTGCAGCGCGTCTGGCTGGCGAGCTGCCTGGCGCAGCAGACCGGCGTGCTGCTCCTCGACGAACCGACCACGTACCTCGACCTCCGCTACCAGGTGGAGCTGCTCGACCTGATCCGCGACCTCGCCGACGAGCGCGGCATCGCCGTCGGTGTCGTCCTCCACGACCTCGACCAGGCCGCCGCCGTGGCGGACCGCGTCGTGCTCCTCGAAGCGGGTGTGGTCGTCGCCGACGGCACCCCGTCCGAGGTGTTCACGTCCGCGGGGCTCTCCGCCGTCTACGGCATCCGCATCGACGTCGACCACGACCCCTCGACCGGACGGCTGCGCACCCGCGCCGTCGGCCGGCACCACACCCGCACCGAAAGGCTCCACAGCAGCTCATGAAGCGTCTCCTCTCCGCCACCGCGATCGCGGCCACCGCCCTGATCGCCCTGACCGCTTGCGGGTCGACCCAGTCGGCGTCCGACGCGTCGTCCTCGGGCTCGAAGATCACCATCACCGACGCCACCGGCACGAAGGTGACGCTCGACGGCCCCGCGGAGAAGGTCGTCGGCACGGAGTGGAACGTGGTCGAGGACCTCGAGACCCTCGGTGTCGCCCCCGTCGGCGTCGCGGACGTCAAGGGCTACGGGAACTACGACTCCGCCGTCCCGCTCACCGGTGACCCGAAGGACATCGGCACGCGCGGTGAGCCGAGCACCGACACCATCGCCGCCCTCGCGCCGGACCTCATCGTCGCGACGAACGACCTCAAGGTGTCGGTCGTCAAGCAGCTCCGGAAGATCGCCCCGACGATCGTCGTCGCCTCCGCGGACGGCAAGGACCAGCTCGGCACCATGCAGGACACGCTCGACATGATCGCGAAGGCGACGGGGACCGCCGCCGAGGCGAAGACCGTCTGGTCCGGGTTCGAGGACAAGCTCGCCGCGGGCAAGAAGGAGCTCGCCGACGCGGGCAAGGCCGGCACGTCGGTCGCGATGGCCGACGGGTACGAGCTCTCGAACCAGGTCACGATCCGTCCGTACACGTCGACCTCGGCACTCGGGACCGTGAACGAGCGACTCGGGCTCGAGAACGCCTGGGACGTCGACGGTGACGCCGCGTACGGCCTCGGGTCGACCGACGTCGAGGGCCTGACGAAGCTCGGCGCCGACACGCAGTTCCTCTACATCGCGAACAAGGCCGACGGCAACGACGTGTTCGCCGACTCGCTCGCGTCGAACGACGTCTGGAAGTCGCTGCCCTTCGTCGAGGCCGGCAACGTGCACCGCCTCACCGACGGCATCTGGATGTTCGGCGGCCCCGGTTCCATGGAGGCGTACATCGACGCCACCGTCGCCGCGATCACGAAGTAACGGGTGATCGACACCCTGGCACCCGAGCGGGCCGACCGGCGTCCCGACGTCGGTCGGCCCGCCGGCCGTGGGCGGCGCGTCTCCCTCGGCCTCGGCGTGCTCCTCACCGGTGTCGTCGTGGTCGTCCTCCTCGCCGCGATCGACGTCACGCAGGGAACGGCCCACGTCGGGGCCGCCGCGGTCTGGAAGGCGATCACCGGGCAGGCGGACGGCACCGACGCGTCGGTCGTCATCGCGTCCCGGCTGCCGCGCATGGTCGCGGGTCTCCTCGTCGGTGCGTCGCTCGGGATCGCGGGCGCGGCGATGCAGGCCGTCACCCGGAACGTCCTCGCGGCGCCGGACACCCTCGCCGTGAACGCCGGCGCCTACCTCGCGCTCGGGGTCGCCACCGTCTCCGGTGTGGGCTTCGGCGTCCTCGCGCAGTCCGGCATCGCCTTCGCCGGCGGACTCGGGGCGGCTGCGCTCGTCCTCGCGCTGTCCGGGCTGGGCAACGGGACCGTGCGCCTGGTGCTGGCGGGCTCCGCGCTCGCGCTCGGGCTCGGTGCGGTCACGAACGCCCTCATCCTGCTGTTCCCCCAGCAGACGCAGGGCATGTACGCGTGGAGCCAGGGTGGCATCGCGCAGAACGGGTTCGCCGGTGTCGCGCAGATGCTGCCGTTCCTGGTGGTCGGCGTCGTGGGCTTCGTCCTGGTGTCCCGACGTGTCGACGCCCTGGCGCTCGGCGACGACGCGGCGCGGGGACTCGGTGTCCCGGTCCGCGGCACCCGGGTCGTCGCGATCGTCCTCGCGGTCCTGCTCTCCGCCGCTGCCGTCACGATCGCCGGCCCGATCGGCTTCGTCGGCCTCTGCGCACCGGCGCTCGTCCGTCCCCTCGCCCGCCGCTTCCCGACCATGCACCGCTCGTGGGCGGCGTTCCCGGTCGCGGGGCTCGTCGGCGCGGGCATCGTGCTGGCGTCGGACGTGCTGCTCCGCGCGTTCGTCACCGGTGACACCGCCACGGCCGTCCCCACCGGGATCGTGACGAGCGTCGTCGGCGCGGTGTTCCTCGTCGTGATGGCGATCCGCACCCGCGACTCGGGCCAGACGGGTCAGCTCGAGGGGTCCCGGGTCCCCGGCCGCTGGACGGTGCTCGTCGTGACGCTGTCCCTGGCCGCGGTGCTCGTCGGGGTGGTGATCGCGTCCGTGCTCCTCGGGGACGCGAAGCTGCTGCTCGGCGACGTGACGAACTGGCTGACCGGCCGGGCGAACCAGGCGATCTCGTTCATCCTGGACACCCGGGTGCCGCGGGTCCTCGCCGCGCTCCTCGCCGGCGCGGCGCTCGCACTCGCCGGCACGATCGTGCAGGCCGTCACCCGGAACCCCCTCGCCGATCCCGGAGTCCTCGGTGTCTCGAGCGGAGCGGGACTCGGCGCGGTCGTGATGGTGACCGCGCTGCCGGTGGTGGGCTCCTGGACGATGGCCGGCGGTGCGTTCCTCGGTGCGACCCTGGCGGCGGCGATCGTCTTCGGCCTCTCCGCTCGCGGCGGGTTCCGGCAGGACCGGCTGGTGCTCGTCGGGATCGGTGTCTCGTCCGGCCTCACCGCGATGATCAGCCTGGTCATCGTGCTCACGGACCCGTTCAACGCGACGAAGGCGCTGACCTGGCTGTCCGGTTCGACCTACGGTCGCACGTGGTCGGACTGCGTGCCGGTGGCGGTCGTCCTCGTGCTGGCGCTCGTCGCGGTCATCGCCCGCCGTCGGGAGCTCGACCTGGTGTCCCTGGACGAGGACATCCCGCGACTCCTCGGCGTCCGGCTGTCCCGTGCCCGCCTCGGCTTCCTCGCCGTGTCGGTGGTGCTCACCGCGACGGCGATCGCCGCCGTCGGGACGATCGGATTCGTCGGGCTCGTCGCACCGCACGCGGCCCGGGCGCTCGTCGGCCGGAAGCACGCGGCCGTGGTCCCGGTCGCCGTGATGCTCGGCGCGGTGCTCGTGTGCGCCGGCGACGTCGTCGGCCGCACGGTCATCGCGCCCGCCCAGCTCGGCGCCGGCATCCTGACGGCCGCGATCGGCACGCCGTACTTCATCTGGCTGCTGGTCCGCACGCCGCGCACCGCGCGCTGAGCACCGCGCACCTCGCACGGTGCGAGCCCCCGACGCACGGCGCGCGCGGAGCAAGCGTGCCCGAGCGGCGCGCTACGGCGTCGGCATGCCGCCGTCGACGTGCAGCGTCTCGCCGACGACGTACGACGACTCGCCACTGGCGAGGAACACGTACGCCGGCGCGAGCTCGGCGGGCTGGCCCCAGCGGCCGAGGTAGGTCTGCTCCCCGGCGGACGGCAGCGCCTCCGGCGGCTGACCACCGGCCGGCTGCAGCGGCGTCCAGATCGGCCCGGGGGCGACCGCGTTGACGCGGATGCCCTTCGGCGCGAGCTGGGCCGCGAGCCCCTTCGCCAGGTTGTTCACGGTCGCCTTCGTGGCCGCGTAGTGCACCAGGTGCGGCGACGGCGCGTACGCCTGGATCGAGGTCGTGTTGATGATCGTCGAGCCCGGCTGCAGGTGCGGCACCGCGGCCTTGGTGATCCGGAACGTCGCGTAGGCGTTCGTCTTGAAGGTCTCGTCGAACTCCTCGTCGGAGATGTCCACGATCGAGGAGACGTTCTGCTGCTTGCCGGCGTTGTTCACGAGGATGTCGAGCCCGCCGAGCTCGCGGACGGCGGTCGCGACGAGCTCCTCGCAGAACTCGAGCGAGGTGATGTCACCGGGGATCGCGACGGCCTTGCGTCCGGCCGCCTCGATCAGGGAGACGATCCGGTCGGCGTCCTCCTGCTCCTCGGGCAGGTAGCCGATGGCGACGTCGGCACCCTCGCGGGCGTAGGCGATCGCCACGGCGGCCCCGATGCCGGAGTCGCCGCCGGTCACGAGCGCCTTGCGGCCCGCGAGTCGGCCGGAGCCGCGGTAGGTGTCCTCACCGTGGTCGGCAGGCACGTTCTGCGCCATCTCCGCGTCCGTCCCGGCACCCTCGAGGTACTGCTCGTCGGGCTGCTTGTCGGCGTAGAGCTTCGTCGGGTCCTGCATCGTGTACTGGTCGATCTGCTGGTCCGTCATGCCCTCGACGGTACGCAGGGCGTCCCCCGGTTGCGTTCAGGAGACTGTCCCCCTGCACACAGCCCGGACGGGAGGCTCGGCACCGGTCCGACGAGCCGGTCTACGCCGGGTGGGCGGCCAGGAACGCGTCCGTCTCGGCCCGCGTGGGCGCCGTCGCGGGACCGAGACGGGACACCGCGATCGCAGCGGCGGCGTTCGCCCGGCGGACCGCGTCGACGAGGCCCGCGCCCCGGGTGAGCGCCGCGACGAGCACACCGCCGTGCGCGTCCCCGGCACCGTTCGTGTCGACGGCCGCGACGGCGAAGCCCGGAACCAGGACCGGGCCGTCGGACAGCGACGGGTCCGCGACCCAGCACCCGGCCCCGCCGTCACGGACCAGCGCCGTGCCCCGCGCACCCGCGGCCACGGCGGCGACCGCCTGCCGGAGGTCGGCCGACGTCGGGGACATGAGCCGGGCCTCCCGGGCGTTCGTGGAGACGACGTCCGCACGCGCCGTCACGGGCGCGACCACGGACGGATCCAGCGTCGCGACCAGGGGCGACGGGTCGAACACGACCCGCACCGATGCCGGGACCGTCCCGATCCACGCGGCGATCGCGGCACCGTTGACCGGGTGGGCGAGCCCGTAGCCGGAGACGAAGACGGTGTCGTCCTCGCGGAGGTCGATGCGGGCGAGCTCGGCCGGGCCGAGCCGTCCCTCGGCGCCGACGGACGTGACGAAGGTGCGCTCGGTGGAGGCGTCGACGAGCGCCACGCAGTAGCCGCTGTCGACGTCGTCGATCCCGGGCTGCAGCACCTCGACGTCCGCGTCCGCCAGGGCTCGTCGCACGACGTCGCCGAACGGACCGGTGCCGTACTGGCCGGCGAACACGACCTCGAGGCCGTCGCGCCGGGCCGCGACCATCGTGTTGAGCCCGCCGCCCGCGGTGATGTCCGACGACGATGCGAGCACGTCACCCCCGGGCTCCGGCAGCTCCCCGATGCGCATCACGATGTCGACGATGACGTTGCCGACGGAGACGAGCCGCGGCATCAGGCGCGCTCCGCGACCGGCATCGGCGCGGACTCGTCGGCCGGCTCGTGGAGCGTGCCCTTCGGTCCGCCGGTCAGGACGTAGGCCGCTGCGGCGACGATGAACGTGACGATCCAGCCGAGGCCGTTCGCGCCGATCCAGGTGTGCGAGAACGAGCCGACGAACACCGGGTCGGCGTCCCCGACCTGCACGCTCGTGAACAGGAACCCGACCACGATCGCGACGGCCCAGGCGATGACCGCGCGCCAGGCGATGCCGCCGGAGTACCAGTAGCGACCCCCGGCGCGCAGGTCGAGGAGCGCGACCGGGTCGTACCAGGTGCGCCGCACGATGTCGGCGATGAAGACGCCGAGCCAGGCGGTGATCGGCACGGCGAGGACGGAGATGAACGTGATGAACGGCGCGTAGAAGCCGTCGGCCACGAGCATGAAGTACATGGCGCCGAGGAACGTCACGACCACGTCGACCGTGACCGCCCACACCCGGGGCACCTTGATGCCGAGGGTCAGCGTGGTGAGGCTGGCGGAGTACACGGAGAGGTGGTTGGAGAGCAGCAGGCCGCCGAACGCGGCGATCAGGTACGGGATCGCCATCCAGCTCGGCAGCAGGTCACGGATCGCGGCGACCGGGTCACCGGCCTGCGCGAGGGTCGGGTCGCCGGCGGAGACGAGCGCTCCGAGGCCGACCAGGAGCACGAGCGGGATGCCCGCGCCGGCGGCACTTGCGGCGACGAGCTTCGACGCCCGCACGCTGGTCTTCGTGTAGCGGGCGATGTCGGCACCGGCGGTCGCCCAGCCGATCCCGGTCCCGGCGGCGATCGTGCCGATGCCGATGGCCATCGCGGCGAAGGGGCCGGCGGGAGCGCTGCCGACGACGTGCCAGTCGACGCGGAGGACCAGGAACACGGCGACGAACACGTTGAGCGCGCCGAAGACCCACGTCGCCCACTTCTGTACGGCGACGATGAAGGCGTGACCGAGCCCCGAGATGAGCACCGTGGCGATCACGAACACCAGGATCGCGACGACCGTCAGGAGCGGCTCGTGCTTCGCGTCGCCGTCCGTCCCGAAGAGGATGGTGAACAGGGACAGCAGCACGAACGCCGCCGTCGTGGTGTTCACGGTCTCCCAGCCCAGTCGGGACAGCAGCGAGACGAACGTCGGGCCGATGTTGCCGCGGACGCCGAACACCGCGCGGCTCAGCGTCAGGCCGGGAGCACCACCACGACGACCCGCGATCGAGATCACCCCGACGAGCGCGAACGACCCGGCCGCACCGACCACCGCGACGACGAGCGCCTGCCAGATGTTGAGGTGCTGGAACGCCACCAGGGTCGCGCCGAGGGGCAGCCCGAGGATCGAGATGTTCGCTGCGAACCACACCCAGAACAGCGCGCCGGAGCTGCCGGTGCGCTCGGCGGCGGGCACGGGTTCGATCCCGCGTTGCTCGATGCTGGTCAGGGTGCCGGAGGCGGGACGGTCGGTCATGGTTCCTCTTACGTCGTCGGAAGGGCTTCGGGGGGGGGGGACCGGGCGGTGGCTCGTGGGGGATGCCACCGACCGGGGCTGTGGGGGCGTGGCTAGTGCGTGCCGCGCAGTGCGAGGAGGGGTGCGACGACGTCCGCGAACCGGATGTCGTTCACGCGTTCGACCCGTTCGGCGGCCCCGTCGGGCCACGCGGACGGCCCGTGCACGGCGCCGAGCACCGCACCGGCCATCGCGGCGATCGTGTCGGTGTCGCCGCCGGTGCTCGCGGCGGTGCAGAGCGTCTCCCACGGGTCGAGGCCGAGCGAGACGAGGGCGAGCGCTGCCACCACCGACTCCTGGCTGGCGACGCTGGTGCCGATGACGCCGTCGATCACGTCGATGCGGTCGGCTGCCGGCACGGTCGGCAGGTACCCGCGCGCCCATGCGGTCTTGTCGGCGATCGAGGCGCCGGCGATCCAGTGCCCGCGGTGTTCCCCGATGCGGGCGGCGGCCACGGCGACGTCGAGTGCCTCGTCGCGGGTCGCGCCGTCGACGCCGGCGCTCACGGCGGCCGCGATCGCCGCGGCACCACCGATGCCGAGCCCGGTGTCGTGGGTGACCCGGGACGCGTCCTGCACGGCGTCGACGAGCGCGTCGAGGTCGTCGGCACGCGTGCTGATGCCGACCGGGGTGATCCGCATCGCGGCACCGTTCGTCGTGCCGGTCGACCCGGCCTCGGACGCGGGGACGCCGTCCAGGATGCGCTGCACCGCGGTCTTCGTGCTCGGCCCGAGCAGGTCGAGCGACCCCTTCGCCGCCATCCCGCGCTCCCAGTCGATGAGCGCCTCGGCGAAGCGGGTCGGGTCGAGCCGTCCGTCGCCCTCGACCAGGAGCCGTGCGACGAGGACGGCCTGCTCGGTGTCGTCGGTGATGCTCGCGGCGGGCATGCCGTGCGCGATCCGCTGGTGGGGGCCCGCGTCGACGAACCCGGCGATGCGCCCGTGGTCCTCGCGGATCTCGCGGAGGGACATCGACTGCGTCGGCATGCCGAGGGCGTCCCCGATGGCGAGCCCCCGGAAGGCGGCGAGGGCGTGGTCGTGCTGCGCGGTCATCGTGCGTCCTGTCCGGTGGTGCTCTGGAACCGCATGTGGATGCGGAAGCGCTCGGGGTCGAGGAGGCTGTCGACCGCCTCGACGAACGCCCCGCTCGCGGTACGGGACACCCGGCGGCTGTGCAGGAACGGGGTGCCCGGGGTGCGGTCGAGCACCGCGGCCTCGGCGTCGTCGAGCGGCCGGACGTCGATCCACTGCTCGGCACGGACCGGGACGAGCCCGGCCGCCTCGATCGTGGCGCTGAGGGATCCGTCCACCAGGCCGTCCTCGACCGCGCGGTCGAGCCGGCCGATCCGCGGGACGATGCTGCGCTCGTAGGACACGTGCGGGCCGTCCACGACCGAGCGCACCCGGTCGACCGCGACGAGCTCCGGGTCCGCGCCGACCACGCCGGCGAGCTCGGCGTCCGTGACCCGTTCGATCCGGAGGGTGCGCGCGACGACCTCGGCGCCGCTGCCGGCGATCGAGCGCGCCCAGCCGGCTCGGGGGTCGAGCGCTGCGCCGTCGAAGGTCACGACCGAGCCGATGCCGCCGTGGGTGGCGATGTACTCGTCGTCGGCGAGGTCGGCCAGTGCCGCACGCACCGTCCCTCGACTGACGGCGAACCGTTCGGCGAGCTCGTGCTCGCCGGGGAGGCGTTCCCCGGAAACGTACCGACCCGTCGCGATCGCGTCGCGGAGGGCTTCGGCGACGAGACGTCGCTTCGATGAGACGGGCATGGCAGCGATGGTACATGTACAAGACCTGTCCAGTCGAGCGCAATGTCACGGTCCGGTGACGGCCCGGCCCCGATTCGGTAACACCCGTCGTCCAGGCGTGGTCATGGCCCTACGGTCGAACGGTGACTGCACGGACCATGCTCGCGCTCGGCGCCGCGACGCTCGCCCTCCTGGCGGGTGCGACGGCCGCCGACCTGTCCAACGGTCCCGCCACCGTCGACCGGGCCGCAGCAGCCGAGATCACCCCGGTCGCCACCCCCACGCACGTCTCGAACGCCAAGCTCAAGCGCGTCGACGCCGTCGAGCTCGGCGCCGAGTCGATCGTCCTCCGTCGTGGCGAACGGACCGTCGCGGTCGCCTCGATGCGCGACTCCCGCACGACCGTGTCGCTGCTCAACCGCTTGTTCGGCACCCCGTCCCGCACCCAGACGGCCGAAGGCGACGGCGGCCGGTGCTTCCCCGCCGGCACGACCTACACGTGGGGCGGCGCCATCCGTGTGGCCGCGCTCTCCACCCCGTCCAGCCTCGGCAACTCGCTCGAGGTCCGGGTCCTCCGCGACGACGTCCGTTCCCGCACCGGCGGCATCGTCGAGCTGACCGGCCCGGACGACGTCCAGGTCGGGGACGACATCGCGCACCGCATCGACGACGCCGCACATGCCGACCGTGAGTCGCTCGGCTCGGGCGACTCCGAGGCGTGGCAGCTCCTCCTCGCCGAGGGCTGGCCGTCCGACTCCGACGGAGCCGGCACCAACGGCGTCTCCGCACTGACCGACGGCACCACCGTGACGGTCATCGGTTCGCCGATGCCCGTCAACGCCGTGCACGGCTGCTGACGCCGGCGCGACACCCTCGGCGCGCGCCGCACGCGCTCACATCCGGATCGTGGCGACCACCGGGAAGTGGTCGCTCGCGAACCACGTCTCCGGCCCGTCGTGGTCGATGCGCACCCGGTCGACGCCGGCGACGCCCTTCGTCAGCACCCAGTCGATCCGCTCGCCGGAGTCCACGGGCGGCAGCCAGTCGTTGAACGTCGCCGTCCGGTCCGCCGGGTCCCCCGCCACCGTCCACGCATCCGTGTAGCCACCGTCCGCGAAGACCCGCGACGCCGCTCCCGCACCGGCGGGCTCGTTGCAGTCCCCGGCCACGACGACCGGGCCGTCGATCCCGGCGAGCCGCTCGACGATGAGCGCGGCGCTCCGGCCCCGGACCTCGTCCCCGTGCTCGGTCGGCTCGTGGTCGAGGTGGGTCGTCAGGAGCGTGAACGCCGGCCCGTCGGCATCGAGGAACCCCACGTGGTTCGCGATCCGCGGGAACAGGCTGCCCCAGGTGTTCGACGCCGGCTCGTCCGGGGTGTCGGACAGCCAGAACGAGCCCGTGTCCATCGGTCGGAGCCGCTCGGTCCGGAAGAAGACCGCCGCGTGCTCCCCCGCCGTGCCGCCTTCGCGTCCCTGGCCGACGTCGGCGTACCCGGGCAGGCCCGCGCGGAGCTCGTCCATCTGGTGGTCGAAGGCCTCCTGGACGCAGAGCACGTCGGGGTCGTTCCGTCGGACGATGTCGAGCAGGACCGGCAGACGCGCCGGCCAGTCGTGCGCCGGATCCGGGTTCTTGACGTTGTAGGTCATCAGGGTGATCGGACGCGCTGCGTTGCTCACACCCTCGAACCTAGTAGATGCAGGAGTCCGCTTGCCCGTAGTTGTGCACGTCGGTCGACGTCGCACTCGGTTCGGACGCGGCCTTCGACGACGGCTTCGACGAGGGCTCGGACGCGGCGGACGAGGAGGACGGTGCCGCCGGCTCCGCGGCCACGGCGGTCTTGCCGTTCTTCCCGAGCACGAGCGTCACGCCCTGCACGGACGACGTCTGCACGGGCAGCGCGCCGGGGACGGCGGCGACGAGGGCCTTCGCCTGCGCCTCCATGCCCGCCGGGTACTGCACCATCGTCGCGATCGTGGTGTCCGAGGAACCCGGGGTCCCGACCTGGAACCCGCGGCCGGCGAGGACCGTGGTCGCCGCCCCGGCCGCGCCCGTGATCCCGCTGCCGTTCACGACCGTGACACTGACACCCGACGCGGCCGCGGCCGTCGCCTTCGTGTAGGCGTCCGACTGGCCGATGAGGCCCTGCACGAACGCGGGCATGCCGACCGTGTCCACCTCGACGATGGAGAGCGCCGAGCCGCCGACGTCGATCGTCGGGGTGCCGAGGATCGGGATCGTCGCGGACTGGATCGCCGACGGCCGCAGGTTCCGGAGCTGGGACGCGAGGGACAGCAGGTCGAGGCCCTGGTCGGTCTCGACGGAGTCACCGATCGCGTCGATGATGTTCGTCGTCTTCACCGGGTTGAGGAGTGTGCCGGCGGAGAGGATCTTCCGCGCTTCCTGCGAGAGGAAGTACTGCTGGCGCACCGAGCGGTCCAGGTCGCCGTTCGGCAGGCCGTGGCGCTGACGCACGAAGGAGAGTGCCTGCTTCGCGGTGAGCTTCGAGTTGCCGGCGGGCAGGTCGACGCCGGAGTACTTGTCCTTCGCGGGCTCCTTCAGGCAGACCTCGACCGGGCCGAGCTGCTTCACGATCTCGTAGAAGCCGAGCAGGGACACCCGCACGTAGTGGTCGATCGACAGCCCGCTGAGCCCCTCGATCGTCTTGATGAGCATCTGGGCACCGCCCGCGGCGCCGCCGCTGTTGAGGGTGCCGTAGTAGAACGCGCTGTTGAGCTTGCCCTTCCCGACGCCGGGGATGTCCACGTAGGAGTCGCGCGGGAACGAGATCATCGTCGCGCTGCGCCCGTCGGCTGCGATGTGCAGCACGATCATGGTGTCGGTGTTGGTCGATCCGCCGTCCGAGGTGGTGCTGAGCTCGGCCATCTGCTCGGGCGTCGCGTTCTCGGGACGGTGGTCGTCACCGACGAGCAGGATGTTCATCGCCTTGCCGTCGACGTCGTCCTTGGTGCTCGTCGATCCACCGATCGCGTCGACCTTGGTGACGCTCGACGCCAGGCGGTTGTAGGCGTACGCCGCGTACCCGCCGCTGAGCAGCAGGGCCATGGTGAGCACACCGGCGACGGCGGGGAACACCACGCCGAACCCGCGCTTCTGGCGGCCGTGCCGGGGCGGCACGGAGCCGCGTCGGCGGCGCAGGGTCGTCTCTTCCGGTTGCGAACTCACCTGAGCACGATAACCGGAGACGGTGCGTGGAGTATGGCATCCTCCTGCGAAATGTCGCCAACACCCCCGGACGGGAGGCACGGTGCCAGCTGGCACCGTGCCTCCCGTCCGTGCTCATGGCCGCGTCTCACTCCTGCCGCAGCGTCTCCTTGTTGGTCTCGCGGGCACGCAGGACCGCGATGCCGCTGATCGCGGCGGCGGCCATCACGTAGAAGGCCGGCGCGAAGTTGTTGCCCGTCGAGGCGATCAACCACGTGGCGAAGTACGGCGTGATCCCACCGAAGACCGCGACGCTGATGTTGTACGCGATGCCCATCGACCCGTACCGGATGTTGGTCGGGAACAGCTCGGCCATCGCAGCACTCACGGCACCGTCGAACGCGGCCATGAACAGCCCGAGGAGCATCATCGCCCCGGCGGCCGCCCAGAAGTTCCCGGCGTTCATGAGCATCAGGGTCGGGTAGGTCAGCACGACGAACCCGGCACAGCCGGCGAGCATGACCGGCTTCCGGCCGATCTTGTCGGACAGCAGGCCGAAGAACGGCACGAGGGCGGCGATCACGATGAAGCCGAGCACCACCGCGCCGTAGGACACCATGGGCGAGTAGCCGAGGTCCGCCTGCAGGTAGGACGGCATGAAGGTCTGCAGGATCCAGTGCCCGACGGCCTTGATCACGACGAAGCCGACGCAGAAGAGCAGCGCTCGCCACGACGTCCGGATCGAGCGGCGCAGCGGGTTCGCCGCGACCTCGCCCTTGGCCTTGAGCGCGCGGAACTCCGGGGTGTCCTCGAGCTTGGTGCGGAGGTACAGCCCGACGAGCCCGAGCGGGATCGCGATGAGGAACAGCACCCGCCAGCCCCACGACTGCAGGGCGTCCCCGCCGGCGACCGCCGTGAAGAGGAAGACCAGGCCGCCACCGACGATGAAGGCGACGAACCCGAAGACGTCGATGAAGCTCGTGACGAAGCCGCGCCGGTTCGACGGGGCGTACTCGGCGAGCAGCGTGGTCGCGCCGGCTCCCTCACCGCCGGCGGCGAAGCCCTGGACGAGTCGCACGAGGACGAGCAGGACCGGCGCCCAGAGTCCGACCACCTGGTACGTCGGCAGGATGCCCATCACGGCGGTGGCCCCGCTCGTGATGAGGATCACCGTCGCGAGGGTGGTCTTCCGGCCGACCCGGTCACCGAGGGACCCCCAGAACAACCCGCCGAGCGGTCGCATCACGAAGCCGGCACCGAACACCGCGAACGCGGACAGGAGCGCCACCTGCGGGTCGCCCTGCTTGAAGAAGTGGAGCGAGATGACCGTGGCCAGCGTGCCGTAGAGGCCGAAGTCGAACCACTCGACGAAGTGACCGACACCGGCCGCGACGATCACCTTCCGCATGCTCTGGCGGCGGGCGTCGTCGCCCAGCGCGGCCCGGACGTCCGGGGTGGTGGTGGCGGCGTCGGCGCTCGTGCGCGTTCGGGTTCCGTCGCTCATGGGGTGACCTCACACTTCGTTGTCGAGAGTTCGTTGACGATAGCACTCGTCGGGCACACTTTGCCACACAGTGGGAAAGAAGCGCCAGCAAGTGATACCGTCGCTGCCATGCAGTCCCGGAACCAGCACCACGACGTCGTGGTCGTCGGCGGCGGCCTCGCCGGTGTGAGCGCCGCCGTCGCCGCCGCCCGCCTCGGCTCGAGCGTCGCCCTCGTCACCAACCGCCCGGTCCTCGGCGGCAACTCCTCGAGCGAGATCCGCGTGTGGGTCGTCGGCGCGACCGCCCACGGCACCCAGCGGTTCGCCCGCGAGACCGGGATCATGGGCGAGCTGTTCCTCGAGAACCAGTACCGGAACCCGCAGGGGAACGCCGTCTACTGGGACCAGGTGGTGCTCGACCTCGTCCGCGCCGAGCCGAACGTGCACCTCCACCTCAACACGGACGTGCGCACCGTCCGGACCTCCGACGACGGCGGACCGACGACGATCACCAGCGTCACGGGCTGGACGATGGGCTCCGAGATCGAGACGACGTTCACCGCGCCGGTGTTCCTCGACTGCACGGGCGACGGACTCGTGGGCGCACTCGCCGGCGCCGAGTACCGCATCGGCCGCGAGGGCCGGGACGAGCACGGCGAGGACTGGGCACCCGAGCACGCCGACGACGAACTGCTCGGCAGCTCGATCTTCTTCTCCACGCACGACACCGGCAGGCCCGAGAAGTTCGTCGCACCGTCGATCGCCATCGACGTGTCGCAGACGCCGATCCTCGCGAACCGGGCGATCGGCACCGGCGACAACGGCTGCAACTACTGGTGGATCGAGTGGGGCGGCGAGCTCGACACCGTCACCGACAACGAGCACATCCGCGACGAACTCTGGGGCGTCGTCTACGGCATCTGGGACCACATCAAGAACTCCGGCCGGTTCGACGCCGACAGCCTGACGCTCGACTGGGTCGGCGCGATCCCGGGCAAGCGCGAGTACCGCCGGTTCGTGGGCGACCACACCCTCACCCAGCAGGACCTGCTCACGCAGCGGTCCTTCCCGGACACCGTCGCGTTCGGCGGCTGGTCGATCGACCTGCACCCGGTCGAGGGCGTCTACGCCGAGACCGCCGGCGCCCAGCAGCGCTACACGGACGGCACGTACGACATCCCGTTCCGCTCCCTCTACTCGGCGAACGTCGCGAACCTGCTCGTCGCCGGACGGAACATCTCGGCGTCGCACATCGCCTTCGGCTCCACCCGCGTGATGGCGACCTGCGCCACCCAGGGCCAGGCGGCCGGCACCGCGGCGCACCTCGTCGCCCGGCACGGCATGACGCCACGCGAGCTCGGGTCCGACCACATCGCGATGCTGCAGCAGACGCTCCTCCGCGAGGACGCCCCGCTCATCGGCGTCCGGGCCGTCGACGCCGCGGACCTGGCACGCCGTGCCCGGATCAGCGCGAGTTCCGAGTTGACGACGATCGACACGACGCCGTGGCAGACCGAGGAGCCCTTCGCGCTCGACCGAGACGCCGCGATCGTCCTGCCCGCGGACCCGTCCCTCGGCACGATCGCCATCCGCACCGACGCCGACGCCGCGACCGACCTGCGGGTCGAGCTCTGGACCACGGGCAAGCCGCAGAACTACGCCCCGATCGACCACGTCTCCACCCACACCACGCGCGTTCCGGCCGGGTCCGGCGAAGCGGTCGTCGACCTCGACTTCCACCCGGCGGAGCCGTGCAACGCGGTCGTCGTCGTCCGCACCGCACCCGGCGTCCGCCTGCTCCGGACCGACGGCCACCCGTACGGCGTCCTCGCACTCCGCGCCCGCTCCGCCGACGACGCGGCCTTCGACGACCACATCCCGGAGGAGGACGACCAACCCGTCACGGACTGGGAGGCACGGGCCCTCCGCGGGACCAGTTTCGCGTTCACCGTGACCGGCGAGACGGACGCGTGGCGAGCCTCCCGGGTGGTGGACGGCATCCAGCGTCCCCACGGTGGGCCGCACATGTGGTCGAGCCACGCACACGACGCCGCGACACTGACGCTCGACTGGGCGGAGCCCGTCGACGTCCACCAGGTCCGCATCGTCTGGAACGACGACGTCGACGCGGACCTCATCAACCTGCACCACCACCGCACGCACTGGGACGCCGTCCCGGACCTCGCCCGCGACTACCGGGTCGAGGCGTGCGTGGACGGTGCGTGGCAGCCCCTCGCGACCGTCGCGGGGAACCGCCACCGGCACCGGGTGCACGACGTCGACCCGGTCCGCACGTCCTCGCTCCGCATCGTCGTGACCGCGACCAACGGGTCGCCCTTCGTCACGGCGAGCGCCGTGAAGGTCTACTGACCACCACCCCACCCATCCGACGATCAAGGGAGATCGCCATGCGCCTGCGCGCCACCACCCTGCTCACCGCGATCGCGGTCGCGTCCGTCACGGTCGCGTCCGTGTCGACCTGGACGGGAGGCCCGGCGCACGCCGCCGACGCCGCGCCCGGCCCACGGGCGGTCGCCGCCACGACCGTCGGCACCGCCGCGATCCAGGCGAACCCCGGCAACCCGGCCGCACCGACCGCGACCGCGCACACCGTGTCGGCCAACGGCACGGCGGTCCCCGTCAAGGCGGAGTCCGTCAGCGGCACCTCGCACGACGTCGCGATGTTCGCGAAGGGAACCGGCACCGCCACGGTGCGCGTCACCATGCCGGGGCTCGCCGCGTCCGCGACCCCGGTCGTCACGCCCAGGACCCTCGCGATCGCCACCACACGCTCCGGCGACACCGTGACGTTCACGATCCGCGACGCGCACCCGCTCGTCATCGAGACACCAGGCGTCCGCGCGCTGTTCCTCTACGTCACGCAGTCGGACACGGACGTACCGTCCGCCGCCGACCCGAACGTGCTGTACTACGGGCCCGGCGAGCACGACGCCGGCGTGATCCGACCGACGTCGGGGCAGACCGTCTACCTGGCGCCGGGCGCACTCGTGCGCGGCCGCATCGACGGCGACGGGGTGACCGGGGTCACGGTCCGCGGACGCGGGATCCTGGACGCCGGCGACGACACCTCCCGCACCGACAAGACGATGGCGATCCGCTTCCACGACAGCTCGGACATCACCGTGGAGGGCATCGGCGTCCGCAACGCCCAGTGGTGGCAGACGCTCTACATCCACTCGTCCGGCATCGACGTCTCGTGGATGAACCTGATGGGCACGCTCATCAACAACGACGGCATCGACACCGACGGCGTGCAGGACATGACCGTCAGCCACGACTTCGTGATGAGCGGCGACGACGGGTTCGGCTGGCACGCCCTCGACGCCGCCACCAACGGCGAGCCCGAGACCCGCGGGCTGCACGCCGACGACACCACCTTCTGGAACGTCACCGGCGGGAACCCGGTGCGCTTCGGGTCGTCGATGGAGACCGAGGTGTTCACCGACGTGTCCATCACACGGTCCTACGTGCTCCGCGCGAAGGAGGTGGCACTGAAGCTCGACGTGCAGGACTGGGCGACGCTCTCCGACGTCACGGTCGACGGCTACCACGTGGAGTCGCAACCGGTCGGGAAGCAGGCGATCGTGATGCAGGTGCTCAAGGGGCCGTACTCGAACGACACCGGGTACCGCGACGAGCGCGGGCACATCACGGGCATCACGATCCGGGACTTCACGAGCGTGAGCGCGGACCCGGTGACGCTGTCCGGGTGGGACGCCGCGCACGGGGTGTCGGACGTGTCGTTCTCGGGCGTGGTGCTCGGCGGTGTGCCGCTGACGGCGGCGCAGGTGCGGACGAACGCGTTCGTGTCCGGCGTGACCGTCGCCTGACCGCGCATTCGCGTCGGGCGTGACCGTCGCCTGACCACATGTGGAATACGCGGTTCCGGCTGCGGCCAGCACCTACGCTGACGCCGGGTCCGCGTCACCGCCGGAGCGCGGCCCGGGCAGAGTTGAAGCCCACCACCGCGACAACGGTGATGGGCTTCGGTCGGCTCTCCGAGCGGAAAGCCAAGGGACACACAGGGTCCCAAGCTCACAAGCTCGGACCAGTGTACCGCCCAGATGGACGATGCACACCCCTTGGCCTGCGCTTCTCGTGTCCGCCGGCGCAGACACCAGGAGGTGGATCGATGTCCCAGGACAACGACTCCAAGCCCAGGCGTCAGGTGCTGTGGTTGGGGGTCGCGAGCTTGCTCGTGAACCTCGCCAGGCTCCTCGTCGACCTGTGGCGCAAGGGCTGAGAACCAGGGCACCCCGCGTCGCAGTCGGCGCGGGGTGCCCGCTCGACCAGCAGAATGGGCACATGGCCACCACCCCTCCGAACCAGAGCATCGAGCGCGCCGTGGCGGTCCTCGGCGCGCTCGGCACCTCCGAGAGCGGGAGCGTCCGCGCGTCGGACATCGCCCGCGCGATCGGGCTCGGGACCTCGACGACCGGGCGGCTCCTCGCGACGCTGGAGTCGCTCGAGTTCGTCCGGCGCGACCCGGAGACGCAGGGGTACTCGGTCGGGCGGGCGGTCCTCGAGCTCGCGAGCCAGGGCCTCAACCACAATCCCGTGCACCGCGAGTCCCGCGCCGCCGCGCAGGAACTCGCGCACCGCATCGGGCTGACCGCGAACGTCGGCGTGCTCGACGACGCCTGGGCGATCTACCTCTGCCACTTCGAGGGGTCGCTCGCGCCGAAGTCGCACACGATGATCGGGATGCGGCAGCCGCTGCACGCGTCCGCGCTCGGCAAGGCCCTGATGCTCGACATGAGCCAGGCGGAGCGGGAAGCGCTGCTCGGGGAACTCTCCCGCTACACGGACCACACCATCACCACGCACGACGCCCTGACCGCTGACCTGGCGGCCTCGGCGTCGCGGGGGTGGTGTGTGGAGAACCAGGAACTCGCACTCGGACGGTTCTGCATCGCCGCGCCCATCCGGAACGCGTCAGGACGGATCGCAGCGGCGCTGTCGATCTCCGGACGCGTGACCCAGCTCCGCGACCGCGACATGGACTCGCTCGCCGAGGACCTCATCGAGGTCGCCGACCGGATCAGCGTCGGGTTGGGGATGATCTCCGCCGTCGCGCACTGACCACCGCGGGTCAGCCGCGGGCCGCGGGCCGCGGGTCGGCCGCGGGCCGCGGGCCGCGGGTCAGCCGCGGGTCGGCAGCAGGTGCACCGCTTCCATCGCGAGCTCGGCGGCGATCGGGTCCTTCGCGAGGACGGCGTCCTTGAGCTTCTGGAGCTCGGGGAGGATGACGTCGGCGGGCACCAGCTCGGCGAGCTCCGGCACACGGAGCTTGAAGGCCAGGCCGTCGGTGGTCGACCGGCAGAGCTGCTCGAGGGACGGGTTGCCGCAGGCCCCGGCCCAGAGCGAGTAGATGTCCGCGCCGTCGTGGGCGACCTTCGCCTGTTCGTCCTTGCCGACGCGGGCGACGACGTCGTCGAGCATCTTCACGATCTTCTTGCGCTCCGCGTCGGTGAAGCGCGGCACCGCCAGGCGGACGACCCCGCCGTAGATCACGCCGAGCGTGCGGTACGCGTCGAGCAGTTCGTCAGCAGTCGGTGCCGCGACCCGCGTGTAGCGGTTCGGGGCCATCTCGATCAGACCGGCGCGGGCGAGTTCGGCCAGGGCTTCGCGGATCGGGGTGCGGGAGACGCCGAGCCAGGAGATCAGGTCGTCGTCGTTGAGCCGCTCGCCGGGCTCCAGCGTGCCGTCCATGATCGCGTCGCGGATCTTGTCCTGCACGGTGTCACGGAGGAGCTTGCGCTCGGCAGCAGGCTGCGTCGAGGGAACTGGCATGTGCACAGCGTGTCACATGTCGGCGGAGCGACGCGAGAGGCGCGACGGCCACCAGGCGCGTGCGCCGAGGTCGTACGCCAGGGCCGGGACGAGCAGCGAACGGACCACGATCGTGTCGAGCAGGACGCCGAACGCGACGACGAACGCGATCTGCACGAGGAACAGGATCGGGATCACGCCGAGGGCAGCGAACGTGGCGGCGAGCACCACCCCGGCTGAGGTGATCACGCCACCGGTGACGCCGAGTCCGCGGAGCACGCCCTCGCGCGGGCCGTGCCGCAGGGCCTCCTCACGCACCCGGGTCATGAGGAAGATGTTGTAGTCCACCCCGAGCGCCACCAGGAACACGAACGAGTACAGCGGGACGGACGGGTCCGCGCCGGGGAAGTGGAACACGTGGTCGAACACCAGCGCGCCGACGCCGAGCGCCGCGGCGAACGAGACGATCACGCTGCCGATGAGGACGAGCGGTGCGACGATGCTCCGCAGCAGGAGCATCAGGATGAGCAGGATGACGACGAGCACCACCGGGATGATCAGCGAGCGGTCCCGGATGCCGGTGTCGTTCGTGTCGATCGCCGTCGCGGTGACCCCGCCGACGATCGCGCCGGGGTCGACGCGCTCGACGGCGGTGCGGAGTGCGCGCACGGTCGTCTCGGCAGCGTCCGAGTCGGCGGCGGAGCTCAGGGTCGCCTGGAGCAGGACCTGCCCGTCGACCACGGTGGGGCCGGCGCCGCCGCTCCCGCTCGCGCCGCCGCTCCCGCTGACCGGCACCGTGCCCGCGGGTGCGTCCTTCGACACCGCCACCACACCGTCGACGCCGTCCACGCCGGTGATCGCCGATGCCAGGTCGTCGATGCGGTCGGCGTCGCCGATCACCTGCGCCGGGCTGCCGGAGCCTGCGGGGAAGTGGTCGGCCAGCACGTCCTGACCGTCGCGCGCCTGCGACTGCCCGATCACCAGGTCACTCTGCGGGACACCGTCCGCCTTGAGCCCGATGAGCCCGGTGCCCATGGCGAGCAGTCCGACGGTGCACACGATCCACACGACCCGCGAGCGGCGGGACACGAGCCGTCCGACGCGTGCCCAGAGTCCCCGGGCGTCGGGGCCGGTGACCACCGGGTGCGCGCTGCCGTGGACCGGACGCAGCGGCCAGAACGCGGCGCGACGGAACACGAGCAGCAGCGCGGGCAGGAGCGTCAGAGCCGCCAGCAGGCTGAACGCGATGCCGATCGCCGCCACCGGGCCGAGGGCCTTGTTCGAGTTGAGGTCGGAGAGCAGCAGGCAGAGCACGCCGACGATGACGGTGCCGCCCGACGCCAGTATCGGCTCGAGGCTCCCGCGGAGGGCGGCCTTCGTCGCGTCCCAGCCGGTGCGGTGGTCGCGGAGCGCCTCGCGGTACCGGGAGACGTAGAGCAGCGCGTAGTCGGTCGCGGCACCGATGACCAGGATCGAGAGGATGCCCTGCACCTGCCCGTTCACGGTGACGATGCCGGCCTTCGCCAGCGCCCACACGACGAGGATCGACGCGGTCAGTGCGAAGGTGGCCGTCCCGAGCACCAGGAACGGCAGCAGTGGCGACCGGTAGACGATGACCAGGATGACGAGGACCGCGGCGAGGGCGACCCCGAGCAGGATGCCGTCGATGCCCGCGAACGCCTCGGTGAGGTCGGCCGTGAACCCGGCCGGACCGGTGACGTAGCCGCGCATCCCGGACGTGAGCGCGTCGTCGACGTCCGCTCGGATCGCCGCCACGGCGTCGCCGGTGTCCGCCGCGCTCGTCAGCGTCGCCACGATCTCGACCGCGTCCCCGTCTTCGCTCGGGATCGCGGGGCTCACCGAGTCGACGTCGGAACGGTCACCGAGCCGTTCGACGAGCGCGCGGGCGGCCGCTGTGTCGGACGCCGCGAAGCCACCGGAGCGTTCGAGGACGATGACCGCGGGAGCGCCGGTGTCGTCGCGGAACGCCGCCGAGCGCTCCTGCACCTTGGTCGCATCGGCCGACGCGGGGAGGAACGAGGTCTGGTCGTTCGTGGAGACCTCGGAGATCTTGCCGAAGAACGGTCCGCCGATCGAGGCGATGACGAGCCAGGCGACGATGACGACGGCGGGGATCACGATGCGGAGGAAGCGGGGCACGAGGTTGAGCGTACTCGAATGATCAGCATGCTGATCATTCCGTCGCACATGTGGAGCGACCCTAGAATCCAGACATGGACGACGACCCCGCTGAGTGGCCCCTCGGGCGACTGCTCGCCGCGGCAGCCCGCTCGGTGGAGCGGGACTGGGACGAACGACTCCGCGCGATCGGACTCCCCCACGCGGCACTCATCGCGATCGACATCCTCATCCGCACCGGGCCGACCGGCGCCGACACCCTCGCCCGGACCGCCCGCGTCCAGCCGCAGACCATGTCCCGCACGCTCGAGCGGATGGAGCGCGACGGGCTCGTCGAGCGCGGTCCACACCCGGAGGACCGTCGCCGGCGGGTGGTCACCGTGACCGACCGCGGGCGAGCTGCCTGGGACACCGCGAAGCACATCGAGCGTGAGGTGCTGCCCGACGACCCGGCGCTCCGGTCGGCGCTCGGACGGATCCTGGGTACCTCCTGATCCCATTGCGGGTGAAATACCACATGTTGTAGCCTTGGGAAGTCGGTGCCACGGCCGGCCGGAACCCAGGAGTCACCATGCCCGGTCGTCGCGCCACCCCGCGCCGTCGCCGCCCGTTCCTCGTCGCCCTCGTCGCGACGCTCGGCTCGCTCGTCGGCATCGCGGCGGTGATCGCCGTCGTCGCGAGCGTCTTCGTCGGCGGACTCGCGCGGAGCTACGACCGCGAGTCCGACACCATCGCCGAGCCGTTCCCGACCGGGACACGACCGGCCACCACCGACGGTGCAGAGAACATCCTGCTCATCGGCTCCGACTCCCGGAAGGGACTCGCGCAGCAGGGCGACACCGCAGCGGGCGGGCGATCGGACACGCTGATGCTCGCCCACGTCCCGGCCGACCGGAAGGCCGTGTACCTGATGTCGATCATGCGCGACTCGTGGGTCGACGTCCCCGGCCACGGCAACGCGAAGATCAACGCGGCGTACTCATGGGGCGGCATCCCGCTCACGGTGCAGACGGTCGAACAGCTCCTCGACGTCCGCATCGACCACGTCGCCGAGATCGACATGCGCGGCTTCGGCGCCGTGACGGACGCCCTCGGCGGCGTGACCGTGCAGTCCACCCAGGACTTCACCGCACGTGGCCACCACTTCACCGTCGGGGCGAACCGCCTCGACGGCGACGCGGCACTGGCCTTCGTGCGGGAGCGGTACGCCTTCGCCGACGCCGACCACACCCGGGTCCGGAACCAGCAGGCGTTCATGCGCGGGATCGTTGACGGGGTGCTCTCGAAGGGCACCATGACGGATCCCGGACGCATCCAGGACTTCGTCGCCGCGACGAGCGGGTACCTCGCCGTCGACCCGGGGCTGGACTTCCGTACGATCGCCGGCCTCGGATGGTCACTGCGCGGCGTCCGGCCGGCGGACCTGCAGACCTTCACGATGCCGACTGCGGGCGGCGGGACCTCAGCCGACGGTCAGTCGTACGTCGCGGTGAACGCCGTCGCCGTCCAGGCGCTCAGCTCGGCGCTGCGATCGGACGACCTCGGCCGCTGGCTGCAGGAGAACCCGCAGTAGCGCTGCACGACGAAGCGCCCCGACTCTCGGAGGGAGAGCCCGGGGCGCTTCGTCGGTGATCGGTCTGCCGGAGGTCAGGCCGGGAGCTGCAGCGTCTGACCCGCGTAGATCAGGTTCGCGTCGTCGATCGAGGTGTTGGCGGCCCACAGCTTGTTCCAGCCGCCGTCGACCTTCAGCTTCGTCGCGATGGTGTCGAGCGTGTCACCCGACGCCACCGTGTACGTCTTGCCGCTGGTCTTCACCGCGGCGGGCTTCGACGGCGCGGCCGGAGCAGCCGGGGCTGCCGGTGCGGCGGTCGTCGTCGGCGTCGTGGCCTTCGGCGCCGCCTGCTGCGCGGGGGCCGGAGCGGCCGGAGCCGGTGCGGCCTGCTGCTGCGGGATGGCGGCCGGGGCGGCGCCGGTGGTGCCGCTCAGCCCGAGCTTCGCGGAGCAGGCGGGCCATGCACCCCAGCCCTGGGAGGCGAGGACGTGCTCGGCGACGGCGATCTGGGTCGCACGGCTGGCGTTCGCCGGGCTGCCGGAACCACCGTTGGCGGTCCAGGTGCTCTGCGTGAACTGCAGGCCGCCGTAGTAGCCGTTGCCGGTGTTGATGGCCCAGTTGCCGCCGGATTCGCACTGGGCGAGGGCGTCCCACGTCGAGCCGGACGCGGCGTTCGCGGGGGCCGAGAGCCCCACACCGGCCGCGGCGATGCCGGCGAAGGCGAGTCCGCCGAGGAGGGCGCGGGTACGGGTGGTCTTCTTCATGTCGTTGCTCCAGCGGGGTCGCACGCCGTTCGGCGGACCACTGCCCACCCCGACCGATCGCGGTCTGTTGAGGTGTCGCCGGGGGCAGTGGTTCGCGCCGGCGTCACGGTCGGCCACCATAGGAAACTCCGCGTCGTTATCAAACTGAGACCAAGGGTTCTACCCATCAGTGCTATGTACCCCGCGAGGAAACCTGTACGGGACGATCGCCATGCACATGGCGATCGGGCGTACCCGGGTACGCGAACATCCGAATCCCCTGGCAACCGCGGCCGCAGGGCTCCGGATCAGACCCGGGAGAGCAGCGTGACGGCCTCGAGGTGCCCGGTCTGCGGGAACATGTCGAGCACCCGCGCGCGGCGGAGTCGGAGCGACGGCATCCGGGCGAGGTCCTTCGCGAGGGTCACCGGGTTGCAGCTGGAGTAGACGACGTGCTGGACGTCGGACGCCTCGAGCCAATCGGCGAGCGTCGCCCCGATCCCGCGCCGGGGCGGGTTCACCACGACGAGCTCCGGCGTCTGGTCCGGACGGGAGCGCAGCGCGTGCTCGGTCGCGTCGTCGGCGGCGAACCGGACGTCGACGAGCCCCGCCTCACGCGCGGACTGCTTCGCGGAGCGGATCGCCTCGACGCTGGTCTCGATGCCGGTGACGGCGCGGCCGGGTCGGGCGGCGTGGAGCGCGAATCCACCGACGCCGCAGTACAGGTCCCACATCGAAGCCGGAGCCACCTCGTCGATCCAGTCCGCGGCCTGCGCGTAGAGCTGTGTGGCGACGTGCGTGTTCGTCTGGAAGAAGCTCTGCGGGCGGAGGTGCATCGTCACCGGCCCGAGCCGCATCGGCAGCGTCTCCTGCTCGGTGAGCACGACCTCCCGGACGCCCTCGGTGACGGCCTTGTGCTCCGGCAGCAGGTTCGCGGTGACGACCACGAGCTCCGGCAGGGCGAGCAGCAGGTCGCCGAGGCGCGATCGGAGCCGGGCCAGCTGCCCCTCGGACCGGAGCACGAAGCGGACCATGAGCGCGCCGTCGGGAGACTCCGTCACGAGCACGAACTTCAGTTCGCCCCGGCGGGTCGCGACGTCGTACGGGATGAGGCCGGCCGACGAGACGAAGTCCGCCAGGACCGGCAGCGCCGCGCGGATGCCGGGCGTGCAGATGCCGCAGTGCCGGATGTCGACCCCACGCTGGCGGTGGTCGAGGATCCCGATCGTGGGGTGCTCGACCGATCCGCCGACGACCATCTTCGCCCGGTTGCGGTAGCCGGACTCGGGGCTGGTGATCGCCGGGAGGAACTCGACGGAACCCGGTCCCCCGGCAGCCTCGACCGCGTCGTGCAGGAGCTCGCGCGTGCGGAGTTCCTTGTCGAGGACCTGATCAGCGTACGGCTGCCCCATGAGCGTGCACGAGCGGCACACCCCGCGGTCGAAGTAGTCGCACTGCATGGCCGAGTCAGGATACGGCAGCGCGCTCCCGCACGATGACCCCCGCGAGCGCCTGCTCGTACCCGTCGCACACGCCGTCCCACGTGTACGCGGTCCGCGCCCGGCGGAGCACGGCGGCACCGCGCAGCTGCTGCTCTTCGGGGTCGTCGAGCACCGCGAGGACCGCGTCCGCGATGGCGTCCGGCTGCGGTTCGACGAAGACGGCGCCGTCGTCCCCGAGGACCTCGCGGTTGTAGACGGTGTCCCTGGCGACCGTCGGCGCGCCGCAGTGCATCGCCTGGACGAGCGCCGGGTTCGTGCCGCCGACGCTGTGGCCGTGGAAGTACGCGCCGGCGTGCTGCCAGAGCGCGAAGAGCCGCGCGTCGTCCGCCACGTGCCCGAGCCACCGGACGTCGCGGTTCCGCGCGGCGAGCGATCGGGCCGCGTCGTCCAGGCCGCCGCCGTACCCGCTGGACCCGACGATGACGACGGGGTGGTGCCGGGCGATGCGCTCGGCGGCCTCGAGGAACTCCGCCACGGTGTTCTCCGGGACGAACCGGGCGACCACCAGGGCGAAGGGCCGCCCGGTGAGGTCGGTGTCGTCCTCGTGCAGGGGCAGGGCGCGGCTCTCGGTCCCGCCGTAGGGGATCATCACGCCGGTCCGGTCGAACTCACGGCGCCAGTAGGCGCCGATCGCGTCGGCGTCGAACACGAGCCGGTCCGCGAACCGAGCGGTCATCCGGGCTCCGGCCTTGAAGACGAAGCGGGCGAGGCGCCCCCACTTCGCGCGCTCCCACTCGATGCCGTCGACGTTCACGACGGTGGGGATGCCAGCGAGTGCCAGCAGGGGGAGCCAGAAGCCGTTCGCGCAGTTCATGACGAGCGCGACGTCCGGGCGCCGGCGGATGGTGTCGAGCACCGCGGTGAGCCCGAACGACAGGGTGCTCAGCGCCTTCGACTCGGTCCCCCGGGTGGTCCGCCGGACGACCCGGGGATCGAGCGCCGGGTCGTCCGTCCGTTCCTGCCCGGGGCGGCCGTACACGGTGACGCCCCACCCCGACTCTGCGAGGTGGGGCGCGATGTGGCGCACGGCCGTCTCGAAGCCGCCGTAGTAGGAGGGGTAGCCCCGGGTTCCGATGATCGCGACATGGGGCATGACGTCTCCGCTCGTGGTGGGTGTACATGTATTTTACATTGCACATACCATGAACGGAAGGGCTGTCAGATCCGGGCGGCCGTCCGGATCCGGTAGATCGACGTCGTCGCGGCGATGAACAGCGTCGTGCCGTCGTCGCCACCGAAGCAGAGGTTCGCGACGACCTCCGGCACGGGGACCTCGCCGATCCGCCGACCGTCGGGGGCGAACACGACGACCCCGTGGTGCGAGGACGACCAGACGTTGCCGTCGAGGTCCACCCGGATGCCGTCGGGTGCCCCCTCGCCCGGTTCGAGCGTCGCGAAGACCCGCCCGTTCTTCACCCGGACCGCGGCCGCGACGCCGCCGTCCCCGGCACCGCGCGCGCCGCCGCCACCGACGCCGTCCACGGACACGTCGTACGCCCGGATCACCGGCCGCTCCGACGACGAACTCGCGACGTAGAGCACCCGCCCGGTCGGGTCGAACGCCAACCCGTTCGGCTCGTCGGCATCGACCACGACGGGGCGCAGGTCGGAGCCGTCCGGGCCGCAACGGAACACCCAGTGGTCGCCGTACTCCCGCACACCGGGGTGCCCCTCGCGCGGCTGCGTGATGCCGTAGGCCGGATCGGTGAACCACACGCTGCCGTCCCGCGCGACCACGACGTCGTTCGGAGAGTTCAGCCGCACCCCGTTCCACCCGTCCGCGATGACCGTGACGACACCGTCCCGGTCCCGCTCGACGCGACGGTTCCCGTGCGAGCACTGCACGACGGACCCGTCGGCGTCGAGGGTCCGGCCGTTGGTGAACTCCACCCCGTCGGCGTACGTCGTGGTGGCACCCGAGGAGGCGTCCCACTGCAGGATCCGGTCGCCGGGGATGTCGGACCAGCGGAGCGTCCGGGTGGCGGGGATCCAGCACGGCCCCTCCGCCCAGGTGCTGCCGGTCGCGATGCGCTCGAGCGCGGACGGGTCCGGGACGAGGTCGGTGATCGACGTCATGCGCGCCCGCCGCTCAGTCGGTCGTGTCCTGCAGGCCGTCGAGCGTCGCGACGTCCTCGGGCGCGAGCACGAAGTCGACGTCGGCGTTCTCGGCGATCCGCGACGGGGTCGTCGACTTCGGCAGCGGGAGCACGTCCTTCTCGAGCAGGTACCGGATCGCGACCTGCGCCACGGTCTTGTCGTACTTCGCCGCGATCTCGCCGATGGCCGCGTTCGACAGGAGTCCACCGGTGGCGAGCGGCGAGTAGCCCTCGACGAGGATGTCCTGCTCCGCGCAGAACGCCGTCGTGTCGTCCTGGGTGTTGCCGATGAACCAGCGGATCTGGTCGGCGTGCGGCACGACGTCGGTGTTCGCGAGGAGGTGCTCGAGATCGGCGACGACGAAGTTCGAGACCCCGATGGACCGGGTCTTGCCGGCGTCGTACAGCTCCTCGAAGACCTTCCAGACCTCGACGTTGCCGTCGCGGTGGTCGCTGCCCATGTCGCTCCACGGCCACGGTGCGTGGATCAGGTAGAGGTCGACGACCCCGAGGTCGAGGGCCGCGGTGGACGCCGCGAAGGCCTCGCGCGCGCCGGACGCCGTCTTGATCTCGGCGGGGAGCTTCGTGGTGATGAACACCTCGTCACGCGGCACACCGCTGTCGCGGACCGCCTCGCCGACGCTGGCTTCGTTGCCGTAGGCCGCCGCCGTGTCGATGTGCCGGTAGCCGGCGTCGAGTGCGGCCCGGGTGGCGTCGTACGCCTCGGACCCCGGCGGGATCTGCCAGGTGCCGAAGCCGATCTGGGGGATGTGGAGTCCGTTGGACAGGACGAAGGTGTCTGTGAGAGCAGGCATGGACCGGACAGTACGCGCGCCTCACCCGGTGAGACCGACGGACAGGATCCGGTCGTCGCCGGCGCCGGGGGTGCCGCGGCCGTCGGTGTTGTTCGTGACGAACCAGAGGGTGCCGTCTGGTCCCGCGAGCACGGTGCGGAGCCGCCCGTACTCCCCGGAGAACCACTCGCGCGAGTCGGACGGGTCGGCGGCGGGCACCGACCGGAGCACCTCACCGCGGAGGTTCGCGATGAACACGGTGTCGTCGACGACGGCGAGGCCCGACGGGCTCGCGGCGTCGGTCGACCACTGCCGCACCGGGTCGACGAACCCCTGGCTCGTGCCGCCGGCGCCCTCCACCTCGGGCCACCCGTAGTCCTTCCCCGGTTCGATGACGTTGAGCTCGTCCCAGGTGTCCTCACCGAACTCGGACGCGAACATCGTGCCGTCGGACGCCCACCCGAGTCCCTGCACGTTGCGGTGCCCGTACGACCAGACCGGCGACCCGTCGAAGGGGTTGTCGTCGGGGACGTCGCCCGTCGGGGTCAGGCGGAGGATCTTGCCGGCGAGCGAGGACCGGTCCTGCGCCTCGGACCGGTTCCCGGCGTCCCCCACGGTGACGTAGAGCATGTCGTCCGGCCCGAACGCGATCCGGCCGCCGTCGTGGAAGGTGTTCGCGGGCAGCTCGTCGATGACCGTCGTCGGGTCGCCGAGCGCGAAGGACCCGGCGCTGCCGGTGAGCGGGTAGCGCTGGACACGGTTGCCGTCGTCGGCGGTCGAGTACACGTAGAGCGCGTCGTCGTGCAGCGCGAGGCCGAGGAGCCCGCCCTCCCCGCCGTGCGAGACGCCGTCGATCGACCCGACCGTCCGCGGGGTGCCGTCGTCGCCGAGCTCGAGGACGTCACCGGAGTCCCGGAGGCTCACGAGCGGGGTGCCGTCGTCGGTCAGCACCACCGACCAGGGCGCGTCGAGTCCGGTCGCGACGTCCGTCACGGCGCCGGTGGGGACCACCTCGCCGTCGGCCAGGTCGGTCGGCGTCGGCGGGGCGGTCGCGGCCCGGCGCGTGGGCTCGTCGTCGGCGTCCGAGCCGGCGGTGCAGCCGGAGAGCGTGAGGGCGACGAGCGTGAGGACGACGAGCGGCGATGCGGTTCGGGTACGCATGGCGCGCACCGTACGCGCGCACCCCGCGGGCCAGCCGGACACGACGCGCCCGCCGGTCCGACGCGCCGGCCCCGGTGACACCGCGGCTCAGCGCGGCAAGCGGATCTCGACGACGAGGCCGCCCCCGGGACGCGGCCGCAGGTCGAGCGCGCCACCGTGGACCGCCGCGACGCGTGCGACCAGCGCCAGCCCGAGCCCGTGCCCGCGTTCCGCCCCGGACCGCCCACGGCCCCCACCCCGGAGGAACGGCTCCGCCAGTCGCCCGACACGCTCGGGATCGAGCGTCTCGCCGGGGTTCTCGCAGCGGATCAGGACGTCGGAGGCATCGGCGAGGACGGTCATCGTCGCCGTTCCGGGAGCACCGTGTCGCGCGACGTTGTCGAGCAGGTTCCGGAGCGCCTGCCGGAGGAGCCGTCGGTCGCACTCGAGCACGACGTCGCCGGGGCCGATGTCCACGCCGACCTGCACGCCCGCCTGCTCCAGCGCCGGCAGCACTTCCTCGAGCGCGTCCGCCACGACCGGCCCGAGCGCCTCCGGGCGACGCCGCATCGACACCCGGTTCGCGTCCGAGAGCTCGAGGAGTGCCTCGCAGGTCTCGGTCGCACGGCGGTTGGTGACGGCGATCCGGCGGAGCACCTCGTCGACGTCACGGTGCTCCGGGGATGCCTGCGCCACCTCGGTCACGGTCCGGATCACCGCGAGCGGTGTCCGGAGCTCGTGCGCGGCGTTCGCCGCGAAGCGCTCATGGACCGCCACGGCGTCCTGCAGCCGGTCGAGCATCAGGTCGAACGTCGCGGCGAGCCGGCCGAACTCGTCCGATCGACGGAGGCCCACACGCTGGGAGAGGTCGCCGTCCGCGGCGCTGAGGGCGGCACGTGCGATGCGGTCGAGCGGCCGGAGCAGCGTTCCGGCGAGCACCCACGCGAACACCGCCCCGACGACGGCGAAGAACGCGATCGCCACGGCCGCGCCGGTCACCACCATCCGGATCACCTCGCTCCGCCGCGGGAACTCGCCCCGGTCCACGGCGTAGGCGGGGAAGTCCTGGATGACGAACACGAGCCCGGCGAACGCGGCGAGCGCGGCGAGGGTGAAGACCGTGCAGGCGGTCAGGGTCAGCCGCGTCCTGGTGCTCACGCGTCGACGTCGATCCGGTACCCGACTCCGGCGACGGTCGTGATCGGATCCGGCGCACCGAGCGCCCGTCGCAACGTGGAGACGGTGACCCGCGGAGCGGTTGTGAAGGGGTCGGCGTGCTCGTCCCAGACCTTCTCGAGCATCACCTCGGCGCTGACCAGCTGTCCGCGGGCGCCGAGCAGGAGCTCCAGGACCCCGAACTGCTTCCGGGTGAGGTGGACCGGGTCCCCGGCCCGGACGACCGTGCCGCGCGCCGGGTCGAGTTCGATGTCGGCCGCGCGGAGCACGAGCGGTGCAGCGGCGGCGCTCCGTCGCCCGAGCGCCCGCACGCGGACGACGAGCTCGGCGAACGCGAAGGGCTTCGGGAGGTAGTCGTCGGCACCGAGTTCGAACCCCTCGACGCGGTCGTCGAGCCGGGCGGCAGCGGTGAGCATCACGATCCGGCATCCCCGTCCGGCGGCGACGACGCTCCGGCAGACGTCGTCACCGTGCGTGCCGGGGAGGTCGCGGTCCAGGACGAGCACGTCGTAGTCGTGGACGAGTGCGAGCTCGAGGGCCCGGTCGCCGTCGCCGGCCACGTCGACGGCCCAGCCGTGGCTTCGGAAGCCCGCCGCGACGGCGTCCGCGAGGAACGTCTCGTCCTCGGCGATCAGGATGCGCATGCGGACTCCCCCGGATCGGACAACATGTGAAATGTTAACGGTCCGGTCGTGGGTGGCGCAAGCGGTCCGCCGGTTCAGGTGCGGTCGACGATCTCCCGCATCGCCGCCGCCGCACCCGGAGCATCCCCGCGCGCCACGGCGTCGGCCAGCGCGACGTGCAACGCCATGTCGTGCGGGTCCGGTCCGATGTGCTCGCGCTCGTCGAGCGCGCGCTCGACGACCTGCGCCAGCCGGGCGAAGACCGCGTTCCCGGACAGGTCCAGCAGGCGACGGTGCACCGCTCGGTCGGACTGGAGGCGCGTGGCGGCGTCCGCGCCGTCGGCCGCGAGTCGTCCTGCGGCGGCGACCAGTGCCTCCAGGCCGTCCGGTGGGACCGCGCCGGACGCGACACGGTCCGCTGCCGCGGCTGCTGCTTCCGGCTCGACCGCGCGCCGGAGTGCGCGGAGTTCCGCGAGCACCGCGTCGCGCTCGGACCCGGCGAGGCGCCAGCCGACCACGCGCGGGTCGATCACGTCCCAGTCCTCCCGCGGGCGGACCCGGAGGCCGACGCGACGGCCCGCACTGAGGAGACCGAGCCCGACGAGGACCCGCGTCGCCTCGCGGACGATGCTCCGACTCGCACCCGTGCGGACGACGAAGCCGTCGATGCTGTCGACGTGTCCGGTCGGCAGTGTTCCGGAGACGATCGCCGACCCGAGCTCGTCGAGCACCCGGTCGAAGGTGCTCGTCACCGCTGTGCGACCGGGCTGATCACGAGTTCGTCGACGCGGACGTGCGCGGGGGCGTCGAGCACGAAGCCGATGGTGCGGCCGATGTCCTCCGGGGTGAGCATCACGGCACGCGCCGCCGCGTCGGGGACCTCCGGCCGCTGGTCGAGGAAGTCCGTCGCGACGTCGCCGGGGCAGAGGTGCGTCGCGCGGATCCCGTGCGCCGCCTCCTGCTGGTTGAGGCTCCGGACGACCGAGCCGAGTGCCGTCTTCGATGCCGAGTACGCCACCCCAGCGCCGGGCTGGAACGACCACCCGGCGTACGAGGAGACGACGACCACGACGCCGCCGGACGCCCGGAGCGCGGGGAGTGCCGCGTCGACGACGGCGACGACGGCGGTGAGGTTGGTGTCCACGATCGCGCGGAAGTCCGGCATCGACTGGTCGTCCCACCGGCGTCGCGGCGCGTTCAGGCCGGCGGCGAGGACCAGCCCGTCGAGGCGCCCGTACCGGTCCGCGATCGCCGCGGCCGCGGCGGGGACGGCGTCCGGGTCGGCGGCGTCGAGCGGCAGGACGTCCGCGGTCCCGCCGGCGGACCGGACGTCGGCGGCCACCGCCTCGAGCCGGTCGGCGCGGCGCCCGCTGAGGACCACCGTCCAGCCGCTCGCCGCCGCGGTGCGCGCCGCTGCTGCGCCCATGCCGCTGCCGCCGCCGGTGATCCAGAGGACCCGCTGTGCCGGCTCGGCCTGTTCCGCATCGTTCGTCATGCTGATTAGTATGCCTATTGAGGCCGGCGACGTCCGCCGGTCGAAGGGAGCGACGATGCACCTCGACCTCAGCGACCGCGTGGTCGTCGTCACCGGAGCCGGCCGCGGGATCGGCAGCGTGCTCGCCACCCGGTTCCGCGCCGAGGGAGCACGGGTCGTCGCCCTCGACCTCGCCTTCGACGGACCGGACTCCCCCGACCACGTCGTCTGCAACGTCGCCGACCCGGCGTCGGTGCGCGCGGCGGTGGACGTCGTCGTCGAACGACACGGGACCATCGACGTCCTGGTGAACAACGCCGGCATCAACGTCGACGGCCTCGTCGCCGACCTGCAGTGGGACGCGTGGCAGCGGTGCATGGACGTGAACCTCGGCGGGACCTTCCTGATGAGCCAGGCCGTCGCACCGGTCATGCAGCGGGCCGGCCGTGGCCGGATCATCAACGCGGCGTCCTTCGCGGCGATCGTGCCGAGCGTCGGGAGCGCCGCGTACGCCGCGTCGAAGGCCGCGGTCGTGGCGCTCACCCGGGTGCTGGCCTCGGAGCTCGGGCCGTGGGACATCACGGTGAACGCGTACGCGCCGGGGATGGTGCCGACGGCGATGAACGGCTTCGCGACGATGCCCGCCGAGGCGCAGGACCGGCTCCTCGACACGCTGTCACTCCGGCGGTGGGAGACCCCGGACGACGTCGCCGACCTGCTGGTGTTCCTGGCGAGTGACGCGTCGTCGTACATCACGGGGACGCTGCTCGACGTGTCCGGCGGCAAGCTCGCCACGCAGATCCCGTCGCGGGCGCACGGTCGGTAGCGGCTCGCGGGGCCGACGGCGCCGGCGCCGGCGCCGGCGCGGCCGCTGCGCTGGCGCTGGCGCTGGCGCTGGCGCTGGCGCTGATCAGCGCAGCATCCGCTCCAGGAGCTCGCGGAGTCGTCGGCGGTCGGCCGCGGGGAGCCGCTCGGTGAGGGGCAGGAGGGCGTCGCGCATCGCCGACTCCAGCGCGAGCGCGACCTCGTGCCCACGGTCGGTGAGCACCACGTCCACCGCGCGGGCGTCGTCCGGGTTCGGTTCCCGCGCGAGCAGGCCCTTCTGCGACGCCCTGGCCACGAGCCCGGTCATCGTCGACTTCTCGAGGCCGAGGTACTCCGCCAGGTCCCCGATGCGGAGCCGCCGGTCCCGCAGGATCGCGAGCACCCGGAGCTGCGTCAGCGACAGGCCGGCGTCCGCCGCCAGGTCGGTCAGCGCGCCCATCGTCGTGAACGCCGCGTGCCCGAGGGCGTCGACGAGGCGGTCCTGCTCGCTGGTGTCCATGCACGCAGCCTACTTGACGATGTTCGTGATGCGAACTACTTTGATTCGTAACACGAACCAAAGGAGCACATCATGCACGCATCCGTCGTCACCCGCTTCGACACCGCTCCGACCTGGGCGGAGTTCCCCGAGCCGACCCCGACCCCCGACGAGGTCCTCGTCGAGGTCGTCGCCGCCGGCCTGCACCCCCGCGTCCGCTCGCAGGCGTCCGGCTCCCACTACACGAGCGAGGGCGCACTGCCCCTCGTGCCCGGCGTCGACGGCGTCGGCCGGTTCCCGGACGGCACGCTCCGGTACTTCGCCGTGCAGTCCGACACCCGCGGCTCGATGGCCGAGCGCGTCGCCGTCGACCCTCGTGCCAGCGTCGTCCTGCCGGACGGCGCGGACCCGGTGTCCATCGCGGCCGGCGTCAACCCGGTGATGTCCTCCTGGGTCGCGCTCCGCCGCCGGATCGACTTCCCGGACGGTGCCCGCGTCCTGGTGCTCGGCGCCACCGGCGCCTCGGGTCGTGCGGCGGTCCAGGTCGCGAAGCACCTCGGAGCCTCGCACGTCGTGGCGAGCGGCCGGAACGCAGACCGTCTCGCAGCGCTGCCGGCCATCGGCGCGGACGTCGTCGTGCCGCTCGACGACGTCGACGGCCTCGCCACAGCGGCGTCCGACGTCGACGTCGTCATCGACTACGTCTGGGGCGCACCCGCGGCGGCGGCGATGGCGGCCATCGTCACGGCACGGCGGGAGCGCGGGATCCGGCTCGACTGGATCGCGATCGGCTCCACCGCCGGTCCGGAGGCCCCGATCCCGTCCGCCGCGCTCCGTGCGTCCGGCCTGACCATCGTCGGGAGCGGGCAGGGTTCCGTCGGCACGGGCGCGTTCGTCGCGGAGCTCCCCGGCATCGTGGCGGCGATCACGGACGGCACGATCGCCGTGGACGCGGCCGCCGTGCCGATGCGCGACGTCGAGGCGGCCTGGTCGGCCGCAGGCGACGGCCGCACGGCGCTGGTGCGCTGAGCGGCCGGTCCGGTACCGCACGGATCCGGGGTCCAGCGACACCACACACGGACGCAACGCCCTCCACCGTTGACTGTCCTCTCGGAACGGCACCTCGCCGTCCGGGAGGAGACGACACCGATGGACGAGCACACGCCCACCGGTCCGGCACGAGCACACCGACGCGGCCGCACCATGATCATCTGCACCGCCGTCGCGGTGACACTCGGGCTCGCCGGCGCCGGAGCGGTCCTGGCCGTCACACCCGGCGGCGATGCCGACGCCGCGACCGGGCCGAAGCCCACCACCGCCGTCGTCGAGCGGAAGAGCGTCGACCGCACGGTCACCTCGCGGGGCACCCTCGGCTACGACTCCCGCGGCCCGGTCACTGCACAGCGCGGAGGGACGGTCACCGCGCCGCCCGTCCCCGGGACGGTGCTCACCCCCGGGGCGACCCTGCTCCGCATCGACGACCGCCCGGTCACCGTGTTCCGCGGGGCGCTGCCGTCCTGGCGTCCCTTCGCGGCCGGGATGGCGAAGGGTCCGGACGTGCGGCAGCTCGAACAGGCGCTCCGCGACGCCGGGTTCGACCCGGGCTTCGTCGACGAGGAGTTCACCGCGGTGACCGGTGCCGCCGTCGAGCGCTGGCAGAAGTCGCTCGGGGCCCCGCAGAGCGGGACGATCGCGCTCGGGGACGTGCTCTTCATGCCGGACGACCTCCGTGTCGGTTCCACCACGCTCACCGCCGGGGCGACGATCGCCGCGGGTGACGAGGTCGCGACGCTCGCCACCGGCACCCGCGCGGTCGCCGCGACGATCACCCCGGAACAACGGTCGTCCGTGCACGCCGGCGGCACGGCCACCGTGACGCTGCCCGACGGCAAGGCGGTCCCCGCGAAGATCCGGAGCGTCGGCCAGCCCGAGCAGCCCGAGGAGGACGAGACCGGTTCGCCGCGGGTGCCGATCACCCTGGCGCTCGACGACGACGCCGCTGCCGGTGACGCCTCCGACGTGGACGTCCGGGTGGACATCGCCACCCCCGGGATCCGCGATGCCCTCGTCGTCCCGGTCGAGGCCGTCCTGGCGACGGGGCACGACACGTACGGCGTCCAGGTGCTGACCGGCACCACCGTCCGCACGAAGACCGTCGAACTCGGGGAGAGTGCGGCCGGTTCGGTCGCCGTCACGAAGGGCCTGCGCGCCGGCGAACGCGTGGTGGTCCCCCGATGACCGCCGCGATCATCCGGCTGGAGCACGTGCGGAAGCACTACGGGTCCCCACCCGTCACCGCGATCGACGACGTGTCGCTCCGGGTCGACGAGGGCGAGCTCGTCGCGATCGTCGGGCCGTCCGGCTCGGGCAAGTCGAGCCTGCTCAACGTCGTCGGCACGCTCGACCGGGCCGACGAGGGGCTGGTCGAGATCGCCGGGCACGACATCGCGCGCCTGGACGACGGTGCGCTCTCGGCGCTCCGTTCCGGGAGCATCGGGTTCGTCTTCCAGCAGTTCCACCTGGCCGAGGGCGTCTCCGCGCTCGGCAACGTGGCCGACGGCCTGCTCTACTCGGGCACCCCGCGCCACGAGCGTCACGAACGCGCGCGGGAGATGCTCGAACGTGTCGGCCTCGGGAACCGGACGACCCACAGGCCGAACCAGATGTCCGGCGGTGAGCGGCAACGCGTCGCCATCGCCCGCGCCCTGGTCGCCTCCCCGCCGCTCGTCCTCGCCGACGAACCCACCGGGAACCTCGACCAGCGCTCCGGCGCGTCGATCGTCGACCTCCTCCACGAGCTGAACGCCGACGGGACGGCGATCGTCGTGATCACGCACGACACCGCGCTCGCCGCACAGCTCCCGAGACGCATCGCGATCCGCGACGGCGCCGTCGTCGCCGATGAGCGGAGCGCAGCATGAGCCGCCGGTCCGCCGTGGCACGTCGGCTCTCCGCGACCGCCGCCGGACTCACGCCGTCGCGGCTCCGCCGATCCGACTCGGTCCTGCTCGGCGTCGCCGGTCTGCGTGCACGCCCTGGCCGCCTGGTGCTCTCCGCGCTGGGGATCGCCATCGGCATCGCCGCCATGATCGCCGTCGTCGGCATCTCGACCTCGAGCCGCGCCGCCCTCGACGCCGAACTCGACCGACTGGGCACGAACCTGCTGCGCGCCGTCCCCGACGCGCAGGCGAGGACGGCCGTCCAGCTGCCGGAGGACTCGGCGGCGCGGATCGACCGTCTCCCCGGTGTCGAACGCGCCGCCGGGTACGCGGACCTGCACACGAAGCTCTACCGCAGCGCGCTGATCGACCGCGCCGAGACGGGAGCGCTGACCGTCGGCACCGCGGACGACGCACTCGCCCCGCTCCTGAACGCCTCGGTCGCCGCCGGACGATGGCACGACCGCGCGTCCGACGGGCTCGGCACGGTCGTGCTCGGCTCGCTCGCCGCGGAACGCCTCGGCATCACGGGGCCCGGTGCGCAGGTCCTGGCCGGGGACACCCCGGTGACGGTCATCGGTGTGCTCGGCCCGCTCCCGCTGGCACCGGACCTCGACACGAGCGCCTTCGTGGACCGGACGACCGCGCGGACGATCGGGTGGGACGGACGACCCACGATCCTGTTCGAACGATCGACCGACGAGACCGTCGCAGCACTCCGGGACCAGGTCGCCGGCACTCTGCTGCCCGGCTCCCCCGGCGACGTGGCCATCTCCCGCCCGTCCGACGCGCTCGCCGCCCGCGACGCCGCGGACAGTGCGTTCTCCGGGATGCTCGTCGGCCTGAGCGGCGTCGCGCTGCTCGTCGGCGGGATCGGCGTCGCGAACACGATGGTCATCGCGGTGCTCGAACGGCGCCGGGAGATCGGACTGCGCCGCGCGCTCGGTGCGACACGACGGCACGTCCGGACGCAGTTCGTCGTCGAGGCGCTGCTGCTCTCGTTCGCCGGCGGCGTGCTCGGCGTCGGGATCGGCTCGGGCGTCGTCGCGGCCGTCGCGGCGGGCAACGGGTGGGCGTTCGTCGTCCCGTGGAGCGCGTTCGCGATCGGCCTCGCCTCCACCCTCGCGATCGGTGCACTCGCCGGCGCCTACCCCGCGATGCGCGCAGCCCGGACACCCCCGACGGTGGCGCTCGCGTCCTGACCCGCGACCGCGCGGACACACCACCCAACGACCCCGTACACAGATCGAAGGAACCACCATGCGCTCCATCCGGACCTCCACCATCGCCACGGCAGCCGGGCTGCTGCTCACCGCCGTGGCACTCACCGGCTGCTCTGCGGCCGGGCCCGCCCCGACCGAGAAGTCGTCGGCGTCGAGCGGCACCGACGACCAGCAGCGCTCCAAGTGGTTCGCCGACGTCGACAAGTGCTTCTCGGACGCGGGCTTCGACCCGGACGACGAGAGCCTGCAGCAGCCCGGTGCGCCCCAGGCGGCGAAGGACGCCTGGACGAAGTGCTCGGAGGACGCGGGCGAGATGCCCGGCGTGCTCGACGAGAACGACCCGGCGGTGAAGGCGGCGTCCGCTGCGATGGGCGCTGCGCTCGACAAGTGCTTCCGCTCCCTCGGCTACACCGTGCCGCCCAGCGACGTCCCGGGGTCGCAGATGCCGGAGGGCA
This sequence comes from Curtobacterium sp. PhB130, assembly GCF_003755165.1. Lineage (NCBI taxonomy): Bacteria > Bacillati > Actinomycetota > Actinomycetes > Micrococcales > Microbacteriaceae > Curtobacterium > Curtobacterium sp. PhB130. The sequence goes on along the minus strand of NZ_RKII01000006.1, from coordinate 798,926 downwards.
TCACGGACGACGAGTTCAACACGTGCTCGGAGAAGAGCTCGGACGTGTTCGACGACACGCTCCGCAAGAACGGCATCGATCGGAAGAAGGACTGACACGACGACTCCCGATCGGGAGCACAGTGATGGGGAGAGCCTGCCACCGCGACAGTAAGCTGTCCGGTCGTTCAGGTTCTCCCCATCCGGCTCTCGGTAGCCTGTGAGCCACCCAGAGCCGGACTTGCACGCCCGACCCCGAGGAGGCGCCCCATGGTCACCGTCCTCGTCGCGTTCGCCGTCATCGCCCTCGTCGTCCCGGCCCTGACGCCGCTGCTCGGCCGTCGCGTCTTCTACGTCGCGGCGCTCGCACCCGCTGCCGCCGCGGTCCTCACGCTCGCGCAGACCGACCGGGCGCTGCACGGTGGCGTCTCCGAGTCGTTCACGTGGATCCCGCAGCTCGACCTGTCGATCGCCTTCCGCGTCGACGCCCTGTCCTGGGTGCTCGCCCTCGTGGTGTCGGTCGTCGGCGCGCTCGTGCTCGTCTACTGCGCGTCCTACTTCGGCCCCGACGAGCCGGGGCTCGGCCGCTTCGCGGGGGTCCTGACCGCCTTCGCCGGGTCGATGTACGGCCTGGTGATCGCCGACGACGTCATCGTGCTCTTCGTCCTGTGGGAAGCGACGACGGTCTTCTCGTACCTGCTCATCGGGCACGACGCCGCGAAGCGGGCGAGCCGGGCAGCCGCGATGCAGGCCCTCGTCGTCACCACCGCCGGCGGGCTCGCGATGCTGGCCGGCCTCGTGATGCTCTCCGTGACCGCGGGCACGACCCGGCTCTCGGCCATCATCGCGGACGCACCGACCGGCACGATCGTCACCGTCTCGGTGGTGCTGATCCTGGCCGGCGCGCTGACGAAGTCCGCCATCGTCCCGTTCCACTTCTGGCTGCCAGCGGCGATGGCGGCCCCGACCCCGGTGAGCGCGTACCTGCACGCCGCGGCGATGGTGAAGGCCGGCATCTACCTCGTCGCCCGGCTCGCCCCCGCGTTCGCACTGCTCGAGGGCTGGCGCGAGACCATCACGGTGCTGGGGGTGCTCGGCATGGTGATCGGCGGGTACCGGGCACTCCGGCAGAACGACCTCAAGCTGCTGCTCGCGTACGGCACCGTCGCCCAGCTCGGCTTCCTCGTGCTCGCCGCCGGGTGGGGCACGCCGGCGATCGCGCTCGGCGGGGTCGCGCTCCTCGTGGCGCACGCGACCTTCAAGTCGACGCTGTTCCTCGTCGTCGGCACCATCGACCACGTCACCGGGACCCGTGACCTCGGCGCCCTGAGCGGGCTCGGCCGGAAGATGCCGTGGCTCACGACCGTTGCCGTGCTGGCGCTCGTGTCGATGGCCGGCATCCCGCCGACGATCGGCTTCGTCGCGAAGGAAGCCGTACTGACGGGCTTCATCGAGGCGCTGCACGGCCCGGGGTCGGGCTGGGCGTGGTTCGCGCTCGTCGGCATCACGGTCGGGTCGATCCTCACCGTCGCCTACTCGCTGCGCTTCCTCTGGGGCGCGTTCGGCACGAAGCCCGGTGTCGAGCCCACCGAACCGCACGCCCTGCACGGCCTCGGCGTCGTGCCCTCGATCCTCGGCCTGGCCGGGCTCGCGCTCGGGCTGTTCACCCCGGTCGTCGCCCACGGCATCGAACCAGCAGCCACCGCGGCGTCGATGTCCGGAGCGGAAGCGGTGCCGCACCTGGCGCTGTGGCACGGACTCGAGCCGGCGCTCGGCATCTCCGCGATCACGCTCCTCGGCGGACTGGCCCTGTTCGCCGCCCGCTCCCGGGTCGAGGCGCTCCAGCACCGCCTCGCCGGGTTCCCGAGCGCCGCGAACACGTACCGGCACGTGATGCGCGGGCTCGACCGCGGCGCCACGGCCATCACCGCCGGCCTGCAGCGCGGTTCGCTCCCCTACTACCTGACGGTGATCCTCTCGGTGTTCGTCGCCGGGGCGCTCGCCAACCTGGTGCTCGGTGGTCCGTGGCAGTTCTCGATCCGGTTCGCCGACTCGTGGGGACAGATCCCCGTCGTGCTCGTGATGTCGGTCGCCGCGATCGCCGTCACCACCGCCAAGACCCGGTTCGCCGCCGCCGTCCTGGTCGGGGTCACCGGCTACGGCATGTCCGTGCTGTTCGTCCTGCACGGCGCCGTCGACCTCGCGCTCACCCAGCTCGTCGTCGAGACCGTGACGCTCATCGCGTTCGTCCTCGTCCTCCGACGCCTGCCCCCGCGCATCGCGACGGCGAACCCGTCGCGCTTCCGGCTGCTCCGAGCCCTGTTCGCCGCCCTCGCCGGCGTCACATTGGCGATCGTCGTCATCGTCGCGGCCTCGGCCCGGACCGCCGAGCCGATCTGGCCGGACATCCCCGCGCTGACGAGCTCCTTCGGGCACGGGCTGAACGTCGTCAACGTGGCGCTCGTCGACCTCCGCGGCTGGGACACCCTCGGCGAGCTCACCGTGGTCGTCGCCGCCGCCACCGGGGTCGCCAGCCTCATCTTCGTGAACTCCCGGGAGGACACCCTCCCCCGCCTCCGCGACCTGGCGAACGACGTCACGAACGACAAGCACCGCCCGGACGGCGAACCCCGCGCCTGGCTGCCGACCAGCGCCGCGCTGCCGACTGGCCGCTCAGCACTCCTCGACGTCGTCGTGCGCCTGCTGTTCCACGGGCTCATCGTGCTGTCGGTCTACCTGCTCTTCGCCGGCCACAACGCTGCGGGCGGCGGGTTCGCCGGCGGTCTCGTCGCGGGCATCGCCCTCGCCGCCCGGTACCTCGCCGGCGGTCCGGCCGAGCTCGGCGCCGCCGCCCCGGTGCGCGCCGGACGCCTGCTCGGGCTCGGCGTCGCCACGGCCGCCGTCACGGCGATCGTGCCGCTGTTCTTCGGCCGGGAAGCCCTGTACTCCGAGTTCTTCGAGGCGACCGTCCCGGTGCTCGGGCACGTCGAGTTCGTCACCGCCACGTTCTTCGACATCGGCGTCTACCTGGTGGTCGTCGGCCTGGTGCTCGACGTGCTGCGCAGCCTCGGCGCCGAGGTGGACCGGCAGCGCCTCGAGGACTCCCGCGTCCCCACGAACGACACGATCGAGGGCAACCCGGAGCAGGAAGGCGTCACCGCATGACCATCACGCTCGTCCTCGTCATCGCGATGGCCGTCCTCTTCGCCGCCGGCGTGTACCTGCTGCTCGAACGCTCCCTGACCCGGATGCTCCTCGGGTTCCTGCTCCTCGGCAACGCGCTCAACCTGCTGCTGCTCGTGATGTCCGGCGCGGCCGGCGACCCGCCCATCGGGAAGTCCTCGAAGGGCATCACCGACCCGCTCCCGCAGGCCTTCGCCCTCACCGCGATCGTGATCACCTTCGCCGTCAGCGCCTTCCTCCTCGCACTCATCCACCGCTCGTGGACGCTGTCCCGCGCCGACGAGGTCGAGGTGGACGAGGCCGACGTCGCCATCCGCCGTGAGCGATCCGCCGCCGACGCAGAAGAGGAGTCCCGATGACCTCCCTCGTCCCGCTCCTCGTCCTCGTGCCGCTCCTCGGGGCCGCGGTCGCGCTCGGGCTGCTCCGGCACCAGAAGCTCCAGCGCGCGATCACGGTCGGCGTGCTCGTCATCGCCCTGGCGGTCGCCGCGACGCTGATGGTGCTCGTCGACCAGCACGGCACGATCGTGGTCCAGGTCGGCGGCTGGGACGCCCCGTACGGCATCTCGCTCGTGGTCGACCGGCTGAGCGCACTGCTGCTGACCGTGTCCGCGAGCGTGCTGCTCATCGTGCTGCTGTTCTCCATCGGCCAGGGTCTGGCGGCGGACGACGGCGAAGCCCCGGTGACGATCTTCTACCCGACCTACCTGGTCCTCGCGGCCGGCGTGCTCGACTCGTTCATCGCGGGTGACCTGTTCAACCTCTACGTGGCGTTCGAGATGCTGCTCGTGGCGAGCTACGTGCTGATCACCCTCGGCGGCAGCGAGCAGCGTGTCCGGGCGGGCACGACGTACATCGTGACGAGCCTCATCGCGTCGGCGATCTTCCTCTCCGCGATCGGGCTCGTCTACGGCGCGACCGGCACCGTCAACATCGCCCAGATCAGCGAGCGGATGGCGGCGCTGCCCGAGCACGTGCAGCTGCTGCTCCACACGATGCTGCTCATCGGGTTCGGCATCAAGGCCGCGGTGTTCCCGCTGGCGTTCTGGCTGCCGGACTCGTACCCGACCGCGCCCGCACCGGTCACCGCGGTCTTCGCGGGCCTGCTGACGAAGGTCGGCATCTACGCGATCATCCGCCTCGAGACGATCATCTTCCCGCAGCCGCAGCTCAACACCGTCCTGCTCGTCGTCGCGACGCTGACGATGGTCGTCGGCGTGCTCGGGGCGGTGTCGCAGACCGACGTCAAACGGCTGCTCTCCTTCACGCTGATCAGCCACATCGGGTTCATGGTGATGGGCATCGGGCTCGGCTCCGTCGCCGGCACCGCCGCCGCGGTCTTCTACACGGTGCACCACATCGTCGTGCAGACCACGCTGTTCCTGGTGTCGGGGCTGATGGAGCGCGTCGGCGGCACCACCTCGACCCGGTCGCTCGGTGGGCTGCTGAAGGCCGCTCCGCTCCTCGCGGCGCTCTACCTGGTCCCGGCGTTCAACCTCGGCGGCATCCCGCCCTTCTCCGGCTTCATCGGCAAGCTCGGGCTCTTCCGCGCGGCGGCGCTCGACGGCAGCCCGATGGCCTACGTCACCATCGGCGCCGGGGTCGTCACCTCGCTCCTGACCCTCTACGCGCTGATGCGCGTCTGGGACGCCGCCTTCTGGCGGCCGAAGCCCGCAGCCGAGGCGGCGGCGCCGCACGCCTCGGTCGCCGAGCCGCACGAGCACCTCCGTGCTCCGGAGCCGGCACCCGTCACGGTCTCCGAGACCGACGGCACGGTGCTGACGGGAGGCTCGGTGACCGTCACGGAACCGGCGGCGGTGAGCACGGCCTCCAGTCCGGAGCACACCCGCCTGCCCCGCATGCTGGTCGGCGTCACCACCATCGCGGTGCTCGGATCCGTCGCCCTCACCGTCGTCTCCGGACCGCTCTACGGCTACGCGACCCGCGCAGCGGAGTCGCTCGAGTCCCCGGTGCAGTACGTGCAGGCCGTCCTCGGGGAGCGCCCGTGACGAACGACACCCGACGCATCACGAACGCCCGACGGATCGCCGTCGCGTGGCGGTACGACGTGCCGCTCGTCGCCGGACTGACGGTCCTGTGGGCACTGCTCTGGGGATCCTGGACCCCGCTCACCCTGCTCTGCGGCATAGTCGTCGCGCTGCTCGTGACCCAGGCGCTGCCGCTGCCGCCGGTCCCGCTGTCGGCACGGTTCTCCGTCGTGCACACGGTCTGGTTCCTGATCATCTGGTCCGGACTCGTCATCGCGGCGTCGTTCCGGGTCGCCTGGGTCGCGTTCCGTCCCCGGGGCGTCCGGCGCAGCTCGATCGTGCTCGTGCAGATGCACACCACCTCGGAGATGACGTTCACCCTGGCGACGCTCGCGGTGTCGCTCGTGCCCGGCTCCTACGTCGCGGACGTCGACCTCCGACGACGGCGGCTGCTCCTGCACGTCCTCGACACCGAACAGGAGCGCCAGGTGGAAGCCGCGAAGCGTGAGGCGCTCGGGATCGAGACGCTCGTGATCAAGGCACTCGGCTCCAAGCAGGACGTCTCCGAGCTGTCCGAGCCGCTGCCGGAGGTGACCCGGTGAGCGCCGCCGTCGTCGTCATGGGGATCGGCATCGCGCTGGTGCTCGCCCTGCTCGGTGCGACGCTCGCGCTGGCCGTGTTCCGCATCGTCCGCGGACCGACGATCCTCGACCGGATGATCGGATCCGACATGGTCCTGACCACCGTGCTCGTGGTGATCGCCGCCGCGATGGTGATCCGACGGGACCTCACCGCGGTGCCCGTCCTGGTCGTGATCGCCGCGACGAGCGTCTTCGCCACCATCGCCGTCGCACGCGCGGTCACGCCGTCGTCGGACCCCTCCGACGACGGAACCGACGTGACGACCCCGGAACGGAGCGAGCGGTGACCGAGATCCTGCAGTCCTTCATCGACGCGGCCGGCGTCCGGGCGTGGATCGCGCTCGGGCTGCTGCTCGTCGGGTCCCTGCTGTCCCTCGGCGCCGGCGTCGGCATCGTCCGGTTCCCCGACCCGCTCGTCCGGCTGCACGCGATGGCGAAGCCGCAGGTGCTCGGCCTGGCGTTCGGGCTCGCGGCGATCGTGGTCGCGGTGTGGACGTGGACCGCGCTCTGGGTGGTCCTGCCGATCATGGTGTTCCAGCTGTTCCTGGTGCCGGTGTCGACGCACATGATCGCCCGCGCCGGTGTCCGCTCGGGCGACTACCGCCACGAGGACCTGCTCGTCGACGACACCGAGTCCTAGGCGCCCCGCGCTGCTGCGCCGGCGTCCGAGACGCCGCCCACTGCGGGGGCGTTTCGTGGACTCGGAGGCGTTTCGTGGACTCGGAGGCGTCTCGCGGACTCGGGGGCGTCTCGCGCGCCGAGTGGCGCCCGGTCAGCTCCGGCGAGACAGGAGCAGGTTCACGACGGCGGCCACGACCACGATCGCCGCGGAGATCGCCGGGAAGAGCATCGCCGCCTGCGTGCCGGAGCGCTCGGCGACCTCGCCGACGACGGCCGAGGTGAGCGACTGCCCGACGATCACGGCGGAACCGAGGATCGTCATCGTCGTGGCCGAACGACCCACCGGGGAGCGGTCGGACCCGAGGCTGTACTGCGCGACGAGGGTCGGCCCGATGCCGATGCCCATGACCGCCAGGACGATGCCGACCGCGACGACGGAGTCCGCCGACGCGAAGGCGATCGCGCCGCCGAGGAGCACGACGCCGAAGACGAGCCAGCGCCACCCGACGCCGAAGGACCGCGGGAACGCCGCCGATCCGAGCGCCAGGCCGGCCGAGCCGATGCCCATCAGCCCGTAGAGGAGCCCCGCCTGCGAGGACTCGCCGTGCGTGCCCATGAACGCCGTCAGCGAGGTCAGGGTCGAGCCGAAGAAGAACCCGATGCCGAGGATCCCGACGACCACCACGACGAGGCGCGGACGCAGGAGCTGGCGGGCCGGGGCCTGGACCACCTCCGCGTGCTGCCCGACCGCGAGCCTGCCCGTCGGGTGCAGCGCGAAGGCCGTCACGAAGACGAAGGTCAGGGCAGCGGCACCGGCGACGGCCACCCACGGGGCGATCGCACTCGCGAGCAGCCCCACCAGGAACGGCCCGATGATGAACACCGTCTCGTCCGCCGCGGACTCGTACGCCATGGTGCCGCTGAGCACCTTCTCGTGACGGTCCTTCGCCATCCGCTGCCGGATGATCGCCACGAGCCGGGTGCGGGACATCGGCGCGACCTGTGGCGCCGTGGCCCCGATGCAGAACGACATCGCGAGGACGGCGAGGTCCGGCGCGGTGCTCTGCACGACGAGGGGGAAGACGCCGAGCAGGACGCCGTTCGCGAGCCCGACCGGCACCAGCACCTTCCGCTGGCCGAGGCGGTCCGCCGCGGCGCCGACCATCGGGCCGAAGATCGCCGACCCGATGCCGACGAACGCGGAGTTGATGCCGCCGAGGGCGACGGAGTCGCGCGATGCGACGACGAGCGTCAGGACCCCGACGACCATCATCGCGAAGGGGAGCCGCGCGATGAACGCGATCGGGAAGTAGGAGCGCCCGGCGTGGGCGATCAGGGAAGCGTCAGAGGAGCGCGCCTGGAGCATGTCGTGGTGTGCCTTCTCGGCCCACGTTCGTTCCGCGGACCCATCGGGTGCCGCCGCTGTCCGCCGAGGTGCGGCGGCCGGTAGATACACACTGCGTCCTCCGAGGGTACCAGCGGCCGATCGGGCACCGGCGGCCCGCGAGACGAGTGCCCCGCGTCGCGCCGGCTGGGATCAGGCGGCGAAGCGGACGAACGACCGCAGGCCGGACGGCGCGACGTCGTGGGCCTCGGTGAAGCCGCAGGACTCGTAGAAGGCGCGCTGCCCCGGCTCGGCGTCGGTGAGCAGCACGACCTGCCGGATGTCGGCCACCCGCTCGAGCACCGCGCCGAGCAACGCGGCCCCGACGCCGGCCCGCTGGGCGGACGGCGCGACGAGCAGGTCCTGCACGTACGCGATCGTGCACCCGTCGGAGACCGTGCGGACCAGGCCGACCAGCTCCCCGCCCTCGCTGCGCGCCGTCAGCACGAGGTGCGAGCCGAGCACCGCGGCGTGGAGCCGTCCGGGGTCGTCGGTGTACGCGGTCCAGCCGACCGCTGCGTACAGCGCGACGAGCTCGTCGAGGTCCGGACGGTCGTCACCGAGGGAGAAGTCCACAGCACCAGTCTCGCGGGTCCGGCGACGGCGGCGTCAGCCCCGCCGGCCAGACCGTCGAGCGAACGCGTCGAGCGCCCGGAGGACGTCATCGCTGCGCCACACCGTGGTCCGGAGCTTGTGCTCCGACTTCGACACGAGGACGCCGGCAGCGGTCAACGCGTCGAGCGCTCGGTACACGTTCAGCGAGCCGCCGAGCTGCGCGGACAACGACGATGCAGTGAGGACCGGCTGTCGTGCCACCACCTCGAGCACCCGCCAGACACTCGAGTCGGATCGCGCGGTGACGCTCTCCCGCCAGTGCGCCTGCACGGCATGGACGTCGTCGACGAGCACGCTGGCGTTGTTGACCGCGCGGAACGACGCTTCCGCCGTCGCGACCACGATCGGCTCGATGTCGCCTGTCCGGTACGCGTCGAGAGCAGCGTGGTACCCGGCGGTGTCCGTGAGCAGACCCGCCGAGACGGGGATCGTCACGTTCCGTGTGAGCCCGGTGCCGCGGAACATCGCCTGCATGAGCGCACGACCCGTTCGGCCGTTGCCGTCCGTGAACGGGTGGATGGTCTCGAACTGGGCGTGCGCGACCGCGATCTGCACCAGGCGCGGCAGGTCCGTCCGGCGGGCGAACACCATCACGTCGTCGACGAGGTCGGGGACTCTTCCTGATGCCGGCGCGACGAACTCCGCACCCGCGGGGCTGTCCGCGCTGCGGCCGATCCAGACGGCCTCGCCACGCCAGGCGCCGGCGTCGTGGTGCGGATCGCCGTCGAGGAGCACACCGTGCATCGCGAGCACCGACGCCGGCGTGAGGTCCGCTGCGAGATCGAGCGCGCTCTGCATGGCACGAGTGTTCGCGACGATCTGCGCAGCGTTCTGCCGTGAGTCGTCACCGAGCTCCGCCGTGTAGATCGCCCGCGCGCTCGCCGTGAGGTTCTCGATCTGCGACGACGCGGCGGCTTCCGACCGGAGCAGGAGCGAGGCGAACGGTGCGATCTCACCACCGAGTTGCGCGTCGAAACGGATGAGCGCTTCGACCGCGTCGTCGACCAGTGCCGCGGTCGCGGACGAGACGGCCGGATCCAGTTCGGCGATCCGTGGTGGCACGGCCGCTCGGTACGGGTGGCCGAGCGTGCTCCGGCGGCTTGCGGCGACACCGAACCCGGCGTACTTCGACTCGAACCAGAGTTCTTCGGAGTCGATCGGGGGCCAGGGCATCGCACTCCGATCCGTGCGCACAGGGTGTGCGTTGTGACACTTGAGGACCTAAGTGTAACTGCGTGGTGTGCCGAGTGACACTTGCGCGACCGGACGCAGCGGTCAGCGGGCCTCGCCCGTGGCCCAGAAGTACGTCAGGGGTGCACCGTTCACCAGGTGGTCGCCGATCACCCGCTGCTGGAACACGACCGGGTTGTGCGACGACAGGGTCCTGGCGTTCCGCCAGTGCCGGTCGAGCGAGCGGTCCCGGTCGGTCGCGCTGGCACCGCCCACCTCGAACAGGGTCGTCGTCGCGCGGAGCGCCAGCTCGACCACCGAGGACTGCAGTGCGATCGTCCGGAGTTCCGCCGCGTCGATGTGGGCTCCGGCGTCGAGGGCGTCCGAGACGATCGCGTCGTGCGCCTCGTCGATCGCGGCGGCGGCGCTGAGGACGAGCGCCTCGGCGGCGACCGCGTCGGCGGCGATGCGACCCACGACGGACTGCACGAGCGGGTCCGACGCCGCGGTGGCCCCGACCCCGTGCTGGTAGTGCCGGGTCCGGGAGCGCACGAACGCGGCTGCGTCCCGGGACGCCGCCGCGGCGACCCCCGCGAGCGACGCCAGCAACACCGTCTGCAGGAACGCCGGCAGCACGGTGCGCCGCTCGCCGCGTTCAGGTCGGAGCTGCCAGAGCTCGACCCGGACGCCGTCGAACCGGGTGGTGCCGCTGCCGGTGAGGCGCTGGCCGAAGCCGTTCCAGTCGTCGCGCACCTCGACACCGGGGTCGTCCACCCGCACGGTGACGCCGACCGTGTGGCCGTCCGGGGTCTGCGCGGTGACGGTCGTCCAGTCCGCGAAGATCGTGCCGGTGCTGTAGTGCTTCTCGCCGTGCAGCCGCCAGCCGTCGCCGTCCGGGACGAGGTGCGTCGCGAGCGACCCGACGCCGGCACCGCTCCGTTCGTGGCTGGCGTTGCCGAAGACCTCGCCGGCGGCGATGCGGGTGAACCACTCGTCACGCCGGACGACCCCGGGGTCGAGCAGCAGCTCCTCGACGAAGGAGAAGTGCGCGCGGAGCAGCTGCGGGATGTTCGAGTCGGCCTCGGCGAGCCGGACGAGCAGTGCGAACAGGTCGCTGGCCGAGGCTCCGCTGCCGCCCGCGGCGACGGGGACGGTGACCGCGGTGAACCCGGCGTCCGCGAGCCAGCGGACCTGCTCGTGCGGCAGGGTCCGGGTCTGCTCACGGTCGACGGCCCCGTCGGCGATGCGGTCGAACACGGGGGCGAACTGCTCGAGCAGCGACGTCCGGATCACGGGGGCGGTGATCGTCATGATTCCTCCTGGGAAGACTGGGGAGACTGGGGAGACTGGGGAGACTGGGGAGACTGGGGGTTCCGGTGGACGCTGACGCCGGGGACCGCGTCGAGCAGCCCCTGCGTGTACGGATCGCGCGGGGAGCGGAAGACCTGGTCGGCCGGTCCCTCCTCGACGACCCGACCGTCGCGCAGGACGAGCACGCGGTCGCTGACGTGGTGGATCACACCGAGGTCGTGGGAGATGAAGAGCGCGGCGGTGCCGTACTCCTGCCGGATGTCGGCGAGCAGGTCGAGGACCTGCGCCTGCACGGAGACGTCGAGCGCGCTGACGGCCTCGTCGAGGACGAGCACGTCGGGATCGGTGGCGAGTGCCCGGGCGATCGCGACGCGCTGCCGCTGGCCGCCGGACAGGGTGAGCGGGTGTCGCCCGGCGAGCGACGGGTCGAGTCCCACGCCCTGCAGGAGCGAGTCGACCCGTGCCGCGTCCGACGAACCGGGAGCGCCGGCCCCGCGGGCGGACCGCGCCCCGACGAGGGCCGAGCGCACGAGCTCGCCGACGGTGCGCCGGGGGTCGAACGAGGAGAGCGGGTCCTGCGACACGGTAGCGATCCGGGGACGGTCGGCCCGGCGGGCACGTTCCGGCAGCGCTGACCACGGCCGACCCTCGAACAGCACCTGCCCCGAGGACGGCGGGGTCAGCGCGAGGGCGATCGCCGCGGTCGTGGACTTGCCGGACCCGGACTCCCCCACGATGCCGAGCGTCTCGCCGGCCCGGAGTTCGAACGACACGTCGTCCACGACGGTGCGGACGACCCCGTCGGGCCCCCGGTACCGCTTGCTGACGTGCGAGACGGACAGCACCACGGAGCCGGCGACCGGCACCGGGCGCGACGCCGGACGCGGCGCGAGCGTCGCCGGCGGTGCGTCCGACAGCCGCGCTCCGGGTGCGTGGGCGGAGGGGATCGCGGCGAGCAGGCGCTTCGTGTACGCGTGCTGCGGATCGCCGAGGACGGCGGCGACGGGCCCCTGCTCGACGACGACTCCGTGCTGCATCACGACGACCTCGTCCGCGAGCTGCTCGACGACGCCGAGGTCGTGGCTGATCAGCACGAGACCGGTCCCGCCGGCACGGAGCTCGTCGAGGAGCGCGAGGATCTGCGCCTGCACGGTGGTGTCGAGCGCGGTCGTCGGCTCGTCGGCGATGAGCACCGCGGGGTCGAGGGCGATCGCGGCGGCGATGAGCGCACGCTGCCGCAGCCCGCCGGAGAGCTCGGACGGCAGCTGCCGTGCACGCAGCGACGGCGAGGGGATCCCCACGCGGCCCAGCAGCGAGAGGACCTGCTGCTCACGGGCAGAGCGCGGGCCCACCCCGTGCGCGCGGAGTGCGTCGGCGACGGATGCGCCGACCCTCCGGAGCGGGTCGAGCGAGACGAGGGCGTCCTGCAGGACGTAGCCGACGTCCTTGCCGCGGACCCCTCGCCACGCACGGTCGGACAGGTCGCGGAGGTCGCGGCCGCCGAGCGAGAGCGCCCCGGCGGTGGTCGACGACGACGGGCCGTTCAACCCGAGCAGCGACCTGGCGGTGACGCTCTTGCCGGAGCCGGACTCGCCGACGATCGCGACGCAGCGGCCGGGGTCGAGCGTGAACGAGACGTCCCGCACGACGGTGCGGTCGCCGAAGGCGACGGAGAGGTCCCGGACCTCGACGAGGGGACCGGTCGGACGAGCGGCACCACCCGACGGGACGGAGGACGTGGCGGACGTGAGCAGGTCAGGAGCGGTCACCGGGGGCCTCCAGGCTGGGTCAGGGTCTGCACGGCGCGACCGACGGCGGTCAGCGACAACGCGAGGAGCACGATCACGACGCCGGGCCAGAAGTCGAGCCACCACGCCTGCTGCAGGTAGTTGCGTCCGGCGTTGAGCATCGCGCCCCACTCCGGAGCGGGCGGCTGGACGCCCATGCCGAGGAACCCGAGGGCCGACGCCCAGACGATCGCCTGCCCGATCCCGAGCGTGACCAGGACGGTGAGCGGGCGGAAGGCGTTCGGCAGCAGGGTGTGGAACAGGACGTGCGCCGAGGAGTGGCCGAGCGCCCGCTCCGACTGCACGTACCCGGCGTTCCGCACGGCGAGCACCTGCCCGCGGACCATCCGGGCGTACCCGGGGACGGTCGCGATGCCGACGGCGAGGATCTGCGTCCCCGCGCTCGAGCCGAACACGGCGATCAGGATGAGCGCGAGCAGGATGCCCGGGAACGCGTAGAGGACCTCGATCACGCGGGTCACGACGGCGTCGACGGCACGGCCGCCGAGCCCGCCGAGGACCCCGAGCAGGACGGCTCCGGCGAGCCCGAGCGCGGTGGCGCCGACGCCGATCAGGACGGACTGGCCGGCGCCGTGCACGAGGCGCGAGTAGACGTCACGGCCGGACTGGTCGGTCCCGAAGACGTGCTGCGCGCTGGGAGCGTCGAAGCTCTTGCCGAGGTCGATGGCGAGTGGGTCCTGCGACGCCAGCAGGGACGGCCAGAGGGCCGCCACCGCGACGAGCGCGATGAAGGCGGCCGCCACCCAGAACGACACGCGTCGCAACGGGTGGGAGGCTCGGCGCACCTTCCGCACACCGGCTTCGGCGGGTGCCGGGTCGGGCTGCAGGGCACGGGGTTCGCTGGGTGCGATGGTCGCGGTGGTCATGCTGCGGCTCCGGTCGTGCGGCGCAGTCGTGGGTCGACCACGACGTACGCGATGTCGGTGAGGATGTTCGCGACGACGTAGACGAGTGCGACGACGAACGTGATGCCGATGACGAGCGGCAGGTCCTGCGCGCTGACGGCGGCGACGAGCACCTGGCCGATGCCCTGTCGGGCGAAGACGACCTCGGCGATGACGGCGCCGGAGACCAGCGAGCCGAGACCCCAGCCGGACAGCGTGACGCCGGGGAGCGCCGCGTGCCGGAGCACGTACTTCCCGCGGATCGCGTTCTCGGACAGCCCGCGGGACCGTGCGGAGAGGACGAACGGCTGCTGCTGCTTGTCCTCGAACTCGTCGCGGGTCACCTGGCCGAGGAACCCGGCGAGCGGGATCGCGAGGGTGAGTGCCGGCAACACGATGCCGAGCGGGCCCGAGCCGATCACCGGGAACCAGTGCAGCTGCACCGCGAACACCAGGAGCAGCACGAGCCCGAGCCAGAACTGCGGCAGCCCGGCGGCGACCGTCTCGACCACCGAGCCGATGCGGCCGACGATGCCCGGCCGCCCCGCGGTGAGCAGGGTCGAGACGATCGAGAACACCCAGGCCAGGACGAGCGCGGTCACGGTGAGGGCGAGCGTCGGGCCGATCTGCCCGGCGATGACGCTCGTGACGGACTGCTTCAGCGTGTACGACTCACCGAAGTCGAGCCGGAACAGGCCCGCGAGGAAGTCGCCGTACTGCGCCAGGATCGGCCGGTCGAAGCCGTACTGCGCGGTGACCGCGGCGACCGCCTCCTTCGTCGGGTGCGCTGCGGCGCCGCCGAGGATCGCGACCGCGGGGTCGCCGGGGACCGCGTGCTCGAGGAAGAACACGATCGTGCCCACGGCGAGGAGCAGGACCACCGCCTCGACGATGCGTCTGGTGACTCGGATGACCATCACTTGCCTCCGTCGATCAGGTAGGCGTCGGAGAGGACGGGTTCGCCCTCGCTGGGTTCGATCCACACGCCGCTGACGCGGTCGGCGATGCCGAGGCGGGTCTGGATCGGGTAGAGCGGCAGGCTCCAGGCCTTCGACGTCAGGATCTGCTGGGCCTTCGCGTACGCGGTCGCCTGCTTCGCCGGGTCGGTCGTCGCGGTGCCCGCGATGAGCAGCCGGTCGAGTTCGTCGTCGTACGCGAACGCCGAGTTCTGGCCGTTGTCGACGTCGTAGGTCGCCTTCGAGTACTTGATGTACATCACGTGCGGGGTCGGGCTGTTCCAGTAGTTCCCGAGCAGGTCGTACGCCTTCGGGTTGCCCCACACCGCGTTCATCGAGGACGAGTCGAGCGCCTGCAGCACGACCTTGATCCCGACGCGCTTCTCCATCGCCTGGATGTCCTGCAGGATCGTGACGTCCGCCGGCGGGGTCTCCGCGGAGTCCGCGTTGTAGGGCAGCTCCACCGTCAGGGTCTCGCCGTCCTTCGTCCGGTAGCCGTCCGCGTCGCGTCCGGTCCAGCCGGCCTCGTCGAGGAGCTGCTTCGCCGCTGCCGGGTCGTACGGGAACGGCTCGTGGTACGCGGCGTCGTAGTGCGGCGTGCCCGAGGAGACGGCGTTGCCCTCGTAGGGGAACACCCCGTTGTAGGCGCTCTCGACGGCCTCTTTCGCGTCGGAGGCGTGCACGAACGCCTGCCGCACCCGGATGTCGCTGAAGACGGTGCTCTGCGTGTTGAGGTCGAGGCTGAACGGCGAGCCGGAGTGCACGAACGATTGCAGCTCGATCGACGGGTCCGCCTTCGCCAGCCCCTCGCTCTCCGGCGGCACGTTGAAGATGACGTCCGCCTCGCCCGAGCTCAGCGCGCCGTACCGCGTCGTGTTGTCCTTGAGGAACTTCCACGTGATGCCGTCCAGGTACGCGGGGCCCTGGTGCTTCGCGTCAGCCGGGGCGCTGTTGTACGAGTCGTTCCGGACGAGCTCGACGTCGCGCTCGTGGTTCCACCCGGCCACCTCGAACGGCCCCGTGCCGACCGGGGACTCGCAGTTCGCCGCGAGCCCACGGGCCATGGCCTTCGGGGACTCCATGCCGAAGAACGCCTGCGACAGGGCGGCCAGGAGCGGCGAGTACGGGCGCTTCAGGGTGATCCGGACGACGTGGTCACTGATCGCGGTGGCCTTGTCGAAGTACCCGGTCAGGTACAGCAGGTCGGTCGACGACTGCGTCGCCGGGTCGAGGATCTGCGTGAAGTTGTCCACCACCGCCTGGGCGTCGAACGGGGTGCCGTCGGTGAACTCCACGCCCTGCTTCAGCGTGAAGTCGTACTGCGTGCCGTCGTCCGAGATCGTCCACCCCGTGGCGAGCCACGGCTTCACGCTGCCGTCCTTCTGCAACGACACGAGCGAGTCCAGGTACTGGCGTGCGATGTACGTCTGCGGCATGTCCCCGGAGTTGTGCGGGTCGAGGCAGGTCGGTTCCCGATCCGTGGCGTAGACGAGGGTGCCGCCGCGGACGGGGCCGGTGTCGGAGGTCGCCGCGGTCGAGCCGGCGGAGCAGCCGGCGAGGAGCACCGCGGTCGCGGCGGCTGCGGCGAGCGCTGCGGTCACGCGGCGGCGGAGACGGCGCCGTCGGACCATCGGCCGGGCGGTGTCGGATCGGGTCATGTCGAGGACCGTAGGCAGCGCGACCGGGGTGGGTCGAGCCTCCCGTCTTCCGTCGCAACGGACCGTCACACGGCGTCGCGTGCCGGGGCACACCCGTCATCCGGCGTCACGTCCGACGGGTCCCGACGTGTGGTTCGTCATGGTTCGTCACCAGCGTCCCCGGGCGGCACGCGCGCCCATATCGTGGCGCCCATGGAGCAGCGGACGATGGGGCGGACGGGTGCGCCGGTGAGCGCGCTGACGCTCGGGACGCGGGCGATCGCGGGCGTCGCCGCGCGGGACGTGGACGAGGCCGAGTACCTGGTGCACGAGTCGTTCGCCCGGGGCGTGACCGCGGTGGACGTGTCCGACGCGCACGGCTCCGGGCTCGCGGAGGCCGCCGTGGGGGCGGCGCTCGCGGGCCGGCGGGACGAGGTCTTCGTGTCGGTGCGCTTCGGCGACCCGGTCGACGACGACCCCGCCCACCGCGGTGCGGGGCGGCGGTGGATGTTCCGCGCGGTGGAGCGGAGCCTGCAGCGGCTCGGCACCGACGTCATCGACCTGTACCAGCCCGCGCGGCCGGACCCGGCGACCTCGCTCGACGAGACGCTCGACGCGCTCGCGGACCTGGTCGCGCAGGGCAAGATCCGCTCGTTCGGGATCCCGGGCTTCCCCGCGGAGGAACTCGTGGAGGCGCAGTGGCTCCGATCAGGGGCGAAGAGCGCCACCGCGACGCACGTGCCCTACTCGGTCCTCACCCGGACGGCCGAGCGCACCGTGTTCCCCGTCGCCCGACGGTTCGGGCTCGGCGTGCTCGCCGGGTCGCCGCTGGCCGGTGGGTGGCTCGCGGGTGCCTACCGCGCGGGGACCGTGCAGCCGCGGTCGCCGCACGCCGTGCAGCAGCCGGACGTGTACGACATCGGGTCGCCGCGGAACCGGCGGAAGCTCGAGACCACCGACCGGCTGGGACGGCTCGCGGACGACGCCGGGCTGACGCTGCTCGAGCTCTCCGTCGGGTTCGCGTTGACGCACCCGGACGTCGCGTCGGTGGTGGTCGGGCCCCGGACGGTCTCGCACGTGGACGCCTACGCGCAGGCGGCGGAGGTCGTCCTCGACGACGAGCTGCTCGACGCGGTGGACGCGATCGTGCCGCCGGGGACCCACGTGCTCGAGCGGGACACCGGGTCGACGCTGCCCGCGCTGACGCGGGAGCGCCTGCGCGGGCGGGTCGCGGCGCGCGCGTAGGCGGGTCCGCGCGGCGGGGGTTGTTTCGCGCGTAGGGGGTCGTTTCGCGCGTAGGGGGTCGTTTCGCGCGTAGGAGGTCGTATCTTCCGACCCCCCACGCGCGATTCGACTTCCCAGTGCACTCGCGATGGGAAGGAACGTGCGCCGGTCAGGAGACCTCGCCGGCGCGCGCACCTGCCCAGAGGTCGACGTCGGTGATGCCGACGGAGTGCTCGTCGATGACGCGGAGCTCCTCGTCGGTGAAGGACAGGTTCGCCAGGGCCTGCACGTTGTCCTCGAGCTGCGACACCCGTGACGCACCGATCACGAGCGACGTCACCCGCTCGTCGCGGAGCGCCCACGAGAGGGCGAGCTGCGCCATCGACTGGCCGCGCGCCTCGGCCACGGCGTTGAGTGCGCGCAGGTGCTCGACCACCTCGGGCGTGATGCTCGAGGCGTCGAGGGACTTCCCCGCCGCGGCGCGGGAGTCGGCCGGGACACCGTCGAGGTACTTCCCGGTGAGGAGCCCCTGCGCGAGCGCGGTGAAGCCAATCACGCCGAACCCGAGCTCGCCGGCGGCGTCGAGGAGCCCCTCGGTCTCGATCCAGCGGTTCAGCATCGAGTACGAGGGCTGGTGGATGAGGAGCGGGGTGCCGAGGTCGCGGAGGATCTCCACCGCCTGCCGGCTGCGTTCGGCGTCGTACGAGGAGATGCCGACGTAGAGCGCCTTGCCCTGCTGGACCGCGGTGTGCAGCGCGCCCATCGTCTCCTCGAGCGGGGTCGACGCGTCGAGGCGGTGCGAGTAGAAGACGTCGACGTAGTCCAGGCCGGTCCGGCGCAGGGACTGGTCGAGCGAGGCGAGCACGTACTTCCGCGAGCCGCCGCCCTGCCCGTACGGACCCGGCCACATGTCCCACCCGGCCTTCGTGGAGACGATCATCTCGTCGCGGTACGGGGCGAAGTCCTCCCGCATCAGGCGGCCGAAGTTGACCTCGGCGGCACCGTAGGGCGGCCCGTAGTTGTTCGCGAGGTCGTGGTGGGTGATGCCGAGGTCGAACGCCCGGCGGCTGACGGCCCGCTGCGACTCGAAGGGCACGTCGTCGCCGAAGTTGTGCCAGTACCCCAGGGAGAGCAGCGGCAGGTCGAGGCCGGAGCGGCCGGTGCGGCGGTACGTCATCGAGTCGTAGCGGTCGTCGCTGGCGATGTAGGTCATGGTCCGAGCCTGGCACCTCGCCCCCGGATCCGAGCAGATACCGAGAAGCGCCGGCGTGGCCGCGGCTGCACACTGGGACCGACCAGGAGGGAACGACCATGGCACGGACGACGAAGACCGAGGGCACGTTCACGGACGAGGAACGCGCTGCGATGCAGGAAGCCGCGGCGGAACGGCGCACAGCGCGCTCGCGCAGCGGGACGAAGGCGGAGAAGGCCGCAGCGGAGGCGCAGGCGGTCGTGGACAAGATCGCGGCGATGCCCGAGCCGGACCGCGGGTTGGCGGAGCGGATCCACCGCATCGCGCTCCAGGCGGCACCGGAGCTCGCGCCGCGGCTCTGGTACGGCATGCCGGCGTACGCGGCGGACGGCAAGGTGGTGTTCTTCTTCCAGGACGCCGCCAAGTTCAAGGCGCGCTACGCCACCCTCGGGTTCCAGGACCCGGCGCAGCTGGACGACGGGACGTTCTGGCCGACGTCGTGGGCGGTCACGCCCGAGTTCTCGGCGGCGGACGAGGCGACGGTGTCCGAGCTGGTCCGGCGGGCGGTCGGTTCGCGCTCGTAGGATCTCCACCATGGTCGAGATCCCGCACCCGCGACCGACCGATCTCCTGACGATCGGCGAGGTCGTCGCACGCACCGGGGTGGCGGCCAGCGCGCTGCACTTCTACGAGCGCAAGGGCCTGATCCACCCGGAGCGGACCGACGGTGGGACGCGGCTCTACCCGCGGCACATGGAACGGCGCATCGCGATCATCCAGGTCGCCAAGCGGCTCGGCATCCCGCTGAGCGAGGTCGCGGAGCAGTTCGCGGCGCTGCCGGAGGACCGGATGCCGTCGCTTCGGGACTGGAACCGGCTCAACGAACGGTGGCGCGCGCGGCTCCGGGCACGCCAGCTCGAGCTCGAGCGGCTGCAGCAGGAGATGACGCAGTGCATCGGGTGCGGGTGCGTGTCCCTGAACGCCTGCCTCGTGATGAACCCGGGCGACGCGCTCGGCGCCGAGGGGCACGGCGCACGGCGGCTCCTGCCGATCGAGGACGAGGCCCCGGCGGCCGACTAGCCCCGCAGGCCGTCGTCGATGCGGGTGAGGAGCGTGAGCGCCGCCTGCACCCCGGCGGTGTCGGCCCCCAGGGCGTCGCGCAGCTTCCGGGCCCAGTGTGCGTGCAGGATCGCGATGCTCTCCTGGGCGCGCTCGGTCGAGAAGAGCTGGACGAGCCGGGCGTCGGCCGGGTCGGGCCGACGGTCGACCATGCCCTTCGCCACGAGCGACCTGAGCGCCACGCTGAGGTTGCTCCGGTGCAGTGCGGTCGCCTCCGCCGTGGCGCTCGGCGACGTGCCCGGGTGCATGTCGACCCAGCGCATCACGAGCGCCTCGGTGCCGGTGAGCGGCACGATGTCGAGCGCGGTCGTGCCGTGCGGGTCGACCTCCCGCGAGATCCGGAGCACGGCGTCGGCGAGTTCGGCGAGCACGTCGTCGGTCACCGCGGGGTCCATGGGCAGCACTGTACCGCCGCTCGGGCATGGGTTATGATTTCATAACCATGACGACGAACACCGGTTCCATCCGCGCGCACATCGCGACACCTCCGACCACCCGATCGCAGGGCATCACCACCGCACTGCTCCTGGTGCTCGGCCTCCTCAGTGCGGTGGCGCCGTTCGCCACCGACCTGTACCTGCCGGCGTTCCCGGAGATGACGACCGAGCTGCAGGCATCGGCCACGACCGTCCAGCTGACGCTCACCGCGTTCCTCGTCGGCGTCACCGCGGGCCAGCTCGTGTTCGGCCCGCTGTCCGACCGGTTCGGCCGCGTGCCGCCGCTGATCGCCGGCGCGGTGGTCTGCGTGCTCGCGAGCGCCGCGGCCGTGCTCGCGCCGAACGTCGGCGTGCTCATCGTCGCGCGCCTGCTGCAGGGCCTCGGTGGTGCGGCCGGCATGGTGATCGGTCGCGCCGTGATCTCCGACCTGGCGACCGGCAAGCCCGCGGCTCGCGCGTTCTCGCTGATGATGATCGTCGGCGGCGTCGCACCCGTCGTCGCCCCGCTGCTCGGCGGTCTGCTCACCGGCCCGATCGGCTGGCGCGGCCTGCTCACGATCGTGCTCGGACTGTCGATCGTGATGCTCGTGGCGGTGCTCGCCGTGATCCGCGAGACCCACCTCCGTGCTCGCCGCGACCAGCTCCGCGTCGAGCGGCAGGCCACCGGGTCACCGCTCCGCGCCCTCCGCTCCCGCACCTTCCTCGGCTACACGGCGGTGTTCGGCTTCGCGTTCGCCGTGATGATGGCGTACATCTCGGCTTCGCCGTTCCTGTACCAGGAGATGATCGGCTTCGGCACCGTGGCCTACGGCATCGCGTTCGGCATCAACGCGCTCGCACTGATGGGCGTGAGCATCCTGTCCGCCAAGCTCACCGAGAAGCGCTCGGTCGTCGGGGTGCTGTCGCTCGGCATCGTGCTCGTGCTGGCGTCGACGGTGGCCTTCGCCGTGCTCGTCGTCACGTCCGCACCGGTCTTCTTCCTCGCTGTGCCGCTCTTCACCGCGGTGGGCAGCCTCGGCCTGGTGCTCGGGAACGCGACAGCCCTGGCGCTCGGGGCCGTCCCCTCGGCTGCCGGCAGCGCCTCGGCCGTGCTCGGCGCCCTGCAGTTCGGGCTCGCCGCGCTCGTGTCCCCGCTGGTGAGCATCGGCGGGTCCGCCACGGCGGCGCCCCTGGCCGTCGTGATGGTCGCGTCCGCGGTCATCGCGGTGGTCGCGCTGCTGGCGGCCCGCGGGCGGCGCGCACCGGCCCGCGCGTAGGCGGTCGTGCCCCGCGTAGGCGGTCGTTCCCCGCGGAGGAAGTCGAATCGCGCGTCGGCAGTCGGAAGTTCCGACCGCTGACGCGCGATTCCACTTTCCATCGCGGCCGCTGTGGGTGACTTCGCGCGGTGGGTGACCTCGCCCGGAAGCCCGTCCGCGCGGAGGTGTCAGCGACTGACGGCTTCCGCAGGACGCAGCAGCGGCAACCGCGGCATCAGCCAGTCAGCCCACACCACCCGGGCGGCCGGGGCCACGGCCAGCGCCCACGCCACCGAGGCGAGCGCGTCCGTCGGGTAGTGCACCGCGTCGATCGTCACCGAGAACCACACGACGACGACCGCGATCGTCCCGAGCACCACCGCGAGCCGGTGCCACCGGGTGTCCCGCAGGACCCAGCACAGCGCGATGGTGAAGGCGACCATGAAGACGGTGTGCCCGCTCGGGTAGCCCGGGTCGGGCTGCACCGGGTACGGGTGCGGCAGAACGGCGACGTCCGGCCGGGCACGGTGCACGATCTCCTTGACGATCGCGGACGGCACCCACGTGATCGCGACCACGCCCGCGAACGCCGCCGCCGGCCGGATGTTCCGCTGCACGGCCCAGATCACACCGGTCACGACGACGGTGACGACCAGCGCCGGCGCCGGGCTGATCGCGTGGTAGACCCCGTTCGTGACCGCGCCGATGAACCCGGTGTGCAGGGCGTTGAGCGCGCGGGAGAGTCCGATGTCCACGGTACCCAGGAAGAACCCGATGACCGTGATGAGCACGACGGCGCCGATGCCGACCGCCACGGTGGTCAGCGGGTAGGGCGAGCGGACGAGGATGCCGTTCGCGTCGGGCTCTCGCCGTCGTGGGCGGAGCGGCGGCGCGTCGTCGATCATCCGACCATCGTCGCACCCTGCCCTCGCGAGCACGTGCCAAGACGATCAGAAAGCACACAGCGGGCGGCAAGGGGCGTGGCCGGAGGACTACACAGGGAGCATGCCAACCGTTGCCGAGAACATCGTCGCCACCCTCCGCAAGAACGACGTCCAGCGCATCTACGGCCTGCCGGGCGACTCCCTCAACGGGTTCACCGACGCGCTCCGGAAGGACGGCACGATCCGGTGGGAGCACGTCCGCCACGAGGAAGCGGCCGCCTTCGCCGCCTCCGCCGAGGCCGAGCTCACCGGGGACCTCGCGGTCTGTGCCGGCAGCTGCGGCCCGGGGAACCTGCACCTGGTCAACGGCCTCTACGACGCGAACCGGTCCCGTGTGCCGGTGCTCGCCATCGCCGCGCACATCCCCACCGCGGAGATCGGCTCCGGCTACTTCCAGGAGACCCACCCGCAGGAGCTGTTCCGCGAGTGCTCCGTGTACGTCGAGTACGTCGCCGACCCGACCCAGATGCCGCGCCTGCTCGAGATCGCGATGCGCGAGGCGATCGAGAAGCGCGGTGTCGCCGTGCTCGTGATCCCGGGCGACGTGCTGCTCGCCGAGGCGAAGAACGACCGTGTCACGACGATCGAGCGCACCACGCCCCGCATCATCCCGAGCGAGGCGGAGCTCCAGCGCACCGCCGAGCTCCTGAACGGCGCGGACCGGGTCACCATCCTCGCGGGCGCGGGGGTCGCTGGGGCCCACGACGAGGTCGTCGCCCTCGCCGAACGCCTGCAGGCCCCGATCGTGCACGCCCTCCGCGGCAAGGAGCACATCGAGTGGGACAACCCGTACGACGTCGGCATGACCGGCCTCCTCGGGTTCGCGTCCGGCTACCGCGCGATGGAGGACGCCGACGTCGTGCTGATGCTCGGCACCGACTTCCCCTACCAGCAGTTCTTCCCCGCGAAGGCGAAGCACGTGCAGGTGGACATCCGGGGGTCCCAGCTCGGCCGCCGACACCCGGTCGACATCGGCCTGGTCGGCACCGTGAAGGACACCGCGCTCGCCCTCATCCCGCTGCTGCACGGCTCGAAGCCGACCCGGCACCTGCAGGACGCGCGGAAGCACTACGCGAAGACCCGCGAGAAGCTCGACGACCTGGCGGTGCCCGCCGGCAAGCACAAGGCACTGCACCCGCAGTACGTCGCGCGGGTGCTCGACCGCCTCGCCGCCGACGATGCCGTGTTCATCCCGGACGTCGGCTCCCCCGTCGTGTGGGCGTCGCGGTACCTGACGATGAACGGCAAGCGCCGGCTGATCGGCTCGTTCGTGCACGGCACGATGGCGAACGCGGTCCCGCAGGCGATCGGCGCGCAGGCCGCGTTCCCCGACCGGCAGGTGATCGCGATGGCGGGCGACGGTGGGCTGACGATGCTCCTCGGCGAGCTCATCACGATCGTGCAGAACAAGTTGCCCGTGAAGATCGTCGTGTTCGACAACTCGTCGCTGAACTTCGTCGAGCTGGAGATGAAGGCCGCCGGCTTCGTGAACTACGGCACCGAACTGCAGAACCCGGACTTCGCCGCCGTCGCCGAGGCGATCGGCATCAAGGGCTTCCGCGTCGACGAGTCCGTGGAGTTCGAGGACGCGATGGCCGCTGCACTGGCCCACGACGGGCCCGCCCTGGTGTCGGTGAAGTCCGACCGACAGGAGCTCTCGATGCCGCCGGCGGTGACGCTCGAGCAGGCCAAGGGCTTCACCCTCTACGCGATCCGCACCGTGCTGAGCGGCCGCGGCGACGAGCTGTTGGACCTGGCGTCCACCAACTTCCGTCAGTTCATCTGACGGAACCACGGCCGGACGGGAGGCCCGGTGCCAGCTGGCACCGGGCCTCCCGTCCGGCTCTGGTCGCGACTCTGGTCGCGACCTTGGTCGGGACCAGGGTCACCAGCCGAGGGGCTGACCATCCTCGAGCAGGACGCCGGTCGGGCCCTCCGGGCCCGCGCTGGCGGCGGCCACCACGGTCGCCGCGCTGACCTCGACGGGGCGCCCGTGCGGGTTCGGCACGCCGCCGAGCTCCGTCGCGGTGTAGCCGGGCTCGAGCGCGACGAAGTGCACCTCGGGCGCCATCCGGGCGTACTGGACGGTGAGCATCGTCACGGCGGACTTGCTCGCGCCGTACACCGCGGCCTGCACGGTCGACGCGGCGCTCTCCGGGTCGTGCACCGCGGTGAAGGAACCGAGCGCGCTCGAGATGTTCACCACGAGGGGGTTGGTGGAGCGGCGGAGGATCGGGAGCGCGGCCTCGGTCGTGCGGACGATGCCCACGGCGTTCGTGTCGAACACGGCGAGCGCATCGGGCCCGTTCAGTCCCCACATCGCGATGCCGGCGTTGTTCACGAGGACGTCGAGGCCCCCATCGGCGTCGATCCGTGCGAAGGCCGCGGCGACCGAGTCGTCGTCGGTGACGTCGAGCTGGACGGAGCGGGCACCGATCTCCGCGGCGACCGCGGCTCCCTGCTCGGCGTTCCGGGCGCCGATCCAGACGGTGTGGCCCGCTGCGGCGAGCTGGCGGGCGGTTTCCTTGCCGAGGCCACGGGTGGCTCCGGTCACGAGTGTCGTTGTCATGGGTCCAGCGTCCGTCGCCCCGGCCGGCGCAGGGAGTCGTCCCGTTGTCGTAGGACTGCCGGGGCCAGGACCCGCTCGTCGCGGACGCGCAGACTGGCCACATGACGGAATCGGTCTCGGACTTCGGGAGCACGCTGCGGCGGCTCCGCGACCACGTCGCTCCCGACGCCGTGGGCGTCGCCGTCGGGCCGCGGCGGCGGGCGGTCGGGCTGCGGCGCGAGGAACTCGCCGGGCTGGCGGGCATCTCGGCCGACTACCTGACCCGGCTCGAGCAGGGGCGTGCGACGTCGCCGTCCGCCCAGGTCGTCGAGGCACTCGTCCGCGCGCTGCGGGTCGCCGATGCCGAGCGCGAGCTGCTCTACCGGCTCGCCGGGCACGCGGCCCCCGGCGCGGACGTCGTCCCCACGCGCATCCCGCCGAGCGTGCAGCGGCTGCTCGACCGCCTGGCGGACACCCCGGTCGCGGTCCTCGACGCCGCCGGGAACCTCCTCGTGGCGAACGCGCCGCACGACGCCCTGATGGGGTCGATCTCGGCGTACACGGGGCACGAGCGGAACACGGCCTGGCGACACCTCGTCGGGCCGGGGAGCCGTGCGGTGCACACCGACGCGGAGCAGGCGGCGTTCGAGGAGTCGCTGGTCGCGGCACTCCGCATGACGGTGGCCCGGTACCCGCTGGACCGGCAGCTGCAACGGCTCGTGCGGGACCTGCGCCAGGCGAGTCCGCGGTTCGTGGAGCTCTGGGCGTCGGGCTCCGGGGCGCCGACCGCGCCGTCGCGGCGGAAGGTGATCGACCACCCGGCGGTCGGGCGGATCACCCTCGATTGCGACTCGCTCGTCGTCGCACCCGAGGACCTCTGCATCCTGGCGTACACGGCGGAGCCGGGGACGGTCGACGCCGAGCGGCTCGCCCTGGCGATCGTGCTCGGGACGCAGTCGCTAGCCCAGGAGCGCTAGCCGCGCGGACGGCGGGCGAGTGGACGGCGGGCGAGCGGACGGCGGGCGAGCGCGCGCCGTCGTCAGAACGCGGGGGTGCCGCCGGCGATCGTGATCGTCGAACCCGACTGGTAGCTCGACTCGGGGCTGACGAGGTGCACGTACGCGGCACTGAGCTCCGCCGGCTGGCCCGGGCGCCCGAACGGCGACTGCTCACCGAAGTGCGACACCGTCTCGGCGTCGTCCGAGCCCGGCTGGAGCGGCGTCCACACCGGCCCCGGCGCGACCGAGTTGACGCGGATGCCCTTCGGCGCGAGCTGCTGCGCGACGGCCTCGGTGAAGAGCTTGATCGCGCCCTTCGAAACGGCGTAGTCGATCTTGTCCGGGGACGGCGTCGACGCCTGGATCGACCCCGTGGTGACGATCGTCGAGCCCGGCTCGAGGTGCGGGACCGCGGCCTTCGTCAGCCAGAACAGCGAGTAGATGTTCGTCTTGAACGTGGAGTCGAACATGGACGTGTCGAGGGTCAGGATGTCGTCGTTGCTGTCCATCCGACCGGCGACCATGACGAGGGTGTCGAGCCCGCCGAACTCGTCGACGGCCTTCTGCACGAGGTCGCCGCAGTACTGCTCGTCCGAGATGTCGCCCGGGAACAGCACCGCACGGCGTCCCTCGCCCTCGAGCAGGTCGCGCACCTGCTCGGCGTCCTCCTGCTCGTCGGGGAGGTAGGAGAGGACGAGGTCGGCGCCTTCCCGCGAGAGCGCGATCGCGGCGGCACGTCCGATGCCGGAGTCGGCGCCGGTGACGATCCCGCGGTAGCCCTCGAGCCGGCCGAGGCCGACGTAGCTGTCCTCGCCGTGGTCGGGCTTCGGGTCCATCTTCCACGCGGCACCCGGCAGCGACTGCTCCTGCTTCGGGTACGGCGGTGCGGGGTAGAGGGTGTTCGGGTCGCGCTTGTCGTACTGGCTCATGCCTCCAGCATCCTCACGCTCCCGCAGACCGCGTTCAGCCGCTCCACGCAGCCCGTCGCTGCCGAGCGCCGGAGAGTGCGAAGATGCAACATCAGTTCGGCGGTACCGAGACAAGGGATGCATGGCACCGATGGAGGGTCAGGAAGCGCAGCAGGCGCTCCTCGCTGGACGGTACCGGTTGACGTCGATCATCGGGCGGGGCGGCATGTCGATCGTGTACGCCGCACACGACGACACCCTTGATCGCCCGGTGGCCGTGAAGGTCTTCCACCCCGGGCTGGTCGACATCGCGCGCCAGGAAGCGGAACAGGGCGTCCTGGCGTCGCTCGACCACCACAACCTCGTCAGCCTGCTCGACGCCGGCGTCGTCACGGACCAGCACGGCGCGCAGCAGCGCTTCATCGTGATGGCGCTCGTGCACGGCCAGGACCTCGAGGAGCGGCTCGCGCTCGGCCCGCTCGCATCACGGCACATCGCCGAGATCGGGTACGACATGGCCGAGGCGATGCACTACATCCACGACCGCGGCGTCGTGCACCGTGACGTCAAGCCGTCGAACATCCTGCTCGTCGACTACGGCAACGCCGCCGATCGCGCCCGGGCACGCCTGACCGACTTCGGCATCGCCCTCGCCCAGGGCGTCGAGCGCCTGACGGCGGACGGCGTGACGACCGGGACGGCCGCCTACCTCAGCCCGGAGCAGGCATCCGGCGGCGAGGTGGGTCCCGCGAGCGACGTGTACTCGCTCGGTCTGGTGCTGCTGCAGTGCTTCACGCGGCGCCGCGAGTTCCCCGGGTCCCTCGTCGAGTCCGCGGTCGCCCGGCTGTCCCGGGACCCGGTCGTCCCCGAGCCGCTCCCGCCGCACTGGCAGGACGTCCTCCGTGCGATGACCGCACGCGACCCCGCGGCTCGTCCGACCGGCGGAGCGCTGGTGTCGTTGCTCCGGGACGTCGTCATCGCCGACACCGCCGGCGACGACCAGGGCGCACAGCCGGTCCCCGTCCCGCCCAGCACGGCGCAGCCGGCAGCGGTGCGCCCCGCGACCCTCGACGTCCTGCCGGAGGAGGCGCTCCAGCGGACCACCGCCATGGCGGCACGGCTGTTCGACGCCCCGATCGCGCTGGTCGAGGTGCTCGACGAGGACCGCGAGTGGTCGCAGTCGTACATCGCCGAGGGCATCGACGAGTCCGCGCGCAACATCAGCTTCCGCAACGGGTTCGCGCCCGTCCCGGTGCCGGTCGTGATCCCCGACGGCTCGGCGCACCCGGAGATGCGCGACAGCCCGCTGGTCACCGGCCCGCTCGGGATCCGGTTCTACGTCAGCGTGCCGCTGGTCCGCCACGACGGGGTCGCGATCGGCACCCTCGCGGTGCTCGACACCCGTGCGCGGGACACCGACGACGCGGACATCGCGAACCTCCGGGACCTCGCCGCGCTGGCAGTGACCCAGCTGGAGTTGCGGCAGGAGTCGCTCCGCTCCACGAGCGACGCGCTGCCCCTGGGGACGCCGGAGCACTGAGCCCGCTCAGCGCTCGGCCTCCGGCAGCGCGACCGTCGCACTACCGAAATCGATCCGAACCGCGGATGTCCGTGGTTCGGATCGGTTTCGGTTGTGCTGCGCCGATCCGCACCGCGGACGGGGCGGCGCCGGCAGCGCCGGGCCCGGCGCTACGCGAGCTCGGCGTCGCGGACGAGCGCCCGCACCTGCGCGGCAGCGCCGAGCGCGACCGCGTCCGACCCGAGCGTCGAGGGCTCCACGCGGATCGTCGCACCGCTCACCGGCGGCTCGGCGGCGATCGCGGCGGTGATCGCCGGCCCGAGCAGGTCCCACGACCGCGCCACCCCGCCGCCGATGACGACGGTCGTCACGTCGAGGATGCCCGCCGTCAGCAGGATGCCCCGCGCGATGCCCCACCCGGCGTCCGTGAACACCGCTGCCGCGTCGACGTCGCCGTTCCTGGCGGCGTCCGCGACCTCGTGCGCGGCGAGCCGGTGCCCGGTCCGTGCCGCGTACCGCGACGCGATGCCCGGTGCGGCGGCGATGGTCTCGAGGTGCCCGTACTGCCCGCAGGTGCAGAGCGCGTCGCCGAACCCGGGCACGTGGCCGATCTCCCCCGCGGCGCCGTGGGGTCCGGCGAAGAGGGTGCCGTCGAGCAGGATCGCTCCGCCGACACCGGTCCCGAGCGTCATCCCGAGCACGTCGCGCGCGCCGGTGACGGCACCGGCAGCGACCTCCCCGAGCAGGAACGCGTTCACGTCGTTGTCGAGCGTCGCGGGCACACCGAGTGCCGCCGACACCGCGTCGGTCACGCCGTAACCAGCCCAGCCGGTGAACGAGTTCCCCGTGACGAGGACGGTCCCCGTGGTCGCGTCCACGACGCCGGCAGCGCCCACCCCGACACCCGCCAAGGAGGCCCGGTGCGTGTCGAGCAGGTCGCTCACCGCGCCGAGGGCAGCCGCCACGATCGCCGCCCCGCCCGCGTGCGCCGGCGTCGGCAGGTCGCGGCGGTCGATCACCTCGAGCGCCGGGGTCGCGAGCACCACCTTCGTGTTCGTGCCGCCGACGTCGATGCCGGCCAGCACACGCGTCACGAGGACACCGCCGCGAGGGTCGCGAGCCGTTCTGTGCGGCGCTGCCGCTGCAGCACCGGATCCGGGACGGGCACCGCGGCGAGCAGGCGCCGCGTGTAGTCCGTCGTCGGGTGCAGGAGCGTCGTCCCGGTGGTCCCCTGCTCCTCGATGACGCCGCGGCGCATCACGACGACCCGCTCGGCGAAGTGCTGCACGACGGCGAGGTCGTGCGACACGAACAGGCACGCGAAGCCGAGTTCGCCCTGGAGCTCGGTGAGGACCTCGAGCACGG
The DNA here is from genome assembly GCF_003755165.1 of Curtobacterium sp. PhB130. Lineage (NCBI taxonomy): Bacteria > Bacillati > Actinomycetota > Actinomycetes > Micrococcales > Microbacteriaceae > Curtobacterium > Curtobacterium sp. PhB130. Next base: position 769,262 of record NZ_RKII01000006.1, on the reverse strand, counting down.
CCTCCTGCACGCTGACGTCGAGCGCCGAGGTCGGTTCGTCGGCCACGAGCAGCCGGGGGTCGAGCACGAGCGCCCGAGCCAGGCTCACGCGCTGCCGCTGGCCGCCGGAGAGTTCCCGGGGCGCCCGGTTCGCGAGCGCCCGGGGCAGCCGCACGGCGTCGAGCACCTCGTCGACACGCCTGCGCCGATCGCTGGTGGACATCCCGCGGCGGTGCACGGCGAGCGGTTCTGCGATGCACTCCCCCACGGACATCCGGGCGTCGAGCGACGCGACGGGGTCCTGCAGGACGACGCCGATCCCGGAGCGCAGCGCCCGCGCGTCCCGTCCGCGGGCCCGGCGGAGGTCCTGCCCGAAGAGGTGCACCGAGCCGGCGGTCGGCCGGATCAGCCCGAGCGCCACCCGCGCTGCCGTGGACTTGCCGGAGCCGGACTCACCGACAAGGCCGACGGTCTCCCCCGCGTGGACCGCGACGTCGATGCCGCTCAGGGCGTGCACCGCGCGCGCCCCGCGCCCGAACGTCACCGAGACGTCCCGCAGGTCGACCACCGGAGCCGAGCCGGGCCTCCCGTCGGTCGCACCGGTCACCGATGTGTCCGGAGCCGCCGATCGGTCGCGAGCGGCGACGGACTCGGGCGTGTCCAGGCGGGGCACCGCCGCGAGCAGCCGCTTCGTGTACTCGTGCTGCGGACGAAGCAGGACGTCCTCGACGCTGCCGGTCTCCACGATCGCCCCCTGGAGCATCACGGCCACGCGGTCGGCGAAGTCCGCGACGACACCCATGTTGTGGGTGACGAGCAGGACCCCGGTCCCGCTGTCCACCGCGAGTGCGCGGAGGAGCTCGAGGATCTCGGCCTGCACCGTGACGTCGAGCGCGGTCGTCGGCTCGTCCGCGATGAGCAGCTTCGGCGAGTTCGCGATCGCCATCGCGATCACGACGCGCTGTCGCTGTCCGCCGGACAGCTGGAACGGGAAGTTCTTCGTGCGCGAGGCAGGGTCGGGGATCCCGACCTTCCGCAGCAGCTCGACGGCTTCCTCGGCGGCGTCCGCTGCCGAGACGGAGCGGTGGTTCCGGATCACCTCGGCGATCTGCGCACCCACCCGGGTGAGCGGGTCGAGCGCGGTGGCGGGCTCCTGGAACACCATCGAGACGGTGCTGCCCCGGAGTCCGCGGAGGGCGGGCTCTGCTGCACCGATCACCTCGTGGCCGGCGACGACCGCACTGCCGGTCGCCGTCGCGTTGCCGGAGAGCAGCCCCATCGCGGCGAGCGCGACGGTGGACTTGCCCGAGCCGGACTCCCCGACCAGCGCGAGCGTCTCGCCCGGCGCGACCGACAGGGAGACGCCGTGGACCGCGTCGACCGTGCCGGACTCGGTGCTGAACGAGACCCCGAGGTCCGTGGTCTGCAGAATGGTGTCGGTCATCCCCGGCCCCTCACGTCGAAAGCGTCCCGGAGCCCGTCGCCCACCGCGTTGAACGCGCAGACGACCAGGATCACGGCGAGACCCGGCGGCACGATCAGCCACCACCGCCCCGAGTACGCGGCGGTGAGTCCCGCCGAGAGCATGCCGCCCCAGTCCGTCGCCGGCGCCTGCACGCCGAGGCCGAGGTAGGAGACGTACGCGACGAGGAGGATCGCGTCGGCGACCTGGAACGTCGCCGCGACGACGATCGTCGAGACCGAGTTCGGCAGCAGGTGCTTGCCGATGGCGCGGGCGTGCGAGCCGCCGATCGCGCGGAGCGTCAGCACGTAGTCGCGGTTCTTCAGCGTCAGGGTCTCGGCGCGGATCAGGCGGGACGGCACGAGCCAGGACACCAGGCCGAGGATCACGATGAGCCCGGCGACACCCGGCGTGGTGATCGCCGAGATCACGAGCAGGATGAACAGCGCGGGGATCGCGATGCCCGCGTCCACGATGCGCATCATCACGGCGTCGACCCAGCCGCCGACGTACCCGGCGACGGACCCCCAGAGCGTCCCGACGACGGTGGCCAGGACACCGGCGGCGATGCCGACCATGAGCGAGACCTTGCCGCCGTACATCAGGCGGCCGAGGACGTCGTGGCCGACGGCGTCGGTGCCGAGCCAGTGCGTGGCGCCCGGGCCGAGGTTCGCCTGCGACAGCTGCGTGTGGGTCTGGTCGGTCGGGTACACGAACGGGCCGACGAAGCAGAACAGCACGATCACGACGATGACGGCGAGGCCGATGACGGCGAGGGTGTTGTGCGAGAACCGGCGGGCGGCGAGCCGCCACCCGGTGGACGCGACGGAGACGGTCCCGCCGGGGGCTTCCGGTGCGATCTGCACGGTGGTCATGCGCGACCTGCCTTCACTGTGCGGTGTCGGTACGTGTCGATGTGAGCTGCGCCGGTCATGCGCGGTCCGCCTTCACTCGGGGGTCGATCAAGGACTGCGCGACGTCGGCGAGCAGCGTGCCGATCACGGTCGCGATCGAGATGACGAGCACGCAGCCGAGGAGCGTCGGGTAGTCCGAGGACTGCGCCGCGTTCCAGAACAGCAGGCCCATTCCGGGGTAGTTGAAGAGCTGCTCGGTCACCAGCGCGCCGCCGAACAGCACGGGCAGGTAGTAGCCGAGCATCGCCACGACCGGCGTCAGGGAGTTCCGGAACACGTGGCGGCGGAGGATCGTCATCGTCGACGCCCCTCCGGCCCGGGCCGTGCGGACGTAGTCCTCCTGCAGGTTCTCCAGCGTCGAGGCCCGCATGTACCGGCTGAACACGGCGATCATCGCGAGCGCTCCGGTGAGCACGGGCAGGACGAGTCCGGCGGGGTCCTGGAAGACCTCGGCGAGGGTGTTGCCGCTCGGTGCCTGCGACGGCAGCCACGGCAGCTGCTGGCTGAACACCACGATTAGGATGAGCCCGAGGAAGAACGCCGGCGTCGAGTAGAAGACGAAGGCGAGCGCGGTGACGGTGTAGTCGACGGCGCCGTTCCGGCGGGCCGCCTGCCACATGCCGATCGGGATCGCGATGACCAACCCGAGGACGGCGGAGAGCCCGGTGAGGACGAGGGTCTTCGGCAGGCGCTCGCGGATGAGCTGCGAGACCGGCTCGTTGAGTGTGTACGAGGTGCCGAGGTCGCCGGTCAGCAGCCGTCCGAGGAACCGGAAGTACTGCACGGGCAGCGGCTGGTCGAGCCCCTGCGACTGGTTGAAGGCCGCGATCTGCGCCGGTGTCGCGGAGACGCCGAGGACGCCGCGAGCGGGTCCGCCGGGCAGCGCGTGCAGCAGGCAGAACACGACGATCGTGACGATGAGGATCACCGCGAGCGCCTGGAGCACCCGCCGGGTGAGGTAGAGGGCAGTGGTCATGCTGCTTCCGTTGGTCGGTTGGTTGCCGCGAGCAGGACGGGAGGCTCGGTGCGGGTCGGACCCGCACCGAGCCTCCCGTCAGGTGGTCACTTGCTCCACTTCCACTGGGCCGGGTGGAAGTTCGCGAGCGAGTCCTGGTCGAACCCGGTCAGACCCTGCTTGACGACGGAGACCTGGTAGTCCGGGCTCGGCAGCCAGATGACCGGCAGGTCCTTCGCGACGGCGGCGCTGTACTGCTGCACGGCGGCGGAGTCGGTCGAGGTGGTCGTCGCGTCGATGAGCGCGTCGACCTGCTTGTTCGAGTAGCTGCCGAAGTTCGCCGAGCCGCCGGTCTGGAAGAGCGACTCACCGGTCGGGTACGCCGGGAAGTACCAGCTGCCCGCGGTGCCGAAGAAGGACAGGTCCCAGTCGCAGCTGGCTTCGTCGCTCGTGCAGGTCGGGGTCTGCGAGAGGACGCTCGACACCGGAGCCGTCTTGATCGTGAAGCCGATCCCGGTCTTCTGGAGCGAGGACTGGATGGCGCTCATCATGTTGTCGGTCACGGTCGAGCCGGACTGCGACAGGACGGACATCGTGAACTTCGTGCCGGCCGCGACGCCCTCGCCGCACTGGCTGGCGCCGGACCCGGCGTCGGTGCAGACCATCGTGCCGCTCTTCTCGGTCCAGCCGTGGCTGGTGAGCAGGGCCTTGGCCTTCGCGGTGCTGAACGGGTACGGGTTGTCCTTCTGCGTGTCGGACACGTAGTCGGACGCCTGCGCCTGCGGGATCGGCCCGTAGGTCGAGGTGGCCGTGCCGTTGAAGACGACCTTCGACAGGCTCTTCTGGTCGACCGACATCTGCACCGCCTGGCGGGCGTACAGCTGCTTGAAGACGGCGCCCATCGTGGGGTTGTTGAAGTTGTACGGCATGTACGTGATCGCCCAGCCGGTCCACGGCTCCACGTCGTAGCCCTTCGACGTGAAGGAGTCCTTCTGGTCGAGGTCGGTGGCGTTGATGTAGCCGTAGTCCACCGCGCCGGAGCGGACGGCGTTCGTCTCGGCGTCGGTCGTCGTGTACGGCAGCAGGTTGACCGTCGTGATGGAGGGCTTCTCGCCGCCGTCGTACTGCTTGTTCGCGGTGAGCTGCACCTTGCCGGCGGTGGTGAACGAGGTCACGCCGTACGGCCCGGAGATGGTCTTCCAGAGGTCGTCACTGGCGTAGTCGGAGATCTTCCCCGCGGCGGTGTTGAGGTACTTCCAGACGGCCTTCGCACCGGCGGTGGTCTCGTCCGCGTCGGTCACCTTCGCGTCCGCGCTGGTCTTGTCCCAGGCGTGCTGCGGCAGCGGGATGATGTGGCTCAGCTGGTTCGCGAGCATCCAGTCGGAGTTGTACGCCTTGTCGAACGTGATCGTGAAGTGCGTGTCGTCGACGGCCTTGAACGAGGTCCAGTTGTCCGGCGCCTTGCCCTCGGAGTACGAGCCCCACTGGGCCTTGTTCGCCTTGATCAGGTTGAACCAGAACTCGACGTCGCGGCTCGTGATCGCCTTGCCGTCGGACCAGTGCCGGTCGCCGAGCGTCATCGTGACGCTCTTGCCGTCGCTGGCGAAGTCCGCGGCCGTGGCGACGGAACCCGCCTTGTTCCACGCGATCTTGCCGGTCGAGCCGTCGTAGGCGACGAGGGGCTCGTACAGCGACTGCGCGATGGAGCCGTTGTTCGTGTTGAGGTGCGCTGCGGTGCCGATCGGGAGGATCCAGTTCGGCGTGAAGTTGGCCGGCAGCGCGTAGTTGATCTCGTCGGACTTCGCGTTCGTGGTGGCGGAACCGCCCCCGGAACAGCCGGCGAGCAGCGCGCTGACCGCGAGTGCCGCTCCGGTGAGGAGGGCCCAGCGACGGGGCTTGGTCATGCGGACTCCTTGTACGAGGGATGTCGGGATGCGCACAGTCAACGACCAAAGTCGTTGGAAAAACAAACGTTCTCGTGTAAATACTTCGTTTCTGCGGTTCGGTCGAAAGGGTTCACCGCTCTGTCTGCCCGTTAGAGTCGCGGTCGAACGGCAATTCGCCCGTGCTTCCGCCTCGATTGGAGAAAGTCGTGCCGGACCTCAGTTCCCGGGTGCTGGAGCTCATCGCATCCGGTCAGGCGTCGAGCCGGACCGAGATCGCCCAGCTGCTCGGTGCCGCGCCGTCGACCGTCTCGCACGTCGTCGGGCAGTTGCTCGAGCACGGCATCCTCGCCGAGGAGGGCACCGACGCCTCGACCGGTGGCCGGCCCCGCAAGGTGCTGCGGATCGGCGGGGTGGACGAGTACGCGGTCGCCGCGGACGTCGGCGGCGGACACGCGCGCGTCGGCATCGTCCTGCCGGGAGGCTCGCTCGAGTCGGTCGCGAACGTCCCGTTCGCGCTCTCCGACGGTCCGACCGCCGGCCTGACGCGCCTGGCGGCGCTGTTCGACTCGCTGATCGACGGCCGTGGACGTGACGGACTCCGCGGCGTCGGGCTGAGCCTGCCCGGCCCCGTCGACGTCGAGGCGGGGGTCGTCGACCTGCCGAGCCGGATGCCCGGGTGGAACGGGTTCCCCGTCGTCGCCTGGTTGACCGAGCGCTTCGGTGTGCCGGCGGCGGTGGACAACGACGCGAACTGCATGGCAGCGGGCGAGCAGACGGTGCAGGACCCGGCCAGGCGGCAGGCGATCACCATCAAGGCCGGATCGGCGATCGGCGCCGGGATCATCATCGACGGCCGGCTCTACCGCGGGTCGACCGGCGCCGCCGGGGACATCACGCACGTGCGCATCGACGCGGCCGGGGACACCCCCTGCTCGTGCGGCAACACCGGGTGCCTGGAGACCGTGGCGTCCGGTGCCGCCCTCGTGCGGATCCTCTCCAGCGCGGGTGTGCCGGTGTCCTCGACCGCGGACGTCGTCCGGCTCGCCTCGGATGCCGACCCGGAGGCGACCCGCGCGGTGCGGCTGGCCGGGCGGTACCTCGGCGAGGTGCTCGCCGCCAACGTGAACTTCTTCAACCCCGATGCCGTCTACCTCGGCGGCATCCTCTCCACCCTCGACCCGTTCGTCGCGGCCGTGCGGAGCCAGCTCTACCAGAGCTGCCACCCGCTCGTGACCGAGCACCTCGCCATCGAGCGCGCCTCACTCGGCGCGGACGCGGGACTCGTCGGCGCCGGGCAGTTCGCCCTGCAGCGGGGCCTCGCGGCCTCGTTGCAGGAGCTGTCCACGCCCATCCCCCAGTCGACCACCAGGAACAGGAGCGTCCGTGTCTGACACCGTCCCCACCTCGCCCACCGCACCCGCCCGCCGCCCGGTCATCGCGATCGCCGGGCTCGCCATCGAGACCTCGACGTTCACCCCGACCAGGACCCTCGCGCCGGCCTTCCACCCGGACCGCGGGGACGAGGTCGTCGCGCGGTACCCGTTCCTGGCGTCGCTGGACGCGGACTTCCACGGCGCACTGATCGGGCACGCGCTGCCCGGCGGGATCGTCGCGCGGGACTCCTACGAGGCACTCGCGGACGAGATCGTCGCGCGGCTGGCCTCGATCGTGTCGACCACGTCCGTGGACGGCCTCTGGTACGACATCCACGGGGCGATGGTCGTCGAGGGGCTGGACGACGCCGAAGCGGACCTGCTCGGACGCATCCGCGCGGTGATCGGCCCCGACGTCATCGTGTCCGCGTCGATGGACCTGCACGGCAACGTCACGCAGGAGCTCGCGCACCAGGTCGACCTCGTCACCTGCTACCGGATGGCCCCGCACGAGGACGCCATGGAGACGAAGGAACGCGCCGTCCGGAACCTGGTCGACGTGCTCACCACCCGGCCCGTCGGGGCCCAGCGCCCGGTGAAGGCGTGGATCCCGATCCCGGTGCTGCTGCCCGGCGAGCAGACCTCCACGCGCATCGAGCCCGCCGCGTCGCTGTACGCCCAGGTCCCCGTCGTCGAGGCGACCGACGGCGTGCTCGACGCCGCGATCTGGGTCGGGTACGCCTGGGCCGACCAGCCCCGCGACCGCGCCGTCACGGTCGTCACCGGATGGGACCGGGACACCGTCGCCGCCGGCGCCGAACGACTGGCGCGGGCGTTCTGGGACGTCCGCGAGGACTTCGTCTTCGTGGCGCCGACCGGCTCGTTCGACGAGTGCCTCGCCGCCGCACTCGCCCCCGGTGCCGCACGGCCGTACTTCATCTCCGACTCGGGCGACAACCCGACCGCCGGCGGCTCCGGCGACATGACGTGGGGGCTCACGCAGGTGCTCGCACACCCGGCGTTCCAGTCCGCCGACGGCCCCGTCGTGATCTACGCGAGCGTCCCCGGCGCCGCCGCCGTGGCCACCGCGGTCTCCGCGGGTGTCGGTGCGACTGTCACCGTGACCGCTGGCGCAACCGTCGATGCCGTGCACGCGGGACCGATCACCATGACCGGGCGGGTGCACGCGATCAAGCACGGCGACCGCGACGCCGAGACCGAGGTCGTGCTGCAGGTCGGCAGCGTCTTCGCGATCCTCACGAAGCTCCGGAAGCCGTACCACCACGAGCACGACTTCACCGACCTCGACCTCGCGCCGCGCCAGGCCGACATCGTGATCGTGAAGATCGGGTACCTCGAACCGGAGCTGTTCGACATGTCCGCCGACTGGATGCTCGCGCTCACCCCCGGTGGCGTCGACCAGGACCTCGAGCGGCTCGGGCACCACAGGATCGTGCGACCGATGTTCCCGTACGATCGGGTCTTCCCGACCGCGCCCGACCTGCGCGCCCGGATCATCCCGTCCTCGAACGAACCACTCGGAGCCATCGCGTGAGCACTGCCCCATCCGTCTCGCTCGAGATCGCCATCACCTCGCCGGGCGGCGCGGTCGTCGCGCGGGACGCGGGCGCCGACCGGGTCGAGCTCTGCGTCGGCCTGGAACTCGGTGGGCTCACCCCGTCGCAGGCCCTCGTCGAGGCCACCCACGAGACGGGCATCCCCGCGCACGCGCTCATCCGCAGCCGGCCGGGCGGGTTCGTCTACGACGCCGCCGAGATCGAGCTCATGGAGCGCGAACTCCGCGCCGTGCTCCGATCCGGGGCCGCCGGCGTCGTGGTCGGGGCACTGCGCCCGGACCACACCCTCGACGACGACGTCCTCCGTCGCTTCGTGGACGCCGCACGGTCCGTCCGCGACTCCGTGGAGGTCACCCTGCACCGGGCGATCGACCACGCCGCCGACCCGGTCGCGGCTGCGGCGACGCTCGCCGACCTCGGGTTCACGCGCGTGCTGACCTCGGGCGGCCAGCCCACCGCCCTCGCCGGAGCCGCGACGATCGCCCGGATGGTGTCGGCCGCCGGGCCCGTGCAGGTGATGGCAGGCGCCGGGGTCATCCCCGCTGACGTCCCGGCGCTCGTCGCCACGGGAGCAGCTGCCGTCCACCTCTCCGCGAAGCGTCCGGCGCCGGACAGCGCGCACGCGGGCGTCCCGATGGGCGGTGCCGACGACGGCTCCGCGCACTTCGTGACCGACGCGGACGTCGTCCGCGCTGCGCGCGCCGCCCTCGACGAGGCGTAGCCCGCCGCCGCACACGCCGCCTGCGTCGCCTGCGCTCGCCGCGGTCAGTTCGAAGGTTGACAGTTAGAGATCGAACACTTAGAGTTCTGATCATGACGCAGCAGGCACCGCACTTCGACTCCCCACTCCAGCTCATGCGCTGGATCGGGTGGGCGCAGCGCAAGGCCGCCGATGAGTGGGTGCGCGACCGCGACCTCACGCACGAGCAGAGCTTCGTGCTCGGCTACCTGCAGCAGAACCCGGGCGCCATCCAGCGCGACATCGCCGAGATGACCCGGACCAGCGCCGCGAGCGTCTCGAGCCTCCTGCAGGGGCTCGAGAAGCGCGGCCTGATCGAACGCCGAGCGGACGCAGCCAACGGCCGCACGAAGCTCGTCCACGCCACACCGGCCGGCATCGAACTGATCGCCGGGTTCACCGACGCGATGCTCGCCCTCGACGACACCCTCCTCGCGCCGCTCACCACGGACGAACGCGACACCCTCCGCACCCTGCTGCTGAAGGTCACCGCGGAGCTCGACGAGCCCACCCGGTAGACCACCGCCCACCCGGGCGCCCCCACTCCCACACACACCATCGCCGTGCCGGCGTCCGTCGGCGCGCGCTCGACCCTGCCCGGAACCGGGAGGGAAGGAGCACACCATGACCACCGAAGCCCTCACCGCCGCACAGAAGAACCGCTGGTACCTCTCCGCCGCCCCGATCGCCAGGGCCCTCGTCCACCTCTGCGTCCCGATGGCCGCCGCGATGGTCGTCAGCGCCCTCTACAACGTCATCAACGCGGGCTTCATCGGCTCGCAGCACGACACCTCGCTCCTCGCCGCGATCACCTTCGGCACCCCGCTCCTCGGTCTCATCATGGCGATCGGCGGCGTGTTCGGCGTCGGCGGCAGCGCGCTGATGTCCCGCCTGCTCGGCGCGTCCGAGAAGGACCCCGCCAAGGCCGGCGAGATCAAGCACGTCGCGTCGTTCGCGGTGTGGGGCTCCGTGATCACCGGCATCGTGCTCGGCGGCATCGGACTCCTGCTCCTGCAGCCCCTCGTCGGCGTACTCGGCGCTGACGCCGCAGCCGTCCCCGCCACGAGTGCCTACGTCAGCGTGATGCTCGCCTTCGTCCCCGTCCTCGCCGCCGCGTTCTGCCTGGAGCAGATGGTCCGCGCCGAGGGCGCTGCCCGCCAGGCGATGATCGGCCTCATCCTGTCGACGATCGGGAACCTGGTCTTCGACGTGCTCTTCATCCTGGTGCTGCACTGGGGCGTCGCCGGAGCCGCGCTCGCGGTCGGCCTCGCCAACGCGGTCAGCATCGTCTACTGGGTGCTGTGGCTCGGCAAGCACAGCGAGAACGTCTCCCTGTCGCTCCGCTGGTTCACGCTCCGTCCCGCCGTCCTCAAGCCGGTGTTCGGCATCGGCGTCAGCGAGCTGCTGCAGGCCGGGTTCCTCATCGTGACCACCCTCGTGCTCAACAACCTCGCCGCGCAGTACGGCGACGACCCGCTCGCCGCGATGGGTGTCGCGGTCCGCATCGCCCAGGTGCCGGAGTTCCTGGTGATGGGCGTCACGATCGGTGTGCTGCCGCTCCTGGCCTACGCCTACGGCAAGGGCGACCGAGCCCGCCTCAACTCGGCGCTGAAGGCATCGGCACTCACCGTCGGCGCGATCGTGCTGATCTTCTCGGGCACCGTGTTCGTCTTCCGCGAGCAGGTCTTCACGATCTTCTCCTCCGACCACTCCGTCCTGGCGATCGGCCTGACGATCCTGGTCGCCCAGCTCGTCGCCACCATCGTGAACGGCTTCACCGGCCTGTTCACCTCGCTGTTCCAAGCCGCTGGCCTCGCCACCCCGGCGATCGCGATGTCCATGGCGCAGGGCATCCTCTTCATCCCGATCGTCCTGCTCGGCAACCTGTGGTTCGGCCTCGCCGGCATCATCTGGGCCCTGACCATCACCGAGATCCTGGTCTTCCTCGCCGGTGTCGTCATCTGGCTGGCATCGCGCGGTCGGATCGACCGCGGTCTGGCCGAGGGCAGCGCAGAGCGGGCGGAAGCCGTCCTGGAAGAAGCGGCCGCCTGACCGGACGCACCCGATGACGGACGGGAGGCTCGGTGCCGGCTGGCACCGAGCCTCCCGTCCGTCACATTCGAGCGCGCAGAAGACGCTCCTGAAGCGGCTCGACACGACATCTGCTGCGCACTCGGACCCGGTGGGGCTCCGACTGCCCTCGCCGTCCGTTCACCTCCCCGTCACCAGCACGTGGGAGGCTGGTGCGGGGCGTCGCCGCCCGCAGCCCAGCCAGCCGCGAGCGGAGACCGATGCCACCACCCGACCTGATGGTCGTCACCGACCTCGACGGCACGCTCCTCGACCACCACGACTACTCGTTCGACGCGGCCCTGCCGCTGCTCGACCGGCTCCGGGCGGACGGCGTGCCGGTGGTGTTCTGCAGCAGCAAGACCACCTCCGAGATCACGGCGCTCCAGGAGCGCACCGGACTGCTCGGCGAAGCGTTCGTCGCGGAGAACGGCGCGGTCGTCGTCGCCCCTGGGGGCAGGGTGCTCGTCGGACCGGCGGACGACGGCCTGGCGCACGTGCTCGACGTGCTCGGCGACCTGCGCGACGCACTCGACCTGCACTTCGGGACGTTCTCGGGCGTCTCCGACGAGGTCGTCGCGACCTGGACCGGGCTGGACGTCGGTGCCGCGTCCGCGGCACGTCGGCGTGCGGCGTCCGAGGTCCTGCTCTGGCACGCCGAGGACGACGACCGCGCGGACGACTTCCGCACGGGCCTCGCGGCGGCGGGACTCGACCTCGTGCGTGGCGGCCGGTTCTGGCACGTGCTGCCGACCGGGCGCGACAAGGGGGCAGCGGTCGGGATGCTCGTCGCCGACCACGAGCGACGAACCGGCCGGACGCCGCGCACGATCGGCCTCGGCGACGGCCCGAACGACACCGCGCTGCTCGACGCCGTCGACCTCGCCGTGGTCGTCCGCGGCCTCGGCCCGACCCCGGGACCACTCGCTGACGACCGTCCCGAGCGCGTGTACCGCACCACGTCCCCCGGCCCGCAGGGGTGGACCGAGGGCATCACCCACTTCCTGAGGAGCGACCGATGAGCGACTTCCACCAGAACGGCGTCATCACGACGTTCCACGACCTCAGCCGTCGCAGCGCTGCGAGCATCGAGGACGACCTCCGACGCTTCGCGGAGAAGCGGCCGATGAGCCTGATCCTGCCCGCCCTGTACTCGGAGCTCGAGCGCCCGGCGCTGCACCGCATCGTCGACGAGCTCGCCGAGGCGGACTGGCTCAGCGAGATCGTGATCGGGCTGGACCGGGCCGACCGCGCGCAGTTCGAGCACGCGCGGGAGTTCTTCGCGCGACTGCCGCAGCGGCACCGGATCCTCTGGAACGACGGGCCGCGACTCCGGGAGCTCGACGCCGAGCTCGAGCGGGAGGGTCTGGCGCCCGGCGAACCCGGCAAGGGCCGGAACGTCTGGTACTGCACGGGCTACGCGCTGGCGTCCGAGCGCGCCGAGTGCATCGCCCTGCACGACAGCGACATCACCACCTACGAGCGCGGCATGCTCGCCCGGATGCTGTACCCGCTGGCGAACCCGGCGTTCGACTACGAGTTCTCGAAGGGCTACTACGCCCGGGTCGCCGATGGCCGGATCAACGGACGCGTCGGGCGGCTGCTGGTCGGCCCGCTGCTCCGCTCGCTCCGCCAGGTCTACGGGGAGTCCGAGTACCTGGAGTACCTCAGCAGCTTCCGCTACCCGCTCTCCGGCGAGTTCGCGATGCGCGCGCACGTCCTCAACGGCCTGAAGATCCCCGGCGACTGGGGCCTGGAGATCGGGATGCTGTCCGAGGTGTACCGCGACTACGCCACCCGCCAGGTGTGCCAGGTCGAGATCGCGGACGCGTACGACCACAAGCACCAGCCCCTCGCCGAGGCGGACGGCAGCGGTGGGCTCGCGCGGATGGGGAACGACATCGTGCAGTCGCTGCTCCGGAAGCTCGCGACCATGGGCGTCCCGCTGACGTCCGACTCGTTCCGGGTGCTCAAGGCGACGTACTACCGGAACGCGCTCGACATCGTGGAGATCTACCGGCACGAGGCGGAGATGAACGGCCTCGGGTTCGACCAGCACGCGGAGGAGGCCGCGGTCGAGCTCTTCACGCAGGCGGTCCTCGACGCCGGCACGGCCTTCACCGCCCGCCCGAACGACAAGCCGTTCATCCCGAGCTGGAGCCGCGTCCGCTCGGCCGTCCCCGACGTGCTGGAGCGGCTGAGCGCGGCGGTGGAGGCCGACCAGCAGGACTGAGCGCCGTCAGCGTGGTCGGCCGGCCCGCGTGCGCGATCGAGTGCGCAGACGATGTGGGCCACGACGTCGGTCGGACGCATCGTCTGCGCACTCGATGGTTCAGCGCCCGGGCAGCCCCGGCAGCCCTGGCTCAGTCGGCCGCGTCCAGGACCGCCTGCGCCTTCTTCTCCGCCGTCTCGAGGGCGTCCGCCGGGTCCTCCTTCAGCAGCATCGCCTTCTCGAGCTCCTTCGAGAGCGCCTCACTGACCTCGCCGTAGGCGACGATCGAGGGACGGGACTTCGCGTAGGCGAGCTCGTCCGCGAACGCCTGCAGGCGCGGGTTGTCGGCGAGGTGCTTCTTCCAGGTGGCGTCGTCGTTCGTCGCCGTGTTGGCGGGGAGCAGGCCGGTCGCGATGTCCCACTTCGCCTCCGTCTTCGGGCTCAGCCACCACTGCATGAAGTCCCACGAGGCGTCCTTCTCGGCCTTCGTGCCCTCGAGCAGGTACGAGTTGTTCGTCCCGAGGTTCGCGGCGTTCTGCTTGATGCCGGGGAGCGGGAAGACGCCGACGCTGTCCTTGCCGAGCGCCTCGTCGAGCGTGCCGAGGTCGTACGCGCCGGTGATCGCCATCGCGGCCTTCTTCGCCGTCATGGCGGGCGTGCCACCGTTCGACGTGGAGGTCATCAGCGACTGCGGGTACGCCGAGCCGTCCTTGAGCATGTCGGTCCAGGCCTTCAGCGCGGTCACGCCGGCGTCACTGTTGAACTCGACCTTGGTGTTGTCCGCGTTCATGAACTCGCCGCCGGCGCTCCAGAGCATCGACTGGTAGGTGAAGACGGGCCATTCACCGGTGCCGATCGGCAGGTACATGCCGTACTGCGTGGTGCCCTTGGTGAGCTTCTTCGCGTCCGCCTGCAGTTCGGCCCACGTGGTCGGGGTGTCCGTGATGCCGGCCGCCTTGAACATGTCCTTGTTGTAGACGACGGCGTAGTCGCCGATGTCGGTGGGGAGCGTGTAGGTCTTCCCCTCGAACTTTCCGGTGGCGAGCATGCCCTCGGTGAAGCTGTCGGTGGTGATGGTGGAGTCGCTGGCGGAGAGGTACTTCTCGAGCGGCACGACCTTGCCCGTCTCGACGACCTGGCCGATCTTCTGCGGCGTGCTGTCGCCGAGGACCATGTTCGGACCGGTGTCGTTCTTCAGCGCGTTGATGAGCTTCGCGTCGAACTGGTCGCTCTGCGCGGCGTACTGCGCGGTGACCTCGATCTTGTCCTGCGAGGCGTTGTACTCCTCGATGAGCTTCTTGGCTTCCTTCGCCTGGTCGCCGGTGTAGTTGTGCCACACGGTGATCTGGGTCTTGCCGTTCGAGTCGCCGCTGTTGCCGGTGACGGAGCCGCCGGCGCAGGCCGACAGGGAGACGGCGGCAGCGACGGCGAGTGCTGCCACGCCGAGCATTCGTGAACGCATGGGATGTCCTTTCCGGACCTCGGGGAGAAGTGCAGGGAAGTGGTGCGTGGTGTGGTGCGCTTCAGCGCAGACCGCCGGCCATCGCCGACACGATCTGCTTCTGGAAGATCAGGAACACGATGAACACCGGCAGGATCGCCAGGGTGGAACCGGCCATCAGGAGGTTGAAGCTCTCGGCCGCGTTCGCGGACTGCAGCTGCGTCAACCCGACGGAGACGGTGAAGAACTCGGTCTTCGAGGCGACGAGGAACTGGAAGAAGAAGTTGTTCCAGTTGTAGACGAACGACAGCACCGCGAAGGAGCCGATCATCGGTGTCGCCATCGGTGCCACGACGGACCACATCCGCCGCCAGACCCCCGCGCCGTCCACCCGGCTGGCGTCCTCGATCTCGGCCGGGAACGACGTGAAGAACTGCCGGAACAGGAACACCCCGAGGATCGAGGGGATGTTCGGGACGATCAGCCCCTGGTAGCTGTCCAGCCAGCCGAGCGAGGAGAGCAGGCTGATGAGCGGCGTGAACACCACCTCGAACGGCACCAGGAGCGCGGCGAGCAGGATCACGAAGACGATGTTCTTGCCCGGGAAGTGCAGGCGGGAGAACGCGAACCCGGCCGCGAGGCTCGTGACGATCTGCCCCGCCGTGGTGAGCACGGCGACGATGGTGGAGTTGAGGTAGTAGATCCCGAACGGCGCGACCTCGAACACCTGCGTGTAGTTGTCGAACCGCCATTCCCGCGGGAAGAACGTCGGCGGGAACGACAGCGCTTCGGCCGAGGACTTGAAGCTCGTCAGCACCATCCAGAGGAACGGGCCGAAGAACACCACGACCGCGACGATCAGGATGAGGTGGCGGAGGACCGCCGGACTGGTCTTCCGCCAGCGTGCACGGAACGGCCGACGGCGGATCGGCGGCCGGGTCGCCCCGGTCGGGGCCGGACGGGAGGCTCGGGGCACGTTGCCGGTGGGGGCGTCGGCTTCGATCTGGGTCACGTCGGCCTCCTAGGTCAGCTCGATGGGGTCGCGGCGGTTGATGAACCGCAGCTGGATGACGGCGACGATGATGCCGACGAGGAGCAGGACCACGGCCGCCGCGCTCGCGGAGCCGCCGTGGAAGAAGACGAAGCCCTGTTGGTAGATGTAGTAGAGGATCGTCTCGGTCGACCCGAGCGGGCCGCCCTGCGTGAGGACGTAGACCTGGGTGAAGACCTGCAGCGCGCTGATCACGCCGGTCACCGCGAGGAAGCCGGTCGTCGGTGCCACCAGGGGCAGCGAGATCGTGAAGAAGCGGCGGACCGGGCCGGCCCCGTCGAGCGTCGCGGCCTCGTGGTAGCTGGCCGGGATGTTCGTGAGCGCGGCGGAGTAGATGATCATCGCGTAGCCGACGCCCTGCCACACCGAGAACACCATCACGCTGACGAGCGCCCACGGTTCGGAGTTGAGGAAGCCGATCGGCGGACCGCCGAGCGCGGTGATGACGCCGTTCACCAGGCCACCGAGCGGCGACAGGATGAAGCTGAAGATCAGGGCGCTGCCGACGATCGGGGCGATGTAGGGCACGAAGAGCAGTGCGCGGTAGACCCCGCGTCCGCGGAACGGCTGGGCGAGGAGTGCGGCGAAGAACAGGCCGAGGACCATCGTGACCGGGACGACGATCACCACGTAGAGCGCGGTGTTGCCGGCGGCCTGCAGGAACTCGTCGTCCTGCAGCAGGCCGGCGAAGTTGTCGAGGCCGACGAAGCTGCCCGCGACGCCGGTCGCCGGGTTCCAGTTCGTGAACGAGTACCCGACCGTCTGGACGAGTGGGTACAGGTAGAACAGCGCCAGCAGGATGCTCGTCGGGGCGATCAGGGCGTAGCCCGCTCGACCTTCCTTGCGCTCCAGTGACGACCTGGGTGGTGCTGCGACAGCACTCGGCATCGTGCCTCCTTCGTTCTGCGATGAACGATAGGAAGGGCGTGTTTCCGACACGTTGCCCGTCGATGACGAAAAGTAAACACTCGATTTCTGCATTACTTCGTTCGAACATCGACGCAACTGCGGGTTAGCATGACGCCATGAACCACCGTCTCTACCAGGACGTCGAGCACGTCCACGGGTCGGTCGGCGACGTCCTCCGGCTCATCAGGACGGGCGACACCGCGTCACGATCGACCATCGCCCGCTCCACCGGGCTCGCGCCGTCCACCGTCGGGCTGCGCGTCGACACGCTCGTCGAGCTCGGCCTCGTCCACGAGGTCGGTGCCGAGGGGTCCCGCGGTGGTCGTCGTGCACGCCGGCTCGAACTCGACGGTGCCGCCGGGTTCGTCGCGGCCGCCGACCTCGGCGCGAACCACGCCCGCATCGTGCTGAGCGACCTCGCCGGACGCACGGTCACCGACACGGACGACACCGGCGTCTCCGAGCCGCTCCCCCGCGCCGACGGCCCCGCTGCCGCCGTCGCCGAACTCTGGCGACGCTTCGTGCAGCTCGCCGAGGACGCCGGCCTGTCGATGGCCGACTTCCGCGGCGCGGCGATCGGGGTCCCCGCCCCCGTCGCGTACCCGAGCGGCCGGATCGTCACGCCGGCCTTCGAACCGTCCTGGCACGACGCCGCACTCGGCACGCTGTTCGAGGAGCACACCGACGCCCCGGTCCTGGTCGAGAACGACGCGAACCTCATCGCCCTCGCCGAACGCTCCGACGCGCTGCCCCCGGAGTGCTCGCAGCTCGTCGCCGTGAAGCTCGGCACCCGGATCGGCGGTGGGGTGATCGCCGGCGGTCGCCTGCACCGCGGGGTCGGTGGCGCTGCGGGCGAGGTCTCGCACACGTCGGTCGACGGTGTCTCCTCCATCGGCTGCACGTGCGGTGTGCCGAACTGCCTGGAGTCGGTGGCGTCCGGTGGCGCGATCACCGCCCGGCTGCGCGCTGCCGGACACGATGTCGGCACGACCGGGGACCTGCTGCGGCTCGGTGCCCAGGGCGACGCCGCGGTCGTCGAGGAGCTCCGAGCCGCCGGCGAACTGATCGGCCGGGTCCTCGCCGGGATCGCCAACTTCTTCAACCCGCGCGAGGTCGTGCTGGCCGGGGCGATGTCGGCATCCCCGCCGCTCGTCGCCGCGATCCGCAGCGAGCTCTACCGGATGTGCCTGCCGCTCGTCGCCGACGACCTCGAGGTGCGGGCCAGCCGCGCACCGCGGGACGCCGGCATCCGCGGCGGCGTGGTGCTCGCGCTCGACGAGGTCCTGGCACCGGCGCGCATCGACGAGCTCGCCCGCAACGCCGTCATGGCGGAGGTCGGCTGATGGCGGTCGTCGCCGTCGACATCGGCGGGACCACCGTGAAGGGCGCCCTGTTCGACGCCGACGGCACCGTGCTCGACCGGGCGACCGTGCCGACGTTCCCCGTGCTCGCCCCGTCGGACGCCGCGGAACCGACCCGCGCGCCCGGCGACTCCGTCGGCCCCGGCGGGCCCGCGCTCGCCGCCGTCGTCGGGCTCGTCGACCACCTCGCGGCGAGCGCCGCACGCACCGGCCGCGCCCTCGCCGGCATCGGGCTCTGCTCCCCCGGGCTCGTCGACGCCGAGCGCGGTCGCGTGGTGCTCGCGGTGAACCTCGGCTGGGCGGACCTGCCCGTCGCCGAGCTGCTCGCCGACCGGTTCGGCGTCCCCGTCGCGCTCGACCACGACGCCCGGGCAGCAGCGCGTGCCGAACAGGCCGCCAGGAGCGCTGCGGACAAGTCCGTCGACGAGTTCGTGTTCATCCCGATCGGCACGGGCATCGCGGCGACGATCTTCACCGGCGGCACGATCGTGCACGGCGCAACCGGCGGTGCCGGCGAGTTCGGGCACGTCCCGGTCGTCCCCGGCGGTGAGCTGTGCACGTGCGGCCAGCGCGGCTGCGTCGAGGTGTACGCCTCCGCCGGCAACGTGTTCCGCCGCTACCGAGCGGCCGGCGGCGCCCTCGCGGCGAGCACCCGCGAGGTCGTGGAACTCGTCGGCACCGACCCCGTCGCGACGCGGGTCTGGGCCGAGGCGATCGATGCCCTCGCCACCGGGGTCGTGATGCTCACCGCCGTCCTCGACCCGAGCGCCGTCGTCATCGGCGGCGGGCTCGGTGAAGCCGGGGAGCGCCTGCTCGCCCCGCTCCGTGCCGGCGTCGCCGAACGACTCGGCTGGCGCCCGGTCCCCAGCATCGAGCAGTCGCTCGTCGGGGCGGGTGCCGGACTCGCCGGCGCCGCGCTGCTCGTCGGCACCCCCGTTCAACCGCACCCCGTGAAGGAGTCCTGATGTCCGACACCCCCGCCCGGATCGGCCTCGTCGGCGCCGGAGGCATCGCGTACGCGCACATGCCCGGTCTGCTGCGCCTCGGCCCGGTCACCGTGTACGCCCAGGACGGTGCGCCCGAGCTCGCCGCCGCGTTCGCCGGAGCCGCGGAAGCGGCCGGGTCCTCGATCACGGTCGTGGACTCGCTCGACGCGCTGCTCGACGTCGTCGACGTGGTGGACGTGGTCACGCCGACGTTCGCGCACGCCGAGGTGGTCCGTGCCGCCCTCGCCGCGGGCAAGGACGTGGTGTCGGAGAAGCCGCTCGCCCGGACCGACGCCGACGCGGCGGACCTGCTGGACTGCGCGCGGGACGCCGGCCGGCAGCTCTACCCGGCCCACGTCGTCCGCTTCTTCCCCGCGTACGTGCGCCTCAAGGAGGCGGTGACCAGTGGCCTCCTGGGCGATCTGGCCGTCCTGCGGTTCGTGCGGTCCGGCGCCTTCCCGACCCGCACCCCCTGGTTCGCCGACCGCGCGCTCTCCGGCGGGATCGTCATGGACCAGATGATCCACGACCTGGACATCGCTCGCTGGGTCGCCGGCGAGGTGACGACGGTGTCGGCCGTGGGTGTGCGCACCGGCACGGACGCGGAGCCCGTCGAGGCGGCGCACGTCCTCCTCACCCACGCGTCCGGGGCGATCAGCCACGTCGCCGGGATCTGGGGGCCGCAGCACCTGGCGTTCTCGACCGAGTACTCGGTGACGGGGACCGGCGGCAGCCTGTCGCACCGCTCACGTGACGAGCAGGACTACGTCGCGGACCTCGCGTCGCCGGAGGCGGTCGACGGCTTCCTGCCGCAGGTCGACCCGGCCGATGACCCGTACGGGCTGGAGCTCCAGGAGTTCCTCGGGGCGTTCGCCGGCGCGGACGCACCCCGGGTGAGCGCGGCGGACGGGGTCGAGGCGGTGCGGATCGCGAACGCGGCCCTGGCGTCCCTGGAGACCGGGCAACCGGTGCAGCTCGAGGTCGCTGCGGAGGTGTCCGCATGAGCACCCTCCGCGTCGCCGTGATGTCCTTCGCCCACACCCACGCGATCGGCTACCTCGCCGCCCTCGCCGCGATGCCCGGCGTGGAGGTGCGCGGCTCGGACCCGGACGGCGTCAGCACCGGCGACTCCGTCGTCGAGCTGCGCGGCCGCGACCTCGCCGTCGCGCTCGGCGTCGACTACGCGGACTCGTACCAGGACCTCCTCGCCTGGCAGCCCGACGCCGTCGTGGTCACCAGTGAGAACGCCCGCCACCGTGAGCTCGTCGAGCTGGCGGCAGCGGCCGGCGCGCACGTCCTCTGCGAGAAGCCGCTCGCCACGACGTGGGAGGACGGCATCGCCATGCGCGACGCGGTCGAGGCGGCCGGGGTGATGCTCATGGTCGCGTTCCCGGTCCGCTTCGCCTCGGCGTTCGGCAAGCTCCGCGCCGCGCACGACTCCGGCGCGCTCGGGCAGCTGTTCTCGGTCCGCGGCGCGAACAACGGCATGCTGCCCCTGACCCGCGACTGGTTCACCGACCCGGCGCTGAGCGGCGGTGGCGCGATCGTCGACCACGTCGTGCACATCGCGGACATGCTCGAGGGGTTGATGGGGGCGGCTCCCGTCACCGTCACGGCGATCGCGAACCGCACCCTGCACGCGACACGTGCCCGGGCCGAGACCGCCGGGCTCGTCACCATCACGTACGACAACGGCGTGGTGGCCGCGATCGACTGCTCGTGGAGCAAGCCGGACACGTCGCCGGTGTGGGGCGGCCTCACGCTCGACGTCGCCGGGACGGGTGGCACGGTGTCGCTCGACTTCTTCGGGGCGGCCGCGCACGGGATCGCGGCGGAGACCGGGCTGCCGATCGAGTCCCGCTACGGCGCGGACTTCGACCAGGCGATGCTCGGCACGTTCATCGACGCGGTCCGGACGGGCGTGCAGCCCCAGCCCGACGTGCGGGTGGGGCTGCGGACGCTGTCGATCGTGCTGGCGGCGCAGGAGTCGGTGCGGATCGGACGGACCGTGACCGTCCCCGCCGACGTGGTCGCGGCCGGGACGGCCCAGGCACCGACCGAGCCGGTCAGCGCCGCATCGCGTCAGCCAGCTTGACCCGGCCGCCGGTGCGGAGCAGCGCGTTCTCGTAGACGCGGGCACCGACGACCACGACGAGGGCGGCCGAGGCGATCACGACGAGCAGGGAGACGATCGGCTCCCACCACTCGGCCGTCCCGAGGAAGATCCGCATCGGCATCCCGATCGGGGCACTGAACGGCACGTAGGACATGATCCCGAGGACCGTGGGGTTGTCCGCGGCGAAGATGATCAGGAAGTACGGGATCATCAGCAGCATCATCACCGGCGTGGTCACGCTGCCGACGTCCTCCTGCCGGGAGACCAGCGCCGCCGAGGCCGCGAACAGCGACGCGACGAGCACGAACCCGACCGCGAAGAACACCACGAACCAGAGCATGCTCGGGCCGAGCAACGTGAACAGGTTGTCCTGCCCGGTCAGGGCGAGCGTCACGGCGGCCGCGATCGCGATCGCCACCACCTGCCCGAGCGCCATGATGCTGCTGCCGAGCACCTTGCCCGCCAGGAGCGCCCGCGCGGGGATCGCCGCCATCAGGATCTCGACGACCCTGGTGGACTTCTCCTCGACGACGCTCTGCGCGATGGACTGCCCGAACGTCACCGCGGCGGCGAAGTAGACGATGCCGAACGCGATCCCGATCAGCGACACGAGCCCGGGCGCGATCGCGTTCGGGTCGAGGAGCTCGACGCTCGGCGAGACGCTGAGCGCCTGGATGACGTCCGTCGGTGCGCTGTCGAGCCCGACGACGCCGAACCCGAGCGGACCGGACTCCGGCACGATCGCCGCGTCGACGTCCCCGCTCCGCACGAGCTGCTCGGCGGCCGCACGGTCGTCGACCTCGGTGACGTCGAGCCCGCCGGTGGACGGCAGCGTGACGCCGCTCACGACGGCGACCGGGGTGGTGCTCCCGGCGGCGGACTTGCCGACGATGCCGCCGATGACGATCGACGCGACGACCATCAGGAGCAGGATCAGCGCCGAGACCACGAAGGCCTTGCTGCGGAGCCGCGCCTGGATCTCGCGGACGGTGACGAGGCGGACCGCCTGGGTGGTGGAGCTCATCGGACGACCTCCCGGAAGACCTCGCTGAGTCGCGGGACCCGCGGGCCGAACGACCCCACCGTCCCCGTGGTGACCGCCCGCTGCAGCACGCGCTGGGCCACGGACCCGGACGCCTCGAACACGGCGTACCCGCCGTCGAACTCCCGGACGTGCACGCCCGGCTCGTCGCGGAGCCACGCCACGTCCCCGTCGACCAGCAGCTCCCACGCCGCGGGACCCGCCGCACGGCGCAGTTCGTCCTGCGGTCCGGCGGCGCGGATGCGGCCGTCGGCGATCACCACGACGTCGTCGCAGAGCCGCTCGACCACGTCGAGCTGGTGGCTGGAGAACAGCACCGGGACCCCGTCGGCGGCGGCTTCGCGGAGGACGCCGAGCACGGTGTCGACCGCCATCGGGTCGAGGCCGGAGAACGGTTCGTCGAGCACGAGCACCTCGGGGCGGTGGGCGAGCGCCGCGGCGACCTGCACGCGCTGCTGGTTGCCGAGCGAGAGCTTCTCCACCGGGTCGTCGGCGTGCGCACCGAGCTCGAGGCGTTCCAGCAGCTCGGCGGTCCGCGCCGCCGCGGCCCGACGGTCGACGCCGTGCAGGCGCGCCAGGTACGTGACCTGCTCGGCGACGGGCATCTTCGGGTAGAGACCGCGTTCCTCGGGCATGTACCCGAAGCGGCGGCGGTCGGCGGGGCCGATGGCCTGGCCGTCGATGGAGACCGTGCCGCTGTCGGCGTCGAGCACGCCGAGCATGATCCGCATGGTCGTGGTCTTGCCGGCGCCGTTGCCGCCGACGAACCCGGTGAGCCGGCCGCGGCCGACCGTGAAGGCGACGTCGTCGAGCACCCGCCGGTCGCCGAAGTGCTTCGTCACCCCGTCGATGCTGAGCATCAGGTCTTCCCCTCTCGGCGGTGGGCTCTCCCACCGCACCACCGACGCTACGGAGGAACCGCGGCGGGGACCTCCCACGCCGGACGGGCACCGGGCCTCCGTCCCGAGGCGGAGACGCGGGCTACTCGCCGGACCGGACCACTCCGTGCTCGTACGCCCAGACCACCGCCTGCACGCGGTCCCGGAGCCCCAGCTTCTGCAGCACGTTCGACACGTGGGTCTTCACCGTGGCCTCGCCGACGAACAGCTGCCGCGCGATCTCCCCGTTGCTGCGCCCGCGACCGAGCAGCCGCAGCACCTCGGTCTCGCGTTCGGTGAGCCCCGCGATCGGCCCGTCGTCGACGACCACCGCCGGCTGGGACCCGGTCGCACGGCTGATCACGCGACGGGTCACGTCCGGCGCGAGCAGCGCGTCACCGGCGGCGACCGTGAGCACCGCGTCGACCAGCTTCTCCGGGGAGGCGTTCTTCAGGAGGAACCCGCTCGCGCCCGCATCGAGCGCCGCGAAGAGCGTGTCGTCGTTGTCGAACGTCGTGAGGACGAGGACCGGCGGCGGGTCGTCGAGCGCGGTGATGCGTCGTGCAGCCTCGAGCCCGTCGACGCCCGGCATCTGCACGTCGAGGCAGACCACGTCCGGACGGTGCTCCTCGACCGCGCGGACCGCTGCGAGGCCGTCGGCGGCCTCGGCCACCACGCGGATGCCCGGCTCCGACTCCAGGATGACCCGGAAGCCGGCGCGGACCAGGTCCTGGTCGTCGGCGAGGACCACGCGGACGGTCACGGGGTCGGCAGCCATGCGCGCACCAGGTACCCTCCCCGGGCACGGGGCCCGATCTCGATGCGGCCACCGACGGCAGCCACGCGTTCGCGCATCCCGACGTGGCCGAGTCCGCCACCGCGGCTCCGGTCGGTCCCGTCTCCGGACGGCGGACGGGAGGCGCGACTCCCGATCCCGGTGTCGGTCACCTCGACCTCCACCGCGTCCGGCAGGTACCGCAGTCGCAGGTCGGCGCGCGCGTCCGGACCGGCGTGCTTCAGGACGTTGGTCACCGCCTCTTGCGCGATGCGGAACGCGACGGTCGCGACGGTCGGCGGGACCGGGCGTTCGTCCCCGACGACGGTGTACTCGGCCCGGCGACCCGCAGCGGTCGCGGCGGTGGCGAGCTCCGCGATCCGGGCGAGCCCCTCGGTGCTCGGGGCGTCGGCCGTGCTGCCGTCGACGTCGCGGTCGTCCTCACGCAGCGTGCCGAGCATCTTCCGGAGTTCCTCGACCGCGGTCCTGGCGCTGTCCTCGACGACGCCGAGGGAGGTGGCCGCCAGGGCCGGGTCGCGCTCGAGCACCCGCCGCGCCGCCCCGGCCTGCACGCCCATCAGCGACACGTGGTGGGCGACGACGTCGTGGAGTTCGCGGGCGATGCGGACCCGCTCGAGCGCGACGGCCTGCACCGCGTTCCGTTCCCGTTCGACCGCGAGTTCGGCGGTGCGCTCGGCCAGCGCGTGCTTCGCCACCGCGGACGCCCATGCCCGGTTGCCGGAGTACCAGGCCGCACCGAAGTAGACCAGGTTGATGATGATCGACATCAGCGAGTTCGCGATGACGGGCGACACCAGGCCGTCCCCGTCGTTCGGCAGCGCGCTCGGCACCGACCAGCTGAACGAGATCGCGAGGAACAGCCACACGAACATGCCGGCGATGACGACCCACCGGACGATCTCGGCACGCAGCCGGTCCGAGCACCACGCCCCCACCGTGTACAGCGCGATGAAGAGCGTGAAGTTGTTGAAGAAGAGCTCCGGCACGTGCAGGACCTGCATCGCCGCGAACGTCAGGGCGACCACCACGGCGACGGTCATCGGGAACCGGCGGCGGAGCGCGAGCGATGCCGTGTTCGCCAGCACGAGGAGCACGGAGACCCACCACGGGGCGAGCTCGTCGTAGAAGCCCGTGGAGCCGTAGAGGATCGTCGACACCGCCATCCCGAGGGCCAGCGCCGCGGCGAGCAGGGCGTCCTGCCGGTACTCGCGGCGCCCGACCGGCAGCCGCGACCAGTCGTCCTGTGTCTCCCCCGCCGTCACCATGCCGCCAACGGTAGCGGGTGGGGGCGAGCACGCGCGGGGGCGCTGGCCCCCACCCGACGCACCCCGGGTCGGATCGCGGGTGGGATCGCGGGTGGGACCCCGGGTCGGATCGCGCGTGGGAAGTCGAATCGCGCGTAAGGGGTCAGAAGTTCCGACCCCCTACGCGCGATTCAACTTTCCAGCGCAGCCGTTGTGGGTCAGTTGCGACCGCGGCGACGACGACGGACCGTCAGCACGACACCGCCGGCGGCCGTCAGTGCTGCGGCGATCAGCAGCGCGTCCGGGGTCCCGGCGCTGCCGGTGTACGCCAGCCGGGTCGCCGCGGTGCCGGGCGCGGGAGCAGCAGCCGTGGTGGTGGTGGTCCGGGTCCCGGTCGTCGTGGTGCCGGCCGTCGTGGTCCCGGCCGTGCCGGTCGGGTCCGTCCCGCCGGTCGGGTCCGTCCCGCCGGTCGGGTCCGTCCCGCCGGTCGGGTCCGTGCCGCCGGTCGGGTCCGTCCCATCGGTCGGGTCCGTTCCGTCGGTCGGGTCCGTTCCGTCGGTCGGGCCGGGGGTGGCAACGAGGTCGATCGAGAACGGGTCCGATGCGATCGTCTGCAGCGCGAGTCCCTCGCCGGAGATCGTCGCGACCAGGCGGTGCTCTCCGATCTCCACGCCCGCCGGGAGCGCCGTGCGGATGTGGACCTCGCCGTCCTCGCCCACTGTGCTCGTCGCGAGCGCGACCGGCGTCGAGTGCAGCTCGAGCAGGACGGTCGCCCCGACCGGCAGGTGCGACGCGTCGAAGCCGACCGTCGCACCGACCTGCACCGAGTCGTCATCGGTCCCGGCGAACGATCCCGTGAACGTGAACGGGCTCGCCGCGTCCTGGGGCTCCGGGTCCGCCGTCCAGGCGCCGTCCGCGGCAGCCGAGACGGCGCGGATGCGGAACTGGTAGGCCGTCCTGTCGACCAGACCGGTCACCGTGGCAGGCGAGGTCGCGCTCGTCAGCGCCGGGGTCCAGTCGCCGTCGACGGTCCGGTACTCGACGTCGTACCCGCTGATCGAGGACCCGCCGTCGTCCGTCGGGGCGGACCAGGTGAGGAGCGCCGAGCCGGACCCGACCGCGACCGTCAGGGCGCTGGGCGCCGATGCCGGTCCGACCGGGACGACGTGCGCGGTGGTCCAGGCGCTCGCGCCGTCCGCCGAGTCCGCGGCGACGCGCACCTGGTAGTCCGTGCCGTTCACCAGACCGGTGAGGTCGGCAGACTTCCCGGACGAGGCGTCCGCTGACTGCCAGGTCTCGCCGTCGAGGACCTCGACGCGGTACCCGGTGACCGGGGTGCCGCGTTCGACCGAGGGCTGCCACACCAGCTGCGCGCCGCCGTCGACGCCGGTCGTCACGAGCCCGGTGGGTGCGAGCGGGACGTCGGTCGTGACGGTGCTCGTGGAGTCGGTCGGCGTCGCTGCCCCGGCGACGGAGGACGCCGCGACCGAGAACGCGTACGACGTGCCGGGAACGAGCCCCTCCACCGTGCAGCTGGTCGAGGTCGTGGTGCAGCTCGCGCCGCCAGGCTCCGCGGTGACCGTGAACGTGGTGGCGTCGTCCCCGCTGGCGCCCGCGGTCCAGGAGACCACCGCCGACTCATGCGCTCCGACGACCTGGACCGCGGTGGGAGCAGCCGGTGCGATGCGCGGGCGGACCGTGATCGTCGACGACACCACGGACGAGCCGTCGTCGTTCGCCGCCTGGACGGTGAAGTCGTAGGTGCCGGTCGCCGTCGGGGTGCCGCTGACGCCGTCGGCGGTCAGGACGAGTCCCGGCGGGAGCGACCCTGCGGTCACCGAGAGCGTCGGCGCCGGGGTCCCGGAGAGGCCGAACGTCGAGGAGTACGGCGATCCGACGGGCACCGTCACGGTGCCGGGTCCGCCGTTGACGAAGGCGCTCCAGTCCATGTACGTGCGGAACACTCAGTCGTAGTCCCCGCCGCCCACGTTCGGATTGCCAGCGGGGTAGGGGTTGCCGCCGGCGACGACCTGCCCGGGGCCGTTGCGCACCAACGCGTACTTCGTCCCGGCGACGAGCCGCGCGGGCTGCGCGAAGTCGGCGGTCACCCAGCCGTAGCCGCTGCCCGTGGAGACCGGCGTGACCGCGAGCGGCGCCACCGAGGTGTTCGGGGAGCCGGACGAGGTGACCGGGTAGATCGAGAGCGTCTGATTCGCCCAGCCGTACCAGTACTCGTAGATCTCCACGTGCGCCAGGGCACCGTTCGAGCCGGCGACGAAGGTCTGGCTGGCCTGCGCGACGGCCGCCATGCCGCCCGGACCGGCCTCGCCGCTGGACTGGTCGAGGTGCAGCGTCGGCGCGGCGATCGCGGCGGTCGGGACGGCGAGCAGTCCACCCAGCGCGACGACTCCGGTCACCGCGACGGCGGCGATTCGGGCGGACAGGGCATGGCGGAACGGGGAGCGGCGGCGAGCGCGCATCGGAGTCCTCTCGGGTGGACAGCGCCGGTGCGCGTCGGAGTCGACAGTACTGAGCAGTATCGATGCCCCACACGCCCCCGTTCGAGTCGAGATCCGGGACGAACCAGCACGAACGGATCGGGCGCACTGCCCGGCATCCGGTTAGCATCCACTCCACCGGGGCCAGGGGTGACCCCGCGAGGGATCAGGGGCCCTGCCATGACCGCACGACGATGGACGACGGTCGGGATCACGACCGCCATGACACTGATCGGGGTGCTCGTCGCGCCGGCCACCGCCGCGACGGCCGCACCGGCGGACGGAGGGCTCACCGTGATGCTCACCGACCCGGACAAGCAACCGCTCGCGATGGAGGGCGTCGCCGTCGACCTCCGCGCTGCCGACGGCTCGACCGAGGCCTCGGCGACGAGCGACCAGCGCGGACGGCTGACGTTCGAGGACGTGCCGGCGGGCACCTGGACGCTGCACGGTGAGCGCGAGGGCTCGTACGGCTTCGACGACGTCATCCCGGCCGAGCGCACCGGGGTCGTCGTCGCGCCCGGCAGTCACGACGCGGTGGTCCTGGTCGTCCGACGGGGTGCGTCCATCGGCGGCACCGCACACAACCCCTACGGCGCGGACCTGTCCGGCGCAGCCGTCGTCGTCCGCGGCTGGAACACCGGCACGGTCAAGCGCACCGTGACCGCACCCGACGGGCAGTACTGGGTGCACGGGCTGCCGAGCGACGACTACAGCGTGCAGGTGAACGCGCACGACGAGACACTCGACTCGTGGCCGGCGCTCCGCAGCCTGTCGTGGGGCTTCCACCGCGACCCGGGCAGCACCGCCGAGCGGACCTACGTCCGGGTCGCGCACCAGGCGGTCGGGCGGACCGAGACCGTCGTGGACGGGATCGACGGCAGCGCGACCCAGGGCGTCTCCCTCGCTGCGATCGTCAACCCGCAGCTCGACACCGACTTCACGAACGCCCGGGTGCACGTCTACGGGGAGTCCATCGGCAGCACCTTCGACACCACGATGACCTACTGGACGCCGGGCCGTGGTGGCCTGTTCGGTGTCGTGCTGAGTGCCGGTCGCTACAAGGTCGAGGTCGTCGGCTGGTCGCCGAGCCAGCGGAAGTACGTGTCGTACTGGTACGGCGGCGAGGGCAACCGGCCGGTGGCCGATCGCGCCTCGTCGCACACGGTGGTGATGGCCGCCGACCAGAGCCGCACGATCAACTTCTGGAGCACGCGCTGATGCGCGGCCCCTGCTGCCCGCGCAGCCCGGTCGGCCCGTGCGTCAGCTCGCCGGCGGTGCGTACAGCTGCAGGTCGTTGCCCTCGCTGTCCTTGAAGGGGACGATCTTCCCCCACGGGTGCTCGCTGATCTCGCCCTGGATGTCCGCACCGCGTTCCTTGAGACCGGCGACCTCGTCCTCGATGCTGCCGTCCGGCTGGAACGACACGACCGCGCCGCCGTCCTGCGAGGGGCCGGCCGACTCACGGCCGTTCAGCCCGATGCGCAGGCCGTTCGCGTCGATCTCGCTCCAGTCGTCGGACTCGCTCGTGACCTCCAGCCCGAGCGTGTCCCGGTAGAACGCGACGGCGCGTGGCATGTCGGTGACCGGGACCCAGACTGCTGCGACTCCTGTTGCCATGGTGCTTCCTCTCGTCGGTGGTGCTCGTCCGTGGTACGAGCGGGACGGTAGGCACGCGGCGGTGCGTGCGGGTCCAGGAAGGTGCGCGGAGCGCATCGCGGGCGTAGGTTCCGCCCCATGAAGCTGGTCACGTACTCGATGGGGATGACGCTCGACGGCTACATCGTGGGGCCGGACGGTGGGTTCGACTGGGGTGCGCCGGACGCGGAGGAGTTCCGCGCCTCGATCGACGAGATCCGCGGGATCGACGTGCACCTGCTCGGACGGCGGCTGCACGAGACGATGGTCTACTGGGAGGACCCGGAGCAGGCGACGTCGTGGGACGACGCCGAGCGCGAGTGGGCGGACCTCTGGAACGCGTTGCCGAAGGTGGTGTTCTCGAGGACGCTGTCGAGCGTCGACGCGAGCAACACCCGGCTGGCGACGGTCGGCCTCGCGGAGGAGATCGAACGGCTGCGTGCGGAGCCGGGCGACGGCGACATCGCGATCGGCGGCGCGACCCTCGCGGCAGCGGCCGCCGAGCTCGGGCTGATCGACGAGTACCGCGTCCGCGTCTCCCCGGTGCTGGTCGGCGGCGGGATCCCGTACTTCCCGCCGACGCAACGCCAGGTCGACCTCGAGCTGCTCGACACGCGGACCTTCGCCACCGGCGCGGTGGCGCTCCGCTACCGCGTGCGGCGCTGAGGGCGGCACAGCGTCCGGCGGAGCAGTGGCGAACCGGGCGACGGCCGGGAGGCCACTGGGCGCGTTCAGAGCGCGAGCAGCAGCACCACCAGGGTCGCGACCGACACGGCGAGCAGGACGGCTGCGCCCTGCAGGCCCTTGTCGTGCGCACGCACGTGCGCGACGATCGCACCGGCGAAGTAGATGACCGCTCCGATCGCAGCGGCGATCCCGAGCGCCGGGACCCACAGGCCGACGACGAGCCCGATGGTGGCGAGGACCTCGAGCACCCCGAGGACGCGCATCTGGCCAGGGGTGACGTTGACCGTGGCCATGTTCGCGCGCATCTGGGCGGCCCCGACGAGCTTCATCACCCCGGATCCGAGCATGGCGACGGCGAGGACGAGGACGAGGACGACGGCTGCGATGTGCACGGGGGACTCCAGATGAAACGGACAGTTGTCTCCGCTTCAATCCGGACAGCACTCCCCGTATTCCCGGATTGCCGTCGTACACTCCGATCGTGAGCGAGACGACACCACGGGCCCCGCGGCGGGACGTGCTCCGCAACCGGGCCGCGATCGTCGACTCGGCGTGCACGGCCTTCGCCGAACGCGGCCTCGACGCCCCGCTGGAACCGATCGCCGCGGCTGCCGGAGTCGGCAACGCCACGCTCTACCGGCACTTCCCGGAGCGCGCCGCCCTCTGGGAAGCCGTCCTGCAGGCACCCCTGCAAGAGGTCCTCGACCTGATGCGGGAGTGCCTCGCGCGCTCGGAGGACGACCCGTGGGCGGGCTTCGCGACCTTCATCCGGCGGACCGCCGACATCGAGGCCCGGCGCGAGGGCTTCAGCGAGCTCATGACGACGCGGTTCACCGGCGCCCCGACGCTGCTCGCCCTGCGCGCCGAGATCCAGGCGGGGCTGGAGTCGCTCTTCCGCCGAGCGCAGGACGCCGGCGCGGTCCGGGCCGATGCCGCGCTCGAGGACGTCGCCGTGGTGCAGCTCTCGATGGCCCGCACGATCGAGACGTTCGGCGACGTCGCGCCGGAGCTGCACCGCCGCTGGGTCGACCTGATGCTCGACGGCTTCCGTGCGCCGGGCGCGGACCGGGAGCCGCTCGGCGGGCCGCCGCTCCGCCCGAACCAGATCTGGCGGGCTCTCATGCGCCGACGCTGACGCGGCGTGACGTCGCGCGGGAATGGAAGTCACCCCGGCGGCTTTGACCCCTCCATGACAACGTCAGCAGAGCGCCGCGGGTGGCTCAGCGTCCTCTCCGTCGCACTCGGGTCCTTCGTCCTGGTGCTCTCGGAGTTCCTGCCCATCGGGCTCCTCCCCGCGATCGCCACCGACCTCGACGTCCCCGTCGGGACCGCCGGGCTGATGGTCGTCGCGACCGGCCTGGTCGGAGCCGTCGCAGCACCGGTGGTCACGGTCGCCACGTCGCGCCTCGACCGTCGCGTCGTGCTCGTCGCCCTGACGGTCCTGCTCGTCGTCGCCGACGGCCTGGCGGCCGTCGCGCCGTCCTTCGCGGTCCTGCTCGGCGCGCGGATGCTGCTGGGAGTCGGGATCGGCGGCTTCTGGGCCATCGGGGCGGGGATCGCCGGGAGGCTCGTGGCGGCCCCGTCGGTGATCCGTGCGACCTCCTTCATCACGGCGGGCGTCTCGGTCGCCACCGTCGTCAGCCTCCCGCTCGGCGCGTTCGTCTCCGCGCTGGCCAGCTGGCGCCTCGGGTTCGTGATCGGCGGTGCGCTCGGCCTCGTGGCCCTGGTCCTCCAGCTCGTGATGCTGCCGAGCATCCCCGCGGTGCAGCGGGTGCGCTTCAGCACCCTCGGCGCGCTGCTCCGGGTCCCGCGGGCACGGGTCGGGCTCATCGCCGCCGCGTTCGTCTTCGCGGCGCAGTTCGCGGCGTACACCTACGTCGCGCCGTACCTGCAGGACCTCGTGCGGGTCGGTCCGGAGACGGTGACCCTGGCGCTCCTGGTGTTCGGTGTCGCGGGCATCGTCGGCAACTTCGCCGCCGGGTTCACGCTCGGCAAGAGCGTGCTCGGCACCATCGGGGTGTCGAAGGTCGTCCTCGCCGCCGCGGTCATCGCCCTGCCGCTCCTGGCGCACTCGGTCGTCGGCGTGTTCGCGCTGCTCGTCGTGTGGGGACTGGTCTGGGGTGCGCTGCCGCTCGGGATGCAGACGTGGATGTCCACGGCGTCCCCGGGCGGTTCGGAGACCGGGCTCGCCCTGTTCGTCACGACCATCCAGCTCGCCATCGCCGCGGGATCGGTCCTCGGCGGCGTCGCGGTGACGTCGTTCGGCCTCGCGGCGGACTTCTGGTTCGCGGGCGGGATCGCCGTGATCGGTGCGGCCGTGATCGTCGGGCTCGGTCTGCGGCGTGCGAACGGGATCCCGGTGGCGCCGGACGCGCCGGCCGCCGACCTCGCCGCCGCCGCGCCGACCGGTCCCGTCGCGACGGTCGGCAGCACCGGCGCCTGAGCTCGGCCCCGCTGGGCAGGCGCCCGCCCGGGGAGTGGGTGTCGAGGGAGGGGACGGACTGCGGGGGCGCGGCGCGGTCCCCTCCCTCGGAGCACGCCCTTCCCCCACCACAGGAGACTCCGCAGAGGGGCGCGCTCGTCGCGATCAGGTCGTGATCGCGAGTTCTCGTGGTCCGCGTTCGGGGACGGGGGCCGGGTGCGCCCGGCTCATCGTCTCCAGGACGCGCACGACCTGGTACGAGTAGCCGAACTCGTTGTCGTACCAGACGTAGAGCACGACGTCGTCGCCGTTCGCCTGCGTCGCGAGCCCGTCGACGACACCCGCGAAGCGCGACCCGAGGACGTCGGAGGAGACGAACTCGGGCGACTCGACGTAGTCGACCTGGGACCGCAGCGCCGAGCCGAGCGACACGCTCCGGAGGAACGCGTTGACGCCGTCCCGGTCGGTCGGACGCCCGAGCCGCAGGTTCAGGATCGCGAGCGACACGTCGGGCGTCGGCACGCGGATGGCGCTCGCGGTGAGCTTGCCGTCGAGCGCGGGGACGGCCTTCGCCACGGCACGGGCGGCACCGGTCTCGGTGATCACCATGTTGAGCGGTGCCGCACGACCGCGACGATCCGCCTTGTGGAAGTTGTCGGTCAGGTTCTGGTCGTTCGTGAACGAGTGCACCGTCTCGATGTGCCCGCGGACCACGCCGTACTCGGCGTCGAGCGCGGCGAGCACCGGGGCGACGGCGTTCGTCGTGCACGAGGCCGCCGCGACGACGTCCGCGTCCTCGGCGTCGGCGCCGTTGATGCCCTGGACGACGTTCGGGACGCTGCCCTTGCCGGGTGCGGTGAGGAGCACGCGTGCTGCGCCGGGCGCCACCAGGTGCCGCCGGAGCTCGTCGTCGGTGCGCCACCGGCCGGTGTTGTCGACGATGATCGCGTCGTCGATCCCGTACGCCGTGTAGTCGATCTCGCTCGGGTCGGACGCCCGGATCACGGCGATGCTGGTGCCGTTCGCGATGATCGTCTGGGCGTCCTCGTCGACGGAGATCGTGCCGTCGAAGGGGCCGTGCACGGAGTCGCGCCGCAGCAGGCTCGCACGCTTGACGAGGTCGTCGGCGCCGGTCGCCTCACGCACCACGATCGCCCGGAGCCGCAGCCCGGTCGCGCGGGACTGGTGGGAGATCAGGATCCGGGCGAGCAGGCGTCCGATGCGGCCGAACCCGTAGAGCACCACGTCCGTCGTCGGCAGCGGCCCGCTGCCGTCCGCGGACCGGAGCTGTTCGGCGATCGTCGCGGCCGCGTCCGCGTCGGATGCAGAACGCACCCGTGCGGCGAGGGCGCCGAGGTCGAGGGACGCCGGACCACTGCCGGTCGCGTCGATCGTCCGCAGGATCGCGAGCGACTCCGCCAGCGGCAACGGTGCACCGTCGACGTGCCGGGCGAACCGGTGCGCCTTGACGATCTCGATCGCCGAGCGGTTCACCAGCCGGCGACCGTGGATGCCGGCGACGACGCCGTCCCGCCGGTGCAGCCGCCCGATGATCGGGATCATCTCCTCGGCGAGCTCGAGCTGCGCGTTCCAGTCGTCCCACAGGTCCGATGCGTCCTGCGTGGCGGTCACGCCGCCTCCTCGAGACGACGGCACAGCTGGTCGAGCCGGGCACGCAGCCGAGCGGGGACCCGGTCGCCGAAGCGGTCGAAGTGCGCGCGGAGCTGCTCGGCCTCGGCGGACCACGCGGTCGGGTCGACCGCGAAGAGCTCGTCGAGCGCGAAGCCGTCGAGGTCGAGGCCGGCGAGGTCGAGTTCACCGACCGCGGGGAGCCCGCCGATCGGGCTCCAGTCGACGTCGGCGTCCCCGTCGAGTCGTGCGGCGATCCACTCGAGCACGCGGACGTTGTCGCCGAACCCGGGCCAGAGGTACTTGCCGTCGGCGGACTTGCGGAACCAGTTCACCCGGAAGACCCGCGGCGCCTTGGAACCCAGCTGGTCGCCGATCTCGAGCCAGTGCGCCCAGTGGTCGGCCATGTTGTAGCCGCAGAAGGGCTGCATCGCGAACGGGTCGAGCCGGAGTTCCCCGACCGGCCCTTCGGCGGCGGCGGTCTGCTCGCTCGAGATCGTCGAACCGAAGAACACGCCGTGCTCCCAGTCCTCGGCCTCCGCCACCAGCGGCACGTTCGTCGCGCGACGGCCACCGAAGACGACCGCGTCGATGGGGACCCCGTCCGGGCTGTCCCAGTCGTCGGAGATCGTCGGGCACTGGTCGGCGGCGACGGTGAAGCGGGCGTTCGGGTGCGCGGCCGGGGTGCTGCTGCCCGGCTCCCACGCCTGTCCGCGCCAGTCGATGAGGTGGCTCGGGGCCGTCTCCGAGGCACCCTCCCACCAGACGTCGCCGTCGAGCGTCATGGCGACGTTCGTGAAGATCGTGTTCGAGCGGATGGTGGTCATCGCGGCCGGGTTCGTGTCCGGGCCGGTGCCGGGGGCGACGCCGAAGAAGCCGGCCTCCGGGTTGATCGCCCACAGGCGACCGTCGGCGCCGGGCCGCAGCCAGGCGATGTCGTCGCCGATGGTCTCGACCTTCCAGCCGGGGACGGTCGGCGTCATCATCGCGAAGTTCGTCTTGCCGCAGGCGGACGGGAACGCCGCAGCGACGTGCAGGACCTTGCCCGCCGGCGTCGTGACGCGGATGAGCAGCATGTGCTCGGCGAGCCAGCCGTCCTCACGCGCCATGGTCGAGGCGATCCGGAGCGCGAAGCACTTCTTCGCCAGCAGCGCGTTGCCGCCGTACCCGGAGCCGTACGACCAGATCTCCCGACTCTCCGGGAAGTGCGCGATGACCTTCGTCGGGTTGGACGGCCACGGGACGTCGTCGACCCGGGAGCCGTCGTCGGTGACGAGCGGCATGCCGACGGTGTGCAGCGCCGGCACCCAGACGCTGTCCGGGCCGATCTGCGCGAGCGCGTCGTCGCCCATCCTGGCCATGATCCTGGTCGAGACCACCACGTACGGCGAGTCCGTGATCTGGACGCCGACCTGCGAGATCGCGCCGCCGACCGGGCCCATCGAGAACGGGACGACGTACATCGTGCGCCCGCGCATCGCGCCGCGGAAGCGGTCCGTGAGCTCGGCACGCATCGCGTCCGGCGCCCGCCAGTTGTTCGTCGGGCCGGCGTCCGCCTCGCGCTCGGAGCAGATGAACGTGCGGTCCTCGACGCGGGCGACGTCCGCCGGGTCGCTCCTGGCGAGGTAGCTGCCGGGGCGGAGCCCGTCGTCCAGCGCGATGACGGAGCCGGCGGTGACCATCTCGCCGAGCAGTCTGCGGTTCTCGGCGTCACTGCCGTCGCACCAGACGACCTGATCCGGTTCCGTCAGGGACGCGACATCCGCCACCCAGGTGCGCAGTGCCTCCAGGCCGGGTCGGGGGTGGATGCCGGACGGTGCGGACGTGGTCGGACGGACGATGCTCATACGCCGACACGCTCCCCCAGCACGTCACGGATGCGGGCGGTGACCTTCTCGACGGACAGCCCGTACTTGTCGAGCAGGAAGTCGTTCGGGCCGGACTCGGCCCACGAGTCGGCGAGGCCGACCTTGTGCAGGCGTGCGCCGCTGGCGTGACCGGCGAGGACGGCGGCGACCACGTCACCGAGCCCACCGACGACGGAGTGCTCCTCGACCGTGACCACGGTCCGCGCCCCGTCGAGGATCGCCCAGAGCGCTTCCTCGTCGAGGGGCTTGATCGTCGGCAGGTGCACGTGCGTGACGGTCGCACCGGAGGCCTCCACCGCGGTGACCGCCTCGACCGTGCGGGACGTCTGCACGCCGGTCGAGACGACCGTCACGTCAGCGTCGCTGCCACCGTCGCGGAGCAGCACCGGGGCACCGACGCGGAACTCGTAGCCGTCGTCGAAGACGTCGGCCACGGCGTCACGGGCCAGCCGCAGGTAGACGGGACCGTCGTGGTCCGCTGCCCAGCGGATGATCGCCGCCGCCTCGGTCTCGTCCGCGGGGGCGAGCACCGTCATGTTCGGCAGCGCCCGCATCACGGAGAGGTCCTCGATGTCCTGGTGGGTCTTGCCGCTCGCGCCGTTGAGCAGGCCGGTGTACGCCGCGGCGAGCCGGACCGGCGCCTTGGTCTGCGAGACGAGCATGCGCACCTGGTCGAGGGCGCGGTTGGTCAGGAACACGCCGAACGACGACAGCCACGGGCGGTACCCGAGCGTCGACATGCCGAACGCGATGCCGACCATGTTCTGCTCGGCGATGCCGGCCTGGACGAATCGCTCCGGGTGGGCGTTGGCGAAGGTGACGGCCATCGTCGAGGTGGCCAGGTCGCCGTCGACGACGACGATGCGGTCGTCGGTCTCGGCGAGTTCGGTGAGGGTGTCGCCCCACACTGCGCGCTGTGCCTTCATGCCAGGGCCTCCGTCTTCTGGTCGATGAGGAGCTCCGCACGGGCGGTGGCGAGCTGTTCCTCGGTGGGGACGCCGTTGTGCCACTTGAACGTGGCGCGGGTGAAGGAGACGCCGTTGCCCTTCACCGTGTGGGCGATGATCGCGGTCGGCTTGCCGCTCGTGCCGCGGGCCGCGTCGACCTCGCCGTAGGCGTCGAGGATCTCCTCGTAGTCGTGGCCGTTGATCTCGATCACGTTCCAGCCGAACCCGCGGAACACCGCGGGCAGGTTGACGTGCCCCATCGGCTCGCTGCGGTCGTAGCGGTCGTGGTCGCCGGACGGCCAGCCGTACTGCTGCAGGCCGTTCAGGTCGATGATCGCGGTGAGGTTGTCGAGGCCGTACCGGGGAGCGTGGATGACGGTCTCCCAGACCATGCCCTCCTCGATCTCGCCGTCGCCGAGCACGACCCAGGTGTGGAAGTCCTTGCCCTGCATCTTGGCGGCGATCGCCATGCCGGAGCCGGCCGAGAGGCCCTGCCCGAGCGAGCCGGTGGACGAGTCGACGCCCGGCGTGAGCTTCATGTCGGGGTGACCCTGCAGGCGGGAGTCGCCGTGGTCGAACGTGCTGAGTTCCTCGACGGGGAAGTACCCGCGGAGCGCCAGGACCGAGTACAGCCCGATCGCCGAGTGGCCCTTCGACAGGATGAACCGGTCGCGGTCCGGGTCGTGCGGCTGCTCGGGGTCGATCCGGAGCTGGTGGAAGTAGAGGGCGACCATCAGGTCCATCGCGGACATGGGTCCGCCGATGTGCCCGGCTCCGCTGGACGCGACGGTCTCGAGGACGCGCCACCGCCCTTCACGGGCAACGGTCTCCAGGTGTTCGACGTCTCTCGCGTCGTTGCGTGTCACGGCGACTCCTTCGTTCTGCGGTGGTGGATCACAAACTATCACTCCGTGAACGACATGTCTACTGAGTGAGATTAGTTGGACGACGGTTGCATGGGAGGATGACGGCATGGCAGACGGCGCCGCCGACGACGGCGGGATCGAGATCCTCAGCAAGGCCGGTGCGATCATCGACGCACTCGCCGAGACGACCGCGTTGACGGTGAGCGCGCTCGCGGACGCCGTCGGCGAACCGACGAGCTCGACGTACCGGCTGCTGCAGAGCCTCACCGCGATGGGCTGGGTCGACGCCGCACCCGCCCGCGGCACCTACCGGCTCGGCCTCGCGTGCATGGAGATCGGCGGGGTGCTCGAGGACTCCCTCGACGTCCGCGGCCTCGCGCTGCCCCGGATGCGCGCCCTCCGCTCGACCGCCGGGGTCGCTGCCCTCCTCTGCTACCGCCGCGGGACCCGCGCCGTGTGCGTCGAACGCATCGAGGGGCACGACGTCCGCTCGGTGGCGATGCAGGTCGGCGACTCGCTGCCCCTGCACGTCGGCGGAGCGCCGATGGCCCTGCTGGCGTTCCTGCCCGCCGGGGAGCAGCACGCGGTCGTCGACGAGCTGCTCGCCGCCGAGGGACTGCCGTACCCGGTGCCGTCGGCCGACGACCTCGGTGCGCAGATCCAGGCCACGCGCGACCGCGGGTACGCCCGGTCCGACCAGGACGTCACGATCGGGATCGCCGCGTTCGGCAGCCCGGTCTTCAACCACCGCGGGGAGCTCGTCGCCGCCGTCTCGATCAGCGGGCTGCGTGAGCGGCTCGTGGAGCGGGAGTCCGAGCTCGGGGCGCTGGTGATGGCCACGGCGGCGGAGATCAGCGCCGACCTGGGCTTCTCCGCGGCGGGCGTCCTCGCCCCCGCCGGGGAGGCGGTGCGTCGTGGCTGAGCGCAAGCCGATGCGGGTCCTCGCCAACTCGATGGCCGTCGTCGAGGCCCTCGCCGAACGCGGCGACCTCTCCCCCGCCGAACTCGCCGAGGCCACCGGGCTCCCCCGCCCGAGCGTCTACCGCTTCATCGACGGGCTCAAGGCCGTCGGCATGGCGACCACCACGGACGAGAACCGCGCGCGCCTCAGCGTGAAGTGGCTGCACCTGGCCGACGCGGCCCGCGACGCGATGACCGAGTGGTCCGCGGCACGGCAGGTCCTCGACGCCCTCGCCGAAGCCACCGAGCAGACCGTGTTCCTGACGGTGCCGCGGGGTGACGAAGCGGTCTGCATCGACTGGGCCCCCGGCCGTGGGATCGGCGTGCTGACCCTGGCGCCGGGGCGGTCGCTCCCGCTCTACGCCGGTGGCGCCGGCCGGCTCGTGCTCGCCTACGCCCGCGACGTCGAGGAGTACCTGACGGACGGACCGGACCGTCGGCCGCTGACCAGCCAGACGATCGTCGACGCCGACGCCCTCCGCCACGACGTGACGACGACCCGGTCCAAGGGCTACACCCTGTCGCTCGACGACGCCACCATCGGGATCGGGGCGCTCGCGTTCCCCGTGCTCGGCACCGGCGGCGAACTGCTCGGGTGCCTGTCGATCGCGGGTCGGTCGGTGGACGTCCGGGAACGCACCGACGAGTTCATCGCGGCGGCGCAGGGTGCGGTGGCGGAACTGCAGCGCGGGGCCGCCAGCGAACTGACGACCCCGCTCTGAACTCGACCGGCCCGGCGGGCCGGCTGGCCCGGCGGGCCGGCTGACCCGGCGAGCCGGCTGGCCCGGCGGGCCGGCCGGCTCGTGCTGCTACCAGCTCACCGCGATGTACTGCGACTCCATGTACTCCAGGAGTCCCTCGGCGCCGCCCTCGCGGCCGATGCCGGACTCCTTCATCCCGCCGAACGGTGCGGCCGGGTCGGACACCAGGCCGCGGTTCAGCCCGACCATGCCGGACTCGATCCGTCCGCTGACGCGCAGACCCCGAGCGAGGTCCTGCGTGTAGACGTAGGAGACCAACCCGAACGGGGTGCCGTTGGCGAGCCGGACGGCGTCGTCCTCGGTGTGGAAGGTCACGACGGGCGCGACCGGCCCGAAGATCTCCTCCTTGAGGATGCGGGCGTGCTCGGGGACGTCGCTCAGCACGGTCGCGGGGTAGAACCACCCGGGCCCGTCCGGGGACGCACCGCCGGTGAGCACCGTCGCCCCGTCCTCCTTCGCGCCGTCGACGAGCCGCGCGATGTCGTCGCGAGCACCCTCGTTCACCATCGGGCCGAGCTGGACGTCGGGGTCCAGGCCGTCTCCGGTCCGGAGTGCGCCCATCGCCTCGGCCAGCCGGGAGGAGAACTCCGCGGCGACGCCTTCCTGCACGTAGAAGCGGTTCGCGGCCGTGCAGGCCTCGCCGCCGTTGCGCATCTTCGCGATCATCGCGCCGGTGATCGCGGCGTCGAGGTCCGCGTCGTCGAACACCACGAACGGGGCGTTGCCGCCGAGCTCCATCGACGTGTTCACGACGGAGTCCGCCGCGAGCTTCATGAGCTTCACGCCGACCTCCGTGGAGCCGGTGAAGGAGAGCTTCCGGGCACGCGGGTCGCGCACCATCTGCTCGACGACCGTGCCGGAGGACCGGCTCGGCAGCACGTTGAGGACACCGGCGGGCAGGCCCGCCTCCTCGAAGAGCTTGCCGATCGCGAGCGCGGTGAGCGGGGTGTCGCTCGCCGGCTTGAGGACGGTGGTGCAGCCGGCGGCGAGCGCCGGCCCGATCTTCCTGGTGGCCATCGCCGCGGGGAAGTTCCACGGCGTCACGAGGATCGCGATGCCGATCGGTCGGTGCTCGACGAGGATCTTGTTCGCGCCGCCGGGCGCCGTCTGCAGCGAGCCGGGGATCCGGACGGCCTCTTCCGCGTACCAGCGGAGGAACTCGGCGGCGTAGACGACCTCGCCGCGGGCGTCCGCGAACACCTTGCCGTTCTCCGCCGTGATGAGCCGGGCGAACCAGTCGGCGCGCTCGATCATCAGGTCGTAGGCGCGGGACAGGATCTCGGAGCGCTTGCGGGGCGGGGTCGCCGCCCAGTCGGCCGCCGCGTCGGCGGCGGCGTCGACCGCCGCCTGCGCGTCGTTCCGGGTGCCGCTCGAGACGGTCGCGATCACGCTGCCGTCGACGGGGTTGTGGACGTCGAAGGTCGCGCCGTCCGAGGCGGGGCGTTCCACCCCGCCGATCAGGAGGCCCGTGGGGACCCCGGCGACGATGGCAGCCGGGTGCGTTGTCGAGTCCAGGACGTCGGTCGCGTCGGTCATGAGTGCTCCAGTTCTCGCACGCGCGGGGCGGACTGCGTCAGGTAGAGCCGCTGGTCGCGCTTCTTCTCGTCGTAGGTGGCGCGGGCGTCCTTCGTGCTGTCGAGGGTCGAGACCTCGGCCACGGGGACGTCCCACCAGGCGCCGGAGCCGCCGAAGCGACCCTGGGCGTCGACGCGGACGTAGACGACGCTGGTGCCGTCGTACGCACGGGCGTCGTCGAGTGCCGTGCGGAAGGTGTCGGCGGTGTCGGCGGAGAACACCTCGGCGCCGTAGCTCGCCGCGTTGGCGACGAAGTCGACCTCGAGGCGGCGGCCGTCGTGGCGGAGTGCTTCGCCACGCTCGTTGAAGCGGGTGCCGAAGGTCTGCGAGCCGAGCGTCTCCGACAGCGCGGCGATGGAGCCGTACCCGTAGTTGTCGACGATGACGATCGTCATGCGGAGGTGCTCCTGCACCGCGGTCATGATCTCCTGCGACATCATCAGGTACGACCCGTCGCCGACGAGCACGTGGACGCGGCGGTCCGGTGCGGCGAGCTGTGCGCCGACACCGCCCGCGACCTCGTAGCCCATGCACGAGTTGCCGTACTCGATGTCGTAGCCCTTGGGGCTGCCCGGACGCCAGAGACGGTGCAGGTCACCCGGCATCGACCCGGCGGCGTTGATGACGACGTCGTCGGCCTCGGCGGAGGTGTTGAGCAGTCCGAGCATCTCGGCCTGGGACAGCGTCGGGCTGTCCTGCACCTCGATGATGCGGTCGACCTCGGCACGCCAGTCACTGGCGGCCTGCTCGTTCGACGCGACGACGTCGGCGTCGAGCGTGAAGCCCTCGAGTGCGGCGCGGAGCTCGGCGAGGGTCTCGCGGGCGTCGCCGACGAGGGGGATGCCGGACTCCTTGAACGCGTCGACCTCGGCGACGTTGATGTTCACGAACGCCACGTCGGGGTTCTGGAACATGGTGTTCGAGGCCGTCGTGAAGTCGGTGTAGCGGGTGCCGATGCCGATGACCACGTCGGCCTCGTTCGCGATGGAGTTCGCGTACGCCGAGCCGGACGAGCCGAGCGCGCCGAGTGCGAGCCGGTGCTCCCAGGGCATGCCCGCCTTGCCGGCCTGCGTCACGCCGACCCCGATGCCGGTCGACTCGGCGAAGCGGACGAGCTCGTCGGTCGCGTCCGAGTACACGACACCGCCACCGGCGATGATGA
This sequence comes from Curtobacterium sp. PhB130, assembly GCF_003755165.1. Classification (NCBI taxonomy): domain Bacteria; kingdom Bacillati; phylum Actinomycetota; class Actinomycetes; order Micrococcales; family Microbacteriaceae; genus Curtobacterium; species Curtobacterium sp. PhB130. Next base: position 727,258 of record NZ_RKII01000006.1, on the reverse strand, counting down.
CGGCGTTCTTCGCGCCCTTGATCAGCTCGGCCGCGCGCTGGATCGCCGCGCGGTCCGGACGGTTGCGGGCGACGTGCCAGACGCGGTCGGAGAACAGTGCCTCCGGGAAGTCGAACGCTTCGGCCTGGACGTCCTGCGGCACCGCGATGGTGACCGCGCCGGTGTCGGCGGGGCTGGTGAGGACGCGCATCGCCTCGAGCAGTGCCGAGGCGAGCTGCTCCGGCCGGTTGATCCGGTCGAAGTAGCGCGAGACCGCGCGGAAGGAGTCGTTCGCGGTGACGTCCATCGCGTACGGGTGCTCCTGCTGCTGCAGGACGGCGCCGGTCGACCGGGTCGCGAACGCGTCGGACGGGAAGAGCAGCACCGGGATGTGGTTCACCGTCGCGGTGCCGGCGCCCGTGACCATGTTGGTCGCGCCGGGGCCGATCGACGTGGAGACGGCGAGCGCGCCGAGGCGGTTCTTCATCTTCGCGTAGCCGGTGGCGATGTGGACCATGCCCTGCTCGTTGCGGCCCTGGTAGTACGGGAACACGTCCTGGTACTGCAGGAGCGCCTGTCCGAGCCCGGCGACGTTGCCGTGGCCGAAGATGCCGAACGCGCCGCCGAAGAACGGACTGGTGACCCCGTCACGTTCGACGTGCTGGGCCTGCATGAACTCGACGATCGCCTGGCCCACCGTGAGGCGGCGGGTCGGCTGAGGGTGTTGCGCCATTGCGAACTTCCTTCTGTGGTGGGTCAGGGGCGGACGGGGACGAACGGGACACGGGGGTCCGTGCCGAGGGCGTCCCACTTGGCACGGGCGGGTGCGAGCGCGGGGTCCTCGGCGGCCTGCAGGGTGCGCTCCGGCGCGGGCCCGGCGAGCACGTTGAGGTAGTAGAGGTCCTGGTCGTGGGCCGCGACGGTGGTGTGGTACCCCCAGGGGATGAGGCAGATGTCGCCGTCGCGCACGGGGACGTCGAGGTCGAAGTCGCGCTCGGGGCTGTACACCCGCTGCAGCGCCCACCCGTTCTCCGGGTCGCGGAGGCGGTAGTAGTAGACCTCCTCGAGCTGCGCTTCGCCGTCGATGTCGTGCTCGTGCTTGTGCGGCGGGAAGCTGGACCAGTTGCCGCCGGGGGTCCACACCTCGACGATGTGCAGCCGGTCCGCGGGGAACGCGGGCGACATCGGCGTCGAGACCTGGCGCGTGGCGGTGCCGCCGCCGCGCGTGGCGGATCCGACGTCGTCCGGCGTGACGAGGACGACCTCGTGCTGCTCGGTGGCCGGGGCCGTCGCGATCGCGAGTTCGGCACCGGGGGTGGCGGTGATCGTCACGGCGGTGTCCCGCGGGACGTAGAGCGTGTGTCCGAGCCCGTCGAAGACCGTGTCGCGACCGCCGATGCGGTACTCGTCACCGCCGACGGTGAGGACGAGGTCGCCGTGCAGGTTCACGAACGCCCGCTCGTTGCCGTCGGCCGGCAGTTCGACCGTCTCGCCGTCTCCGAAGGTCTTCACCTGGAAGGTGACGAACTCCCATCCTGCGATCTCCGGGGTGATGACGTCCCATGCGCCGTGCTTGAGCACCTGCGGGTCGACCATGTCTGATCCTCTCTGCGTCGTTGCGTCGGACTGAATGAGCATAGCGCTTTTATCGCTGAATGGACGAAACGTCCGCTGTAGGGAAATCCGCTTCCGCGAGCCGGAGGCAGCGGAGCGTCGTGTCCCGGGCCGCGTCCAACGCGTCCGGGAGGCTCTTGGCGCGGTGCTCGACGGAGAGCATCTCCACGCCCCACGGACCGTCCCAGCCGAGCTCCGCCATCGTGCGGAGGAACCCCACGACGTCCTGGGCGCCCTCGCCGGGGTAGCGACGGTTGTCCCGGGTGTCCTCGAACAGCGTGCGACCGGCCTGCGGTTCGGCGTCGGCGTCGTTCACCTCGACGCCGACCACGGTGGCCGGGTCCAGGGTGCGCCGGAGCTCCTCGAGCGAGGTGTCGGCGCGGAACACGTGCCACGAGTCGACGACGAGTCCGGCGTGCGGGTGGTCGACGGCGCGGACGAGCTCGGACCCCTGCGGCATCGAGGAGATCCCGGCGAACGGGAGCGGTTCGAGTGCCAGCCGCGTGCCGATCTCCGCCGCCTCGTCGGCCAGCGCCCGGAACGGCCCGACGTACGGGTCGAGCGAGTCCACCGTGGGCGCGGGCGGCGGCCCGATCTTCACCATCGGACTCCCGAAGGCGCGGGCGGCGTCACGGAGCAGGTCCCAGCGGGTGCGCCACGGGGTCTCCGCAGGGTCCCGCCACCAGTCCTTGACGAGCTCGACCTCGAGGTGCCGGATGCCGACGCGGTCCGCGTGCTCGCGGAGCGCGTCGAAGCCGATCGTGTCGCGGACCACCTCGAGGTCGTCGACGACGAACCCGAGCCCGACGTAGCCGGCGTCCGCGGCCGCACTGACGCGCTCCCGGGCGGAGAACGAGCTCCGCTCCGAGGGCCCGTCGGGCAGTCCCGTGCCCGCGGTCGTCCAGCAGGTGGCGACGAGGTCGCGGTTTATCGGGCTCATCGTGACAGGTCGACCGCGACGGACTGGCCGGTGCGTGCGGAGCGGTCCGCGGCGTCCGCGAGCACGAGGGCGGCACGGCCGTCCTCGAACCCGGGGCTCCGCGAGGGCTCGCCGCGCACGGCCTTGAGGAACTCGACGACCTCGAGCCGGTACGCCTCCGCGTAGCGCTGCAGGAAGAAGGTCTGGTACGGCTCCAGGGACTCGACCGCGTCGGCGCTCCACCGGCGCACGAGGGTGTCCGTCTGGTTGCCGACCTGCAGCAGCCCCTCGGAGCCGAAGACCTCGAAGCGCTGGTCGTACCCGTAGGACGCGTGCCGCGAGTTCGTGATGACCACGAGCTCGTCGTCCGCCCCACGGAGGGTCACCACGGCGGAGTCGAAGTCACCGAGCTCGCGGGCCGTCGCACTGAAGGTGTTCGCGCCGCGGGCCGTCACCTCGACGATGTCCGGCACGAAGAACCGCGCCATGTCGAGGTCGTGGATCGTCATGTCCCGGAAGATGCCGCCGGATGCGCCGAGGTACGCCGCCGGCGGCTCGGCGGGGTCGCGGCTCGTGATGAGGACCTGCTCGAGCGTGCCGATCTCCCCCGCGCTGACGCGACGCTGCAGCTCGGTGAAGTGCCGGTCGAAGCGGCGGTTGAAGCCGAGGACGATCGGGATCGTCGCGGCGGCGGCCTTCGCGCGGAGGCGGTCCACCCGGGCCAGGTCGAGGTCGATCGGCTTCTCGCAGAGCACCGGCACACCGGCGTCGATGGCGGCGTCGATCAGGTCGACGTGGGTCGCGGTCGGTGCGGCGATGATCACCGCGTCGACCTCGCCCGAGGCGAACACCTCGGCCGGGTCCGTGCTCACCTTGCCGCCGTACTCGGCGGCGGTGCGCTCGGCGCCCTCCACGAACGGGTCACAGACCCACGCGAGCTCCGCGTCGTCGATGGCGGCCACGCTCATGGCGTGGACCTGTCCGATGCGACCGGTGCCGAAGAGGCCGATCCGGGTCTGTTGCGTCATTGCAATCTCCTGGGTGGTGGGTTGTGCCGCGTGGTCTACGCGGTGGTGCGGGGCCGGACGGGGCGTCCGGTGTGGAACGACTCCGCGGCCGCCTCGGCGAGCGCGGTGGCGACGAGTCCGGCGGCGGGGGGCGTCAGGCTCTCCGATCCTCCGCGGATCATCCGGACGAAGTGGGCGATCTCCTCTTCGAACGCCGGGACGAAGCGGTCGCCGAACGTGTCGTAGGGGTTCGACGGTGCGCTGCCGCCCGGTTCGGTGGAGGTGATCGGGGTGCGTGGACCGTAGCCGGCACCGTACGCGCCCTTCGAGCCGGTGACCTCGAGCCGGACGTCCTGGCCCGCGTCGCTGCGGCGGAGCGCGCCGATGCTGCCGACCGCGCCCGATGCGAAGCGGAGCGTCACCATCGCGGTGTCGGTGTCCTGGTGGTCGCCGTAGACGGGCTCGTCGAGCACGGAGCCGATCATCGAGACCTCGACGACGGGGTCGCCGACCGTCCACGGGATGATGTCGAAGTCGTGGACGAGCAGGTCGAGCCACATGCCGTGCGACTGCGGGATGTAGTCGACGGGCAACGCGTAGTGGTCGTTCTCCGTCGCCTGCACGAGCCGGAGCGTGCCGACGTCGCCATCGAGGACGTGCTGCCGGAGCCGCTGGTAGCCCGGGTCGTAGCGACGGTGGAACGCGACCATGATCGGTGTGCCCGTCGCGTCGAGGTCCCGGGAGAGCTCGGTCAGCTCGTCGACGCCGAGGGCGAGCGGCTTCTCGATGAGCAGCGGGGTGTGCGAGCCCGCGACGACCCGGGCGAGCTCGGCGTGCGTGTCCGTGGCCGAGGCGACGAGGATCCCGTCGAGCGAGGGCAGGACGTCGGCGAGCGGGTCGACCGTGGTCGACACCGGCGCCCAGACGTCCGACCCGGGCGCCCCGGACTCCGTGGTCTGCTCGGCGTCCCGCTGCGCCGCCAGCCGCGCCCGGACCGACTCCGTCCGTCCGGCGTCGCGGCCGATGAGCACGACCTCGTCGACGCCGGGCGTCCGCGCGAGGTTCCGCGCGTGCATCGCGCCGATGCGACCGAGTCCCGCGACGCCGACCCTCATCGTGCGACCTCGGCGGCCTCGAGCTCGGCGACCAGCGCGCGGACGTACTCGACGCTCGCGCGGGCGTCCTCGATCGGGCCGGTGCCGGCGGCCGGCTCCTCGAGCACGACCTTGTCCTGCTCGAGCACGATCCAGCCGTCGAACCCGGCCTGCACCATGCTGGTCAGGATCGCGCGGATGTCGACGTCGCCCTGTCCGACCGGGCGGTAGAGGATGTCGGCCTTGATCGCGTCGAAGTAGCTGATCTCGCCATCCGCGACCCGGCGCATGCCCTCGAGCGACACGTCCTTGAGGTGCATGTACGCGATGCGGTCGGTGTGCTCTGCGGCGAAGCGGACCGGGTCCGTGCCGCCGAGGAACAGGTGCCCGGTGTCGAAGCAGAACGGGATGGTGGAGCCGGCGAGGACGGCGTCGACGTCGTCCTTCGTCTCCACGACCGTGCCGACGTGCGGGTGCAGGGTCGCGGTGACACCGACGGCCGCCGCGGCCTCGGTGATGCGGTCGAGGTTGGCGAAGAGCGTCGCCCACTGTTCGTCGGTGAGCGGCTCCCGCTGGGCGTCGTACCCGGTCTGCTCGCTGTCCGCGCAGACCACGAGGACGGTCGCGCCGGATGCCGCGTAGTCCGCGAGCTCCTGCTCGATGCGGGGCAGTGGGTCGATGCCGGGCTGGTGTGCGATGACGGGCACGAAGCTGCCGATCGCGGTCATCCCGAACTCGGCCAGGCGGGCGGCCTTGTCCTCGGGCGCCGGGGGCAGGAAGCCCTGCGCGCCGAGCTCGGTGGCCTCGAACCCGAGGGAGGTCATCTCGGCGAGGACGCGTTCCGGGGGCAGCTGGTAGCCCCAGCCGTCCACCTCGCTGACACCCCAGGAGATCGGTGCGGTGGCGATGCGGAGACTCATGCGCGTGCCCCTTCGGTGGTGTTCGTGCGGACGTTGGCGGTCGCGCCCGGTTCGACGGGCAGGTCGACCCACTGGCCGGACTCCGCCGACTCCTCGGCGGCGCTCAGCACGCGGGCCGATGCGACGGCGTCGTGGATGTTGGACCCGGTGGCCTCGCCCCCGGTGGCGGCGGTGAGGAACTTGGCGGCCTCGATGACCTTGAGGTCGTCGTAGCCCATGCTCGTGCCGGAGCTCGGCTGGAAGCGGGAGTAGTCGGGGAAGTACCCGTCCGCGAACGCGCGGGTGTAGCCGACGTGCTGCCCGGTGCGGGCCAGGGCGACCTCGAGCTCGTTGAGCCGCTCGAAGTCCCAGCGGACCGAGCCCTCGGTGCCGAAGACCTCGAACGCGTACTCGGAGCGCGGACCGACGGCGATGCGCGACGCCTCGAGGTTGCCGATCGCACCGGCGCCGACCGCGGACTCGTCGAAGCGGACGAGCATCGTGGCGTAGTCCTCGTTCTCGACGGGGAGCAGCTTGCCGGCGTCGGGCGTCCCCGGCAGGCCGGGACGCTCGGTGAGGTAGGTGCCGGTCGCGGCGGAGATCGAGCCGATCGGACCGAGGACGTAGTGCATGAGGTCGACGAGGTGGCCCATCAGGTCGCCGAGGACACCGCTGCCCGAGGTCGCGCGGACGAAGCGCCAGGTCAGCGGGTCCTCGGGGTTCGAGGAGAACCCGCCGAAGAACCGGCCGCGGACGTTCGTGATCCGGCCGAGCGAACCGTCGAGGACGAGCTGGCGGGCGTGCTGCACGGCGGGGACGTGCCGGTAGTTGAAGCCGATCGTGGTGGCGACACCCGCGGCATCGGCGGCCGCGGCCACGGCTTCGGTCTCGGCGGCGCCACGACCGACGGGCTTCTCGATCCAGAACGGCTTGCCGGCCTCGGCGGCCGCGATGCCGATCTCGGCGTGCAGGGAGTTGGGGGCGCAGATCGAGACGACCTCGACCTCGGGGTCGGCAAGGACCTCGCGGTAGTCGGAGACGACCTTCTCGTAGCCGAGGACGTCCGCGGCGTAGTCGCGACCGGCGGGGGCGACGTCGGCCGCTGCGACGAGGCGGGGGCGGATGCCGAGCTCCGGGTAGAGGAGCGGGAGGAGGGCGTAGGAGCGCGAGTGCAGTCGCCCCATCCACCCGACGCTGATGAGTCCGACACCGACGGTGCGGGGCGCGCTGTTCTCTGTCACAGGGGGCTCCTTTGCTTCCTGGTTTGAACCGGTCCAAAATCTTGGACCGGTTCAATGTACGACCGTCGATCCGACGATGTCAACCGCGTGCGGTGCGGTCAGCGGCGCGCGGGCACGGACGACGCCCGGATCCGCAGCGTGGGTGCGACGAGCACCTCGCCCGGGTTCTCCTCGGAGAGCAGGAGCTCGGCCGCGCGGTGGCCGATCGTGGCGTTGTCCGGGTCGACCGACGTCAGTCCGACCGCCCCGAGCGCGGCGAGGTACGTGTTGTCGTACCCGGTGACGGCGACCGAGTCCGTCAGGCCCCGCTGCCGGAGCGCGGCCGTCACGCCGATCGCGGCGAGGTCGTTGACCGCGGTGATCGCGGTCGGCGGCTCGTCGAGGTCGAGGAGCGCCTGCGCCGCCCGGAAGCCCGCCGCCTCGGAGAAGTCGCTCTCCGCGACGAGCCCGGCGTCGAGGCCGCGCTCCCGCATCGCGGCGACGAACGCATCGGCGCGACCCGAGGCCACCCGACCGCCGGCTCCCCCGACGTGCCCGATCCGGTGGTGCCCCAGCCCGGCGAGGTGGTCCACGACGAGCCGGACACCGACCTCGTCGTCCCCGCGCACGGTCGCGGCGCCGGCGAGCCGGTCCGGTCGGGCACTGGCGATGACGATCCGGGCGGACCCCATCGCCTCCACCACGAGGTCCATGCTCGGCACCGATCCCACCACGATGAGCCCGGAGGGCTGCAGGTCGCCGAGCATCGCGACCGCCTCGAGGTCCAGGTGGGCACCCGCGCCGGGGAGCACCGCGCTGGTCATCAGCCCGAGCCGGCCACCCGCCGACAGCGAGAGCCTCGCGGCGTCCACCACCTCGGCGAACACCGGGTTCCGGGAGTCAGCGACGAGGATCCCGACGAAGTCGTCCCGCGCCCCGTTCAGCGAGCGGGCGACGCGGTTCGGGCGGAACCCGAGCGCGTCGGCCGCGTCCAGGATCCGCCGGAGCCGCTCCTGGCTGACCGACTCCGGCGAACTGAACGCGAGCGAGACCAGCGACTTGGAGACCGCCGCCCGCTCGGCCACGTCACGCATGGTCGCGCGTCGTGCCGTCGCCGTGGACCCGTCGTCAGCCATGGACCACATCTTGCAGCACGGTCACCGCTCGTCGCGACCGGCCCGCTTCGCCTTGCCCTTGATCGTGTCGATGTAGATCGCGCCGGTCGTCACCTCTTCCTCGAGCTTCTCGAGCGACCAGCCGCGGGTCTCCGGCACCTGGGTGACGATGAAGACGAGCGCGATGCCACCGATGACCGCGAAGAGGAAGAACGTGCCGGTGATGCCGATGCCCTCGATGAGCGACGGCACGTAGAGCGCGAGCACGCCGTTCATCAGCCAGCCGGCGAAGGCCGCGATGCCGGTCCCGAGTCCACGCATGTTGAGCGGGAAGATCTCGGCGAGCCAGACCCACACGGCGATGTTCAGGCAGGACTGCATCGAGAGCACGAACGCGCAGATGAGGAAGAGCAGCACGTACGGCCGGATCGGGTTGCCGTCCGGGATCACCAGCGACGAGACGCCGATCAGGATGTGGCAGGTGGTCGTGAGCGACAGGCCGAGGATGAAGGTCTTCCGCCGGTCGACGCGGTCCATGTTGCGGAGCGCGATGATCCCACCGACGACCGCCAGGATCCCGGGGGCGATGTTCGCGATCAGGGCGGCGTTCGCCCCGAAGCCGGACTGGATCAGGATGCGCTGGCCGTAGTACATGATCGAGTTGATCCCGGTGACCTGCTGCGCGATGGCGACGCCGCAGCCGATCAGGACGATGCGGATGAGCCAGCGGCTGGAGAGCAGCGCCTTGAGCCCGTTCAGCCGGGTCTCGCTCGGCTCTTCGGACGTGATCTTGCGGATCTCCTCGAGCTCGACGGCGGCGCGGTCCTCGTTGCGGACCGTCTTCAGGACCGCCAGGGCGCGCTCGTCGTGGCCGTGCTCGACCAGCCAGCGCGGGGACTCCGGCATCCTGAGCATGCCGATGAACAGCGCGGCTGCCGGGATCGAGCAGATGAAGAACATCACGCGCCAGACGCCGCCCTCGTCGCCGAGGACGATCCCGATGACCGCGTTGATGACGAACGCGGCGAGCTGCCCGCTCACGATCGCGAGCTCGTTGCGGCCGGTGATCATGCCGCGGATCTCGAGCGGAGCGAGCTCCGCCAGGTACACGGGGACGACGATCGACGCGGCACCGACCGCGAGTCCGACCGTGATGCGTCCGGCGAGCAGCACCTCGAAGTTCGGGGAGAACACGGCCAGGAGCGTGCCGCAGAAGAAGAAGACCGCCATCGCGATGATGGTCGACCGGCGGCCGATGCGGTCGGACACCGGCCCGCCGACGAGCCCGCCGACCGCTGCTGCGAAGACGAGGGAGGAGATGACGACGCCGAGGCCGATGTCGTCGAGGCCCAGCTGCGACTGGATCGAGATCTCGGCGCCGTTGCTGACGCCGGTGTCGTAGCCGAAGAGCAGGCCGCCGAGGCAGGCCACGACCGAGATGAGACCGATCCGCTTGCGGTGCGGGCCGGTGGTCAACGGTGGGAGTTCGAGTGTTCCGCGCGGTTGTCCTTGTCCAGACATCAAGACTCCTTCGTCGTGTCGAGCCCAGTGTCCCCGGGCATGCCTTCCTCCCAGGTTCTCACACACCGGACTAAGTGTCCACAAAACGGAAGGTGCGTACTCCATGAAAGAAGACCTTGCGGCAGGGTCACCCGTATCGTATCGTTTGCCGGACAACTTGTTCGTTGAGTAGTAACTCGACGAACTATCGCCACCAACGGAGGTGGCAGATGGAGGCCTTCAATGAAGAAAGTCGTCACTCGAGCAGCGATCGCGGTTGCGTCGATCGCGCTCCTCGCGGGATCGCTCTCCGCGTGCTCGAACGGTTCCCAGGCAGCGTCGTCCGGCGGTGGTGGATCCGCCTCGAACGCCAAGATCGGCCTCTTGCTGCCGGACTCGGTCACCGCGCGCTTCGCGAGTGCCGACCGCCCGCTCTTCACTGCGCGCATCAAGAAGAAGTGCCCGGACTGCTCGGTCCTCTACCAGAACGCCGGGGGCGACGCGTCGAAGCAGCAGCAGCAGGCGCAGGCGATGCTCACGCAGGGCGTGAAGGTGCTGGTCCTCGACGCCTTCGACGGCGAAGCGGCCGCCTCGATCGTCAGCCTCGCGAAGTCGAAGAACGTCCCGGTCGTGTCCTACGACCGGCTCATCAACTCGGGTGACCTCAGCGCCTACATCTCCTTCGACAACAACAAGGTGGGCGAGCTGCAGGCCACGGCCCTCGTCGACCGCATGAAGGACCTCGGCATCGCCGACGACGCCGGCGTCCTCGAGGTCAACGGCTCACCGACGGACAACAACGCGTCGCAGTTCAAGGCGGGCGCGCAGTCCGTGCTGTCGAAGACGAGCTTCGACGTGCTCGGCGAGTACGACACCCCCGGATGGGACCCGGCGAAGGCACAGGCCTGGGCCGCTGGTCAGATCTCGAAGGTCGGCGTCACGAACATCAAGGGCATCTACGCCGCGAACGACGACACCGCTGGCGGCGTCATCTCGGCGATGCAGGCGGCCGGCGCCACTGACCTGCCGCCGATCACCGGCCAGGACGCGACGCTCGCCGGGCTCCAGCGGATCCTCGCCGGCAAGCAGTACATGACCGTGTACAAGGCGTTCAAGCCCGAAGCGCAGGGAGCGGCGGACCTCGCCCTCGAACTGGCCGCCGGCAAGAAGGCCTCGACGACGAGCACCGTGAAGACCGCCAGCGGCAAGAGCGTCCCGTCGGTGATCCTCACACCGGTGGCCGTCACCGCCGACAACATCAAGGACACCGTCGTGAAGGACGGACTCTTCACCGCGAAGGACATCTGCACCGCGCAGCTGGCCGCCGCTTGCACGAAGTACGGCATCAAGTGATCCGCCGGGAGGGGGGTCACTCCCCCTCCCCTGAATGCAAGGAGTCCTCGTGACCATCGCGGAACCCACCCCCGTCACCGTCCAGAAGGACCTGGTGATGTCCCTCCAGGGCATCAGCAAGCGCTTCGGCGCCGTCCAGGCCCTCTCGGGCATCGACTTCAACGTGCACGCCGGTGAGGTCGTCGCCATCGTCGGGGACAACGGCGCCGGCAAGAGCACCTTCGTCAAGATCCTCGCCGGCGTCTACACCCCGGACGAAGGCACGATCACGTTCGAAGGCGAACACGTGCAGATCGGCTCCCCGGCCGCTGCGCAGTCGCTCGGCATCGCGACGGTCTTCCAGGACCTCGCACTCGCCGACAACCTCGACGTCGTCTCCAACCTCTTCCTGGGGCGCGAGATCTCGACCTTCGTCCTCGACGAGGAGGCGATGGAGGCGAAGTCGTGGGAGCTGCTCCGACAGCTGTCGGCGCGGATCCCGTCGGTGCGCATCCCGATCGCATCGCTCTCGGGAGGGCAGCGACAGACCGTCGCGATCGCCCGATCACTCATCGGGGACCCGAAGGTCGTCATCCTCGACGAACCGACCGCCGCCCTCGGCGTCGCGCAGACCGCCGAGGTCCTGAACCTCGTCGAACGTCTCCGTGACCGAGGGCACGGTGTGGTGCTCATCAGCCACAACCTCGCCGACGTCCGCGCAGTCGCGGATCGCGTCGTCGTGCTCCGCCTCGGCCGCAACAACGGCGACTTCGCCGTCGCCGACGTGAGCTACGAGGACATCATCGCCGCGATCACCGGTGCCACAGACAACGCAGTCACCCGTCGCGCCGCCGCGCAATCCGAACGAGAGACCGACCAATGAGCAGCACCCGCCAGAGCAAGCGGCCACGAGGCACCTCTCCTGACCCCGTCACCATGAGCACGCCGACCTCCCGCGCTGCAGCGGACCTCCAGGACGAGCGGCTCCTCCGCGAAGAAGGCATCCGCGGTGCCGTCACCAGCTTCACCCGTCGGGTCCGCGCAGGCGACCTCGGCAGTCTGCCCGTCGTCGTCGGACTCGTCGTCATCTGGGTGGCGTTCGGGATCCTGACACCCGGGGGGAGCTTCCTCTACGCGACGAACCTCGTCGACCTCGCCGTGCAGTGTGCGGCGGCCGGCACCATCTCGATCGGCATCGTCCTCGTCCTGCTCCTCGGCGAGATCGACCTCTCCGTCGGTTCCGTCAGCGGCCTCGCCGCGGCGATCCTCGGAGTCGGACTCACGCAGCTGCACTGGCCGCTGATCGCGGTGATCGCCGTCGCGCTCGGCGTCGGTGCACTCATCGGCCTGCTGTACGGCCTGCTGTACACGCGGTTCGGCGTCCCGAGCTTCGTCATCACGCTCGCGGGGCTGCTCGCGTTCCTCGGCGTGCAGCTGCTGGTCCTCGGCCAGAACGGCTCGATCAACCTGCCGACCGAGTCGTTCATCGTGCAGTTCGCGCTCTTCTCCTACCTGCCGCCGTGGCTCGTCTACACACTCGCGGTGCTCGCCGCGGGCGGCACGCTGTTCGCCGACCTCCGTCGCGATGCCCGGCGGAGCCGTGCCGGCCTGTCGACGGGCGCCAAGTCGCTCGTGATCACCAAGGCGGTGCTGCTCCTCGTCGGGCTCTCCGCGATCGGCTGGTACCTCTCGACCGACCGCGGCACCGGGACGTCCTTCGTGTTCTTCGTCCTGCTCGTGGTCATCATGAACTACCTCGTGAAGCGCACGAAGTGGGGCCGGTCGATCTACGCCGTGGGTGGCAACGTCGAGGCCGCTCGCCGGTCCGGCATCAAGGTGCGGCTCGTGTACATCTCGGTGTTCATGCTCTGCTCGGTGTTCGCCGTCATCGGTGGGCTCCTGGCGTCCGCCCACCTGTCCGCCGCGACCCTCAGCTCGGGCGGCGGTGACGTCAACCTCAACGCGATCGCTGCGGCTGTGATCGGCGGCACCAGCCTCTTCGGCGGCCGCGGCAACATCTGGTCGGCACTGCTCGGCGTGATCGTCATCCAGTCCATCGCGAACGGCCTGAACCTGCTGAACTTCGAGGACTACACCCGGTACATCGTCACCGGAGCCGTCCTGCTCCTCGCGGTCATCATCGACTCGCTCTCGCGTCGCTCCCGGGCGAGTCACGGTGCCGCCTGACCGGAACCACGACACGGGACGGGCCCCTCGGCAGCAGCCGAGGGGCCCGTCCCGTTGTGTGCGGCAGGATCGGACGCATGGACGTCGTCACCTGGACCCTCGAGTCGCGCACACCTCCGACCGCTCCGCCCCGGCCCGTCCCGGCTCCGGTGCGGCTCGACCGGACGAGTGCGGTCGACCCCGAGTACGCCCGGTTCCTCTACGGGTACGTCGGCGGCGCCTGGCGGTGGACCGATCGGCTCGACTGGACCCGGGAGCAGTGGGCGGAGGAGCTCGCGGTCCCCGGCACGGTGTTCCTGCTCCCGAGCGCCGACGGCGTCCCCCTCGGCTACGTCCAGCTCCAGCCCGTCCCGCACGACGACGGCGTCCACGTCGAGATCCGCTACTTCGGCCTGGCCGCGCCCGGCCTCGGACGCGGGCTCGGCGGCCCGCTCCTCGAACACGCGATCGCGACCGCCTGGTCGCTCCCCGACGCGGTGCGCGTCTGGGTGCACACGTGCGACCTCGACGGACCGGCGGCCCGCCCGAACTACGAGGCCCGCGGCCTCGTCCTCTGCGACACCGCACACAGCGACGAGGACGTTCCGGACGCACCGCTCGGCGCGTGGGTCTCCACGGGTGGGCGGTGACCAGATGACGGCCGGGAGGCTCGTGGCGGCCCCGCCACGAGCCTCCAGGCCGGTCTGCTGGTGACGTCGCGAGCCGCCGGCCGACGTCCTAGGCCGTCGCGTCCTGCATCTCGTGCTCGATGTCCGTCAACGACTTGCCGCCGGTCTCCGGGACCGCGCGCCACACGAACACGACGCCGGCCACTCCGATGACCGCGAAGGCGATGAACGTCCAGGACCCGCCGATCGCGTGGACCACCGGCAGGAACGCCAGCGACACCGCCCAGTTCGCGAGCCACAGGAACACCCCGGCGACGCCCATGCCGATGCCGCGCACCGCTGACGGCACCAGCTCGGAGATGATCAGCCACGTCGTCGTCGCGACCGCGGACTGCTGGAACGCCAGGAACAGCACCATCACGCCGAGCGTCAGGTAGCTGAAGCCGGGACCGCGCTCCGTGAGCGGGAAGGTGGCACCGAGCGCGACGAGGGACACGACCCCGCCCAGGGAGCCGCCGATCAGCAGCTTCTTGCGCGGCACCCGGTCGACCAGGCGCAACCCGACGAGCGTCGCGACGACGCTGATGACACCGATCGCGATCGTCGCGACCACGGCGGTCGACGACGGCAGCCCGGTGTCCACCAACAGGGTCGGTGCGAAGTAGATCACGGTGTTGACACCCGTCGCCTGCTGCAGGATCGCGACCCCGACGGCGATGAGCACGGAGCGCCGGATCCACGGCTGCCGGAACCCGCTCCACCCCTGGCTCTCGGACGACTGCGACTCCTGCGCCTGGCGGATGGTGCGGAGTTCCCGGTGCGCCTCACGCTCGGGGTAGGTACGGCGGAGGACCTGCAGTGCGTCACCCGCGCGGTCCCGCATCCGGTACCACGTCGGGGTGTCGGGCAGCAGGAACATGCCGACGACGAGGACCACGGCCGGGACCGCCGCGAGCCCGAGCATCCAGCGCCACGCGCCGTACTGCGCGAGCCACGCGTTCACCAGGTAGGCGAGCAGCTGCCCGGTGACGATCATCAGCGAGTTGAGCGAGACCAGGCGTCCGCGGATGTCCGACGGCGCCATCTCGGCGATGTAGAGCGGGACGATGATCGAGGACACCCCGACCGCCAGCCCCAGCACCACGCGACTGACCAGCAGGACGGCGTAGTCCGGGGCGAAGGCGCACCCGATCGTCGCGACGATGAACACCGCACCGGCGAGCACCAGGGCGAGCCGGCGGCCGACGCGGTCGGCGACCCGGCCGCCCGCCAGTGCGCCCACCGCGGCGCCGATGAGCAGCACGCTCGTGACCATGCCCTCCTCGAAGACGCCGAGGTCGAAGTCCGAGGACACGTAGAGCAGCGCGCCGGAGATCACGCCGGTGTCGTAGCCGAAGAGCGCTCCGCCCACTGCGGCGACCGCGGCGACGACGCGGACGAAGCGCTTCCGCGCGCGGGCGTCCGGCGGCAGCACCGGGATGTGCGTCGTCTCGATGCCGGGCTCGTAGGCGCTGCGGTCCTCGGGGGTGCGGGTCCGCGGGGCGCGGGCTGGCAGGGGCATTGTCGTCCTTCGATGTGCGGTGGTGGCACATCGACGGTGATGCCCTCGGGTCTGATCCGTCACGAGCGTACGCATGCGTTCGCAACGATCGTTACCAGACCCCCAGGTTTCCCGTCGGGTGGACGATGTATCGACCCGACGGGAACCGCCGCTACTTCGTGAGGACCGCTGCGACCTCCGGGATCGCGTCGATGTACCCGCGCACCAGGTCCCGCGCGACGGTGACGCTGTCGACCAGGGGGTGCAGGGCGAACGCCTTGAGGGCCTCGTCCTTGGAGCCGGTGAGCGCGGCGGCGATGGTGTGCCGCTCGACGGCCTTGACCTGGCTCATCAGGCCGATCTGGTGCAGGTCCGGCTGGTCGGTCGTCATCGGGTGCACGCCGTTCGCGTCGACCATGGTCGGCACCTCGACCACCGCGTCGCGCGGGAGCCCGGCGATGGTGCCGTTGTTCCGGACGTTGAGGATCATCGTCTGGCGCTCGTTGCGGCTGATCGCTGCCATCACGCCGAGCGCGACGCCCGCGTAGCCCTGGTGCGACGGGTCGGTCTCGCGTTCCTTCGGGTCGAGCGGTTCGTCCTGCGTGCCGCCCTTGGCCTCGGCCATGTAGGACGCACTGCGGCGGGCGACGGTCTCCCGCCAGAGGTCGGCGACGCCGTTGCCGGCCGCGCTGGCCCGGTCGTAGAACGCGGACTGGCTCTCGGCCAGGAAGTCACCGCGGGTCTTGCCGGAGCCGACGATCGAGCGCACGGCATCGCGGTTGAAGTAGTAGTAGAAGAGGTACTCGTTCGGGATCGAGCCGAGCGAACGGATCCAGTCCAGGCCGAAGACGTGTCCCTCTTCCATCGCCCCGAGGCGCTCGTCGTCGGCCATCAACTCCGGCAGGACGTCGCGGCCGTCGTACATCACGCGGCGCATCCAGCCGAGGTGGTTCAGGCCGACGTAGTCCATCTGGACGCGGGTGTGGTCGAGCCCGAGCATGCCGGCCACCCGGCGACCGAGGCCGGACGGGGTGTCGCAGATGCCGAGCACGCGGTCGCCGAGGACGGTCTGCATCGCCTCGGTGATGATGCCGGCGGGGTTCGTGAAGTTCATCACGTACGCGTTCGGGGCGAGGTCGCGGATGACCTTCGCGGCCTCGACCATGACGGGCACGGTACGGATGGCGTAGGCCAACCCGCCGGGACCGGTGGTCTCCTGCCCGAGGACGTCCAGGTCGAGCGCGACGTGCTCGTCGCAACGGCGCCCCTCGAGCCCGCCGACACGCAGGGCGGCGAACACGTAGTCGCTGCCCTCGACCGCGCGGTGCAGGTCGGTCGTGGGCTTGAGCACCGGGGCGTCCGGGAAGTCGGCGGCGAGCTCGGTCAGGATCGCGACCATCGCGTGCAGCCGGGCCTCGTCCACGTCGTAGAGCGCGACCTCTTCCACGCGCGGCGAGCCGGTGTCGCGGAGCAGTGCCTGGTACACGTACGGCGTGCGGAACCCGCCGCCTCCGAGGATGCAGAGCTTCATGTGGTGATGACCTCTCCGCCGGCGTTCCGGCTGTGTGCGAGTGTTTCGTCGGGGGCGCCGGTCGTGGTGATCAGCGTGTCGACATCGGTGAGGGAGCAGAGCCGGAGGGCCCCGGTCCCGGGGAACTTCGCTTCGGACGCGAGCAGGACGACCCGCTCGGCGGCGGCGATCATCGACTGCTTGATCGGGGCCTCGACCGCCATGTTGTCCACGACGTGCCCGTTGGCGCGGACGCCCGTGCACGACAGGAAGAGCAGGTCGGCGCTGACGTGCTCGAGGGCCGCTTCGGCGAGGGAGCCGACGAGCGTCCGGTAGTTGCGGCGGACGACGCCACCGAGCAGGACCAGGCGGACGGCCTCGTCGTCGCGGAGGACGTCGAACACGGCGAGGTTCGTCGTGATGACCGTGATGTCGCGGCCGCGGAGCAGCTCGGCGATCTGCGGCGTGGTGGTCCCGATGTCGAGGATGACGACCTGGCCGTCCTGCACCATCGCGGCAGCGGCCACCGCCATCCGGCGCTTGAGGTCGAGGTCGCCGGCCTGCTCGAACGGGGTCTCGATCGGCTCGCCGTCGTCACCGTCCTGCGCGGTCTGGCCGGGCGCGAGCACGGCGCCGCCCCAGGTGCGGACGAGCTCGCCGTTGCGGTCGAGCATCTCGAGGTCGCGGCGGATCGTCGCTGCGCTCACGGACAGGGCGTCGGCGAGCTCCTGGACCGAGGCGGCGCCCTCGACGCGCAGCGCCTTGATGATGCGGTTCTGCCGCTCTCGCAGGATCATGGCGCCACTGTATCCGAACTCGCGCACTGTCACGCAAACTCGTGCAGTGCAGTTTGCGTTCTGCGCAGACTTAACAAATCTGGCGCAATCGAGTAACGTCCTCGCAACACCAAGCACGCAGGCTTGAGCATCACCAGCGGTACCGCCCCGGGATTGCGCACACCTGCGACGGGACGATCCGCAACGATGAGGAGAAGCCGTGACCGCACTGCTGTTCGCAGGGGACGTGTTCTGCGACCTGGTCTTCGCCGGCGTCACCGCGCCGGAGCAGGGCGCCGAGGTCTACGCAGACGCGTTCACCGTCACCCCCGGCGGTGTCGCGAACCGCGCCGTGGCGGCCGCCCGCGCCGGCGCTCCCACCATGCTGCTCAGCCGCCTCGGCGACGACGTGCTCGGAGCGCACGTGTACGCGACGCTCACCGCCGAACCACTGCTCGACACGAGCCTGCTCGAGGTCGTCCCGGGGCACCAGAGCTCGGTGTCCGTCGCACTCACGGGACCGGACGACCGGAGCTTCATCACCTACGAGGAGCACCTCGACGCGCTGAGCGTCCCCGACGACCTCGGCGCGGTCGCGTCCACCCACGTCGGCATCGCCCACCCCTTGCCCGGATGGGTCGCGGAGCTCCGCGCCACCGGCACGACCGTGGTCGGCGGCGTCGGATGGGACCACACCGGCGAGTGGTCCGGCGGGGTGCTCGACCGGCTCGCCGAGATCGACGTCTTCGTCCCCAACGACGTCGAGGCGATGCGGTACACGCGCACCGACTCGGCACTCGACGCCGCGAAGGCCCTCGCCGAGCGGGTCCCGCTGGCCGTCGTCACCTGCGGCGGGTCGGGCGTGATCGCGGTCGACTCCGCGCACGGGGTCGTCGTCACGGCCGAGACCATCCCGGTCGACGTCGTCGACCCGACCGGCGCCGGCGACGTGTTCGTCGCGTCCTTCATGGCCGGCGGCCACCACGGCTGGGACCTGGCGACGCGGCTGCGCTTCGCCGCCGCCAGTGCCGCGTACGCCGTGACCGGTCTCGGTGGCGCCGCGAGCGCACCGCACCCCGACCAGCTCCGCGCCTTCCTCCGCCGCACGGCCGCCCCCGGCGACTGGTCGTTCCTCGACGCGGCCGCCCTGACCTCCTGACTCCCCCTCCACCCACTCGAAGGACTGGACCACCATGAAGCACTCCAGCAAGGCGACGATGGTCATCGGCGTCGCCGCCGCCCTGGCACTCGGGCTGACCGCGTGCACCCCGGGCGGCTCGGCTGCCCCCGCCGCGTCGCAGAGCCTCGGGCCGGTGTCGAAGGACGTCGGTTCGGGCAAGACGACCCTGACCGTCTGGGACCAGAACACCGACACCGGCATCAACGACGCGCAGCAGGTGCTCAACGACGAGTTCGAGAAGGCGCACCCGAACATCACGATCAAGCGGGTGTCCCGGTCCTTCGCCGACCTCAAGACCACGCTGAAGCTCGCGCTCTCCGGTGACAACCCGCCGGACGTCGTGCAGGCGAACCAGGGCTACCCGGACATGGGCGCCTTCGTGAAGGCCGGCTTCCTGCGCCCCGTGAACGACTACTCCAAGCTCTACGGCTGGGACGACTACTACCCGTCGAGCCTGCTCAAGCTCAACTCCTTCTCCTCCGACGGCAGCACCTGGCAGGGCGACAAGCTCTACGGCGTCTCGCAGACCGGCGAGCTCGTGGGCCTCTACTACAACAAGGAGGTCCTCCAGGAGGCCGGGATCGACGCGCCGCCCACCACCGTCGCCGAGCTGACCGCGGACATGGCGAAGGTCAAGTCGGCCGGGTCGCTCCCGCTGAGCTACGGCGACGTCGAGAAGAGCCCGGGCATCCACCTGTACGGCCTGGTGCTCTCCGCACTCGCCGGCCACGACGCCGTGAACGACCTGGTCGCCGGCAAGTCCGGCAGCTGGACCGGTGACGAGGAGGTCAAGGCCGCGCAGACCATCACGAACTGGGTCGACAAGGGCTACGTCACCGACGGCGCGAACGGCGTCTCGCGGGACGACGCCGTCGCCTCGTTCGGCAAGGGCCAGTCGGCGTTCCTCATCACGGGCACCTGGTACCAGGCCACCCTCGAGGCCGCGGCGAGCGCCAAGGACATCGGCTTCACCGCACTGACCCCGGCCGGCGCGGACTCCCCCGTCACGATGGGCGGCGAGGGCCTGGCATGGGCCATCACCTCGAAGACGAAGAACGCGAACGCGGCCGCCGCGTACGTCGACTTCGTGACGAACGCGAAGGCCGCGGAGACACTCGTCGACAAGGGCAACCTGCCGACCGTCGTGCCGGACGACGACACCCCCGCGTCGGGCACGATCGCCGGCGACATCACGAGCAACTACAAGACGATCTCCAGCGCCAACAGCATCACCCCGTACCTGGACTACGCGACGCCGACCTTCTACGACACGATCACGGCGGCGATGCAGGACCTGGTTGCGGGCAAGGCGACCCCGGAGCAGTACACGAAGACGCTCCAGGACGACTACTCCGGCTTCGTGAAGAAGTAGCGAGGGCTCCCCAGTGACCCAGTTCACCGGAACCACGGCGGGTGCTGCCGACCGCAGCACCCGCCGTGGGCGGGCCGGCACGACGGCGGGCGGCGCCCGGAAGCGCCGCCGCAGCCTCGTCCCGTACCTCTACGTCCTCCCGGCGTTCGTCGTGTTCGCCGTGTTCCTCGGGGTGCCGTTCCTGCAGAGCATCCAGTACTCGTTCTACGACTGGGACGGCTTGTCCGCGGCGACGTGGGCCGGGTTCTCCAACTACGTCGACGTGTTCGCGGACGCGCAGCTGCGGGCGTCGTTCGGGCACGCACTCGTGCTCATGGTGTTCTACGCCGCGGTGCCCGTGGTCGTGGCGCTCTTCCTGACGGCGCTCATCTCGCGGGCCAACGGCCTCCCAGGGATGTCGTTCTTCCGCACGGTGCTGTTCCTCCCCCAGGTCATCGCGTCGGTCGTCGTCGCCACGATCTGGGTCTCGATCTACTCGGCGGACGGCCTCCTCAACGACGGGCTGCGGCTGGTCGGACTCGGGCACCTCGCGCAGGTCTGGCTCGGCGGGTACGACACCGCGCTGCCCGCGATCGGCTTCGTCGGCACCTGGCTGAACGTCGGCCTGTGCCTGGTCCTGTTCCTCTCCGGCGTGGGCAACATCCACCCGAGCCTGTTCGAGGCCGCCCGCATCGACGGTGCCGGCGCGGTGCGGGAGTTCTTCTCGATCACGCTCCCCTCGCTCCGCGGGCAGATCGCCGCGGCGCTCACCCTGACCGTGGTGTCGGCGCTGAAGACCTTCGACCTGGTCTACGTGACGACCAGCGGCGGGCCCGGCAACTCGACGTCGGTCCCCGCGTTCGAGGCCTACAACCGGGCGTTCCAGACGGGGCAGGTCGGTTCGGCCGCCGCCGTCGCGGTGTCCCTCACCATCGTGATCATGATCGTCACGGCCCTCATCAACCGCCTTCAGCCGAAGGACGTCGCATGAGGATCTCCGTCCGCGAGAAGACCGTCAACTACGTCATCCTGACGCTCTTCGCCCTGTTCGCGATCATCCCGCTGATCGGGGTGCTGCTGTCCTCGGTCACCCCGTCCGCGCAGAACTCCGGCGGCTTCAGCGTCCCGACCACCATCGACCTCGGGAACTTCGGCGCCGCGTGGAACCAGGGGCACTTCGCGTCGTACATGCTCTCGAGCGTCCTGGTCACGGTGTCGGTCGTCGTCCTCACCACCGTGCTCGCCGTCTTCGCCGGCTTCGCGTTCGGTCGGCTCGACTTCTTCGGCTCGAACGTGATCTTCTTCGTGATGCTCGCCGGCCTGATGCTCCCCGCCGAGGCGTTCATCATCCCGCTGTACTTCAACCTGCGATCGGTCGGGCTGACCGACACCTACACGAGCCTGATCCTGCCGCAGACCGCGCAGTCCCTGGCCTTCGGCATCTTCTGGATGCGCAGCCAGTTCCGGTCCTTCCCGGGCGAGGTCATCGAGGCCGCCCGACTCGACGGCGCGCGCGACGTGCGACTCCTCTGGCAGGTGATCGTGCCGGCCGCCATCGCCCCGATCATGACGATGGCCCTGCTCATCACGATGTGGACGTGGAACGAGTTCCTGCTGCCGCTCGTGCTCATCACCAGCGAGGACCACCGCACCGCACCCCTCGGCCTGGCGTTCTTCAAGGGTGCCCACCTGACGGACTACTCGCTGCTGTCCGCCGCGGGGGTGATCGTCGCGCTGCCGATCGTGGTCCTGTACTTCTTCCTGCAGAAGCGGTTCATCTCGGGGATGCTCGGCGGGTTCGCGGACCGCTGAGGGCCGGCCCGATCACGGCCGTCGTCCTGACGGCGGTCGCGGCGGTCGTCCTGACGGCGGTCGCGGCGGTCGTCCTGACGGCGGTCGCGGCGGCCCCTCGGGTGTCAGGAGCGGCACCCCCGCAGCGGCCGCAGCCGCGCGGTACGCCGTGCCCAGGGACTCCACGGTCGCGTGGGCGTTCAGGCCGGACGGGTTCGGCACCACCCAGAGCCGCGCGGGTCCGATCGGGTCCGGCTGCTCGCCGGGGACCGCGCGCGGGCGGTCGAACGCGATCCGGAACGCGGTGATGCCGAGCATCGCGACGACAGCCGGCCGCACGGCGGTCACCCTCGTGACGAGCTCCGCGCGACCCGCACGGAGCTGGTCGTCGGCGAGCTCGTCGGCACGGGCAGTCGCGCCCGGCACCAGCGTCGTGAGCCCCACACCCCGGCCGTACAGCTCGTCACGGTCCGCCGCGGCGAACCCGGCGCTCGTGTCGAACACCTGGCCGGTGATCCCCGCAGCGTGCAGGGCCTTCCAGAACCGGTTGCCACGGTTCGCGAAGGGCGCCCCGACCGCGGCGCTCCGGAGGCCCGGGTTGACCCCGACGAACAACAGCCGGACGCCAGGTCCGATCTCGTCCGGCAGCGGGACGCCGCGGAACGCCTCCAGCTCGGCGCGGGTCATCGGCATCGCACCAGTGTAGGAACGCCCGGGCGGCCGGGCGGCTGATCGCAACGCGGCACCCCATGCACACCGCGGGCCCTCAGCGTCGCTGGGGGCCCGCGGTGTTCCTCGCGGGCCCCTGACCGCGGCCTCCCGGGGGCCGGGAGGCATGTCATCGTTGGCACTACCATCGGGACATGAGCAACGGTGAGCCTCCGGCGGGTCCCCGCGCCCCTCGGCGCCGGCCGCGTCTGCAGGACATCGCCGAGGCGACGGGTGTGAGCATCAAGACCGTCTCCCGCGCCGTCCGGGGCGACGGTCCGGTGAAGGAAGCGACCCGGGTCCGCATCCTCGCCGAAGCAGACCGCCTGGGGTTCCAGGTGAACGACATCGCGGCGGGTCTGCGTCGCAAGGACCGGTCCATGGCGACGGTCGGGGTGACCCTCGGTGACTTCACGAACCCCTTCTTCGCGCCGATGCTGCGCGGCATCCACTCCGTCGCGGCGCAACACGGGCATCTCGTGCTCTCCGGTGACGCGCAGAACGACGGCGAGCTCGAGCACCGCGTGATCCGGCAGTTCTTCGCGCACCGCGTCGCCGGGCTGATCGTCGCGCCGATCGGCGCCGACCTGGGCTACCTCGCGGAAGAGGCCTCGTACGGTGCCGCGATCGTGTTCGTGGACTCCCCGCCACCCGCACTCGGCGGCCTCCTCGACGCGGTCACCACCACCAACGAGCAGACCACGTTCGAAGGGGTCCGGATGCTGCTCGACCGCGGACACCGGCGGATCGGGTACCTCGGGCACCCGCGGTCCGGCAGCGGCGCGCTCGAACGGTGGCGGGGGTACCAACGAGCGTTGGAGAGCGCCGGCATCCCGCTCGACATGCAGATCGTCCGCGACGGCCTGGTGACGGACGCCGAGGCGACCACCGCGGCGGACGCGATGCTCACCGCGCCGGACGCCCCGACGGCCGTGTTCACCGACAACAACCGGCTCTGCACCGGGCTGCTGCTGTCCGACGCGTACGAACGGCAGCCGATCGACCTGCTCAGCTTCGACGACTTCCCGCTCGCGCCCCGCTTCGGGGTGAGCGTGATCGACAGCAACCCGTACGAGGTCGGCCGGGTCGGCGCACAGCTGCTGTTCGAGCGTCTCGCGGACCGCGCACAGCCCGCGCAGCGCGCCGTCGTCCCGGCGCGGCTGGTCGTCCGCGGACGCGGCTGACCGCAGACCGGCAGCACGGCGGACGGGAGGCACGGGTCGGGCCCGACCCGCGCCTCCCGTCCGGTGGGCGTCGTGTCAGTCGACGAGTCCCAGCCATGCTGCTGCCAACGCCGCGTGCCCGGCGGGCGTCGGGTGGACCCCGTCCGCAGCCCAGTACTCCGGCCCGGTGGTCGCCGCGAGCTGTGCGAACATCCCGTCGGCTGCGAGGAGGTGGGCCCCGTACTCCCGAGCGATCTCCCGGACCACCTGGATCTTGGGGTCGAGGTCCTCGCGCTGGACGCGCTGCGCGTCGTTCACCGGCAGCAGGAACGGTTCGATGAGGACGAGCTGCACGTCTCGTTCCGCGAGCGGCGTGAGGAGCCGTCGGATCCCCGCTCCGAAGTCCACCGCGGGGATCTCGTACCCGTCCTCGGCGTAGTCCTTCCAGCCGACGTCGTTCGCCCCGATGAGCAGCGACACCAGGTCGGGCCGGACGTCGAGGACGTCACGCTGCCACCGGGGTTCGAGGTCCATCACCTTGTTGCCGGCGATCCCGGTGTTGTGCCAGGTGACCGGACGGTCCGGGTGCTGGAGGCCCCATTCCCCGGCGACACGCAGCGGGTACCCCCACCCGAGCGGCTGCTCGATCTCGAGGTGCTGGCAGTCGGTGATCGAGTCGCCGGTGAACATCACCGTGCTGCTCGGTCGGAGGGTGATGGTCATGCGTCGTCCTCTCGGTCGGTGGGTGTGAAGGTGGCGACACCGATGGTGGTGTCGCTCTGGCCGTAGTAGGCGAACCAGGTGCCGCGGTGGAACACGAGCCCCTCGACGAACGTGACGTCGTCGACGAGCCCGTGCCGGTCCTCCTCGGTCGTGGGTGAGAGCCACGGCTCGGTGGTCTTCGCGACGACGCGGTCCGGCCGGTGTGGGTCGATCAGCACCTGGCCGCAGGCGTACGTGACGTCGTCGACCGCCCGGACGATCGCGCTGTTGTGCATGAGCAGCACGTGGCCGGTGCGGGTCCGGACCGGTTGCGGGCCGGTCTCGACGAGGTCGCCCGCGAACGTCCCGGGTTCCGGTCGGAGGACCGGCGTCGGGTCCGCGTCCCAGTGGAGCAGGTCGTCGGAGGTGGCGACGTGCACGTTGCCCTCGCCGAACCACATCAGCCACCGTCCGTCGATCGGTTCGGGGAGGATGACGCCGCCCTTGCTCCAGTCGGGGCCCGGTGTCTCGCGGACGCCGGCGAAGGTGTTGATGTCGGGCACGATCGGGCCGTGCTTGTGCCAGGTCCGCAGGTCCGTCGACGTGGCCAGGCAGAGCCGGGCGGTGTGACGGTCCCACCCGGTGTACGTGCAGTAGTACGTGTCGTCGACGCGGACGACGCGCGGGTCTTCGCACCCGTACCGCTCGTAGTCGTGCTCGGGGACGATCACGGGATCCGGTTCGGTGTCGAACGCGTACCCGTCGTGGCTCCATGCCAGGCCGACGGACGAGACGATGTCGTCGGCGTGCGCCCGGTAGAGCAGGGCGATGCGGTCGTCGACGACGATCGCGGCGGGGTTGTAGACGTTGGTGGACTCCCAGTGGTGCCGCCCCGGGCGGAGCACGGGATTGTGCTCCGCCGGGACGAACGGGCCGAACGGGAAGTCGATCGGCGGCGGGGTGCTCACTTCTTGATGAGCCCCTCGATGCCGGAGACCGTGCCGTCGACACCCGACTTCACGCTCTTCTTCCCCTCGAGCGCCGGGTTCCACGACGTCGTGACGACGTCCGCCGCCTTCGTCGACCACGGGTCGAGGAACTGGGTGATGAACTTGTCCTTCGTCCCGAGCTCGTACTCCGCCGTCGCCGCGATGCTCTTCGATGCGTCGTCACCGGCCTCGAGGGAGGCGTAGTAGCCCTTGCTGCCGGCGGTGTACGCGATCGGGGCGACCGGTTGCGCCTTCATGGCCTCGTTGAAGCCCGTGGTGTCGAGGTAGGAGATGGTCTTCCACACCGCGTCCGGGTCCTTGATCGTGGACGGCGAGCAGACGCCGTTCGCCTCGATCGGCTGCACGTTCGACACCGTCCCGGCGGGCCAGGGCGCGAAGCCCCACGCCATCTTCGGGTGGTTCGGGGCGATGAAGTTCTGCAGCCACTGCCCGCCGAACATCAGCGGGACCTTGCCGTTCGAGAACGCGGCCATCGCGTTGGTCGAGTCGTAGTCGGGGTTGGTCATCTGCCCGGCCGCGATGGCGTCGGTGAACTTCTGCACGCCCTCGGTGAGCGTCTTGTCCGCGCGCACCTTCGTCGCGTGCACGAAGTCGTCGACGATCGGCTTGCCGCCGTTCGAGACGGAGTACGCCGATGCGCCCTGGGGGCTCGTCAGCAGCGGCCACTGGTTCACCAGCGGCGTCGTCGACGGGTCCTGCTTCTTCAGGGCTGCGATGTCGGAGAACATGTCGTCCCAGGTCCACCCGGCCTTCGGCGCGTCGAGTCCGGCGTCCTTGAACGTGTCCGCGTTGTAGAAGAAGCCGAAGGTGTTGGCGAGGGTCGGGATGCCGGCGACCTTGCCGTCCTGCGTCTTCCACATGGCGAGGGACCCGGGCGCGAACCCGGAGGCCTTCAGTCCGTCGCCGGAGTCGAGCTTGTCGGACCAGTCGTAGAGGAGCCCTTCGTCGGCCAGGTTCTGCGCCTCCGCGGTGGTGCACCAGAAGAAGTCCGGGGCCTTCTTGGAGAGGATGAGGCTGGCGAGCTTCTGCGGGTAGTCGGAGTTCGGGGCGGCCTCGCGTTGCACGGTGATCCCCGACGACTTCTGGAACTTCTTCATCGTCGCGTCGAAGGCCGTGTTCGTGGTCGTCGACTCCCAGGTCATGTACGTGACCTTCGTGCCCGCGGCGGATCCCGCGGCGTTCGAGGTGGAGCTGCAGCCGGCCAGGGCCAGGCCGGTCAGGGCGACCGCCGCGATCGCGGCGGTCAGTCGGGTGCGGTGCATGGCACTCTCCTTTGAGTGGTGGTGCGGATCGGTGGGTGGTTCGGGGGTGCGGGCGCGGCTCACTTCGAGATCGTCCCGAGGGAGCCGATGCCCTCCATGAAGTAGCGCTGGGCGAGGAAGAACAGGGCGAGCGGCGGCAGCATGAACAGCAGGTTCGTCGCCATGTAGTAGTTGTACTGAGACCCCGCGGTGTCGCCGAGGAAGGACGCCATGCCGAGCGAGAGCGTGAACTTCGACCCGGTCTGCAGGTACACGAGGGGGTTGAGGTAGTCGTTCCACGCGAGCTGGAAGGACATGATCGCGATGGTGATCGACACCGGCTTCGTGATCGGCAGCATGATCTTCGTGAAGATCGTCCAGTGCCCGGCGCCGTCGATCAGCGCCGACTCGTCGAGGTAGCGCGGGATCGACTGGTAGTACTGCCGCGCCAGGAACACGAAGATCGGGCTGCCGAAGAACGCCGGCAGGACGAGCGGCACCCACGTGTCGATCAGTCCGAGCGAGATGTAGAGGTGCTGCAGCGGGATGAGCCCGACGATGCCCGGCACGAACAGGCTGCCGGAGATCAGCGCGAACCAGAGCTTGCGGCCCGGGAAGTCGATGCGGGAGATGCCGTAGCCGACCACCATCGAGCTGACGACCGCGCCGGCGGTGGAGAGCACCGTGACGATCGCCGTGTTGAGCAGCAACCGGTAGAAGTCGATCATGTTCGGCCCGGTGACGAAGTTCGACCAGTCGAACTCCTTCGGGAAGAACGACGGCGGGATCTGGTTGATGTCGCCGTTCGACTTCAGCGCGATGCTCAGCATCCACACCAGCGGGAGCAGCATCGACACCGCGAGGAGTGCACAGAGCAGGTACCACGCGATGCGGGAGAGCAGCAGGGGAACGCGCTGCGCGAGCGGCATCCGTCGCGTGCGCGGGACGACGGCGGTCATGCTTCGCTCCCTGCCGAGAAGCGTCCTCGAGTGAGGCGGAGCATGCCGAGCGTGACGATCATCACGATGAGGAAGAGCACCCAGACCTCCGCGGTCGCGTACCCGAGGTTGGGGGACGCGATGAAGTTGGCGAAGCCGTCGGTGTAGATCTTGTACATCAGCAGGTTCGTCGACGTGCCGGGGCCGCCCTTGGTCAGGATCGCGATCTGGGTGAAGGTCTGGAACGCGCCGTTGAGCTGCAGGACGAGCTGGAGCAGCAGGATCGGTCCGATCATCGGCAGCGTGATCTGCAGGAACCGTCGGATCGGACCCGCACCGTCGACCTTCGCGGCCTCGGTCAGTTCGACCGGGACGGCCTGCAGCCCGGCGAGGAAGATGATCATCGTCCCGCCGACGCCCCAGACCCCGACGATGAGCACGGAGGCGAGTGCCACGTGCGCGTCGCCGAGCCACATGCTCGTCGGCAGGTGCAGCGCACGGAGGACCTCGTTCGCGAGTCCGTACGTCGGGTCGTAGATGTACTTCCACAGGGTCAGGACGGCGACGGCGGGGAGCACCACCGGCAGGTAGAAGATCGTCCGGAACAGCTTCACCCCCTTGAGCGACCGGTCCACGAGCACGGCGAGCCCGAGGCCGGCCGCGATGGTGACGGGCACCGAGATGACGACCCAGAGCAGGGTGACCCCCACCGACGGCCAGAACTTCGGGTCGGCCGTGAACATCTCGACGTAGTTGTCGAAGCCGATCCACTTCGCCGGGGTGAGCCCGTTCCACTGCGTGAAGGAGTGGTACAGGGACGTGACCATCGGGTAGCCGACGAACAGCAGCAGTCCGATGATGGCGGGGGCGATGAACAGGTAGCCGGCGAGGACGTCGCTGCGGCGCCGCCCGGTCCGGCGGACGGGTCTCACCCGTGGGGGCATGAGCGACTGCGCGGCCGGTGCCGGCATCGTCTCGATGGTGGTGCGTGTCATCCGATCTCCTCCTCGAGTCCGGTGCTCCGGTGGATCCGGAGCGTCACGATCTGGAACGGTCGGAACTCGACCGGTGTCGACTCGCGCGCATCGGGACGTGCCTCGAGCTCGCGTTCGAGCAGGTCGACGACCGATGCGCCGGCGCTGTCGAGGTCCCACGTCACGGTGGCGGTCGACCGTTCGCCGAGCGACTCGTACATCCGGACGACGAGGTCGCCGGAGTGGTCCTCGGCGAGCTTCACGCTCTCGACGACCACGCCGCGCTCGGAGACCGTCACGAGCGGAGCGACCGGAGCCGCTCCCGCGTGCCGCCGGGTCGGCAGGTTCACCCGGTACCCCGCGTCGACGGCATCCGCGATGGACGCATCGCTGACCAGGCGGTAGGCGAAGCGGTGGACGCCCTGGTCCGCCTCGGGATCCGGGTACCGCGGTGCGCGCAGGAGCGAGAGTCGCACCTCCGTCCCGGGCAGGCCGCCGTCGACCCCGTCCCGGCGACGGACGTCGTGTCCGTACGTCGAGTCGTTCGCCACGGCGACCCCGAACCCGGGTTCGCCGACGTGCACCCAGCGGTGTGCGGCGATCTCGAACTTGGCGGCGTCCCAAGTGGTGTTCTGGTGCGTCGGGCGCTGGATGTGCCCGAACTGGATCTCCGACGTGGACACGTCGGTCCGGACGTCGAGCGGGAACGCGACCTTCAGGAAGCGCTCCGCCTCGTGCCAGTCGACCTCGGTGACGAAGTCGATCTCGCCGGCGCCGGGCCGGAGCGTCATCCGCTGCGTCGCCCTGGACCGGCCGAAGGAGCGCTCGACGACGACGGTCGCCGAGCCGTCCTCGGCACGCTCGACCCGCAGGTCGTCGACCTCGTCGATGACACGGCCGGTGGCGAGGTAGTGCTCGTCCACGTCCCACGCGTCGAAGGCGTTCGGCAGGTCCTGGTGCAGGACCAGGTCGCCGATGCGGCCGCCGGGGGCGACCAGCTCACGGGCGCGGGCGACGTCGCGGACGCTCACCGCGCCTCCCGTCCGGTCGACGACGACGCGGAGTGCGCCGTTGTCGATGACGGTGGAACCACCGTCCTGGCGGACGTCGACGAACGGGAGGCCGGGGTCGGCTCCGGCGGGCCCGGCACCGAGTGCAGGCACGCCGTCCGCCACCGTCGGGGTGGCGTTGAACGCGAGTGCGACGTCCCCCTGGCCGGCCAGGACGTCGAGCGCGGAGGCGATGACCGCCTCGAGTTCGTCGCGGACGGCCGCGTACGACGCAGCGGCCTGGCGGTGCACCCACCCGATCGACGACCCCGGCAGGATGTCGTGGAACTGGTGCAGGAGCACCGTCTTCCACAGCCGGTCGAGCGTCTCGTAGGGGTAGGGGACGCCGTGCCGCACCGTCGCCGTCGCACACCACAGCTCTGCCTCGCGGAGCAGGTGCTCACTGCGACGGTTGCCCTGCTTCATCGCGGCCTGTGACGTGTAGGTCCCGCGGTGCCCCTCGAGGTACAGCTCCCCCACCCACGTCGGTGCGTTCGGGTACTCCCGTTCGGCGGCGGTGAAGAACGACTCCGGGGTGGCGTGCTCGACCACCGGGGCGCCCTCGAGGTCGGCCTGCCGTCGGGCTCGTTCCATCATCACGATCGTCGGACCGCCACCACCGTCGCCGTGCCCGAACGGCACCATCGACGTGGTGGCGTCCCCGTGGTCGCGGAAGTTCGACGACGCGTGCTGCAGCTCGCGGGGCGTGAGTTCGGAGAGGTAGCTGTCGACCGGCGGCATGTGGCTGAACAGCGTCGTCCCGTCGATGCCCTGCCACCGGAAGGTGTGGTGCGGGAACTTGTCCTTCGGGTTGCCCCACGACAGCTTCTGGGTGAGGAACCACCGGTACCCGGCGAGCGCCGCGATCTGCGGGAGCGCAGCGGTGTACCCGAACGAGTCCGGCAGCCAGACCTCATGCGGCTCGTACCCGAACTTGTCGGCGAAGTACCGCTTGCCGTGGACCATCTGCCGCACGAGCGCTTCCCCACCGGGGAGGTTCGTGTCGGATTCGACCCACATGCCGCCCGCCGGGATCCACTGGCCTCGGGCAACGGCTGCCGTGATGCGGGTGAACAGCTCCGGGTGGGTCTGCTCGATCCACGCGTACTGCTGCGGCTGCGAGCAGGCGAACCGGAACTCGGGGTAGCGGTCCATCAGGTCGAGCACGTTCGAGAAGGTGCGCGTGCACTTGCGGATCGTCTCGCGCGTCGGCCACAGCCAGGCGGAGTCGATGTGCGCGTGGCCGATCGCCGCGAGCCGGTGCGCGCTGGCATCGGCACGACGCGCGAGTTCCGGGGCGAGCACCGCCCGCGCGAGGGCCGCGGTGCCGCGCACGTCGTCGAGGTCCAGCGCGTCGCACGCCAGGTCGAGGGCGCGGAGGAGCCGGACACGTCGCGGTCGGTCGGCGGGGAGTTCCTCTGCCCAGCCGAGCAGGACCTCGAGGTCGACCTCGAGCGCCTGGGTCTCCGGGTCGAGCACCGCGACGTCCGCACGGACCAGGCGGTACAGGGGTGGGCCGTCCGGGGTGATCCCGTCGCCGAGGTGGGTGGGTCGGAACTGCGCAGCGGCGATGTCGGGGTTCGCGGCGGCCTCGACCCACAGGTCGACGGTGGTGTCGTCGAGGGCCAGCGGGACCCACTGGGACCGCGGGTGGATGCCCTTGACGATGGTGCCGTCAGCGCGGTGGACGAGCCCCTCGCACTGGAAGCCGGGGCCGGAGTCCGGCTCGAACCCGATGTCGATCAGGGCGACCAGGGTCGGGCCGGCCGCACCGAGTCGGTCGGCGTCGCGGTCGGCCGCGGCGATCGCCGTGGCCCAGTCGGCGGGGACCGCGCCCGTCAGGTGCAACCAGCTCGTGGTCCAGGCCGGACCCCAGGGTTCACCGATCGCGGCCGGCCGGAACGCGTCCGCCGCAGCGGTCGCGTCACCGAACGGCTCCGGTTCGCCCGGCAGCGCCCGGATGGTGATGTCGAGGGGGGTGGTGACGACCTCGGCCGCCGGGCGGATCCGCTCGCGGAGGATGCGTGTCGCGCGGTCGATGACGCGCTGGGGATCAGTGTGCATGGGCTCAGTGCTGTCTCTGCTTCGTCGAGTGGACGCATCGTCGCGTCCGTGCCGAGCAGTGTGTCAACGTTGACTCTTGATGTCAACGTTGTCACTATCGAGGCATGGAAATCGCAGTGGCCTCGACGACGAGGGCCTGGTTCGGGCCGATGTACGACACCGCCGTCCGCACCCTCGACCGGAACACCGTCCACGACGAGCGCGGCGCGTACATCCGTGCCGGTGACGGCTACACCGACCCGTGGACCCGGGACGCGGCGCTCAACAGCTGGGGCGCCGCCGCGCTGCTGCGGCCGGACGTCGCCCGCTCGACGCTGCTCCGGGTGTGTGACCAGCTCGCCGACGGACGCCGGGTCATCGCCCAGGACGACCAGTGGTGGGACCAGGTCGTCTGGGTGATCGCAGCACGCGACCTCGCACTGTCCACCGGTGATCGCGAACTCCTCCGGACCGTCCTCGAGGTCGGGCGGGCGTCGCTCGAGATCCTGCACCGCGACCGGTTCCGGCCGCGATGGGGCCTGTACGCCGGTCCCGCCCTCATGCAGGACGGCATCTCCGGCCTGCCGACGCCACCGGCGACCTCCGAGGAGCCGTCGTCGTTCGTGCTCGACAACCCCGATGCGCACGAGGTCATGACCCTGTCCACCAACGTGCTCTACGTCGCCGCGTACCGCGCCCTCGACGCCACCGCGCGCGATCTCGGCGAGGACCCCGGCGACTTCGCGTCGGCCGCCGACCGGCTGACCTCGGCGATCCGCGAGCACCTCGGGGACGGCACGTCCTTCGGGTACTTCCGCCACGGCGTCGGCCCGCTCGCCGGCACGCTCGACGAGCATCGGGAGGCAGCCGGCCTGGCGCTCGCCGTCCTCTTCGACGTCGCATCCGAGGACACCGGGGCCGCGACGCTCGAGTCGGTGGGTCGCGGTCCGGCAGGGGCGGTGAACGTCGCCCCGCACTTCGACGACCGGTACTCCGACGACCACCCGGGCCGACACAACGCGATCTGCTGGCCGATGGTGATGGGCCTGGTCGGGTTCGCGTCCGCGTCGATCCACGACGTCGCGGGGGTCGACCGCGCGCTCGAGGACCTCCGTGCCCTCGTCGAGGCCAGCGACGGTCGGTTCGACGAGGTGTACGACGCCGTCACCGGTGCGCCGTCCGGAGGCTGGCAGTGCGGCTTCCTGTGGGACAGCGAGCCGAACCAGACCTGGTCGGCGACGTCGTTCCTGCGGCTCGTGCACCTCGGCGTCCTCGGCGTCCGCGCGGGCATCGACGGCGTCCGCTTCGAACCGCTCCGCCCGGCCGCCGGGGAGATCGTCACGGCACGCGGCATCACCGTCGGCACCGCGGTGCTGGACCTCACGGTCGTGGCCGGCGAGGAGTCGTCGGTGACGGTCGACGGCGTCGACGTGACCACCGTGGCGACGCACGTCCCCGGCGACGCGGTCGGGCACCGGCGGGTCCACGTCGTGGTGGGCTCGTGAGTCGCTGGATCTGGGACGCCTTCCACCGGGAGACCCCGAACCAGCTCCTGCTCCTCCGCCGCACCGTGACCGCAGACGCGCCCCTGGTCTCCGGGTCGATCCGCGTGGCGGCCAGAGGGTCGTTCCGGGTCTGGGTCGACGGCCGGTTCGTCACGCACCAGGACGTCCAGAGCTCCGCCCCCGGAGCCGATGCGGTGACCGTCGACCTCTCCGACGCACTCGGCGACGGCGTCTCCGCGACGCTCGTGATCGGCGTGCACCTGCTCGGGATCGGCACGCACCACCAGCCCCACGCGGTCGGCGGGCTCCTCGTCGAAGGTGCCCTGGTCGATGCGACCGGCACAGAGCACTCCCTCGGCACGGACCGAGGTTGGGAGACCTCGGTGCCGGGCGGCTGGCGACAGGACGCCCCACAGTCGGTCTGGTCGGCCGGGTTCACCGAGTGGTCCGACCGGACCCTCGACGACGCAGCCGCGGGCTGGTCCGGTGCCGTGGAGTACCCCGACGAACAGATCCCGACGCCGTACGACCGCACGGTCGTCGAGCGCGCCGTGGATGTGGACCGGTACCGGACGGAGCGCGGGCACATCTCGGCCGACGAGTGGGCGCGGCGTGCACTCGCCGCCCCGACCCGTGCGGCCGCCATCGTCGCCGCAGGACCGATCCGCGACGCCGGGACGGTCGGCGACGACGGTGCTCCGCGCTACGTCCTCCATCGACTCCCCCACCAGCTCGTCGGCTTCCTGACCCTCACCGTCGAGGCCGCTGCTCCGGCGACCGTCGACGTCGCGTTCGGCGAGACCGTCGACGAATCCGGCTGGCCGACCGCGACCCGGCAGGGCATCGCGGCGGTCGACACGGTCGTGGTCCCGGCGGGCCGGACCGTCCACCGGTTCTGGAACCGCAGGACGTTCCGGGACCTCGCGATCGTCGTGCGGTCGCCCGGGTCCGCGACGGTGCACGTCACGTTCGCGTCGGTGACCGCCGACCGCCCCGACCCGGAGTTCCGGACGGGGTCGGAGCGGTACGCCCGCATCCACGCGATCAGTGCCGCCACGGTCGCCGTCGGTCGGCAGGACCTCTACGAGGACTGTCCGCTCCGCGAGGGTGGGCACTACGTCGCCGACGCCCGGCTCCAGGCCGTGTTCGACATCACCACGACCGGCGTCGCCGACACGTCCCGACGGTCGGTTCGTCAGTTCGCCGCCGCACAGGACCCCGACGGCATGATCGCCGCGCTCACCCCGAGCGGCACACGCCACCGCATCCCCGACTTCGCCCTGCAGTGGGTGTGTCAGGTCGACGAGCACGTCAGGCTCGCCGACGACGACGCCCTCCTCGCGGAACTCCACGACGCGCTCGACCGGACGATGTCGTGGGCGGACGGCCGGTGGAGTGCCGCCGGGTTCGACGCCGACGGGCCGGGATGGTGGCCGTTCATCGACTGGTTCCCGTTCACCGCCCAGGCGCTGCAGGCCGCACTCGACGCGCAGTACGCGGCCGCACTCCGGGCCGCGAGCGACCTGGCGGTCCGGGCGGGCGACGAGGCCGGGTCGTCCCGGTACCGCGCACGGTTCGACGAGGTGCTCGCGAGCCGACCGGACGTCGTCCGCCACCCCCACGCGGCGGCGATCCTGACGTGCGCGCTCGATCCCGACGAGGCTCGCCGACTCGTGGACCCGGCCGTCTTCGACGGGTTCCGGCCGACCACGGGGTACTTCCTGTTCCACCTCTGCCGCGCGCTGATCGTGCTGCGCGAGCCGACCACGGCACGCCGCCGACTCGACGAGCACTGGGGCGGGATGATGGATGCCGGCGCCGGGACGTGGTGGGAGCGATGGTCGCCCGACTCGACTGGCGACGACGACCAGAGCCTCTGCCATCCGTGGTCCGCAGGGCCGATCGTGCTCCTCCCGATGCTCGCCCTCGGGATCGATCCGCTCGCCCGCGCCGAGGCTACGGCGCGCTTCGCGCCGTCGCTCGACGACGCCCGCGTCAGCGCGGCGCTCCACACCCCGTGGGGCGTCGTGCGGACCCCGGTCGAGCCGTGACGGGACCGCCGAGCCAGATCAGGCGGTGACCGTCGCCGGGACGAACCGGCCGATCGACTCGAGGAGCAGGCGCTCCGTCTGCGCGTTGAGGAACCGTACGTTGCCGATCGGCCGTGTCGGCACCTCGGCTCCGGGCTCGTAGCAGTCCACGTTGTAGAGGTCGTCCACGAGCACCAACGGCATCCCGCCCAACCGCCACTCGAACGGCTGTGCACCGGTGAACTGCTCAGGCACCGTGAACGTGGAACCGAGCAGGATCTCCCGCTCGTCCGCGCTCGGCTCGATCCCGCTCGCCTCGAGCGCATCGAGCGTGCCTCGGTTCGTCCGGGCAGCCAGTCGTGCCGCAGCCATCTGGCGACGTCCCAGGGCAAGCGGCTCGTTCTCCGTGGCCAACGAGTAGTCGGTCCAGATCTGCATCAGGATGCCCGCGTAGGTCTCGGCGCGATACGACTTGCCCCCGCTGGCCTCGAAGTGGAGCGTCCCGGCGACGTTCTCGACCCGGTGTGGTTCCACACCGACGGCGAGCAGGTCGTCTCCGGGCCCGTCGCCGCGCAGGAAGGACTTCGCGCGCCGCCGGCGCAGGGGGCGGTGATCCTCGGCCGCGGCGTCGCCGAGGGCGAGGAACGCCGAGACCGCGCGGATGAGTGTCTTCTCGGCCACCTCGTAGAAGCCGGTGACCATCTCGGCGCGGGCGGGTCCACCCGGTGCGAGCCCGGGGAGCTTCCCGCTCGCGAACTGCTGCGCGACCAGCTCCGCGTACTCGGGAGAGCCGTCCTCCAGGGTCGACTCATCGACCAGGCGGTAGCCGGTCCAGGGCCCCTGGTCGCTCTCCTCGTTCCGACTCACGAGGAGGAAGTACGGGAGCTTCCACGCTCGGTTCGCATAGCTGCTGATCCACTGTGTCAGCCGGTCGACATCGGCGCGGGCCCAGACGGAGTTCCCCATCGAGTGCGCTCCGCGGACCGAGGCGGTGAGCACCTCACCTGCGCCGATGATCCGGTACGCGGTCTCGGTGACGCGTGCCTCCTGCTGCACACCCGGATCCTCGAAGGGGTTCTTCGCCCCGCCGTACGGGAAGTCCCGCTCCGGCCAGGCGGCAGCATCCAGCTTCCAGAACGGGTAGAGCGCGCCTTCCATGTCTCCACGTGTCTGGATGATGCCGGCGAGCGCCTCACGCACCGCGCGCATCTCGTCCTTCAGCCGCGACTTCCGCTCCTCCTCGAGCACACGGAACGTGGCCCAGATCGCGATGAGGACGGCCACGACCGTGAAGACCGCGGAGACGGCCTGCCAGATCCCACCCTCGTCCCTGACCCACGTGTCGAACCATCCAGAACCCACGACGCCCAGCATCAACGGACCTCACCCCCGACCATCTCGTCGCCCCGGCGGCGAACGAACGGGCAAGATCGTATTGAGGCGGGCAGTCACCGGCAGCTGGCACACCGCAACGGCACCACTACTGGGGGCTCGTGAGGGCCGTCACCCTGGCGTCGAGGTCCTGGAGGACCACGGCAACCTCACCCGGGGTCTCATGGACGGGCGAGTGGCCGGAATCCACGATCGTCAAGCGGGCACCGGGGATCAGCCGAGCGAGCTCGCGAGCGTCGTCCACCGACCGGGCGCGATCCCGCGCACCGTGCACGATGCTCGTCGGCACCGTGAGCAGCGGAAGCCGAGCTCGGAGGTCGAGTGCTGCCTGACTGGCGAGGACCGCTCTGACCGCAGTCTGCTGCACGGTCGAAGCCCACGCGAGCCACTCACGTCGGAGCATCGGATCGAGCGCATCCGCGAAGGACCGGTCGAGCACGGCCGCACGAAGGTCCTCGCCCCAGTCGTCGTCGACACGGCGGAGGATCGCTGCGACGTCACCGTGGCCGCCCATGTGGGCTCCCGTGTCGACGAGCAGGACTCCCGACACCAGATCGGGGTGCTCGAGCGCGAGCTGCATCGCGATCGCCCCGCCGGTCGAGTGCCCGCAGACGAGGACCGGTCCGCCGGCGTGCAGGTCGCCGATCCGACGCGCGATCGACTCCGCGATCTCCGCGATCGTCCGCGGGCCCGGCTCGGTCAGCCACGGCACCGCGTCGATCTCGGCGGCGGTGCCGAGCTCCACGGCGAGGCGGTCGAAGATCGCGGGAGGGCAGAGCGTTCCGGGGAGCGCGACGACGGTGGCGACCATGCTCTCATCCTGGCCGATCCGATCGGCTCCAGCCGACGCGTTCCCGGAGACGCCGTGGCAAGGCGGTGCGGAAGCGTGCGGGAAACCAGAAGAGCCCCCGGCTGAAGCCGGGGGCTCTTCTGTAGGCAGTTCCGCGACACTGGAAGCCAGATCTGCAGAGCACCCTTTGGCGGTACCGGTGGGATTTTGTGCAAATCGCTCCGATGGTTGCTAAATCAACGATTTAAGCGTCGCTGATTTTTGAAGTCAACTCGCCCAGTCAACTCACGACGCATGAGCATTCATTGCTCGCGATCTGAGGCGTCGAGGCTCAACAGCGATGTCATCGATCGATCAGACGCTACAGGCGTCAGAGGCAGGCAGCTAGGGGCCAAAGACTGCACCCCATGACCCCCGACTGGGGTTCGAGGTGTGCTCATCACCCTCGATAGGCTGGCAACTCCACAATCAGCAAAGGGGAGCCGACATGGCACAGACTAAGACTAAGGAAGCCGAAGTGGCTACAGATCCTGCGACCACCACCTACATCGTCCGGGAGAAGCAGAAGGACGACAGCTACTCCGAGACGCTCGTGGTCGGCCTGGCCGCGTATAAGAAGAAGTGGAAGATCGATCACCTCGACGAGGACGACTTTTACATTCAAGTAATGCAATCGTCTGCTCAGGCGATCATGGATGTAGGCATCCGCATCGCGACTGCCGAGGATCTGGAGAAGTTTGGCGATCAGCAGGAAGTCGCCAAGCTGGTCCAGGAGCACACCTTCTGGGACAAGCGTCAGGAGCAGCTCAAGGACGAGCTGCGGACGAAGATCATGGAGTGGGTCAACGACAATGTTGAGACCCAGGACCAGTTTGTCGCCTTCTTGGCAAACAACAGCCTAAACACGAACCAGTTCGCAGCCATTGCCTTCGGGGCACGGCGCACGGCTCCCGTCTCAGACGAGTTCCTGGACATGTACGCAGCCTATGTCTCTGAGAAAAGCAAGGGCACGAAGTACCAGCGCACTCCTGCCGAGGTGCGTACCAACTTCTACGCTGCGCGCAAGAAATAGCCACAGCCCAACAGAGCAACGCCCCCCGGTTCGGGTTCCGAGGGGCGTTGCGGTCTTTGAAAAAGGTTTGGCTAGTTGCCATCCTTCTTGATTGCGTCGATCTTCTCCGACGCCTGGTTGAGCAAGGCGATGGCGGCGTCTCGCTTGGCCACCGCATCCTCCTTGCTGGAAGCGTAGAAGGGACGCGAGCGGTAGGAGTCGTCCACCAGCCCGCTGATCTCGTGGCGGAGTCGAGCGATCGAGCGAGTGATCGTCTTGCGGTCGAACTCTTCGACCTTGGGAGCGGTGGGCTGAGCGTTGGTCGTAGTTGCCATGAGCGTTAGCCTTTCGAGCGGTTGTGGTGTAGTTGGATCGATTGTGAATGGCTCCTAGGAGGAGTCAATGGTTTTCTCCAAACTGACCCCGGACCGGCTGCTTTTCTGCCGGTTGCTCCTGTGCTGAGATACTGTTCTGAGCGCGCAGCCTAGAGCCGCGGTGTCATCGTCCCTCTGCGCTGCCCTCTCGCACACAGCAGGCAACCATGGGCTGAGAGTGGTCTTCCTGCATGATGACGCGAGAGGCATCCATTCCTCGAAGAGGTTGGCCACCTCCCGACAGATGAAGAGCGGCGACCCGACCGAAGCCGAGCCGCCGCTCTGGGTGGTGGTGCGTCATCACCGCCTAGGCACGAGGCAGTGGCTCATCGAAGTCGTTCAGCTCGAAGGTCTCCAGCTCCGGAAGCTGTTCTCCCTCGTCGCTTATGGCGAAGTCACCATCCTCCGAGAAATCGTCTTCGTACTCGCGTTCCGGCTCTTTGCTTTTCGGGTGTTCCCGGACGAGCTTCGCGATGTCCTTGTCAGACATGTAAGCAAAACGGACCAGCTTAGGATCGCCAGTCGGCCCCTTTACATAGGCCATGCCTGATGTGGCGTAGTCGTTGTCCTCCGTGCTCTCGATGATCTTGCGTGGGTCGAAGCCTCGATCGATTGCGCCCTCTCCCAAAAAGATCTCGTTCATGTCCTTGCTGGCCTGATTCCGAAGCGTGATCGCATAGACGAAGTTGTCTCTCATCCTGCCGAGAATCTCCTTTTCGATGACTTGAGTCGCTGCAACGAGGAAGATGTTGGACGAGCGACCCAGAGCCATGATCTGAGCAAGCTTGGACTCGGCAGCCTTGCCGGCTGCTCCCTTCTGCCGTAGCTCCAAGATCAGCGTCAGCAGCTCATCGATCATGAAGATGATGACCGGGTTCTCTTTGTCAGGCTTGAGCCTTCGCTTAAGATCCTCCTTGCCCTCCTCGAAGCTGATGCTGTGCCGCTTGGCGGCGTTTCGAGCGAGAAGTAGATCGTAGAGATGCGAGATCATGACGATGACATTGTCCGCTGTGTAGGCCGTATCCTCTACGAGGCTAGAAAACTCCCACGGCAGACCCTCGGACTCCTTAGCGTCAGCGATGTAGATCTTGACCATGCCGCTCAGGATGCCCTTGACTGACTGCCGAATGATTCCGTTGAAAGGCGATCCCTTACCGGACCCCGTCATTCCATAGATGAGAATATGAGTGAGCGGGATGCTCACCACATTTCCTTCTTCATCGAATGCAAGAGGGTAGCTGCTCCAACTCGTGGCCGGGTGTTCTTCGTAGAACTCCGCGCCGATGGCTTTCTCCGTGAGCACGCTCAGCGGTTCTTCCATGTGAACCACGAAGGCCATACTGCTCTGGCTCTTCGTGTTGACCCGCTGAATCGAGTGTGCCTTTAGTTCGGTCTTGACAAACTTGCCCAGCCGCTCAACAGCGTCCTCGTCCTTGCCCTGGTAGCTCAGCTCCACGAAGAAGTGGAGCCGTTTGTCTCCTGCCACCGTCACGAAATCGGGAAGATCTCGAACCCTGATCCAATCGCCTAGCTCTCTGATTTGCTTTCGAACATTGAGCTTGTGCCCCTTGGGGATCTTGGTCTTCTTGATCGACGCCCTGGCAGCTACGGGATGCTCCGACAGCCAAGCGGTGGGCACAATGTGCTCCTTCTCGCCCAGTTCCTCGATGTGCTCCACCCCAGGCTCGTAGAACTCTCGGATTTCACGGTTGGCCATGATCTTGCCCTTGACCTTGAAGAGGTAGAGCGCCATGAAGCTCAGAGGCTTGCGCCAGCCTCTCGCTTCGCGCCAGCGAGCTGTGAGCTGAATCGCTTGAGTGATGATGAGGTAGACCACGACCAACAGCCCGACGAATGCGACTGCGAGATAGATCCAGTTGTTGGCCACCGTCTCGAAGAGTGGGCTGGTGCCCTGAGAGAGCGAATCGAATAGAGAACTCATCGTGTGCCTCCGAGAGTGATGCGCTTCTTCTGAGCGACTAGAGAGCCGTCCCGGTGGGTCAGCGGCCGAACGATGAGCTTGCCGCTGCTGATGAGGTTGTAGCCACCGGCTTCGTCGATCTTCTTGAGTAGCGTCTCCACCTGTGTGCCGATGACGAAGTAGACGCCGCGGCGGTAGATATATGGCCTCGCAAGCTCGGCGGCAAAGGTGGCGAGGATACGGTCGTACTCGTCCCAATCCTTTCGAGACAGCTCGATCTCAACGAAGAGGTTGGTTGCGAAGTGGTCGGCTCTGTCTGCGTCGAGATTGACGGCAAGATCGGGCTGATGAACCGGCTTAGCCTTCGTACCGTCTCTCTGGGGGTGTCCCAGAGTCCAGAGCACGGGGAACACCTCAACTAGGTCGCTCCAGGCGATTCGTTCTTCCTTCACCTCTCCAACTGCGGCGGCCAGCTTTTCGGCCCTCCACTTTCCGAAGTCGGCGCTCTTCCCGTCCTTCTTTGCGGCAGCAAGGTCAGCCTTGATCGGCTCGTATGCTGCTCTCATGGCGTTCTCACTGATGAGCTGTTCTAGCTCCACCGGCTCGATGCCGAGACTGTCTCGAAAGAATCCGGCGGGGGATGCGAGCTGGGCCGCTACAAGAGCGATCATTCGGTAGTGAGTGAGCCTGGACTCGGCGATACCGCTGAGTGATCTACCGTGATCCATGTTGTAGCCGTAGTCTCTGGCGGCTGAGAAGCCTAGGCCGGTGAGGCTGTAGCACTGGGCCCCAGTGGTGGACTGGCGGTATCTTTCGACTGCGCCGAGCTTCTTGAGCTTGGCTAGCCTTCGCTCTGTGGTGGTGACCGATGTGATGCTCCCGCTGGGGTTGCCGAGGTTACTGGCCTGAGCGATGTTGAGCAGCGAAAGAGCTTCGGTATCTGAACCGGGGAAGTGTCCGATGAAGGCCAGGAGTCGAGCGTCTAGCTCGGTGATCCTTGCTCGCGGTGTGCCCTTTCTTGCGTTGGTCTTACCCTTGCCGAAGCCGGGCTCACCGAAGTTCGGGGCTGCTTCTGTGGTGGGTCTGTCGTACTCTTCCTCTTCCAGGAAGTTCGGGATATTGCTCATAGCGTGGTGCTCCTAGCATCGGCTCAGGCGTGCGCCTGAACTACGGGGCCAGCCATTGGGCTGAACTACGACGGAATATCGCCGAAGCCGATCTAGGGTGTTGCGAGTCGAGCTATGCGCTGGACTGTTGACGATCTACGGGCCTAAGTGGTGTCATCCGAATCGCCGTTGCTTGAGTCCCGCTCTTCGTTCGCCTTGAGCGGTGACTTAACTGCTATGCCGATGTTTACCTCTTCTTCTAGAGGAAAACACTTCTGCTTCTACCACTATAAGATCGCGGCGCAGCCCCGAGGCCGATGGTCTGCCATCAGTGTCAGCAAGGATCAGCAGTATCGGCATAGCCTCTAGCCTCAGAATCTCTATCTCCTCCTCACCCCCACCCAGTTCCGCTCCCGCTCCACCCAGTTCCGCTCCGCTCCCTCAGCCCCAGCGGCTCAGCATCAGCCAGTAGTGGTGTCACGCACAGGTTGAGCATGAGCCAGCAGTGGTGTCGCATCATCGTCGGGAGCATCTCTTGCGCGGTGGTGTCGCGCATCGGCTCAGCGGGTAGCTGCTGATATCTCCTACTTGCGGGGAATCGTCCTCCTCGCTCTCCCCGGTCCGGGTCACAATCTCCTCCTCGTGGCCCGGGCCGCTCCTCTTCCAGCGCTCGATTCTGACCTCGGCTGATATCTACCTGTGTCTCGACAAGCGAGATATGAACAGGGAGAACACCAATGGACGCCAAGGACACTAAGACCAAAACCAAGACTGATCTTCGAGCCAAGCGAGACCGTCGTGCCTGGCTTTCGCTTGCGGTTGCCGCCGTCGCCGTCAGCATCGTGGGCGGTTCGATCGCCGGAAGCCAGGCAGATGCCGCCCTCGATGATGGCGGATTCTCCGTCAAGGCATCGAGTGATGGAGGGCAGTTCATTGGCATGAGCGGCGGTCAAGGCAAGGCGAGCGACGAGACGCCTGGCCAGCCAGCGCCGATGGTCGACACTGGCCAGCGCGGATCGGTCACGGTTCAGCGACCGAAATCGGATGCAGGCAAGCCAGTTGCGTACCGGATTCTCGATGGCTCAGGACAGGTCGTAGACCAGGACAGCGATGAACTGTCGGCCAACGGCTATCTGAACTTCAACACTCTCGTGCCAGGCCCGAAGCATCCGGCTGGATCGACTCAGGATGAGATTCAGGCCCAAGTCATCCCGTACTCGGTGGAGCTTGACTTCGATGGCCAAACCTACCGGGGCGAGTTCGAGGCAGACCAGTCGGTGACCACTGTCTACGATGACGGCTACAGCCAGATCGAGATGGGCGCTTGGCGTCTGACTGGATCGGATTGGGCCTGGTCGATCGGCTAGTCGGTGTAGCGAGATCACTTGTCGATATAACAACTTCACCTCACGCAGTACCGAAAGCCCCGAAGCACACCGCCGCTTCGGGGCTTTCCTCTTGTGGTCTTGAGTCTGTGATATGCCCCAGCAACGGCGTGGCTCCTCTCGGAGCTGAAGCTGTCGAATCGAGATCATCCCTGAGACTAGGCTCCAGCTGGATTCCCTCTAAACAGGGGCGTCCGGGCTAGCTTCTCGGTTCGGCAGTCGCAAGAGCAGCATCCCGCTCGAAGTACAGACCCAGTAAGACGGGAACGGAACCGATTGAGGCGGCTGTGGGAGTTAAGTGTGCAGCAGGCGGAGATTCCCGCCGCAGTTGAGGTAAGCCACTCCTCTCCCGCAATCCTCGAAACCCTCTGCGTGAGACCGAAGGGTGAGAGACGACTTTCTGGTGGAACGGGAACCAGCGGGGATTGCTTCGAAGGTTAGGCGGCCGGGGTAAGATCCCGGGTCCGGGCAGGCGGTGGCTCGGTAGGTCTCACCCCCACGATGGAAATCTTCAAAGACGAAGATCATTCGGTGGGGTTCTTGAAACAGCTCTCTGATCCCGACAACCTCCTCCGTCTCCTGCTTCCTTCTTCCTCCACTGGTGTGCGCGTACCTTATCCTGGCTGCCTTCCTGCGCTGTGGTGTCGCATTTGCGTCGTCCTACTCGTCCCCTGCTCAATATGGCTTGTTCATCACCAAGGAGGAACCCGATGAACCTGAACCGTCGATCTACTGCTCTGCTCACTGCTTCCGCTCTGCTGCTTGCTGGAGTGGTGAGCTTCACTCCGTCTTCGGCTAGCCAGTCTGCTTCGGCAGCTACCCCACCCGCTTCTGTCTCGATCCGAGATTCCATGCCTGGCTACCCCAGTCTCAAGGCTTGGTCTGCTTATACGGTGAATGTGGACATCTACTCTGGGGGTGGTTCTCAGCAGTTCGCTCCGGGCGAGCTGGTGGTGACGGTAAAGCTTCCGGGCTCCATCGGCTCCATCCGCGCCTATCCTGGCTGGACGGTAGGCCACGAGGTTGGAGCGTCTACCTTCACGCTCACCAATAGCGGGAGCGTTGCTGTGCCATCGGACGGCTACCTCTTCTTCGCGGCGGACGCCTTCGGTTCTTTCCCGCGGGGTGGTGTCGCATCACTCTCCCTGAACCGGTCAGGTCTCACGCTTGTGAGCGATACGGCTCCGCTGATCCAGTAAACAAGCGAACGACTGCGGGCCACGACTCCTCTTGGAGTCGTGGCCCGCTGCTGTTGTGTCGCACCTATGAAAGCTCAAGCCTCAACTGGGATGACTACGCCAGAGGTGAGCCACTGGACGAGTGTTGCAGCGAGGATCACGGCAGCCCTGGCTTCCTCGAGGGTGGCGTCTGCGTAGTCGGGGCGTCCGTGTCGGCTCGCGTGTCCCCGCCAGAGCACCCGCATCATCGTTGCGAGGCTTTTTGCACTCGGAGCCTTTTCGTTGTCTCGCAGCACGAGTCGCCACTTTGGATTCGACGCCTCGAGCACGGTGATGACGGTGCCCAGGGTCGGCTCTTCCTTGCCGGTCT
The DNA here is from genome assembly GCF_003755165.1 of Curtobacterium sp. PhB130. Taxonomy (NCBI): domain Bacteria; kingdom Bacillati; phylum Actinomycetota; class Actinomycetes; order Micrococcales; family Microbacteriaceae; genus Curtobacterium; species Curtobacterium sp. PhB130. The sequence goes on along the minus strand of NZ_RKII01000006.1, from coordinate 682,706 downwards.
CGATCAGAGACAGTGCCGCCGTCTCGACTGCGACTACCGCGTGGCTGTAGGCCACGGATGCTCGGGGGCTTGTGCCGTAGGCGTCGAGCCATGCCTCTTGGAGCTTTGCCGAGGCGGCGTCCGTAGCGCTAAGAACATCCCTGACTGCGAGCTGCACTCCGTCGGACACTCGCTTTGTGAGCCGCGCGTGCGACTCGTTCCACCGGATAACGGTCCAGGCAGATCCGCCATCGCTGAGCGTGCTCTCTAGATCGTGTTCCTGGCCCCGGGGAAAGTAGCCCGTGCTTGCGAAGTAGTCGATCAAGTTAGTGAAGTTCTCTGTGCTGATCTTCCGCAAGTAGGGAAGGACGGTGTCTGTCCAGTCCAACAGCGCATCGGCGTGGAAGCCGAGGTCGGTGCGATACGCGTTCTGGAAGTCCACAAACCTGTCCGACCTGACATAGCCACTGCTTATCTTCACTTGGCTTTTCAGCCAACGACAGATTGACTCCCTCAAGTAGCCGGGGAACTCTTCGGTTAGAGCCGCTTCCCTACCCGTGGGGATTACGGGACTCCATGCGCCATCGCTCATGCCGCCAGCGTAGTGGCGACTACCGACAATCCCTGATCGATCCTCGGTTCCACCGCCTCAACCGTGGCGACACGCCTCCACGACTGTTGTTCTTGGGCCGCCGGTATGCGCGTATGAGTGAGCTTCGGCTGCTAGGCGGGCAGGAGTCACGCGTGGGGCGGGCATTTCGTAACTGTTGGTCTTCGAACTCTTCAGTTCGATGACCTGTCAACGGTTTCGTGACCGCGTTTTGATATTGGTCTCCGAGGCAACATCGTCTCACTGCTTAGGAGGCTTCAAATGACTAGTCCCACACTCGCTACTCGCTCACTCAGGGATCGAGTTCAGGCTCGGCTCACTCACCTAGATCTCGTTGGCTACGAGTTTGACTGGCTCGACAGCACCGACGCCAAAGAGATCAGCTTCCAGCTTCAGTGGCTCGATGACGCTGCTGCTGAGTGTCGGGTCGATGGCTACCTCGAAAGTGCCGAGGCCTACGACGAAGTGCTGGAGATCATTCAGATCGAGACCCAGAAGCGGTTCTCATGAACCCGACACCAGCCGCTCTCATCAAGGCGTCCCGCCTGATCTTCCGCCAAACACACCGCACCGTGCCGGTCCACCGCATTCGGCTCTCACTCTCGACAGAACCAGACCAGTACGAAGTGCGCTCCACATACCCGTGGCCAGCTAAGGACGGAGCAGCACATTCGCTTATTCCGAGGCTCACTCTCACGCTTTATGAGTTCCAGGCTGCCGAAGCCTGGCTCGATGACCGATACAAGCACACAGGAGGAAGACCATGGTGAACGCGATCAAGATTGGACTGACCGGCGACGCTGAGAGCCACGCTCTGGGCTATGCCCGCGTCTCGTCAGTCAAGCAGAGCACCGAGAACCAGAAGAACTTACTCACTTCGGCTGGCTGTACCGAGATCTTCGAGGATTGGGCCGTCTCCGGGGCCAAGAACCGCGAAGCTCCCGGGTTCATCGATCTCATGGCTCGCGTCAAGGAGCTGCGTAATGCTGGTCACGAGGTAGTGGTGTGCGTCACCAAGCTCGACCGGTTCTCTCGGTCGCTGGAGGATCTGCTCACCAGCGTGAGGGAACTCGGTGCTCTGGGCGCTAGCTTCCAGGCAATCGATGACGGCTTCATCTACGACGCCGGTTCGCCCTTCTCCAAGCTCGTGCTTCAAATGTTCGGGGCTCTAGCCGAGTTCGAGCGGTCACTGATCCGTAGTCGCATGGATGAGGGTCGAGCCGTCAAGGTGTCCAAGGGATTGAGGCTCGGCAAGAAGCCAAAGCTGACTCAGGCAGCGGTTACCGCAATCAGAGCGGGCTACGACAGCAAGAAGAGCCCGGACGAACTCGCTAAAGACTGGAATGTCTCGAAGTCGCTGATCGGTCGGGTTCTAGGTATCTACCCCTCTCTCCCGCCCTATGTGACTCTGGATCAGTGGGAAGCCGACAAGGTCAGGGCCAACGCGAAGGAGGTTCCTCATGCCTAAGCTCGGGAAGCATCCTAAGCGGCTGGCCGGTGGTCTCTACAGGCGGCTGCCCTGGTACGGCAAGCTCCTGGTTCCCATCGTCGTCCTGACTCTTGGGCTCTATCTGCTCGAAGAATTGGTGAGCCTATTCGGCTGACAGTCACAACAAGCAAGGCCGGGGTTTGATTGAGCTCTCACCCCGGCCTAGCTGATTGGCTACTTCTTCGTGATGAAATCGAAAGCTGGGTCGAGCGGTACGAAGTCGATGGGCTCGCGCTTCAGCTCCGCCCCCGTGGCGTGAGTCCAGAACGCCACGCGAGTCGGGATACCACGCTTTCGCAAAGACTCGATAGTAGGCAGGTAGTCCCGATCACCCGAGACAAGCAAAACTTTATCGCCGGTCTTCATGTGTTCGTAGGAATCTTCCATGATCTGCGTCGAAATGGCCACATCGACCTGCTTCTCCCTATTCGCCGCGTTACGGTCGAAGAGGTTGACCTGGAATCCCTCCGCCCGCGCTAGCTCCCAGATCGAGTCGTTGGCAGGCGGTCGCGAGCCGAAGAGACTCGACCGGCCGATCTTCTGACCTTCCGGGCAGATCAACTCGTAGAGCCGGCCGAAGTCGTAAGTCCAAGTCTGGTCCGAAATACGGCGATTCATCGCATCGGTGGTAGAGGTTGCCATGCCCTTTTGGACAGCGCTGATACGCATGCCTTCGATCCAGACATTTGAGTTGTCCACATACACATAAAAAGTCATCTAAAGCATCCCCCGACTCTGCGAAACTCCTGGCTCCGTGCCAGACGAGAGGATACTAGCGCAGAGGCTTGCATCGTCCTACCATGGCCGTGATTCGGGGTTTAGCGGGCAGAGCCTGCGATCTGAGACGCTCGCTCATCCCCTGCGTGTGTGCTGTCAGCGTGACGATGAGGCGGGCCGAGGCAGGCGGCTACGACTTGGGGAAGAACTGCTCGGCGTACTTCATAGAGGTTCCAGCGGCGAGACCCGCAACATCTGCCGAGGAGTAAGTAGCGATCTGAGCGTCCGCATTATTTGCGCTCCATCCCATCATCGACACGAGGTCGGCTTGGGTTGCGCCTCCCTCAATGAGCAGAGTGGTGGCGATGTGGCGGAGAGTGTGGACAGTCATGTCTGGAGGGAGACCCTGGATAGACGCGAGCAGCTCGTCTAGAGCTTTTCGATCTCGCTGAGCATAGATGGGCTGACCATCGGGCCTCGCGAAGAGCAGCGTATCCAGCCCCTTGCCTTCGGCAGGATGAAAGCTCGCCAACTTGCGCCGTGCTTGCTGCCTCTTCCTGTGATCGAGAAGCATCTGCCAGGCTTCTTCATGGATCACTATTTCTCGGAAGCTGCTCTCTGTCTTCGTACGAGTCAGCTCCCAGCGAGTCTCACCGATTCGCTGGGGGCAGTTGGTGGTCTGGCGGCCACAGCTCCAGCGTCCCGTTGTTTTGTCGAGAGTGCAGCCATGCTCTGCGCTGATGCGCTGGAGCTGCTGCTTGACAAGAACTCGCCGGCCCCGGTCTTTCGGCCTCGCTCCGTCGAGGCAGTCGTCGGTCAGCCCCAGAACCTCGCCCTGCCGCATTCCCATCATTCCGAGGAACCAGCGAGCCTCCTGGTCTTCTCGGCGTGCTGCATTGCCCAAGTATTTCCAGAGGAACTTGGAGGCTCGTCGAATGTTCTTCGTCTTCTCGTTGCTCTTACGGTCCTTGGTTGGAGGCTTGAGACCAACCATGGGGTGGGTCAAGAGTTTGCCATCACGCAGATAGTGGTCGATCGCGCTCCGAAGGCAGATGAATACCTGCCGGATCGAATCCGGCCCTAGACCCTTGGCGGGCAGGGTAGTGCCGAAGAACACCTTAAGTTGGTCGTAGGTGAGAAGCCGAATGGGGTGGGCTCCGAAGGCTGGGAGTAGATGATTCCTGATCCTTGCGTCGTACATGTGGATTGAGTTCGGCGCTAACCCTTCGTTTCTCCGCTCATCGAGCCACTCAGTCAGGCAGTCGCCAACGGTGAGGTAAGCAATACGGGGATCAGGCGGAATGCTCTCAGGCGGTTCCAGTCCATAGATAACTCGGAGCTTCAAGATTTTAGAGTCGCGGCGGTCGATGGCTGCTCGCTCGGTGAGCCCCTGGGCTGTGACCTTCTTGCTTGTTGCTCCAAGCGCAACGGTCTTGGCTGCCCAGTAGTAGACGGACGGGCTACCATCCTTGCGAGTCCGCTCGACAGCGAAGACGGTGCCCTCTCCATCGGCCCGCTTCTTCGGTCGTCTCTCGCTCTTGGGGCCGTGCTTCTTCAGCCCAGAGCGATTCAGCCGATCTCTGTCTTCTTCGTCGAACTCGTACACGATTCCGATGATCGTGAAGTCAACTCAAGAAGTCAACTCACAGCGTGGTGTCGCACAACGAAAAAACCGCATGAACTCGCCAAATTTGACAATTAGACGGGCTCATGCGGTTTCCTTGCGGTACCGGTGGGATTTGAACCCACGGTGGAGTTGCCCCCACACATGTTTTCGAGACATGATCCTTCGGCCGCTCGGACACGGTACCGGGAGAGAGTTTACACGATCCGGGAGGCCCCTCGCGACACCGCAGGCTCGCCCACCATCCACAGGCGGCCGGCCCCGGCGCTCTTCCCACAGCCACAGGATCCCCTCTGATCCGACTGATCCAGCGGGCGTACCGTCCACCGCATGAAGTCCCGAACCCTCATCGCCCTGCTCTCCTCGATCGGCGGCGGCCTGGTCGTCGCCGGCGGCGCCGCCCTCGGCGCCCGGGCCGGCGTCAAGGGCCAGCGTGCGGCAGCGCAACGCGTCGTCGACATGCTCCCGTCGCACGCCGACTGGTGGCGCGAACGACTCCACCACGAGGGTGAGATCACGTACCTGGCGATCGGCGACTCCGCGGCGCAGGGTGTCGGCGCGACGGTCCCGTCGCGCGGGTACGTCGGCCTGCTCGCCCGCCGGATCAAGCACCGGTCGCGCGAGACGGTGCGCGTCGTGAACCTCAGCGTCTCCGGTGCGACGACGTGGGGCGCGAAGAAGGACCAACTCCCGAAGCTGCGGAGCTTCACTCCCGACGTCTGCACGGTCTCGATCGGCGCGAACGACATCGCGGACTTCCACCCCGACAAGTTCGAGCGGAACCTCCGCGCGATCTACGGCGCGGTCCCGTCGCACGCGATCGTCGCGGAGCTGCCGTGCATGTTCGTCCCCGACCGCGAGCGCAAGGTCGCCGTCGCGAACGAGATCGTGCACCGCGTCGCGGACGAGCTCGGACTGACGGTGGCGCCGCTCCACGCGATCACGCGCCGAGTGGGGCTGCGGCGGACGTTCTTCAACACCTACGGTGACCTGTTCCACCCGAACGACCGCGGGTACGAGATCTGGGCGAGCGCGTTCGAACCGGCGATCGACGCCCGGGTGGACACCGTCGCCGCGATCCGGCACTACCTGTCGGCGCGAGAAGCCGAGGACCTCGGGCGCGACGCCGGTGCCGTGGCGAACGCGCGTGCCGAACAGGACACGCTCGGCGCCGAGGAACTCGAGCACGCACACCGTCCCGGCCGGGTCGACCGGCTCCGGCAGCGCATGACCGGGTCGATCACCGTGCCCGGCGCCACCGAGAACGACGACACCTCCGGCGATGCCGGTGATGTCGGCGGCGCGGCCTAACCTCGTCCCATGGCCCGCCCCCAGTCCTCCTACCGCTGCTCCGAGTGCGGCTGGACCACGATCAAGTGGGTCGGTCGCTGCGGCGAGTGCCAGGCGTGGGGCACCGTCGAAGACGCCTCTGCCGTCACGGCCAGCGCACGGGGCACCAGTGCGGTCGCCGTCACGGGGACCCGCATCGCACAGCCCATCACGCAGGCACGCGGTGGTGCGGTTCCACGCTGGCAGACCGGCATCGGCGAGTTCGACCGGGCGCTCGGCGGCGGGATCGTCCCGGGTGCAGCGGTCCTCCTGAGCGGCGAGCCCGGCGTCGGCAAGTCCACGCTCCTGCTCGAGGTCGCTTCTCGCGCCGCGTCGATGGGCAAGCGTGTCCTCTACGTCAGCGCTGAGGAGTCGGTGGACCAGGTCCGTCTGCGGGCCGAGCGCACCGGGGCGATGCACGACGACCTCTACCTCGCGAGTGAGGTCGACCTCGGCGTCATCCTCGGCCAGATCGACCAGGTGCAGCCGGACCTGCTCATCGCCGACTCCGTGCAGACGATCTCCTCCGCCAGCATCGACGGCATCGCAGGCGGCACGTCGCAGGTCCGTGAAGTCGCATCGACCCTCATCCGTGCCGCGAAGGACCGCGCCCTGCCGGTGCTCATCGTCGGGCACGTCACGAAGGACGGCTCGATCGCCGGCCCACGGTTGCTCGAGCACCTGGTCGACGTCGTGTGTCACTTCGAGGGCGACCGTCAGACCGCGCTCCGGTTCGTCCGCGCATTGAAGAACCGCTTCGGTCCCACGGACGAAGTCGGCTGCTTCGACATGGCCGGCGACGGCATCCACGAAGTCCCGGACCCCAGCGGCCTGTTCATGTCGCGGAACGGCACACCGGTGTCCGGCACGTGCATCACGGTCACGATGGAAGGCCGTCGGGCGCTCCCGGTCGAGGTGCAGGCTCTCGTCGTCCCGAGTTCCGCACCGCAGCCGCGCCGTGTGGTGAACGGCGTCGACTCATCCCGCGTGGCGATGCTCCTCGCGGTCCTCGAACGCCGGGCGGGCATCAAGCTCTCCGACGCGGATGTCTACGTCTCCACTGTCGGCGGCATGAAGCTCACCGAGCCCGGCGCCGACCTCGCGATCGTGCTGGCACTCGCCAGTGCCGCGCGGGATCGTCCCTACCCGCACACGCTCGCGGCCATCGGGGAGATCAGCCTCGCGGGGGAGATCCGGCAGGCCACCGGCGCGAAGCAGCGCGCGAGCGAAGCGCGTCGGCTCGGGTTCACCACCGTGCTCGGGGCGGACGCCGAACACCTCCGTGAAGCACTCCGCGTCGCGTTCTCCCTGACGAAGTCCGTCCGGGAACGCGAACTCGACGCCGCCTTCTGACGTCAGGCAACGCCCAGGCGCCACCCCCGACACGCGCGGGACCGGACGTCAGGCGCGCAATGCGGCCAGCAGGTCGGCCGGTTCGGACTGCATCGTGTGCGGCCCGGCGATGTCGAAGAACACGCCCTCGAGCGAATCGAGGTGCGCGGCGAGGAACTCCTCGAGCCGCGCGGCGTCGTAGACCATGACCTGCCGGATCTTCTCGTCCGGCACCATCGCCGTGTAGGCGTCCGCGGACGAGAACAGCAGCAGGATGCGCTTCTCGGACCCTTCACGGCCGAAGACCCGCACCTGCATGTCCTTCTTGCCGGTGACGAGTCTGGGCACGATCACGATGTCGTTCCGCAGCGCGTACGCCACCGCCGCCACGTCCTGCTTCGCGAGGGCTTCCTCGAGCTGTTCGCTCCGGAAGCGCTGTTCCTTGTCTGCCATCGCCATCAAGTTCACCAGAAATCTTGCGATCCGGGCGACTTGTCTGGTTCTTCGGGTCCGGACACGATAGGTTGGTGGAACCGCTTCTGCGGCGCCCAACGTCCGGGCGAGGTGGTTTCACTCCCTCATCCGGGCTCACGGGTCACTGGCCCACGGGCCTGACCCCGAACCCGTCCCGCCGGCACCTGCCCGCGTGGCGCATCACCCTCGTCGACATACGTCGAGGCTCCGTCTGCGTGTCATACCGCGATGGAAAGCAAGAACAGTTAAGGAAACGCCATCATGGCAACTGGAACCGTCAAGTGGTTCAACAACGAAAAGGGCTTCGGGTTCATCGCCCCGGACGACGGCAGCGCCGACGTCTTCGCCCACTTCTCGGCGATCTCGGGCAGCGGTTACCGCGGCCTCGAGGAGAACCAGAAGGTGGAGTTCGAGATCACTGAGGGCCGTAAGGGCCCGCAGGCGGAGAACATCTCCGTCATCGGCTGAACCCCAGGGGAACGCTGACCGTCATCCGGTCGGCTGACCCCGAACACGACCGCGGTCGGACTCGATCGATACCTCGTCATGACGAGGATCGATCGGCCGGCCGCGATTGTGTTTGTATGACCAAGTCACGTATCGCATCGACCACCGCCGCAGCAGCAGCACTCGCACTGACCGTCGTCGGACTGAGTGGGTGCGCGCAGGTCCATCAGCAGGTCGGCGACGCCTGGTCGGTGACGTACGAGGTGAGCGTCGATGCTCCCGAGTCCGTCACGCTCCATGACGTCCGCTTCCAAGGCGCCGAGCGACGGGGCGCTGCTCCGACGACGAACGAACGGTCAGCGGTGTCGACGACGAGCGACACGAAGTCGGCGGCACAGACCTGGACGCACGAGTCGATCGTCCTCACCGACGATCCCGCGTCGGTCCGCGCCACTCCCCCGGCGGAGCGCACGGCCAGCTGTCGCATCCTGCTCGACGGCAAGAAGGTCATCGCCGAGGAGCACGGCCGCGCCGGTGCACCCGTCCGCTGCGCCGCCACGACCCCCGACTTCGACTGACCGCCCGAACCGCGCCGGCCGAGCCACCGAGCCGCCGGGCGAACCGCCAGGCGAGCCGCCGAGCCGCCGAGCCGCCGACGTCAGTTCAGGATGAACTGCGCCGACTCCTTCGACGAGATGTTCCCGACCGCGACCTGCAGGTGGTAGCTCGCGCCCCCACCGGTCACCGACGGCCGTGAGGAGTCACACGTGGACGTCGACGACCGGGTGCGGTCCCACGCGATCGCCGGCGTGGTCAGGGTCTGCCCGGCCTTGATCGTGACGTCCTGGTTCGTCCCGCCGGTCTGGCAGTCCTTCGACGACCAGTACTGCTCCTCACCGGAGCTGATCGTGAGCACCTGCTGCGACGACCCGAGGTCCATGTGGCAGGACCCCGACCCGGTGTTCTCGATCGACATCGCGATCTTCGGGTCCTCGGTGGGGCCGTAGGCGCTCTTGTCGAGGACCGGCTTCAGCGTGATCTGGTTCTTGGAGCAGGTCGAACCGGAAGCAGCAGACGAAGAAGACGACGACGCCGAAGCTGACGGCGACGCAGAGGCCGACCCGGAAGACGGTGCCGAGGAAGCCGACGGCGACGGCGCCGACGACCGAACCGACGACGACGCAGACGGCGACGCAGACGGCGAGGACTCCGCCGCGGGTGCGCCGTTCCCACGCCCCACCACGATGAGCACGACGACGATCACGATGAGCAGGATCACTCCGGCCACGGTCGCGCGACGGCGCCAGTAGACGCCCGGCTTCTGCGGGCCGACGGGGTGACGGAACGACGACATGCGCACAGGGTAGACAACGCCGGGCGCGCCACGAGGGAACCCCGCCGAGCCGGGCGCGAAAGCGTCAGAGGATCTTCAGCATGCGGGTGTTGCCGAGGGTGTTCGGCTTGACCCGGGCGAGGTCGAGGAACTCTGCCACGCCCTCGTCCGAGGACCGCACGAGCTCCGCGTAGACGGACGGTTCGACGACCTGCTCGCCGATCTCGAGGTACCCGTGCTTCGCGAAGAACTCGACCTCGAACGTCAGGCAGAAGATCCGGGCGACGCCGAGCTCTCGCGCGTCGTGTTCGAGCGCCTCGAGCATCCGGTGTCCGACGCGCTTGTGGATCCAGTCCGCGTCGAGGGCGAGCGTGCGCACCTCGGCGATGTCGTCCCAGAACACGGCGAGGGCACCGCACCCGATCGGGACACCGTCCGGCCCCTCGGCGATCCGGAACTGCTGGATCGAGCCGTACAGCGCGACGTTCTCCTTACCGAGCAGGATCCGCCGGTCGACGTAGGGGGCGATGAGTCGCTGGATGTGCGGCACGTCCGACGCCAGCGCAGGTCGCACCAGGATGCCGTGGTCGTCCCGTTCGTGGAACGCGTGCTTCCCGTGCTCAGTCATCTCCCCCACCATAGTGCGGTCGGGGGACAGCGTTCCGGGTCGCGCCCAGGCGCACCCGCCTACCGTCCGGGACATGCCCCAGATCATCGAGACCATCGACGTCAACGTCCCCGTCAGCGCTGCCTACGGGCAGTGGACCCGCTTCGAGGAGTTCCCCCACTTCCTGGACGAGGTGGAGAAGATCGACCAGGTCGACGACACCACCACCGACTGGACCGTGAAGGTGGCCGGCCAGGAGCGCAAGTTCCGTGCGGTCATCACGGAGCAGCACCCCGACGAGCGTGTCGCCTGGACCGTCAAGGACGGCGAGACCGACCACGCGGGCGTCGTCACGTTCCACAAGCTGTCCGACAACGAGACCCGCGTCACCGCGCAGATCGACTGGGAGCCCTCCGGCTTCCTCGAGAAGCTCGGCGCCGCCGTCGGTGTCGGCGGCCACGCCATCAAGAAGGACCTGCAGAACTACAAGGAGCGCGTCGAGGCGGCACCCACGGACGCCGGCTGGCGCGGCGACGTCCAGGCCTGAGACCTGACAGAACACAGACGGGAGGCCCGGTGCCAGCTGGCACCGGGCCTCCCGTCTGTCTGGTGGGGACTCTAGGACTCGATCTCGCCCTGCGGGGTGGCGTCCGTTGCGGACTCCACGGCAGCGGCTCCGGCGAGGACCTCTTCGCGGCCCGGCTGACGCCCGGTCTCGAACTGGAACTTGCCGTCGGTGAAGTCCACCTTGACGTGGTCACCAGCGGTGAGCTCACCCTGCAGGATGTGCTCGGACAGCTGGTCCTCGACCTCGTGCTGCATCGCGCGGCGGAGCGGGCGAGCCCCGAGGGCGGGGTCGAACCCGACCTTGATGAGCTGCTCCTTCGCCGGGAGCGTGAGCTCGACGGTCATGTCGCGGTCGAGCATGCGGTCCGACAGACGCTTCACGAACAGGTCCACGATCTGGAGCAGCTCGGGTTGCGACAGCTGCGGGAACACGATCGTGTCGTCGACGCGGTTCAGGAACTCCGGCTTGAAGTGCTTCTTGAGCTCCTCGTTCACCTTCGCACGCATGCGGTCGTAGCCGACGCCCGAGTCACCCTCGACCTGGAAGCCCACCGGGCCACCGGCGATGCCCTGCGAACCGAGGTTCGTGGTCATGATGATGACGGTGTTCTTGAAGTCGACGACGCGGCCCTGACCATCGGTCAGACGACCCTCTTCGAGGACCTGCAGCAGCGAGTTGAAGATGTCCGGGTGGGCCTTCTCGATCTCGTCGAACAGGACCACGGAGAACGGCTTGCGGCGCACCTTCTCGGTGAGCTGGCCGCCCTCTTCGAACCCGACGAACCCGGGAGGGGCACCGAACAGGCGCGAGACGGTGTGCTTCTCGCCGAACTCCGACATGTCGAGGGAGATCAGCGCACCCTCGTCGTCGAAGAGGAACTCCGCAAGTGCCTTGGCGAGCTCCGTCTTGCCGACACCCGTGGGGCCGGCGAAGATGAACGAGCCGGAGGGACGGTTCGGGTCCTTCAGACCGGCACGGGTGCGGCGGATGGTCTTGGAGAGCGCCGAGATGGCCTCTTCCTGACCGATGACGCGCTGGTGCAGGGCCTTCTCCATGAAGACGAGACGCGAGGTCTCCTCTTCCGTGAGCTTGAACACCGGGATGCCCGTGGCCTGGGCCAGGACCTCGGCGATGATGCCCTCGTCGACGGTGCCGGACGCGGCGACGTCACCCGCACGCCACTGCTTCTCGAGGCGGAGACGCTCGCCGAGGAGCTTCTTCTCCTCGTCGCGCAGGCTCGCGGCCTTCTCGAAGTCCTGCTCCTCGATGGCGGCTTCCTTCGACCCGCGGACCGTCGAGATCTTCTCGTCGAACTCGCGGAGCTCCGGCGGCGCCGACAGGATCGACAGACGCAGGCGAGCGCCGGCCTCGTCGATCAGGTCGATGGCCTTGTCGGGCAGGAAGCGGTCCTGCACGTAGCGGTCCGCCAGGTTCGCCGCGGCGACGATCGCGCCGTCGGTGATGGACACCTTGTGGAACGCCTCGTACTTGTCGCGGAGGCCCTTGAGGATGTTGATCGCGTGCGGCAGCGACGGCTCGTTGACCTGCACCGGCTGGAAGCGACGCTCGAGTGCGGCGTCCTTCTCGAAGTGCTTGCGGTACTCGTCGAGCGTGGTCGCACCGATGGTCTGGAGCTCACCACGGGCCAGGAGCGGCTTGAGGATCGACGCGGCGTCGATCGCACCTTCCGCTGCACCGGCACCGACCAGCGTGTGGATCTCGTCGATGAAGACGATGATGTCGCCACGGGTGCGGATCTCCTTCGTGACCTTCTTGAGGCGCTCCTCGAAGTCACCGCGGTAGCGGGACCCGGCGATGAGCGACCCGAGGTCGAGCGAGTAGAGCTGCTTGTCCTTCAGCGTCTCGGGGACATCGCCCTTCACGATCGCCTGGGCGAGGCCCTCGACGACGGCGGTCTTGCCGACGCCGGGCTCACCGATCAGGACCGGGTTGTTCTTCGAGCGGCGGGAGAGGATCTGCATGACCCGCTCCATCTCCTTCTCGCGCCCGATCACGGGGTCGAGCTTGCCGTCGCGCGCGGCCTGGGTGAGGTTCCGACCGAACTGGTCGAGGACCTGCGAACCCTGCTGCGCGTTCTGCTGCTGCTCGCCGCCGACGGCGACCGCTTCCTTGCCCTGGTAGCCGGACAGGAGCTGGATGACCTGCTGGCGGACCCGGTTGAGGTCGGCGCCGAGCTTCACGAGGACCTGGGCTGCGACACCCTCGCCCTCGCGGATGAGGCCGAGCAGGATGTGCTCGGTCCCGATGTAGTTGTGGCCGAGCTGGAGCGCTTCGCGCAGGGACAGCTCGAGGACCTTCTTGGCGCGCGGCGTGAACGGGATGTGCCCGGTCGGCTGCTGCTGGCCCTGCCCGATGATGTCCTGGACCTGCTCGCGGACGGCGTCGAGCGAGATGCCCAGCGACTCCAGCGCCTTGGCGGCGACGCCCTCGCCCTCGTGGATGAGGCCGAGGAGGATGTGCTCGGTGCCGATGTAGTTGTGGTTGAGCATCTTCGCTTCTTCTTGAGCGAGGACGACAACACGACGGGCTCGGTCGGTGAATCTCTCGAACATGTGCTCTCCCTTGGCCCTTCGTACCGGGCCGACAGCTGCACCGGTCTCGTGTGAGTCCGGTCACGTACATCGAGAGTAACCAGCGCTCACCCCCTGGTCTGCCCCTGTTCGCCGTGGGCGTGACCTCGGGGCGCTGGGTGCGCCGATCGGCTCGTCACCGCGTGATCAGGTGCAGGGCGACCGCGATCAGGAGCAGCAGGACGTCGACCAGGAACAGCGCCGGCGCGAGACGGCTGGACCGGTGCAGGGTGCCGGCGGTGGTCACCAGTGCCAGCGCGAGCGCCCCGGTCAGGATCGGGCGACCGTCGGCGCTGACAGCCAAGATCGTCACGGCAGCGAGCGCGACGGACGCGCAACTCAGGGCTCTCGCGAGACCGACCAGCGTCTGGGTCCGGGCCACAGCAACCTCCAACGGAAAGGAGAGTGCAACATATCAGTCCGCGCCACCCGAGCGCGGCCGGTCGTCAGGCGCGGCGCGCAGCCCGGAGCAGGGCACGGCGGAAGCGACGCGGGTCGACGCCGAGCCGCTCGAGGACGTCGTGCGCCGCACCCATGAACGGGTCGTCGACACCGTCGAGCACGGCGAGGAGCACGTGGTGCGGACGGACGCGCTCGTTCGCACCGGCGACCTGTGCGGCACGGGCGAGGATCCGGGCGCCCGCCGGGGTGCAGGTGATCGTTCCGGCTTCGGACGGGTACGGCGCCGTCCCCGCTCCGACGAACACCCGGATCGCGTCGCGGAGCCGCTCGGGCGTGACGCCGTGGTGGTCGAGGACGTCGCGGAAGCGCGGGATGCCGGAACACAGCACGGTGGCGGCGACGAGCAGGTGCTCGGCGTCGACGAACCCGAAGCCCGATTCGCGGGACTCGTGTTCGGCGAGGAGGACGATCTCGCGGCCGTGCCGGAGGACGGGCACGGAGATGGAGAGCGTCGCGGTGTGCATGTATACAGAATATCGCATAGCGGCCGCGATGGAAAGACCCCGGACCAGGTCCGCCCGGTAGCATCCGGCGCATGGATCAGCCCGTCGTCGGCCTCGTCGTCCACCCGACCAAGAACGTCCAGGAGTCCGTCACGACCCTGCAGCGCTGGAACGCCTCCGGTCGCGGACGCCTGATCGCCCGCCGCATCGACGCGGCCCGGATCGGCGGGGTGATCGACGTGGTCGAGGACGACGAGTTCACCGGGACGGTCGACCTCGTGGTCGCCCTCGGTGGAGACGGCACCATGCTCGGGGCCATGCGCCTCGTCGCGAAGCGCCCGGTCCCGGTCCTCGGCGTGAACTACGGCAACGTCGGCTTCCTGGTCGAGATCGAACCGCCGGAGCTCGAAGCCGCGCTGGACCGTCTGTCCGCCGGCGACTACCAGCTCGAGCCGCACCACGCGCTCGAGGCCCGGCTGTCCTGGAGCGGTGCCCGCACCGACTACCTCGCCTTCAACGACCTCACGATCGTGCGGCGCCCCGGAGCCGGGCAGGTCTCGGCGGACCTCAGCGTCGGCGGGCTCGGGTACGGCTACTACCGCGCGGACGCCATCGTCGCCGCGACGCCCGCCGGGTCCACCGCGTACAACTACGCCGCCGGTGGCCCGGTGCTCTCCCCCGCGCTCTCCGGCTCCGTGGTGACCCCGGTCGCGCCGATGGCCGGCATCGACCGCTCCGTCGTGCTCGCCGCGCGTGAGCGCTACCGGTTCGAGATCGCGGAGGGCACCAGGAGCGCGGCGCTCGAGGTCGACGGGCTCGTGGTCGGCGAGGTCGCGACCGGCGCGCAGATCGACATGCGCCTGCGGAAGGACGCCGGCAGCGTGGTGCGCCTCGATGCCGAGCGGCACGGGCGGACGGGCCGTGTGAAGCTCAGCCTGCTCGACCTGCCGGTGCGCCCGGACCAGCTCGTCGAGCTCATCCCGAGCGACCTGCGGCAGAAGCTGCGGCGCGAGGTCGAGGACTGACGCCCTCCAGACATGAGTGTGGCCCGTCCGAGCAGTGCTCGGACGGGCCGTCCCATCACCCCACCGGATCGCCTTCCCACAGAACGACCCGGCTCCCCGAGCCGACGCGGTGAAGCGTCGGCCGAAGTGCTGCTGACCTACTCGGTCAGGTAGAGCTGCATGTCCTGCGAGACCGCCTTGGCGAACAGGCGCAGCTTCGCACGCGACTCGACACGGCTGACTGCCTGACGGGTCGTGTGCACGATCTTCGAGATCTCGTCGAGCGTCATCGGCTTGTCGTCATCGAGGCCGTAGCGCATGCGGATCACGTTGGCTTCGTCGCTCGGGAGCTCGGCGACGATCGAACGGATGTCGCGGTGCAGGAGCGTCGTCTCGGTGAGTTCGTTCGGGGACGCGGCGTCCTCGTCCTCGATGAAGTCGCCGAGCTCGCTGTCGTCCGAGTCGCCGACCACGGTGTGGATCGACACCGGCTCGTGCGAGCGGCCCTTGAGGTCGACGAGTTCTTCGACCGACATGCTCAGCTCCGCCGCGACTTCTTCCGGCATCGGCGCACGGCCGAGGTCGACGGTGAGGTCACGCTCGGTGCGCGAGATCTTGTTGATGAGCTCCACGGTGTGCACCGGGATGCGGATCGTGCGGGCCTTGTCGGCGAGACCGCGCGAGATCGCCTGACGGATCCACCAGGTGGCGTACGTCGAGAACTTGTAGCCCTGCGTGAAGTCGAACTTCTCGACCGCGCGGACGAGGCCGAGGTTGCCTTCCTGGATCACGTCCATGAAGGGGAGGCCGCGCTGCGAGTAGCGCTTGGCGATGCTCACGACGAGACGCAGGTTCGAGGTGATCATGCGCTCCTTGGCACGCTCACCGTCACGGACCAGCCACTTGAGCTCGCGCTGCAGGGCCTTCGGGAGTCCCTGCTCGGTGGCGAGCTTCTCGCCGGCGAACAGACCCACCTCGATCCGGCGGGCGATGTCTGCTTCTTCCTCAGCGGTGAGGAGCGAGAGACGCCCGATGTGGCGGAGGTAGTCGCCGACCTGGTCGACCGATGCGCCGCGGACGCCGGCGAGCTGCTCGTCCGCTTCGACCTCTGCTGCTGCGGTGTCGAGCGTGGTGCTCTCGACCTTGGCGCTGTCGGTCTTGGCGGTTGCCTTCTTCGTCCGGCGCGAACTGGTGCTCGGTGCTGCCGTTGCGATCGTCATGTGACTCTCCCTGCATTCGACGGTGATGGCCTCGTGGGGTGTCACTAGTGAAGCGGGCGAGGGGTGTACCCCACAAACGGAACCGAATGATTCCCAGGGTTCTCCGTGCTTCGTCATTGCGACTGCCCCCCACGGGGTACAGCGTGGGAACAGTGTGGTCCCCCTGCCGCCCCGAGATCAAGGGGATGTCGTTGTGTTTCCGGGATTGCATCGGTGTTTCTGGCGCGTTTCGGACGATGTACCCCGGGGTGCAGCGCTTGCCGGACAGGCAAAAGGGGTACGTCGGACCGGATCGGCGAGATCCGGCCTCCGTACCCCGTTGACCGAGCGAGCGGGGGTCACCACGACGGCTCGAGCCATCCGGCGCGGCGCTTCGACGCCTCATGGTCGGCGTCGCGGTCGTACTCGTCGTACTCGCTCTCGATGTCGCCGACGAGGCTGCGGGCACGGAGCATCTGGGTGATGGACATGGGGACGATGCTCACAGCGGCCGGCAACGACCGCGTGAACGGGCGGCGACGCTCAGACGTCGATGTCGTCGAAGTCGTCGAAGTCGTCGAAGTCGTCAGCGCCGACGACGTCGGCCCATCGCCCGTCGTCGCGAGCGGGGTCGCTCAGCGCGGCGTGCCCGAACGCATCGGCTGCATCGATGTCCGTCGGATCGTCCGATAGAGGAGTCGCCGGGTCCTCCGGCGCGGGTGTCGTCGGGTGCATGGCGCGCACGATCGCACCGCCCGGTGAACAGCGGGTGAAGCGCGCAACAGCGGGTAAGTGCGGAACATCGGGTAAGTGCGGAACAGCGGGTGGAGCGCGGAACAGCGGGTGGAGCTACTCCGCCGAGGCGGGTGCCGGCGCGCTCGCGCCGTGCTCACGCTCGAAGCGTGCACGCTCCTCGGCCTCGACCTTGGCGTAGGCGGCGCGCTCGGTCCGGTCGGCGCGCATGATCGCGCGCATGACGAACCAGAAGACGAGGCCGACGACGATGGTCGGCGTCAGGGCGAAGATGATCCCGGTCACGACTCCATGCGGCACCCGAGCATCTTAACCCCGGCGACTGGGCCTACTTGACGAGCGGGAACAGGATCGTCTCGCGGATGCCGAGGCCCGTGATGGCCATCAGCAGCCGGTCGACACCCATGCCCATGCCGCCCGACGGGGGCATCGCGTGCTCCAGCGCACGCAGGAACTCTTCGTCGACGCGCATCGCCTCGGGGTCACCGCCGGCGGCGAGCTTCGCCTGCTCGACGAAGCGCTCCCGCTGCACGACGGGGTCGACGAGTTCGGAGTACGCCGTCGCGAGCTCGAAGCCACGGACGTAGAGGTCCCACTTCTCGACGATGCCCGGGCGGGTGCGGTGCTCGCGGGTCAGCGGGGAGGTGTCGACCGGGAAGTTCATCACGAAGGTCGGCCGGTCGAGCGAGTCGATGACGAAGTGCTCCCAGAGCTCCTCGACGTACTTGCCGTGCGTGGCGTGCGCGACCTCGACCCCTTCGGCCGCGGCGAGCTCCTGCAGCTCGGACAGCGGCGTGGACGGCGTGATCTCGCGGCCTGCCGCTTCGGAGAGCGAGCCGTACATGTCGATGCGCGGCCACTCGCCACCGAGGTCGTACGTGGTGCCGTCGGGCAGCGGGACCTCGAGCGGCCCACCGGTCACGGCACGCGTGGCGTTCTGCACGAGCTCCTGCGTGAGGTCGGCCATCTGCTCGTAGTTGCCGTACGCCTGGTAGGCCTCGACCATCGCGAACTCGGGCGAGTGCGACGAGTCGGCGCCCTCGTTCCGGAAGTTGCGGTTGATCTCGAAGACGCGGTCGATGCCACCGACGACGGCGCGCTTCAGGAAGAGCTCGGGCGCGATGCGCAGGAACAGCTCGGTGTCGAACGCGTTCGAGTGGGTGACGAAGGGCCGGGCCGAGGCGCCACCGTGCTGGGTCTGCAGCATCGGGGTCTCGACCTCGAGGTACTCGTGGCCGGTGAACGTCTGGCGGAGCGACGCCATCACGGCGGCTCGGGCACGGACGGTCTCCCGCGCCTGGTCGCGGACGATGAGGTCCAGGTACCGCTGACGGACCCGGGTCTCCTCGTTGAGCTCGTTGTGCAGGTTCGGCAGCGGCAGGATCGCCTTCGCCGCGATCGCCCACTCGTCGACCATGATCGACAGCTCACCCCGGCGCGAGGAGATCACGCGGCCGTGCACGAACACGTGGTCGCCGAGGTCGACGAACTCCTTCCAGCGCGCGAGCGAGTCCTCGCCCACCTCGGCGAGGGACACCATCGCCTGGATACGGGAACCGTCGCCGGACTGCAGGGACGCGAAGCAGAGCTTGCCGGTGTTGCGGGAGAACACGATGCGCCCGGCGACGCCCACGACGTCGTCGGTCTCCTCACCGGTCTCCAGGTGCGCGTACTGCGCCCGGACCGCGGGGATCGTGGTGGTGAGCGGGAGCTCGGCCGGGTAGGCCTCGATCCCGGCTTCGAGGAGCCGCGAGCGCTTGTCGAGCCGGACCTGACGCTGCTCGTTCGTCTCCTGCTCGGCCAGTGCGGCGGCGTCGGCGATCGCGGTGTCGGTGGTGGCGGCGGTCTCGTCGGTCATGCGGGTGCGGCTCCGAGGGTCGTGGGGGATCGCACCGATGCTACCCGTCCACGTGCGCTCCCCCGGAATCCCGGCGACACCCCGACCGAGACTCGCCGACCGGCCACGAATCGGCCGCGGGACCGGTGCCGAGCGACGATGTCCGACCGGTGCGACGATGTCCGACCGGTGGGCGGGATGCGCGCGGGGAGTCGCGACCCCTCAGCGGACCGATGAAGCCGATCGGGCGTCGGAACCGACGGAACGCGAGCACTCAGCCCTCGAAGGCCCCGGCAGGGGGCCGCCCCTGCGCACGCAGCAGGAGCAGCGTCACCGACGACCCGACGTAGGCGGCCGCCACGAGCAGCATCACCACCGTCCCGAGCACGTCGAACGCCCCGATGGTGGACGCCCGGGCGCACAGGGCGTCCGCGACGAAGTACGCCGCGAGCAGGAACCCCGCGAACGGCCTTGCGGTCATCCGCCACCACGCCCGAGGCGGCTCGACGGGCTCGTCCTCGCCGCGGAAGAGCCGGACGCCGCCGACGACCATCGCCACGAGTCCGATTGCAGAGAGGAAGGGCACGGCCGCGTCCGGCAGGCCGATCGCCCACAGGAGCAGGGCGAGGAGGACCTCGACGACGGTGGCCCCCACGACGTACCCGACCTTCGCCTGGGCGGTGGTGATCCGGAAGCCCGACTCCGTCACAGCGCGGACTGCCCGTCGGCCGCGGCGAGCGCGTTGTCGACCGCGGACCGCACCAGGGCGCCGAGCACCCGCCCGGGGTGCTCCACGCCGATCCCGGAGAGGGTGCCGGCAGACTGGTCCACGATCGCGGTCGAGAAGCTCACGGCAGCTCGGACGGCGTCGGCGTACGCCGGCCGGTCGGCCTCTGCGACGACGAACGGCTCCGCCCCCATCTCCACGACGAGCGCCTGCGCGATCGGCAGCACGGGCGCCGGTGCGGTCACGGCGCAGTACGCGTCCCGCAGGCGGGCGAGGTCGACGCTCGTACCGGTGAACGCCATCGCGGGGTGGATCGCGAGCGGGATCGCGCCGGCGGCCATCGCGGGGGCGAGGACCCCGACGCCGTGGTCAGGGCTCGTGTGCACGACGAGCTGGCCCGGCTGCCAGATCCCGGCGTCCGCGAGCCCCTGCACGAGGCCCGCGAGCTGGTCGTCGGGCACGGCGAGCAGCACGAGTTCGCTCCGCTCGACCAGGTCCGGCGTCTCGAGCACGGGCACGCCGGGGAGCAGCGCCTCGGCACGGTCCACGCTCGACTCCGACACGGCGGTGATCCCGACGACGGCGTGCTCAGCGTTGGCGAGCGCGGCGCCGAGCACCGGTCCGACCCGTCCGGCGCCGACGACGCCGACCCCGAGTCGCCCGGCCCTCATCGGACCGCTCCGGTGGGTGGCACGTCGGACCACCCGACGGGAGGAACGACGGGCGGCGCGACATGCCCTGGAGCCGCCGCCTGCGGAACCGCAGGGTGCGCGTCCGGGGCGACCCGAGCCTCCAGGCCGTCGTGTCCGGCACCCGAGGCGGACCGCCACCGGTGGGACGTGTCGGTCGCGGCGGCCTCGATCGCGCGGTGCGCGGTCTCCGACCACAGCTCTTGTGCGTCCCGCGCGTCGAGCGCACCGACGGACGCGGTGACCGGGCCCTGCACGGTCTGCACGTGCACCGACGCGAGTCGGAGCAGCCGCTCCACCGGCCCCTGGGACACCTTCACGCTCTGCACGCGGGGCAGCGGCACGACCACGAGCGACCGCCAGACCGCACCGAGCCGGAGCAGCACCGCCCCCTGGACGAAGCGGTAGCCGTTGCGGCGCGCGGAGAGCGGCCGGAGCCAGCGCCCGCGGCGGGGCGAGTAGCGGAACCCGCCCTGGTCGCCCGACGTGGTGAGGCTGTCGTCGACGACGCTGACGGCCTCGGCCGAGCCTTCGCGGAGGAGGTCCTTCGAGGCGGACGGTCCGACGACGGCGCTGCCGACGAGTGAGGGCAGGATGATCTCGAGGACCTGCCGGACGTCGGCGGCGTCACCGACGGGCAGCACGATCGAGGACACCTGCTGGTTGTTCGACGCCCCGTTGCCGGCGTTGGTGGCCCGGTTGATGCGGACGTCCCACCAGCCGAACGGCCGCCACATCAGCGGCTGCGCGACGCTGACGGCGTGGATGCGCCCGGGCGGCAGCGTCTCGTTCGTGGTCGAGACGAGCCCGAAGCCGATCCGGATGCCGTCCCGGGTGTCCGCGATCGTGTACTGCAGCGACTTCGAGAACTTCCGGACGTAGTACCCGCCGGCGCCGATGACGGCCGGGAACAGCGACACGAGCAGGAAGTACTGGCCGGTGATCGCGATGCTCACGATGATCGCGGCGACGGCGAGCAGGATGAACACCGTCGTGCCGGAGAGCACCATCGACGCGATCAGCCGGCCGGGCTTCACCTTCACGATGCGCGTGGCGTGCACGGCGGACGGATCGAGTTCGGGCGAGAGGAACTCGTTCACCCGGTCCTGGACGCGGCCGTTGCTGTGGCGCTCGCCCGCTTCCGTCTCGTCGTCCTGCGCACCGGAGGCGAGCACGAGGATCCGCTGCCGGAGGTCGTCGGCGGCCCTCGCACCGAGGTAGGCGAGCTGCACGTTCGCGTCGTTGCCGGCCTGTGCGATCTCGAGCCGGGCGGTCCCGAAGATCCTCGGGACGAGCGGCCGGGTGATGTTGATGCCCTGGATCCGGTCGAGCCGCGCCTTCCGGTGGTTCCGGAAGAGGACGCCCGAGCGGACCTCGACGATCTCGCCGGTGACCCGGAACTCGTGCATCCGCCAGGACAGGTAGAACAGGCCGATCAGCACGATGAGGAACCCGGCGATGCCGAGCAGCACCCAGCCGACGGCGCCGTGCTCGTACACGTACCGGACCGGGTCGCCCTCTTCCGAGGGGCCGCCGCCGCCCGGGATGATCATGTCGAAGAGGGTGTCGCGGAGGTTGTTCAGCACGATGCCGAGCACCACGATGAGGAAGATCCCACCGCGGAGCAGCGGCGTCAGCGGGTGCAGGCGGTGCCACTCGCCGTCGGTCAGGGGAGCGGCGGCGGCAGCGTTGCCGCTGCGGGGCGGTGCCGGCGGCGGAGGGCCGGGTCGGAACGTCACGGTGACCGCCTAGAGCCCGGCGCGGCGGGTCTCGGCGAGCTCGACGAGCCGGTCGCGGAGCTCGTCGGCGTGCTCGGCGGGGATCCCGGGGATGCGGACGTTCGTCGACGCGGCGGCGGTCACGAACTTCAGCTCGCTCATCCCGAGCGCCCGGTCGAGCGGGCCCCGGTTGATGTCGACGAGCTGCAGGCGCCCGTAGGGGACGGCGGTGAAGCGCTGCCACATCAGCCCGCGCCGGAGCACGAAGTCGTCGTCGCGGAGGGCGTACCCGATCGCACGGACCCGTCGCGGCGTGAGGATCGCGGTGATCAGCGTGATGATCCCGACGACCGTGGCGATCAGGGTCCAGACCAGGCCGGTCGTCTCGCCGACGCCACCGGTCGCGAGCCCGATCAGCACGCACCCGACCGTCACCACCGCACCGGCGAGCACCGTCGTGATGAGTTCGGTCCAGACCAGCTTCGCGGACACCCTGGTCCACGCGATGCCGGTCAGCCCCAGGCCGGGCTCGTCGAGTCGTTCGCGCGGCATCGGGGCCCTCCTGCTGTGTCAGTTCACCGTGGTGCCGTTCCGCGGGTCGTCGCGGTCGTCGTCGTCCGGCGGAGCGATGCACATGCGCTCGGCGACGAGGGCGCACACGGTCAGCACGATCCCACCGCCGACCGCCACGGCACTCGGCAGGGTCGAGCCTAGCGAAGGGACCACCGAGCGGGTCAGGAGGTACACGAGGAGCCCGAGGGCGAACGCGCCGAAGAGGACGCCGCAGATGCTCGAGGCCTTCGCGAGCACCACCACGCGGGTCGCGTAGATCGGGTCGACCCGGCGGTCGGCCCCGCCGCGGACGTGCCGGCGGACCGGCAGCGCCAGGGCGATGAGGACGATGCCGATGAACGCCAGCGTGAAGCCGAGCG
Organism: Curtobacterium sp. PhB130; assembly: GCF_003755165.1. Taxonomy (NCBI): domain Bacteria; kingdom Bacillati; phylum Actinomycetota; class Actinomycetes; order Micrococcales; family Microbacteriaceae; genus Curtobacterium; species Curtobacterium sp. PhB130. The sequence goes on along the minus strand of NZ_RKII01000006.1, from coordinate 659,842 downwards.
GGGTGACCAGGATGAGCGCGGGCGCCTGGCGCGAGGCCAGTGCCGCGTTCAGGGCGAAGCCGGCGATGCCCGCCACGAGGGCGAGGCTGACGAGGGTGGAGGCGCGGGTGGTCTTCACGGGGCGTGTTCCGTTCCGGCGGTGGTCGGGTCGGTCTCGGCTTCCGTCACGTCCGGACGGGAGGCTCGGGTCGGGTCGTCGAGGAGGCGCGGCTCGTCGACGCGGTCGGTGTCGTCGCCGAGTGCGGCCAGCAGGTCGGCGACCGGTCCGGCACCCGGCAGCACCGCGTCGGGGTCGGCGTCCAGCCAGGGCGCGAGGACGAAGGCCCGCTCGTGCGCCCGGGGGTGCGGCACGGTGAGCGTCTCGGTGTCGATGCGCTCGTCCCCGTAGGTGATCACGTCGAGGTCGAGCGTCCGGTCGCCCCAGCGGACCTCCCGGGTGCGCCCGTGGGTGTCCTCCACGACGTGCAGGGCGTCGAGGAGTTCCTGTGGTGCGAGCACCGTGTCGAGGACCACGACGGCGTTCCGGTACCGGGGCTTCGACGTGTCGAGGCCGTCCAGCGTGAGGGCGACGGACTCGACCTCGTGGCTGGACCCGACGGCGGTGACACCGGGGATCGCAGCGACTGCGGCCGCGGCGGCCCGGAGCGTACTGCCCCGGTCGCCGAGGTTCGCGCCGAGGGCGACGACGGCGCGGGTCACGCCGGCTCCTGCTCGTCCGCGGGTCGCGCGGGCTCGTCCGCGGCACGCGCTCGGCGGATGGTGATCGAGACGTCCGTGAACGGCACCGTGATCGGGGCCTGCGGCTTGTGCACGGTGACCTCGGTCGCCAGCGCCGCCCGGTGGGTCAGCACCGCGGCGGCGATCCGCTCGGCGAGGGTCTCGATGAGGTCCACCGGATCGCGTTCGATCTCGGCGACGACCTGCTCGGCGAGTACCCCGTAGTGGACGGTCTGCTCGAGGTCGTCCGGACCGGAGGCCGCGCGGGCGTCGACCTCGACGGCGACGTCGACGACGAAGTCCTGGCCGTCGGCACGCTCGTGGTCGAAGACGCCGTGGTGACCGCGGGCACGGACCCCGACGAGGCGGATGGTGTCGTTCACGATCGAGCTGCCCTCCAGGCTTCCCACACGTCGAGCACGGCGCGGGTCGGCGCCGGGTCGTGCACGCGGACACCCCAGGCGCCGCGCTCTGCTGACAACAGGCTGATGGCCGCCGTGGCCAGGTCGCGGTCCTTCGGCGGGGCTCCCGCGGGGCTGCCGATGCCCTCGAGGAAGCGCTTCCGCGATGCGGCGACGAGCACGGGGAGCCCGATCGAGGCGAAGCGCTCGTACCCGGCGAGGATCTCCCAGTTCTGCACGCCCTGCTTCGCGAAGCCGAGCCCCGGGTCGATGACCACCTGCTCCTGACGGACCCCGAGCACGATGAGCTCGGCGACGCGCATCTCCACCTCGCGCCGGACCTCCTCCACCGCGTGCTCGTACACGGCGTCGCGGTACATCCGGTCGCTGTGGCCGCGCCAGTGCATCACCACGAAGCCGGTGCCGGTGGAGGCGACCACGCGGGCCATGTCCGGGTCGGCCAGGCCGCCGGAGACGTCGTTGACGATCGCCGCGCCGAGCTCCACCGCACGCTCCGCAGTGGACGCGTTCATGGTGTCGACGCTCACGGCGATGCCCTCGGCCACGAGTTCCCGGACGACCGGCAGCACGCGGTCCTGTTCCACCTGGAGCGGGACCCGCTCGGCACCGGGCCGGGTGGACTCGCCACCGACGTCGACGATGTCCGCGCCGGAGGCCACGAGGTCACGGGCGTGGGCGAGCGCGGTGTCGTACGCATCGTGCAGGCCACCGTCCGAGAACGAGTCCGGGGTGACGTTGAGGATGCCCATGACCCGGGTGCGCTCGCGCTGGAGCGCACCCGGGTCACGGCGACGGCCGGTCGCGGCGAGGCGGCGGTCCCGTCTCGTCGGGAGGTCGGTCATCCCGGCCTACGCGGGGGCGATACCCGGGTTGCCGAACGGACGGTGGCGCGGGGTCTTCGACGCCTCGCGGTCGTTCGACTCGGACGCGGTGTTCGCCGCCTTGCCCGGGACGTCGATCGCGGGGAGGTTGCTCACCGGGCGCTTGTCGCTCGAGAGCCACTGCGGGCGCTCGGGCAGCTTGCGGACGTCCTTGAAGATCTCCACGAGCTCCGGGGCGTCGAGGGTCTCCTTCTCGAGGAGCTCGCCGGCCAGACGGTCGAGGATGTCGCGGTTGTCGTTGAGCACCTGGTAGGCCTCGTCGTGCGCGGCTTCGAGCAGGGCACGGGTCTCGGCGTCGACCGTCTCGGCGATGTTCTCCGAGTAGTCGCGCCCGGTGCCGCCGCTCATGTCACGACCGACGAAGGGCTCCGTGGAACCGGCGCCGAGCTTGACGGACCCCACCGCACGGCTCATGCCGTACTCGGTGACCATCTTGCGGGCGGTGCCGGTGGCCTTCTCGATGTCGTTCGACGCACCCGTGGTCGGGTCGTGGAAGACGATCTCCTCGGCGACACGGCCGCCCATGGCGTAGGCGAGCTGGTCGAGCAGCTCGTTGCGCGTGACCGAGTACTTGTCCTCGAGCGGGAGCACCATCGTGTAGCCGAGGGCACGGCCGCGCGGCAGGATCGTGATCTTCGTGACCGGGTCGGTGTGCCGCATCGCCGCTGCCGCGAGAGCGTGACCGCCCTCGTGGTACGCCGTGATGAGGCGTTCCTGGTCGGACATGATCCGGGTCCGGCGCTGCGGGCCCGCCATCACGCGGTCGACGGCCTCGTCGAGGGCACGGTTGTCGATCAGCTGCGCGTTCGAACGGGCGGTGAGGAGCGCCGCCTCGTTCAGGACGTTCGCCAGGTCGGCGCCCGTGAAGCCCGGGGTCTTGCGGGCGAGGAGCTCGAGGTCGACGCTCGCGGCGAGCGGCTTGCCCTTCGCGTGCACCTCGAGGATCTGCTTACGGCCGGCGAGACCGGGTGCGTCGACACCGATCTGACGGTCGAAGCGGCCCGGGCGGAGCAGGGCGGGGTCGAGCACGTCGGGACGGTTCGTCGCGGCGATCAGGATCACGTTCGTCTTGCCGTCGAAGCCGTCCATCTCGACGAGGAGCTGGTTCAGCGTCTGCTCGCGCTCGTCGTTGCCACCGCCGATGCCGGCGCCGCGGTGACGACCGACGGCGTCGATCTCGTCGATGAAGACGATGGCCGGCGAGTTCGCCTTGGCCTGCTCGAAGAGGTCACGGACGCGGCTCGCACCGACACCGACGAACATCTCGACGAAGTCCGAACCGGAGATCGAGTAGAAGGGGACGCCCGCTTCGCCGGCGACGGCGCGCGCGAGCAGGGTCTTGCCGGTTCCGGGAGGGCCGTACAGCAGCACGCCCTTCGGGATCTTGGCGCCGACGGCCTGGAACTTGGCCGGCTCCTTGAGGAACTCCTTGATCTCGTGGAGCTCTTCGATCGCCTCGTCCGCACCGGCGACGTCCGCGAAGGAGACCTGCGGGTTCTCCTTGTTGTTCATCTTCGCCTTGGACTTGCCGAACTGCATCACCTTCGAGCCGCCGCCCTGGGCGCTCGAGAGGAGGAACCAGAACAGGCCGAGGATGAGCAGGAACGGCAGGAGCGTCAGGATCAGCGAGACGAACCAGTTCGACTGCTGGACGGTGTCGTTGTAGCCCTTCGGCAGGTCGGCCTTGGCGATCGCCTCGACCACCTCGGTGCCACGGGGGGTCGAGTAGTAGAACTGCTCGGTGGTGCCGCCGTCCTTGAGGGTGAGGTCCACGCGCTGCTCGGTGGAGTTCACCACCGCGGAGGAGACCTTGCCGTCAGAGAGCTGCTCGAGGCCCTTCTGCGTGTCGATCTGCTGTGTGCCGGACTGGCTGATGAAGGCCCACCCGATCCAGATCCCCACGATCGCAATGAGCACGTAGATGTACGGCCCGCGGAGGATGCGCTTGAAGTCCATGTGATCCGGGCAGAGCGCCCGACACCTTTCTCTGCCGAAGTTGCGTGCTGATCAGCATACGGCCGCGATTCTGTGGCGAGAATGGGTGTCCTCTGCGGGCGAACTCCCCGTTCGACTAGGAGTAGATGTGCGGCGCGAGGACGCCGATGCCGCGCAGGTTGCGGTAACGCTCGTCGTAGTCCAGGCCGAAGCCGACCACGAACTCGTCCGGGATGTCGTAGCCGACGTACTTCACGTCGACCTCGACCTTGGCGGCCTCGGGCTTGCGGAGCAGCGCGACGATCTCGACGCTCGCGGCACCGCGGGACTCGAGGTTCTGCTTGAGCCACGACAGCGTCAGGCCGGAGTCGATGATGTCCTCGACGATGATGACGTCGCGTCCGTGCAGGTCGGTGTCGAGGTCCTTGAGGATCCGCACCACGCCGGAGGACTTCGTGCCGGAGCCGTACGACGACACCGCCATCCAGTCCATCTTCGCCTGCAGCGTCAGGTGGCGGGAGAAGTCCGCCATGACCATGACCGCGCCCTTGAGGACGCCGACGAGCAGCGGGTCCTTGTCGGCGTAGTCGCGATCGACCGCCGCAGCGAGTTCGGCGATCTTGTCGTCGATCTGCTCGGGGGTGAAGAGCACTTCGGAGAGGTCGTCCTGCACGTCGGAGAGTTCCACCGGTCCAGCCTAACCGGCCCTACGCGGCAGCGAAGGACAGTCGGTCGCCGTCGCGGGACGCCCGGACACCGGGCAGGTCGATCGGCCCCTGTCCGCCCCAGTCGGTGACGAGCCGGCAGACCTCGAGCGTCTGGACGCGGGACAGCGTCACGCCGAACTCGCTCTCCACGGCGAGACGCACGAGTCGCTGCCGGAGCGCCGGCGGGTTCGCGTGCAGCTCGCGCACGGACAGCGAGATCCCGGCTTCCGAGTGCTCGGCGAGGTCCTCGGCCATCTCCTCCGCGAAGTGGTCGAGCGCCGCGGAGTCCTCACGCAGCTGGTCGGCCGTGCGAGCCAACGCCTCCTGCACCCCGGCGCCGAGTTCCTGCTCGAGCACCGGCATGAGCGTGGTGCGCACCCGGACCCGGGCGAACGCCGGGTCCTCGTTCTGCGGGTCGTGCCACGGCGCCAGCCCCGCTGCGGCGCAGGCCTGGCGGGTGGTGTGCCGCCGCACCGCCAGGAGCGGTCGGCCGTAGGCCGGTCCGTCCTCGCGCCGCGCGAGCGGCTGCATGCCGGACAGGCTGTCCGGCCCGCTGCCGCGCAGCAGGCCGAGGAGCACCGTCTCGGCCTGGTCGTCCAGGGTGTGCCCGAGGAGCACGAGGGGCGACCCGGCGGCGGACGCGACGTCCGCGATGGACGCGTGCCGGGCCTCCCGGGCGGCGCCTTCCGGACCGCCGTCGGAGCCGACGACGACGCGGCGGACGGTCACCGGGTCGAGACCCAGTTCGGATGCCTGCCTGGAGGCTCGGGTCGCGACCGCCTCGGATCCCGCCTGGAGTGCGTGGTCGACGACCACAGCACCGGCTCGGAGCCCCTGCTTCGGTGCCTCGAACGCGGTGGCGGCCGCGAGCGCGAGCGAGTCCGGTCCGCCGCTGAGTGCGACGAGGACGAGGTCGCCGTCGGCGACGACCTGGTCGTCGCGGGCACGGGCCAGGAGGTCACGGACCGCACGACGCATGTCGGCGACCGCGGGATCCAGCCGGGGACGCGGAGAGTTCACCCGGTAACGTTAGCCGCGCTTTCGGAACCACCGACAGACCCATCGACAAACCAGGAGTGCAACCATGGCCGCGTACGACGTCGTCGTCGAGATCCCCAAGGGCAGCCGCAACAAGTACGAGGTGGACCACGAGACCGGTCGCGTGTACCTCGACCGCGTGCTGTTCACGTCGTTCGTGTACCCGACCGACTACGGGTTCTTCGAGAAGACCCTCGCGGACGACGGTGACCCCGTGGACGCGCTCCTGCTGCTCGAGTACCCGACCTTCCCGGGCGTCGGCGTCAAGGTCCGCCCGGTCGGCGTCTTCAAGATGAGCGACGAGGCCGGCAACGACGCGAAGGTCCTCGTGGTCCCCGCGAAGGACCCGCGCTGGGCGCACATCCAGGACATCTCCGACGTCGACGAGCAGACGAAGGCCGAGATCGCGCACTTCTTCGAGCGCTACAAGGACCTCGAGCCGAACAAGTGGGTCAAGGCCGAGGGCTGGGGCGACGCCGCCGAGGCCGAGGCGATCGTCACGGCCGGCCAGGCCGCGTACGTGCCCGCCGGTCACTGACGCTGCCGCCGCTTCCGCTGCGTCTGCCGCGTCCGCGGCTTCCGCTGCTTCCGCGCTGACGCCGAACGGCCCGGTCCCCTGGTGGGGCCGGGCCGTTCCGCGTTCCCGCTACAGGGAGCCGGAGGGGCGTGCCACGTAGGGCAGGAGCTGGCTCGGGGTCCAGACGGCCCGCTCGACGACGCCGACACCCGGTCGAGCAGCCTCGACCATCATCCCGCCGCCGGTGTAGATCGAGTCGTGGTAACCACCTGAAGCGGTTCCGTTCGACGAGTAGAAGAGGATGTCACCCGCCTGGCGCTGCGAGAGCGGCACGAGCCGGCCGATCGACTTGAAGTAGTTGTACTGCCACACGACGTTGTGCCCGCCGGTCGCGATGCCCTGCGAGTTGTAGGCCATCATCACCAGGCCGGAGCAGTCCCACGTGTTCGGGCCCGCGCCGCCGAGGACGTACGCCTTGCCGAGCTGGGCACGGGCGTACGCGATGGCACCGGCGGCCTTGGACGGGGTGCTCGGTGCGGTCGGGGTCGTGGTGACCGGCTTCGAGGGCGTGGTCGTGACGGGCGTGCTCGGCTTCGCCGGGGCGACGGGCGTCGTCGTGGCGGGCTTCGACGTCGTGGGGGACGTGGTGGACGGCTTCGTGGTCGTCGTGGACGGCTTCGTCGTCGTGGTCGACGGCTTGGTCGTGGTCGTCGTGCCGCCGCCACTGGTCGACGGCTTCGTCGTGGTGGTCGTCGTGCTGCCGGTGGTCGCCCCGCCGCTGCTCGCCCCACCGTCGTCGGTCGTGGCCTGCGCCGCGAGTTCGGCCTCGGCCTGCTTCGCGCGCTGCTCCGTGTAGTACGCACTCTCCGTCGCGACGGTCGTGCCCTTGAGGTAGGCGAGCTGCTCGAGCACCTCGTCCTGCTGCTCCTGCCCGGCCGCGAGCTTGCCGTTCGCGGCGGCCGCGGTGTCGTTCGCCGAGTCGAGGGCGGTCTTCGTGGCGTCGGTCGCCTTCGTCAGCGCCTTCGCCGCCTGGCTCTTCTGCGCCGCGAGCGAGTCGACCGTCTTCTGGTCGGCCTTCGCCTGCGCCAGCACCGTCGCCGAGCGCTCGGAGAGGTGCGACATCGTGCCGACCTGGTACAGCAGATCCTTCGCGTCGGCGGAGTCCACGAGCATGCTCGTCGACAGGTCCCCGCCGCCGGTGCGGGAGAGCTCGACCACGAGCGCCGCGACCTGCCCGGCCGACTCGTCGGCCGCGGTCTTCGCACGCTTGGCCTGCGCGGTCAGGTCGTCGAGCGTCGACTGCGCCTCCTGCTGCTTCGACGCTGCCAGCGCGTACGTCTGGCCCGCCTGCTGCACCACGATGCCGGCCGCGTCGGCGTCGTCCTGCAGCGAGGACAGCCGCGAGGCGAGCTCGTCGACCGTCTGCTGCTTCTCCGCCTGGTCGGCCTTCGCCGCCTGCACGTCAGCCCACGACGGGGCCGCAGCGGGGGTCGCCCCTGCCGGTGCCGCGATCCCCACCGAGAGCCCGATGCCGAGCAACGAGACGGTGGCGATGCCGCAGGCGAGGGAACGCGCAGGCTTCTTCATGTGGTGTCAGGGCCTCTCGGGCGCGCACACGGTCATACCGAGATCCCCCGCGCTGCCATGAAGGGGACCGGGTCGACGGCTGCGCCGTTCACCCGGGTCTCGAAGTGGAGGTGGCACCCGGTGGACCACCCGGTCGAACCGACCTGGGCGATCTGCTGCCCGGCGGAGACGTGCTGGCCGGCGGCGACCATGATCCCGCCGTCGACGATGTGCCCGTAGGCAGTGGAGATGCCGCCGCCGTTGTCGAGCACGACCTCGTTGCCGTAGCCGCCGCCGTTGCCCGCGAAGGTGACGGTGCCGGAGTGCGCCGCGTAGATCGGCGAGTAGCAGGCCGGCGCCAGGTCCACACCAGCGTGCAGGGCGTGCGCACCCGTGTACGGGTCGACGCGGTAGCCGTAGGGGCTGGTCTGGTAGCCGGCGCTCGGGCGGACCCAGCCGGAGGAGTTCGGGGTGCCGCCACCGGAGCCGTTGGAGCCGGCGCCGGAACCGCCGCTCGGGGCAGCGGCAGCAGCGGCCTTCGCGGCGGCGGCTGCACGGGCCTTGGCGAGGGCCGCCTGGCGCGCCTTCTCCACCGCCACGCCCTTGTTGTACTTCGCCTCGACGTTCGTCGCGTTCGAGGTGAGCAGGGTCAGCTGCGCCTCGAGTCGCGCCTGGTTGTCGTTCTGGGCGTCCACCGCGGTCTGCGCGGCCTCGGCAGCGGACTGCGCGGCCTGCATCTTCTGCTGCGCGGCGTCCGCGAGGGCGCCGAGGGCCTTCTTCGCGACGGCCGACTTGTCCGCGAGGGCCTGCGCCGTCCCCCGGTCCTGCGTCGCCTGCGAGTAGATGCCGTCGGCCTGCTCCGTGAGCTTCGACATCGCGCCGAGCTCGTACAGCAGGTCACCGGAGTTCGTCGGGTGCGTGAGGAGGTCCGTCGTGACGTCGTTCGAGCTCGCACGACCGAGCTGGGCGGCGAGCTGGCCGGCCTGCTCCTCGGACTGCGCCGCGGTCTTCTCAGCCGCGTCGGCCTGCTCCTGCAGCTTCTGCTGCTTGAGCGTCGCCTCGTCGAAGTTCGTCTGCGCCGTCTGGTACGCCGTTCCCGCTGCGGCGGCGGACTTCTGCTTCGCCGCGGCCTCGGTCGTCAGGTCCGAGATGAGGCTCTTGATCTCGGTGACCTTGTCCTGCTGGGCGGACTCGGACGCCTTCGCGGCCTGCACGTCGCTCCAGCTCGGGTAGCTCGCCGCGGATGCCTGCTCAGCGGGCGCGAACGCGGCGATGGCCCCTGCAGTGAGCACGACAGCCACCGCGGCGGCGATCACGCGGCGGCGGGGGCTGAGGGACTGCGATGGTGAGGTCGACATACATCTCGATTTCGTAACAGCGCGGCAAGGCTCACGCACGTAACACTGTTAACAGACGCAACAGTAACAACAGGTGCCGGACCGGGGCAGCCCCTCGCACGAGGGACACGGACCGACGACGATGCTCGCACTCGAACACCGACGGCGCAGAATCGGAGGGACTCCTCCACCGTGAGTGAAGCCCGGGCGCCGTGTTCCCGGACCTGCGACACGCCGGGCGGAGCCGGTGCGGGCACGCCGATTTGTCATCCGCGCAGGGCTTCCGTATGCTTGACCTCCGGTGCAGCGATGTACTGCTTGCGGCCCCATCGTTTAGTGGCCTAGGACACCGCCCTTTCACGGCGGCAGCACGGGTTCGAATCCCGTTGGGGTCACTCCTCGTGAGACAGCAAGCAGGAACAGAGCAACACCGGATGCAAGTCAATATGGCCCTGTAGCGCAGTTGGTTAGCGTGCCGCCCTGTCACGGCGGAGGTCGCGGGTTCAAGTCCCGTCAGGGTCGCCACGGCTGGATAGCTCAGTTGGTAGAGCGTTCGACTGAAAATCGAAAGGTCCACGGATCGATGCCGTGTCCAGCCACGGTGAAAGGCCCCTCACGCGAGTGAGGGGCCTTCGCCGTTTCTGCGGCTGCCGCACCGGTGGTGCGGTTCGCCTCCGCACAACCGAAACCACCTGGCACCGCCGACGTCCGTGGTGCGAAGCGGTTTCGGTTGTGCGAACTCCAGCCCGTGCGCCGGGCGCCGCGGCCGTCAGGCCTCGCGGGTCTTCGGGCTGCTGTCGTTCGTCTTCGCCGGGTCCCGCTCGACGACGCCCCCGAGCGCGTCGTCGATGCGTGAGAGCAGCTCCGCCGGGATCGTCACGCCGGCAGCGCCGGCGTTGTCGTGCACCTGCTCCGGCCGCGATGCGCCGATGATCGCCGATGCCACGTTCTCGTTCTGCAGCACCCACGCCACGGCGAGCTGCGCCATCGAGAGGTCCAGCTCCTTCGCGATCGGCTCGAGCTCCTGCACGGCGGACAGCACCTCGTCGCGCATGAACCGCTTGATCATGTCCGCGCCGCCCTTGTCGTCGGTGGCACGCGAGCCCTCGGGCAGCGGCTGCCCGGGCTTGTACTTCCCGGTGAGCACACCCTGGGCGATCGGCGACCAGACGATCTGGGAGATCCCGAGTTCCTTCGAGGTGGGGACGACCTCTTCCTCGATGACCCGCCACAGCGCGGAGTACTGCGGCTGGTTCGAGATGAGCTGGAAGCCGAGGTCCTTCGCCAGCGCGGCGCCGGCCCGGAGCTGCTCCGCGGTCCACTCCGAGACGCCGACGTACAGGACCTTGCCCGCGCGGACGACGTCGGCGAAGGCCTGCATGGTCTCTTCGAGCGGGGTCTCGTGGTCGAAGCGGTGCGCCTGGTACAGGTCGACGTAGTCGGTCTGCAGCCGCCCGAGCGACCTGTCGATGGACTCGAGGATGTGCTTCCGGGACAGCCCGGTGTCGTTGTGGCCCTTCGGACCGGTGGGTCCGAAGACCTTCGTCGCGATCTCCAGCGACTGGCGCCGTTCACCCTTGAGCGCTTCGCCGAGGACGGTCTCGGCGCCGGTGTTCGCGTACACGTCGGCGGTGTCGAACGTCGAGATGCCGACGTCGAGGGCTGCCCGGACGCAGGCGATCGCGGCGTCGTTCTCGACCTGGGACGCGTGGGTCAGCCAGTTGCCGTAGGTGATCTCGGAGACCTTGAGGCCCGAGTTCCCGAGGTAGCGGTACTCCATGTGCGGTGTTCCTCCCGTGCCGCATCGGTGCGGCGTCTCCTTGGACGCTAGCCCCGCCGGAACGTGGTTACGTGGAGGAATGACGAGCAACGGAGCGAGCGTCCTGTTCATCGGCGGGAGCGGCGTGATCAGCGCCGCCTGTGTCACCGAGGCGACCCGGCAGGGACTGGAGGTCACGGTCCTGAACCGCGGGACCACCGGGGGCAGGCCGATCCCGGAGGGTGTGACGCGCCTCCAGGCCGACGTGTCCGACCGCAGGGCCCTGGCGGACGCACTCGGCGACCGCCACTTCGACACGGTGGTGAACTGGATCGCCTTCACGCCCGACCAGGTGCAGGCGGACATCGACTTCTTCGCCGGCCGGACGAACCAGTACGTGTTCATCAGCTCGGCCTCGGCGTACCAGACGCCGCCGACCCACCTGCCGATCACGGAGTCGACGCCGCTGAAGAACCCGTTCTGGCAGTACTCGCGGGACAAGATCGCGTGCGAGGACCTCCTCATGGAGGCGTACCGGGAGCAGGGCTTCCCGGTGACGATCGTCCGCCCGTCGCACACCTACGACGAGACCAAGCTGCCCCTGACGGGTGGGTGGACGGCGATCGCGCGGATGCGCGCGGGCAAGCCCGTCATCATCACCGGCGACGGCACGAGCCTGTGGACGCTCACCCACAGCCGCGACTTCGCGGTCGGGTTCACGGGGCTGCTCGACCGGGCCGAGGCGATCGGGGAGGCGTTCACGATCACGAGCGACGAGGCCCCCACGTGGAACGCCATCGCGCACGAGATCGCCGCCGCGGCCGGGGTCGAGGACCTGCGCATCGTGCACGTCCCCGCCGACGCGATCAACGCCGTGGACGCGGAGTGGGGTGCAGCGCTGCTCGGCGACAAGGCGAACAGCTCCGTCTTCGACAACAGCAAGATCCGGTCGCTCGTGCCCTGGTACCACCCGCGCACGCCGTACCGGCAGGGCGTCCGCGAGGTCATCGCGTGGTTCGAGGCGCACCCGGAGGAGCAGGTCGTCGACGAGCGGCTCGATGCGCTGATGGACCAGCTCGCGGAGCGCTGGGCGGTCTGACGCGCGGGTGCGGGGCGCGGGGCCTGCGGTTCGACCCGTCGACGCACAACGCAAACCGGCTCGCACCACGTGATCACGTGGTGCGAGCCGGTTTTGGTTGTGCGGGTCCACCCGACACCGACAGCGGACGGCCGGGAGGCCCGGTGCCGGTCCGGCGGGTCAGCTGCGGTCGCGGAGCACCGCGCCGAGGGCCTCGATCGCCATCGCGATCTCGTCGTCGGTGACGACGAGGGGCGGCGCGAAGCGGATCGTCGACCCGTGGGTGTCCTTCACGAGGACCCCGCGCTCGGCGAGTCCCTTCGCGATCTCCTTGCCGGTCCCGATGGCCGGGTCGATGTCGATGCCGGCCCAGAGCCCGGCGACCCGGTGCTCGACGACCCCGTGGCCGATGAGTCCGTCGAGGAGCCCCTGGAGGACCGGTTCGCCGTCGAGCGCACGCTGCTGGAACGTGCCCTCGCCGAGCATCGTCACGACCTCGGCGCCGACCGCCGCGGCGAGCGGGTTGCCGCCGAACGTGGAACCGTGCTCGCCCGGACGGAGGACACCGAGCACCGCGGCGGAACCGACGACGGCCGACACCGGGACGATGCCACCGCCGAGCGCCTTGCCGAGCGTGATCAGGTCGGGGCGGACGCCGACGCGCGACACCGCGAGGGTGTGGCCGGTGCGTCCGAGCCCGGACTGGATCTCGTCGGCGACGAACAGCGCACCGGACTCGTCGCAGATCTCCCGCACGGCCGGCAGGTAGGACGCCGGCGGGATCACGACGCCGCCCTCGCCCTGGATGGGCTCGAGCAGCACGGCGACGACGGTCTCGTCCATCGCGGCACGGAGCGCGTCGGCGTCGCCGTACGGCACCGTGCGGAAGCCCGGCGTGTACGGGCCGAAGTCGTCCTTGGCGTCCGGGTCGTCGGAGAAGGAGATGATCGTCGTCGTCCGGCCGTGGAAGTTCCCGCTCGCCACGATGATCGTGGCCCGGTCGGCGGGGACGCCCTTCACCCGGTAGCCCCACGCCCGCGACACCTTGATCGCGGACTCGATCGCTTCCGCGCCGGTGTTCATCGGCAGCACCATCTCGGTGCCGGTGAGCTCCGCCAGGCTCGACGCGAACGGGCCGAGCTGGTCGTTCACGAACGCGCGGCTCGTCAGGGTCACCCGGTCGAGCTGTGCCTTCGCAGCAGCGACCAGCCGGGCGTTGCCGTGGCCGAAGTTCACGGCGGAGTACGCCGCGAGGCCGTCCAGGTACCGCTTGCCGTCGACGTCCGTCACCCACGCGCCGTCACCCGAGGCGATGACGACGGGCAGCGGGCTGTAGTTGTGCGCCAGCGAGCGGTCCTCGACGGCGAGCGCTGCGGCGGTCGCCGCACCGAGCCCCGTGCCCGCGCCGGTCGCGGTGGTCATCAGGACCGCGCCACGGAGTTGCCGGTGCCGACCGGGTGCAGGTCGAGCGTGCAGCACTTCACGCCGCCGCCACCGAGCAGGAGCTCGGAGAGGTCGACGCCGATCGGGTTGTAGCCCTTCGCGCGGAGCTGCTCCGCGAAGGTGGTCGCGCGGGCGGCGATGACGACGTTGTACCCGTCGGAGTAGGAGTTCAGGCCGAGGATGGCCGCGTCCTCTTCCGTCGCGATGATCGCGTCGGGGAAGCGCTCGCGGAGGATCGCCAGCGACGGCTCGTCGAAGGCACTCTCGAGGTAGGCGATGTTGCTGCGGCCGTCCGCGTCGGGCTCCGGGTCGAGCACGGCGATCGCGGTGTCCAGGTGGTAGAAGCTCGGGTTGATCAGCTTCAGCGTGATGACGTCGCGGCTGTAGACCTTCGCGATCTCCTCGTGCGAGGTGCTGTCGGAGCGGAAGCCGGTGCCGGCGAGGACGACGTCGCCGACGAGCAGGAAGTCGCCCTCGCCCTCGTTCGTCTCGACGGGCTCGGCGACCTGCAGGCCGGCGCCACGGAACCAGTCCATGTACGCGGGGCCCTCGGGCTGGCGCTCCGGGTACTGGAACTTCGCGCCGTACGCGACACCGTCGAGCACGAAGCCGCCGTTCGCCGCGTAGACCATGTCCGGCAGGCCCTGGATCGGGTCGATCAGGTGGATCTCGAACCCGAGCCCCTGGTAGACGTCGTGGAGTGCCTGCCACTGGGCAACGGCCTTCGCCGTGTCCGTGGGGTCCTCGGGGTGCATCCAGGGGTTGATCCGGTAGCTCACCGTGTAGAAGTCCGGCTTGCACATCAGGATCGTGCGCTTGGTGGCGGTGCGAGTGGGAGCCGTCGTGGTGGCGGCTGCGGGGTTCGACGTGGCTTGGGTCGACACGGGAGTCCTCCTGGGACTTCGGGCCCGAGCCTGCCAGGAACCACCTGGAGCGATCTCGGTGAGATGCAGGCTCACTCACCGTGTTCCACGGCGGACCAGGTCGACGCCGTGGCCAGTCTATGGATTCCGCCGCGCTGACCGCAGCAGGGAAGCGCGCACATTTCGTGCGTTGGACCCGACGTCCTCGCAAGAACCCCGCGTACGATGGGTTCCAATGGATTCGCTCGACCACCGCATCCTGGATCAGCTCCGGGACAACGCACGCGCCGGCTACGGCGACATCGGATCCGTCGTCGGACTCTCCGCCTCCGCCGTCAAGCGCCGGGTCGACCGTCTCGTCGCCGACGGTGTCATCCGGGGCTTCACGATCAAGGTCGACCCCGCTGTCGAGGACCGGGGCACCGAGGCCTGGGTCGAGCTCTACTGCCGCGGCACCGTCTCCCCCGACGAACTCCGCGCGCTGCTCGACTCCGTCCCCGAGGTCGTCGACGCCGGAACGGTGACCGGCAGCGCCGACGCGGTGGTGCACATGCGCTCCAAGGACCTCCCCGCGCTCGAGGAAGCACTCGACCGGGTCAGGCTGGCACCCCAGGTCGACCACACCCGCAGCGCGATCGTGCTGTCACGCCTGGTGTCCCGCGAGTCGGCCTGAGGTCCGGAACCCGGAACGCTCATCGGCGCCCAGCGCGACGACCACCGCGCACACGACGCCGAGCAGAGCCACCCCGACGTACACGCCCTGCGCGAAGTCGGCGACCGCCGAACGCTCGCCGACCCCGCCGACGAACTGGGTGAAGTCCCACACGGCGTGCAGCACCATCGCCGGGATCAGGGACCCGGTCGTCCGTCGCAGGACGTAGAAGACCGACCCGGCCGAGAACGCGAAGACGACCTGCACGAGCGTCGGGCCGACCGCCTGCCCCAGGAACACGTTGCTCATGTGCATCACACCGAACAGCACCGACGTGATCAGCCACACCCACACCTCGGACAGCCGCGACCGCAGCGCCACCAGGAGGATCCCCCGTGCCACGACCTCCTCGGTGAACCCGACCAGGAGCAGGACGAGGGCCGCAGCGAGGAACGCCCCGCCGACGGCACCCCAGTCCGCGAACGCGAGGCCCACGACGGCGATCACCGCCATCAGGATCGGCGCGAGCAACGTCCAGCGGTGCGGGCTGCGGTGTCGTTCACGGAGAACCGGCCCCCACCAGCCCAGCAGGGACACGGTGACCGCCACTGCGACCGCGGCGACGATCAGCGACACGTCCGCACCGAAGAACAGGTCGTGCGCCGAGTCTCCCCACGCCGTGTAGTCGATGCCGCTCGCCGCCTGGATCACGACCACCAGGACGATGTACCCGATCAGGGCGGCGATGCCGATCCAGACCTTCGGTGTGACGCGCATGCGATCCCCTTCGAGTCGTTCGTTGCAGTCTGCCGGAACCACCGGCGCGTAGGTTCGCGTCCATGGGACGCAAGGAGACAGCCGGGAGGCTCGCCATGCCTCCCGTCGGATCGCCGACTGCCCGCCGGATGGTCACAGCTGCGTCCGCCGCCTACGTCGCGAACTGCCTCTGGGGCACCGCCGTGGCCGTCCGGCTCATCCGCACGAAGAAGCTGCGGGTCGTCCACCACGGACTGTTCGTCGTGACGGCGACGCTCACCGGAGCCGCCGCCACGACACCGCTCTGGACCAGGTCGAGGTCGGCGCTGTTCCTGCTGCCGGCACTCGTGCCGCTGGCGATGGCTCCGCGCACGAACCCGCGGACCGGAGCACACTGGAGAGTCGCGGTCGCCGCCGCGCCGTCCTACCTCGGGGCGCTGCTGTTCCGGCGCTGACCCGTGGGAGGACAGCAGTGGAGCTCTTCGAGGCCATCCGACGCCGGCGGACGACGAACGGGGCGTTCCTGCCCCATCCCGTGTCCGAGGAGCACCAACGGCTCCTCGTCGAACTCGCCGGCCGGGCGCCCTCGCAGCTGAACAGCCAGCCGTGGCGCTTCGTCCTGGTCGAGGAGCGACCGACGATCGAGCGCGTCGCGGAGATCAGCGGGCGATCGATGACCCGCACGATGGCCGAGGGCACGTTCTTCCAGCGCTACAAGCCGTACTTCCGGTTCAGCCAGGCGGAGATGGACGAGCGCCGCGACGGCATGCTGTTCGACAAGCTGCCCGGGCCGTTGAAGCCGTTCACGAAGCAGGTGTTCACCAAGCGCGGGCAGATGCTGATGAACACGCTGCGGGTCCCGCAGACGCTCGGCGAGGAGAACCGGAAGCTCGTCGCCGGGTCGCCGCTGCTGCTCGGGGTGATGCTCGACCGGCACGAGTACCGGAAGGAAGAGCTCTCCGGCTTCTACTCCGTGTTCAGCATGGGCGCCGCGATGGAGAACATCTGGCTCGCGACCACCGAGCTCGGCCTCGGCATCCAGTTCGTGTCCTTCCCGATGGAGACCCCCGGTGCATGGGAGGAGATCGAGGGGCTGCTCCGGGTGCCGCCGGAGCTCGAGCTGATGGCCGTGTACCGGATCGGGTACCTGCCGCCCGAGCGTCGACGTCCGGCGATCGACTGGACGTCGAGCGAGCGGAAGCGCCCGTCGCAGTACGTGTTCCGCGGGACCTGCGACACCCCGCAGCAGGGGTGGGACGAATCGCCCGTGGCGACCCACATCGACGACGCGACCATCGCATGACCGGCGGCCGTCCCACCGGAGCCGCACCGAGCCTCCCGGCCGTTGCATCCGTCGCCCCCGGACTGCCCGGCCGTCCGTGGATCTCCCAGGACTGGCTGGACGTCGTCTTCCTGCACTGGCGGGTGGACGTGTCGGCCGTCGCCCCGCTCCTGCCCGCCGGGACCCGCCCCGACACGATGGCCGTCGAGGGCACCGACGACGGCGTGACCACGTGGGTCGGCCTCATCGCCTTCCGCTTCGAGGACACCCGGTTCCCGCCGCTCGGACGGCTCGGCCGGACCGGACGCATCGGCGACTTCGTCGAGGTGAACGTCCGCGTCTACACGGTGGACGAGCAGGGGCAGCGCGGGGTTGTGTTCCTCTCACTCGACGCCGGGAAGCTCCTGCCGACCCTCGGAGCGCGCGTCGCGACCGGGCTGCCGTACCGGTGGGCGGACGCCGCCGTGCGGAAGCGCGACGGCCGGGTGGGCTACGCGATGCGGCGGCACGGGACGCACCTGCGGTCGGTGCTCGACGTGCGCGTCGGGCCGGCGATCGCGGAGCCGACGGCGCTCGAGACGTTCCTCACGGCGCGGTGGGGCATGCACGTGCACCGTGCCGGGGCGACACGGTTCTGGCCGAACGAGCACGACACGTGGGCGCTGCACCGGGCATCGGTGGTGTCGTTGCGGGACGACCTGGTCGGCGCCGCCGGGCTGCCGTTCGCGCTGACGGAGCTGCCGCCGGACTCGGTGCTGTACTCGCCGGGCGTGACGACGCGGTTCGGCGCGGGCCGCTGACGGCGAGGGCTGACGCCCCGGCCGTCGTCGGGCGTCTCAGTCACGCGATGTGCGCGCCGCCGCCCGGAACTGGACGACGGCGACCACCGCCGCGACGACCGCGACCAGCCACCCGGCGCCCACCCACACCGCGACCCGGTGCGACGGGATGCCGGTGACCGTGAGACCGAGGACCACCAGGACCGCAGCGCCGACAGCGAGCGCCGACGACACCACCCCGAGTGCGACGCGGTCGATCCACGACACCGTCCTGGCAGTGTGGACGACCCGGACGGCGGTCACCAGGCTGCCGGCCACGACCCCGAAGAGGACGCCGCTCACCAGGCTGCCGAGCGCGACGACCAGCAGCGAGCCGGATCCGACGACCACGTTGACCACGTGCAGTCGCCACGAGGCTGCCCGGCTCTGCTCGGTGTACGCCGTGTGGCCCGCCACCGCCAGCGCGACCGCTCCGACGGCGATGCACGTTCCCACGGTGATCCCCGTGATGGCAGCCACCGCGTCGCCGAGCACCACGCCACCGACGATCAGCCCCGCCGCGAGGACCGCGGCGAGGAGCGGGAGCAACCAGACCTCGCTCGCCCGGGTCGGAGTACGGAGCACCCACCCCGGCGGCGTCTCGGTGTCTCGTGTCTCGTCGGTCGGCTCCACGAGGCCAGTGTGCTCGTGCGACGACGGACGCGCATCGGGGGACAGCGGCTGAGATGTCTGTACGCCGTCGCCGGTACAAGGGGCACATGACACGTGTGGCAGTGGTGACCGGCGGATCAGCGGGACTCGGACGGGCGACGGTGCGCGAACTCGCGGCCCGCGGGTGGGACGTCGCCGTGATCGCGCGCGGGCAGGAAGGCGTCGACGCGGCGGCGGCCGAGGTCGAAGCGGCGGGGCGCCGGGGACTGGCGGTCGTCGCGGACGTCTCCGACCGGCAGGCCGTCGAGGACGCCGCCGACCGGATCGAGGCCGAGCTCGGTCCGATCGACCTGTGGGTGAACGGCGTGATGGTCGGGGTGTTCGGCCGGTTCCTGGACACCGAGCCGGAGGACTTCGAACGCGCACTGCGGGTCACGTACCTCGGCTTCGTGAACGGGACCCGGGCCGCGCTCAGCCGGATGGTTCCCCGCGACCGCGGCCAGGTGATCCAGGTCGGGTCGGCACTCGGCTTCCGTGGGATCCCGCTGCAGGCCGCCTACTGCGGAGCGAAGCACGCCATCGTCGGGTTCACCGAGTCGGTCGTGTCGGAGCTCATCGAGCAGGGCAGCAGCGTGCAGGTGTCCCGCGTGGACATGCCGGCGCTCAACACGATCCAGTTCAACTGGGTCAAGTCGCAGCTCCCGCACCACCCGCAGCCCGTCGCGCCGATCTACCAGCCCGAGGTCGGTGCCCGGGCGATCGCCGCCACCGCCGAGCGCCCGCGCCGCCGCACCTGGGTCGGCGAGTCGACGGTGTACACGATCCTCGGCAACCGGATCAGCGGACGGTTCGCGGACTGGTACGCGGCGAAGACGCTGGTGTCCGGGCAGCAGACCGCGTCGAAGGACGGCCAGATGCTGCCGTCGAACCTCTACGAGCCGGTCGAGGGCGACCACGGCGCGCGCGGCGTGTTCGACGACAGTGCACACGCGTGGTCGCCGCAGACGTGGTGGGTGGAGCACCGGCGTCTCGGCAACGGCCTGGTCGGAGCGGCGCTCGGCGTCGCCGGCGCAGCGGTGCTGGCCGCGGGGCGTCGACGATGAGCCGCGCACGGGATCGTCGGCGGCAGCGCGCATCGGCCGTCGAGGCGGCTCGGCTCGTCCTCGGCGGACTGCACCTGGTCCGGGCCGGCGCTGCTCCGCGGACCGCGGTGTTCTACCGCGTGCTCGGCGTCCGGCAGCTCGCGCAGGCGGCGCTGCTCCTCCGCGCGCGGTCCGGCGACGCACACACCCTCGGCGCGGCGGTCGATGCCACCCACGCGGTGACGATGCTGCCGCTGATGCTCGTCGGCGGGCAGTGGCGCCGGGTGGCGACGAGTCAGTTCTGGATCGCGACCGCGCTGGCGGTCGCCGAGGTCACGCTCGTCGGGACGGGCCGCAAGCGCTGAGGCGTGTCGGTGGGGCTCGGTACCGTCCGGGCATGACCACGACCTACTCCGTCGCGTCCTCGTTGGACGGCTTCGTCGCTGCGCCCGGTGACGACCTCGACTGGCTGCTGCAGTTCGGGTTCGAGCCGTTCCAGGAGCACCACGACCACTTCTTCGCCGGGGTCGGGGCGATCGTGATGGGGTCGAGCACCTTCGCGTGGTTGACCACGCACGAGGGCACCTGGCCCTACCCGGACCTGCCGACGTGGGTGTTCACCTCGCGAGCCCTCACCGCTCCGGTCGGTGCGGACGTCCGGTTCGTGTCCGGCCCGGTCACCGACCACCAGGCCGTGATCGAGCGTTCCGCCGGGGCGCGCGGGGTCTGGGTGATGGGCGGCGGGCTGCTCGCGGCGCAGTACCAGGAAGCCGGGCTCCTCGACGAGCTCCGCGTCACGGTGATGCCGCTCGCGCTCGGAACGGGGGCACCGCTCCTCCCCGTCGCTGCGCCGACGTCGGTGTTCGAGCTCGTCGGGACGACCCCGTTCCGCGGCGGCGCCGTGGAGCTGCACTACCGGGCGGGCGACGCGGTCGACGCGATCGACCGGAACGCCTGAGCGCCGGATCGAGAGCACGTCGGCGCGTGTGGATCGGGCCACCGCGCTCCGGCCCGAGCGCAGGGGACGCTCGAGGGCCGGAGCGTCGATGCCCTGTGCGAGCCTGCGGTGGTCAGGGGTTCCACCGATCGGGTGTGGCTCGTTGTCATGGAGCCTAGCGGGTCCGCACAAAGGGGGACAGACAGTTCTTTCCCCCCACTTCGGGGTACGACGTGCGCGGCTCCCCCGGGACGGCCGCGTAGCGTCCGGAACATGAGCGACAACGAGCAGACCGAGCCCGTCATGGACGGCGCCACCGACGCGACGAACCACGACAAGCTGTCCGGCCTCATCGAGCAGGTGAACCACGACCACGGCGACGAGGGCGCGGCGTCGATGGCGGACCACCTCCGCGACCGCATGGACGAGACGGGCGTGGAGCCCGAGGACGAGGGCGACGCCGAGGACTGACCTCCCGCCCACCCGGATGGCAGGCTGAGGGCATGGGCGACTGGCAGCACGAGACCCTCGCGCAGCTGCGGACCGCGCTGCCGACCGGCGCCGTGGAGCCGTACGGGTCGGTCACGGGCGCTGACGCCCTCGACCCGTGGAGCGACCTCGACGTGCGGGTGGTCACGCACGAACCGCTCGACGTCGAGCGGGTGCTCGGCGCGCAGCTCTGGGCATGGCAGGAATCCGAGTCCGGGCAGCAGCTCCGACTCGTCACGCGGGACGGGCGCCGGGTGGACCTGACGGTCGACGGACCGTCGGTACTCCTCCCCGAACCACCTTCCGATGTCGACGTCCGGTTCGACGCGGTGCTCGCCGCGACCCGGCTCGGCCGCGGGAACCTGCTCATCGGCCTCCACCTGGTCCTGGGCATCGGACGGGAGGCCCTGGTCCAGTCGATGGTGCGGGCGGACCTGGCAGCGGGGACCGTCCACCACCGCATGCCGACGCCGTACGACGCTCGTGCCGCGGAGGTTGCCGCGCTCACCGCGGGCGTGCTCGACCCGACCGTGGCGCTCCGCGCGTACGAGCTGTACGGCCGGTGGCGTGCGGAGGTCGATCCCGGCTACCGGCCCGACCCGGCCGGCCTGGTCGCGGTGCTGCGCCGTGCCGCCGACCGGGTCAGGTGAGCGGCGTCCGGAACGTGCGCAGGGCCTCCAGTTCGGCCGGGGTGAGCCCGGACCGCGCGACGAAACCGTCGACGTCGAATCCCGCGACGACGGCGCGGAACGCGTCGGCGACGGTCGTGCCGTGCTCGGCGCAGAGCTCCTCGATGCGTGCTTCCTGCCCCTCGACGCCGATCGCCGCGTACATCGCATCGGACACGGCGACCGTGCGGAGGTAGTCGGCGACGACCTCGTCCGGGTCGACGTCAGCGATCGACAGCAGCACCAGCGCGACGATCCCGGTGCGATCCCGTCCGCCGGCGCAGTGGAACAGCACACCGCCGGGCTCGGCACCGGCAAGGGCACGGAGCACCTCGACCGTCCGCTCCGGCTTCCGCGCGAGGTGGTCGCGGTAGTACAGCGGCGTGCCCACGAGCCCGTTGTCCCAGAAGTCCACCCAGAACGCCTGGTCGTCGAGGTCGTCGTGGTCCACGGGGACCGTCGTCACCCAGGCCGGCCGGGTGCCGGTGTCCCGCGCCCGTTCGGACGGGGTGCGCAGGTCGACCACCGTGCGGATGCCCGCCGCGCGGAGCGCGTCCCAGCCGTCGTCGGTCAGGCGGTCGACGGACTCCGAGCGGAAGAAGCGGCCCCGCGGTGTGGTCCCACCGTCGCGGGTCCTGAGCCCGCCGAGGTCGCGGGCGTTCAGGAGCCCGTCGGCGACGAGGGTGCGGTCGTCGTGCATCGCCGGGTCAGACGCGCAGGTCCGTGAAGTCGGCGTCGAGGTCCCCGAAGCGGTGGGCCGTGATCGACACCGACTGCTCGCGGATGAACGGCAGCATCTCGATGAGGCCGCCTTCGACCACGGGCGCGGCGAACACCGCGACGTCGACGCTGGCACCGAGCGCTTCCTCGAGCGCGAGGTGGTCACCGCCGATCAGCCGGATGCGGGCACCGGGACCGCCGAACGCCGTGTGCTTCGGACGCTCCTGGCCCTGGGAGAGCACGACCTCGATCGCGTCCTGCGGTTCGTCGGACGGGTTCGACCAGTCGTCCTGGAACACCGCACCCGACGCGGCGCGACGGTGGAACTCCTCGTCGGACTCCACGACGTGGTCGACGACGTCGAGCGGGGAACGGCTCGACGCGAAGAGCTGGGTGAGGGGCCCGGGCAACGGACGTGCCGTGCTCAGCAGGACGTGCGCCCGTGCCGCGGTCGCGGCGACGAGCGAGCGCACGAGGTCACCGCTCGGTGCTCCCTCGGCCTGGCGCACGATGACCGACTGCGGACGGTAGCGCAGCACGTTCCGCTGCACGACGAGCGCGGACGGGTCGTGCGAGACGCCGTACTGGGTCTCGCGGGCCTGCACGTCGCTCGTGGCGCCGGCGCGGACCTGGTCGAACTCCTCGAACGTGAGTCCGCTGCGTGCCGCTTCGATCACGGCGGTGACCCGCGGGGACAGCCCGTGCAGCTGG
This sequence comes from Curtobacterium sp. PhB130, assembly GCF_003755165.1. Taxonomy (NCBI): domain Bacteria; kingdom Bacillati; phylum Actinomycetota; class Actinomycetes; order Micrococcales; family Microbacteriaceae; genus Curtobacterium; species Curtobacterium sp. PhB130. The sequence continues at coordinate 636,852 of NZ_RKII01000006.1, read as the reverse complement.
ATGCTCTTGTGCACCTTGCGCGGTGTCGGCTCCCAGCGGCCGAGGGTCGCGACGTACATCGGGCCGCCGGCCTTCGTGCCGGTGCCCACCGAGGAGCGCTTCCACCCGCCGAACGGCTGCCGCCCGACGATCGCCCCGGTGATGCCGCGGTTGACGTAGAGGTTGCCGGCCTGGACCTGGTGGAGCCAGTCGGCGACCTCGTCCACGTCGAGGGAGTGGATGCCGGCGGTCAGGCCGAAGTCGGTGCCGTTCTGGATCGCGATGGCGTCGTCGAGGGTCTCCGCGTGCATGATGCCGAGCACCGGACCGAAGTACTCGGTCTGGTGGAAGTCGCTGCCCGGACGGACGCCGTCGCGGATGCCCGGCGACCAGAGCCGTCCGGAGTCGTCGAGCGGGACGGGCTGCACGAGCCACGACTCCCCCGGCCCGAGCTCGGTGAGGCCCTTGCGGAGCTTGCCCGTGGGCTCGGCGATGAGCGGACCCATCTGCGCCGTGGGGTCGTCCGGCCACGCCACGCGCAGGGTGCGGGTCGCATCGACGAGTTGCCGGCGGAAGCGCTCGCTCTCCGCCACGGAACCGACGAGGACCACGAGCGACGCGGCGGAGCACTTCTGCCCGGCGTGCCCGAACGCGGACTGCACGATGTCCTGCACGGCGAGGTCGATGTCGGCCGACGGCGTCACGACGATGGCGTTCTTGCCGCTGGTCTCGGCGGTCAACGGCAGTCCGGCACGCCACCACGTGAACGACCGGGCCGTCTCCGCCGCCCCGGTGAGGATGATCCGGTCGACGGCGGGGTGCGCGATGAGCTGGCGGCCGAGCACGTCTTCTTCGAGGTCGATGAGCTGCAGCAGCGAGTGCGGGACCCCGGCGTCCCAGAGGATGTCCGCCAGCACGGCACCGCAGCGCTTGGCTTCCGGTGCGGGCTTCAACAGCACGCCACTGCCGGCGGCGAGCGCGGCCAGCACCCCGCCGGCCGGGATCGCGACCGGGAAGTTCCACGGCGGCACGACCACGGTCAGGCGGGGCGGGACGTAGGTGGCACCGGTGATGTCCGCGAGGTGCCTGGCCCGGTCCGCGTAGTAGTGGGCGGAGTCGATCGCCTCGCTCACCTCGGCGTCGGCTTCCGTGATGGTCTTGCCCGTCTCGGCGGCCATCACCTCGACGAGGTCGGCGCGTCGGGTCTCGAGCTCGTGGCCGATCAGTTCGAGGAGCTCGGCGCGGTCGACCGGGTCCTGGCGGCCCCAGTTCACGCCGGCCTGGGCGGTGCTGCGGACGATCCGTTCGAGCTTGGTGCGGTCGAGGACCCGCGCACCGCGGATCGTCTGCGCGCCGAGCTGCGAGCGGGGAACCCGGCGGAGGACGTCGGCGGCCCACTCGCGGTTCGCGGGGATCGCGGGGTCGGTGTCCGGCGCGTTCCGGAAGGCGTCGCGCGGGATCGGGTCACCGGGGGACAGTCGGCGGTCCTGCGTGCGGTTCGTCGGGCGCACCGGGTCGCCGAGTGCCGCGACGGATGCGAGCCACCGCTGGTGTTCACGCTCGAAGGCGGACTCGTCGTGGTCGATGTCGAACGCGGCCGACATGAAGTTCTCCGGGCTGGCGTTCTCCTGCAGGCGGCGGGCCAGGTAGGCGATCGCGGAGTCGAACTCGTCCGGCTGCACGACGGGTGTGTAGAGCAGGATCTGCCCGACGTCGGCGCGCACGGCGTCGGCGTGGGTCGCGGCCATCCCGAGGAGCATCTCGACGTCGACGGCGTCGGTGACCCCGCGGCGCTGGGCGAGCACCCACGCGGTCGCGAGGTCGAAGAGGTTGTGCCCCGCGACCCCGATCCGCACGGCATCGGTGCGCTCCGGCGTCAGCGCGGCGTCGAGCATCCGGAGGTAGGCGGTGTCGGTCTCGCGCTTGCTGCCCCACGTGGCGAGCGGCCAGTCGTGGACGATCGACTCGACGCGCTCCATGGCGAGGTTCGCGCCCTTCACGAGCCGCACCTTCACCGGCGCACCGCCCCGGGCCCGGCGTGCGGTGGCCCACGACGTCAGGGACTCGAGCGCCCCTGCGGCGTCGGGCAGGTACGCCTGCAGCACGATGCCGGCGTGCAGGCCGAGGAACTCGTCGCGGCCCAGCAGCTCCTGGAACACCGCGAGCGTGACGTCGAGGTCGCGGTACTCCTCCATGTCGAGGTTGATGAACTTCGGTGTCGGGCTCGACGCTGCGAGTCGGTAGAGCGGGACGAGCCGGTCGACGACGCGCTCGACGGTCTGGTCGAAGGCCCACATCGACATCTGCGGCACGACGGCGCTGACCTTGATCGAGACGTAGTCGACGTCGTCCCGGGCGAGGAGGTCCATGGTTCCCTTGAGTCGGCGGTCGCTCTCCCCGCTGCCGAGCACCGCTTCGCCGAGCAGGTTCACGTTGAGCCGTGTGCCGTCGCCGCCGACCTTCGCGAGCGCCGGACCGAGCTTCGACGGGCTGGCGTCGATCACCAGGTGTCCGGTCATCCGGCGGAGGATCCGGCGTGCGGTGGGGATGACGGCCCACGGCGCCATCGTGGCGAACCCGCCGCCGAAGGACACCGCTCCCCGGAGGTACCAGGCCAGGGCGTCGGGGACGTCCTGGCTGACCTTCTCGAGGTTGCGCGCCGCGACCCTGGGGTCTTCGGGCCGGATGACCCGGTCCACGAACCCGAGCGTGAAGTCGAGGCCCTGCTCGTCGCGGAGGACCCCGGCGAGCCGGGCCGCGCCGGCGTCGGGCTTGACGTCCGCGGATGCCGCCAGCCACCGTCGCACGAGGGCGACGGCGTCGTCGGTGCAGTCCTGGATGCGGGCGCTCGGCATGGTCCGATCGTATGCCGCGCCACCGACCTGACCTCGGAGCACGCCGGGCGCCGCCCAAGAGTCAGCAATGTGTCAGCACCCGGCCGAGTGTGTCCCCGATGGATACGCTGGTGGGATGTCGAAGCAGGGTGGGGCAGGCCATGACTGGGCCACGTGGGACGCGTACCACGACGTCTGGCGGCGCCTCGACCGGGCGCTCGACCACGCCGTGCAGCAGGGCGCCGGCATCTCGATCCCGGAGTTCGAGATCCTGATCGGGCTGCACCGCGAGCCCGACCACCGGCTGCGGGTCCGTGACGTCGCGGCGGGCATCGGCTGGGAGAAGTCCCGTGTCAGCCACCAGGTCACGCGCATGGTCTCGCGCGGGCTCGTCGAACGGGCGGACTGCCCGACCGACGGCCGTGGGAGCTGGGTGGTGATGACCCCGGACGGTCGCCGTGCGGTGCTCGCCGGCATCCGCGCGCACACCGCTGCGCTCGAGCACCTGTTCTGGGAACCGGTGGCCGACGACGCGGGCACGCTCCGCTCGGTCAGCGCCCGGCTGCAGGCCGCGATCGGCCCGGGCGAGCCCGTCCACGACTGACCGTCAGGCGGCAGGGCCGGCGAGGAGCCGCTCGGCGTTCGCCGCGGTCAGCGCCCGCCACGACGTCGCACCCTCGGGCGCTGGCGCCCCGTCGATCGCGGCGAGCTGCGCGTCGACGCCGGCCGGCGGCGTCCAGCACGAGTCGCTGCCGTAGAGGACGCGGTCGGTGCCGACGAGGCCGGTCAGGGCCGGGATCGCCCGCGGGAACGGTGTGCCGGCGGTGTCGAACCACAGCTCCTGGAGCTGGGCGTCCCAGGCAGCACCGACGTCCGCTCCGACGAGCATCGGCAGGAACGCCGAGACACGGTCGGCGAGGACGCCCAGGGTCGCGCCCGAGTGCGGGACGACGACGCGCATGCCCGGGTGGCGTGCGACGACCCCCGCGACGAGCAGGTCGATGACCGTCCGGGTCGAGTCGACCATGAACTCGAGCATCGGCCGCGGCAGCCCGAGCGAGGTCTGCTCCCAGGCGGGCGGCGACGTGGGGTGGACGAAGAGGATCCCGCGACGGCGGTCGAGCTCCGCCCAGAGGGGTTCGAACGCCGGGTCACCGAGGTACCGGCCGTGTGCGTTCGACTCCACGATCGCGCCCAGGGCACCGGCGTCCATCGCGCGACGGAGCTCACGGACCGCGGCGTCGACGTCCGGCAGCGGCACCGCGGCCAGGAACGCGAGACGCTCCGGGTGCGTGCGCACCATCCCCGTCGCGGCGTCGTTGACGTGCTCGGCCAGTGCGAGCGCACCCGCGTCGTCGCCCGCGACGAGGTGCACCCCGGGTGAGGAGACCGACAGGACCGCGCGCTCGATGCCGCGGCGGTCCATGGCTGCGACCTGGTCGTCGAGGTCGAACCCTGGCCACCCGGGCATGCCGTCCGGGTGCTCGATGCCCGCGGCGCGGGCCGCGGCGACGTAGTCGTCGGTCAGGAAGTGGGCGTGGACGTCGGTGAGTGTTGCTGGCATGTGCTGGACGCTACGACCGTCGGCCGTGCCGGATCGGGCGGCTTCCACTGGGTGGAAGCCGGAGGTCAGCGGCGGGCGACGAGCGCGCGGGAGATCGCCCTGACCGTGGTGCGGACGGCGGGGACGAGAGCCCTCGCAGCGGCGGGGTCCGCCGGCAGCACGACGGAGACGGCCGCCACGACGACGTCACCGGGTCCCACGACCGGGGCGGCGACCGTGCCCATCGGCAGCGCGCCGTCGGTCGCGGTCTGCTCCGCAGCGACGAGCACGTGTTCCCGCCGGATCGCCGCCAGTTGACGACGGAGGTCACTGCCCGGCCCGAGCAGTCCGGATCCGTCCGTGGTCGCGATCACCGCGTCCTGGAGGCCCGTGGGGGCGTGGGCGAGCAGCACCAGCCCGCCACCGGTCCGGTCCAGGGGCATCCGGCCGCCGACCCGGTACCGCACGCGTCCGGCGCCCCGGGCGGAGAGCCGTTCGACGAGGACGGCCTCGTCGTCCTCGCGCACGGTGAGGAGCACGTGCTCCTCGGTGACCGCGTGCAGGTCCTCGAGGGAGGGCATCGCGAGGGCACGGAGGCCCTGGCTCCGCGGGGCGAGCGCCGCGATCTCGAAGAGCCGGAGCCCGACCACGTACGTCCCGTCCGCGCGGCGCTCCAGGGCTCCGGTGCCGACCAGGTCGCGCACGATGCGCAGCGTCGTGTTCACCGGCAGTCCGGACCGGCGGCCGAGCTCGGTGAGGGTGAGGACCCGGTGCCGGTCGTCGAACGCCCCGAGCACCGCGAAGGCCCGCTCCACCATCCCGGTCCGGCTCCCTGCGCCCGTCACGCACGCCATCCTTCCACCCAGTGGAACTCCTCGTCCCGGCGCAGTGCCGGCTCCGTAGCGTGCTGGCCATGCCGACACCGCTCCTGCTCCGCGCCACCACCGTCGTCGACGTCGAGGCCGGTGCCCTCGTGCCCGGGGTCGACGTCCTCGTGGTCGACGGCCGCATCGCGACGATCACCCCGACCGGCACGACACCACCGGGCGACGCCGAGGTCGTCGACGCTGCCGGCCACTTCGTCGTCCCCGGGTACGTCGACATGCACGCCCATCCGCTCGGGCTCTCGGGCGCATCCGACGCGCTCGAGCTCATGGGCGCGTACGGCATCACGGGGTTCCGGCAGATGAGCGGTTCACCGGCGCTGCTGGCCGCCCGCGCCACGGGCGACCTCGGCCTGCCCGCCGACGGACCGGCCCTGGTCGCGATGCCCGGCGACCTGCTCACCCCGGTGAACGCCGGGACCGTCGAGGCCGCCCTCGCGACCGTGCGGGAGCAGCACGCCCTCGGCGCCGACTTCCTGAAGGTCGCGTCGGTGACCCCGGCGGTGCTGCTCGCCGTCCTCGACGAGGCCGCCCGCGTCGGCATCCCCGTCGCCGGTCACCTGCCGAACGGCATCGACGTCCGCGAGGCGTCCCGGCGCGGCATGCGGTGCATCGAGCACCTCGGCCCCGGCGTCGGGATCACCGCGGCGACGTCGACGGACGAGTCCGCGATCCTCGCCGAGGCGGCCGCGGGCGCGAAGTCGATCCGGGTGCCGAAGCTCCGCCTGCCCGGCATGGCCCGCGTGATGGCGAAGGTGATCCGCCGACTCGTCGTGAACCCCGTGACGGCCAACACCGCGACGGACGTCGACGTCCTGGCCCGCGCCGACGCCACGTTCGACGAGCAGCGAGCGTTCGACGTGGCCGCCGAGTTCGTGGCGCACGAGACCTGGCAGTGCCCGACCCTCATCCGGGTCCGCACGCAGCAGCTCGCCGACGACCCGGTGCACACCGAGGACCCGGCTCTCCGGTACGTCGACGCAGGCACGCTGAGGACCTGGCGCGGGTCGAACGCGCGGTTCGCGGAGGTCGACGCCGGTGCACGCGCCACGTACCGGCGGAACTACGCCCTCCAGCTCCGGCTCACGAAGCTCTTCGAGGAGGCCGGGGTGCCACTCCTCGCCGGCACGGACGCGTGCGGCGGCGGATGGGTCGTCGCGGGCCACGCCCTGCACCAGGAGTTCGACGAGATGGCAGCCGCCGGGCTCGCACCCCTCACCGTCCTCCGGTCGACCACACTGGGCCCCGCACGCTTCCTCGGGACCACCGACCGTCAGGGGTCCGTCGCCGAGGGCAAGCAGGCCGACCTCGTGGTGCTCGGCGCCGATCCGCTCGCGAGCGTCGACGCGCTGCACGACGTCGTCGGGGTCGTCCGCGCCGGCCGGTGGCGTCCGCGCGCCGAGCTCGACGCCGTGAAGGACCGGATCGCGGCCGCTCGGTCGCTCCGGTAGCCACCGATCGACCGGCGGCCACCCGGCGCCGTCAGAGCGCCACCGACGCCAGCGCGCGCGGGTCGTCGTGCAGGCGCACCTCGACCGACGCGATCGAGTGCAGCGGCACGTCCGTCGCCGCCGCGAGCCCCGCAGCCTCGCGCCCCGAAGCCGTCCAGGACGCCACGGTCTCGTCGGTGCCGTCCTTCCGCACCACGACCAGGTCGTACATCACCGCGCTGTCGCTCCCCCAGTCGCGGCCGCCGTACGTGCAGCCCCAGTCGAACCGGGTCCCCCACGCCTTCCCGGTGACGTCGAGGTCCACGCGGAGCCCGGTCGCTGAACCCGAGGTCATCGCGTAGCGCTCCGACGCACCTCCGGCAGGAGCCGGAGACGCACCGCCGGCGAGCGCCGATGCCGTCGGTGCCGCGGGTTCGACCCGTGCGCCACCGACCGCGACCCCGCCGAGGACCGCGGCGACGACGGCGAGCCCCGCGGTGACCGCGACCAGCGCCCGTCGACGCCGCCGACGGCCCTGGACACGGTGCGCGACCGAGGCGAGCGTGCGTTCGGGAGCCGGGTCGGGCCTCCCGTCCGGGTCCGCGATCGCGACCGCGTCCTCGGCCGGCAGCCGGCCGAGGAGTCCGGGCACGCCCGCGAGCTCCGCGACGGCGGCGCGGCACGCGGCGCACGTCTCGAGGTGCCGCTCGTACTCCAGTCGCTCGTCGTTCGGCAGCGACCCGAGCACGTACGCGGCGTCCCAGTCCCGGTAGCGGTCGTCGGTCATCGGGTCACCCCTCGTTCCTGCAGTGCGAGTCGGAGTGCGCGGAGTCCGTAGTGCAGACGGGACTTCGCGGTGCCCTCGGGGATGCCGTGGCGTCGGGCGATCTCCGGGACGGTGTGGCCGAGCCAGTAGGCGTCGACGACGACCCGGCGGTGTTCCGGCGACAGCGCGGCGAGTGCGTCGGCCACGAGGATGCCGTCGAGGACTGCGTCGGTCCGGTCCGGCTGCGGTTCGTCGACGGGGTCGTCGGACCCGAACTCGCGGCGGTGCCGTGCCGATCGGGCATCGTCCACGACCAGGTTCCTGGCGACCGTGAAGAGCCACGCGCGAGCGCCGTCCGAGTCGCGCTCGAGCACGGCCGGGCGCTGCCACGCGCGCACCAGGGTCTCCTGCACGACGTCCTCGGCGAGCGCACGGTCCGGGGTGAGGTGCCGCACGTACCGGAAGAGTGCGTCCCCGTGTTCGGCGTGCAGGGCCGCGAGCAGTTCGTCCGCCGGTCGCGCTGCCACGGTCACCGTTCCAGCTCGAGCGAGAACTCGACGGCGCCGTGTCCGTCGACCGTGACGAAGCCGAGGTCGGGTGCCGTGACGCCGTAGTCCGCGAAGGTGACCGGGACCGACCCGGCGACCTCGACGTGCCCGGAACCGTCCACGCCGAGCTGGGCGTCCGCGGACACCGCCTTCGTGACGCCGTGCATGGTCAGGTCGCCGCGGAGGGTGACGTCGCGGTCCGTCCCGGCGAGCGCCGCGCGCACGTCGACCGGGTCGGTCACGCGGAACGTCGCAGTCGGGAAGCGGTCGGTCTGCAGCGCCTCGGACCGGAAGTACTCGTCGCGGGCCGACTCGGGCGTCGAGATCGATGCCACCCGCACCGTCACGGTCGCCCCGGTGAGCGATCCGCCGGCGACGGTGGCACGCGCTTCGACGTCCTTCGTCCGACCGGTCACGGTCACATCCTGGCCCCGGAGCACCTCGTGCACCCGGTACCCGGCGAAGGAGTCGGCGGACGACGTCCAGTCGCCGTCCGCCTGGGCGGGGTCCAGGGTGGCCCCGCCGGTCGGGGCGAGGGTCGGTGCGGCGTCGGCCGCGCCGTTCACCACGTTCGCGTAGAGGACGGGGCCGCCGATGACACCGGCGGCACCGAGGACGACGACGCCCGAGGCGATGCCGATGAGGACCTTCGTTCGTCTCCGCATACCCGGTCAACGAGACAGACCGGCGGATCGTTCGATCCGGAGCGAGATCGAACGATCCGGCCCGTCCCGCCGTGTCACCGATGAGTGGATCCGTCCATGCCGGGAGGCCCGGCGCGGCTCCGCAGGACAGGGGTCACCCCATGCGCACCACACGTTCCACCCGTGCCGGCCTGCTGGCAGTCGGCGTCGCGTTCGCCGCGCTGGCGCTCGCAGGGTGCTCCGCCGGGTCCTCGGCGTCGTCCGGAGACGCCGGCCCGACGTCGGCGTCCACTGCGTCGTCATCGTCGTCATCGTCGTCGTCCGCGTCCCCGTCCTCGTCAGCCGGCGGGGCGTACGGCACGGACGACAAGGGCGGCGGCACCGGCGGTCACGGGGCCGACGACGGCATCGCCACGGCCGCCACCTCGCTCGGGACGATCGTCGTCGACGGGAAGGGCATGACCGCCTACTTCTACGACCAGGACGTCAAGGGCTCGGGCAAGAGCACCTGCACGGGCGGGTGCGCAGCGGCCTGGCCGCCGATCGAGTCCGACTCGGCGAAGCCCGCCGTCACCGGCGTCACGGGCGCGGTCGGCACGATCACCGGCGCGGACGGGAAGCTGCAGGTCACGGTCGACGGCCGCCCGCTCTACACGTACGCCGAGGACACGAAGCCGGGCGACGTCACCGGGCAGGGCGTCGGCGGGGTCTGGTACGTGGTGAACCCCGACGGCTCCGAGCAGCGGTAGCCGCGTCAGTGGCGGCGGTGGTCCTGGATCGTCATGCGGGGACCGAACGCGGGCTTCCGGAAGCCGCTGCCGCCGATCAGCCGGACGACCCGGTGCCGGTGCCCGCGGAAGGGCTCGAGGAGCTCGAGCATGCCGTCGTCGTCCACCGGGCCGCCGGTCAGCGCCCACCCGACGAGCGCCGGCACGTGGAAGTCCCCGACGCTCGGCGAGTCCGGGTCGCCGTGGGACCGCTGCGTCGTCTCGGCGGCGGTCCACACCCCGATGCCGGGGATCGACTGCAGCCGGGCGGCGACGACGGTTCCACCGCGACCGAGTGCGAGGGTCCGCTCGAGCGCCGGCGCGACCTTCACGGCCCGCATCACCGTGGCGGAGCGCCCCGGTTCGATGCCGGCCCGGTGCCACTCCCAGCTCGGGATCCGCGCCCACTCGTCGGCGGACGGCGGCACGATCATGCCGACCGGCGCCGGACCGGGGGCCGGTGTCCCGAAGCGACGGAGGAGGTACCGCCACGCGCCCCACGCCTGCCGTGAGGTGACCTTCTGCTCCATGATCGCCGGCACGAGCATCGCGACGACGGTGTTCGTCCGGCACAGCCGGAGCCCGGGCTGCCGGTGCCGGGCGTCCGCCAGGAACGCGTGTGCAGAGACGTCGAGGTCGGACCAGTCGTCGCCGCGGCCGACCAGGTCCGGTCCGTGCTCGATCGCCCACGCTGCGCCGTCACCCCACGCGGAGATCGCGATCGTGTCCCCGGCGGGCCGGACCACGACCGACGCCGGCCCCTGGGGCGTCCGGAGCGCGAGCCACACGTCGGACCCGACCACCCGGAAGGCCGGGTCGCCGGAGCCGCGCTGCAGGGGCCGCAGCGTCGCGGCCACGTGCACCGGGCCTCCAGGGCGGTAGACCGTGTCGAGACGTGCGCCACCGGTCGGCGGCGACTCGAGACGGACCTGGTGCATGAGAGGGATGGTAAGCGACACCACCGTCGGCCAAGATGGGACCCGACCCACCACCCGACAACGGAAGTCATCCCATGCGCATCGGCATCCTCACCTCCGGCGGCGACTGCCCCGGACTCAACGCGGTCATCCGGGCTGCGGTCCTCAAGGGCATCGCGATCCACGGGTACGAGTTCGTCGGGTTCCGTGACGGCTGGCGCGGCGTCGTCGAGGGCGACATCGTGCCCCTGGGTCGCAAGGACATCCAGGGCATCGCGAAGCAGGGCGGCACGATCCTCGGCACGAGCCGCACCAACCCGTTCGAGGGTGAGAAGGGCGGCGTGGAGAACATCCAGCGCGTCCTCGAGCGACACGGCATCGACGCGATCATCGCGATCGGCGGCGAGGGGACCCTCGCGGCGGCGAAGCGGCTGACCGATGCCGGACTGAAGATCGTCGGCGTCCCGAAGACCGTGGACAACGACCTCGGCGCCACCGACTACACGTTCGGCTTCGACACCGCCGTCGAGATCGCGACCGAGGCGATGGACCGCCTCCGGACCACCGGTGAGTCGCACTCCCGCTGCATGGTCGCGGAGGTGATGGGCCGGCACGTCGGCTGGATCGCCCTGCAGTCCGGCATGGCCGCCGGCGCGCACGCGATCCTCATCCCGGAGCAGAAGACGAGCATGGAGCAGATCGCCGCGTGGGTGCAGTCCGCCTACGACCGCGGACGCGCACCCCTGGTCGTCGTGGCCGAGGGCTTCGTCCCCGACCACGAGGACAACGCGCACTCGGAGCGCGGACTCGACGCGTTCGGCCGCCCGCGGCTCGGCGGGATCGGCGAGCGCCTCGCTCCGCTCATCGAGGAGATGACGGGCATCGAGACGCGGGCGACCACGCTGGGACACATCCAGCGCGGTGGCACGCCGACGGCGTACGACCGGGTGCTCTCGACGCGGCTGGGCCTGGCCGCGATCGACTCCGTGGTCGAGGAACGGTGGGGTCGGATGGTCGCGCTCCGCGGGACCGAGATCGTGCACGTGTCGTTCGCCGATGCGCTCGGTGAGCTGAAGACGGTGCCGCAGTCGCGCTTCGACGAGGCCGCGATCCTGTTCGGCTGAGCGCGCTGGTCGACGTCACGAGACCGGTCGCGTCTGACCCGGTCCGGAGGCTCGGGGTAGCGTCCGGCACATGACCCGCGCCGTCCTCGTGTCCAGCACCACCGCCCCCGCCCTCTCCGACGTCGACGTCCCGGATCCCGGTGAGGGCGAGGCGCTGGTCGACGTCGCGTACTCGAGCCTGAACTACAAGGACGGCCTCGCGCTCGCCGGTGACCCCGGTGTCGCGCGGGTCGACCCGCTGGTCCCCGGCATCGACGTCGTCGGCACCGTCGCGGCGCTCGGACCGGGCGTGCACGACGTCGCGATCGGCGACCGGGTCGTCCTGAACGGCGCCGGTGCCGGCGAGACGCGGCACGGCGGGTGGGCGACCCAGGCGGTCGTGCCGTCGGCGTCCCTGGTCGTGTTGCCCGAGTCGGTGCACGAGGACTTCGCCGCGGCGATCGGGACCGCGGGGTTCACCGCCGCGCTGAGTGTCCTCGCGCTCGCCCGGTTCGTGGCTCCCGGGGACGGCACGGTCCTGGTGACCGGGTCCTCCGGCGGGGTGGGGTCCGTCGCGATCCCGCTGCTCGCCGGACGCGGGTACCGGGTGACCGCGTCCACCGGTCGTCCGGCGAACGGCGAGGCGCTCCGGGCACTCGGCGCGTCCGACGTCGTGGACCGGGCGACCCTGGCGGAGCGGGGCAAGCCGATGCAGAAGGCGACCCTGGCCGGCGCGGTCGACAGTGTCGGCGGGGCGACCCTGGCGAACCTGCTCGCCTCGACGCGCTGGGGCGGCGCGGTCACCGCGTGCGGTCTCGCGCAGGACGTGCAGCTGCACACGACCGTGCTGCCGTTCATCCTCCGCGGGGTGTCACTGCTCGGCATCAACTCCGTGGACGCTCCGGCGGCGCTGCGCCGGGAGGCGTGGGAGGTGCTCGCCGCCGAGCTCGACCCGGCCCTGCTCGCGCCGATCACCCGGACCGTCGGTCTCGAGGAGGCGGTCACCCTCGGGCCTGAGATCGTCGCGGGGCGGGTGCACGGCCGGACGATCGTCGACACCTCGCGCTGACGTTCCACAATACTGTTGTTTCACAAGCGCTTGCATATTGACACGCTAGGTTTGGAGTACCAAACGCACGACTCGTGAGGAGCCCCGGATGCCGGTACCCAAGTCCACCGTCGAGAACTCGCCGCGGAAGCTCCTGCGCGACGTGGTCTACGACAAGATGCTCGCAGCACTCCGCGACGGCACGCTCCAGCACGGCGAGCGCCTCAACGACGACGAGCTCGTGCAGTGGCTCGGTGTCAGTCGCACCCCGATCCGTGAGGCGATCGCGAAGCTCGTCGACATCGGTCTCGTCGAGATGGAGGCGAACCGGTACACCCGCGTCGCGACCCCGACGATCGACGACTGGGTCACCGCCACCCGCGCGATGACCGGGTTCTTCGAGCTCAGCCTGCGCTGGGGCGTCCCCGAGTACAGCGATGCCGACGCCCAGCAGCTCGAGAAGCTCCTCGACCGTGCCGACGGCCTCCGCAAGGTCCGCGACTACGGGTTCAGCGGCGCGCTCACCGACATCATCGAGTTCGCCATCGCGCACTCCGGCAACCCGCTCGTGCAGGTCGCCGCGACCGGTGCCCTGGAACGCGTCCGGTTCACGCTGAACCCGACCCCGCCGTTCGAGCAGTACGAGTCCGAGGCGTTCTTCTCGATCCTCCGCGAGGCGCTCTCCGACCGCGACGGCGAGACGGCGGCCGAGGCCGGCCGTGCCCTGACCCGCAACTTCGAGCAGCACATCGAGACGGTCCGCGCCGCGCGCGGCTGACGATGGCCGACACGTCGTCGAACCGGGACCGACGTCCCGTGTTCGACGACGCGTTCGCGCTGGTGCTCGCAGGCGTCCGGGACGGGACGCTCCGGGACGACACCCCGTACGACGTCCTGGCGCTGTGCGAGCGGTTCGACGTGCGTCCGGCCGTCCTCGGCGGTGCCCTGCAGCGGCTCGCCGACATCGGACTCGCACACGTGACACCGGGGGACGTCGTCCGGTTCACCCGGCTGGACCCCGTCGCCTGGGCGGAGGGGACCCGGCTGCTCGTCGGCCTCGTCGAGGTGTCGATGCGCGCGCTCGTGCCCGTCGCCACGGACGACGACGTCAGGCGGTACGAGGAGCTCGTCGCGGCCGCACGTCGCGCCGCGGCGGAACGCGGCGACGAACTCGACACGACGGTGCTCGCCACGATCGACTTCTGGGCGGAGCGCACGCCGGAGGGTTTCACCGCCCGGCTCCTCGTCCGCACGATGCAGCAGATGCGCTACGGGCTCGCCACCCGGCCGCCGTGGCAGGACCCCGACGACGAGGCGTGGCTCGCGTCGTCGCTGCAGGCCCTCCGGCTCCGCGACACCGGCAGTGCCGAGCGTGCGGCGCACGTGTTCGCCCGGCTGTGGGAGCGCTACCTGACGTCGAGCGCCGCAGTGCTCGGCACCGACCTCCGCCAGACGGCCGGGCACGCCTCCGACGACCTGTACTGGGCGGACTGGCGCCCGGACGCCGACTGGTTCGAGCTGCTGGGGTCGATCCGCGACGAGTCCCTCGTCCGTGGCCAGGAGTACCCGCTGCGAGCGCTCACCGCACGGTTCCGGGTGCCCCTGCAGCGCCTGCTGCCGATGATCCGCCGCCTCGAGGTGATGGGCCTCGTCGAGGCCGGTCCGGACCGCGAGGGCAGCGTGCTCGTCAGCACGCCGACCGTCGACGACTGGGCCGAGACGATCAGCCTGCTGCTCGGGCTGCAGGAGATGTGCGCGAGGAGCAGCATCCCGGTGCTCACCGACGGCGACGTCGACGAGCTCACCGCGCTGATCGCCCGAGCCCGCCGCGAGGCCCGCGTGCGCGACTACGCGTACACGACCACGCTGCTCGAGCTGAACCGCTTCTTCGCCCTCCGCAGCCCGAACCGGGCGATGCGCCAGACCACGACCGTGGTCATCGCCCGGCTGGCCTACATCCTCCCCGAGCCGCCGCCCTTCCGGCAGTGGGCGGTCGAGGACTTCCTCCAGCTCCTCGAGGAGGCCGTGACGTCCCGCGACCCCGACATCGCCTCGGACGCCTGCCACGCGCTCGCAGCCCACTTCGACGCCCACGTCGTCGACGTCCGCACGCGGTACGGCAGCATGGAGTCGTGAACGACGTCCTCATCCAGGCCTCCGGCGTCCGTGTGACCCGGTCCGGCCGTGACCTGCTGCACGACATCGACCTGACCGTCCGCCGCGGGGAGCACTGGGCGCTCCTCGGCCCGAACGGTGCGGGCAAGTCGACGCTGCTCGCCGTGCTCGGCGCCACCGGGCACCCGACCGCCGGTACCGTCGAGGTCCTCGGGCGCCGGCTCGGCCGCGTCGACGTGCGGGAACTCCGGGAGCACATCGGGCACGTCGACCCGCGCCACCGGATGCTCTCCCCGCTGACCGTGCTCGAGACGGTGCTGACCGGGCTCACCGGGACGACGGACCTGATGATGCGGTGGGAACCGACCGCGGCCGAGGTCGCCCGGGCCGAGGAGCACATCGCCGCCGTCGGGCTCGCCGCCCGCCGGGACTCCCGGTGGCCGGTGCTCTCCCAGGGCGAGCGTGGACGTGCCCTCATCGCCCGGGCGCTGATGTCGGAGCCGCAGCTGCTGCTCCTCGACGAGCCGGCGACCGGGCTCGACGTCGCGGCGCGGGAGCACCTCCTCGAGACCGTCGACGCCCTGCGGCACCGTCACCCCGACCTCGGCAGTGTGATGGTGACGCACCACCTCGAGGACCTGCCCGCCTCGACGTCGCACGCGATGCTGCTCCGTGACGGAGCCGCGGTCGCGCAGGGCACCGCGGACGAGGTCATCACGTCGTCCGCGGTCTCGCACGCCTTCGACTTCCCGCTCGCCATCGCGCGGAACGAGGGCCGCTGGCACGCACGCCGGGCGGCGTAGCGGCCCCCTTCCCGATCGAGTGCGCAGCAGTGGCGGCCAGAGGGCCACTCGGACGACAACGACTGCGCACTCGCCGGGCCGACCGGCGGCCGACCAGCGGCTACGCAGTGGCGGCCGCTGCGGCCTTCGCGGCGGCCGGCAGCGCGCCGAGCACCCGGTCCACGGCACGGTCGTCGTGGGCGGCCGTGACGAACCACGCCTCGAAGACGCTCGGCGGCAGCGTGACCCCGGCGTCGAGCATGCTGTGGAAGAACGGCGCGTACCGCCAGGTGTCCTGCGCGCGGACGTCGTCGTAGTTCTTCGGGGCACGCTCGGTGAACGCGAACGAGAACAGGTTCCCGGCGCGCTGCACGGTGTGCGCGACGCCCTCGGCCGACAGCGCCTCGCTCGTCGCCGTGGAGATCACGGACGCGGTCCGGTTGAGCGACTCGTACACGGCGGGCGTCGCGGCGCGGAGCGTGGCGATCCCGGCAGCGACCGCGAGCGGGTTCCCGGAGAGGGTGCCCGCCTGGTACACGGGGCCGAGCGGCGCCAGGAAGTCCATCACCTCGCGCCGACCACCGAGTGCGGCGAGGGGCATGCCGCCGCCGATGACCTTGCCGAACGTGATGAGGTCGGGCTTCCACCCGGCGCCGTCCGGGACGACCTTCGACGCCTCGAGCCCCCACCACCCGGCGGACCCGACGCGGAACCCGGTGAGGACCTCGTCCACGATGAGCAGCGCGCCGTGCGACTGGACGATCTGCGCGAGCGCCCGGTTGAACCCGCGGTCCGGCGCCAGGACGCCCATGTTCGCCGCGGCCGCCTCGACGATGACGCCGGCGATGCGCTCCGAGTGCTCGTCGAAGGCGCGGCGGACCGCGTCGAGGTCGTTGTACGGCAGGACGAGGGTCTGCGCGGCGGTCTCGGCCGTGATGCCCGCACTGCCCGGCATCGCCAGCGTCGCGACGCCCGACCCGGCCTCGGCGAGGAGCGAGTCGGAGTGCCCGTGGTAGTGCCCGGCGAACTTCACGAGGAGGTCCCGGCCGGTGTACCCGCGGGCCAGGCGGATCGCCGTCATCGTCGCCTCGGTGCCGGTCGACACCATCCGGATCTTCTCGATCGGACCGTCGCCGTCGACCGAGACGCGCTGCTTCACGAGTTCGGCGAGCTCGGTCTCGCCCGGGGTGGACGCCCCGAACGACAGTCCACGGGCGGCGGCGTCCTGCACGGCCTGCACCGTCGCCGGGTGCGCGTGCCCGAGGATCGCGGGCCCCCACGACGCGACCATGTCCACGTACTCACGACCCTCGGCGTCGGTGACGTACGCGCCCTTCGCGGACACCAGGAAGCGCGGGGTCCCGCCGACCGAGCCGTAGGCGCGGACCGGCGAGTTCACGCCGCCCGGGATGCTGTTCTTGGCCCGGCTGAAGAGCTGGCCGTTCGTCGTGGTCGATGCTGCGGTGGTCATTCGGGGGCCTTCCCGGTCGAGGCGATGCCGGCGACGCCCGCCGTGCTGCCGGAGGTCCGGAGTCCGGCCTCGTCGTTGAGCTTCCGCGCGATCTCGGTCGCGAAGTAGGTCAGGATCGCGTCGGCCCCGGCGCGCTTGATGCCGACGAGCGACTCCATCGCGGCGGCGTCCCGGTCGATCCACCCGTTCTGCGCGGCCGCGGTGATCATCGCGTACTCGCCGGAGATCTGGTAGGCCCAGACCGGAACGGGCGACGTGGCGGCGGTCTCGGCGAGGACGTCGAGGTAGCTCATCGCCGGCTTCACCATCACGATGTCCGCGCCCTCGTCCACGTCGAGCGCGACCTCGCGGAGGCCCTGGCGTCCGTTCGCTGCGTCGATCTGGTAGGTCCGGCGGTCCCCGACGAGCGAGGAGGAGACGGCTTCACGGAAGGGGCCGTAGAACGCGGAGGCGTACTTCGCCGCGTAGGCGAGCAGTGCCGTGCCGGAGTGACCGGCCGTGTCGAGCGCATCACGGGCGGCGGCGATCTGGCCGTCCATCATCCCGCTCATGCACACGAGCTCGGTGCCCGCCTCGGCCTGCGCGACGGCCATGTCCCGGTAGCGCAGCAGCGTCGCGTCGTTGTCGACGGAGCCGTCGGCGGCGAGCACCCCGCAGTGCCCGTGGTCGGTGAACTCGTCGAGGCACAGGTCGGACTGCACGACGAGGGCGTCGCCGACCTCGTCCTTCGCGACGCGGATCGCGACGTTGAGGATGCCGTCCGGGTCGGTGGCGCCGGATCCGGTCGCGTCCTTCGTCTCGGGGACGCCGAAGAGGTTCACGCCGCCGACCCCTGCTTCGGCCGCGGACACGAGCGCGCGACGGAACGAGTTGAGCGAGTGCTGCTCGACGCCCGGCATGCTCGAGATCGGGACGGCCTCGGTCGCACCCTCGCGGATGAACATCGGCAGCACGAGCTCGGCGGGGTGCAGCCGGGTCTCGGCCACCAGCCGTCGCATCGCGGGGGTGGCTCGGAGTCGGCGGGGGCGGACCTGGGGGAAGCGGCCGGTCACGGGGTGCCTTCCTGTTCGGGGGCGGTTCGGTTCGGGTTCAGGGTGTCGACGACGGCGTCGAGGAGTGCCTCTGCGGAGCGGGACGGGGCGACGACGTGCACGGCCAGGCCGGCGGCACGGGCCTCCGACGCGGTGCCGGGGCCGATGCACGCCACGAGGGTGCCGGGGTCGAGCGGGGTCATCCGACGGGCGATCTCCCGGGCGACGCTGCCGCTCGTCACGAGCACCGCGGCGGGCACCGTGTCGAGGGAGACCGGCTCGTCACCGGTCCCGACCGTACGGTACGCGACCACGTCGTCCACGTCGATGCCCCGGGCACGCAGGCCGGTCGCCAGGGTCGGCGCCGCGATGTCCGCGCGGGGGAACAGGACGGTGCCGTCGGTGTCCGGCATGGCGTCGACGAGCGCTGCCGCCGACGCCTGGTCGGGGACCAGGTCGACAGCCCAGCCCGCAGCACGCGCGGCACGTGCGGTCGGCTCACCGACCACGGCGACCCGAAGAGCGGACGGGAGGCTCGCCACGCGTCCGGCGACCACCGTGACGGCGGTCGCACTGGTCGCCACCAACCACGTGTACCCGGCCGTGCGCCCGGCTGCGCCGACGTCGGGACGCGAGCGGGGCCTCCCGTCCGGGGTGGCGGCGACCAACCGCGCGACCGCACGGTCGAGCGGGACCGGATCGGCCGGGGGCTGCGTCGCGATCAGCGGCACGATCCTCGGGTCCAGTCCGCGTTCCCGTGCGGCCGCGGCGACACGCTCCCCCCAGTCGCCACCGCGGGGGATGACGACGACGGGCCGGTGCGTGTCCGTGACGGGGCCTACTTCACGGAGTCCGCGAGGTCGGCGAGGTCGCCCGCGCCGTTCTCGAGCAGTTCTGCGGCGACGCGGCCACCGACCTCGAGTGCCTCGGCGAGGCGGTCCTGCGCGGAGCCGTCGAGGACCGCGGCGTGGGACGCCGTGCGGTACTCGGAGCCGTCCGGGCGGTAGACCGTGGCGGAGACGAGGAGCATGTCGGCGTCGACGATGGCCGTCGCACCGATGGGCGCGGAGCACCCGGCTTCGAGCCTCGCCAGGACCTCGCGCTCCGACGTCACCGTGAGACGGGTCGCGGCGTGGTCGATCTTCTTCAGGGCGGCGAGGAGGGTGCGGTCGTGCTCGTCCGATCGGATCTCGATCGCGAGCGCACCCTGCCCCGGAGCGCTCGGCCAGAAGCCGAGGTCGAGGAGCTCGGTCGCGGCGTCGAGGCGTTCGATCCGCCCGAGACCGGCGGCCGCGAGCACCACGGCGTCGAGGTCGTCCTCGACGCGGCCGAGCCGGGTGTCGATGTTTCCGCGGATGTCCACGACGTCGAGGTCCGGACGCTTCGCCTTGAGCTGCGCGACGCGGCGGGGGGAACCGGTGCCGACCTTCGCGCCCTCGGGGAGGGTCTCGATCGTGCCGGCGTTCCGGGCGACGAGGACGTCGCGGGCGTCGGCGCGCTTCGGCACCGCGGCGATCGTCAAGCCGGGGTACGGCGCGGTCGGCAGGTCCTTCAGCGAGTGCACGAGCACGTCGACCTCACCCGCGACGAGGGCCTCGCGCAGCGCGGACGCGAAGACGCCCGTGCCGCCGAGCGACGCCAGGGAGGCACGGTTCGTGTCGCCCTCGCTCGTCACGGTGACCAGCTCGACCGGCCGGCCGGACGCCTTCGCGATCCGGTCGGCGACGTCCTGGGACTGCGCGACCGCCAGCCGGCTGGCGCGCGTGCCCAGTCGGATGGGTGCCGGGTCGGTCACGACAGCGGCGCTCACGGTGCCAGACCGGCCGCGGCGGGCTTGAACCCGGCGCGCTCGTTCTCGCAGCAGCCCGGACGGCAGACGTCGTACCAGGGGCCGAGGTCCGTCTCGTGCGGACGCTCCGCGGTGGGCGTTCCGTTGACGCGCTCGAGCACCAGGTCGACGAGGCCGGCGACGTACGCCGGGTCGACGCCGGGCGTCTGCGTGCGGATCGACCAGAAGCCGAGCTCCTGGGCGGTCTCCGTGGCTTCTTCGTCGAGGTCCCACATGACCTCCATGTGGTCGCTCACGAAGCCGAGCGGGACGATGAGCACGGCGCGGGTCGGGCCGCCCTTGAGCTCCTCGTTCATGTAGTCGTTGATGTCGGGCTCGAGCCACGGCATGCTCGGCGGGCCGGAACGCGACTGGTAGACGAGCTTCCAGGCGGGCTTCGACGTGCCCTGCAGGCCCGCGTGCTCGGGCTGCTCGAGCAGCTCCGCCCACGCCTGGTCGAGGACGACCTGCGCGACGGCCTCGTGCTGGGCGGCGTACGCGCCGTCGGGGCCGAACCCACGGAAGTCCGGGCCGGACTTCGCGGCGTCGGACGAGGGGATCGAGTGCGTGGAGAACAGCACCGTGACCTCGGTCGCGACGTCGAGGTCCTGGTTCTCGGCGATGGCCTTCGCGAGTCCGTCACGGACACCGTCCACGAACGGCCGGACGAAGCCCGGGTGGTCGAAGAACTGCCGGACCTTGTCGATCTTCACCGTGTCGATGAGCCCGGTGGAGTCGAGCACCCGGGCGAAGTCCTCGCGGTACTGGCGGCAGCTGGAGAACGAGGAGTACGCGCTCGTCGCGATCGCGATGAGGTTGCCGTAGCCCCGCTCACCGGCTTCCTTCACGACGTCCTCGAGGTACGGGTCCCAGTTCCGGTTGCCCCAGAGCACGGGGAGGTCGAGTCCGCGCGCACGGAGCTCGGTCTCGAGCGCGGCCTTCAGCGCACGGTTCTGGTCGTTGATGGGGCTCACGCCATCGAAGTGCCGGTAGTGGTGCGCCACCTCTTCGAGCCGTTCGTCCGGGATCCCCCGGCCGCGCGTGACGTTGCGGAGGAACGGGATGACGTCGTCCTGGCCCTCGGGGCCGCCGAAGCCGGCGAGCAGGATCGCGTCGTACGCGACCGGCGTCTCGACGTGCTCGGGACCCGTGGCCGCGGCCGGGGTCGCTCCGATGACGAGCTGACCGTTCGTGATGTTGCTGGTGTCGGTCACGACAGCACCTCCGGGAGTTCGGCGGTCGTCACCCGACGACCCGTGAAGAAGGGCACCTCTTCGCGCACGTGCATGCGCGCCTCGGTGTAGCGGAGGTCCCGCATCAGGTCGACGAGGTCCACCAGGTCCGGGCTCTCGAGCGGCAGGATCCACTCGTAGTCGCCGAGCGCGAAGGACGCGATGGTGTTCGTCAGCACACGGCGGTACTTCGCGCCCTGGATGCCGTGGTCGCGGAGCATCTTCGAGCGCTCCTCCTCCGGCAGGAGGTACCACTCGTAGGACCGGACGAACGGGTACACCGTGATCCAGGCCTCGGGGTCCTTGCCGCGGAGGAACGCGGGCGTGTGGCGCTTGTTGAACTCGGCTTCGCGGTGCATCGCCATCGCGTGCCACACCGGTTCGGCGTCCTGGAACAGGCCGGTCCGGCGGATCTCCCGCAGCACCGCCTGGATCGCCTGCGCGTCGTCGCCGTGCAGCCAGATCATGACGTCGGCGTCCGCGCGGAAACCGGACACGTCGTAGAAGCCACGGATGGTGACACCGCGCTCCGCGGCCGACGCGATCACCGCGTCGAGTTCCGTGACGGCGTCGTCACCGGGCCGGTGGATCGGGCCGAGGGGCCGACGGAACACCGCCCACAGCGCGTACGCCGTGAGGAGGTTCGGGTCGACACCGGAGTCCGGGGAGGTCTCGTGGGGGGAAGCGCTGTCGTGCGGCCCGGAGCCGTTGTGCGGAGCGGGCACGGTGGAACTCATGTGGTCCATTGTCCTATCGGTTGCAAGGAACGGTCGCGCCCCTGGACCGCAGTGGACCCCCGATCGGATCTACCGCCGTCGGAGCACCGTCACGACGATACCCCCGACCACCGCCACGCCCGCTGCGAGCCCGGCCAGGTACGGGGGACGCTTCTCGACGACGCCCCGCTTCACCTTCGACGCGGCGATGCCGATCTGCTTCGGGACGTTGAGCTTGTCCTCGATCGCGTCGAGGGTGTCGAAGAGCTGCGCGCGGGTCGCTGCGACCTGGTCGGCGAGCTCGTCGTGCGGGTGCTGGTCGGTCACTGGTCCTCCGTGGGGTGGTGCAGGGGTGTGCGTCGCGGGTGCGTCGACGTCAGAACCGGCCGCCGACGTCCGGGTTGCGGGACGCGTGCTGGGTCTCGGGCGTGGGCTTCTTGCCCATGCCCTTGACCGCGTTGATGTCGTTCTTGACGCTGTCGATCGTGCGCTTCGGCGTGATCGGCAGCCCCTTCTTGAACCGCTTCCAGCCGACGAACCCGAGGATCCCCGCGACGACGAGCATCACGAACGCGAGCACGAGCGCGGCGAGCCACGCCGGCATGATCGTCGCGAGGCCCATCACGGCCGCGGTCAGGAGCACGCCGATCGCGTAGAGCACGATGACGAGCGCCACGAGGAGCAGGGCGGCGGCGATGGCGAAGACCTTGGCCTTGCCGACCAGCTCGGCCTTGAGGAGCGCGATCTCACCCTTGACGAGGTTCTTGACCAGCTGCGGGACGTCCCCGACGAGACCGAACAGCGATCGCGATTTCCGGTCACGGGTGTCGGTCATGAGGCTTGGGCGTCCTTCTTCTGGCCGACCTTGCGCACGACCTTCTTGGTCTGCTCGCCGACGAACTCGGCGACGTCGGGAGTCTTGTCCGCGACGAACTCCTCGACGTTGTGGACGCCCTTCTGGACGCCGTTGCTGTTCCAGATCTTGCCGCTGACGGTCTTGATCTGTTCGTACCGCGCCCGTCCGGCTCGCGATCCCAGGACGTACCCGAGTGCTGCGCCGGCGACGAACAGGAGCCTGCCTCGCATGGTTCCTCCGATTGGTCAGTGTGTGCGGTGGTCATGCGCCGAGCGGAATGTCTCGGCGTTCCACCAACAGTAGCCCTCGGGGGGTCGGCGGTCCGCTCAGGAAGCGAGGAGGTCCCGGACGGCGGATCGCGTCGTCCCGACGATCCCGGCCAGGCCCCGTCCTGTTGACGCCTCGCCTGTCCCGATCACGCCCTCGGCCAGGCCGGCGGGCTCGGTGTCCGGCCCCGACCAGCGGACGCGCGCGGCTCCGACGACCTGCTCCGGTGTGACGTGGACGCCGAGCAGGGCGGTCGCGTCCGCCGTCGCACGGGCGCCCGTCTCGTCACGCGGGTCGACCGGGAGGCTCGTGCCCGGGTCCGCCTCGTCGGCCTGGTCCGCCCGGTAGCTGAGCCGCAGGACGTGGCGACCGTCCGCCGCTTGGGCCAGCCACGGCCACTTCGCGGTCGCGTGTGTCAGGGCCTTCGCGCGGACACCGGAGGCGTCCGGGTGCACGAGGATCCCGGACCCGCGCGGGGCGGCGTCGAGCTCGGGCTGCTCCACGACGAGTGTCACGAGCTCGATCCCGGTTCGCGACGGCGATGCCGCGCGCTCCGGATCGGGGACGGTGGCGACGACGTGGTCCGCGACGAGCCGCTCGACGTCGCCGTCGGGGCCGGCGACCTCGACCGCGGCCCGTTCGATCCGCAGGGCCCTGGTGTGCAGCCGGACGTCGACCCGGTACGTCTCGAGGTCCGCGATCAGCTCGTCGACGATCCGGACGATCCCGCCGCGGATCCCCCGGACCGCGGAGCCGGCGGTCGCACGCTCGCGCAGGGTCACGACGGCCCGCGCGAGGGAGCCGTCCCGGAGCAGTGCCTCACGGAGGCCAGGGGCCACCCGGTCGGGGTCGAGGTCGTCCGGGTGGGTGGAGTGCACGCCGGCGACGACGGGGACCACGAGGTCGTCGAGGACCTTGGCGCCCATCCGCTTCCGGACCAGCTCGCCGAGGCTCGCGGCCCGCGACCCCACGAGCGAGGGCAGCAGGGAGTCCATCTGCGCCCGCAGCCCGCCGGCCTGTCCGACGACGGCGAGCACGTCGGCCGCCATCGGGACGCCGGGGATGCCGAGCAGCCCGGTCGAAGGCATCGGTGCCGTGCGGCCGTCACGGGTCATCAGCCAGGCGCCGCGCGGGTCGGGGTCGACGAGCTCGTTCCCGAGACCGAGCTCGATCGCGAGCGAGGCGACCGCGTCGGTCCTGGTCGCGAACGACTCGGCGGCCATGTCGAGGTCGATCCCCGCGACCGTGTGCCGGCGGATCATCCCGCCGAGCGTGCCGGAGGCCTCGACGAGCACCACGTGCACGCCCGCCTTCGCGAGGTCCCGGGCGGCGAGGAGCCCGGCGACACCGCCCCCGACCACGACCGCGCCCCTCACGCGGCAGCTCCGTCGCCCGCGCCGCTGCCGAGTCCGTGGACGAGTTCGACGACCCGGGTGAGCACGGTCGGGTCGGTCTCCGGCGGCACACCGTGCCCGAGGTTCACCACGTGCGCCCGTGCGGCACCACCGCGGCGGACGACGTCGCGGACGTGCGCCTCGAGGACCTCCCACGGGGCGGCGAGCATCGCCGGGTCGATGTTGCCCTGCACGGTGACACCGGTGCCGACGCGCTCGACGGCCTGGTCGAGCGGCAGGCGCCAGTCCACGCCGACCGCGTCGACCCGGGGTCCGGCGGTGTCGTCGCCGAGGGTGGTCATGTCCCGGAGGACCTCACCGCTGCCGACGCCGAAGTGGATGCGCGGGACGCCGAGGTCGGCGACGTGGGACAGGGCCTGCGCGGAGTGCGGGGCGACGTGCTCGACGTAGTCCGCACGGGACAGCGAACCGACCCAGGAGTCGAAGAGCTGCGCTGCCGACGCCCCGGCGAGCACCTGGGCGCGGAGGAACGTGCCGGACACCTCGGCCGCCCAGCCGAGCAGCCGGGACCACGTCTCGGGGTCGCTGTGCATGAGCGTGCGGGCACGGATGTGGTCCTTCGACGGGCCGCCCTCCACCAGGTACGCGGCGAGCGTGAACGGTGCGCCGGCGAAGCCGATCAGCGGTGTCGAGCCGAGTTCGGCCACGGTGCGGGACACGGCTTCGGAGATCGGGGCGAGCGACGCCGGGTCGAGGTCCTGCAGCGCGTCGACGTCGGCGGACGTGCGGATCGGCGAGCCGAGCACCGGTCCACGACCGGGGACGATCTCGACGTCCACGCCGGCGAGCTTGATCGGCACGACGATGTCGCTGAAGAAGATGCCCGCGTCGACCCCGTGCCGGCGCACCGGCTGCAGCGTGATCTCCGACGCCATCGCCGGGTCGAGGCAGGCGTCGAGCATGGCCGTGCCCACCCGGAGCTCCCGGTACTCGGGCAGCGAACGGCCCGCCTGGCGCATGAACCACACCGGCAGGGTCTCCGGTCGGTCACCCCGGAGGGCCCGGACCAGCGCGGATCCGGCGGTGCGCCCGTCGGCCAGCGGGTGCGAGGACGGGAGGGCGGAGATGGGTGCATCGGTCACCCGTTGATTCTCGCAGCAGCGGCATCGTGAACTGCGCGGTACCATGGAGTACGTGCTCATCTGTCTCACGGCGTCGCATCGCAACGCCAGCTTCGACCTCCTGGAGCGACTGAGCATCGGCGCCCCCGCGGCCGCCTCCCGACTGGTCACCGACTCGGACGTCCTCGACGGTGCCGTGGTGCTCGCGACCTGCAACCGCTTCGAGGCCTACCTGGACATAGCGGGCGACGACAGCGACTCCGCGGTCGCCGCCACGGTCGACGCCGTCGCCGCCGCGAGCGGGCTCGTCGGCACGGACGTCCTCGACTCCGTCTCCGTGCTCGACGGCAAGGACGTGGTCCAGCACCTCTTCGCCGTCTCCAGCGGCCTCGAGTCCGTCGTCATCGGCGAGACCGAGATCTCCGGACAGGTCCGCCGCTCGCTCGAGGACGCCCGCGCCAACGGCACGACCACCTCCGACCTCGAGCGGCTCTTCCAGGAAGCGGCGCACACGTCCCGCGGCGTCAAGACCCGCACCCGCATCGGTGCGGCCGGCCGCTCGCTCGTGCGACTCGGCCTCGAACTCGCGTCGTCCCGGGTGACCGACTGGGCCCGGACGAACGTGCTCCTCGTCGGCACCGGCAGCTACGCCGCCACCACCATCGCCGCCCTCCGCGACCGTGGCGCCCAGCGCATCCAGGTGTACTCGCCGTCCGGCCGCGCACCGTGGTTCGCCGCCAAGCACGACCTCGTCGCCGCGCACGACCTGCACCAGGCGATCCTCTCGAGCGACGTCGTGATCACCTGCACCTCGAGCGAGGTCCCGGTCATCGGTGCGGCCGACCTCGACGACGGCGTCCGCCGGATCGTCATCGACCTCGGGCTCCCGCGGAACGTCGCGGCAGAAGCCGCGGCGGTGCAGGGCGTCGAGCTGCTCGACCTCGAGACCATCAGCATCCACGCTCCCGTGTCCGAGCTGAACGCCGAGTCCGAGGCCCGCGCGATGGTCGACGACGCCGTGTCCCGGTTCCGTGCGCAGGCGCTCGAGCAGTCCACGACGCCGGCGCTCGTGGCCTTCCGGAAGCACGTGTTCGACATCCTCGACGCCGAGATCGAGCGCTCGACCCGGCGCGGCGACGTCACGCCGGAGTCCGCCGAGCAGACGGAACGGGCACTCCGGCACCTGGTCGGCGTCCTGCTGCACCGGCCGTCGGTCCGTGCGCGTGAGCTCGGCCGCGCCGGACGCGGCGAGGAGTTCGTCGGCGCCCTCGACGCCCTGTTCGGCGTCCGCCCCGAGCCCGAGGCGGAACTGGACGTGCCGGCCCCGGTCGTCCCCCTGGCGGAACGCGCCGTCTGCCCGCGCAACGACGACGAGGCGGACGCGAGCTGAGCCTCCCGCCCGTCCTGGACGTGTCCGCGCTGCTGCTGGTGCGCGACCGACGCGTCCTGATGGTGCGAGCGCGGCAGCGCGACGTGCTCTACCTGCCCGGCGGCAAGACGGAACCCGGCGAGACCGCGGTGGATGCGGTGGTGCGCGAGGCGTTCGAGGAGACCGGCCTGCGGCTCACACCCGACGACGTCGACGAGTTCGCCGTCGTGACGGAGCCCGCACACGGCCAGGCTCCGGGGACCGTCGTCGCCATGACGCTCTTCCTCGCCCGGCCCGGCGGCGCACTCGACGCAGCGGTCCCGGTCGCCTCGGCCGAGGTCGACGAGGTCGAGTGGGTCACCGCGGCGGATGCCGATCGCTGCCCGCCCGCGGGCGTGGAGACGCTCCGCCTGCTGGTGCAGGCGGAGCTCATCGACTAGCGACGGCGCTGGCCGTTCCCGCTGTCGCGGGCCGTTCCCGGTGTCGTCAGCCGTTCTCGGTGTCGTCGGTGCCGGAGCCCGAGTCGACGTAGTGGCCGACCTCGCCGGAGGGACGCGGTTCGTTCTCGCCCGGGATGTCCGACTCGACGTACTCGCCGTCGGTGTCCGTCTCGGTGGGGACGTCCTCACCCGGGATGTCGCTCTGGACGAACTCGCCGACCGGCTCGTCCGTGTGCGGGCTGTCCTCGCCGGGGATGTCGCTGTCGACGAACGCCCCGGCTGCCGGCTCGACGCCGTCCGCCCGGTCCGCGTCGCCTCGGATCTGCTCGTGCTTGCCTGCCATGTCCGTCCTCCGGGTCCTGGAACGGCACCGATGCCGTTGTGCGCGAGTGTGCTCGTGGTCCCTGAGTGGCGCCCGAACCAGTTCGCACATGGAAGTGGTTGCCTGTCGGCATGCACCGCAGCAGTCGACCGATGATCGTGTCCGCAGGCGTCGCACTCCTGGTGGCGGGGGCCCTGGCCGGGTGTTCCTCCGGCGGCGACGCCACACCGACCGCCACCGCGACGCGGACCGTGACCGCATCACCCTCCACGACCCCGGCGGCCGACGCTCCCAGCGCGTCCGCGACGGCACCCGCCACCTCCGGGTCCGCCTCCGGTTCCGGTTCCGGTTCCGGTTCCGCGACACCGACGCGGTGCGCCGCGGCGGATCTCGCCGGCTCGCTCGAAGCGGGCAGCGGCGGCGCGGCCGGCAGCACGTACGTGCACCTCGCGCTGCGGAACACCGGATCCGCGACCTGCACGTTGCAGGGGTGGCCCGGCGTCTCCTTCGTCGGTGGTGGAACCGGCACGCAGATCGGCGCAGCGGCCACGGAGGACCAGAGCGGCCCGCACCCCACGGTGACGCTTGCCGCCGGCCAGACCGCGGTCGCGCAGCTGCGGATCGTCAGTGCAGCCGCCTTCGACACCGCGACGTGTCAGCCGCAGACGCCCGACGGGTTCCGTGTCTACCCGCCCGGGTCGAAGCAGTCGCTCTTCGTGGAGGACGCCGGCAGCACCGCGTGCAAGAACCCCGACGCAGCGCTGCTGTCCGTCCAGGCGCTCGTCCCCGAGGGCCAGGCGACCTCCTGACAGCGGGACGCCCGGGTGCCATGATGGCGAGGTGACCTCGTCGTCGTCGACCGGATTCCGCAGGCAGCAGTTCACCGATCACGACGGCACCGACTACGCGGCGATCTTCACGTCCGAGTACGGCGGGTCGGACTTCGCCTCCGAGACCGCTGCCGCGCCCGAGGCCCGGTACGAGTACACGGTCGTCGGCGACGACGACCTCTCGCTGCGCACGATGCGCGCGACCGGTGGCCGACGCGGCGGGGTGATCGGCCCGCGCGGCGACCACGTCGTGTTCTGGCTCGCCCAGGGGCACCTCGAGATGCACTTCGCCGACCGGAGCCGGGTGGTCCTGCCGGGAGCGCCGTACATCGCGTCCGCGTCCGAGGCCTACCGGTTCGAGTCCGAGGAGACCGTCTACAACGGGGTGCACGTCGCCGACCGCTTCCTCCGGAGGGTCGGGCGCGAGCTCGGGTTCCGGCAACCGGACGGTCCGCTGCTGTTCGCGCAGCAGGACGAAGTGATCGCCCGCCGGGAGCCGCTCCGCCGACTGATCCGGGAGCTCAGCCCCGCCCTTCTCGACGACCGCGTGCAGGGCGCGATGCGGACCGCGCTGAACCGGCGGCTGGCCGTGGTGGTCCTCGACACCTTCCCGCTCCGCGACCTCGGGGACGACGTCCCGGTCGCGAACCGGCTGCGGGACGCGATCCGGTTCATCGAGGAGCACGCGCGCGAGCGTCCCCCGGTGCGCGCGATCGCGGACGCCGCGGGCCTCGGCGAGCGCGGGCTGCAGGAGGTCTTCGTCCGGACGCTCGGCACCACCCCGAGCCGGTTCCTCCGCGACCACCGACTCGACGAGGTCCGTCGGGAACTCCTGCGGGGCCGGACGGAGGACGCCGCGGGCGACGTCGCCCGGGCGTGGGGGTTCACGAACGCCGGCCGGTTCACCGCGACCTACCGCGAGCGGTTCGACGAGAGCCCGGGGACGACACTGCGTGCCGCACAGTCGGCGACGGGGGTCGTCCAGCGCGCGACGGCGTTCATCGAGTCGCACGCCGCCGAGCCGCTGACCGTCGAGCAGATCGCCGCTGCGGCCGGCGTCCGTCCGCGTCGCCTGCAGCAGGTCTTCCGCGACGAGTGCGGCACCACGCCGATGGCCCGTGTCCGCGCGGTCCGGGTCGGCACGGAACGCACTCCGACGGCCGGAAACGGCGTCAGCTGTCCGCACTTCGGGGGACAGAACCGTCCCCGAACCGGCCTTGTCTGGCAGCTCCCTGGGACGTGGTGCCGACGTGTGACTTCTGTCGACCCCAGCCCGTCTCATCCGTGAACAGCAACCGCTGGGAACACCCGGCGGGCATCTCGGAAGGAGCCACCATGGCCGACACCACGTCCACCCCCAGCACCGCAGCGGCGACCACGTCCCGCGCGACGATCGCTTCCTCGGCGTCCAGCAGCGCCACCACCACCGGCAAGACCGTCATCGACGACACCGTCGTCTCGAAGGTCGCCGGCATCGCCGCCCGCGAGGTCAACGGCGTGCACTCCCTCGGCGGCGGCGCAGCCCGTGCCATCGGCGCTCTCCGTGACGCCATCGGCCAGCGCGACCTCGCCCAGGGCGTCAAGGTCGAGGTCGGCGAGACGCAGATCGCCGCCGACATCGTCATCGTCGCCGAGTACCCGGTCCCGCTCCAGCAGGTCGCCGACAGCGTCCGCGCCTCGGTGAGCCGCGCGCTCGAGCAGATCGTCGGCATGGACGTCACCGAGGTCAACGTGACCGTCCAGGACGTCTTCATCCCGGGCGACGACGACGATGACGACAAGAAGGAGTCGCGAGTCGCATGAGCACCACCCTCTCCGGCGCCCTGATCGGCGCCGTCCTCGCAGTCGTCGCACTCCAGTTCGGCTTCTGGGGCTTCGTCCTCGTCGTCGTGTTCGCCGCGGTCGGTGCCCTCGTGGCAGCGCTCGTGTCCGGCCGCATCGACCGCGGAGCCCTGACCGACGTGCTGACCGGGCGCCGGAGCTCCCGGTGAGCGGCGGCCCGGACGTCCCGGGCCGCGTCGAGATCTCGGCGCGGGCCCTGACCTCCTGCGCCCGCGCCGTCGCCGCCGAGCACCTCGGAGCACCCGTCAAGCAGGTCCGCGTCGCCCTCGGCGACCACCGGGGCTCCCTCGCGCTCGACATCACCGGCCCGATCGCCGCGGCCGACGACCTCGTCGGCCGCGCGACCGCCACCGCCGCCGAGGTCCGCGACCGCGTCAGCGAACTGACCGGCCGTCGGGTCGGCAGCGCCCACATCGAACTGACCGGGATCGTGCGGGAACGCACGAACCGGGTCCGGTAGGAGACGTCATGAGCAGCAACACCGTCGGCGGCAACGCCGTCGAGCGACGCATCCGGCGACGGAGCGTGCACCGCTCGCGATCGACCGCCGTGTCCGTCGCGCTCGTCGTGCTCGCCCTGGTGGCTGCCTGGATCGGCACCGAGTCGGTCCTGCGTGCCGTCGGCGCGGCCCCGCTCCTCGCCGACCCGCAGACCGCCGTCGACGCGGCACTCCGCCCGGACGCGGCGTTCGTCACGATCGTCGAGGTGATCGCAGTCGTCCTCGTCGTCCTCGGCGTGGTGCTCGTCGTCCTGGCCGTGAAGCCCGGCCGGCAGCACCGGTCACCGGTGCCGCACGACCGCGGTGCCGTCGTGATCGACACCCGCATCATCGCCGCGACGGCCGCCAACGCCGCGGGCTCCGTGGCCGGCGTGCCCGAGGGCAACGCCACCGCCAGCTCCCGCGGCAACCGCACCGACGTCCGGGTGGTCCCGGTCTCCGGCATGCCCGTCGACGAGAGCGCCGTCCGCGCCGCCGTCGAGGAGCGGCTCAACCGGCTCGACGAGCGCTTCGGCCGTCGGGTGCGCGTCCGTGTCGCAGAACAGGGGACGCTGTCATGACCAGGAGCAACCGCACGCTCAACCGCATCATCCTGTTCGTGCTCGGGATCGTCGCCGTCCTGGTCGGTCTGACCATCGGTGCCGGCGTCCTCCCGGCCGTCCGTGACGCCGTCCGCCCGTACCTCGAGCTGCCCCGCAGCCTCGACGTCCCCGCGACCTCCCTCTGGATCGTCGCCGTCGCCTGCGCCGTCGTCATCGTGCTGGCGCTCGTCTGGGTCTTCACCCGCGGCGGTGGCGGCACGTCCGTCGCCGTCCGGGAACGCTCCGGCGACGACGCCGTCACCATCAACGTCGCGCTCGTCCGGGACGTCGTGGACCACGAGCTCAGCGACGTCCGTGACGTCGTCGGCGCCAAGGTCGACGTGTTCCAGGTCCGTCGGCAGCGTGCCGCCCGGATCCGGGTCGCCGTCCGGCGCGGTGGCGACGCCGTCGCCGTGCTCGACGCCGTCGACCGCGCACTGGCGGTCCTCGACCGCACGCTCGGACGCCCCGTCCCCGTGCTCGTGCACCTGACCGGGGGGACCCGTTCGGTGCTCGCGAAGGCGAGTCGCGTCCACTGAGGCCGACCGCCGGACGCACGACGGGCCTCCCGGCCGTCACCACCACCCACACCACCGCAACGGGCGCCTGCCCACCGAAGAAAGGAACCCTCATGGGTCTCGACGACAAGATCAAGAACGCCGCACAGGACATCGCCGGCAAGGCGAAGGAAGCCCTCGGCAACGCCACCAACGACGACTCCAAGGTCGCTGAGGGCAAGAAGGACCAGGCCTCGGCGAGCGTGAAGCAGACCGGCGAGGACGTCAAGGACGTCTTCAAGAACTAGCGCGACCGCAGTGACGACGACGGGGCAGCCGCATCCGGGTGCCCCGTAGTCGCCTGTCCGGACCGAGGAGGAGACCATGCACGACGAGACACACGCACGCACGTCGGTCACCGAGGTGACGCTGCCGGCGTCCCTGACCGCACCGCTGCCCGAGGACGCGAGCCCGCTCGACGTCGCGGCCCGCACCGCGGCGACGACCGCGCTCGGCGTCGACGGGGTGCACCACCTCGGCGGGGTCGTCGAACGGGCAGCCGACCAGTTGCGGTCCCGCCTCGGCCGTTCCGCGACCACCGTCGGCGTGCAGGTCGACGACACCGACGGGATCCTCGAGGTCCGGGTGTCGCTCGTCGTCACCTACCCGGAGCGCGTCAGCGCCGTCGCGGACGAGGTCCGCGCGCAGGTCGCCCACGCGGTCGGCCAGCTCGCCGCACTGCCGGTCCGCGTCGACGTGCGCGTCACCGACGTGCACGGGCCGTTCGACGACGCGTCGCCGGCTCCCGCGACCGCAGACGCCGCGATCGCCGGTTCCGCGACCGACGCGACCGCAGACGCCGCGACCGAGTCGGCGTCGTGACCGTCTGGTCGGGGCGCCGCGGCCGTCGGTTCGCCCGTGAGCGCCCACCCCGAGCACGCGGTGTCTGGGTCGCGACGGTCGTCGGCGTGCTCGTCGTCGTCCTCGTCTTCGTGGGCGTGTTCCTGCCGCTCGTCGGCTTCCTCGCCGGCGTGACGGCCACCACCGCCGGACTCGTGCCGTTCCCGGTCGTCCGCGTCACGCTCGTGACCGTCCTCGGCGGGATCGTGGTGCTCGCGTTGCTGATCCTCGCCGTGACCCGGCGACGTACGGTGGCGTCGTGGGTGCCGGTCGTCCTCGCGGTCGTCGTCACCCTCGTGGTCACGGCCTACCCGCTCGTCACCGTCGCGATCGGGTCGGCAGACCGGGCCGGGGACGTCGGGCCCATCATCACCGACCTCGTACGACGGATCACCGGCTGACCGGCCGCGATCCGACACCGAAAGGAACACCATGCGCAACCGCATCATCGTCATCGGAGCAATCGTGCTCGTCGCGTTCTGGTTCGGGTCCCGGGCCAACCGTCCCGTGATCAAGCAGTCGAAGGGCGAGACCGCCCGGAAGATGTGGAACGACCCGCACGCCCGCAAGTCGCGGAAGAAGCTCGGCAAGAAGATCGCGAAGGCCGCGAAGAAGCACCGCTGAGGCGGCTGGGCGATGGCCGGCGGCTCGCTGCCGCCCTCGGCCCGACTCGGAACGACAGGGTCGCTGTCGTACGACGACGACTTCGTCGTCAGCCAGCGTCTGCAACCGTTGCGCACGCGTGCTTGCGACACCGTTGTCGACGTACGACAACGGTGTCGTCGCACGTTGCGCACGCATGCACGGCCGGGAGGCTCGCCCCGCCGCACGACGTCAGCTCCGGCGAGTGCACGGCCGGGTCCAGGGCCGCGCGACCAACGGGGTCAGCGGGTCACGACGACGTGCACCGCGTCGAGGACCTCGGTGCCCATCGTCCGCATCGCCTCGACGACCGCGAGCCGTCGGTCGAGCGTGTCGTCGTCGAACGTCACCGTCACGGCGTAGCTCACCGACGAGCCCGGACCACGCAGCACGCCCGCCTCGGCACGGACACCCGGACCCGAACCGGTCACCGCGACCGACTGCAACCCGTGGTCGAGCGCCCGGTGTGCGAACGGATCGAGCCCGAACGACCCGGCCACCAGGGTCAGGTCGCCGGCGAGCGAGAGCCATCCGAGCACGCGGTTCGACACGCCCTCGTCGACGACCTCGCCGAGGGCCAGACCCCGCATCACCCAGCTGAGCTCGCCGGTGGCCGCGACCGCGACGTCCGGGGCGTCGTCGGGCCCCCGGCGGTCCCGGACCCGGTCGATGAACGCCGACCGCTCGACCCCGAGCGACTCGGCCCGTTCCCGGACCGCGTCGATGCCGACGGTCGAGAGGAGGGCGTTCGTCGCCCACGCGTCCGCGGTCGCGCCGACCAGGGTGGCCAGGTCGGACACCTGCATCGTCGGCTCCTGCAGGAACTGCCAGAGGCCGGGGCCGGTCGCGGTGTCCCGCGCCATCCGCTGGAGCCGGTCGCCGTGGAGCCGGCCGTCCTCGAGCCGGGCGGCGACCTCGATGAGCAGCAGCACCCGACCGAGTCCGGCGACGGGCTGCACGAGCCGGTCGTCGATCGCCAGCAGCGCCTTGCCACTGGAGGTGTCGATGACCGAGGCGCTCACGCCCGCGCCGTCGAACGCGAGCGCGCCGAGCGCCTCGACCGTCGCCTGGAAGCGGTCCTCGCCGCCACCGCGGTGACGACCCCGCGCACGGTTGCCCGCCGCGGCACGACCGTCGTGGCGTCGCCGCCGCGAGGACGGTGCCGCGTCGGGCTCCACCATCACCAGATCGAGACGCGCTCGGTGGGGTCGAGGTACATCGCGTCCTGCTCGGTCACGCCGAAGGTGTCGTAGAACACGTCGATGTTCTTGACGACCTGGTTGCAGCGGAACTCGGTGGGCGAGTGCGGGTCGATCTGCAGCAGTCGTGCCGCTTCCTCCGGCCGGATCGCCATCCGCCAGGCCTGCGCCCAGCTGAGGAAGAACCGCTCGGCACCGGTCAGGCCGTCGATCACCGGGGGCTCCTGGCCGTCGAGCGAGAGCAGGTACGCCTTCCACGCGATGGACAGGCCACCGAGGTCGCCGATGTTCTCGCCGATCGTCAGGGCACCGTTGACGTGGCCGTCCGGGACCTCGGTCGGGACGAGCGCGTCGTACTGCGCGATGAGGGCCTTCGTGCGCTCCTCGAACGCCAGGCGGTCGGCTTCGGTCCACCAGTTCTCGAGGCGGCCGTCACCGTCGTACTGCGAGCCCTGGTCGTCGAAGCCGTGGCCGATCTCGTGGCCGATGACGGCACCGATCGCGCCGTAGTTCGCGGCGGCGTCGCGGGCGGCGTCGAAGAACGGGAACTGCAGGATGGCGGCCGGGAACACGATCTCGTTGAAGCCCGGGTTGTAGTAGGCGTTGATCGTCTGCGGGGTCATGAACCACTCGTCGCGGTCGATCGGCTTCCCGATCTTGCCGAGCTCGCGGTCGACCTGGAAGGCCGCGACGGCGCGCACGTTGCCGAGCAGGTCGTCGGCGGCGACCGGCAGCGCGGAGTAGTCGCGCCACTTGACCGGGTACCCGATCTTCGGCGTGAACTTGTCGAGCTTGTCGAGCGCGCGGGCCCGGGTCTCGTCGGTCATCCAGTCGAGCGCGGTGATGCTCTGCCGGTACGCCTCGACGAGGTTCGCGACGAGGTCGTCCATCGTCACCTTCGAGGTCTCGTCGAAGTGCTCCTGGACGTAGATCCGTCCGACTGCTTCGCCCATGGCGCCCTCGACCAGGGAGACGCCGCGCTTCCAGCGCTCGCGCTGCTTGGGCGCCCCGGTGAGTGCGGTGCCGTAGAACGAGAAGCTCGTCGCCGAGAACGCGCTCGTCAGGTACGGCGCCGACCCGCGGATGACCTGCCAGGCGAGCCAGTCCTTCCAGGTGCTGACGTTCTCGTCGCGGAGGAGCTCGGCCAGACCGGTGAGGAACGAGGGCTCGCGCACCACGACGGTCTCGAACGCGCCGACCGGGGCACCGATCGACTCCCACCACAGCTGCAGGTCGATCCCGGGCGCCAGCGCGGCGACCTCGGCCCACGGCAGCTTGTTGTACGTCTTCTGGCTGTCGCGCGTGGCGACGTTGTCCCAGTGCTTGCCGGCGAGCTCGGTCTCGAGCCGGATGACGTGCTCGGTGCGGTCCGCGCTCTCGTCGTAGCCGGCGAGGGGGAACATCGCGCCGACGAACTCGCGGTACTTGTCGCGGATGTCGGCGAAGCGCTCTTCGCGGTAGTAGGACTCGTCGGGCAGCCCGAGCCCGGACTGCTCGAGGAACACCACGTAGGACTCCGGGTCGCCCGGGTCGTTGTCGACGAAGAGCTGGATGAAGCTCGGCAGGCCGAGGCGCTCGAACCGACCGACCATCCGGACGACCTCGTCCTTGGTCTCGATCGCGGCGATCTCGGCGAGGAGCGGCTCGATCGGCGCGGTGCCGAGCGACTCGAGCGCGGTCTCGTCGGTGAACGAGGAGAACAGGTCGCCGACCTTGCGCTCCTCGGTGCCGGGAGCGGCCTGCTGCGAGCGCTCGATGATGTCCCGGACGGCGACCTCTGCCGCTTCCGCGAGGACCGTGAAGGACCCGTAGCGCGCCTTGTCGTCGGGGATCGGCGTCGCCTGGATCCACTGCCCGTTCACGTGCCGGTAGAGGTCGTCCTTCGGCTGCACCGTGGCATCGAGTTCGTCGGTCTGGATTCCGGTGGTGCCTGCGACGTCGGTCATGCGCTCCACGATAGTCACCGACCCCCTGGCGTCCACCCCGGGACCCGGACCGGCGCCGTCACGGGGGTGCGGGTGCCGGTACGGTCGTCGCATGGGACTCCCGTGGAAGCTGCACGGAGACGGCGCGACCGTCTCGGCGACGACGATCGTGGCACCGGACGAACGCCTCACCTGGGGCCGCACGATCGGGCTCGGCGTCCAGCACGTCGTCGCGATGTTCGGCGCGACGTTCCTCGTCCCGCTGCTCACCGGCTTCCCGCCGTCCACGACCCTGCTCTTCAGCGGCATCGGGACGATCCTGTTCCTGCTCATCACCGGGAACCGCCTGCCGAGCTACCTCGGGTCCTCCTTCGCCTTCATCGCCCCCATCGGTGCCGCGACGAAGATCGGCGGCATCCCCCTCGCGCTCTCCGGCATCATCGTCGTCGGTGCGCTCCTCGCCGTGATCGGCCTGGTCGTGCACCTCGCCGGCGCCGGCTGGATCGACCGGCTGATGCCGCCGATCGTCTCCGGCGCGATCGTCGCGTTGATCGGGTTCAACCTCGCCCCCGCGGCGCGCGACAACTTCACGAAGGCCCCCGTCGTCGCGTTGATCACCCTGCTCGCGATCATCCTCGTGACGGTGCTCTTCAAGGGACTGATCGGGCGGCTCTCCATCGTCATCGGCGTGGTCATCGGGTACGTCGCGGCGCTCATCGGCGGGCAGGTGGACTTCTCCGCCGTCGGCGCTGCCGCCTGGGTCGGGCTGCCGGAGTTCACCGCGCCGGCCTTCGACCCGTCGCAGCTCGCGATCTACCTGGCGTTCGTGCCGGTCGTCCTCGCGCTCATCGCCGAGAACGTCGGCCACGTGAAGGGCGTCGGACAGCTCACCGGCCGTGACCTCACGCCGCTGACCGGTCGGGCGCTCTTCGCCGACGGCATCTCCACCGTGCTGGCTGGTGTCGGCGGCGGCTCCGCGACGACGACCTACGGCGAGAACATCGGCGTGATGGCAGCGACCCGGGTGTTCTCCACCGCCGCGTACTGGGTGGCCGCGATCGTCGCCGTCCTGCTCGGGCTCTCCCCGAAGATCGGTGCGGTCATCTCCTCCGTGCCCGCCGGCGTCCTCGGCGGTGCGACCACCGCCCTGTACGGCCTGATCGGCGTCATCGGCATCCGGATCTGGGTGGAGAACCGCGTCGACTTCTCCAAGCCGAAGAACCAGCTGACGGCGGGCATCGCGCTCATCATCGGCATCGCGGACTTCACGTTCTCGTTCGGCCAGGCGAGCTTCGGCGGCATCATCGTCGGGACCGTCGCGGCGATCGTCGTCTACCACCTGATGGACCTCATCGGTCGGGCGCGCGGCACCGACCCGGCCACGCCCGAAGTGTCGGAGTCCGCACACGCCGCCACCGGCGGCGTCCCTGCGGAACCGCGCGCCGACCGCGGCTGACGCCACCAGGCGACGGACGGGAGGCCCGGGTCGGGCCCGACCCGGGCCTCCCGTCCGGCATGATGTCGTGATGGCCTCGTCCCGCCGCGCCGTCGACCGCGACATCGTCCGGCTGGCACTGCCGGCGCTCGGCGCCCTCGTCGTCGAACCGCTGTTCCTGATGACGGACACGGCGCTGGTCGGGCACCTCGGCGCGACGTCGCTCGCGGCGGTCGGGCTCGCCGCCGCCGTGCTGCAGACCGTGACGGGGCTGCTCGTGTTCCTGGCCTACTCGACGACCCCGGCCGTCGCACGGGCGCTGGGCGGCGGCGACCGGCGCGGCGCGGTGCACGCCGGCATCGACGGGATGTGGCTGGCCCTGGGACTCGGGGTCGTGCTCGCGCTGATCGGCTGGCCGCTCGCCGGGCCGCTCGTGTCGCTCTTCGGCGCAGCCGCCCCGGTGTCGAGTGCCGCGACCGCCTACCTGCTCGTCTCGCTCATCGGCCTGCCCGGGATCCTCGTCGTGACGGCGTCCACCGGCCTCCTCCGTGGACTGCAGGACACGAGGACGCCGCTCGTCGTCGCCACGGTCGGCTTCGTCGCGAACGGACTGCTCAACGCACTCCTGATCTACGGCCTCGGGTGGGGCGTCGAGGGCTCCGCCGCGGGCACCGTCATCGTGCAGTGGGCGATGGCCGCCGTGTACGTCGTCATCGCGGTGCGGGCTGCGCGGACCGTGGGCGCTCCGCTCCGGCCGGGCGCATCGGGCGTGGTCCGTGCGCTGCGGTCGGGGGCGTGGCTGTTCCTCCGGACGGCGTCGCTCCGCGTGGCGATGCTCGCCACGATCGCGGTCGCAGCGGGGCTCGGCACGACCGGGCTCGCGACCACCCAGGTCGGGCTGACGGTGTTCGGCACGCTCGCCTTCGCCCTGGACGCGCTCGCGATCGCGGGGCAGGCGCTCGTCGGGCACGCCCTCGGGGCCGGGGACGCCGACCGGGTGCGGCTCGTCACGACGCGGCTCGTGGTGCTCGGCATCGCGGGCGGGGTGATGCTCGGGGCGCTGACGCTGGCAGTCAGCGGCGTGCTCGGCCCGGTGTTCGGAGGCTCCGCGGCGGTGCGGTCGTCGCTGCCGGTCGTGCTCGTGCTCATCGCGGCGGGGATGCCGATCGCCGGGTACGTGTTCGTGCTCGACGGGGTGCTCATCGGGGCGGGCGACGCCCGGTACCTGGCGATCGCCGGCGGGGTGAACCTCGTCGTGTACCTGCCGCTGCTCTGGGCGTTCGGGGACGGGCTCGCGGCGCTCTGGGCGGTGTTCTCGTTCGGGTACATCGGGGTGCGCGCGGTGACGCTCGGCGTGCGGGCGCACCGGCCGGGGTGGATCGCGGTGGCGATGGCGCGCTGAGCGTCGGGTGGGCTGCGCGGCGCGGGCGCACGGTGCGCGGGTGCCGCGGCGGCGCGGGCAGCGCGGCGGCGGCGCTACGCGCGCGGCGGCGCCGTCGTGTCGCCGATGCGGAGCTCGGAGCGGAAGGACGCCGGCGTGGGTGCGGCACCCTCGAGCATGGCGAGCGCAGCACGTGCCGCCGCCTGGCCCTTCTGCACGAACGGCTGCACGAGCGTGGTCAGCTGCCGGATCGGGGAGCGGTGGAACAAGCTGTCGTCGACCTGGATGCCGTCGAAGCCGACGACGCTGACGTCCTCCGGCACGCGGAGCCCGGCCTCGAGCGCGGCGGAGATCACCCCGACCGCGAGCAGGTCGCTCTGCGCCACGACCGCGGTGGGACGGCTGCCCCCCGGTCCGAACAACGCGGCACCGGCAGCGCGGCCTTCCTCCACCGAGCTGCCCCCGGCCTCGATCGCGACGGCGTCCGGGAAGACGCCGCGCACCCCGCGGAGCCGCTCCATCGTCGTGAACGCCGTGCCCGCGGCGAACCGCTCGG
Source organism: Curtobacterium sp. PhB130 (assembly GCF_003755165.1). Classification (NCBI taxonomy): domain Bacteria; kingdom Bacillati; phylum Actinomycetota; class Actinomycetes; order Micrococcales; family Microbacteriaceae; genus Curtobacterium; species Curtobacterium sp. PhB130. The sequence continues at coordinate 597,197 of NZ_RKII01000006.1, read as the reverse complement.
CGGAGATCGGCCCGCGCTGCCGCTTGGCGTCGACCGGCAGGGTGACGACCGTGACGGACTCGTGCCCGAGGTCGCGGAGGAACGCCGAGGCGCGTCGCGAGCCCTCGCGGTTGTCGAGCTGGATGGGGACGGCGCCCTCGATGTCGTCGGCCTCGATCGCGACGACCGGGATCCCGCGACGCCGGAGCACGGCGACGGCCGGGTCGACCCGCACGTTGCAGCCGACGAGCACCACCGCGTCCATCGGCGCGTCCACGAGGGGTCCGGCACCCCGTTCGTCGTCGAGCGGGCTGCGGACGAGGAGCAGGGAGGCCCCCGCTTCCCCCGCGACCTCGGCGATGCCGTCGAGCGTCAGGACGTTGACCGGGTCACGGAAGGCGTCACTGAGTCGCTCGTCCATCACGACGCCGATCACGCCGGAGCGACCGCGGCGGAGCGACCGTGCACGCGGGTCCGGGCCGTCGTAGCCGAGCGACGCCGCCGCGGCGAGCACGCGTGCCCTGGTCTCCTCGGAGACGGGGCCGCTGCCGCTGAAGGCGAGTGACGCGGTGGATGGTGCGACCCCGGCCGCGCGCGCGACGGCGACGAGGGTCGGCCGTGCCGTCCGGGCCGAGCCCGACTCGCCGCTGTCTGTTGCCGTGTCGTCCATCGCCGGTTAGCGTATCCGAGAACCTCACTCGAATCGATTCGATCGGAAAGAACCATGACGACGGCGTCCCCCACCTGGACCGCACCGAGCACCCGCGCCTGGCGCAACGCGGTGTTCGTCGTGTTCACGCTCTCCGGGCTCGACATCGCCACCTGGCTCGGGCGCATCCCGAGCGTGCGCGACGAACTCGGCGCGAGCACCCTGGAGATGGGTCTGCTCGTCGTCGGGATGTCCGTCGGGTCCATCGCCGGTCTCACCTTCGCGGGTCACATCGTCGGCCGTCTCGGTGCCAAGCGCGGGGTGCAGATCGCCGCCGTGTGCCTCGCGCTCGGCCTCGTCATGGCCGGGATCTCCGTCAGCCTCGGCTGGGGCTTCGCCGCCATCTGGATCAGCCTCATCGCGTTCGGGTTCGGCAACGGCCTCTGCGACGTGTCGATGAACGTCACCGGGGCCACGGCCGAGCGGCTCGGCGGCCGGACGATCATGCCGCTGTTCCACGCCGCGTTCAGCGTCGGGACCCTGGCCGGCGCCGGCCTCGGCGCCCTGGCCGAGCGCTACGAGGTCCCCGTCGCCCTGCACTTCATCGTCCTCGGGATCGTCACGAGCATCGCGCTGGTCACCGTCGTCCGCTGGTTCGGCGACGAGCGGGTGTCCGACCCCGAGCCGACCGACACCAGCCCCGTCACGCTGCCGGTCTCCCGCTGGGCGATCTGGAAGCAGCCGTCGACCCTGCTCATCGGCGTGATCGTCCTCGGCATGGCCCTGGCCGAGGGCTCCGCCAACGACTGGCTCCCCCTCGCCATGATCGACGGGCACGGGCTCGCCAACGACGGCGGCTCCGCCGTGCTCACCGTGTTCCTCGCCGCGATGACCGTCGGCCGGATCGCCGGCAGCCCCCTCATCGACCGCTTCGGCCGGGTCCCGGTGCTCCGCACGAGCGCTGCGGTCGCCGTCGTCGGCCTCGGCATGCTGATCTTCGTCCCGAACGTGCCGCTCGCGATCGTCGGCGTGGTGCTCTGGGGCCTCGGCGCGAGCCTCGGCTTCCCGATGGGCATGTCCGCCGCGGCCGACGACCCCCGCACGGCCGCCGCCCGAGTCAGTGCCGTGGCCACCATCGGGTACGTCGCGTTCCTCGCCGGGCCGCCGATCATCGGGCTGGTGGGCGAGCACTTCGGGCTGCTCAACGGGCTGCTCATCGTGTTCGTGTTCATCATCGCCGCCGGGCTGGCATCGGGGGCGGCGCGCGAGCGGACGCCGGGCGCGACCGCCGGTGCGGGAGACCCGGCCCGGGGCGGGGGCGACGGACCGAGCGGGGCCGAGCCGAGCCTCCAGGCAGAGAACGCGACGAAGGCGGACGCGACGTCCGGAACGCGACCAGACGCCGGTTAGGCTTCCGGGGTGCGTCTCGTCATCGCCCGCTGCTCCGTCGACTACGCCGGTCGCCTGTCGGCCCACCTGCCCCTCGCGACTCGGCTCCTCATGCTCAAGGCCGACGGCTCGCTGCTCGTCCACTCGGACGGCGGCAGCTACAAGCCGCTGAACTGGATGAGCCCGCCGTGCTCGATCGAGATCGGCGACCCCTCCGACGAGCAGGCCGAGAACGGCATCGAGCAGGTCTGGACCGTCACGCAGAAGAAGACGCAGGACAAGCTCGTCGTCTCCATCTACGAGGTGATCGCCGACGAGAGCCACGACCTCGGCGTCGACCCGGGCCTGGTGAAGGACGGGGTCGAGGCGCACCTGCAGCAGCTCCTGTCCGAGCAGATCGAACTGCTCGGGGACGGCCACACCCTGGTCCGCCGCGAGTACATGACCGCCATCGGACCGGTCGACATCCTGGCGCGCGACGACGCGGGGGCAAGCGTCGCGGTGGAGATGAAGCGCAACGCGAACATCGACGCGGTCGAGCAGCTCACCCGGTAGCTCGAGCTGATGAACCGGGACCCGCTGCTGCGTCCGGTGCAGGGGGTGCTGGCCGCGCAGACGGTGGCACCGCAGGCGCGCACGCTGGCCGAGGAC
>NZ_RKII01000006.1:253686-594431 GCF_003755165.1 Curtobacterium sp. PhB130 | reverse complement strand
GCTCGAGCTGATGAACCGGGACCCGCTGCTGCGTCCGGTGCAGGGGGTGCTGGCCGCGCAGACGGTGGCACCGCAGGCGCGCACGCTGGCCGAGGACCGCGGCATCCGCGTGCTGGTCCTGGACTACGACGCGATGCGGGGCATCGAGGGCGGGCACACCCGCCTGTTCTGACCGGGCGGGAGGCCCGGGTCGACGCCGCCCCGCACGGCACGACGCACGGGTGGGCCGGTTCCGGTCCCCCGGTTAGGGTGGGTACGTCATGACAAGCCCGTTCAGCGCCATCCTCTTCGACCTCGACGGAACCATCAGCGACTCGGCGCCGGGCATCCTGGAGAGCCTGACGTACACGTTCCGCAAGGTCGGCGTCCCCGTTCCCGACCGCGCGACGCTGATGTCGTTCGTGGGCCCGCCGATCCTCGACACGTTCCGCATCGCGATGGGCATGGACGAGGCGCTGGCGGACCGCACGCTCGCCGTGTACCGCGAGCACTACTTCTCGCACGGGGCCCTGGACTCGACGATGTTCGCGGGGATCGACGTCGTGCTCCGCACCCTGCACGAGGCCGGCCTGCCGATCTCGACCGCGACGAGCAAGCCGGAGACCCCGGCGACGTACATCCTCGACCACTACGGACTGACCGGGGACATCGACATCATCACGGGGGCCAGCGACGACGAGGTGCGGTCATCGAAGGCCGACGTCGTCGAGGAAGCGCTGAAGCGGCTCGACGCCCGCGGGTTCGACATCTCGCGGCCGGTGCTCGTCGGCGACCGCCTGCACGACGTCGAGGGCGCCGCGGTGCACGGCGTCCCCGTGGTCTTCGCGGAGTGGGGCTACGGCTCCCCCGCCGAGGCCGAGGGCACCATCGCGCAGGCTGCGACGCCGCTCGACCTGCTGCCGATCCTGCTGCCGGGGTCGTCGGACTCGTCGCTCCCCGCGTCCGACGCGTCCGACGCCGCCGACGCTGCCGACGCCTCCGCTCGTTCGTGAGCACCGGAACAGTGGTCCGCCGCGCGGGCTGGGTCCTGCCCGTCGCGATCGTCCTCGTCGCGCTGAACCTGCGCGGGCCGATCGTCGCGCCGGCCCCGGTGATCGGGGACATCCGCCTCGACCTCGGTCTCACCACCACGGTCGCCGGACTGCTGACGACGATCCCCGTGCTCTGCTTCGCCCTCGCGACGCCGCTCGCCAGCTGGGTGATCGCGAAGGCCACCCCGGAGCGAGCACTGTCGCTCTCGCTCCTGATCGTGCTCGCCGGCACGATCGTCCGGTCGCTCCCGAGCGCCGCGGCGCTGCTCATCGGCACCGCGGTGATCGGCATCGGCATCACCATCGGCAACGTCGTGATCCCGGTCGTCATCCGGCGGGACACCTCACCTGAACGCGTCGGCATCGTCACCGGCGTGTACACGTCGGCGCTCAACGTCGGGTCGATGACGACCTCGCTCGGAACCGCGCCGATCGCCAGCGTCTGGGGGTGGCCCGCCGCGATCGCGGTGTGGGGTGTGCTCGCCGTCGTCGCCGGACTCGCGTGGTCGTACGCCGTCGGGCCCCGAGCTGCATGGCTCCGACCGGTGGCCGGCGCTCCCGTGGAACCGCTGCCCGTGACGGGGCCGATCGACCAGGTGCTCGGCACCGGGGCGATCCGGCTGCCCGACACCGCCTCCGCCGGGTCCGCGCCGTCCCGCCGCCCGACGCGCTGGGTGACCATCGGACTGACGCTGGCCTTCGGCGGGCAGGCGTTCTCCTACTACGCGCTCACCGCCTGGATCCCGACGCTGCTGCACGACGACATCGGTTTCTCGAAGGCGTCCTCCGGTGCGAGCTCGTCGGTGTTCCAGATCCTCGCGGTCGTCGGTGCGCTGGGCGTCCCGGTGCTCGCCGCACGCTGGCGTCCGCGCGCGATCCTGTCCCTCGTCGCGTTCCTCTGGCTCGCCATGCCGCTCGGGCTGCTCTTCGCGCCCCAGCTCTGGCTGCTGTGGTCGATCCTCGGCGGTGCGGCGCAGGGCGGCGGCATCACGGTGATCTTCATCATCATCGTGCGGCTCGTCTCGAACGACGACGACGCCCGGCGGATGTCCGCGTTCGTGCAGGGCGGCGGGTACCTGATCGGGTCGGCCGGGCCCCTCGTCGCCGGTGCGCTGCACGGTGCGACCGGGGACTGGACGGCACCGCTGCTCGTCGTGCTCGTGGCGGTCCTGGTGCTCGGGGTCGTCGGGACCCTGGCCGCGCGCCGGGTCCCCTGACCCCAGCGGTCGGCCGCCCGCGCGGAGGGCCCGCGCGGAGGGGGGTCGTTTCGCGCGGAGGGGGTCGTTTCGCGCGTAGGGGGTCGTTTCTTCCGACCCACCACGCGCGTTTCCTCTTCCCACCGCAGGCGAGATGGGAACGAACGCGCAGCGACCGAGCGGTCAGCCCGCGCGGAGCACGTCCTGCAGGGTCATCGGCGGACGGCCGGTGACCCGCTCGACGTCGCCGGAGACCCGCGCAAGGGCACCCTCGGCGATCGCCGTGTAGGTGCTCACCCACGCGTCGGCCTGCCACGGCTTCGGGTTCCACTTCGCCCGCGAGGCGTACGCCTCCTCCACCGTCTCCCGGTGGTAGGTCACGGTCGTCCCGCGCTCGGCGCTCACGATCGCAGCCGCCTGCTCGAGCGTGATTGCCACGGGGCCGGTCAGGTCGTACGTCCGGTCGAGGTGCCCTGCCGGGTTCGCGAGCACCGTCGCCGCCACCCGGGCGACGTCCGCGCGCGCGACCGCTGCCATCGCCCCGTCGCCCGCCGGCCCGCGGATCACGCCGTCCTCGCCGACGAGGTCCTCGACGAAGTCCAGGTAGAAGCTGTCCCGCAGGAACGTGTGCGCCATCCCGGTCGCACGGATCGCCGATTCGGTGGCCCAGTGGTCGCGGCCGAGCGTGAAGGTCGCATCCGGCGCTGCACCGGCGAAGGAGGTGTACACGACGTGCCGGACACCGGCGGTCGCGGCGGCCGCGACGAAGGCGCGGTGCTGCTGCAGGCGGTCCTGGGCCTCGGCCGCGGAGACCATGAGCAGCGTGTCCACGCCGTCGAGCGCCGCACGGGCCGCGTCCGTGTCGGCGAAGGTCGCCGTCCGGACCTCGGTGCCGGGCAGCTCCGGCGCCCGCGACGCGTCCCGGACGATCATCCGGAACGGGACCCCGTCGGCGGCGAGCGAGCGGGCGACGGCGCCGCCGATGTTGCCGGTCGCACCGGTGATGGCGATGGTCATGCTGGTCCTCTCGATGGTGCGCTGGTGGTCAGGTCCGGACGGTCCAGGAGGCTCGGGTCACCGTGGCAGCGACGCGTGCGGCGTTCACACCGTCGACCTCGACCGCCCAGGTGCGGGCCGCCTCGTGGTCGCGTCCGTGCCGCATGTGGCGCCCGACCAGACGGTCGACGCGGACCCGGTCGTCCACCGCGCAGAACCACGTCTCGGTGAACAGCTCCGGGAGCGCACTCCAGGGAGCGGCATCGTCGAGCAGGTAGTTGCCCTCGGAGACGACGAGCCGGGTGTCGCGCGGGACGGCGATGCTGCCGGCGACGGGTTCGTCGACGCGGCGGTCGAAGTCGGGTGCCCAGACGACGGGTTCCTGCGCTGCGACGAGTCGCCGGACGAGCGCCACGTACCCGTCGGCGTCGAAGGTGTCGATCGCGCCCTTGTGGTCGTGCCGGCCGAGCGCGTCGAGTGCGGCGTTCGCCAGGTGGAAGCCGTCCATCGGCACCTGCACGGCCGTCCCGGCGCCGAACCGCTCGTCAACGGCCGCGACCACACGCCGAGCCAGGGTCGACTTGCCGGCTCCCGGTGCCCCGGCGATGCCGAGCACCACGCGGGACGGCGACGACGCCAGCTCGATCGCTCGTTCGACGGCTTCGTCGACACTTCCCTCCGCGCGCACGCCCTCATCCTCCCAGAGGTGTTCACTGTCGGCATGAGCATCGATGCGACGAAGGCGTTCAGCGGGTTCTCCGTGCGGGACCCGGCCGAGGCGAAGGCGTTCTACACGGACGTCCTCGGGCTCGAGGTGACCGAGGACCACGGCATGCTCTCGATCCAGCTCGGCGACGGCCGCTGGGTCTTGGCGTACCCGAAGGGCCCGGCGCACGAGCCGGCGTCCTTCACGATCCTGAACTTCCCGGTGCCCGACGTCGACGCGGCCGTGGACGAGCTCGCCGCCAAGGGCGTCAGCTTCCTGCACTACGAGGGCATGACCGACGAGAAGGGCATCAACCGCAAGGGCGGCCCGCTCATCGCGTGGTTCACCGACCCCTCGGGCAACGTCTTCAGCGTCATCGCGGAGTAGCCCGCCCCGCGAAATGTCGCATCCAGAAAGCTGGCGCCCGGGAGCGGCGGCGATCTACCTTCTCCGCACCGACGAAGAAGGAGCAGACCATGCGCATGCCGAAGATCGACCCGATGAGAGCAGAAGCGCTCCGCGCGCGTCGCTCCCTGATCCTGCAGTACTGGGGCCTGGACGACAGGGGATTCGGGCCCGTGATGGAACTGCGGGAACTCCAGGGCGACGAGTGGCAGGCCGAGGCCGAACTCGACGCCATCGACTTCGTGCTGAGCGACGCACCGTGAGAACCGTCAAGGCCGCGACGGCCTTCGGGTTCGTGCGCGATCTGCAGCAGCTGATCGACGGCGTGCTGCCGGAACACGGCGTGCGGTTCTTCGAACGCCGTTCGGACAACGTGCTCCTCGTGCGTACACAGCGTGACGACGGGGATCCCTCGACGATCCCCCTGCGCGTGGGCGGAGCGGTCGTCGCTGACCTCGACGTGCGGTTCGCACTCTCGAGCGAACCCGCCAGCGCTCGATTCCGGACCGAGACGTCGCAGTTCCGGCTGTTGATGCGACCGGATCGCGAGCCCCTTGCACGGTTCGAGTACGAGCGCACGAAGTCGGGTGCCCCGGTTGCGCACTGGCACGTCCACTCGGAGCGCGGCGCCTTCACCACGATGCTCGCAACGGCGTCCGCGGCCGGCCGACGTCAGCGAGACCCATCTCGGCTGTCGACACTGCACTACCCGGTCGGCGGCAGCCGGTTCCGGCCGTCCATCGAAGAGTTCCTGGTGTTCCTCATCGAGGAGTGCGGAGTGGACTCACTGCCCGGGTGGCGCTCCGCGATCGCCGACGGCCAAGCCCGGTGGGTCTCGACGCAGGCGGGACTCGTCGCGCGGGAGAATCCGGAGGAGGCCGCCGCCCAACTGCGCAGCATGGGGTGGCTCGTGGAGGGACCGGGGCGGGAGCGCGTCAGCGCCTGAGTGGTCAGGGGGTGAGGGCGCCCGCCCAACCGAGGGCGATCGGGACGACCAGGCCGTGCCGGTGGTGCGGGAGGTCCGCGATCGGGATCCAGTCGGCCCGCTCCGTGGAACCGTCCGCCTCGTCGCGGAGCTCCCCACCGGTGACCGTCACGCGGAACACGACCTGCAGCGCCTTCATCGGGCGACCGTTCTCGTGCATCCGTCGCTCCGCGGGGACGAGGTGGTGGCGGACGCCGAGGAGCCCATCGACAGCGACCTCGTAGCCGGTCTCCTCCATGAACTCGCGGACGACGGCCTGCTCGACGCTCTCGTCGTACTCGACGCCGCCGCCGGGCAGCGCCCACGTCCCCGCCTCCGGGAACCGCTGCATCGCGAGCAGCACCCGCCCCTCGTGCGTGACCACGCCGTACGCAGCGACCCTGGTGTCGTACTCGGTGTACTCCATGTCCCGACCATCCCAGCAACGGGAGCCGGCGCTCGCATGCCGCGCCGAGCCTCCAGGCCGTCCCGACGGAACCCGGCGCGCTATCGTGAGCCCCATCCGAGCGTGCCAGCCGCAGGGATCGCGGCACCGCGGCGCTCGGGGAGGGACGGCGTGCGATGACGACGACGGTCACGAACCGGGACGGAGCGGTCACGTTCCGTCCCGCGAACGAGGTGCCGTGGGACGACCTCGACCTCGTGTTCGGCGAGCGCGGCGACCCGGCGACGTGCCACTGCCAGTGGCTGAAGACGTTCGACCGCGAGTTCACCGACATGCCGAACGACGAGCGCACCCGGCGGTTCCGGGCCGAGGTCGGGTGCGACGACCCCGACGCCCGCGACACCACGGGGGTCGTCGCCTACCGGGACGGCGAACCGGTCGGGTGGGCGGCCGTCGAGCCACGGCCGGCGTTCGTCCGGTTGCGCAGGACCCGCGTGGCGTGGGCGGGACGGGACGAGGACCGCACCGACGAGAGCGTGTGGGCGATCCCCTGCTTCGTGGTCCGGAAGGGGTTCCGGCGCCAGGGCCTCAGCCACGCGCTGGTCGTCGGTGCCGTCGAGCACGCGCGGCGGAACGGGGCGCGCGCGGTCGAGGGCTACCCGATGCAGTTCGCGCCGGGGAAGGAGGACGTCTGGGGCGAGCTCTTCGTGGGTCCACGGTCGGCGTTCGTGGCCGCCGGGTTCCGGGAGCTCACGCACCCGACGGCACGGCGGTACGTGATGCGGCTGGACCTGTAGACCGCGGCGTCAGACCGCGGCCTCAGACAGGCGCACCGTCAGACCGTCGCGCCGGCACCCCAGCCGACCCGCATCCGCGCGACGGCACGGTCGAACCCGGGCAGCAGGTCGACGTCGTCCCGGAGCATCGACTGCAGCTGGAGTCCCTCGTAGAGCGCGAAGAGCTGCTCCGCACCGTGCCGCGGGGACAGTCCCCGGGGTTCACGGCCGGCGACGACGTCCCGGGCCAGGGCCAGGGTGAGGTCCTCGAACGACCGTGTGTACTGGCCGCGGAACCACCCGGCGGCAGCGTGCGACGGGCTCGACGCGGCGCTCATGACGGCCATGCGGAGCCGGACGAGTGCCGGTTCCTCGATGCCGGACTCCAGGCGCGCGCGGACGTACGCGACCGCACCGTGCTCCTCGGCGAGTGCCCAGAGCGCCCGACGGGTGCCGTTGTTCCAGCGGTCGACGACGGCCACGACGAACAGGTCCCAGAGCGGGAAGACGCGACGGAACTCCTCCTCGGCGATGCCGGACAGCCGTGCGACGTCGGTCGGCCCGACGTCGTGGAAGTCGGCCTCGCGGTACGCGGCGATGCCGGCGGCGACGATGCTGGCGCGGAGGTCGTGGTCGGACGCGGGCATGACGTCGATTGTCCGGTGCGGCGGGGGTGTGCCGCGACCGCCCGTTCTGGGGACTCCGCTCAGTGCTCGAAGACCAGCGTCTCGTCGTCGGGCGCCGTGACCCGTCCGGTCCTGGCGAACTCGGCCCAGATCGCCCGGACGCCGGGTCCGCGGCGCTCCACCTCCGCCCAGTCCCGTTCCGGCACGAACCGGCTGCCCGCCCACGCGGCCTTCCGGCCCAGCAGGAGCGGGAGGTCGCTCATGTGCACGGCACCCGTCGGACGGACGGTCGCGCCGCGGAGCAGTCGGTAGACGGTCGCGTTCCCACCGCCAGCGCGATGCCGTGCTGCGAACGCCCGGGCATCGCGGCCGTAGATCACCGCCGTCAGCGGCCGGACCAGCCACCACCGCACCAGCGCACGCGGAACCCGGTGCCGCACGATGCGCTTCAGCACGGGGATGACCGGCACGTACATGCCGGCCTCGTCGGACGCGGACCCGATGAGGACGTCGATCTCCGGGGCGACGCGGCGCCAGGCGTCGGCGAGGTCGCGCTCGGCGGGGAGCGGCGCGTGCCCGTACTGCGTCCCGAACGGCATCCCGCCACGGAGCCCGTACGGGGCGGCGACCTTCGTGCCGAGCGCCTGACGGTCGAGCAGGTCCTCGAGCGGGGTCTCCTCGGTGACCACGCCGACGGCGTCGACCATCGCCCGGTTCATCCGCGCGCGGTTCCGCGAGAGCCCGAGGGGCGCGCTCTGCACGATCGCGCGGCGGAAGAGCCCCTCGGCGCCGTCGCTGATCATCAGGTGCGCGACGGCGTCACCGCCGGCGGACTGGCCGAAGAGCGTCACGAGGTCGGGGTCGCCGCCGAACGCCGCGATGTTCTCCCGCACCCAGCGGAGCGACGCGACGAGGTCGAGCAGCCCGAGGTTCGCCGGGATCCGCTCCCCGTCGCCGAGGAACCCGAGCACGCCGAGCCGGTACGTCACGGTGACGACGATCACGCGCTGCTCGCGGACCAGGTCGTACGGGTCGTTGATCGGCAGGTCGCCGCCGCCGATGACGTACGAGCCGCCGTGCACCCAGACCATGACGGGGAGGCGTTCGTCCGGGCTGATGTCGCCCGGGATCGTGATCGAGAGCGCCTGGCAGCGTTCGTCGACCTCGGCCTCGATGACGTGGAGCAGCTGGTCGACGACGGTCGCGGCGGGCTGCGGGGCGACCGGCGCGGGGAAGTCGGCATGGAACACGTCGTCGAAGACGGGCATCGGCTGCGGCGGTCGGAAGCGGTCCGCCTGCGCGTAGGGGACGCCGAGCACGCGGACGACGTCGCCGTCCAGCGATCCGCGGATGCGTCCGGCTGGGCTGTCGAAGGTCCTGGTTCCGTCGTCGCTCACCCGGCCACGCTAGCCCGGGAGGCTCGGTGCCGGCCCGGCGCGCCGGCCCGCGCAGGTGGCCGCGCGGGCCCACCGCCGTGGTCAGTCGCGGCGCTCCACCGGCCGGAGCGAACCGGACGCGGCGAAGGCCGCGATGAACAGCACCGCGACGAGCCACAGCGCGCTCAGGGCGCCGACGCGCTCGGCGATGGCACCGATGACCGGCGGCCCGGCGAAGTTCGCGAAGTACCCGATCGACGCCACGACGCTCACCCGCGCGGCCGGGTTCGGCCCGCTCTGCGCCGCCGCGGACATCCCGAGCGGGAAGCCCATCGAGACGCCGACCGCCCAGAGCACGACGCCGATCAGGGTGAGCCACCACGAGCCGCCGACGATGAACAGGACGGCGCCGACGATGCCGAGCGCCGTGGTCCAGCGGATCGTGCTCACCCGTCCGAGCCGGTCGACGACGGGGCCGGCGAAGACGCGGGTCGCCGCCTCGGACACCGCGAACACGGTGAAGAACAGCGCGCCGATGGTCGCGGACTGCCCGTGCCCGTCCGTGGTGGCGAGCGCGAGCCAGTTGTTCGCGGACCCCTCGCCGAGTTCGACGCCGAGCATCACGAGCCCGATCATCAGCAGTCGGACGTCTGCCCACCCCTTCGCCCAGGCGCGGATGCGCTGCCCGGCCGTCATCGTGTCGTCGTGCTCCTCGGCACGGGTGCCGTCCGGGATCGCGCGCATGGCGAGCACGCCGACCACGAGCAGCACCGCAGCCTCCACCACCAACTGGGTCGACGCGGTGATGCCGAGCGCCGCGCAGAGTGCGGCGATGCCGGCACCGAGCGCCGCGCCTCCCGACCATGCGGCGTGCATCAACGGGAGGGTCGTGCGTCCGGCGAGCACCTCGATGGCCGTGCCCTCGATGTTCGCCATCACGTCGAGCGAGCCGATCCCGGCACCGGCGACGACGAAGGCCACCGCGGCCAGCGGCACGGAGTGCAGCGCCGCCGCGATGCCGAGGACGGCGATGGCGACCGGCACGAGGACCACGACCGCGGTCAGGGCGTTCCGGCCGCCGAACCGCCGGAGCAGCGGGGCGGCGGACAGCAGACCACCGATCGAACCGATCGTGACGCCACCGAGCATCAGGCCGATGGTGCCGGTGTCGACGCCGAGCTCGGCGCGGAGCTCGGGCAGGCGGGGGCCCCATGCAGCGAGGCTGATGCCGCCGAGGGCGAACGCGACGATGATCGCGTTCCGCCACCGGGCGAGGTGCCGTTGGTCGACGTCGACCGTCGGGTTCGTCATGACGCCAGAACGTATCAGCGCACGCGCTTGATGGGGATCACGACGAGGGCACCGATGATCGCGACGATCCCGGCGGCCCAGCACATCAGCTCGTAGTTGTCCGGCGATCCGCTGGTCCCGAACTTCAGGAAGAACAGCGACGCGGCCGGGGCGAGCGACTGCGGGAGTGCGTTCGCGATGTTGATCACCCCGAGGTCCTTGCCCGGACGGTCGGCGTTCGGCAGCACGTCGACCACGAGCGCGGTGTCGATGGCCGAGTAGATGCCGTACGCGAAGCCCATGACGACCTCGGCGACGTAGAACCCGTGCACGCTGTCGGCGTGGGCGAGGACCACGAGCCCGACGGCGAACAGCGCGGTGGATCCGCCGACGAAGACCTTGCGACGCCCGAGCCGGTCGGACGCCCACCCGGAGAGCGCGGCGCTACGAGCAGGGCGATCGTGTAGAGCAGCACACCGAACGCGACGGCCGCTGTGGCCTCCTTGTCGCTCGTGATCCCGATGTGCTCCTTCATGTAGAGCAGGCGGTACGTCGTGAACATGAACGTCGCGAAGATGATCAGGAAGCGCGACCACCAGGCGAACGCGAAGTCCGGGTTCTTGATCGGGTTCGTCCAGAACGACGAGATCAGGTTGAGGAACGTGAACTTCTTGAGCTTGTACGTCGGCAGGTCGTCCCGGGCGACGACGGCGTAGACCACGACGAGGATGATCGCCAGGATGCCGGGGGCGATGAACAGCACCGGCAGGTTCGCGACGAAGAACACCGACAGGTAGGTGCCGGCGAGGACGGCGATGTTCTGCGCGAGCGCGATGATGCTGGAGGACTTCCCGCGCTGGAACTGGGGCACGTTGTCCGCGAAGCTCGCGGTCAGGGTCGCGAGGACCGTGTTCGCCGAGAGCTGGGCGAGCAGCCACCCGAGGGTGAGCTGGGTGGTGTCCGGGGCGAAGGCGATCCACGCGAGCGCGATCGCGAACACGACGACCCCGGTGAGCATCCACGGGCGACGACGACCCCAGCGGGTGCGGGTCCGGTCGGAGAGCGCACCGGCGAGCGGGTTCATGATGAGCGCGCCGAACGCGCCGATCGGCAGGACCGAGCCGATGACGTTGGCGGCATCCGAACCGACGAGCGCCTCGGCCTTCAGCTGCATGCTGACGTAGACCGGGGCCATGAGCGCCACGAACAGGCCGAACTGTCCGAGGAACAGCGCGATCTGGTAGCCGAGCCCGACCTTCATCGTGCTGACCGGCTGGGTGATGCCCTCTTCCGGGTGCAGCAGGACCGGGGTCTCCGCGGGTTCGGGTGTGCTCATGACGCCTCCTTGAGTCGATGAAAACCTTGCTGAGCAAGGTTTTGACAGAGGCGAGCATACATCGACAGGTCAGGACATGGGACCCCGGACGAAACACGGCGCAGCAAAAACTACACACCGGATGGTTTTCCGTGTAGCGTCGTCATCGATCTCGCCGCGGAGCATCGCGTCCCGGCGGGTGGCACCACCCCAGCCAGGATCGAAGGAGCCTCTGCAATGCCCACCACCTCTGTGCAGCTGTACTCGCTGCGCGACGCCATCGCCGAAGACCTCGACGCCGCCATCGCCCGCGTCCGCGAGATCGGCTACGAGAACGTCGAGCCCTACGCGTTCGTCGAGCGCGCCACCGACCTCGAGCGTGCCTTCGCCGCGACCGGCCTGAAGGCCCCGTCCGGTCACGTGGCCGTCATCGACGCCGAGGACACGGCTCCGATCTGGGACGCCGCCGAGCGCCTCGGCATCCGCACCGTCATCGACCCGTTCATCCCGACCGACCGCTGGCAGACCGCCGACGACGTCGCGAAGATCGCCGAGCGCGTCAACGTCCTCACCGCCGAAGCAGCCGCCCGCGGCCTGCAGTTCGGCTACCACAACCACCAGTGGGAGTTCACGAACAAGGTCGACGGCCGCACGGTCTACGACCACTTCGTGTCGCAGATCAGCCCGGAGACGGTGCTCGAGCTCGACACCTTCTGGGCGACCGTCGGTGGCGCCGACGCCCCGGCCGTCCTCAAGGGCCTCGGCGACCGCGTCGTCGCGATCCACGTGAAGGACGGCAAGGTCGACGGTGACATCCGCACCGCCCTGCCCTCCTCGGAGAGCGCCCTCATCGTCCCCGAGGCACTGCAGCGTGCGTTCGAGAACCAGACGCCCGCCGGCCAGGGCGACGTCGACGTGCCGGCGATCCTCGCCGCCGCGCCGAACGCCATCCGCGTGGTCGAGTTCGACGCGTACAAGGGTGACGTCTTCGAGGGCATCTCCGAGTCCCTCACCTGGCTGAAGGCCAACGACAAGTGAGTCGTGTCGGGATCGGCATCATCGGTGCCGGCAACATCTCCACGCAGTACCTGGAGAACCTGACGAAGTTCGCCGACGTCGAGGTCCGCTTCGTCGCCGACGTCCTGCTCGACCGTGCCGCCGCGCAGGCGTCCACGTACGGCGTCGCCGCGTCGGGGACGGTCGAGGAACTCCTCGCCCGTGACGACGTGCAGATCGTCATCAACCTGACGATCCCGGCGGCGCACGCCGAGGTCGACCAGCAGATCGTCGACGCCGGCAAGCACGTGTGGAGCGAGAAGCCGATCGCGACCGACCACGACTCCGCTGCGGCGGTGCTCGAGTCCGCGAAGGCGAAGGGCCTCCGCGTCGCGACGGCGCCGGACACTGTGCTCGGTGCCGGCATCCAGACGGCGCTCCGGGCCATCGCCCGCGGCGACATCGGCGAGCCCCTCACCGCGACGACGATGTTCCACGTCCCGGGGCCGGAGGCATGGCACCCGAACCCGGACTTCCTGTTCGCGACCGGTGCCGGTCCGCTGTTCGACATGGGCCCGTACTACGTGACCACGCTCGTGCACGCCCTCGGTGCCGCCACCCGCGTGCAGGCCGTGTCGTCGAAGTCGCTCGACCGCCGGACCATCGCGTCCGGTGACCGTGCCGGCGAGACGTTCCCGGTCGAGGTCCCGACGCACCACGCCGCGCTCATCGAGTTCGCCGGCGGGCAGTCCGCCCAGTCGACGTTCTCGTTCCAGCACGCGCTCCCGCGCATGGGCTTCGTCGAGATCAACGGCACGCTCGGCACGATCTCGCTGCCGGACCCGAACACGTTCGAGGGTGACTCCACCCTCTGGCGCTACGGGCAGGACGAGCCGGAGACCATCAGCGCCGTCGGTTCCACCTGGGGCCGTGGCACTGGTGTCGTCGAGCTCGCGCGTGCGATCGCGGAGGACCGCCCGGAGCGCGCCTCCGGTGCGACCGCGCTGCACGTCCTCGACGTGCTGCTCGGCATCCGCGACGCCGCGGCGAACGGTTCGGCCGTCGACATCACGTCGACCGTCGCCGACATCCCGCCGCTCCCCGAGGACTTCGACCCCGCGGCCGCGGTCCTCACCGCGTAGCAGCGCAGCACCACGCAGCACCACGCACGACCAGGACGGCCGACTCCCCCGGGAGCCGGCCGTTCCGGCGTTCCCGCCGGTCAGCCGGCCGGCGGGACGATGTGCTCGAGCAGGCTCAGCACCCGCTCGCCGTCCACCGCGTCCGGGTCGAGCAGCCACTGCACCTGCAGGCCGTCGGACGCCGCGATGCTCAGGGACGCCAGGTCCGTCGGGTCGAGGTCGGCTCGGATGCGCCCGGCCTCCTGGTCGCGCCGGATGAGGTCGGCGAGTTCGCTGCGGAGCCGGGCGAACCGCTCGCGCATGAACTCCCGCGTGGACGGGTGTCCTTCCCCGACGGCGTCGGCGGACAGGGTCGTGTAGAGCTGCACGAGTCCCGGGACGTCCCGGTTCCGCCCGGCGCTCTCCCGCATGTCCCCGATCGCGGACTCCAGCCGGTCGGGAGCGCCCTGCTCGCGGACCTCGTGCTCGCGGTAGACGGCGAGCAGGAGTTCGTCACGGGACGGGAAGTAGTGCCGGAGCGCGGCGTGCGTGATGCCGAGTGCCTCGGCGACGGAGCGCAACGAGGATGCGTCGACCCCCTGCTCCGCGACCATGCGGATCATCTCGTCGAGGATCTGCACCCGCCGTTCGGCGCCCTTGCGGTACCCGCGCCGGGGCGCGGTCTCGGCGTCCTCGGCGGCGGTCATGCAGACAACTTACCGCTGGAAGGTTTCAGGCGGTGGTGTGCTCCACCGTGTACTCGTCGGCGGGCTCGGGAACGGCTCGGCCGAGTGCCTCGACGATCTCACCGAGGGCCCTCGCGACGACGTCGTTGTCGGCGGCCGGCAGACGGTCGAGCACCTCGACCACGATCTCGTGGAACGGCCCGTAGGACGCGTCGATCTTCGCCGCAGCCTGCTCCGTCGGCTCGAGCACCTGTGCTCGGCGGTCGGAGGGGTGCGCCGTGCGGACCAGGTCGCCGTTCGCGACGAGGCTGTCGACGATCTTGGTGACGGAGGCGTTGGACACCGTGAGCATCACGGCGAGGTCCTTCGGCCCCATCGCGCGCCCGTCGCGGTGTGCCTGGAGCATGTAGCGGACGGTGAGGAACTCGTTCTTCGACAGGCCGCTCTCGATGCGGGCGTGCTCGATCTGCCGTTCCTCGGCGTGCTGCAGGCGGAGCAGGGCATCGACGGCGCTCTTCGCGGCGGTCGAGCGGGGCTCCTGGGCGTAGAGGTGGACGTGCTCGCGGCGGACGACGGTCAACGGCATGTGGTCATGAACTCCGGTTGTCAGGCCTGCGGGACGGTGAAGAAGTCCGCGTAGGACGGCTCGGTCTGCTGCGACAGGAGCGACGGGTCCTCGACACGGGCGTTGACGTACGCCGCGATGACGTGCGGCGCGGTGAGCCCGACGCGCGGGTGGGAGCCGAAGAGTCCGGGGTTCCGCTGGGCCCCGTGGTACGTGCTGCGCATGTCGTCGTCCACCTTCCTGATCGCCTTCGTGTCCGGGCTGGACGGGGGAAGTCTTTCAGAAGATGAACGATTCGCGCAATGAACGATTCACGGGCTGTACGTTTCGCGCAGTGAACTGTACGGACGGTTCGACCATCACACCATCGCGGCGGCCATCACCGCCACGGCGATCCCCATCGTGAGCGCCTCGAGGACCGGCAGCACACGGGTCCGGCGACGGAGCCCGTCGCGCACGAGGTGGGCCGTCAGCAGCAGGTACCCGAGGGTGAGTCCCCCGACCACGAGCTGCCACACGACGTCGACCGTCCCGGTGTGGTGCATCCCAGCCATCCCGGCCGTGTCCGACGCTCCGGAGCCGTGCGTCATGCCGATGCCCAGCGCTCCCATCACCAGCAGGCCGAGCGCGCCGTGGAGGCGGCCGTGCGCGCCCGTCGGCCGCCCTGCCGGGCCCGACCCGGGCCTCCCGGCCGCAGCGCCCGCAGCGCCCGCGGCGCCCGCACCGCCCGCACCGCCCGCAGCGCCCGCAGCGACCAAAGCGCCCGGACCCACCCGCTGGAACCGCGAGGTCGCGGCGAGCGCCACCGCCAGCAGCGCCAGCACCAGGAACCAGACGACCCCCGGCAGCACCCGCGGCCCGAACACCCCGTCCACCATCGCCGCCACCATCACGAGCGCCGCCACCACGTCGACCGCACGGCCGGGGCGCCACGCCCCGACCGTGCAGCACGCCCCGGCGGACGCGGGCAGGATCGCCGCGAGCCCGAGCACGTCCGTCATCTCAGCCGCCGTGGTGCGAGCAGTGCGCGTCCGCCGACCCGGAGGAGCCGGGGGCCGGCACGTTCAGCGCCGGGTTCCGCGGGAAGAACCCGTACGGCTTCAGCGTGAACTTGGCGTAGTCGACGGGCATCACGGGCCAGTCCTCGGGACGGGGGAAGTGCGTCGGACCGAAGGTGTGCCAGAGCACGATGTCCTCCCCGTCGAGCGGGCGGTCGGCCTGCACGAAGCGGGCCAGCCCGTCGCCCCCCGGGTTCTGGTGCACGAAGTCCCCTGCTGCGTACTTCTCTGCGGGGTCGTACTGCGTGACGTACAGGTGCTTCCGGGCGAACTCGGCTCGGGACGCGACCGAGGACGAGTCGTCGGCGAGCAGCACCGGCGCGTCCTGTGGGTACAGCACGTACCCGGTGGGACGACCGAGGTGGTTCTGCTGCTCCGTGTTCGACACGAACCAGGTGCGGGCGACGGATGCGTCGGCGAGCCGGCCGGACGACGACTCCGACGCCAGTCGGGTCACCGACTTGGTGAACGCGTTCCCGTGCTCGTTGCCCGGCCCGACGGGGACCCGCACCGCGTCGACCTCGTCGACCGCGTTGGACAGCCCGTCGACCATCATGTCGAGCCGTGCCGAGAACAGGTGCTGGTGGTACGGGGCGCCGAGGCCGGGAGCGACCTCGGAGGCGTACGGGTAGTCGGCCCCGTCGGCGGACCGCCCCGGGTACGAGGAGGTGAAGAGGACGCCCGTGAGCTTCGCCTCGCACTCGATCGTGCCGTCGAGGTAGAGGTACCAGTAGAACCCGTAGTCGTAGTTGCCGACGGTCGTGAAGAACGAGATCACCAGGCGGCGGGACCGGCGCACCTCCTGCGAGCCGGTGTAGATGTCCCCGTGCTTCCAGAGGGTGCCGAAGTCCTCCTCGTGCATGCAGATCCCGTTCCGGATGGTCTGCGGGTTGCCGAGCTCGTCGGCGAGCACGGCGTCGAAGTACCGGATCTCGCCGACACAGTCGCACCCGAGCTCGAGCGAGTTCGTGAAGCGCCCGAACAGGTACTCCCCGGTGTCGAAGTAGTTCTGCCAGAACCGGACCGGCGACGGGTCGCCGTACGGCACGAGCATCTCGTCGATGGACGCCCGGTAGACGATCGGACGGGTGGTGTCGCCGTCCTGCCAGGACAGCTGCCGGAGCACGAGCCCCTCACGGGAGTCGAACCCGACCTGGAACCGCCAGTTCGCCCACTCGACGAACTCCCCGTCGACCCGGTACGACGGCCCCTCCGGCTGGGTGATCACGATCGGCTTGAGGTCGAGCGGCTCGCCCTGCATCGCCGGGTCGTCGAAGTTCCCGGAGGTCTGCGGCACCGGCAGGTGCCCGGCGTCGACGATGCGGGTGACCGTCCGGTTCGCGGCGTCGACGTAGACGGAGAGACCGTCGACCGGGTGCGCCCAGACGTGGTCGGCGGGGTGGTCCTGCTTGAACGCCAGGACCCGGAGGATGCGGCGACCCTGCTCCTCCGGGAAGTCGTAGTACCCGGCCGAGAGCGGGACGCACTTCACCTCGTCCACGGTGAGCCCGCGTTCCGCGAGCGCGGCCACCCACCGCTCGTCGGCCGACGCGATCTCGCCGACGGCGTCGAACTCCTCGATGAGCACCGGGAGCTGGCCACGGGAGCCGTCGAGCACCTCGGTCGTGGTGAGGGTCGCCGTGGTGAGCGACACGAGGTTGTCGGTGGACCGGCCGGTCGCCATGTCGAGGAGCATCACGCGGGCGACGCGCTCCGGCAGCGCGGCGGTGCCGTCCTGCCAGGCGAGGACGTCGCGCTTGTGCGGCTCCTCGAGGCCGACGTAGGCGAAGCGGGTGGTGTCGGTCCAGTCCGGGTGCCCGGTGACGACGTCGCGGATCGCGGTGAACTCGTCGGCGGACAGGTTCGCGAGCGGGTGGGTGGTCGTGGTGACGGGATCGGTGAGGGTCATGCGCGTGGTTCCTTCTGCTCGGTCTGGAGGCTCGGGTCGGGTTCTCGGGGTCAGCTCTCGACCGCCAGGCGGTCGAGCATCACCTCGTACTGCGCACGTCGGGTGCGGCGCAGCACCACGGCCTGGACGACGCCGACGACGGCCGCGAGGACGACGAGCCCGGTGAGGACGATGCTGACGACGCCGAACACGCTCGCTCCCTTCGCGTCCACGTCGCCGACGAGCGTCGGGAAGTTCGCCCAGATGAGTGCGGCGGCGGCGACCAGCCCGACGAACCCGAGGACCGGCGCGACGATCGTGTTCCACACGCGGGTGTCGGAGCGGGTGCGGCGGAAGTACACGATCACGGCGAGGCTCGTCGCGGCCATCAGGATCGCGACGGCCAGGGTCGCGACGCCGGCGAACCAGCTGAAGACCTGGAGCACCGGGTCGAGGCCGAGCACCGCGAACAGCACCATGAGGGCCGCTGCGGTGATCGTCTGCACGATGCTCGACGTGTGCGGCGACGCGTGCTTGCGGTGCACCGCGCCGAGGCGGGCAGGGAGCAGGGACGCGTTCGCCATCGAGTGCTGGTACCGGGTGATGACGTTGTGGAAGGACAGGACGCAGGCGAACATGCTCGTCAGCAGCAGCACGTTCAGCACGGCCTCGCCGGCACCGCCGATGTACCGAGCGGCCGTGGTGAGGATGAGGGAACCCGGGTCCTTCGCGGCCTCGGCGAGCACCCCGTTCGGACCCCACGCCATCACGAGCGCCCACGAGGCCAGCGTGTAGAAGACGCCGATGCCGATCACGGCCGTGTAGGTCGCCCGCGGGATGGTGCGCTCCGGGTCCTTCGCCTCGTCGCGGAAGATCGCGGTCGCCTCGAAGCCGATGAACGCGGCGATCGCGAACATCAGGCCGACACCAGGCGAACCGGACATGATCGCCGACGGCTCGAACGGTGCGAGCGAGAGTCCGTCGGCGCCGCCGCGGACCACGATCGCCGCGACGAGGACCAGCACGATGCCGACCTCCGCGACGAGCAGCACGCCGAGGACCTTGCTCGACAGGTCGATGTGCCGGTAGCCGAGCAGTCCGACGAGTGCCACGACGACGAGGGACCAGACGTACCAGGGGATGTCCGGACCGCCGAGACCCGAGACGGTCACGCCGAGGAGGTACCCGATGTACCCGTGCACGCTGACCTGGATCGTCGTGTAGGTCAGGAGCGCCAGGGTCGCGGCGCCGGCGCCTGCCGGGCGCCCGAGGCCGTGCCCGACGAACGTGAAGAACGCCCCCGGTCGGGGGATGTGCCGGGTCATCGCCGCCAGGCCGACCGAGAACAGCAGCAGGATCACGGCGGACGCGGCGTACAGCGCGGGGAAGCCGACACCGTTGCCGAGCAGCATGCCGAGCGGTGCGGCACCGCCGACGACGGTGAGGGGTGCGGCCGCGGCGACGACCATGAAGACGATCGCGGTGACGCCGAGCGAGCCGCGCATGGTCCTGGTGTGCGGGGCCGGCACGGCTCCGAGTGACGCGGGGTCCTTCGTGATGCTGGACATCGGCGGGCCTTCCGGTTCGGTGGGTCTCGGGTGGTGGTGCCCCAACGGTCCCGTGCCGCCGTTGCGCCGCTGTTCCGTCGGCGTGAAACCCCGTCGCACCCGAATGGGACGCCGGCCGTCGCGGTGTCTCATTTGCCGGAATCGCACCGGAAACACGGGCGAGACACTCGGGCAACGACCTCCCCGTACGGTTGCCGCATGACCGCGCTCGACCGTGCCATCGCCGACCCGCCCCGGGTGCCCGGCATCGGCACGCGTTCCCCGGTCGACGGGCTGTCCCGCCGTGCCGTGGGACCGGTCGACGTGCTCGCGCAGTCCGTCTCCGCGGTGGCACCGTCGGCGGCGGCGACGACGATCCCGGTCCTCGTCGCCAGCGTCGCGGGATCCGGTGCGACGTGGTCCCTGCTCGCCGCGATGGCGCTGTCGTTCCTGGTCGGGCGCACGGTGAACCAGTTCGTCCGACGGGTCGCCGGCACCGGGTCGCTCTACACGTACGTGTCGCTCGGGCTCGGCCCGGTCGCCGGAGTCGTCGCGGGCGCCGCACTGCTCCTCGGCTACGGCTTCATCGCGATGTTCTCGCTCACCGGCAGTGGCTACTACCTGGACTACCTGCTGTCCCGGTTCGTCCCGGCGGCCGGCGACAACGCCCTCGTCACGATGGTGGTGGTCGCGGTGATGGGCGCTGCGGTGTTCGCCGTGATCGCGATCGGGGTGCGGCTCTCCACCCGCCTCACCCTGCTCGTCGAGGCGCTCTCCGTCGCCGTCATCGTGGTCTTCATCGTTGCGCTCGTGCTCCGTGCGCACCCCGTCGACGTCTCCGCGATCGCGCTCGGCCCCACCCGTCCGGACGACTTCGCCGTCGGGACCGCCCTCGCCGTCACCGCCTTCGTCGGCTTCGAGAGCGCGTCGGTCCTCGGGGTCGAGGCGCGCAGGCCGTTCGCCACGATCCCACGGGCGATCTCCTGGACCGTCCTCGTCGCGGGCGCGCTGTACCTCGTCAGTGCGGCGGCGCAGCAGCTCGGGTTCGCCGCGATGGGCGCCGACCTCGGGACGAGTGCCTCCCCGGTGAACGAGCTCGCGACCGCGTACGGGATGCAGTGGATCGGGTGGCTGCTCGACGTCGGCATCGCGGCGTCCTTCGCGGCGTGCGCGATCGCCTCGACGACGGCGCTCGTCCGGGTGCTGTTCACGATGGGGAGAGAAGGGGTGCTCCCCCGGGTCCTCGGCCGGACGTCACCACGCTTCCGGACGCCGTTCGTCGCCGGGCTCCTCGCTTGCGCCGTGCTCACCGTGCTGCCCGTGATCGCCCTCGCCCTCGGCATCCCGACGTGGTCCCTGATGGAGGCCGAGCTCGTCGTCGCCGCGCTCGGGTACATCGCCGCGTACGCCATGACGTGCTTCGCGGCGCCCGTGTTCCTGCGCCGGATCGGGGAACTGACCACCCGGGTCGCAGTGGTGTCCGTCGCGACGGGGACCATGCTCGCGCTCGTCCTCGTCACGTACCTCGGGGTCGAGGCGGTGTCGTCCCGGTGGCCGGCCGTGGTCCTCGCCGTGGGGGTGGTGGCAGCGGTGGTCGTCGCGTTCCTGGTGGCGACCCGACGGCGACCGTGGCGGCGGGGTGCGAGCCGGGCCGTGTACGACGTGCCCGTCGTGGCGGACCTGCTGGGAGCCTCCGGACCGGCCACCGGGGAACGGTCGGAGGCGCGGTGAGCGAACCCGGTCTCCGCGCGCGGCAACCGAAGGCGATCCAGAACGCCCTGTCGGTGCTGGAGGCGGTCGCGCACGCCGGACCGGGCGTCACCGCACAGCAGATCTCGGACGTGCTCGGGATGCCCCGGGCGACCACGTACCGGCTCATCACGCTGCTCGTCGAGGACGAGTACCTGGTGCGGCTGCCGGACCTGCGCGGGTTCGCACTCGGACACAAGGTCGCCGAGCTGGCGGGCGTCGGATCCGCCGCCGTACCGGGGCCGGCCGCGTCGCCGCTCCCCCGTGCCGTGCGTGCGGTACTCGGTGACGTGCGGTCCGCCGTCCGGGCCGGCGTGCACCTCGCCCGCTACGACGCCACCGGGATCACCGACATCGACGTCGACCCGGACTTCCCGCTGCTCGACGAGGCGGCGCTGCGGTCCTCCCCGGGGCGGAGCGCGATGGGGCGGCTGCACGCGGCGGGTGGTGGGTCGGCGGTGCAGGTGGGGACCTTCGCGCGGGGGTTCGGGTGCCTGGCGCTGCCGGTCCTCGGTGAGCGCGGTGAGCTCGTCGCGGGGCTGACGCTCTCCGCGCCGTCCTCCCGCATCGAGGCCCCCGGCTCCGCGCTGGCGTCCCTGCGGGCGGCGGTCGCGCGGTTGGAACCGTTGCTGGCGTGAGGGGCTGCGGTCTCCGACCCGCCTGCGTGGCCGCTCTGGGCGTGGCATCACGCTTGTGAGTCAAACGAACGAAACGAACGCTGTTCGAGGCCGTGGGAGCACTGCGGGCCGAAGCGCGCACGCGGGGATAGCGTCGACGCATGGATCTCCAGCTCAAGGACCGTGTCGCGCTCGTCGTCGGAGGGAAGGGCTACATCGGCAGTGCCGTCGCCGATCGGCTCCGAGCCGAGGGTGCCACGGTGGTGGTCGCATCCCGGAGCGCCGGCGACGACGGGGTCTCGATCGACACGGCCGACCAGGGGTCGGTCGACGCCGGTGTGGCCTCGGTGGTCGAGCAGCACGGGCGCATCGACGTCCTCGTGGTGACGGCCGCGCCGAGCGCCGGGACGCTCGACCGCGCGAAGAAGTCCGACCCGGACCAGATCGCGTCGGCGATCGACGGCAAGGCGCTCGGGTTCCTCCGGGTCGCGAACGCCGTGCTCCCGACGCAGCGCGACAACGGCTTCGGCCGGGTCGTCGTGGTGAGCGGCCAGAACGCCTACTTCTCGGGCAACATCACGGCGTCCCTCCGCAACACGGCGGTGAGCGTCATCGCGAAGAACCTCGCCGACGAGTTCGCGGGGACCGGTGTCTCGGTGAACGTGGTGAACCCGGGCACCGTCACCGACGAGCCCGCGGCCGAGGTCCAGCGCGGGTCCGGTGGCGAGTCCAGCCCCGAGCAGATCGCCGACCTCATCGCGTTCCTGTCCTCGCCGCTGTCCGCGGTGTCGGGCGAGTCGATCTCCATCGCGCACCGGGTGCTCGGGTCCGTCACGATCTGACGTCAGGGGCTGCCCGGCTCGTGGACTGAGTCCGGCCTCGTCCGGGAGGCGGAAGGACTTGGGTCTTCCGGCCGATGTTCCAGCATCCGGTATGTCGGACGATGGTCTCATGACCTCCAAGCCCTCCAGGATGACCATCGCGACCGGCCTGCTCGCAACCGCGACGATCGTCCTCGCCGGGTGCGCGATCGGGACCGGGATCGCGGACGCGCCGGCGACCGGTGCGCCGAACCGACCCACGCACCACGCTCCGTCCGCCCCGGTCACCGTGACGGCGAGCGAGACCATCGGCGGCGTGCTCGTCACGTCCCGCGACGGGCTCATCGACAGCGCGCCGATCTCCGAGCTCGAGGACACTCCCGCGATCACGGGGCTCGACGCGGACCTCCGCCGCGCGCTCGAAGCGGCGACCCGCGCGGCCTCGGCGGACGGCGTCGACGTACTCGTCAACTCCGGGTGGCGCAGCAAGCACTACCAGCAGGCGCTCCTCGACCAGGGCATCGAGCAGTACGGGTCCCTCGAAGCGGCGCGACGGTGGGTGAACACGCCGGAGAAGTCCTCGCACGTCCGCGGGCAGGCCGTCGACGTCGGGCCGACCGACGCGATGAGCTGGATGGACCAGCACGGCTCGCGGTTCGGGCTCTGCCGGACGTACGCCAACGAGATGTGGCACTTCGAACTCGCCACCACTCCCGGCGGCGACTGCCCCGCGACGCTGCCCGACGGGTCAGCGGGATGACCGCCCTCCAGCACGCGACGACGGAACTGACCGTCCACGACGATGCCATCCGCGCGAACACCGCGTACTTCACCGCGCTCACGGGTGGGCGGGTGATGGCGGTGCTCAAGGCCGACGGGTTCGGCCACGGGGACGTCGCCCGCGCGGTGCTCGCCGCAGGGGCGCGGTCCATCGGTGTGACGTCCATCGATGAGGCCCTGCGGCTCCGGGCGGCCGCCGTGCACGCACCAGTGCTGAGCTGGCTGAACCCCGTCGACGCGGACTTCGAGTCGGCGATCGCCGCGGACATCGACCTCGCGGTGTCGAGCCCCGCGCTGCTGCACGCGATCGGACGCGCGGCGCTGCGCGTCCGGCAGCGCGCCCGCGTGCACCTGCACGTCGACGTCGGCATGGCGCGGGACGGCGCACCTGCCGACACCTGGGCGTCCCTCTGCGAACTCGCCAGCGGATCACAGCGAGCCGGAGCTGTCCGGGTGGTCGGTCTGATGGGGCACATGTCCTCGGCCGACCGGCCGGAGCACGAGCAGAACCGGCGAGAGCGCCTGGTCTTCGCGAACGCGGTCCGGACAGCGCGGCGCCGCGGGCTGGCCCCATCGGTGCGGCACCTCGCCGCGACGGCAGCCACGATCACCGGGGTCGGGGCCGGGTACGACCTGCACCGGATCGGCGCGGGACTGTTCGGCATCGACCCGTCACACACCTCCGCGGCACTCCGCCCGGCACTGTCGCTGACGACGACCGTCATCGCCACCCGTCCGCTCGCCGCCGGGACCGGCATCGGGTACGGGCTCGACCACGTCGCCGATCGGCGGACCAACCTCGCGCTCCTGCCCCTGGGCTACGGGGACGGCCTGCCCCGGGCGGCCTCGGAACGGGCGTCGGTGCTCGTCCGCGGCCGCCGATGTCCACTCGTGGGGCGCTTCTCGATGGACTCTGTCGTGGTCGACACGGGCGACGACGTGCTCTGCCCCGGGGAGCAGGCGATCGTCTTCGGGCCGGGCGACGCCGGCGAACCGACGGTGACGGAGTGGGCGGCGTGGGCCGACACGATCGAGCACGAGATCGTGACTCGGATCGGCAGTCGGGTGTCCCGGGTCCTCCGGACGAACACGAACACGAGCACGAGCACGAACACGGAAGAGGCAGCCAGTGTCTGAACGACGCATTCGGGTCGCGGTCATCGGCGGCGGCGCGAACGACGAACACGACGTCTCCGTCGCGTCGGCCGCCGCGATCACCCGCGCGCTCCGACGCCTCGGGCACGAGGTGTCCGCGCTCACGATCGACCGCTCGGGCGGCTGGCGGTCCACGGACGGCCCGGCGCTGTCCCCACCCGACGCGGTCACGGTCCTCACTGCCGCGGACGTCGTCTTCCCGACGCTGCACGGTGTCGACGGCGAGGACGGCGCCGTGGCCGGGCTCCTCCGGATGCTCGGCACGCCGTTCGTCGGCTCCCCCGTCCGTGCCGGTGCGCTCGGCATGGACAAGTGGGTCACGAAGTTCCTCGCCGAGGCCGCCGGCGTCCGGACCGCTCCGGGGACGCTCGTCCGTCCGAGCGAACAGCCCGGTGACCAACCGCTGCCCGTCGTGGTCAAGCCGACGACCGGCGGCTCGAGCAACGGCGTCTCCGTCGTCCGGACACCCGGGGAACTCGCTCCGGCACTCGACCGTGCGTTCGCCGCGGGGGACGCGGTGCTCGTCGAGGAGTTCGTGACGGGGAGCGAGGTCGACATCGCCCTCTTCCGCGACCGGGACGGCGTGCTCCGTGCCGGTGCGACGCTCGAGATCGCCGTCGCCGACGGAGCCGTGTTCGACCGCGAGCAGAAGTACGACGGCAGCGCACCCTTCCTCGTCCCGGCGCGGCTCGAACCAGAAGCGCACGCTGCGCTGGAGCAGGCAGCGCGGAGCCTCTACGAGACGCTCGGGTGTGCGGGGGTCGCCCGGTTCGACTTCTTCGTGACCGCCGCGGGCGTCGTCCTCAACGAGGTGAACACCGCGCCGGGGTTCACCGAGCAGTCGCAGGTCCCGCGGATGTTCGCCGCGGTCGGCCTCGGGTACGACGAACTCGTCGCTGCGCTGCTCGATGCAGCCGTCACCGGGAGCGCGGACCGTGCGATGATCCAGTGGTGACGGAGCGGTGGGTGATCTTCAGACCCCTCGCCACGCGGTCGATCGTCGTCGACGTGGCATGGGCCGTCGTCGCGGCACTCGTCTTCGTCGCTCCGGTGGACGTCGAGCTCGAACACGCCAGCCTCTCCGCGGTCCTCCTCGCCGCGGCCGCGATCGCGCTCCGTCGACTCTCACCGTCCGGCGCGATGGTCACGACCGTCCTGCTCGGGTTCGTCCAGGTCACCGGTTACGAACGACCGTCTCTCGTCGACATCGCACTCTTCGTCGTGGTCGGGACGTCGGCCATCGTCGGCACGAAGGCCGAGGTGGTGCTCTCCGGCGTGCTGGCACTGGTCGCCGGGATCGGAGCGACGGTCTACCTGGCGTACACCGGGTACCGGTTCGCCCTGATCATCAGCGGCCCGCCGGACCAGGCGCTCCTCGCCGCGGCCGCCCCGGTCACGGCACTGCTCGCGGTGTGGGCCGGCGGCCTGGCCGTGCGCTCGTGGACCTCGCGGAACCGCGAGTCCGAGCGCCGCGTCGAGGCCGAGGCGGTCGCGACCCGCGCCGTCGACGAGGCGGAGTCGGAGCGCATCCGCGGAGCCATCGCCCGCGACGTCCACGACGTCGTCGGCCACTCGCTGGCGGTGATCATCGCCCAGGCGGACTCGGTGCCGTTCTTGCAGGACGAGGCCCGCATCCGGGAGGTCAGCGCGACCATCGCGAGCACGGCGCGCAGCTCCCTGGTCGAGGTCCGACAGGTCCTCGGGCACATCGACGGGTCCGGGGACCGCGTCGACCCGGCCTCGCTCGAGGAGATCGTGCAGGGCATCCGCGAAGCCGGGGTGCAGGTCGACCACACCGTCCGCGGGACCCCTCGCCCGCTCGGCAAGGACACGGGGACGGCGGCGCGACGCGTCCTCCAGGAGATGCTGACGAACGCCCTGCGCCACGGTGCGCCGGGGCTGCCGGTCGTGGTGCGCGAGACATGGCGCTCGGGCGACCTGGTGCTCGAGGTCGAGAACGTCGTGCGGACGTCGGGCGAGACCACGAGCGGGTCCGGCCGGGGTGTCGACGGCATGCGCGCACGCCTCGCGGCGCTCGACGGCTCCTTCGACGCCGCCGTCGTCGACGACCTGTTCGCGGCCCGCGCCCGCATCCCCCTCGCCCTGCACGACGGAACCCCACGATGACCGAGACGACCACGGACGATGACCGAACGATGACCGAACCCATCCGGATCCTGCTCACCGACGACCAGGCGCTCTTCCGTGCCGGCCTCCGCGTGGTCCTCGACGCACAGGACGACATGACGGTCGTCGGTGAGGCCTCCGACGGCGCGGAGGCGCTCGCACGCATCCCCGAGCTCCGCCCGGACATCATGCTGCTCGACATGCGGATGGCCGGGATGGACGGCCTCGAGACCGTCCGCCGGCTGTTCGACGGCGCGGTGTCGGAGCCGGTCCCCCGCGTCATCGTCCTCACGACGTTCGGCCTCGACCCCGCTGCCGCGACGGCGATCCGGCTCGGTGCGAGCGGGTTCCTGCTCAAGGACGCGACCCCGTCGTTCCTGTTCGCCGCGGTCCGTGCGGTGCACGAGGGCAGTTCGGTGATCGCGCCGAACGACCTCGCCCAGCTCTTCGGCCAGGACGTCGAACGGGCTCCGAGGCCGCAGCCCGCCGAGTTCGGCTCGCTGACCGAGCGGGAGCGGATCGTGTTCGGCTGGGCCGCGCGAGGGCTCTCGAACGCCGAGATCGCGGGCCGTGAGTTCGTCACCGAGTCGACCGTGAAGACCCAGATCAGCAGCGTGCTCGGGAAGCTCGGGCTGCGCGACCGCGTGCAGCTCGTGGTGTACGCGAACGACCACGGGCTCGCCGGGGCCCGCCCGTGACCGTCAGCCGGTGAGCGCCTCCGCCTCGTCGAGGACGGACCGGAGTGCGTCGGGGTCGTGCGCGAACCGGCCGAGGAACAGCCCACCGATGCGGCCCTGTCCCCGCGTGAGCAGGCCGGGTCCGGCGCTGCCGCCGTAGATCGCGACGCTGCCAGCCAGTTCCGGCCGCGCCTGGAGGTACGCCTCGATGCCCGCGAGGACCCCCACGATGTGGTCGTCCGGCGCGGGCTCGGGAGCGCCGATGGCCCAGACCGGCTCGTAGGCCACGATCACGGGACCGGCGGCGTCCGGCAGGACGGCCCGGTCGAGCTGCCCGGTCACGTCTTCGATCGCGCTCTGACGGGAGGCTCGGGTCGCCTCCCCGACGCAGACCAGCGGCCGCAGGTGGTTGCGGTACGCCGCCGCGACCTTCCGCGCGACGGTTGCGTCGTCCTCGTGGAACAGGGACCGTCGTTCGGCGTGACCGATCTCGACGATCTCGACCCCGACCTCGGCCAGCTCGGCGCCGGAGACCTCACCGGTGAACGGCCCCGCGTCCTCCTCCGCCACGTCCTGGGCAGCGAGCAGCACCCCTGATCCGATCAGCGCTGCGCGCACCGGGACGAGCGACGGGAAGGTCGGGGCCACGAACAGCTCGACCGCACCGCTCGTCACCGCCGGGTGGTGACGAGCGATGTCGGCGACGGCCTCGGCCCACGCGATCGTCTGCGCGTGGCCGAAGTAGGTCTTGAGCGAGACGCCGATCGTGGTCACGGCGCGACCGCGTCGACGATGAGCGCGAACGACACCGCCCCGGGGTCCGGCGTGCCGACGGCGTGCTCGGCGTGCGTCCGTGCGCGGCCCATCTTCGGCAGCAGTGCGGCGGTGCCGTCAGCGGCCTCCCGAGCGGCATCGGACGCGGCCCGCCAGGCCCCGGCGAGCGGGTCGCCCGCCGCGATGCGTTCGGTGAGCACGTCGTCGAAGGGCACGATGGCGTCGACCATGGTCTTGTCCCCGACGACCGCGCCGAAGGCCAGGACCGCGTCGACCGCGGCGTGCACCGCGCTCTGGACGGTGGCGGGCTCCGGACGTTCCTCGTCCCCGATGACGCGACCCATGGCCTCCAGGCCGGCGCCCCAGATCGCACCGGACGTGCCACCGGCCTTGTCGGACCAGGCGTCCGCGGCGATCGCGAGCGTGGTGCCGGCTCCGGCACCCCGTGCGACGGCGTCGGCTGCCGCAGCGTCGGCGGCCGCCGATCCACGCTGCATGCCGATGCCGTGGTCGCCGTCACCGGCGACGGCGTCGATGTGCCCGAGCTCGTCGGCGTGCTCGTCGAGGACCTGACGGACCGCGGTGAGGGCGGTCGCGATCCTGGCGGCGAACGACCGCGAGTCCTCGGACGCCGGGCCGACCGGTGCGGCGACGTCCGCGGCGAGGACGTCCTCGGGCAGACGCTCCTGGTGCACGGCACCGCCCTTCCGGTACGCCGGGGTGTCGGCGGGCGCTGCCCAGAGTTCCTCGAGCTCCTCGTCCAGCCAGAACAGCGTCAGGGAGACCCCGGCCATGTCGAACGACGTGACGAGTTCCCCGACCTCCGGTTCGACGATCACGGCGCCCGCGTCCTCGAGCAGCCGCTGGACCGTCGCGTAGACGACGAACAGCTCCTCGTACTTCACCGACCCGAGCCCGTTCAGGATCGGCACGACCCTGGCACCGTCGACCTCGACACCGTCGGGCAGCTCGCCGAGGAGTTTCTCGACGAGCAGCGACGCGAGGCCGGACGCGGACGGGACGTCGGTCTCGTCGATGCCCCGCTCACCGTGGATCCCCATCCCGATCGCCATGCGACCCTCGGGGACCGTGAAGAGCGGTTCCTCGGCCCCGGGCAGCGAACACCCGGAGAACGCGACCCCGAACGAGCGCGTGCGGTCGTTCGCACGGTTCGCGATGGCGGTGACCTCGTCGAGGGTGTCCCCGCGTTCCGCCGCGGCACCGGCGACCTTGAACACGCAGAGGTCGCCGGCGATGCCGCGACGCTTCTCCACCTCGGACGCCGGTGCCGACGTGACGTCGTCGGTCACACGGACGGTCCTGACCTCGATGCCCTCGTCGTTCAGGGCGCGGGTGGCGGCGTCGAAGTTGAGGACGTCGCCGGCGTAGTTGCCGTAGGAGAGCAGGACCCCGCCGCCGTGCTCACTCGCACGGGCGACCGCCGCCACCTGCTGCGCGGACGGACTGGCGAACAGGTTCCCCATCGCCGCCCCGGCTGCCAGGCCGTGTCCGACCAGGCCGCCGAACGCGGGGTAGTGGCCGGAGCCGCCGCCGATCACCACGGCGACGGTGCCGTCGGGGCTGGCGGTGGCACGGGCGACACCGCCGTGCACCCGTCGCACCCAGGCCTGGTTCGCGGCGACGAACCCGTCGGCCGCCTCGTCGGCGAAGTCCGCCGGGTCGTTGAACAGTCGGGTCATCGTCCTGCCTCCGCATCGGTCGTGCGCACGTGGCTCGTGTCGAGGAGGTCGTCGGCACGCGACCCCCGGAAGAACTTGGTACAGAAGATCATCACGGCGGCCACGAACGCCAGCACGCCGAGCGAGACGATGCCGAACGCCCCGCTGTCGGTGGGGATCACCTCGTTGATCGCGGTGCGCATGATCGGTGCGACGAACCCGCCGAGGTTGCCGAGCGAGTTGATCAGGCCGATGCCCGCGGCCGCGGCCGCACCCGTCAGGAACGCGGTCGGGTACGCCCACGTGATCGGTCCGACGGCCAGGAAGCTCGCGACCGCCAGCGTGATGAACACGATGCCGAGGATCGGCTGGCCGTTCGCGCCCGCCCACGCCGACCCGAGGATCGAGAGACCGGTGGTGATGTAGAACATCGTGCCCCAGCGACGGCGACGGCCGACGGTGTCCGCGCGGGAACCGACGAGGTAACAGGCGACGAGCCCGACGAGCCACGGGATCGCGGAGACGAGCCCGACCTGCCAGCCGACCTCCTGCCCGAGGAGCGACGAGACCTGCTGCGGCAGGTAGAACGTCGTCCCGTAGACGGCGACCTGCAGGCAGAAGTAGATGATCGTGAAGTACCAGACGCGGCCGCTCGCCATCGCCCGCCAGATGCCCTGCGGACCGTCCTCGCTCCGCGCGGAGTC
This sequence comes from Curtobacterium sp. PhB130, assembly GCF_003755165.1. Classification (NCBI taxonomy): domain Bacteria; kingdom Bacillati; phylum Actinomycetota; class Actinomycetes; order Micrococcales; family Microbacteriaceae; genus Curtobacterium; species Curtobacterium sp. PhB130. The sequence continues at coordinate 564,400 of NZ_RKII01000006.1, read as the reverse complement.
CTCGCGGGCCATCGCCGCGGTCAGCGAGTCCTTCTCCCCCGGCTCCAGCCACTTCGCCTTCTGCGGACTGTTCGTCAGGAACACCAGCGCCGCGATCCCGGCGAGCACCGCGAGGATGCCCTCACCCGCGAACATCACCTGCCAGCCGTGGAACGGGGTGGCCTTGTCGCCGAAGCTGAGGAGCCCGCCGGAGAGCGGTGCACCGATCATCTGCGAGAACGGCTGCGCCAGGTAGAAGATCGCGAACATCCGCACGCGGACCTTGTTCGGGAACCACTCGGACAGGTACATGATCACGCCGGGGAACAGGCCCGCCTCGGTCACGCCGAGGATGAACCGCAGCACGATGAACATCGTGTCGTTCGTCGTGAAGGCGAACAGTGCGGCGACGATGCCCCACGTGATCGCGATGCGGGCGAGCCAGAACCGCGCACCGAACCGCTTGAGGAGCAGGTTCGACGGGATCTCGAAGATCGCGTAGCCGATGAAGAAGATGCCGGCACCGAGTGCGAAGGCCGCGTCGGAGATCCCGCGGTCGACGCTGAGGGCCTCCTCGGCGAAGCCGACGTTGGTGCGGTCGAGGAAGGCGACGAAGTACAGGATGACGAGCATCGGCATGAGGTGCTTCGTCGCCTTGCCGATGGCGGACTTCAGGCCGGGGTCGTTGGTCGACCCGAGCGCGGGGGCGTTGGGGAGGGACACGGTTCGCTCCTTCGCGAGCACGGTGCAGTTCGGTGGGTCCGGAGATCCGGACGGGAGGCACGGATCGCGTCGCCGGGTCGGCACACGTTCCGCGGGCGGTCGGCCCTAGTGCATGTAGAGGCCGCCGTCGACGTTGAGCGTCTGGCCCGTGACGAACCCGGCGTCCTCGCTGATCAGGTAGGCGATCGCGGCGGCGATGTCCCGCGGGGTGCCGATGCGCGGGAGCACCCCGTCGGCGGCCATCGCGGTCTTCCGCTCCTCGGTGAGCGTGCCGCCCATGATGTCGGTGTCGATCGGCCCGGGGGCGATCGCGTTGACGGTCACGCCCTTCGGCCCGAGTTCGCGGGCGAGCCCACGCGTGAGGCCGATCACACCGGCCTTGGCGACGGTGTAGGGCGTCTTGCTGAACGTGCCGCCGCCGCGCTGCGCCGACACCGAGGACAGGTTCACGATCCGGCCGTAGCCGTTCCGGACCATCGACTCGGCGGCCCGGAGGCTGGCGAAGTGCACCCCGTCGAGGTTGATCGACAGGACCCGGTGCCACTCGCCCTCCGGCAGGTCGAGGTACTCGTGCGCCGAGGAGACCCCGGCCAGGTTCACGAGGGCCACGATCGGGTCGAGCTCGGACTCGATGGTGTCGAAGGCCGCTCGGACGGCGGACTCGTCGGCGACGTTCGCTCCGGCGCCGACCGCGCGGACACCGTGCTGCTCGCGGATCTCGGTTGCGACCGCCTGCGAGGCGGCGTCGTCGAGGTCGATGATCCCGATGTCCCAGCCGGCCTCGGCGAGGTGGTGGGCGGTGGCGCGGCCGATGCCGCGCGGTGAGGCTGCGCCCGTGAGGACGACGGTCTTGCGCTGGTTGCTCATGGTCGTTCCCTCCTGGTCAGTGGATCGGTGCCGGGCCGAGCTCGTCGAGGAGCTTCTGCATGGCGACGTAGGCGCGGTTGCGGTAGGCGACGAGCTCGGGCGTGCGGTCGGCGGGGACGTCGAGGTACCCGGAGCCGGACTTCGTGCCGAGCTCGCCGGCGTCGACGTGCTGCTGCAGCGAGGACGGGGTGGCGAACCGCTCGGGCCATCGGGTCTGCAGCGACTCGAAGCAGAACGCGTAGACGTCGAGTCCGGCCATGTCCGCGATCGCGAACGGGCCGAAGAACGGCAGGCGGAACCCGAAGGTCGTCCGGACGATCGTGTCGATGTCGTCGGGCGTCGCGATGCCCTCGTCGACGATCTTCGTCGCCTCCTCGAACAGGGCGTACTGCAAGCGGTTCAGCACGAACCCGGTCGCGTCCTTCACCCGCGCCGACTGCTTGCCGGTGGCGGCGACGACGGCCTCGGCGACCTCGACCGCGTGGTCGTTCGTCGTGGGGTGCGGGATGAGCTCGACGCCCGGGATGAACGGGGCGGGGTTGGAGAAGTGCACGCCGAGGAAGCGCTCCGGGCCGGTGACGGCCTCGGCGAGGGACTGGATCAGGATCGTCGACGTGTTCGAGCCGATGATCGCGTCCGGGCGGGCGGCCGCGCTGATCCGGCGCAGGGTGTCGTGCTTGATCTCGAGCTTCTCGGGGACCGCTTCCTCGATGAAGTCGGCCGTGGCGACCGCCTCCTCGATGGACTCGGCGGCGCTGAGGTGCGCGTCGACGCGGGACACGGCGTCCGCAGGGAACAGACCGTCCGCGACGAACTGCTCCGTCTCGGTGATGAGCCGTGCTCGGTTGGATGCGGCGATCTCGGCGGAGATGTCGGCGATGCGGACGGTGTGGCCGGCGAGGGCGAGGACCTGGGCGATCCCGCCGCCCATGTAGCCGGATCCGACGACGGCGATGTCGAGGGTGCTCATCGAGTTGCTCCTTCGGTGGTCGTCCCGGCGGTCGCGGCGGTCTCGCCGAGCTTCGTGGTCGCGAGGACGGATCGGATGTACTGCTGGTTCGTGGCGCAGACGCCGAGGCTGTCCCCGCCGTACTGCTCGGTCATGAGGATGCCGCGGAAGCCGTTCGCCACGGCGTCGCGGAGGACCTGCCGGTAGTTGATGAGCCCGGTCTCCATGGTGCTCGGGACGGACGTCGCCCAGCTGCCGTCGGCGGCCTCGTCGCGCGTGTAGTTCTTCACGTGCAGGTAGTTCGTGTGCGGCATGGTCTTCGCGAACAGCTCCTTCCAGTCCTCCACCGGACGGTGCAGGCGGATGAGGTTCGCGACGTCGGCGTTCAGGCCGACGTTGTCGAGACCGATCTCCTCGACCAGTCGGACGGCGCTGTCGGCGGTGCCGAGGTAGGTGTCCTCGTAGAGCTCGAGCGCCATCGGCAGCCCGACGGACGCGGCGTGCTCGCCGAGTTCACGGAGGCGGCTGACCGCGGCGTTCCAGACCTCGGGGTCGTCCGGGTCCTTCGGTCCCTGCGCCGTCCAGAACCAGAGCGCACGCTGCTGGGCCTCGTTGAACGGCTGGTGCAGGCCGGTCGAGAACACCTGCATGCCCCACTCGGCCGCCGCGTCGATCGTGCGGTGCGCGTACGCGAGGTTGTCCTCCTCGCGCCCCGGCTGGATGACGCTCTTGCGCTGCAGGTGCACCGACGGGATCCCGATCCCGTGGGACCGGGCGATGTCGAAGAACTCGTCCCGGCGGGAGGCTTCGAGGTCGGCGGGCCGGATGTGGCTGTCGGCGAGTTCGGCGAGCGAGAAGCCCGCGGCGGCGACCTGGCCGAGGATGTCGTCCCAGACCTCCGGAGCGGCGTCGTGCACGGCGGTGCCGTCGGCGCCGACCGGCGGGAAGCCGTGCAGGCACGCGGCGATCGGCCACGTCTCGGCGGTCCAGGTCGCGGTGTCCCAGTCCTGCTGGACCCAGTCCTGTGCGTGGTTCACGGAATGCTCCCTTGCATGTCGCGGTTCGGCGATGAACCTCTTTCCTATAGGAAAGATACATGCTCTGGGGCAGAGCGCAACCACCTCGACCAAACCCCCCGTACGGGGGCTCCGAAGGAGTCCGGGCTCGGAGGATCAGGACGCCCGTGCCGCTGACCCGAACCTCGGCACGGGCGTCCGTGCCCTCAGGACGCGCACGCGGGACCGGTCAGCCCGCGTGCGATGCGTCCACGTGGACGCGGCTCAGCCCGAGTGCGACGCGTCCACGGCGACGCGGCTCAGCCCGCGTGCGATGCGTCGGCGCGGGACCGCAGCCGGACCGCGTCGATGTGCACCCGCATCGCGGCCACGGCCGACGCCGGGTCCTCGGCGAGCGCGTCCAGGATCGCGCGGTGCTCGTGTACGGCACGGTCGGAGTCGTCGCCACCGCCCTCGACGATCTGGCGCATCCGGTGCACTCGGGTCGTGATGATCTCCGACATCTCGAGGAGGAACGGGTTCCTGGCGGCGTCGAAGACCAGCTGGTGGAACTGCCAGTCGCTCCGGAAGAACCGGGCCATCAGCTCCTCGGACGCGGCACCGACCCCCACCGACGCGATCTCCCGCGCGACGGCAGCCTGGTCCGCGAGCGCCGCACTCAGCCGCTCGCGCAGTGCGGCGACGTCACCGCGGGCCGCGAGCTCCACGGCACCGCTCTCGACGATGAGCCGGGCGTCGAAGAGTGCCTCGAGCTGGTCGCCGGCGAGCGGGGGTGCGACGCGGTAGCCCTTGTTCGCCTCGCGCACCACGAGTCCGGTCCGTTCGAGCTGCACGAGGGCTTCGCGCACCGGGGTCGGTGAGACGCCGAGCGTCCGGGCGAGGCCGTCGATCGACAGGCGCATGCCGGGTTCGACGTCGTGGCCCATCAGGACGTCGAGCACCCGGTCGTAGACGCGGTCACGGAGGCCGCGCTGCGTGATGGGTTGCGCGTGGAAGCCGGGCACCGTGGTCGTCACACCCTCGATCCTAGAGAATCCACGAACGCTGACCCTCGCAGGCGCTAGCCGAGGCGAGCGGCCAGGAACGCGACCATCTCGCGTACGAGCAGGGCGCGCGAGGAAGCGCGGCGGTACTCGTGCCCCTCGCCCTCGAGCTCCAGGTACGCCACGTCGTGGGAGCGCTCACGCAGGGCGGCGACGACCTGGTGCGCCTCACCGATGGGGACGTTGGTGTCGAGTTCGCCGTGCACGACGAGCAACGGCGCGGTGACGTCGTCCACGGCGCGCATCGGCGAGAGCGACGCCAGCAGGTCGGCGTCGTCGACGGGGTGCCCGTACTTCGTCGCGGCCGCCGACGCGATCCACGGCTCGGTGTCCCGGTAGAACGTCGCGAAGTCGCTCATCCCGCACACCGCGACCCCGGCCGCGAACACGTCGGGCGTGAACGCGAGCGAGGCGAGCGTCGCGTACCCGCCGTAGGAGCGGCCCTCGACCGCGACCCGCTCACGGTCGGCGTACCCGTTCGCCACGAGCCACCGTGCGCAGTCCACGACGTCGGCGAGCGCGTTCCACCGCAGGCCGAGGTCGTCGGCGTGCACGAACTCGGTGCCGTACCCGGAGGACCCGCGGATGTTCGGCGCGAACACGGTGACCCCGGCCGCGGCGAGTGCCTGGTGCTGGGGCGAGAACGTCGGCCGTTCCTGCGACTCGGGCCCACCGTGCAGGTGGATCATCGCCGCGCCGGGCTCGGACGCCCGGTACAGCCATCCGGTCAGCTCGAGCCCGTCGCGGGCCGCGAAGCGCTCGAGCGTCGGCTCGACGAGCGCCACGGACGGCAGCGCCGGGACGTCGGTCACGCGGCTCCACGTCAGCTCGTTCGTGTCGAGACGCCAGAGCTCCCGAGGCCGGGTCGGTCCCTCGACCGTGAGGATGACGCTCCGGCCGTCGCGGCTGAGCACGGGGTCGGTGACGACGTACCCGGGGAGGCCGGGCACGGGGGTCCGGGAGGCGGAGTGCGTGTTGATGAGGTCGAGCTCGCTCCGGCCGTCGACGTTCCAGCCGAGGAGCAGCGTCCGCCCGGCGTCGTCGGCGTCGAGGAACTCGAGTTCGGCGTCCGCGCGGCCCATGATCAGCCGGGGCTCGCCGCGCCATCCGTGCGGGCCGACCGGCTGGGCGATGAGCTGCCGACGCGGTGCGCCCGCTTCGGTCGCGACGTAGGCCACGAGTGGGCTCGTCTCGCTCGCGGGGGACGGCCGGAGGAACGCGATCTCCGCGGACCCGGACTGCGGGTCGGTGAGCAGCGGGTGGCTCTCGTCGGTGAGACGGTCCACGACCACGACGAACTCGTGCCCGCGCTGGCCGTCGCGGAGCACCACGAGACGCTCCTCCACCGACAGGTCGAGGATGTGGATGAGCTCGCCGACGGCCAGGTCGTCGCGGTCGCCGGACACCGGGTCGACGAGGTACGAGCGTGCGGGCTGGTCGGCCTCGGTGGATGGCAGCGTGATCACGACGCGGTGGCCGCTGCGGCTCCAGGGGCCGAGTTCGGCGTGCTGGTACCGGGACCCGGCGATCTGCGCGGCGTCGGTGCCGTCCGGCCGGACGACCCAGACCTGCTGCTTGACGCCGCCGTCGGTCGCGATCGCGACGGCCAGCCACTCGCCGTCGGAGGACCACGTGACCCGGATGACCGGATCATCGGAGAGCGAGATCCGCACCGGTTCGGGCAACGGACCGTCGACGACGACGTCCTGCACGAACACCTCGGGGGTACGGTGCCGGTCGCTGACGAACGCCACCCGGCGCGCGTTCCGCGTCATGGTCGGGCCCCACGATCCCCAGGCGGCGGTGAGCCGCTCGCCCAGGTCGACCGCGGCCGTGGTGGCGACCGTCTGCTCGGCAGCACCCGACGGGTCGACGCGAGCCGGGCCTCCCGGCCGGACCGGAGCGGCCCCGCTCACCGCACCCCCTGCTGCTGCAGCCACATCTCGATGAGGCCCAGCTGCCAGAGCGCGTTCGCGCCGATCTCGGTCCGTGTGCTGTTCGGGTCCTGGAGCATCCGCTCGACCGTACCCGGGTCGAACAGCCCGCGTTCCCGGGCAGCCGGCGCCATGAGCGCGTCGCGGACGCGTTCGAGGTACGGGCCCTCGAGCTGGCGGATCGCCGGCACCGGGAAGTAACCCTTGGTGCGGTCGATGACCGCGTCCGGCACGATCCCGCGTGCTGCGCGCTTCATCACGCCCTTGCCACCGTCCGCGAGCTTCAGCGCCGGCGGGATGGTCCCGGCGAGCTCGACGAACTCGTGGTCGAGGAACGGGACGCGCGCTTCGAGCCCCCAGGCCATCGTCATGTTGTCGACCCGTTTCACCGGGTCGTCCACGAGCATGATCGTCGTGTCGCTCCGGAGCGCTGCGTCGACGCTCGTCGATGCTCCTGGGCGGGCGAACTCGCGGTCCACGAAGGCCGACGGGGTGTCGTCGTCGCTCCGCCACCGCTCCCCGAGCATCGGCTGCAGCGACGACCACCTGCGGTCCATGAAGACGGATCGGTACGCCTCTGCGGCCTGGTCGCGCGGCACGTCCGCGAGCGGTGGGTACCAGTCGTACCCACCGAGCACCTCGTCGGCGCCCTGCCCGGACTGCACCACCTTGACGTGCTGGGAGACCTCTTGCGAGAGCAGGTAGAACGCGACGCAGTCGTGGCTGACCATCGGTTCGCTCATCGCGGCGACGGCACCGTCGATGCCGTCGAGCAGCCGCGACGACGGGATCCGGATCCGGTGGTGGTCGGTGCCGAAGTGCCGTGCGACCAGGTCGGAGTACTCGAACTCGTCCCCGGACTCGCCGCCCGCCGACTCGAAGCCGATGCTGAAGGTGGCGAGGTCCTGCTGGCCGGCCTCGGCGAGCAGGGCGACCACGAGGGAGGAGTCGATGCCGCCGGAGAGCAGCACCCCGACGGGAACATCGGCCACCATGCGCCGCTCGACCGCGGTGCGGAGCGAGTCGATGAAGGCCTGCTGCCAGTCCTCGTCGGTCCAGTCGGCCCTCGCCGGGTCGCGCTCGAAACGGGGTTCCCAGTAGGTGGTGTCGGTGGACGAGCCGTCCGGTTCGACGACCCGGACGGTCGCGGGCGGGAGCTTGCCGACGCCGGAGAGGATGGTGCGGGGCGCCGGGACGATCGAGTGGAAGCTCATGTAGGACGCGAAGGCGACCGGGTCGACTGACGTGTCGACGCTGCCCCCGGGGCCGTTGCCCGCCAGGATCGCCGGCAGCGAGCTCGCGAACCGGAGCCCACCGGGGACCTCCGCCACGTAGAGCGGCTTGATGCCGAGCCGGTCGCGGGCCAGCACGAGCCGTCCGCTCGCGTGCTCCCAGATCGCGATCGCGAACATCCCGATGAGGTGCTCGACGAACGCGGTGCCCCACTCGGCGTACGCGGCGACGATCACCTCGGTGTCGGAGGTCGAGTCGAACCGGTGGCCCTTGCCGTGCAGCTCGTCGCGGAGCTGCCGGTAGTTGTAGACCATGCCGTTGTACGCGATGGTCAGCCCGAGCCGGGTGACCACCATCGGCTGCGCGCCGGCGGTGGAGAGGTCGACGATGGACAGTCGGCGGTGCCCGAGCGCGACCGGCCCACGCGCCCACAGCCCGTCACCGTCCGGACCCCGGTGCACGAGGCACCCGGTCATCCTGGCGACCGCACCGACGTCCGGGGACGTCCCGTCGAACCGGATCTCGCCCGCGAGTCCACACATCAGCGGTCCTCTCCCTTGCCGATGATCCAGGTGTCCTTGGCGCCGCCACCCCGTGAGGAGTTCACGACCATGCTGCCCTCCGGTGCCACGCGCGTGAGCGCGACGTCGGCGAGGTGCGTGTCGTCCGGCCCGGTGCCGGTGACGTAGACGAACGCCCGCAGGTCCACGTGCCGGGGATCGAGGCCGGCCGGACCGATCGTCGGGTGCGAGGAGAGCTGGACGACTTCCTGCCCGACCCACCCGGCCGGGTTCGCCGCGATCTCACGGCGGCGTTCGGCGACTTCCGGAGCACTCGCGCTCGGGCCGATCAGGACGTCACGACCCCCTTCGCCGTCGACCGGTTTCGTCACGAGCTCGCCGACACGGTCGAGCACCGAGAGCCGTTCGCCCTCGATGCTGGTGCGGTACGTGGGGACCGACTCGAGCAGCGGCTTCTCGTCGAGGTAGTACCAGATCAGGTCCGGCACGTTGACGTACATCGCCTTGTCGTCGACGAGCGCGTTGCCGGGCGCGTTGGCCAGGTACACGCGCCCCGCCTCGGCGGCGTCGAGGATCCGTGCGCCGAGGTCCGGGGTGCGGTCGTTGGTCAGGGCGCTCGCGTCACGGTCGACGCGCAGGTAGAGCGCGTCCACGACGTCGCCGGTGGACACCTCGATCACGCGTCCGTCACGGACGTCCAGGTCCGACTCGGTCAGGAGGCGCAGTCCGGCCCCGTCGGCGATCCTGCGGTGCTCGTACCAGGCGCCGGCGGCGGGGCCGTCGCTGACCAGTGCCACCACCGGGTCGGCCTGGCCGGTGACCGCGGTCGCGTTGGTGCGGAGCGTGTCGCGGACGCGGGTGAGGACGGAGTGTGGGTCGCGCAGACCCGCCGGACGCGGGGCGTCCGGGACCACCTCGTCCATGAGTTCACGGAGCGCCACCCCGAACGCGACGCCGGACGGTGAGCGCACGTTGTCCTCGAGCACCCGCCAGCCACCGAACTCGTTCCGGACCAGGTCGAACCCCATCACCGGCGCCCGGACGGCGTCCTTCGGCAGCCGGGACGCGTCCGTGTCCCAGCCGTTCGCACCGACGAAGTCGCGCTCGTCCATCGCACCGTCCGCGACGATCCGCCGCTCGCCGTACGCGTCACGGAGGAACAGCTCGATCGCGCGGGCACGCTGCCCCAGCCCGGCTTCGAGCTGGGACCACTCGTACGCGCTGATCGTGCGCGGGACCAGGTCGCAGCCGAACTCCTGCGTCGCACCGGCGACGACGAAGCCCACCTCGTGCTCCCGGGTCCAGGCGTCACGCGCGGTGCAGTGCTCGATCGTCGTCTCGGGGTCCCACCCGCGGAAGAAGGCCGCGAGGTCGCGGAACGCCGGCCGGGGACGAGCGCCCGGTCCGACGGCTTCGTCACCGGCACGGACCCGGTACGACGGGATCGCGATCACCGGGTGGTCGTCCCGCCCGGACGGGGTTCCCGCCGTGTCCTCGACCACGAGTGCCACGACGTCGTCGAGCTCACCGCGCTCGGCGTACGCGGTGCGCTGCCGGTCGGTGGAGTTGCCGCGGGCGAGGGTGTCCTCGAGCAGGTCGCTCACCGTCCCCCAGTCGCCCAGTTCCTCGAGCTCGGGGCGGAGGCGCGACACGAGCTGACGCACGGCGATCTCCGCCGGGAGCCGCTCCGGGTGCTGCCCGAGGCCGAGGAGGTCACCGCTCAGCCCGCTCCGCGCCGCTTGCCACATCGCCGCGCGGTGCAGGGGCTCGCTGCGGGGGTGCCACTCGGCACCGGACTCGACCGCGATCTCGGCCTTCCGCACCGCGGCGCGGAACAGCCCGGCGATGAGGACCGCGTCGTCGACGACCGGGGTGGCGTCGCAGACCCGCAGTTCGAGCGTCGGCGCGTGCGACGACGGTCGGACGTCGAAGTAGGCCATCTTCTTGTCGGCGATCACACCGGAGGCGATGAGGTCGTCGAGGACCTTGTCGTACTCCGCCGCGCTCTCGACCCGACCGAAGCTGCCGGCGGACGGCCAGCGCTGCCAGATGATGCTCCGGAACGACGCGTACCCGGTGTCCTGGCCGTTCCAGAACGGACTCGACGCGCTCAGTGCCAACAGCACGGGCAGCGTCGACGCGACGCGCTGGGCGATCTGCACCGCGAGGTCGCGGTCGCTCACACCGACGTGTACCTGCAGGCCGCAGATCAGCTGTTCGTCGACGAGCATCCGGTACTGCTCCTGCATGCGGCCGTAGCGGCCACCGGAGGTCAGTTCGAAGTCGGCGTACTCCGACCGCGGCGCCGTGCCCGCCGCGGCGATGGTCACGCCCGCCGGCGCGATCGCCGTCGCGAGTTCGCTGCGGAGGTCCACGATCACACGCCGGAGGTCGTCGAGGGTCGTCACCACCGGGGTGTTCGTCTCGATCGTCGTGCGCTGCAGTTCGGCGCCGAAGCGGTCTGCAGGCAGTTTGGGGAGAAGGCGGGGGGCCTTCGCGGAAAGTCGGCCGGACTCGAGGTCGATGAGGTGCAGCTCTTCCTCGGCGCCGAGCGTCAGCTCTGCACTCATGTGTGGAACCTACCCGCGACACCTGTGGTCCGCGCGGCGGGGTACGCCGCGCTGTGAGAAACCGCGGGGCATCACGTAGAAGTGGAGGAATGACGGCGACCGCGTTCTGCCTCCACGCCCTCGGGTCGAGCTCCGAGGAGTTCGCCACGCTGCGCGCACGCCTCGCCGGCACCCTGGACCTCATCGGCATCGACCTCCCCGGGTTCGGCCGGAGCTCGGCCGCGACGGGCACCACCGTCGAGGAGATGGCCGAACGGGTGGAGCGGGCGATCGGCCGGAGCGGTGCGACCGAGTGGGTGCTCATCGGCCACTCGATGGGCGGCAAGGTCGCGTCGGTCGTCGCATCCCGGACGATCGACGGTTCCAACGGCCTGTTCGGCCTCCGAGCGGTGGTCCTCCTCGCCGCGTCCCCGCTCTCCCCGGAACCGATGGACGAGGAACGACGGAGCTCGATGCTCGGCTGGGCGAAGGGCGGCACGATCGGGCCGGACGAGGCGGACACCTTCGTCGCGGCGAACACCGACGCCCAGCTGTCACCCGAACCGCACGCGATGGCCGTGCACGACGTACAACGCGCCGACCCCCGGGCCTGGACCGACTGGCTCGTCCGCGGCAGCCGCGAGGACTGGTCCGCCGCGTTCGGGCCGAACCCCGTCCCGGCGCTGATCCTGGCCGGAGCCGCCGACGGCGACCTCGGCGAGGACGCGCAGCGAGATCTGAACCTGCCGCACTGGTCCAACGGAACGCTCGACGTCGTGCCCGGTGCCGCACACCTGCTGCCGTGGGAGCGCCCCGACGAGGTCGCCGAGCGGATCCGCGCCTTCTGGGACCGCCGTGTCGACCGTGGACCCGTGGTCCCGGCGGCGACCGCCCGCGTGATCGCGTCGCCCCGCGTCAGCGCTCGGACGCGCGGACTCCTGGCCGTGCGGTCGCTCCCGGACGACCCGGACGCGGCACCCCTGGCGCTCACCGACACCCAGCTGGCGACGCTCCGGGCGGTCGCGCGGGTCGTCGTGCCGCAGCCGGGCGGTCGCCCCGTGGACGTCGCCCTCCGCGTGGACGCCCAGCTCGCTGCCGGACTCGGCGACGGCTGGCGGCCGGACGGACTGCCGGCGGACGTCGACGCCTACCGGGCCGGTCTCGACGCCCTCGAACCGGAGGCGGCACAGGGGGACGACCACCTCGCCACCGTGCTCGACGCCGTCACCGCGGGCCGACACGCCCCCTCCAGCGGCCCGTTCGAGGCCGAGCAGCTCCGCGTCTGGGCCGAGGACGCCAGCGTCGACCTCGTCAAGCAGTGGGTCGCGCACCCCGCGACGATGTCGGAGATCGACTACGACGGCTTCGCCAACGGCGGCGACGGCGTCCGCAAGCAGGGCTTCCAGCTCCTCGGAGCGGGACAGCGCGAAGCATGGGAACCGGCGGGAGCCACACGATGAGACTCGACCACCAGCGCCGGTACGCCGAGGACGAGGTCGTCGACGTGGTCGTCGTCGGCACCGGAGCCGGCGGCGCACCCCTGCTCGCAACCCTCGCCCGGAAGGGCCTGCGGGTCGTCGCGCTCGAAGCCGGGCCGAACACCGAGCCCGGCGACCACACGCCCGACGAGGTCGCCGCACCCGGCGACATCAACTGGATGGACGAGCGGATCAGCGGCGGCGCCGCACCGACGGCGTTCGGTCCGAACAACAGCGGCACCGGTGTCGGCGGCTCCACCCTGCACTGGGGCGCGTTCACCCCGCGGCCGAACGAGCACGACATCCGGCTCCGCACCGACTCCGGGCAGGGCGAGGACTGGCCGATCGACCACGCCGAGCTCGTCCGGTACATCGAACAGGCCGAGCACGACGTCGGCGTCGCCGGCCCTGCGCACTACCCGTGGGACCCGGCCCGCCGGTACCGGATGGGACCGCCGCCCCGGAACGCGTCCTCGGACATGATGATCCGCGGCGCGGCCGAGGTCGGCATCACCGCGACCGACGCACCCGTGGGGCTCACCACCGAGGACCGGATGCAGGAGCACCACGGGCTCCGCCAGGCCTGCGTGTCCTGCGGCTCCTGCCACCAGGGGTGCCGGAACGGCGCGAAGGTGTCGATGGACACCACCTACCTGCCCGCCGCCGTCGCGTTCGGCGCCGAGATCCGCGCCGAGGCGTTCGTGCACGGCATCGAACTCGACGCCCGCGGCGAGGTCGAGGCCGTCGTCTACCGCCAGGACGGGCGAGACCACCGGCAGCGCACCCGCGCACTCGTCCTCGCGGCCGGTGGCATCGAGACCCCGCGCCTGCTCCTGCACACCGGGCTGGCGAACAGCAGCGACCAGGTCGGACGGAACTTCACCGCGCACGGTGGGACCCAGGTCTGGGCGACGTTCGATGCGTCGATGCGGTCCTACCGCGGGTACCCGTCGTCGATCATCACCGAGGACTTCGTCCGTCCCGCCGACGCCGACTTCGCGGGCGGCTACCTCATCCAGAGTCTCGGTGTGCAGCCCCTCACCCTCGCCACCTCACTCGTCTGGGGCGGTGGACTCCGCGGTGCCGCCCTCGTGACCGCGATCCGGGACTACCCGTCCATGGCGGGTGTCGGCATGAACGCGGAGTGCCTGCCGTACGACGAGAACCGGCTCGTGCTCAGCGACGAACTCGACGGCAACGGGGTACCGAAGGCGCGGGTGTCCTTCTCCCCCGGCGCGAACGAGGAAGCCATCACACGGCATGCGATCCGGACGATGACCGCGATCGTCGAAGCTGCCGGCGGCCGTGACGTGCGGGTCCTCGACCGGACCGCGCACACCGTCGGCACCGCACGGATGGGTGCCGACGCGGCGAGCTCCGTCGTGGACGCTGCCGGGCGGTCGTGGGACGTGCCGAACCTGTGGATCGTGGACAACTCGGTGTTCCCGAGCTCCCTCATCGCGAACCCGGCGCTGACGATCATGGCGCTCTCGCTCCGCACCGCCGACCGCCTGCTGCGGGACGACGCCGCGGCCGACCGCGACGAGGCGCTCCTCACGGCCTCCTGAGCAAGAGCAGCGCGGCGAGCGTCGCGCCGTCGGTGACCTCCCCGGCCGAGACTGCGGCGTCGACCTCTGAGGGTTCGAGCTCGACGGTGGTCCAGTCTTCGCCCGGCTCGAGTGCGGTCTCGCGGCGCTCGGTGACCGTCCCGACGAACACCCGTGTCCGGACGTCCGAGACCCCGGGTTCGGCCACGAAGGTGCCGACCTCGGTGAGTTCACCGCAGACAGCGCCGGTCTCCTCGAGGAGTTCACGGGCGGCGGCGGCCGCCGCGGAGTCGTCGCTCGGCTCGATCCCACCCGACGGCAACTCGTAGCGCGGCTCGGGACCGGTGGTGTCCCGCACGCCGTGCACGAAGACGATCCGATCGTCGACCATGGCCGCGACGATCACGCTGTCCGACGAGCGGAGCCGGAACCAGCTGCGCTCCGAGGCGTCCACCGTCTCCGTGACGGTGAACCACGGGTTCGCGTGCACGACGGCCGCACTCGAGCCCTCCGGCCGCCACTGGTCGCGGGAGGGGACACCGACGGGCCTGGCAGTCCTGCTGGTCATCCGCAACCGGAGGTCGATCTCGTGGTCGTCGGACGGCGGATCGTTCGCGTCCATGCCGACGAGCCACGTGAGGCCACGGAGTCCGCGGCTGTCCTGCCCGACCAGCGCGAGCGCCCAGACGGCGTCCGAACGAGTCGCGGCCTGGCGCTGCGCCCAGTCCATCGCCTGCAGGACGTCGGCTCCGGTCAGGTCGTACGTCGCGGTGGTGTACGTCTCGCCAGAGGGTTCCTGCACGTAGACGCGGAACCGCGGGTGGTGGTTCTCCCACGTGCTGTCCCGCTCGTCGACCTCGGTGGCGTCCATGCACCGAGCGTACGGGAGCACGGTATCCGGTGACATTCCACATAGGCTGACCGTGTGGGTCGTGACACCGCCGGGTGGCGACCCTGGGGCAAGCGTGAAGCCCACCACCGCAGGAACGGTGATGGGCTTCGGTTGCTCTCCGAGTGGAAAGCCGGGACGGGCAACAGCCGTTCCCGAGTCGTAACGCTCGGGTCCAGTGTAATCGAGCTCCGGCCCGATCGCCCGCCCGCCAGGCTCCTGGTCGACCTGGTCCGGAAGGACTGAGACAAGGACGTGCCGCACCGACCTCGATCGGTGCGGCACGTTCCGGGGCGACCGGTCAGCCGCGCGTCCGCGCCAACCGCCGGTTGAGCGCCCCGTTCAGCAGCGCGACGAGCAGCCCCACCGCGAACACCAGCGTCCCGAAGCACAGCACCTGCGGCGGCATCCCGGCCTTCGCGGCGCCGTACACGAAGAGCGGGAAGGTCACCGAGGGCCCGGCGACGAACGAGGTGATCACGTAGTCGTCGATGGACATGGCGAGCGCCAGCAGCCCCGCCGCGAGCATGCCCGGCGCCAAGAGCGGCAGGGTCACGAGCCGGAACGCCTGGAACGGCGTCGCGCCGAGGTCGCCGGCCGCTTCCTCGAGCGCGCGTGAGGTCCCCGCGATCCGCGCCCGCAGCACCACGACGACGTACGCGACGTCGAACGCCACGTGCGTGAGCAGCACGGTGAGGAAGCCGGTCCCCAGCCCGATCGACAGGAAGAACGACAGCGACGCGGAGCCGACGACGATCGACGGTGCGGCGATGTCCGCGAACACGACGGCGTTCACGGCGCCACGGCCGGGGAACTTGTACCGCTCGAGGGCGAGCGCGAGCGGCAGGCCGATCGCGACGGAGACGATGGCGGCGAGGAACGCGATGACGACCGAGGTCACGAACGCCGCGCCGAGCCCCGACACGTTCACGAGGTTGGCGTACCAGTACGTCGTGAACCCGTTCCAGGCGAACGACAACCGGTTCGTCGGGGCGTCGTTGAACGAGTACACGATCATGTAGATGATCGGCACGAGCGTGATCGCGATGACCACCCAGTACACGATCGCGAGCCACGGCCCGCGTCGGTTCACGCCGTGCCGGTGCACGACCGGAGCGGAGACGGGCGACGCGGGGACGGTGGTGCGGGGTGGTGCGACGGCGGTCATACGAGGTCCTCGAGGTCGTCGGTGCCGGACACACGGGCGTAGATGAACAGGATGATGCCGAGCACCACCATGAGCACGGTGGAGAGCGCGGCGGCGACGTTGTACTGCTGGTTGCCGGAGTAGGCGTCCTGGATCGCCTGCCCGATCGTGTACGTGTTCGTGCCGCCGAGGAGCGCCGAGTTCACCGGGTCGCCGACGCAGTCGATGAACACCAGCAGGACACCGGCGAAGATGCCGGAGCGGGACAGCGGCAGCGTGGTGTGCCAGAATGCCCGGACCTTGCCGGCGTAGAGGTCGTTCGCGGCCTCACCGAGGCGCGGGTCGATCCGTTCGAGCGCGGCGTAGATCGGCAGCACCATGAACGCCAGGTCGTTGTACGCGTCCCCGAAGATCACGGCCCCGCCGGTGCCGAGGATGTGGAAGTCCTTGCCGGCGAGCCCGATCCCCTGCAGGAAGGTGACGACGGGCCCCTGCGACGCGAGCACGAACGCCCACATGTCGGTGCGGATGATGAACGACACCAGGAAGCTCACGAAGACGAGCATCAGCAGCGGGTTCTTCCACCGCGGGGACACCCGGAACGCGATGAAGTACGCGACGGGGTAACCGACGATGATGGTCACGACCGTTGCCGCTGCGCCGTACCAGAGGGAGCGGAGCAGGAACGTGAGGTACGGCACCTGCGGGTTCACGAACAGCGAGGAGTAGATCCCCCAGTTCCACGTGAACGTGTACCCGTCGTCCGGGTTCCCCGACATGAGCGAGACGATCAGCCCGGACAGGAGCGGGATGACGAAGAAGACGCAGAGGTACGCGGTGCCGACCAGCGCGAGCAGGAACGGCGTGCTGCGACGCCGCCCGCGACGAACGGGTGCAGCGGGCGGGGCACCCAGGGCGACGGCGGTCACGACTGCACCACCGCGTTGAAGATGCCGTTCCACTCCGAGTACTCGTCGTAGTTCTTGAACACGCGGAACTCGTGCGACTTCTCCAACACCGAGGAGTCGGGGAACACGAGCGGGCTGTCCGCCACCGTCGCGTCGTCGAGCTGGTCGCGGACGTAGTCCTCGGCGGCGGGGACGGGGCAGACGTAGTTGACCCAGTCCTCGACGATCCCGGCGACCTTCGGCGTGTAGTAGAAGTCCATCCAGGCCAGCGCCGACACCGGGTTCGCCGCCTGCCGGGGGATGAGCATGTTGTCGTGCCAGGTCATCTGCCCCTCCTCCGGGGTGACGAACTCCAGGTCCGGGAACCCCGACTGCTGCGCCTGGAACACGTCGCCCGACCAGGCCTGGGTGATCCAGGTGTCCCCGTTCTCGAGCCGGTTGATGTAGCTCTGGTCGTAGAACCCGGTGACGCTCGGGCGCAGCTCACGGAGCCACTGCTGGGCCTTCCGCCAGTCCGCGGCGGTCGACGTCTCCGGCGCGATCCCGAGGGCGAGGAGTGCCAGCGACCCGAGCTCGGTGTTGTCGCTCATCAGCCCGACGCGGCCCTTGAAGGCGGGATCGAGGAGGTCCTTGAACGAGGTGATCTTCCGCCCGGTGTACTTCGGGTTGTACGCCAGACCGGTGAACCCGGTCTGCCACACGACGGAGTGCTTGTTGTCCGGGTCGTAGTTCGGGTCCTTCACCGAGTCGGACGCGTTCGCGGCGAAGTTCGGCAGCCGGCTGTGGTCGAGCTCGCAGACGAACCCGTTCTTGATCATCTCGGTGAGCTCGTACCCGTTGGTCATCACGACGAGGTCGTACCCGGTGGCGCCCTTCGCGCGGAGGATCGGGGAGACGGTGGCGTAGAACGTCGCGTTGTCCTGGATCACCGCCTGGTAGTCCACCGCGATGCCGGTCGCCTCCTTGAAGAGCGCGAGCGACTCGGACTTGCCGTGGTCGGAGTCGATGTACAGCGGCCAGTTCGCGAAGTTGAGCTCCTTCGTCGCCTTCGCGTCCTTCCAGAAGGCGGTCCAGTCCACGGGGGGACCCATCGAGGCGGCGGAGCCCTTGATGCTGCAGCCGGCGAGGAGTGCCGCGACGGCGGCCGCGCCGCCTCCGGCCAGGAACCCCCGCCGGCTGACCCGGGCGGACGTCAGTCCGCGCACCAGGTCGGGTCGGGCGCTCACGCGACCGCACCTGCGGTGGCGGTCTCCACGGCCTGGAGGCCCGGCGCGGCCTGGGTGGTGACGCTCGCGTCGGACGCGTCGGGTGCCTCCAGACCGAATCCGTGGTCGACGCCCCACGTGAGCCAGACCTCGGTGCCGGTCGCGATCCGCGGCCCGCCCTTCGAGTTCTGGGCGAAGACGGAGACCCGGCCGGCGCCGGGGACGTCGACGAGGTACTGCGTGCTGACGCCGGAGAAGGAGACGTCGACGACGCGTCCCGGGCCGAGGATGTTGCGTCCGGCCTCGTGCGAGGGCTCCGCGGTGCGGATCTTGAGCTTCTCGGGGCGCACCCCGACGACCACGCGGCCGGAGGTCGCGACGGCACGCGCGGCCGGCACGGCGATGGTGCCCGCGGCGGTCGCGACGACGATGAGCTCGCCCTCGGTTCCACGGACGTCGCCCTCGAGCAGGTTCGACTGGCCGAGGAAGTTCGCGACGAACGCGGTCTTCGGCAGTTCGTAGAGGTCCTGGGGGCTGCCCATCTGCTCGATCCGGCCGCCGTTCATGACGGCGACCGTGTCGGCCATCGTCATCGCCTCTTCCTGGTCGTGGGTGACGTGCAGGAACGTCAGCCCGACCTCGGCCTGGATCGTCTTCAGCTCGAGCTGCATCTGGTGCCGGAGCTTCAGGTCGAGCGCGCCGAGCGGTTCGTCGAGGAGCAGCAGCGCCGGCCGGTTCACGATCGCCCGGGCGAGGGCGACGCGTTGCTGCATGCCGCCGGAGAGCTGGGCAGGCCGCTTGGACGCCGAGGCCTCGAGCTCGACGAGGCGGAGCGCCTCGTGGGCCTTCGTCATCGGGTCCGGGATCCGTCGGCGCTTCAGCCCGAACGCGACGTTGTCGAGCACGCTCATGTGCGGGAACAGCGCGTAGTTCTGGAACACCGTGTTCACGGGCCGCTGGTACGGCTTCGTCTCGGTGACGTCCTTCCCGCCGATCGTGATCGTGCCGCTCGTCGGTTCCTCGAGTCCCGCGACGAGCCGCAGGGTCGTGGTCTTGCCGCAGCCGGACGGGCCGAGCAGGGCGAAGAACGATCCAGCGGGGACCGTGAGGTCGAGGGCGTCCACCGCCGTGTGGCCCGGGAAGGCCTTCGTGATCTGTTCGAGCCGCAGGTCGGCTCCCGATTCGGCGAACGTGCCGGTCATTGCCATGGTGCCTCCAGGGAGTGGTCGGCTTCAGCCGATGTAGGACATGACGTGCTTGATGCGGGTGTAGTCGTCGAACCCGTACTGGGACAGGTCCTTGCCGTAGCCGGAGTGCTTGAAGCCGCCGTGCGGCATCTCGGCGACGATCGGGATGTGGGTGTTGATCCACACGCACCCGAAGTCGAGGTCGCGGGCGAAGCGCATCGCCCGCGCATGATCGGTCGTCCACACCGAACTCGCCAGGCCGTACTCGACACCGTTCGCCCAGCGGAGCGCCTCCGCCTCGGTGCTGAACCGCTGGACGGTCTGCACCGGGCCGAAGATCTCCTGCTGCACGGCGCGGTCGTCCTGCCGGAGCCCGGACACGATCGTCGCCTGGTGGAAGTAGCCGACGTCGCCCTGCCGCGCACCACCCAGCTCGATCGTGGCGTGGTCGGGGAGCGTGTCGATGAAGTCCTGCACGTGCGTGAGCTGGTTCACGTTGTTGACCGGGCCGAAGTACGGGGTCGAGGCGTCCGGGCCGGTCTGCGCGTCGGTCCTGGCCGCCTCGGCGAGCGCCGCCACGAACTCGTCGTGGATGCCGTCCTGCACGAGCAGCCGGGTGGCCGCGGTGCAGTCCTGCCCGGCGTTGAAGAACCCGGCGGCGACGATGCCGGCGACCGCGGCGGGGATGTCGGCGTCGTCGAACACGATCACCGGGGCCTTCCCGCCGAGCTCCAGGTGCGTGCGCTTCAGGTCACCGGCGGCGGCGCGGGCGACCTCCATGCCGGCGCGGACGGACCCCGTGATGGACACGAGCTGCGGCGTCGGGTGGTCGATCATCGCGGCGCCGGTGGTCCGGTCCCCGACGACGACGTTGAGGACGCCGGGCGGCAGGAACTCCGCGGCGACCTCGGCGAGGAGCAGCGTGGACAGGGGCGTCGTGTCGCTGGGCTTCAGGACGGTGGTGTTCCCAGCGGCGAGCGCCGGGGCGAACTTCCACACCGCCATGTTGAGCGGGTAGTTCCAGGGGGTGACCTGGGCGACGACGCCGATCGGCTCGCGCCGGACGAACGACGTGTGGTCGGCCATGTACTCGCCGGCGCTCCGGCCCTCGAGGTTCCGGGCGGCTCCGGCGAAGAAGCGGATCTGGTCGACGGAGAGCAGGATCTCGTCCTCGACCAGGGTGGCGCGGGGCTTCCCGGTGTCGAGTGACTCCAGGTCCGCGAACTCCTCCGCACGCTGTTCCATCGCGTCCGCGATCCGGAACAGCGCGAGCTGGCGCTCCCCCGGGGTCGTGCGGCGCCAGGTCTCGAACGCGGTGCTCGCGGCGGTGAAGGCATCGTCGACGTCCGCGGCGGTGGAGATCGGCGACCTGCCGTACTCGGCCTCGGTCGTCGGGTCGACCAGGCCGAACGCGGTGTCCGAGCGTGACTCGACGGACGCGCCTCCGACGAAGTTCCGGAGTTCCCGCGTCGCCGTGGCCGTCGACGTGTTCGTGCTGTCCAGCATGGCGGCGATACTGGCACGCTTTCCCATGGTTCGGAAGACTTGTAACAACGGAAATCGTCGCGAAACACGTTGTTCACAACGGAATCCCTTGCTTTCTCGACGACGGCGCTGCCATGCTGTCCGGCATGGCGGCAGCACCACGACGTCCGGGACCGATCGACGACATCTCCAAGCGCATCATCGAACAGCTCCAGGCGGACGGGCGCCGTCCGTACGGCGAGATCGGCAAGGCGGTCGGTCTCAGCGAGGCGGCGGTCCGGCAGCGCGTGCAGAAGCTCACCGAGACCGGCGTCATGCAGATCGTCGCGGTCACGGACCCCATGCAGCTCGGGTTCCACCGGCAGGCGATGATCGGCATCCGCGTGGGCGGCGACACCCGCAAGGTCGCCGACGAACTCGAGAAGCTCCTGGCGGTCGACTACCTCGTGATGACCGCCGGCAGCTTCGACCTCATGGTGGAGGTCGTCTGCGAAGACGACGACGACCTCATCGAACTGCTCAACGGCACGATCCGGGCCATCCCGGGTGTGACCGGCACCGAGACCTTCGTCTACCTGCAACTCCGCAAACAGCTCTACGACTGGGGAACGCGATGACCATCTCCGACCAGAAGACCGAACAGCCCACGCGGCTCGGCTCCTACGACCCGTTCGCCCCGGTGGACGACGCAGCCCTGCAGCAGAAGTCCCGCGACCACCTGTGGATGCACTTCGCCCGGCACGGTGCGAACCAGGCCGGTGCCGACGTGCCGATCATGGTGCGCGGCGAGGGCCACCACGTCTACGACAGCCACGGCAAGGGCTACATCGACGGGCTCTCCGGCCTGTTCGTCGTCGCCGCCGGGCACGGCCGGAAGCGCCTGGCCGAGATGGCGGCGAAGCAGGCCGAGACGCTGAGCTTCTTCCCGATCTGGTCCTACGCGCACCCCGCCGCGATCGAGCTCGCCGACCGCCTGGCCGACCTGGCGCCCGGCGACCTCAACAAGGTGTTCTTCTCCACCGGTGGTGGTGAGGCGGTCGAGACCGCCTTCAAGCTCGCGAAGTACTACTGGAAGCTCCGCGGCAAGCCGATGAAGCACAAGGTGATCTCGCGTGCGGTGGCGTACCACGGCACCCCGCAGGGAGCGCTCGCGATCACCGGCATCCCCGCGATGAAGCAGATGTTCGAGCCGCTGACGCCCGGTGGCCTCCGTGTGCCGAACACGAACTACTACCGCGCCGACGAGATGGGCTTCGCCGGGCAGAGCGAAGAGGAGTTCGGCTACTGGGCCGCCGAGCGCATCCGCGAGATGATCGAGTTCGAGGGTCCCGACACCGTCGCCGCCGTCTTCCTCGAGCCGGTGCAGAACTCCGGCGGCTGCTTCACCCCGCCGCCCGGGTACTTCCAGCGGGTCCGCGAGATCTGCGACGAGTACGACGTGCTCCTGGTCTCCGACGAGGTGATCTGCGCGTTCGGCCGCATCGGCACGATGTTCGCCTGCGACACCTACGACTTCGTGCCGGACATGATCACCTGCGCCAAGGCGATGACCTCCGGGTACTCCCCGATCGGCGCCACGATCATCAGCGACAAGCTGTTCGAGCCGTTCTCGAAGGGCGACACGACCTTCTACCACGGGTACACGTTCGGCGGGCACCCGGTCTCCGCAGCGGTCGCGATGGAGAACCTCGACATCTTCGAGGAAGAGGGCCTGCTCGCGAACGTGCAGCAGAACGCCCCGCTCTTCAAGGCCGAGCTGGACACCCTGCTCGACCTGCCGATCGTCGGTGACGTCCGCGGTGCCGGGTACTTCTACGGCATCGAGCTCGTGAAGGACAAGGCCACGAAGACGACGTTCGACGACGACGAGTCCGAGCGTCTGCTCCGCGGGTTCCTGTCCAAGGCGCTCTTCGACGCGGGGCTGTACTGCCGCGCCGACGACCGCGGCGACCCCGTCGTGCAGCTCGCACCGCCGCTCACCATCGGGCAGCCCGAGTTCCGCGAGATCACCTCGATCCTGCGGAGCGTGCTGTCCGAGGCGTCCTCGAAGATCTGATCGTGACGGGCTACCGGGGCGTCTCGTTCTGGCTGGACCAGCTCGTGGCATCCGGCCGCGACGACCTGACGCCCCGGCCGCCCCTCGACGGCGACCGCTCGGCGGACGTCTGCATCATCGGCGGCGGACTCACCGGTCTCTGGACCGCGTGGTACCTGCACCAGGGTGATCCGAGCCTCCAGATCGTCGTCGTCGAACGCGAGATCGCCGGGTTCGGCGCCTCCGGACGGAACGGCGGCTGGTGCTCGGCGCTCTTCCCGCGGTCCGCGGAGTCCATCGCGCAGCACGACGGCCGCGAGGCCGCGCTCGCCATGCGCGCGGCCATGCGCGACACCGTCGACGAGGTCGGTCGCGCAGCGGCCGAGGCCGACATCGACTGCGACTACGTCAAGGGCGGCACCGTCCTCTACGCACGTTCCGAGGTCCAGGACCGCGCGGCCCGCGCGGAGGTCGCGTCGTCGTCCGACTGGGGCGACGACATGACCTACCGGGACGGTCGTCGCGGTGACGCGACGGACACCCTCGGTGTGGCGTGGACCCCGGACTGCGCGCGGGTGCAACCGGCCGCGTTGGTCCGTGGGCTCGCAGCCGCCCTGGAGGCCCGTGGCGTCGTGATCGCGGAGCACACGCCCGCCGTGTCGTGGGCTCCAGGGCGTGTGGTCACCACCCGCGGGACCGTCTCGGCCGGCGCGGTCGTCGTCGCCACAGAGGGGTACGGCGCGTCGCTGGAGCAGACGAAGCGGCGGATCCTGCCGCTGTACTCGCTGATGATCGCGACCGCGCCGCTGCCGGCGTCCGCGTGGGAGCGCATCGGCCTCGAACACGGACAGACCTTCTCCGACTACCGGCACCTGCTCGTCTACGGGCAGCGGACCGCCGACGACCGGCTCGCCTTCGGTGGGCGGGGCGCCCGCTACCACTGGGGGTCCTCGATCACCCCCGGGTACGACCGGGTCCCCCGGGTCTTCCAGCACCTGCGCCGATCGCTCGTCGAGCTCTTCCCGGTGGTGGCGGACGCTGCGATCACGCACACCTGGGGCGGCCCGCTCGGGGTGCCGCGGGACTGGTGCGCCTCGGTGACCTGGGACGGATCGGTCGGCTCGGCCGGCGGGTACGTCGGGGACGGCCTCTCGACGACGAACCTGGCCGGACGGACGCTCGCCGACCTCGTGCGGGGTGTCTCGACGCCGCTGACCGCGCTGCCGTGGGTGGGACACCGCTCCCCCGACTGGGAGCCGGAGCCGCTGCGGTTCCTCGGGGCGAACGCCGGACTCGTCGCCACCGACCTCGCCGACCGCGAGGAACGGCTGACCGGGCGTGCGAGCCTCGCCGCCCGGCTGATGGCGCCGCTGACCGGGGGTCACTGATGGGCTCGGACGTGATCGTCGTCGGAGCCGGCGTCGCCGGGCTGGCCGCCGCGCGCGCCCTGGCCCTCGCCGGCCGCGACGTCGTCGTGCTCGAGGCCCGGGACCGCATCGGTGGTCGCACCTGGACGGACTCCGCGCTCGGTGTGCCCGTCGACCTCGGCGCCTCGTGGATCCACGGCATCGACGGCAACCCGCTGTGGTCCCTGGCGTCCGCGTTCGGGATCGACACCGTCGAGTTCACCGTCGGCAGCTTCCAGTTCGACGGGCGGCCGATCGCCTGGCACGACCCGTCCGGAGCGCCGGTGGCCGACCCGGGTGCGTTCGTGGCCGATCTGCACACCGTCGACGGGCTGCTGGAGTCCGTCGTGGCGGACGCCGCCCCCGGGACCACGTACGCCGAGGCCGTCGCCGCCGTGCTGGCGTCGCTCGGCTGGACCGGTGCGCGCGCCCTGCGCGTGCAGGAGTACATGGCCCACCGGTCGGAGGACCTCTGCGGCGCCCCCGTCACCGACCTCGACGCCCACGGGCTCGAGGAGGAGCACGTCCCCGGCGACGAGGTCGTCTTCCCCGGCGGGTACGGGCAGTACGCCGCGGCATTGGCCGGCGGACTGGACGTGCGCACCGACGCCGTCGTCGCCGTGGTCCACCAGAACGACGAGCGGGTCAAGGTGACCACGACCGACGGTTCGGAGTTCTGCGCCGCCGAGGTCGTCGTGACCGTGCCGCTCGGCGTGCTCAGGGCCGGTGACGTCGTGTTCGACCCGCCGTTGGCCGGTCCGGCCGCCGGAGCGCTCGACCGACTCGGCATGGGCGTCTACGACAAGGTGTTCCTGCGGTTCCCCGAGCAGTTCTGGGACACGTGGGTGATCCGGCAGCAGGGGCCCGCCGGGGTCGACTGGCACTCCTGGTACGACATGTCCCGGGTGACCGGGGAGCCCGTGCTCGCCGCGCTGCTCGGCGGTGCCGGCGCACGGCGGATCGAGACCCTGACGGACGACGAGATCGTGGCCTTGGGCGTCACCGCGCTCCGCCGCATGTTCGGCGATGCCGTCCCCGACCCGACGGCGTTCCGCATCACCCGCTGGGCCGCCGACCCCTTCGCACGCGGCTCGTACTCGTACCTGCACGTCGGCGCGTCGACCGACGACCACGACCTGCTCGGGACACCGTCCGGACGCGTGCAGCTCGCCGGCGAGGCCACGTGGGGCGACGACCCCGCGACGGTGCACGGGGCGCTGAACTCGGGGCTCCGTGCGGCGTCGCGGATCCTCGGCAGGCAGGTCACGCCGGCGGAACTGGCATCTACACTCGGCGCGTGAGCCCGCCGAAGGTCAGACACCAGCACGAACACCGCTTCCCGGTGGCCGCCGCGATCCTGGTCAACCTCGCGCTCGCCCTGTTCCTGCCGAGCCAGGTGCTGTTCTTCCCGTCGTGGGTCGTCCCGCTGCTCGGCGTCCTGCTGCTCATGCCGTTGATCGTGTTCAACCCGCGGCGGTTGTCGCGCGAGACGACCTGGTCACGCTGGCTGTCGTTCGGCCTCGCGATCATGCTCACCGTCGCGAACCAGCTCACCGTGATCCGTACCGTCATGGAGCTCCTCAACGGGCACGCGGACGGCGGCGCCGTGCTCCTGACCGCGCTGCAGGTGTGGGTCAGCAGCATCATCGCCTTCGGGCTCGTCTACTGGGAGCTCGACCGCGGCGGCCCCGTGGCCCGGCGGCGTCCCGGGCTCTGGAAGTCCGACGAGGCGGACTTCCAGTTCCCCCAGGAGACCGACGAGCGCACGGCGTCGTGGCGTCCGGTGTACCTCGACTACCTCTACGTGGGGCTCACCAACATGGTGGCGTTCAGCCCGACCGACACGATGCCGATGACCGTCCGCGCGAAGATGATCATGGCCTACCAGTCGGTCGGCGGGTTCATCCTGATGGCGCTGGTCATCTCGCGCGCGGTCAACATCATCGCCTGACGGCCCGCGTCAGGCGCCGTGCGCCTCCTCGGACACCGGCTGCCACTCGCGCCACGTCGCCAGACGCGACTCGTAGTCCTTCTCGGCGATGCCGAGCGGCGCCTTGCCGAAGAACACCCGGAGCGGGGGCTGCTCGGCGTCGACGACCTTGAGGATCGCGGAGCGGGTGGCCTCGGGCTTGCCGGGGTCCGCCGCCGACGGACGCTTCGACGCGGCCTCTCGCACCGCCGCGTAGGCGGGGTTCTCCTCGCTCTTCTTCGACGACGGGCCGGACCAGTCGGTCGAGAACCCGCCGGGCTCGACCAGCGTCACCGAGATGCCGAAGCCGGCGACCTCCTGCGACAGCGACTGCGAGAAGCCCTCGAGCGCCCACTTCGACGCGTGGTAGGCGCCGACCGTCGGGAACGCACTGATCCCGCCGATGCTCGACACCTGGATGACGTGCCCGGAGCCCTGGGCACGCATGATCGGCAGCGCCGCCTGGGTGACCCAGAGCGCACCGAACAGGTTCGTCTCGAGCTGGCCGCGGACCTCGTCCTCGGTGAGCTCCTCGATCATGCCGAAGTGGCCGTAGCCGGCGTTGTTGACGACGACGTCGAGCGAGCCGAAGTGCTCGGCTGCCCGCTGCACCGCGGCGAAGTCGGCGGCACGGTCCGTGACGTCGAGCTGGAGTCCGAGGAACGTGTCCGGGTACTGCTCGACGAGGGCCTGCACGTCGTCGGTGTTCCGGGCGGTGCCGGCGACGGAGTCCCCGCGTTCCAGGGCGGCCTCCGCCCACTCGCGGCCGAAGCCCTTCGATGCGCCGGTGATGAACCAGGTCTTGCTCATGTGTCCTCCTGAGATCTGACGCCGACCAGGCAACGCCGCCCCGGTCGGTGCGACCTGGACGCCCGGGTGACGGCTGCGCCCTTCGGACACTTCCGGCTTCGATGCGGGGCGCCTCGCAGAAACAAGGAACCCCTCGCAGCGCGAGGGGTTCCCGGGGTATGCACGTCGGTCCAAGCCCGACGCTCTTGCGGGAAACGATACGGCACACCAGGGGCCCGTCAATCGGCGCGGTTGGGCAGGCGAGTAGGTTTTCGGGATGCGGTGGGGGAGCACAGGTCTCAGCGACGAGCAGGTCGAGGTCGTCCGCGCCTCGGTGCCAGGGGCACGGGTGCTGGCGAACGACTCGTGGGGACTCCTCGACACGGTCGTCCTGCACGTCGCGGGAACAGCGGGTGAGTACACGGTGAAGGCCGCCGGCCCGGAGAACACCCACTTCCCGAGGGAGCTCCTCGCGCACCGCCGGTGGACCGCCCCCTTCGTGCGCACCGGCGACACCGCGGCACTCGTGGCAGCCGACGAGGAACGCCGCGTCCTCGTGCTGGACCGGGTCCCCGGCCACCTCGCCCTCGGCAGCCCCGACGAGACGTCACCGGACGTGCACCGCCAGGCTGGCGCGCTCCTCCGCCGCTTCCACGACCAGAACGCGGCCCCGTCCGACGACTTCCTGGTCCGCGAGTCCCGCAAGGCCCTGGACGCGCTGGCGTCGGAGCACCGGATCCCGGACGACATCGCCGCGCGGGCACGAGCCCACCTGTTGTCGTTCGACGCCGGCCCGGTCACCCTCGTACCGACGCACGGCGACTGGCACCCCCGGAACTGGATCGTCGACGACGGCCGCCTGCGGATGATCGACTTCGGGCGCTTCGCCCTGCGCCCGAGAGCCCTCGACCTGACACGGCTCGCCGTCCTGCACTGGCAGCACGAGCCGGCGCTCGAACGGGCCTTCTTCGACGGCTACGGTGACGACCCACGTGACCCGGAGGCCTGGCGCTGGCTCCAGCTCCGCGAAGCCGTCGGCACCGCGGTGTGGGCGTACGCGGTCGGCGACGAGCGGTTCGAGGACCAGGGGCACCGGATGCTGGCCGATGCCCTCGCAGCGTTCGACCACGGTGACCCCTTGCGGTAGTTGATCGCGTGGTCAACAATGGCGCCATGGACGTCGTCATCGCTCCCCCGGTCGCTTCCCCCCTCCACGAGGACACCGGCGAACCCCGCCGGTCGACCCGTGTCGCCCTGGTGCAGATGCGCTGGCTCGAGGATCCCGAGGCGCACCGCCGACAGCTCGCGGAGGGCATCGCGGCAGCGGCGGCGAACGGCGCCCGCGCGGTGTTCCTGCCCGAGCTGACGCTGCTCCGGTACCCGGGCGACACCCCCGCGAGCGGCGTGCCGAAGGACCTCGCCGAGGACCTCGCGGACGGACCCACCATGACCTTCGCCCGGGACCAGGCGCAGCAGCACGGCCTGTTCGTGCACGCCTCGCTCTACGAACGCCCGGCGGACGACGACCAGCCCGACGACCCCCGCGGCTACAACACGGCGATCCTCGTCGCCCCGGACGGCACGCTCGTCGGCCGGACCCGGAAGACCCACATCCCGATCAGCGCCGGGTACTACGAGGACACCTACTTCCGCCCGGGCGCCGACGACGATGCGTTCCCGGTGTACGAGCCGACCGGTCTCGGTGCCCGTGTCGGACTGCCGACGTGCTGGGACGAGTGGTTCCCCGAGGTCGCACGCTCCTACGGCCTCGCCGGGTCCGAAGTCCTCGCCTACCCCACGGCGATCGGCTCCGAACCGACGTTCCCGGACTTCGACACCGCCTCGATCTGGCGGCACGTCATCGTGGCGAACGGGATCACGGCCGGCCAGTTCATGGTCGTCCCGAACCGGTGGGGCGACGAGGGCGACATCACCTTCTACGGCTCGTCGTTCATCTCCGACCCGTTCGGTCGGGTCCTCGCCGAGGCCCCTCGCGACGCGAGCGTGGTCCTGGTCGCCGACCTCGACCTCGACGCCCGGACGGAGTGGCTGCGGCTCTTCCCCTTCTACCTGACGAGGCGACCCGACCTGTACGACGGACTGGTGGGTGCGGTCGACCCCGTCCGCGACGGGTACGGCGCGGTCGAGGCGACCCTGGCCTCCCGACCGGACCAGCCGACCACGGACGGGACCGCCACCGCGACGACCGCCGACCACACGGCGACGGCGGTGCGGTCGTGAGCTGGCGGATGCCGGCGGAGACTGCTCCGCAGGAACGCACCTGGATGGCGTTCCCCCGTCCCGGACACACGCTCGGTGACGACGCGGCGAGCGCCGAGGCGGCACGCGAGGCATGGGCCGCGACCGCGAACACGATCAGCGAGTACCAGCCGGTCACCATCGTGGTGGACCCGGTCGCCCGTGCGGACGCTGCGCGGCTGCTCTCGAGCGCCGTCGAAGTGCTCGAAGCCCCGCTCGACGACTTCTGGATGCGCGACATCGGACCGACCTTCGTCGTGGACGACGAGACCGGAGCGATCGGCGCCGTCGACTGGGTCTTCAACGGCTGGGGCGCCAACGCCTGGGCGACGTGGACCCGGGACGCGGAGATCGCCGCGACGGTCGCACGGGCCGCCGGTGTCGAGCGGATCCCGTCGCTCCTGGTGAACGAGGGCGGGGCGATCCACGTCGACGGCGGGGGACGGGTGATGGTCACGGAGACCGTGCAGCTCGACCCGCGGCGGAACCCCTATGCCGACCGCGCCCGCGTCGAGGAGGAGCTCGCGCGGACGATCGGGGCGACGGACGTGATCTGGCTCCCCCGGGGGCTCACGCGGGACTACGACGGCCTCGGGACCCGCGGACACGTGGACATGATCGCGACGTTCACGGACGAGGCGACCGTCCTGCTGCACGCGCAGCCGGACGCCGCGCACCCCGACCACGTCGTCATGCCGCAGGTCCGGCGGGCCATCGAGGCCGCCACCGACGCGACCGTCGTCGAGATCCCGGCGCCGGCGACGCTGACCGACGACGACGGCCCGGTGGACTGGAACTACGTCAACCACGTCGTGGTGAACGGCGCGGTCATCGCGTGTGCCTTCGGCGACGCCGAGGCAGCGGCCAACGACCGCGCACGGGGCATCCTGGCGGACGTGTACCCGGGCCGTGAGATCCGGTCGGTCGACGCCCGCGAGGTCTTCGCACGCGGGGGCGGCCTGCACTGCATCACCCAGCAGCAGCCCCAGTCCTCTTGACCAACAATGACGATGGTACTCGTCTTTAATGCCGTTAGTGCGTATTGTGGTCGTCATGGACGAACCGAGGAGCAGCACCGGGCGAGCACTGCCCACAGCGGTCGCGCGGTCCGCTCGGGACATCGGCGCGGACTTCGCAGGCTGGCGCAGGATCCTCGGACTCACGGCCGAGCAGGTCGCGGACCGCGCCGACATCACCCGAGACACCCTCCGGAAGCTCGAGCACGGTGATCCGAGCGTCGGCTTCCACATCGTGCTCCGTGTCGCCCGCGCGCTCGGCATCCTCGACACCCTCACCGAGGCGCTGGATCCGCTGCGCACCGATCTCGGCAGGGCGAGGGCGGACATGCTCCTCCGGAAGCGGATCCGATGACGGGTCGCGACGAGGTCGAAGTGCACATCGAACTCGACGACACCACGGTGTTCGTCGGACGAGCGCAGTTCCAGCGGAGCCGCGGTCGGCTGCAGGGGACGACCTTCCAGTACGAGACCGACTACCTCGCCCGGCCGACGTCGTACGCGGTCGACCCGGCGTTCCGCCTCACGTCCGGCACGCAGTACACGCCCGGACTCCCTGGCGCCTTCAGCGATTCGGCGCCGGATCGCTGGGGGCGCAATCTCATCCAGAAGCAGGAGCGTGCGCGGGCTGGACTGGAATCGCGAGCATCGCGGACGCTTGATGACGTCGACTACCTCCTGCGCGTCAGTGACGCCACACGTCATGGAGCGCTGCGCTTCCGCACAGAGGCGGGCGGCGCGTTCCTCGACCCCGGTCATGACGTTCCGAAGCTGGTGCACCTCCCCGAGCTGCTCCGTGCCGCGGACGTTGCCAGTGGCGACACCGAGGACTACATGGCGGTGAAGGCCTTGCTGGACGCCGGGACCGGGTCGCTCGGAGGGGCACGTCCCAAGGCGTCCGTGCTCGGCGATGACGGTCGGGCGCTCATCGCGAAGTTCCCGCACCACGCGGACGCCTGGGACGTCATGGCATGGGAAGCCACGGCCCTCGACCTCGCCAGCGCCGCGGGCGTCACGGTGGCGCTGCATCACCTCTCTCGCGTCGACGGACGCCACCTCCTGCTGCTCGAGCGCTTCGACCGCGCGAAGCGTCGTCGGATCGGTTACCTGAGCGCGATGACCGTGCTCGAGCAACGGGATGGGCAGACCTCGGACTACGGAGACATCGTCGAGCGGCTACCCGAGATGAGCAGCCGGCCGAGCAGCGACGCTCGCGAACTGTTCCGCAGGGCGGCCGTCAGCGTCGGCCTCAACAACACCGACGACCACCTCCGGAACCACGGGTTCCTCCGCGATCGCGGCGGGTGGGCGCTCAGCCCTGCCTTCGATCTGAACCCGAATCCCGACACGGCTGCTCGTCAGACGACGATCGTCGGGACGGATCACGGGCGGAGCCAGGCCGAGGGGCTGATCGCGTTCGCCGAGTTGTGCCGACTCTCCCCGACACAGGCGAGAGCGGAGCTCACCGTCATCGTCGGAGCGCTGGACCGTTGGCGCGACGTCGCTGCGGCTAACGGCGTGCGCTCGTCAGATCTGACGCGTTTCGAGCACTCGTTCGTCGAAGGGCTCGCCACGCTCAGGGCCGCCGCGAACTGAATCCTCCGGTGACAACCCTCCGATGACACCTGACGCGGTGTACACCTGGCCCGCCACAGAAGTACACCGCGTCCACTCCGCCCGACGCTCGCCCGTCGGTAGGGTTCTGCAACCGGTCCACGCGACGACGCACGGACCCCGGCCCCGCGACACCCGTTCGCGCCGAGGAGGGAACTCCCATGGCATCACCCATCGCGGTCGCCGCACCGACGGCACCCGCCCGCGGCGGCTCCCTGAAGCGGAGCCTCGGTCTCTGGGCGATCGTCGGCCTCGGTCTCGGCTACATGACCCCGACCGTGGTGTTCGACACCTTCGGGATCGTGTCCGGCGAGACGAACGGCGCCGTCCCGAGCGCGTACCTGATCGCGCTGGTGATCATGCTCCTGACGGCGGTGAGCTACGGGAAGATGGTCCGCGTCTACCCGGCCGCCGGCTCCGCGTACACGTACGTCCGGGAGTCCATCCACCCGAATGCCGGCTTCATGGTCGGCTGGGCGTCGCTGCTGGACTACCTCCTGCTGCCGATGGTGAACGCGCTCATCATCCGGCTGTACCTCGAGCAGGTCTTCCCCGCGTTGCCGGCCTGGGTGACGGTCGTGGTCTACACGGTCTTCGTCACGACGGTGATCTGCCTGTCGATGCGCGGCACGTCGAACCTCAACATGGTGCTGCTCATCGGGGCGATCCTCGCGATGATCGCTTTCGTGGTGTTCACCGTGATCGAGCTCGTCCACGGTGCCGGGGCGGGGACGATCGCCAGCACGGAGCCGTTCGTGCACGACGGGGTGACGATGTCGGCGCTCCTCACCGGGGCCACGGTCGTGTGCTTCTCGTTCATCGGCTTCGACGCGGTGACGATGTACACGGAAGAGGCGAAGTCGATCCGGATCATGCCGAAGGCGATCCTGATGACCGTGCTCATCGGCGGCCTGATCTTCCTGGTGTCCGCGTACTTCGCGCAGCTCCGCTTCCCGACGAACGCCCCGTTCGGCGAGTTCACCGACGACCCGCTCCCCCAGATCGGCCGGATCGTCGGCGGCCCGGTGTTCCAGGCCGTCCTCGTGGCTGCCGGGTTCGTCGCGGCACTGGCCTCCGGTCTCGCCTCGCACGCGAGCGTCGCCCGCATGCTCCTCGTGATGGGCCGGAACAACGTGCTGCCGAAGCGGGTGTTCGGCTACGTCAGCCCCCGTACCCGGACGCCCATCCCGAACGTGATCATCGTCGGCGCGGTCACGCTGCTCGCGATGACCTTCTCCCTCGACACCATCTCGTCCTACATCAACTTCGGCGCCCTCATCGCCTTCACGTTCGTGAACGCGACGGTCATCGTGCACTTCGCGTACCGGCAGGGACGACGGCACACGGCCCGGGACCGCTTCGCCTACATCGTGCTGCCCGGTGTCGCGATGCTGCTCACCGGTGTTCTCTGGTCACAGCTGCACGCCGACGCCCTCATCGCCGGTGGCGTCTGGGCCGCGATCGGCTTCGTGTACCTGCTGGTGATCACGAAGGGCTTCCGGGTCCAGCCGAAGGGCTTCGACGAGAACCAGCCGGTGACCGGCGTGAACAAGCAGCTGACCGACGAACAGGCACAGGAGCCCCGATGACCGACACGAGCACCAGCACCGACACCGTCTACGCCGTCACCGACCCGACGACGGGGACCACGCTCGCCACGTTCCCGACGATCACCGACGACGAACTGCGGGCCGCGATCGACACCGCCGACCGCGCGCACCGGGAGCGCACCAGCACCGTGGCCGACCGTGCCGCGCTGCTGCACCGGGTCGCCGAGCTCTACCGGGAACGACGTGACGAGCTCGCAGCGACGATCGTCCGCGAGATGGCGAAGCCGATCGACCAGGCCGTCGGCGAGGTCGACTTCTGCGCCGACATCTACGACTACTACGCCGACCACGCGGAGGGCTTCCTGGCGGACGAGCCCATCACGCTGGCCCCCGGCTCCGACGGCAGCGCCTTCATCCGCAAGGACTCAATCGGCGTGGTGCTCGGCATCATGCCGTGGAACTTCCCGGCCTACCAGATCGCCCGGTTCGCCGGCCCGAACCTGGTCATCGGCAACACCGTCCTGCTGAAGCACGCACCGCAGTGCCCGGAATCGGCGCTGGCGATCGAGCGGATCTTCGCCGACGCGGGCTTCCCCGAGGGCGCGTACACGAACGTGTTCGCCACGAACGACCAGATCGCCGACGTCATCGCCGATCCGCGTGTCCAGGGCGTCTCGCTCACCGGTTCGGCCCGCGCCGGCGCCGCGGTCGCCGAGATCGCCGGGCGCAACCTCACCAAGGTGGTGCTGGAGCTCGGCGGGTCCGACCCGTTCATCCTGCTCTCGACCGACGACCTCGACGCCGTCGTCGAGTCCGCCGTCGCGACCCGCCTCGAGGGCAACGGCCAGGTCTGCAACGCCGCGAAGCGCTTCCTCGTCGCGGACCACCTGTACGACGGGTTCCTGTCGAAGTTCACCGAGGCGATGGCTGCGGTCGGGCCGACGGACCCGACGACGCCGGGAGCGGAACTCGGCCCGCTGTCGTCACCGGCCGCGGCCGACCGACTCGAGGAGCAGCTGACGGCCGCGAAGGAGCAGGGCGCCACGGTCGTGACCGGTGGAGAGCGATCCGGCAACGCCTTCACGCCGACGGTGCTGACGGACGTCTCCCCCGACAACGACGCGTACCGCGAGGAGTTCTTCGGCCCCGTGGCGGCCGTCTACCGCGTCGCCGACGAGGACGACGCGATCCGGCTCGCGAACGACACCCCGTACGGCCTCGGGTCGTACCTGTTCACGACCGATGCCGACCAGGCGCTCCGGGTCGCGGACCGCATCGAGGCGGGCATGGTCTACGTGAACCTCGTCGGCGCGGACAGCCCCGAACTGCCCTTCGGTGGGGTGAAGGCGAGCGGTTTCGGGCGCGAGCTCGGACCGCTGGGCGCCGACGAGTTCGTCAACAAGAAGCTCATCCGCATCGGCTGAGATCCGGTGCAGACCGGCTCACGCCGCGTCGAAGCCCACGATCGCCGCGATGTGTGCAGTGGCGGTGACCATGCGTCGGTACCACTCCTCGGGGTCGTGATCCCGGCGATCGACTTCCTCGCCGAAGTCGTCCCGCGCCAGGAACCGGATGCCGTCCGCGTCGAAGGACCCCACGGTGCCCCCGCTCGCCGACACGAGCATCGGCCACGTGACGTCGCTCGCGATCGAGGTCTCGCGGCTGTCCACGACGATGGTCCGCGCCGCGTCCCGGGTCATCAGACGCATCGCGATCATCAGGTCCCAGCGCTCGTCGAGCCCGTTCGCCAGTCCGTACACGTGGTTGACCAGCTCCTCGGTACGTCGGAGACGCTCAGGAGCTGCTGCCATCGCGACAGGCGATCGTCCGACGACCAGGAGGTCGTGGTCGCGCCGGGCCAGACACCGCTCCACCTCGTCTGGCGACGTGCTCAGCCAGCGCAGGACGTGGTCGAGGTCGGAGTAGAACAGCCGGGGGCTGGCGCTCCGGAGTCCGAGCGCCAGGACGTCCTTCCTGGCCGTCCCGATCCCCACCGTGCCGGCTCCGTGCTCGGCGGCGAACGTCGGCACGTCCAGCGCACGGAGGGCCGCCATGGTCGCCGGGTGGGTCTCGGCGGTCGCGTTGACGGCCAGCGCGCCGAACACCGCTCCGAGGGCAGGTCCGGCTTCCTCGACCCCCGCGGCGAAGCGTCCCAGCGGGTCGTGACAGGTCACCGCGAGACAGACGTCTGCGGAGTCGCGCACCGGAGCTACTGCGGGTCGGCCGGCTCGCCGCCGGAGTCGTGGTCGCTGTCCTCGTGCGGGTCCTCGGTGGCGTGCCCGGACGGCGAGCCGTCCGGCAGGTCGGCCGTGCGCTGCTCCTGCTCCTCGGTGGGGTCGCTGGATCCGTTCGGCGTGGTGTCACTCATGCCGCGGACCGTACGCGGACCGGCGTGGAGGCGCGCACAGCGTCAGACCGCGATGCGCCCGCCGTCGACCGGCAGGACCGCGCCGTGCACGAAGGACGCCGCGTCCGTGGCGAGGAACACGATCGCCTCGGCCACCTCGGTCGCCGTCCCCGGACGGCCGGCGGGACCTGCTGCGGCGAGCGCGTCGAGGCTCTCCCCCATCGCGGCGGTGCCCTCGGTCCGGGTCGGGCCGGGGCTCACGGCGTTGACGCGCACGCCCGCGGGTCCGAACTCGGCGGCCCAGGACTTCGTCAGCAGCACCAGCGCCGCCTTGCTCGCGCCGTAGATGCCCATGCCGGCCGCACCGAACTCGGCGACCATCGTCGTCACGTTGACGATCGAACCGTCACCGCGTCCCGCCATCGCCGGCGCGAGGGCCGCGACCAGGAAGTACGGCGCCTTGACGTTCACGTCGAACACGTCGTCGAAGCCCTCCGTCGTGGTCGACGCGGTGGGACCGAACGGGAAGATCCCGGCACTGTTCACGAGGACGTCGACGTGGCCGCCGCCGAGCTCCGATGCGCGTGCGGTGAGCTCCTTCGCGCTCGCCTCGTCGCGGAGGTCGGCTGCCACGAAGTCGGCCGAACCACCGGCGGCACGGATCCCCTGGACGACGGCGTCGCCGCGTTCGGCGTTGCGGCCGGAGACGACGACGTGGAGTCCTCGGGCGGCGAGGAGCTCGGCGGTCGCGCGGCCGATGCCACTCGTGGCGCCGGTGATGAGAGCGGTCTTGGTCATGGTGGATGTCCTGTCTGAACAGATCGGTTCGGTTTGGTGCTGGTAACTGTACCGATCTGTTTGGTATTGTCAAACAATGCCCGAGCAGACCGCACCCCGCACCCGTCGCCGCCCCGCGTACGAGCGTGCGGTCGCCACCGCCGACCGGCTGTTCTACGAACAGGGCATCCACGCGGTGGGCGTCGACCAGATCGCCTCGGCGGCGGACATCTCCAAGGCGAGCCTGTACACGCACTTCCGGACGAAGGACGACCTCGTCGTCGGCTACCTCACGGGGCGCAGCACGGCGTGGCAGGAGCACGTCGCGGCAGAGCTGCCGTCACGCGGCGAGACCGCCCGTGATCGCCTGCTCGCGGTGTTCGACATGCTCGGCGAGTGGTTCGTCCTGCCGGGGTACCACGGGTGCCCGTTCATCAACGCCGAGGCCGAGTACGGCGAGGGTCACCCCACGCACGAGGTGACGCTGGCGCACCGGGACTGGGTACGCCAGCTCTTCGAGGGCCTCCTGACCGAGGCGGGGCACGACGACCCGACGGGCACGGCGCTGCAGCTGTGCCTGCTCTACGACGGCGCGATGGCGAGCGCGCAGGCCGACGCGACACGTCCGTGGGCGGCGGCCGCCAGGTCGGCTGCGGGCCGGCTCGTCTGATCGACGGGAGGCTCGGTGCCAGCTGGCACCGAGCCTCCCGTCCGGATCTGGTGGCGACTAGAGCGTCGCGGGCTGCGGCAGGGCGGCCAGGATCTCCGAAGCGACCTCACGGCCGATCCGGACCGCACCGTCGACGTGCTGGTAGCCGGCACCGGCCAGGTCGCTCGACGCGAAGCGGATCGGACCGACGGCCGCACGCTGGTCGGCCCCGTAGCGTGCCAGACCGCCGAGGTCGAAGCTCGCCGCGTACGCGCCGCGGGTCCACTCCTCCGTGCCCCAGTCGCTCTCGTAGTACACGACGGGGTCCGCGGCCTCCGGCCCGTAGTAGTGCGCCAGTGACTGCAGGACCCGCGACTTCCGCTCCTCGGCGCTCAGCGCGAAGACCGCGTCGGCGTGCTCGTCCGAGATGAACCCGACCAGCGTGCCCTGCTCCTTGCCGTGCGAGGTGTTGTCGTACGCCTCGTGCACGAGCTCGTACGGGCTGAACGCGGTGCCCGAGAGCCCGGCGTCCCGCCAGAACGGCCGGTCGTAGACGGCGTGCACCTTGATCACGAAGCCCATCGACAGGTGCTGGTGGAGCTGGTGCTGGCGTCGGGGCAGCGGCGGGTCGTAGGAGATCCGCGTGTAGAGGGGCGGCGGGACCGCGACGAGCGCCTGCCGGGCGTGCACCTCGATGCCGCCGTCGGCGATCGCGACGACGCCCTCGTCCGTCCACCGGAGCATCCGGACGGGAGCGTTCAGGTGCACGTCGTCGCCGAGCCGCTCGGCGAGACGGAGCGAGACCTGCTGCATCCCGCCGACGACACGCTTGTCGAGGATGAAGTCGGCGTCGACCAGGTTCGTGAAGCTGCCGGCCGAGGCGGCCATGAGCAGCGCCTGCAGTGCCGAGAAGGCGTGCGCGGGCTTGGTGAGCATCGCACCGGCGATGAACAGCTCGACGTTGTCGGTCGCGACGCGGTCCGGGCTCAGGGCGTGCAGCCAGTCGCGGAAACTCGTCTCGTCGAGACGCTTCGCGTCGGGCGACTCCCAGGGCGCCGCGGGGTCCACCCGGGCGACGTACTCGTCGACGACGGACACCAGGCGCTCGATCTCGTTCGCCGTCGCCTCGGGCAGCGGGAAGATGTCGCCGGTGTACTCGGTCCGGGTGCCGTCGGCGTCGATGTAGACGCTGGACCCCTCGCGGTAGCGGTCGTACGTCTCGAGGCCGAGTTCGTCGAGGGTCTCGAGCAGTGCCGTCTGATCGGGCGACACCCACTGTCCGCCGATCTCGAGCGTCACGCCCTCGATGTCGTTCGTCCAGGTGCGGCCGCCGACGCGGTCACGGGCCTCGAGCACGGCGACGGTCTTGCCCTCGGCGACCAGGCGGGTCGCGGCGGTCAGGCCGGTGACGCCGGCGCCGATGATGACGACGTCTCTCTCGATCATCGTGCGTCTCCTGTCGTGGTGCGCTGCCGGAACGGGTCCGGGGTGAGCGTGTACATGGTCTCCAGGTACTCGGAGATGCCCTCGGCGCCGCCCTCGCGGCCCATCCCGGACTGCTTCACGCCACCGAACGGGGCGGAGGCGTTCGAGACGACGCCGGTGTTGAGGCCGAGCATGCCGGTCTCCAGGCGCTCCATCAGGCGCTGCCCGCGAGCGGGGTCCTCCGTGAACGCGTACGCGACCAGACCGTACTCGGTGTCGTTCGCGCGGGTGATCGCCTCGTCGTCGGTGGTGAACGTGCTGATCGCCAGGACCGGGCCGAAGATCTCGTCGGTGAGGATGTCGCTGCCCGGCTGCACGTCGGTGACGACCGTCGGCGCGTAGAACGTGCCCGGGCCCTCGACCGCGTGTCCACCGGTGCGGACGGTGGCACCACGGGCGACCGCGTCGGTGACGAGCCGGTCGGCCTTCGCCACGGCGCGGTCGTCGATGAGCGGGCCGATGGCCACGCCCTCCTCGGTGCCCCGCCCCACGGTCATCGCCTCGACCTCCGCCACGAGCCGGTCGGCGAACGCCTCGGCGACGTCCTCGTGCACGAGGAACCGGTTCGCGGCGGTGCACGCCTGCCCGGTGTTCCGGAACTTCGCGGCGAGCGCCCCGGCCACGGCCTCGTCGAGGTCGGCGTCGGCGAAGACCAGGAACGGGGCGTTGCCGCCGAGTTCCATGCTGGTGCGGAGCACGTTCGCGGACGCCTGGGCGAGGAGCGTGCGGCCGACGGGCGTGGAGCCGGTGAACGACAGCTTCCGGAGCCTCGGGTCCGCGATCACCGGCTCGGAGACGGCCGCGGCGTTCGTCGTCGGGACGACGTTCACGACGCCGTCGGGCACGCCGACCTCCCGGAGCAGGTCCACGAAGAGCAGCGTGGTCAGCGGGGTGAGCTCGGCGGGCTTCACGACCACGGTGCAGCCGGCGGCCAGCGCTGGTGCGATCTTCCGGGTCGCCATCGCGAGCGGGAAGTTCCACGGGGTGATCAGGTACGCGGGGCCGACGGGCTTGTGCGAGACGATGGTCCGGCCGGTGCCCTCGGGGTTGGTGCCGTAGGACCCGCCGATGCGGACCGCTTCCTCCGCGAACCAGCGGAGGAACTCGCCGCCGTAGGTGACCTCGCCGTTCGCCTCGGCGAGCGGCTTGCCCATCTCCAGGGTCATCAGGAGCGCGAAGTCGTCGCGGCGTTCCTGCAGCAGGTCGAAGGCGGCTCGGAGGAGCTCCCCGCGCTTCCGGGGCGGGGTGGCCGCCCACGCCGCACGGGCACGGTCCGCGGCGTCGAGTGCGCGGAGGCCGTCCTCGGCGGTGGCACTCGCCACGGTCGCGATGACCGCGCCGGTGGACGGGTCCTGGACCGTGAACGTGCCGCCGTCGCTCGCGGGGCCCCACGCCCCGTCGATGAACAGCCCGTCGGGGACGCGGGCGAGGAGGTCGTGCTCGGTGCTGGTCGTCTCGGTCATCGTCATGATGCTGCCAGCCCCTCGAGCACGATTCCCAGGCCCTCGGCGAGCAGTGCGTCGTCGATGGCGAGCGGCGGGAGGAAGCGGACGACGTTGCCGTACGTGCCGGCGGTGAGCGCGATGACGCCGTGCTCGGCGGCGTAGCGGACGACGCGGCCGGTCAGCCCGGGGTCCGGATCGCCGGTCCCCGGATCGACGAGCTCCATCGCGATCATCGCACCGCGACCGCGGACGTCGCCGATGCGCGGGTCGTGCTCCTGTGCGGCTCGGAGCGCGCCGAGGACGATGCCCTCGATCTCCTGCGCACGCTCGACGAGACCGTCGTGCTCGAACGCGTCGATGGCGGCCAGCGCCGCGGCGCACGCGATCGGGTTGCCGCCGTAGGTGCCGCCGATGCCGCCGACCTGGGGCGAGTCCATGATCTCGGCGCGGCCGGTCACCGCGGACAGCGGGAGCCCGCCGGCGATGCCCTTCGCGGTCGTCACGATGTCCGGGACGACCCCCTCGTGGTCGCTGGCGAACATGGCGCCGGTGCGGGCGAACCCGGTCTGCACCTCGTCGGCGATGAACACCACGTCGTTCGCCTCGGCCCATCCAGCGAGGGCGGACAGGAAGCCGTCCGCGGGGACGACGAAGCCGCCCTCGCCCTGGATCGGCTCCAGCAGGATCGCCGCGGTGTTCTCCGCGCCGACCTGCTTCTCGATCTGGCTGATCGCGCGCTTCGCGGCCTCCGCGCCGGTGAGTCCGTCGCGGTACGGGTACGACATCGGGACGCGGTAGACCTCGGGGGCGAACGGACCGAAGCCGCTCTTGTACGGCTGGTTCTTCGCGGTGAGCGCCAGCGTCAGGTTCGTGCGGCCGTGGTACGCGTGGTCGAACACCACGACGGCCTGCTTCCCGGTGTGGCTCCGCGCGATCTTCACCGCGTTCTCGACGGCCTCGGCACCGGAGTTGAAGAGGGCGGTGCGCTTCTCGTGGTCACCGGGCGTCAGGCGGTTCAGGGCCTCGGCGACGTCGACGTACCCGTCGTAGGCCGCGATGGTGAAGCACGTGTGGGTGAACGCGGCGACCTGGGCGGTGACGGCTGCCACGACGCCGGGGTGGGCGTTCCCGACGGAGGTCACGGCGATCCCGGAACCGAGGTCGATGAGCGAGTTCCCGTCCGCGTCGACGACGACCCCGCCACCGGCTGCGGCGACGGCGATCGGCACGGCGACGCCGACGCCGTTCGGCACCGCGGCGGCCTTCCGGGCCAGCAGCTCCTGGGAGCGTGGGCCGGGGATCGCGGTGACCAGGCGGCGCTCCTGTGGGAGACCCGGTCCGCCGGTTGTGGTGGTTGCGAGCGCGGTGGAGGACATGCGCCGATGGTAGGAGCCTCGGGTCGGTGCAGGTGCTGTCCGCGGTGTACAGCGGACCGTACTCCGATCGCCACGGCGGATAAGCTCACCGCATGCCCGCGACGCTGGATTCCCTGCTCTCCCGACGCGACCTGCGGCTCCGACTCCTCGGTGGCGGACCGACCGACGTGCCGATCTCGTGGCTGCACAGCTCCGACCTGCCGGACCCCACGCCGTTCCTCGCCGCCGGTCAGGCACTCCTGACGACCGGCACCCAGTTCGGCACGGGCACGGCGGTGTCGGCGGAGCGCATCGACGCGTACGTCACACGCCTCGCCGACCACGGCGTCGTCGCCCTGGGCTTCGGCACCGAGGTCGTCCAGGCCGGCACCCCGGACGCGCTCGTGGACGCATGCCGCGCGCACGGCCTCCCGCTCTTCGAGGTCCCGTACGAGACCTCCTTCATCGCCGTGGCGCAGGCGAACGCCGAGACGGTTGCCCGGGACGCGAACGCCCGGAGCGGGTGGGCCCTCGCCGCACAGCGCGCCATCTCGCTCGCGGCACTCCGGCCGGACGGACTCGGTGCCACCCTGGCCGAGCTCTCGCGGCAGCTCGACTGCTGGGTCGGCCTGCTCGACGTCTCGGGTCGGCTGGACCGCGAGTTCCCGCCCGACGGGATCCCGGCGGACGAACGCGACCAGCTGCAGGCCGAAGGAGCGCGGCTGCTCCGCGGCGGGCAGCGGGCGAGCCTGCCGGTGAGCACCGCCCACGGGGGCTTCACGCTGCAGACCCTCGGGGCCGGCGGCCACCTGGACGGGGTCCTGGCGATCGCCACCGGCTCGCTCGACCAGGCCGGGCGCGAGGTGGTGACGGCCGTCATCGCCCTCGCCGGCCTCGCGCTCCAGCAGAACCGCGAACTCGCCCGCGCGCGGGGTCTGCTCCGCACCGGGCTCCTGACGATGCTCTCGTTCGGCGATTCCGAGGTGGTCGAGACGACGTCCCGGGAACTCTGGGGGCCGCTGCCCGCCGAACCGATCCGGGTGGCCGCGATCGACGTCGCCGACGACCGGACCGACTCCGTGGTGGACCTGCTCGAACTCTGGGTCCAGGAGACGCCCGGGCAGCTCTTCTTCGCCGTCGACGACGCCCTGTTCCTCTGCGTGAGTGCGAACGACACCACACCGGTGGAGCGCCTCACCGAGCAGTACGGCCTGCACGCCGGCCTGTCCGACGGCGCGACCTTCACGTCGTTCGCGCGCGCACGGGCCGAGGCGGTGCAGGCGCTCGACCGCAGCCGCGAGGGGCGGGCGGGCATCGTGGAGTTCGGCGACCTCGCCCGGGACGGTGTCCTGGCGCACCTCGCCCACACCGGCGCGTCCGAGATCGCCCGCGCCTTCCTCGCACCCCTCACCGACCACGACGCGGCGTCCGGGACCGACCTCACCCGCACCGTCCGCACGTGGCTCGAGCAGAACTGCGAGTACGACCGCACCGCGCAGGCCCTCGGCGTCCACCGGCACACCGCGCGCGCCCGCATCGAGCACGCGGGCCGCCTGCTCGACCGCGACCTCGGGCTCTTCGCGACCCGGGCGGACGTCTGGGCGGCGTTCGTCGCGCTGCCCGCGTGACCCGCACCCGCTGCGTGATCCACGACCCGCTGCCTAGGCTGACACCGTGCCCCCCTCGCCCCGTCGTCGTCTCAGTGCCGCGGAACGCCTGACGCAGATCGACGCTGCGGCGGTGACCCTCGCCCGCGTCGACGGCCTCGCCGGGGTCACACTCCGCGCGGTCGCCGCGGCGGTCGGGGTCGCACCGTCGCTCGTCGCGCACTACCGCCCGTCGATGGAGTCCCTCGTCGCGGACACGTTCCGGTCGATCGCGACGGCCGAGGTCGCCGAGGTGGCGTCCGTCGTCGGCGTCGAACCAGCACCCGTCGCCCGGCTCGCCGCGCTGCTGCACGCGATCAACGACCCGGCGCGTGACGACGTCGCCGCGGTGTGGTCGGACGCCTGGAGCATCGGCCGCGGCAACCCGGAGCTCGCCGACGCGGCACGGTCCGTGATGGACGACTGGCAGGCGCTCGCCCACTCGGTCGTGGCGGACGGCGTGGCGGACGGCTCGATGCGCACCGACGACCCGGAGCGCGTCGCACTGCTGCTGTTCGCCCTCGTCGACGCGGCGAACGGCTACGCCCTCGTCGACTACCGCTCACGTGCCGAACGCGAGGACCTCGTCGTCGCCACGATCGCCGGCGCTGTCGGCCTCACCTCGGCGCGCCTTCAGTAAAGGATCTGCGCTAACCTTCACCAACGGACGAGGATGGTGCAGGATGGCGGGGACGACCGCGGTCGAGTGGGAAGCGCACACGCTGCCCCGACTCGACAACCCGGACCTGCTCTCCCGTGGCCAGCGCGAGACGCGGAGCACGCCGTACCGAGCCGCTGTCACGCCCGCGATCGCCGGTCTCGACCTCTCCGTCAGCGCACGGTCCCTCGCCGAGGCGACCGATGCCTCCGGAGCGATCACCCGCTTCGACGCGGCGTACGCGCACTTCCCGGCCCCGTTCTCCGCGGTGCTCCTCCGCAGCGAGTCAGCGTCCAGTTCCGAGATCGAGCACCTCACCGCGGGTGCCCGAGCGATCTCGGAAGCCGAGATCGACGAACGGGTCCAGGGGAACGCACCGCAGATCGTCCGGAACGTCCGCGCCGTGGAAGCCGCGATCGCGCTGTCCGACGACATCAGCAACGACACGATCATCGCGATGCACCACGAGCTCCTCGCCGACACCGCGCCGTCGATGGTCGGCCGGTACCGCGACGAGCAGGTCTGGATCGGCGGGCGACTCCCCCACACCGCGGAGTTCGTCCCACCGCACCACGCCAGGGTGCCGGATGCCATGGACGACCTGGTGTCCTTCATCCGCCGCACCGACGTCCCCGTGCTCGTCCAGGCCGCGATCGCGCACGCGCAGTTCGAGACCATCCACCCGTTCCCGGACGGCAACGGCAGGACCGGGCGGGCGCTCGTCCAGGCGATCCTCCGACGTGGTCGCGTGCTGCAGCACCTGACGGTCCCGGTCAGCAGCGGGCTCCTGACCGATCTCGAAGCCTACTTCGCGGCGCTCGACGCCTACCGACGAGGGGACGCGTCCCAGGTCGTCGACGTGGTGGCCGAGGCATCACTCGCGGGACTCCGGAACGCCTCCGTGCTCGCCGACGATCTCCGCCAACTC
Organism: Curtobacterium sp. PhB130; assembly: GCF_003755165.1. Taxonomy (NCBI): domain Bacteria; kingdom Bacillati; phylum Actinomycetota; class Actinomycetes; order Micrococcales; family Microbacteriaceae; genus Curtobacterium; species Curtobacterium sp. PhB130. The sequence continues at coordinate 519,812 of NZ_RKII01000006.1, read as the reverse complement.
GAGTCGCGGTGGGACTTCGCGATGCGGGGACTCCGCGCCGACGCCACCGCCCGGCGGATCGCGCGGTTCTCGATCGAACATCCGGTCCTCAACTCGAGGCTCGCGATCGAGCGGATCGGCGCCACCCGTCCCGCGGTGCTGAACGCTCTCGCGCAGCTCGTCGACCTCGGGGTGCTCCGACTCGGCAACTCGAAGCAACGGAACCGCATCTGGATCAACGACGACGTGATCGACGCGCTCGATGCCTTCGCCGACCGCAGCGGTCGCCGGCAGCACCCGCGCTCCTGACCGCCGTCAGAGGCTCAGCGGGCGCGTGCCCTCGAGCTCGCCGTGCTCGACCAACCAGCGGATGGCTTCCTCGACCGTCTCCCCGGCGGTGTGCCGGGGCTCGTACCCGAGCAGCCGGCGCGCCTTCTCGATGCTGAACACCTGGCTGCGGGACAGGTGCTCCCAGCTCGCCTGCGCCGCGTCCTGGTCGGTGGTCTCCCGGAACCGGTCCCACGACACGGACTCCAGCCGGGCCTCCTGCCCGAACCACGACGCCGCGAGCGCCGCGTACCCGCGGACGTTCAGTGCGTCGGCGGCGACCACCGAGAAGTCCTCGCCGGCTGCGGCGTCCCGGTGCTCGACCGCGAGTTCGAACGCCTGCGCGACGTCGTCGGCGTGCACGTGCGCCATCGTCTCGGCGCCGAGCCCCGGGATCGCGAGCGGCTCGCCGGCCGAAAGCGTCCGCCACACCGACGGGTCGAGGTTGCCGACCGGACCGATCGGCGCCCACCCCGGTCCGCTGATGTGCCCGGGGTGCAATGACGTCGTGGCGACACCCCCATCGCTGGTTTCCTGCTTGAGCATCCGGGCGATCCGGTCCTTCTCGATGCCGTAGGTGCCGAACGGTGCCGTCATGGTGTCCTCGGTGATCGGCAGCACCTCGCTCGGTCCCGCACGCCAGATCGATCCACAGTGGACCAGGTGGACGTCGCTCCCGCGGAGCCGCTCGACGAGTGCCGTCGCGGACTCGAGCGTGAAGCAGACGAGATCGACCACGACGTCGGGGTCCAGGGCCGCGACACGATTGGGGAAGGTGCCCTCGCGGTCCTCCTGCTCGCGGTCGGCGACGACTTGTCGGACCCGTTCCCACTCGGGCGCGTCGGCGTAGGCCCGGCGGGATCCGCGGCTGATGTTCACGACGTCGTGTCCGGCGCGGACGAGCCGCGGGACCAGGAACGTGCCGATGTGTCCGGTGCCGCCGATGACGACGACGCGCTTGCTGCTGCTCATGCGGCCACCGTAGGCCGGCGCGGATGTGGCGATCCGAGGCGGACTGGAGGCGCGGTGCCAGGCCGACACGGGCCTCCCGTCCGCCTGTTGGCCGCGCCACCACCCGCGCTCCGGAAAGGACGAAGGCCCCCGATCTCTCGATCGGGGGCCTTCTCATTCTTGCCTGGTGTTTCACAAGCACTGGTGCGCGAGGGGGGACTTGAACCCCCACGCCGTTTCCAGCACACGGACCTGAACCGTGCGCGTCTACCAATTCCGCCACTCGCGCCAGCCCGAAAACACTACCATGCACAGACTGCCTCAGCTGCCACCTACTACCATGCAGAGGTCAACGACCGAGAACGTGGGAGACCCATGGGCCTACTGGACAGCTTCGAGCGGGGGCTGGAGCGCGCCGTCAACGGTGCGTTCGCGAAGACCTTCCGCTCCGGCGTGCAGCCGGTCGAGATCTCGAGCACGCTCCGACGAGAACTCGACACGAAGGCGGCCGTGGTCTCACGCGACCGCATCCTGGTGCCGAACGAGTTCACCGTGCGCCTGGCGCCACCGGACTTCACGCGCATGAACGACGTCGGTCGACCCCTCATCGACGAACTCACGCAGATGGTGCAGCAGCACGCCGTCGCCCAGAACTACTCGTTCTCCGGACCGGTCACGATCCGCCTGCAGCAGGACGGCACCCTGTCGACCGGGATCCTGCAGGTGGACTCCACCACCGTGCAGCGGGACGTCGCCTGGGTCGCCGTGCTCGACATCGGTTCCCAGCGCCACCGACTGCAGCGCGGACGCACCGTGATCGGTCGTGGAACGGACGCCGACATCACCGTCGCGGACACCGGGACGAGCCGGAAGCACGTCGAGATCGTGTGGGACGGCAAGCACGCGCAGGCCAACGACCTGGGGTCCACGAACGGCTCGAAGCTGAACGGTGAGCGCTTCCAGCAGGCGATCGTGGAGCCGGACTCCACCATCGAGATCGGTCGTACCCGTATGGTGTTCCGGGTGATCCCGGAGAACGACGGAGGTGCGCGATGACCACAGGACTGACACTGCTCGTCCTGCGCTTCGCGTTCCTCGCGGTGCTGTGGCTGTTCGTCTTCGTGATCGTGTTCGCACTCCGGAGCGACCTGTTCGGCCAGCGGGTGCGCACCATCCCCACCGATCCGAAGGGTGCGCCGTCGGGTCCGACGACCCCCACGATCCCCGCAGCCGGTGCACCCGCAGGCGGTGGCGGGGCCTTCACCGACATCATCAGTCAGAGCCCGTCCGCGGGTGCGCAGCAGCCCTCCGGCGACGTCGCCACCCGTCTCGTGATCACCGAGGGCGCGCGCGAGGGCATGGAGATGCCGCTCGGTCGCGGCCCGATCACGGTCGGCCGCTCCAGCGAGAGCAACGTCGTCATCCGTGACGACTACACGTCGACCCACCACGCCCGTCTGGAACTCCAGCAGTCGGGATGGGTCGTCATCGACCTCGAGTCAACGAACGGCACGTTCGTCAACGGTCAGAAGGTGACCGCCCCCGTGACCGTCGCAGAGCGGACGCCGATCACGATCGGGACCACGACGTTCGAGCTGCGGCGGTAACCCCGGATGACGGCTCGCACGCTGAGCGCCGCTGTGTCCCACGTGGGGCGCATCCGCGCGAACAACCAGGACTCCGGCTACGCCGGGGCGCACCTGTTCGCGGTCGCGGACGGCATGGGCGGCCACGCCGGCGGCGACGTCGCCTCGGCGATCGCGATCCGTCGCATCCGCGAAGTCGACCGCGAGTTCCCGTCGGCCCACGACGCCGAGTTCGCGCTGCAGTCCGCCCTCATCGCCGCGAACCAGCTCATCACCGAGACGGTGTTCGAGCACCAGGAGCTCACCGGGATGGGCACCACCGTCAGCGCGATGATCCGCGTCGGCGACCAGCTCGCGATCGCGCACATCGGCGACTCCCGCATCTACCGCTTCCGTGACGGCGAGCTGCAGCAGATCACCTCGGACCACACCTTCGTGCAGCGGCTCGTGGACAGCGGCCGCATCACCCCGGAAGAAGCCGCGGTGCACCCGCGCCGCTCCGTGCTGATGCGCGTGCTCGGCGACGTCGACGCGGCACCGGAAGTCGACACCGCGATCATGGACATCAAGCCGGGCGACCGCTGGTTGCTCTGCTCGGACGGTCTGTCGTCGTACCTGGCCGAGGAACGCATCCGGCACGCGCTCGCGTCGAACATGGACGCGAACCAGGTCACGCAGCGGCTCGTCAAGGAGACGCTCGACCACGGCGCGCCCGACAACGTGACGGTCGTCGCGATGGACGTCACCGACGCGTCCCCGACCGAGGACGACGACGACGCGGCCACCACGGTCGGTTCCGCCGCAGCGCCCCTCACCTTCGAGGCGTCGACCGGTCGCAAGCCGATCCGCCTCCCCACGATCCTGCTGCACCCGCTCAAGGTCACCACCGCTCCCGAGGACTCGCACTTCGAGCCGGAGAGCGACCAGTACTTCGCGGAGCTCATCGCCGAGGACCGGCGACGCCGGGTGCGCCGCCGGATCAGCTGGACGATCGCGCTCGTGCTCGCAGTCGCCGCCCTCGTCGGTGCGGTGTTCCTCGGCTGGCGCATCGTCCAGGACCACTACTACGTCGGCTCCGACCGCGGTCAGGTCGCGATCTACAAGGGCGTCCAGCAGCAGATCGGCCCGATCCAGCTCTCCGACGTGTACGAGGACTCCGGCATCGAGGTGTCCGACCTGCCCGAGTACACGCGGGAGAACGTGCGCTCGACGATCAACGCCGCCTCGCTCTCCGACGCGCGGGACATCGTCGACCGGCTCCGGACGGCGGCCGAGACCGGCCAGGACCAGAGCGGCACGGGCGGTGACGGTGGCGCGTCCTCGTCGCCGACGCCCACGTCCACCCGCTCGGGCACGCCGACGCCGTCCTCCTCGCCGACCGGCGGTGGCCGATGACCACGACCGCACAGCAGTCCTTCACCCAGGCGATCACGATCAAGCTCCGGGAACCCGCGCGCGCCCGGAACCTCGAGCTGTTCCTGCTCGTCATCGCGTGCGGCATCTGCGCCGGCGCGATGGTCCTCGTGCAGCTCGGCACCAAGGGCGAGATCTTCGACACCTCGGTGCTCTGGGTCGGCTCGACGATCCTCGGTCTGGCGCTCGTCATGCACGTCGTGCTGCGGATCGTGGCGAAGAACGCCGACCCGTTCGTCCTGCCGGTGTCCCTGGTGCTCAACGGCATCGGGATCGCGGAGATCTACCGCATCGACGTCCACAACGGCCTGTCCGGCTGGGACGCCATCGGCGTGAAGCAGATCGTCTGGACGCTCCTGGCGATGGTGTTCGCGATCCTGACCGTCATCCTCGTGAAGAACCACCGGTTCCTGCAGCGCTACCGGTACATCTTCATGTTCCTGACCATCGTGCTGCTGCTCCTGCCGATGCTGCCGGGCATCGGCCTGAACGTCGGCGGCGCCCGCGTCTGGATCAAGCTCGGCCCGTTCTCGTTCCAGCCCGGTGAGCTCGCGAAGATCACGATGGCGCTGTTCTTCGCCGGCTACCTCGTGACCGCCAGGGACAGCCTGTCGATCGTCGGCAAGAAGTTCCTCGGGATGACCTTCCCGCGCGCCCGTGACCTCGGCCCGATCCTCATCGTGTGGGGCGTCGCGATGAGCGTGCTGGTGTTCCAGCGCGACCTCGGCACGGCGCTGCTGTACTTCGGCCTGTTCCTCGTGATGATCTACGTCGCGACCGCCCGCCTCAGCTGGGTCCTCATCGGGCTCGTGCTGTTCGTCGGCGGTGCGCTCGTCGCGGCGAGCTCGCTCGAGTACGTGCACGGCCGCTTCGAGCAGTGGCTCAACCCGTTCGCGAACTCCACGTACTACGCCGACACGCAGGCGAGCTACCAGCTCGTGAACGGCCTCTTCGGCTTCGCGAACGGCGGGATCACCGGCACCGGTCTCGGCCAGGGACGCCCGTACATCACCCCGGTCGCGAACGCGGACTACATCATCTCGTCCCTCGGTGAGGAACTGGGCCTGATCGGCGTCTTCGCGATCCTGGCGCTCTTCATCGTGCTGGTCTCCCGCGGCATCCGGGTCGGCTTCATGGCGCAGGACGACTTCGGCAAGCTGCTCGGGATCGGCTTCGGCTTCACGATCGCCCTGCAGGTCTTCGTCGTCGTCGGCGGCATCACCCGGATCATCCCGGTGACCGGCCTGACGACCCCGTTCATGGCCGCGGGTGGTTCCTCCCTGGTGGCGAACTGGATCATCGCGGCGATGCTGCTGCGGCTGACCGACTCCATCCCCGCGGAACAGCGTGTCCTCTCCGAGCGCGGTGGCCCGAGTGCCGCCGACCGGAAGGCCGCCCGTGGGCGGACCAGGAAGGAGCGTCGATGAAACGGCAGCTCCGCGGCGTCTCCACGATCGTCGTGCTCATGTTCGTCGCACTCTTCGTGTCGACGACCTCGATCCAGTTCTTCTCCGCCGACGCGCTCCGCGCCGACCCGCGGAACTCCCGCACGATCCTCGACAGCTACTCGAACAAGCGCGGTGCCATCCTGGTGAACGGCACCCCGATCGCCGAGTCCACCGCCGTCGACGACCAGTACAAGTACCAGCGCAAGTACGCGAACGGTGACCTGTACTCCGCGGTCACCGGCTACTTCACGATCGGCCAGGGCAACTCGGGCATCGAGAGCTCGGAGAACACGGTGCTGTCCGGCAACTCGGACGACTCGTTCTTCCAGAACCTCAACTCGATCCTGACCGGCCAGGACGTCCAGGGCGACAACGTCAACCTGACGATCGACCCCGACGTGCAGCAGGCCGCGTACGACGCCCTCGGATCGAACACCGGCGCCGTCGTCGCGATCGCGCCGAAGACGGGCAAGATCCTGGCGATGGTGTCGAAGCCGGGCTACGACCCGAACTCGCTGACCTCGCACGACACCACCGACGTCATCGCGCAGTACAAGGCGCTCGAGTCGGACGCGTCGAAGCCGCTGCAGAACCGTGCCATCGGCGGGGACCTGTACACGCCGGGGTCCGTCTTCAAGCTCGTCGTCGCCTCGGCCGCGCTCGAGAGCGGCGACTGGAACCTCGACTCGACGCTCCCGAACCCCTCGACCCTGCGCCTGCCCGGCACGAGCACGAACATCAACAACGCCGAGGGCGGCAGCTGCGGCGGTGGCGACGAGGTCAAGCTCCGCGTGGCGATCCAGAACTCCTGCAACATCCCGTTCGCGGAGCTCGGACAGAAGCTCGGGTACGACACGATCAAGCGGATGGCCGACAAGTACGGCTTCGGCGATGCGATCGAGGTGCCGATGAAGGCCACCCCGAGCCAGTACCCGGCCGTCGACTCGACCGCGCAGCTCATGCTGAGCTCGTTCGGCCAGGCCAGTGTCCGCGTCTCCCCGCTGCAGATCGCGATGATCTCGGCCGGGATCGCGAACGGCGGCAAGGTCATGCAGCCCTCGCTCATCGACTCGATCACCACGAGCGACCTGAAGACGGTGGAGTCCTTCTCCCCGAAGCAGTACAGCGACCCGATCTCGTCCGACGACGCCGACGACCTGACCGAGGCGATGCAGAGCGTCGTCAACGCGGGGACCGGCACCAATGCGAAGATCGACGGGGTCGACGTCGCAGGGAAGACGGGAACGGCCGAGAACGGCACGGGCGATCCCTACACGCTCTGGTTCACCGGGTTCGCGCCCGCGAAGGACCCGGAGGTCGCGGTGGCGGTCGTCGTCGGGAACGGCGGCGGACTCGGACAGTCCGGTGTCGGCAACACGGTCGCGGCCCCGGTCGCGAAGAAAGTCATGGAGGCGGTGCTGAACAAATGAGACCCACCAGCGGACTCACCTTCGGTGGGCGGTACCAACTCTCGTCCCGGGTCGCCATCGGCGGCATGGGAGAGGTGTGGCAGGCCACCGACCTCGTCATCGGTCGCACGGTCGCCCTGAAGATCCTCAAGGACGAGTACCTCGGCGACCCCGGGTTCCTCGAGCGCTTCCGCGCCGAGGCCCGCCACGCCGCGCTCGTCAACCACGAGGGCATCGCGAACGTCTTCGACTACGGCGAGGAAGACGGCAGCGCCTACCTCGTGATGGAGCTCGTCCCCGGCGAAGCCCTCTCGACGATGATCGAGCGCGAGCACACCCTGCCGGTCGACAAGGTCCTCGACATCGTCGCGCAGACCGCCAACGCCCTGCAGGCCGCGCACGCCGTCGGCCTGGTCCACCGTGACATCAAGCCGGGCAACCTGCTGATCACGCCGGACGGCCGCGTCAAGATCACCGACTTCGGCATCGCCCGGATCGCCGACCAGGTCCCGCTCACCGCGACCGGCCAGGTCATGGGCACCGTGCAGTACCTCTCGCCGGAGCAGGCGAGCGGGCACCCGGCGTCGCCGTCGACGGACATCTACTCGCTCGGCATCGTCGCGTACGAGTGCCTGGCCGGACGCCGTCCGTTCACCGGTGAGTCGCAGGTGGCGATCGCCATGGCGCACATCAACGAGCAGCCGCCGGCACTCCCGGGCGACATCCCGGAGCCCGTCGCGGCCCTCGTGATGTCCTGCATCGCGAAGAAGCCCGCCGACCGACCGGCCACCGCGGCGAACCTGGCCCGTGCGGCGCAGGCGCTCCGTCGTGGTGACGTCGCCGCGGCGACCGTGGCCGTCCCCGCACTCGGCGGCGCCGGGACCGTGGCGTTCAACCCGCCACAGGGCAACGACGCCGCAACGGCCCTCATCGGCACCCAGGCCGGTGGCACGGTCGGTGGCGCAGGCGTCGGCGGACCGGGCACCCCGGGTTCGCCGTCCGGTGACGACGACGAGACCCCGAAGAAGAAGCGCACCTGGATCTGGTGGGTGGTCGCGGCGGCCGTCGTGCTCATCGCCGGCGGCGTGATCGCCGCCTTCGCGTTCACGAACGACAACGACGACCCGAAGCCGTCGGCGAGCTCGAGCCAGAGCTCGACGCCCCGGCAGACCCGTTCGCAGACCCCGTCCGCCACGCCGACCCAGACGACGCGGATCACGGTCAACCAGAGCGACTACGTGGGCAAGAACGCCGAGCAGGCGAAGGCCGAGCTCGATGCGCTCGGGTTCCAGACGAGCATCGCGGACGGCGACGCCGCCCCGAGCTCGGACAAGCAGGGCACCGTGCAGTCGATCAGCCCGACCGGCAGCCTGCCCGTCGGCACCGCGATCGTGCTCCGCGCCTACACCGCGCAGCCCACGCTGGAGACCCCGGCGTCGCCCACTGCCGGCACGGTGTCCGACAGCGGGCAGGTCACGTTCTCGTGGAGCGCCTACACGCAGTGCCCCGCCGGCTACGAGCTGACCGGGTACACGTACACGATCACGAACGGCACCGACTCGTCCGGCAACAGCTCCGGTGCGACGCGCGGCACGGCCGTCCAGGTGACCGCCGCCCAGCCGGGTGACGTCAGCCTCAGCTACGTCGTGAACTGCGGTGACCTGCAGTCCGCGTCCTCGGACACGGCCTCGGGCACGTACGCGCAGCAGCCCACCTCGACCCCGACCGCCGACCCCACGGTCGGCACCGACTCGGGCTCAGGGGACTAGTCACGACCGGGCCGCGCGGCCGTCCACACCGTTCCGGTAACGGTTCGTCCGGACGGCCCGCGGCCAGCGTCTCACCAGGGTGCGCTGTCGTACACTTGCCCCCGACGGACATTCGGAGGAGTACGTGCCAGAAGGTGTGACCGCGGGGATCACGCTCCTCGCAAATCGCTACGAGATCGGTGACGTCATCGGTCGTGGCGGCATGGCCACCGTGCACGTGGGGCAGGACACCCGGCTCGGACGACGTGTCGCGGTGAAGCTGCTCAAGCCGAGCCTCGCGAACGACCCGGCCTTCCGCACCCGCTTCCGTCAGGAAGCCCAGGCGGCCGCGCGCATGGCGCACCCGACGATCGTCCGCGTCTACGACGCCGGCGAAGAAACCGTCACGGAGCAGTCCGGCGCAGAGGTCCAGGTCCCCTTCATCGTCATGGAGTATGTCGAGGGGCGTCCGCTCAGCGACATCATCGGTGAGGGGCCGGTCGACCCGGACGAAGCCGTCCGCATCACCAGCGGCATCCTCACCGCGCTCGAGTACTCGCACCGCGCCGGTGTCGTGCACCGCGACATCAAGCCCGCCAACGTGATGGTCACGCACACCGGCCAGGTCAAGGTCATGGACTTCGGCATCGCCCGGGCCATCACCGACACCTCTGCGACCGTCGCGCAGACCACGTCGATCCTCGGCACCGCGTCCTACTTCTCCCCGGAGCAGGCCCGCGGCGAGACCGTCGACGCCCGCACCGACCTGTACTCGACCGGCATCGTCCTCTTCGAGCTCCTGACGGCACGTCCGCCGTTCCTGGGGGACTCGCCCGTCGCCGTCGCCTACCAGCACGTCAGCGAGCAGCCCGTCGCCCCGTCGACGATCACCCCCGCTGTCTCGCCCGCACTCGACGCCGTCACGCTGCACGCCCTCGTCAAGGACCGCACGCGCCGCTTCCAGAACGCCGCCGAGTTCCGCCGTGACCTCGAGCAGGCCGCGGCCGGACAGGTCCCCGCGTCGACGAAGAAGCTCCACCAGAGCGCGAACGACGCCTCGACGATGCTCTTCGGCGTGAACCCGCGCACGACGTCCAACCCGGAAGTCGCCTTCCGAGAACTCGACGACACGCAGGAACACCGTCCGCAGCGCACGCAGAACCGCCCCCCGGTCGCGTGGATCTGGGTCGGCATCGTCCTGACCATCGCCGTGATCGCCGGCGTGATCTTCTGGGTCGCGAACCTCCAGCCCGGACAGGCTCCGGTGTCCTCGTCGGTCAGCGTCCCGAACGTCGTCGGCGCCACGTACGACTCCGCCGAGAACGCGCTCAAGAAGCGCGACCTCGTCGCGGTCCGGGTCGACGAGAACTCGGACAAGGTGGACAAGGGCTCGGTGATCCGGACGGAACCCGGGTCGGGCACGAACGTCGCCCGGTCCCAGAACATCCGGGTCGTGGTGTCCCTCGGTCCGGAGCAGGTCGCCGTCCCCGACGTCGCGAACCAGGCGCAGGACGCCGCGCAGAAGGCCCTGGAAACCGCTGGGTTCACGATCGGCGCGATCAACACCGACTACTCACCGTCCGTCCCCGAAGGGACGGTCATGAGCTCCGACCCGGCATCGGGCACGACGCACACCAAGGGCACGGTGATCAACCTCACCGTCTCCAACGGGATGGTCCAGCTCCCCGACGTGACGCAGCAGCCGTTCGCCACGGCGAACTCGACCCTGGCCGGGCTCGGGCTCAAGGTGACGCCGCAGCCCTCCTACTCGTGCGTCGGTGGCACCGTCACGCAGCAGGACAAGCCGGCCGGTGACGTCGCACAGGGCAGCACGGTTGCCCTCACGTACTGCGCCGCGTCCAACCAGCCGACCGCTCCGGCCACGTCCACGCCGTCCGACGGCGACAGTGGTGGCAACGGTGGCGGGAACGACGACGGCGGGGACAGCGGCAACACCGACGGCAACTGACGTCGACCGCTGACGGCTGGGCCCCGGGGCCGGCCATGCACCAGCCGGGAGGCCCGGTGCGGGCCCGCCACGAGCCTCCAGGCCGTCAGGTGGTGACGTCGCGGGCCGTGGCCCGCACGCGCGTCAGTCCCGTCGGGCCGCGATGAGCGGGCCGAGGCCCGCAGCGCGCTCGGCTGCGCCGGCGAGACCGGCGGTCTCGAGCCAGTTGCCGACCATCCGGTAGCCGCCCTCGGTCAGGACCGACTCGGGGTGGAACTGCACGCCGTACACGGGGGCACCTTCGTGCTGGACGCCCATGATGACGCCGCCGGCGGTGCGCGCAGTGACGGTGAGTTCGTCGGGGACGGTGCCCTCGACGATCGCGAGCGAGTGGTACCGCGTCGCGGTGAAGGGGTGGGGGACCCCGGTGAAGAGGGGGCTGTCGTCGTGGTCGACCAGCGACGTCTTGCCGTGCATCAGCTCTTCGGCGTGCGTGACCGTCGCGCCGAGGGCCTCGGCGATGGCCTGGTGGCCGAGGCAGACACCGAGGAGGGGCTTGTCGACCTGGATCGCGGCACGGACCGTGGCGATCGAGACACCGGCGTCCGCGGGGGTGCCCGGACCGGGGGAGAGCAGCACGCCGTCGTACTCGGCGATGCGGTCCGCGATCTCGGACTCGGGGAAGGCGTCGTTGCGGACGACGTCGGTGTCCGCGCCGAGCTGCTGGACGTAGCCGTTGAGCGTGTAGACGAAGCTGTCGTAGTTGTCGACGACGAGGATCTTGGTCATGGTCGGTTCACCGTACTCGTGGGGGTCGTGTGCAGCCTCCGTGGGGCCGGTGCACACACATGTTCACGGTAGGATACCGGCCATGGCCAAGGACAAGGACCGCACCAAGCCCGCCCGGAAGACCCGAGCCGACTCGGTCGACACGGCGGGCGATGCGCCCAACCCCGTGTGGTTCAAGCCGGTCATGTTCGGCTTCATGCTCATCGGCCTCGCCTGGGTGATCGTCTTCTACATCTCGCAGGGCACCCTTCCGGTCCCCTCGCTGAACTCGTGGAACATCCTCATCGGCTTCGGCATCATGTTCGTCGGCTTCCTCATGACCACCCGGTGGCGCTGACCGCCGCTTCGACCCCTCGAACGCCCGCTGCACCGAACGGTGCGGCGGGCGTCGTCGTTTTCCACAGGGGATCGCGTCGTCTGCACGCTCTCCACTCGTTTTCCACAGGAGTGCGAGTTCTCCACACGACGATCCACACCCTCGCCCCGGAGTTATCCACAGCTCAGTCCACAATGGGGATAATCACACCGGTGTAACTCAGCGAGTTCTCCACAGGACGACGAACGCCCCGCCACTCCGAAGAGTGACGGGGCGTACGAGCGTCGAGCGTGTGTCCGGGTCAGTTCACCGCGATCGCGTACCCGACGTAGGTCAGGGCGACGATGACCACGGCTTCGATGACGAGCAGCGTGATCTGCAGACCGCGCTGCCGGACGTTCCGCGTCTTGGCGAAGACGTACCCGGTCACGAAGCCCGCGACGATGCCGCCCACGTGGGCCTGCCAGGCGATGTTCGTGCCGGGCAGGAACCCGATCACGAGGTTGAGGCCCATGATCACGAGCAGGGACACGGCGTTGGCGCCGAGGCTCCGCTGCAGCACGAAGAACGCCGCGAAGAGCCCGAAGATCGCGCCGGAGGCCCCGACGACCGAGGTCCCCGGGGAGATCAGCGTCACCGCCATCGACCCGGCCAGCCCGGAGAGGAAGTACAGCGCGAGGAACCGCCACGTCCCGAGCATGTTCTCGAGCATCCGGCCGAAGATCCACACCGCCCACATGTTGAAGGCGATGTGGAAGATCCCCGAGTGCACGAACAGCGACGTGACCATCCGCCACGGCTGCGTCGGCAGGTACGCGGCGTTGTAGAAGAACAGCTGCGTGAAGAAGCGTCCCGACACCTGGTCGAGCAGCCAGATGATCACCGAGACGGCGACGATGACGACCGTCGCCTTCTGGTCGAGCATCGCGAAGCGCCGCCGTGCGACCGTGAGCCCACTCGGGGCCCCGGACGCACGGCGGTTCGCAGCGAACTGCATGCGCTGGTCACGCACGCACTCAGGGCAGTGCACCCCGACCGCCGCCGGCGTCTGGCACTCGGTGCAGATCGTCCGCCCGCACCGCTGGCACAGGATGAAGCTCTGCCGGTCCGGGTGCCGGTAGCAGTAGTTGGCCGGGTTGTACGCCTGATCGCTCACAGAGGTCAGACGGACTCGACGTCGATGCTGTTGATCACGACGTCCTCGAGCGGCTTGTCACGGCCGTCGGTGGCCACGCCCTCGATCGCGTCGACGACCTTGCGGGACTCGTCGTCGGCGACCTCACCGAAGATGGTGTGCTTGCCCTGGAGCCACGGGGTGGCGACGGTCGTGATGAAGAACTGCGAGCCGTTGGTGCCACGGCCGCCCTGGATGCCCGCGTTGGCCATCGCGAAGATGTACGGGTTCTGGAAGGTGAGCTCCGGCGAGATCTCGTCGTCGAAACGGTAGCCCGGGCCACCGATGCCCTGGCCGAGCGGGTCGCCGCCCTGGATCATGAAGTCCTTGATGATGCGGTGGAAGACCACACCGTCGTAGAGCTTGTCGGTCGAGACCTTGCCGGTCCCCGGGTGGGTCCACTCCTGCTGACCCGTCGCGAGGTCGACGAAGTTCTTGACGGTCTTCGGAGCGTGGTTGCCGAACAGGTTGACGCGGATGTCGCCCTTGTTGGTGTGGATCGTTGCGACAGCAGTGTGCAGAGACATGTTCCGATTCTCGCATGCGTCCGCTGCGTACAGACGGTACCCACAGGTGCGACTCCGTGACCTGTCAGGTGGTGCAGTGGCAGGATGGGACGCACGCCGTTCCGATGGAGGTACCAGATGACGACGATCGAACTGCCGCGCAAGCGTCGCAAGCAGATCAAGAAGCTCAAGGGCCAGACCGCCTCGCTCCTCGGCGAGCAGCGCAAGGTCCTCGAGCACGCGAACGCGATCCTCTCCGAGGCGCGCTCCAACGCAGCCGACGCTGCCCGCAAGGACATCGCACCCCGCGTCCAGCACGCGATCGACAGCGGCATCCGCCCGGCTGTCGCCACGGGTGTGCACGCTGCCACCTCGGCAGCACAGAACGCCTCGCACCGCTTCCAGTCCGAGGTCGTGCCGGGACTCGTGTCCACGGCCGGCTCCGTGCTGAGCGTGGTCGACCTCGCGAAGGACCCCCGGGTCCAGAAGATCGTGAAGGACGCCCAGAAGAAGGGCAAGAAGGCGAAGAAGGCGGCCGTCAAGTACGTGCCCGCCGCCGCGCAGAAGAAGAAGGGCATCGGCTTCGGCGGTGTCGCGCTGATCGTGGTCGGGGTGGTCGCCGTCGCCGGTGCCGCCTATGCCGCGTACCAGACGCTCCGCGCCGACGACGACCTGTGGGTCGCCGACGACGCCGACTCGGCGGACAAGTCCGCCGCCTGACCTCCCGGTTCGTACGAAGGGCCCCGGCACACGCCGGGGCCCTTCGTCGTCCCCGGGGCGCGCAGTGCACGGCGGTGCCGAGATCGCACTTCGTGTCGCCTCCGAATCCGCGGTCCGACGAGTACTGCGATCTCACCGGTGCCCGAGCCCGAGCCCGAGCGCGCGCCAGGGGCGCCGCCGGCGGCGGCAGAACGGGCGCATCACGCACGGCGGTGCCGAGATCGCACTTCGTGTCGCCTCCGAATCCGCGGTCCGACGAGTACTGCGATCTCACCGGTGCAGAGCGGGGGACGCGGGGGACGCGGGACGAGCTGGACGGGAGGCACGGTGCGGGCCCGACCCGGACCTCCAGTCCGACGGTGGTGCCCCCGCGGCCTCCACGCCGTCCACAGCCCGCGAGAAGCCCGAGCGTGGCCCGCGCAGACGAGCATGACCGCGAGCGGCAGGTCGCGACGTCGCGCCGCAGGGGCGGCGGCGCGGATGAGCACAGAACGAAGCCCCTGGGAAGGCGACGGAGTCGCCGACCAGGGGCCGGTACGAGTGGAGCCTAGGAGAATCGAACTCCTGACATCCTGCTTGCAAAGCAGGCGCTCTACCAACTGAGCTAAGGCCCCGGGACACCCATGGTACGGATGTCTGGGAGATGTGGTGGGGCTACAAGGACTTGAACCTTGGACCTCTTCGTTATCAGCGAAGCGCTCTAACCGCCTGAGCTATAGCCCCTCAGACCGGATGAAAGCCTACCGTACGATCTCGCCGGAACGAAATCGAGCGGGAGGCCGCACCCGGCCCGGGTGTGTCAGTTGTTCGTGAAGCCCACGAGCAGGCCGCCCGTGATCCGCACACTGAGGTTGTAGAGGACGCTCACGATTGCGCCGAGCACGGTGCCGACGACCACGTTGAGGATGCCCACGACGACGGAGAACCCGAGGACCTGGCCCAGTGAGAACTGGTCCATGATCGAGTAGTTGTTCTGCCCGGTGACGTCCTTCAGCAGGGCGTCGATCTGGGTGAACACCCCCGTCTGGTTCAGGATGACCCACACCAGTGCCGTGGCGACCACGATCACGATGCTGCCGGCCAGGGCGATGAGGAAGCTCAGCTTCACCATCGACCAGAAGTCGACGTACACGAGCCGCAGTCGGACCTGGCGGGTGCCGACGGGACGCTTCGCCTTCTTCTGGAGCTTCTCGGCGACACTACTCATTGGTTGACTGGTCCTCTCCGGCCTCGTCTACATCAGGCGCGGTGTCGGTGGGATCAGTGGAGTCCGGGGCCGCTTCGGCAGGGCTGACCGTCTCCACCGGGCCCGCGGGCTCGATCTCGGCGTCGTCCTGGTCGTCCAGGTTCCGCTCTGTGTTCCGGGCCACCGCGATGATCCGGTCGTTCTCCGCGAACCTCGCGAAGACGACGCCCATCGTGTCACGACCCTTGGCGGGGACCTCGGCCACGGCAGACCTTACCACCTTGCCCGATTGCAGCACGACGAGCACCTCGTCGTCCTCACCCACGATGAGAGCACCCACAAGGTCGCCTCGGTCGGCGGCCAGCTTGGCCACCTTGATGCCGAGACCACCGCGTCCCTGGATGCGGTACTGGTCGACGGAAGTGCGCTTCGCGTAGCCGCCCTCGGTCATCACCCAGACGAACCCGTCGTCCGAGACGACCCGCGCTGCGAGCAGCGAGTCGCCGTCGCGGAAGGACATGCCCTTCACGCCGGAGGTCGAACGACCCATCGGCCGGAGCGTGTCGTTCGTCGCGGTGAAGCGGAGCGACATCCCGTGGCGCGAGACGAGCAGCAGGTCGTCGGACTCGTCGACGAGCAGCGCGGAGCGGAGCTTGTCGCCGTCGCGGAGGTTGATCGCGATGATGCCGCCGGTGCGGTTCGTGTCGTACTCGGTGAGCGCGGTCTTCTTCACGAGGCCGTGCTCGGTGGCGAGCACGAGGTACTGCGCTGCCTCGTAGTCACGGATGTCGAGGACCTGCTGGATCTGCTCGTCCGGCTGCATGGCGAGGAGGTTCGCGGAGTGCTGGCCCTTGGCGTCACGCCCGGCTTCCTGCAGCTCGTACGCCTTCGCCCGGTAGACGCGGCCCTGGTCGGTGAGGAACAGCAGCCAGTGGTGCGTCGTCGTGACGAAGAAGTGCTCCACGACGTCGTCCGCGCGGAGCTGGGCGCCGCGGACACCACGACCACCGCGGTGCTGCGAGCGGTACTGGTCGCTGCGGGTGCGCTTGACGTAGCCACCGCGGGTGATGGTGACGACGACCTCTTCCTCGGGGATGAGGTCCTCGATGGACATGTCGCCGTCGTACCCGAACATGATCTCGCTGCGGCGGTCGTCACCGAAGCGCTCGACGATCTCGTCGAGCTCCTCGCCGATGATCGAGCGCTGGCGCTCCGGGCGCGCGAGGATGTCGTTGAAGTCCGCGATCTTGAGTTCGAGGGCTTCCGCTTCCTCGTGGATCTTCTGGCGCTCGAGGGCGGCCAGACGACGGAGCTGGAGCTCGAGGATCGCGCGCGCCTGGATCTCGTCGACGGCCAGCAGGTCCATCAGACCGGTGCGGGCTTCTTCGACGTCGGGCGAGCGGCGGATGAGCGCGATGACCTCGTCGAGGGCGTCGAGCGCCGCCAGGTAGCCGCGCAGGATGTGGGCGCGCTTCTCGGCCTCGCGCAGCCGGTACTGGGTGCGGCGGACGATGACGTCGATCTGGTGGTCGACCCACGCGGAGATGAAGCCGTCGAGTGCCAGGGTGCGCGGGACACCGTCGACGATCGCGAGCATGTTCGCGCCGAAGTTCTCCTGCAGCTGCGTGTGCTTGTACAGGTTGTTCAGCACGACCTTGGCGACCGCGTCGCGCTTCAGCACGATCACGAGGCGCTGACCGGTACGACCGGAGGTCTCGTCGCGGATGTCCGCGACGCCGGCGAGACGGCCGTCCTTGACGAGCTCGGCGATCTTGATCGCCAGGTTGTCCGGGTTGACCTGGTACGGCAGCTCGGTGACGACGAGGCAGGTGCGCCCCTGGATCTCCTCGACGCTGACGACGGCACGCATCGTGATCGAGCCACGACCGGTGCGGTAGGCGTCCTGGATGCCCTTGACGCCGAGGATCTGCGCGCCGGTCGGGAAGTCCGGTCCCTTGATGCGCTGCATGAGCGCGGCGAGGAGTTCTTCGCGGGTGGCGTCCGGGTGCTCGAGCGCCCACTTCGCGCCGGCGGCCACTTCCCGCAGGTTGTGCGGCGGGATGTTCGTCGCC
Source organism: Curtobacterium sp. PhB130 (assembly GCF_003755165.1). Lineage (NCBI taxonomy): Bacteria > Bacillati > Actinomycetota > Actinomycetes > Micrococcales > Microbacteriaceae > Curtobacterium > Curtobacterium sp. PhB130. Next base: position 502,240 of record NZ_RKII01000006.1, on the reverse strand, counting down.
ATGCCGACCGCGATGCCGACCGAGCCGTTGACCAGCAGGTTCGGGAAGCGGGCGGGCAGGATCGCGGGTTCCTGCGTACGGCCGTCGTAGTTGTCCTGGAAGTCGACGGTCTCCTCGTCGATGTCCCGGACCATCTCCATGGCGAGCGGCGCCATCTTGGTCTCGGTGTACCGCGGGGCGGCGGCGCCGTCGTTGCCGGGGGAACCGAAGTTGCCCTGGCCGAGCGCGAGCGGGTAGCGGAGCGACCACGGCTGCACGAGGCGGACGAGCGCGTCGTAGATCGCGCTGTCACCGTGCGGGTGGAACTGCCCCATCACGTCGCCGACGACGCGCGAGCACTTCGAGAAGGCGCGGTCGGGGCGGTAGCCGCCGTCGTACATCGCGTAGAGCACGCGGCGGTGGACCGGCTTCAGGCCGTCGCGGACCTCGGGCAGCGCGCGACCGACGATGACGGACATCGCGTAGTCGAGGTAGGAGCGCTGCATCTCGAGCTGCAGGTCGACCTGCGAGATGCGGTCACCGGAGACGACGATGTCCCCGCTGTCGCCGTGCACGATCTCGGGCTGGTCGTCGTTCGTCTCGTTGTCGTCAGCCATGTGGCTTCAGTACCTTTCTGACGGCCTGGAGGCCGTGGTGACGTTCGTCGCGGTGGGCGCGACCACAGGTGGTCGGGACGAGGGCACGCGGCTGGCACCGCGCCTCCTGTCCGGTGATCAGATGTCGGACCTCAGATGTCCAGGAACCGGACGTCCTTGGCGTTCTGCTGGATGAACTGGCGACGTGCGTCGACGTCTTCACCCATCAGGGTGGCGAAGACGCTGTCGACGGCCGCCGCGTCTTCCAGCGTGACCTGGAGCAGGGTGCGGGTGTCCGGGTTCATCGTGGTGTCCCAGAGCTCCTTGTAGTCCATCTCGCCGAGGCCCTTGTAGCGCTGGATCCCGTTGTCCTTCGGGATGCGCTTGCCGGCGGCGATGCCCGCCTGCAGCAGGGCGTCGCGCTCACGGTCGCTGAAGACGTACTCGTGCGCGGAGTTGGACCACTTCAGGCGGTACAGCGGCGGCTGCGCGAGGTACACGTACCCGCGCTCGATGAGCGGACGCATGTAGCGGAAGAGCAGCGTGAGCAGCAGCGTGGTGATGTGCTGACCGTCGACGTCGGCATCGGCCATCAACACGATCTTGTGGTACCGGGCCTTGTCCGGGTCGAAGTCCTCACCGATGCCGGCGCCGAACGCCGTGATCATCGACTGGATCTCCTGGTTGGCGAGGGCACGGTCGAGGCGTGCCTTCTCGACGTTCAGGATCTTGCCGCGGAGGGGCAGGATGGCCTGGGTCATCGGGTTGCGGCCCTGCACGGCGGAACCACCGGCCGAGTCGCCCTCCACCATGAAGATCTCCGACAGTGTCGGGTCCTTCGACTGGCAGTCCTTCAGCTTGCCGGGCATGCCGCCCGACTCGAGCAGCCCCTTGCGCCGGGTGGTCTCGCGCGCCTTGCGGGCGGCGAGACGGGCCTGCGATGCCTGGATCGCCTTGCGGACGACGTCGCGGGCCTGCGTCGGGTTGCTCTCGAACCAGTGCGTGAGCTCGGTGCCGACGACGCGCTGGACGAACGACTTCGCCTCGGTGTTGCCGAGCTTGGTCTTCGTCTGGCCTTCGAACTGCGGTTCGCCGAGCTTGACGGAGATGACGGCGGTCAGCCCTTCACGGATGTCGTCACCCGTGAGGTTGTCGTCCTTCTCCTTGATGATCTTGGCTTCACGCGCGTAGCGGTTCACGAGCGTGGTGAGCGCGGCGCGGAACCCTTCTTCGTGGGTGCCGCCCTCGTGCGTGTTGATCGTGTTCGCGAAGGTGTGCACGCTCTCCTGGTAGGAGGTGTTCCACTGCATCGCGACCTCGAGCGCGATCTTGCGCTCGGTGTCCTCTGCCTCGAAGCCGATGACGTCCGGGTGGACAAGGTCGGCCTTCTTCTGCGCGTTGATGTACTCGACGTAGTCGGCGAGCCCCCGCTCGTAGCGGAAGGAGTCGTGGCGCGACTCTTCGCCTTCGTCGGGGGTGCGCTCGTCACGGAGGTTGATCCGGAGGCCCTTGTTGAGGAACGCCATCTGCTGGAAGCGGGCGCGGAGGGTCTCGTAGTCGAAGACGACGGTCTCGAAGATCTCGGCGTTCGGCCAGAAGGTGATCGTGGTGCCGTGGTCGTCGGACGCTTCGTCCTGGGAGAGCGGCGCGACGGGGACACCGTCGGTGTAGCTCTGGCGCCAGACGTGGCCCTGCTGGCGGACCTCGACGTCGAGTTCCGAGCTCAGCGCGTTCACGACGGAGGAACCCACGCCGTGCAGACCGCCGGAGACCGCGTACGCACCGCCGCCGAACTTGCCGCCGGCGTGCAGGACGGTCAGGACGACCTGGACGGTCGAGACGCCTTCGGCAGCGTGGATGCCGACCGGGATGCCACGGCCGTTGTCGACCACGCGGACGCCGCCGTCTTCGCGGATGGTGACGTCGATGGTGTCGCAGTAGCCGGCGAGGGCTTCGTCCACGGAGTTGTCGACGATCTCCTGCACCAGGTGGTGGAGACCGCGGGGACCGGTGGACCCGATGTACATGCCCGGGCGCTTGCGGACTGCCTCGAGCCCTTCGAGCACCTGGATCTGGTCTGCGCCGTACGACGGTTCTTCTGCGGCGGGGTTGCCGCGGGGGTCCTGTCGGTCCTGTTCAGATCCTGATGCCATGTCGAGAGTGCTCCTGCCTGCGCGCGGAACACCCGCGCACTGCACCGCCCAGTCTATCGCAGGAGGCCCTCTTCCGAGGGCGAAAACGGCCCCTGGACGGCCGATTTCGCCACGAGGGGATGGTTTTGTCGGCTCAACCGTAAGTGTCGCGAGGACCGCGCCCCTGGACCGTCCTGAGACCGCGTTTCCACGTGGGGGCGTCCGGGCCGGAAACCCGGATCGACTCGACCCCCGCCTCCGGGTGCCGTTCCGCGATGGTCGTCGTGACGCTCGCGCGCATCAGCCGGAGCTGGGTCGCCCACGCCGTCGAGTCGCACCGGATGACCAGTGCGCCGTCCTCGATGGTGACCGGCTGGGAGTGCTTGGCGAGCTCGTCACCGACCACGCTCGGCCAGTCCACGAAGAGCTCGGAGCGGGCGAGCGGCTCGGTCCAGCCGAGTTCGGCGGCGAGGGAACCGACGATGTCGCCGAGGCCCTTCGGTTCCCGGCCGCGCCCGTACGGCACGGTGTCCGCGTCGATCTCCTTGGCACGGCGGCGGCGCGCGTCGACGCCGCGCTTCGTCGGGTCGCCGAAGACCGCCTTGAGGTGCTGGTACACCCGGCTCGGTTCGGTGGGCTTCCACGGGCGGGGCATCAGACGCCGGCTTCCGTCGTGTCCGCTGCCGTGGTGTCGTCCGGACGGGAGGCCGTGGTCGGCTCCGCCTCGTCCGTCACGATGGTCCCCGACTCGATCCGGACGGTGTGGGCCGCCAGCTGTGGGGGCACGTCGCCGAACACCGCCGCCGTGATGAGGACCTGCTCGTAGTCCGCCACCGCGTTCCCGAGGCGCTCGCGCCGGGACTCGTCGAGTTCGGCGAACACGTCGTCGAGGATGATGATCGGGTCGCCGAGGGTCGACTCGGCGCGGAGGATCGACGCCGATGCGAGCTGGATCGCCAGGGCGAAGGACCAGGACTCGCCGTGACTGGCGTATCCACGGGCCGGTAACCCGTTCAGGGTGAAGAGGACGTCGTCACGGTGCGGCCCGGCGAGCGTCAGCCCGCGATCGAGTTCGTCGCGTCGACGTCGCTCGAGCGCTCCGCGGAACGCCTCCGCCGCGGCGGGAACGGTAACCGGTTCATCTGGTGTCCCGAGCACGGGGTCCGTCGCCGAGGCGTCCTCGGGATCGCCGCCACGGACGCTCAGCACACCGGTGATCGAGGCCTCGTGCCGCTCACCGGCGACGGTCGCGTACGCCTCGGCGACGAAGGGTGCGAGTCGGCGGGTGAGGTGGTCGCGCGCGGCGATGATCTCGGAGCCGAACGCCACGAGTCGTTCGTCCCACACGTCGAGCGTCGCGAGCGATCCGGACTTCGCGCCGGTTGCCCGCGCGGACTTCAGCAGGGTGTTCCGCTGTCGGAGCGTGCGGTCGTAGTCCGCGATGACGCCCTGCATCCGCGGCGCGATCTGGACGAGGAGCTCGTCGAGCATCCGCCGGCGGCCGGCCGGTTCGCCGCGGACCAGCGCCAGGTCCTCCGGCGCGAAGAGCACGCTCGTGCAGTACCGCGGGAGCTCGCGCGGCTTGATCGCGCCGCGGTTGATCTGCGCCCGGTTCGACCCCGACCGGTTGATCTGCACCTCGGCGAGGATGCTCCGGTCGTCGTGTGCGAGCCGGGCCCGCACGATCGCGGCGTCGCAGCCCTGTCGCACGAGGGCCGCGTCGGTGGGGACGCGGTGGGAGCCGAGCGTGGACAGGTAGGCGATGGACTCAACGAGGTTCGTCTTGCCCTGGCCGTTCCGCCCGACGAAGAGGTTCGGCCCGCGTACGAGGTCGACGTCCGCCTCCCGGTAGTTCCGGAAGTCGGTCAGTTGGAGATGGTCGACGTGCACGCGGGCCGAGGCCGGGTTTCCCCGGGAAGTCCTAGGACTTCTTGACGGCGTGGCCGCCGAACTGGTTGCGGAGCGCCGCGACGGCCTTCATCGTCGGGGACGCGCTGCCCTGACGCGAGACGAAGCGCGCGAAGATCGACGCGGAGAGCGCCGGCATCGGCACGGCGAGCTCGATGCCCTCTTCGAGGGTCCAGCGACCTTCGCCCGAGTCCTCGACGTAGCCCTCGAGCTCGTCGAGCTTCGGGTCTTCGTTGAGGGCCAGCACCATGAGGTCGAGCAGCCAGGAGCGGACGACCGTGCCGCGCTGCCATCCGGCGAACACGGCGGGGACGTCGGTGATCAGGTCCTTGGCCTCGAGGAGCTCGTAGCCCTCACCGTAGGCCTGCATGATCGCGTACTCGATCCCGTTGTGGACCATCTTCGCGTAGTGGCCGGCGCCGATCGGGCCGGCGTGCGAGAAGCCCTCTTCGCGCGGGCCCTCGGGGCGGAGCGCGTCGAAGACCGGCATCGCGAACTCGACGTCCTTGGCGTCACCGCCGACCATGAGGCCGTAGCCGTTGTCCTTGCCCCAGACGCCACCGGAGACGCCGGCGTCCATGTAGCGGATGCCGCGCGCACCGAGCTGCTCGGCGTGCGTGGTGTCGTCGAGCCACTTCGAGTTGCCGCCGTCGATGACCAGGTCACCCTCGGCGAGGACGCCGGCGAGCTCCGTGATCACGTCGTCGGTGATCTTGCCGTGCGGGACCATGACCCACACGAGCTTCTGGCCCTCGGGCAGCGCGGCCGCGAGGTCGGCGAGGCTGGCGACATCGGAGACGGCGGGGTTGGCGTCGTACCCGGTGACCTCGATGCCTGCGTTGCGGAGACGGGCACGCATGTTGTTGCCCATGCGACCGAGGCCGACAAGACCGATGTGCATGATTTCCTCTTCTGTTCGTCGTCGCGCTGATGCAGGGGTGGCGCGTCAGCGCAGTGTTCGGCTGTTGCGCTATCGCAGCAGGAGATTGGGCTGCAGCAGGTACCGGTATCCGTCCGTCGCCGGTTCCTCACGCGAGGACTGGCCGGTGATGAGCACCGGACCCGGCTTGTTGGGGTTCTCCGTCTTGGTGAAGGAGATCCGGACGAACTCGGAGTGCACCGCGTTCAACCCGTCCAGGAGGAAGGCGGGCTTCAACGAGACCACCGTTTCCTCACCGGTCAGCAACGCATCGATCGACTCTGACGCCTGCGCTTGTTCGGAACCGATCGCTTCGAGCGTGAGCCCGTCGACCGTGAAGGAGAACCGGAGCGCCGCTTCGCGCTCCAGGACGAGGGAGACCCGTCGGACCGCTTCGACCAGCTCGGCCGTGTTGATCACGGCGTGGTCTTGGACGGTCTCGGGGAAGAGCCGGCGGACCGGCGGGTAGTTGCCCTTGATGAGCAGCGACGTCACGGTCTTGTCGTCGGCCTGGAACGCGATGAGCTCGCGGTCCGAGGTGCCGCTGATCGACACCGACACCGTCGACGCGGAGCCGAACGTGCGGCCCACTTCCTGCAGGGTGCGGGCCGGGACGAGCGCGTGCATCGGGTCGGAGCCGACGCGGCCGGAGTCCCACGCGATGGTGCGGACTGCGACGCGGTAGCGGTCCGTGGCGATCAGGGAGAGGTCGTTGTCGCCGACTTCGAGCTGGACGCCGGTGATCACCGGGGTGACGTCGTCCCGACTGGCGGCCACGGCGACCTGGGACACCGCTTCGGAGAACGCGTCGCCGGGGATGACACCGGTCTGTGCGCCGATCTCCGGGAGGGTCGGGTACTCCTCGACCGGCATGCTCAGCAGCGTGAAGTGCGCTGAGCCGCAGGTGACGGTGATCCGTGACTCTTCCGTGGAGAACGTCACGGGGGCGTTCGGCAGGCGGCTCGCGATGTCGTTCAGCAGTCGACCGGAGACGAGGACCGTGCCCGCGTCGTCGATCTGCGCCGAGATCGACGTCTGCGCCGACACCTCGTAGTCGAACGAGGAGAGGGTGAGCCGGTCGCCCTCTGCGTGGATCAGGACACCCGACAGGATCGGGAGGGTCGTTCGCTGTGGGAGGAGCTTCACCGCGAAGGAGACGGCTTCGGAGAAGACGTCCCGGTTGACCTCGAACTTCACAGCTGGGACCCCTGTCGATCGTTGGACTGTCCGGCCGCCCCATTGTGGCACAGCGGAGCCGAGCCCGGATTTCGTGTGATTCGGCCGTCCACAAGGTTGGCCCAGTGATCCAGAGAGAAAAACAGGAACAAGAGTATTAACGCCTGTGCACACTGTGGATAACCCTGGGGATGCCGCTCAGCGACAGGGAACTACAACCGTGTGACTTGTGAGCGGCCTGTTGGCGCTCTCGGGATGAATGAAACTCATCTATCCACTTCCATCCCCAGTCTCCACAGAGGCCCTCCCGTCTGTGTACAACCGTCCGGCGTGTCCTCCACAGTTATCCACAGGCTTTCCACACTGTGAGAACTCCGCCGCATGGAACCGTCTCAGATGGTGGACGCGCGCCGAAGTGGGCCGATCTCACGGGGTGAGTCGAGCCTCCCGGCGGTCAGAACGTTTGTTCTGGCGGACGCGAGCGCAACGCGCTCAGCGGTACCGGCGGTCCTGCTTGATGCGGCTCGTCAGCTCGGTCACCTGGTTGTAGATGGACCGTCGCTCCTTCATGAGCTCCGCGATCTTCTTGTTCGCGTACATCACCGTGGTGTGGTCGCGGTTGCCGAACAGCTGTCCGATCTTCGGCAGGGAGAGGCTCGTCAGCTCACGGCAGAGGTACATCGCGATCTGCCTGGCCGTGGCGATCGCCTGCGACCGGGACGAGCCGTAGAGGTCGTCGACCGAGAGCTTGAAGTACTCCGCGGTGTGGTTGATGATGTCCGTCGGCGCGATGACGTTGTCCTCGTCGAGCGTGATCAGGTCCTTGAGGACCGTCTGCACGAGGGCCATGTCCACGGCCGTCCGGTTCAGGCTCGCGAACGCGGTGACGCGGATGAGCGTCCCCTCGAGCTCCCGGATGTTGCTCGACACCTTCGACGCCATGAACTCGAGGATGTCGTCCGGCACCTGCAGGTGGTCGGACTGCGCCTTCTTGCGGAGGATCGCGATGCGCGTCTCGAGGTCGGGCGCCTGGACGTCGGTGATCAGGCCCCACTCGAAGCGGCTGCGCATCCGGTCCTCGAACCCGGTGAGGTGCTTCGGCGCGACGTCGGAGGTGATGACGACCTGCTTGTTGTGGTCGTGCAACGTGTTGAACGTGTGGAAGAAGGCTTCCTGCGTCGAGTCCTTGCCCTGGAGGAACTGGATGTCGTCGATCAGCAGGATGTCGATGTCGCGGTACCGCTGCTGGAACTGGTTCGACCGGTTGTTCGCGATCGAGTTGATGAAGTCGTTCGTGAACTCCTCGCTCGACACGTACCGCACTCGGATCCCCGGGTAGAGGCTCTCGGCGTAGTGGCCGATCGCGTGCAGGAGGTGGGTCTTGCCGAGCCCGGAGTCGCCGTAGATGAAGAGCGGGTTGTACGCCTTCGCCGGCGCTTCCGCCACGGCGACCGCCGCTGCGTGGGCGAACCGGTTCGAGGCGCCGATGACGAAGTTGTCGAAGTTGTACTTCGGGTTCAGCCGGGACTCCGGGCGACCGCTGGTGCCCGGAGCGTCGATCTGGCTCGGGACGAACGGTGCCTCGATGTACTGACGGGGCGCCGCACTCTGCTCGACCGCCTGCTGCACCGGCTCCGCGTAGGAGGGGACCGTCGGCTCGACGCGGGGCTCCGATGCCATGTCCGGGTTCACGGTGATCGCGAAGTTCGCCACCGAGTCGTCGCCGATGCGCGAGACGGCCTCGGTGATGGGCACACGGATCCGCTGCTCGAGCATCCCGCGGGTGAGGTCGTTCGGCACCTCGAGGTAGAGGGTGCCGGCGAGGACGCCCTTCGGCTCGACGAGGTTCAGGAAGCCGTGCAGCTGCGGCGTGATGCGGTCGTCGTCCGCGAGGAGTCCGAGGACGGAAGACCAGAGGTCCTCGACGGGGTCGGCCGGCATCGTCATGTCGCGCTCGTCTCCAGGGTCTCGTGTCGTCCGTGTGTGGGCAGGGGCGTTCCGGGCGCTCGGGCGGGCGCAGCGACACCGTTCCCGGCGAGTCGTCCGTGGCTCGGGTGGCTTCGTCGACGCCGTTGTGCCGCGGGCTTCCCACAGGGTTGTCCACAGTCTTGTCCACGACCGCCCTGGTCCGCTGGAACGGGGTACTCCCCCGTCGTACCGGGCCGGAGGGCGGTTCGATCCACCAACTGTAAAGGACCGAGGCCGGTCCCACCGAACGGAAGTTGTCCCCAATGTGGAGAACCCCCGGTCCCGCCCGGGGTTTGACCTCTCCGGCTCCGTCACGTACCGTTGAGAAGTTGACTGCGGCCCCTTGGTCGCGCCCACCTGCGTCAACCAAACGTATTCGTGACGGCTCGCGTCGAGCAGCCGTGTGGAGAAGATCATGAGCAAGCGCACCTTCCAGCCGAACAACCGTCGCCGCGCCAAGAAGCACGGCTTCCGTCTCCGCATGCGGACGCGTGCGGGTCGTGCGATCCTGGCCGCCCGTCGCGCCAAGGGCCGCACCGAGCTCTCTGCTTGATTCAAGAGCTGCTTGATTCGGACCTGCTCGATCCGAGCTTGCTCGATCCGGGCTTGGTCGATCCGAGCTGCATCCGGCGCCGTGCCGGCGGGACCCGTCCTGCCGCGCGGCGCTTCGGTGTGCCTGCGAGCAGCATGGTGACGTCGTGCTCGCGCGCGTGAACCGGATCGTCCTCGGGAACGACTACCGCATGACCGTCCGTCGTGGCCGCAGGAGCGCCACGGCGAACGTCGTCGTCTCGGTGGTCTCCCGGCCCGCGGAGCCGACACGGTTCGGCTTCATCGTGGCGAAGACGGTCGGCAACGCGGTCACCCGCAACCTCGTTCGACGACGGCTCAAGGGCATCGCCCACGAGCTGCTGACGACGGACCCCACCGGGTACGACGTGGTGGTGCGCGCACTGCCAGCCGCTGCGCAGGCCACATGGCCTACCCTGCTCGAAGACGTCTCGCGATCGTTCGCGCGCGGTGTGGAGAAGGCAGCATGAACCGGACGCTCCTGGTGCAGGTCCTGTGGACCGTGGCGTTGCTCCCGCGCAACGCCTGCGTCGTCGTGCTCCGGGCCTACCGCGCCGTGATCTCCCCGCTCTACGGCAACGTCTGCCGGTACCACCCCTCGTGCTCGCGCTACGCGCTCGAAGCGATCCAGCAGTACGGCGTCGTGCGCGGGACCGCGATGGGCGCCTGGCGCATCGGCCGCTGCAACCCCTGGGCGGCCGGCGGCATCGACGACGTCCCTGACCGTCGTCGCCCCTACAACGTCAACCGGTTCGGCTTCGTGCTCGCCCCGGCACGGCAGCAGTCGCAGTCCCCGGTCGGCATCGTCCGACCGGTCCTGCTCCCCCAGCGCACTCGAAAGGCGTGACCGTCCTCATGGACCTCATCGGAACGATCCTCTGGCCCCTCAAGTGGGTGGTCTCGGCCATCCTCGTCGGCTTCCACTGGATCTTCGAGAGCATCGGGATGGACCCCTCCGCGGGCATCACCTGGGTGCTGTCGATCATCTTCCTGACGTTCGTCGTCCGCGCGGCGCTCATCCCGATCTTCGTGCGGCAGATCAAGTCGCAGCGACGCATGCTCGAGGTGGCGCCGCAGCTGAAGAAGATCCAGGACAAGTACAAGGGCAAGAAGGACCAGTTCTCGCGAGAGGCGATGTCCCGCGAGACCATGGCGCTCTACAAGGAGACCGGCACCAACCCGCTGAGCTCCTGCCTGCCGCTGCTGCTGCAGATGCCGATCTTCTTCTCGCTGTACTCGGTGCTGCACGAAGCGCAGATCAACAAGGTGGGCATCGGCCTGCTGACCAACGACCTCGCGAAGTCCTTCGGCGATGCGGCCCTGTTCGGTGCCCCGCTGCACGAGACGTTCACGAACGCCTCCGGCTGGGAAGTCCGCGCGATCGCCGGCTTCATGATCGTCGTGATGACGGCGTCGCAGTTCATCACGCAGCTGCAGCTCGTCGCGAAGAACATGTCGCCGGAGACCAAGGCCTCCCCGATGTACCGCCAGCAGAAGATGATGCTGTACGTGCTCCCCCTGATCTTCGTGATCTCGGGTCTCTCGTTCCCCCTCGGCGTCATGTTCTACTGGCTCGCGTCGAACCTCTGGACGATGGCGCAGCAGTACTTCGTCATCCGCAGCATGCCGACGCCCGGCTCCGAGGCGGCACTCGCCCGCGAAGCCCGTCTGGCGAAGAAGGCCCAGCGTCGCGGCGTCCCCGCGGGCGTCCTGGCCGAGGCCGGCGCCGGTGCCGGTGCGGCGGAGATCGAAGCCGTGCGTGTCACGACCCAGCGTTCGCAGCCGGTCGGCAAGCAGCGCTCGAAGAAGAACGGGAAGAAGTAAGTGACCGAGCAGGACACCGCCGCAGCCGTGGAGACCACCGACACCGAGGTCGAGGACGCCCGCGACGAGGCTGACATCGCCGCGGACTACATCGAGGAACTCCTCGACATCTGCGACCTCGACGGCGACATCGAGATCGAGGAGCGCGCGGGCCGCGTGTACCTCTCGGTGACCGACGAGGGCAACGCACTGCGGGTGCTCGCGAAGCCGGACACGGTGTCGGCGCTCCAGGAACTGACCCGTATCGCCGTCCAGGCCGAGACCGGCGAGTTCAGCCGGCTCATCCTCGACGTTGGCGGTTCGCGGGACGCCCGGGCGTCCGAGCTCCAGCGGCTCGTGGACACCGCCGTCGAGCGGATCGAGGCCGGCTCCCCCACGGCGTCCCTGCCTCCGATGTCGTCCTACGAGCGCAAGCTGGTGCACGACCTGGTCGCCGAGAAGGGCTTCCGTTCGGAGTCCGAGGGCGAGGGTCGCGACCGTCACACGGTCATCACCCGATGACGGACGCTCCTCTCGACGCGGCTGCCGCGTCGGAGCCGTCCGAGGCGCCGGTGCTCGAAGCGGAGCCGGCTGCCGCTGCGACGCTCTTCGGCGACCGGCTCGAGGTCGCGCGGTCGTTCACGAACGAGCTCGCGCGGCGCGGTGAGGAGCTGGGCCTGATCGGCCCGCTTGAACTGCCCCGCCTTTGGACGCGACACATCCTCAATTCTGCCCTGCTGGCTCCCCTCCTGGAGGCCGATGGTCACGTTGGTGACGTCGGTTCCGGAGCGGGGCTGCCTGGCCTCGTTCTGGCGATCGCCCGTCCGGACGTCACGTTCACGCTCATCGAACCGATGGAGCGACGGGTCGAGTGGCTCAGGTCGGAAGCCGATCGACTTGATCTGACGAACGTCACGGTGCTCCGTGGGCGTGCGGAGGACGTCGCCGACTCCCTGGTGCTCGACCAGGTCACGGCTCGCGCGGTGAGTGCCCTCTCGAAGCTGATCCCGATCACCGTGCCGCTCGTGCGGTCGGGAGGTCAGCTCATCCTGATGAAGGGTGCGCGCGTCGACGACGAGATGGCCGCAGCGCGCAAGGTCATCCTCCGCAAGCGCTTGTCTGACGTCGAAGTCGTCGAGCTCGGCGTCGGTGTGGTCGAGGAGACCACGCGCGTCTTCCGGGCTACAGTTGACTGACGCCGCGCGGCGCTGAGACCACTCGTGGATCGTGTGCAGCGCCCCGCGTTCCACGTGAAACATCGAACCGGGGAAGAGGCACTCGTTGAGTTCATCGACCGACTACGACGCGTCGACACCGCTCGCCCGCGAGATCGCTGACCTCAATCGGCGACGACGTGCGATCGCTTCGGAGCAGTTCCCGCTGCCGGAGAAGACCCGGATCATGACGGTGTCGAACCAGAAGGGCGGCGTCGGCAAGACCACGACGACCGTGAACCTCGCTGCGGCACTCGCACGCGGTGGTGCCCGCGTCCTGGTCATCGACCTCGACCCGCAGGGCAATGCCTCAACGGCGCTCGGCGTCAATCACCAGGCAGAGGTCGCCAGCATCTACGACGTGATCGTCGATGAAGCTCCGATCGCCGATGCGGTGCAGCAGTCCCCCGAGTCCGAGACGCTCTGGTGCGTCCCGGCAACGATCCACCTCGCCGGCGCGGAGATCGAGCTGGTCTCGCTCGTCGCTCGTGAGCAGCGCCTCCGTACCGCGCTCGATCAGTACCTCTCCTCGCTCGACGAGCCGTACCACTACGTCTTCATCGACTGCCCGCCGTCCCTGGGCCTGCTGACGATCAACGCATTCGTCGCTGCACAGGAAGTCCTGATCCCGATCCAGTGTGAGTACTACGCGCTGGAGGGCCTCAGCCAGCTCCTGCGCAACATCGAGCTCATCGAACGGCACCTGAACCCGAACCTGCGGGTCTCGACGATCCTCCTGACCATGTACGACGGACGGACCAACCTGGCGAACCAGGTGGCAGCGGACGTCCGAGAGCACTTCGGTGACCAGGTCCTGAAGGCCATGATCCCCCGCTCGGTACGGGTGAGTGAGGCGCCGAGCTACGGGCAGAGCGTCGTGGCGTACGACGTCAACTCCACCGGATCGCTTTCCTACCTGGAAGCGGCCGCCGAGATCGCAGCACGAGGAGCACAGCACTGATGGCACCCAAGCGGACCGGACTCGGCCGGGGCATCGGCGCCCTCATCCCCACGGCATCCGACCAGCAGGACCGTCCCGTCGACGTGTTCTTCCCCACCGGAGGGACCCCGGCGTCGGCACCGATGGCAGATGGTGCCACCGCTGAGGAGCTCGTCGCTGTTCCCGGAGCTCGTCTCGCGAACCTGAACCCGCTCGACATCGTCCCGAACGCGCAGCAGCCCCGCAAGGAATTCCGCGAAGAAGAGTTGCAGGAGCTGGTTCACTCGATCCGCGAGATCGGTCTCCTGCAGCCCATCGTGGTTCGTCCCATCGAAGGAGCCTCCGGTGCTGAGCCGCAGTACGAGCTCATCATGGGCGAGCGCCGTCTCCGGGCGACGAAGGAACTGGGGCTGGCGACGATCCCGGCGATCGTCAAGGAAACCCCCGATGACGCCATGCTCCGGGACGCGCTCCTGGAGAACCTGCACCGCGCGCAGCTCAACCCGCTCGAGGAAGCGTCGGCGTACCAGCAGTTGCTCGCCGACTTCGGGATCACCCAGGAGCAGCTCGGTCAGCGCATCGGCCGGTCGCGTCCGCAGATCACGAACACGATCCGACTGCTGCGGCTGCCCTCCCCCGTGCAGCGCCGAGTCGCGGCTGGCGTGCTGTCCGCCGGCCACGCTCGCGCGATCCTCGCCGCACCCGACGCCGAGGCGATGGAGTACCTCGCAGAGAAGATCGTCAACGAGGACCTCTCCGTCCGCCAGGCAGAAGCCGCTGCACAGCAGCTCGCGCAGGGATCGCCGAAGAAGGCTCCGGCGCAGCCGTCGAAGCGCGACGCGCACTTCGCCGACGTCGCCGAGCGGCTCGGCGATCGGTTGAACACCCGCGTGCGAATCGCTGTGGGCGCGCGGAAGGGCCGTGTGACGATCGACTTCGCCAATGCGGCCGACCTCAACCGCATCCTCGGCGAGCTCGGCGCGGAGGGCGTGAACGGCTGAACCGGCGTACGTTCCACGTGGAACATCCACGAGGAGCGCGCCATGGGCATCGTCGTCATCAACCACGTCAGTCTCGACGGGGTCATGCAGTCGCCGGGAAGGGCCGACGAAGACATCCGAGACGGCTTCGCACTCGGCGGTTGGGCTGACCTGGGCGATGCCGGGCCGGACGGGGCTCTGGGCGCAGCCATGGGGCAGGCCATGGGGCCGTCGTTCTCGTGGCTGTTCGGCCGCCGGACGTACGAGGACGTGGTCGGGCACTGGAACGCCGTCGGTGGGCCGTTCAAGGACGGGTTCAACACCGTCGAGAAACTCGTCGTCTCGCGGGACCCGACCGCTCAGCTCCCCTGGCCGAAGTCGCGGCTGATCTCCGGCGACGTCCCCGCGCAACTCCGTCGGCTCAAGGAGGTCGAGCCGGGGAACCTCGTCGTCATGGGCAGCGGAGTGTTGGTTCGGTCACTCCTGCCGCTGGGACTCATCGACACGATCGTCCTCATCCAGCACCCGGTGATCCTGGGATCCGGTCGGCAGCTGATCGGGCCGGGTCAGCAGACCGCGTTCGACCTTCGTGACGTCGTCCGGACGTCGGCTGGGCTCGTCGTCTCGACCTACGACCGATCCTGATGTCCGTCCTTGACCGGCCCGCGGCGATGAATCGCCCTCAGCCGTTGCGCAGGGGCCTTGTACGGCGACTGACGGCGTGAACATGCCCGTCTCGGGTCCGCGTGAGGGATGCGGTCTCTACGCCCCGTAGTGAGGCGCTGACGGACTCGTCCAGTCCTGGTTCCACGTGGAACATCGCCTCGGTTGACGTTGGCACGATCAGCGCAGGTGCCGGAGCTTCCGAAGACCGACCACGGCGAACAACGGCTTCAAGAGGATCATCTCGCCGAAGCGGTACTCGCCGCCGATCACCAGTCGGTCCGCGAGATCAGGACGCTGGCGACGCAGGTACTCGCGGGCCTTCTCCGCGTGGAGGCCGTTCGACGCGAACACGATCCACTCCGCAGACTCGATCATCGGGATGATGTTCCGGACGTTGTCCCACGTGGAACGACTCTCCGTCTCCTGGAGCAAGGACCCCGTCCAGCCGAGCTCGTCGCGGAGGTACTGCGCGAGTACCGAGGCTTCGGGTGCCTCGCCCCGCACGGGGCCTCCGCTGGTGATGATCGTCACGGCGTCACTGGTCCCCGCGCTCCGGACGGCCATTCGCGCGCGCCATCGGTTGACGACGTTCGCCCGCATGCCGCGGTTCGCGAAGCCGAGGACCACGACCGCACCGGGGCCTGAGCGGACGCGCGGCGTCGGGCCGAGCCGCCGGGTACGAGCTCGCGCGTGCACGAGCTCCGCCCAGAGCAGGACGGAGCCGGTTCCCACAACGACCGCCGCGATTGCGCGCCGTGTTCCACGTGGAACATGAAGCTGGCGGGTCATGCGTAGATCAGGCGTGGTCGTCGCGGATGGCCTGCTCGGCGAGCTCGGCGTAGGTCCATCCGAGGTCGAATCCGGATGCCGACAGCGCCTGCGGGACGAGGGAGGTCTCGGTGAGGCCCGGGAGGACGTTCGCCTCGAGGAACCACGGAGTCCCGGCCCCGTCGATGATGAGGTCCACGCGGGAGATGTGGCGGAGTCCGAGCGCCTCGTGCGCTGCCACGGCCGCCGCAGCAGCCGCGGCCGCGTGCTCCTCCGACAGACGGGCGGGTGTGTAGAAGGTCGTCTCCCCTGCGTTGTAGCGCGCTTCGAAGCCGTAGAACCCGTTCCGCGGCACGATCTCGACCGGAGCGAGCGCGACCGGGCCGTCGCCGGTGTCGATGATCCCGACCGCGACCTCCGTCCCGCGGATGAGCTGCTCCACCACGACGTCGTCGCAGTAGGTGTACGCGGTGACCATCGCCCGGGGCAGGTCGTTCGTGTCCTCGACGAGGGTCACGCCCTGCGCGCTGCCGCCCCGCGCCGGCTTCACGGCGAGTGGGACCGGGTGTTCGGCGGCGATGCTGTCGAGGACACCGACGGCCCCGAGTTCGCGGAAGACGTCGTGCGAGAGGGTCACCGAGCGAGGGGTGTGCACCCCCGTCCTGGCGACCAATGCGGATGCCGTTGGCTTGTCCCATGCCAGCCGGGCCGACGTCGAACGCGAGCCGACGAACGGGATGTCGACGGCCTCCAGGATGCCGCGGAGCGCACCGTCCTCACCGGAGGCGCCGTGCAGGGCGGGCCACACGACGTCCGGACGGGATTCACGCAGCGCCGGCAGCAGGGTCGCGTCGGCGTCCCGGAGGTCGACCTGCCAGCCGTAGCCAGTCAGCGAGTCGGCGACCCGACGCCCTGATCGCAGGGAGACATCGCGCTCGTGCGAGATGCCGCCCGCGACGACGACCACGTGACGACGGGTGAGCTCGGCCATGCGTGGGGACCTCCGGTACTGCGGTGGAACGAGGAAAAGTGCTGATCAGGAGATGTTCGGCGGCGGTCCACTGACCGAAGAGGTCTGGCGGACCACCGAGTTCGGCCGGGTGCTCGGACCGAACGTCTCGATGAGCTCGAGTTCGTCGTTGACGACGTTCGCGAGGCGCTTGACGCCGACACGGATCTGCTCGGGCGTCGGGTAACAGAACGAGAGGCGGATGTGCTGGGCACCCCGACCGTCCGCGTAGAACGCGGTCCCCGGGGTGTACGCGACGAGTTCCTTCACGGCGCGCGGGAGCATGCCCTTCGAGTCGAGGGACTCCGGCAAGGTCAGCCAGACGAAGAAGCCGCCGTTCGGCCGCGTCCAGGTCAGGTCGGGCAGGAACTCCCCCAGCGCCTGGAACATCGCGTCACGGCGCTCGGCGTAGATGCCGCGGAACGTGTCGATCTGCCCACGCCAGTCCGCCGCGTCGAGGTAGGCGTTGACGACGTACTGACCGAACGAGTTCGGCGCGAGGACGGCCGACTCGTTCGCGAGCACGAGCTTCTCGCGGATGGCGTGCGGCGCGAGGGCCCACCCGACCCGGAAGCCCGGCGCCAGGGTCTTCGAGAAGGAGCCGAGGTACACGACACCCTCGTCGTCGATGGACCGGATGGCCTGTGGGGCCGGCTCGTCGAACCAGAGGAGCCCGTACGGGTTGTCCTCGAGCACCAGGATGTTGTTCGAGCGGCAGATGTCGAGCACCTCGATGCGGCGCTCGCGGCTCATCGTGACGCCCGCGGGGTTGTGGAAGTTCGGGATCGTGTACAGGAACTTCATCCGCTTGCCAGCGGCGCGCAGGTTCGCGATCGTCTCGCGCAGCGCCTCGGGCACCAGCCCGTGCTCGTCGGTCGTCACGTGGACGGTCTCGGCCTGGTACGACCGGAACACGCCGATGGCGCCGACGTAGGACGGGGACTCGGCCAGGACGACGTCGCCCGGGTCGATGAACAGCCGCGTGACGAGGTCGAGCGCGTGCTGCGAGCCCGTGGTCACCACGACGTCCTCGGCGCTGGCACGGATGCCCTCGAGGGACATCACGTCGACGATGTGCTCGCGCAGGGCCCGCAGACCCTGTCCCCCGCCGTACTGCAGGGCCATCGCGGCGTCCTCCGCCATCACACGGTCCAGGGAGCCCGTGACGAGCTCACGCGGGAGCGCGGAGACGAACGGCATGCCGCCGGCGAGCGAGACCACTTCGGGCCGCGACGCGACGGCGAACAGCGCTCGTACCTCGGAGGCGCTCAGCCCGGCGGTGCGCTGGGCGTAGGAGTCGTACCAGGGGTCGAGACTGTTGCCGTTGGTCATCGAGGGCTCCGTTCACTCGGCATTCCAGCCACAGTACGACATCCGTCCCGGAAACCCGGGCACGGTGACGAGGGCCGATCCGGAACCGGTGGCCCCGTCCCCGGACGGACGCCCCGCCCTCCGATGGAATGGAGGACGGGGCGTTCGAGTCGGTGCAGCGGGTGCCTACGCGAGGAACTCCGCGAGGTCGGCTTCGAGGGCCGGCTTCGGCTTGGCACCGATGACGGTCTTGACGACCTCGCCGCCCTTGAAGACCTTCATCGCCGGGATCGACGTGATCTGGTAGTTCATGGCCGACTGCGGGTTGTCGTCGACGTTGAGCTTCACGATCTCGATCTTGCCGGCGTGCTCTTCGGCGATCTGGTCGAGGATCGGCGAGACGGCGCGACACGGGCCGCACCACTCTGCCCAGAAGTCGACGAGGATCGTCTTGTCGGACTTCAGGACCTCGTCCGAGAAGGTGGCGTCGGTGACTGCCTTGGCGTTGGACATGTGTACTCCTTCGAGAAGTCGTTCGGTGGGTGGAACGGCGACGGGCGCCGGACCATTCCCTACGCGGAGATGGTGACGGGCTCGGCCGGGGTCTCGCCCTCGGCAGCGCTGGTCAGGGTGTCGTCGAGGTCGGCGAGGAACTTCTCGGCGTCGAGTGCGGCGACCGCTCCCGAGCCGGCAGCGGTGATCGCCTGACGGTAGGTGTGGTCGAGCACGTCACCGGCGACGAACACACCGGGGACGCCGACGGCCTTCGAGGTACGGCCCTCGACGGCGATGGTGCCTTCCGGAGCGAGCTGGAGCTGCTTGTGGACCAGGTGCACGCGCGGGTCGTTGCCGATCGCGATGAACAGGCCGTCGAGCGCGAGCTCCGAGGTCTCGCCGGTGACGGTGTCCTTGAGCGTGACGCCCTCGACCGCGGAGGCGCCGGTGATCCCGACCACTTCCTTGTTCCAGGCGAACTCGATCTTCGGGTCGTTGATCGCGCGGTCCTGCATGATCTTCGACGCACGGAGGGTGTCCTTGCGGTGGATGACCGTGACCTTGTCCGCGAAGCGGGTGAGGAACGTGGCTTCTTCCATCGCGGAGTCGCCACCGCCGACGACGGCGATGTTCTTCTGGCGGAAGAAGAAGCCGTCGCAGGTCGCGCACCAGGACACACCGTGGCCGGACAGGCGCTCTTCGTCGGCGAGGCCGAGCTGGCGGTAGGCCGAGCCGGTGGCGTAGATGACCGCGAGGGCCTCGTACGTCTCGCCGGAGCCGACCGTGACCTTCTTGACGTCGCCGGTGAGCTCCACGGAGACCGCGTCGTCGTACAGGACTTCAGCACCGAACTTCTCGGCCTGCTCCTGCATCTTGATCATGAGGTCGGGGCCCTGGATGCCCTCCGGGAAGCCCGGGAAGTTCTCGACCTCGGTCGTCTTCGTGAGTTCGCCGCCCGTCTCGACGCTGGACGCGACGATGAGCGGCTTGAGCTGGGCCCGCGCGGCGTAGATGCCGGCGGTGAACCCGGCCGGGCCGGAACCGATGATGATGAGCTGGCGCATGCCTTCAGTGCCCTTCCGTTGCTTCTGACCGGGTCAACACATGCTACCGGCGTGCCATTCCGCAGCACCCGGGAACGTGCGGTGACGTGCGAGTCAGCGGCCGAGGCGCGCCTTGAGCATGTCGACGGCGCCGCGGATCTCGCCGTTCTTCGCGACGACGAGGGCCCCGAAGTAGACGAGCACCATCGCCACGCCGGACAGCACGACCGTGATGAGGGCACCGGTGAAGTCGGACATCGCGAAGCCGTCCGCCGAGAAGGCGCCGAAGAAGTTCGCCACGAGGAGCCCGACGACCCCGGCGATGAGTGCCGCGATGATGAACTGCACGTGCGACCGGGTCACGTTCGGGCCGTCGATGCCGTGCAGCCGGCGCTTGACGATCACGAGCGCGACGATCGTCTGCGCCGAGCCGGCCAGGGTGGTGCACGCGGCGACCGCGACGCCGATCGAGTGGCTCGGGAGCGTCGTCACGGCCAGGGCACCGATGATGAACAGGCCCGACTGCACGAGCTGCATCAGGAACGGCGTGCGGTGGTCGTGCATCGCCCAGAAGACGCGCTGGATGATGAAGAGCATGCTGAACAGCACCAGGCCGGGCATGTAGGCGAGCAGCACGGCCCCGATCGAGAGCGCGCCGTCGAACGTGTTGGCGAACATGCGGCCGAAGGGCACGGACACGACCATCAGTGCGATCGAGGCGAAGACCGTGAACAGGCCGACGATGCGCAGGGACAGTGAGAGGTTCCGTCGGACAGCGTCCAGGTCGCCGCGTTCGGCGTCGTGGCTCATGCGGGTGAAGTACGCCGTCGCGATCGACACCGTGATGATCGAGTGCGGCAGCATGAAGAGGAGCCAGGCGTTCTGCAGCACCGCGTTGCCGGCGTTGCCACTGCCGAGGGACGCGACACGCGACTGCACGATGCCCGCCAGCTGGGTGACGAGGATCATCGCGAAGAGCCACCCCGCGGCCGTCCCGGTCGACTTCAGGCCGACGCCGCGCCACCGGAAGTCGGGACGGAACGTCAGCCCTGCGCGGCGCCAGAAGAACGGCAGGAAGGCGGCCTGGGCGAGCACGCCCACCGACGCGCTGCCGGCGAGGACCGCGATCTTCACCGGGGTCCAGTCGTCTGCGGCCGAGTTCACGGTGCGGTCGCCGAACAGGGCGATGAAGACCACGAGTCCGGCGATGCTGATCACGTTGTTGATGAGCGGCGCCCAGGTGAAGGGACCGAACACCTGCCGTGCGTTGAGGACCTCGCCGAGCAGCGAGTACATCGCGTAGAAGAGGATCTGCGGGAGGCACCAGAACGCGAAGAGCACCGCGAGGTCGAAGGCCTCCGGCGAGAGCCCCTTGCCCGTCGTCGACTGTGAGCTGTAGATGCGCACGAGCAACGGCGCGAAGCACGTCGCGATGATCGTGATGACGACGAAGAGCGAGCCGCCGAGCGTCACGATCTTGTTGACGTACGCCGTCCCGCCGTCGGTGTGCTGCTTCATCGACCGGACGATCTGCGGGATGAGCACGGCCGACAGGAGCCCGCCGGCGATGAGCGCGTAGATGTTGTTCGGGAGCTGGTTCGAGATGGCGAAGGCGTCGGCGGACGGGCTCTGGTACTGGCCGATCGCGAACGCCAGGACGAAGGTCTTCGCGAACCCGAGCACGCGGGAGAGCATGGTCCCGGCGGCGAGCATCGCGCTCGCTCGCCCGAGGCTCCGTTCGACGACCGGCTCGGCGTCGACGTCGGGTTCGGGCTGTGTGGTGCTGATGGTGGGCTCCTGGGCGGCGGCGAGCGAGGTACCGGACCCGGCCACGGCGAGAGCGGTGGCGGACCCGGGGAGGTGATCCGGGCCTCCCGGCGGGGTCTCCTCCGCAGCAGGCGTCTCCACGTAGAGGCGGTTCGGGTCCTCGTCCTCTTCCTCCGGCTCGCCGTTCCGGCGGCGCCGGATGCGGCGGCGGACGTTGCGGAAGATGCCGAGACCGAAGATCGCGATGACGGCGATCGCTGCAGCGGCGGTGATGAAGGTCTCCCACTGCGCCTGCACGTTGATCTCGACGGTGGCGGGGTCCGCGATCCGGACACCCGTCGCGCTGGTGAGCGACATCGTCAGCTCGACCTTGCCGTTCGCGACGGACTGCACGGGGAAGGTCACGCGGCTGGAGGAGTCGGCCTGGACCGTCACCTTCACGGCGTTCTTCTCGATGCGGAGGAACGAGTTCGACGGCTGCACGGTCAGGAACACCGTGACCGGGTATTCCGAGCGGTTCCGGATCGAGATCGGCAGGGACGACCGGTCGCCGAGCAGGGTGATGCTGCTGCCGTCGAGGATGCCGACGCTCGAGACGGTCTTCGCGGACTTGGCCACCAGGGCGTCGACCGCATGGACGAAGCCGTCGTCGTCGTCACGCCACGCGTTCGAGGACGCGGCGAGGGTCGTCAGGCGGGCCGGTGCGGTGAGGTCGGCGGGGTTCTCGATCGCGGAGGCGAAGTCGGTGAGGTTGCGCTCGGACTGCACGAGGCGACGGAGCTGGTCGAGCCGCGCCTTGCTGTCCGAGGAGCTGCTCAGCGTGAGGGACCCCGGGGTGACCGCGGCCGCGGTGGAGAGGTCGGACGGGGAGACCCACGCGGTGCTCTCCAGCGCGTCGAGCGCCTGGCTGAGCCGCGCCGAGTCCGTCGGCCAGTCACGGCCGAGGGTGAGGAGGACCGGACCGGTCGTCCCGCCCTGCCGGGACGCCGTGGCGAGGGTCGCGGTGAGCTCGCTCATCGCGCCGGACCAGGCACGCTGCGTGGACGCCGCCGCCGCGTCGCGGAGCAGGGTCGACATGCCCTGGTCGGAGACGAGGACCTGGTGGTCGTCGATCTTCTCCGACGCGGTGACCGTCGTGGCGGCACCGGCGGAGGTGTTGCCGCTGGAGACGATCGTGGACTTCGTGCCGGCAGTGGCCAGGGCGCCGAGGTCGTCGGTCGCGACGGTGCCGTCCGAAGGCCACGCGATGGACGACATCGAGTACGGGAAGTCGAGCAGCGAGGCCGTGGTGGGGAGCGTCTGGACGGTGTCGTCCGGCTCGTCCTGGGCGTCCGTCGTCGGGTTCGAGTCCGGCGTCGCCGTCGCTGCCGGGGTCGTCGCGCTCGGCGTGTTCGTCGCGGTGGGCGACGGCGTCGTCGCGCCCGGGAAGTTCTCCGTCTTGACGTACTGGTCGAGGGAGATCGGCGACAGGATGCCCGAAGCGCCCGCCTGGCGGAGACCGGTGACGTCGGCGTCGGCGTAGGAGAGCGCGAAGGTCTCGTTGCGCATCCGCTGCAGTCGGTCGAGCCAGGCGGTCGCCGAGGACGGCGCGTTTTCGCCGAGGATCCGGATGGAGGCGATGATGCGCGGGTCGATGCCGAGCGCCACGTTGTGGTCCTGGGCGGCGTCGAGCTGCTGCGTCAGGGTGCCGTCGACGGAGGTGGCGGCGGCGAGGTCCTTCGCGCCGATCACCCCGTCGGCGTTCGCGGGCATCGTGATCGGCATCGCGACGGAGACGCCGACCGGGGTCTGCTCGTAGTCCGGGTACCAGGTGATCGCCGAGCGGTCCACGGCGGAGGTGGAGCCGGCCGTGTAGTCCGCCGCGATGCGTCGGGCACCGAAGGAGGTGTACCCGCCGAGTGCCACGTTGCCCGAGACGATGGTGACGTCGTCGAGCGTGACCGATCGGTGCGCCGGGACGGCCGGGACGTCCACAGTGTCCATCGGGGCACCGAGGTAACCGGTCGTGCTGGTGTCGGCGAGCCAGTCGCTGAGGACGTCGCGGGTGCCCGCGTACTGCCGGAAGATGTCGAGCTCGGCGCTGCCGGCCGGCAGGTCCGCGTCGGTGTCGTTCGTGACTGTCAGCGTGAGGGAGAGGTCCTGGTCCGGCTGCAGGATCCCGCGGCCGGACGGCACGATCTCGATCGACGCCTTGCCTTCCTGGGACGCGGCGGGGTGCGCGAGACGGGTGGTCGCGGAGGAGGTGGTCGTGGCCTGCGCGGCGGTGACCGACGCGGGCGTGACGACGAGACCGAGGGCGACCAGGGCGGACGCGGCGGCGGCGAGCGAGGTGCGGAGAATGTGCATGCTGGAGGGTCCGTGATCGGAGCAGACCTCGGACGAGTGTATGAGGCCGGACCATGAGAGACCGGCGTGACCACGGTGTCGTGGAGAACCGACGGCGTCGATCTGGGATGATCGAGACCGTCATGCAGTCCGTTGCCCAGGCCGTCGAACGTCTCGACACACTCGCCGCCACCGCGCCCGTCGCCGTCCTCGCCCGCGCCTTCGCGGATGCCGGGCACGAACTCGCGCTCGTCGGCGGTCCGGTGCGCGACGCCTTCCTCGGTCGCCCGGTGACCGACCTCGACTTCACCACCGACGCGCGTCCGGACGTGGTCCTCGGCATCGTCGAGCCGATCGCGAGTGCCACGTGGGACATCGGGCGCCAGTTCGGCACGATCGCCGCCCGGATCGAGGGCGAGCAGGTCGAGATCACCACGTACCGCAGTGACGTCTACGACGGCGAGACCCGGAAGCCCGAGGTGGCGTTCGGCGACACCATCGAGGACGACCTGCTCCGGCGCGACTTCACGGTCAACGCGATGGCACTGCGGCTGCCCGCGCGGGAACTCGTCGACGTGCACGGGGGCGTCGAGGACCTGCTGGCCGGACGGCTCCGCACGCCGCAGACCGCGACCGTCTCCTTCCGCGACGACCCCCTGCGCATGATGCGGGCCGCGCGGTTCACGGCGCAGCTCGGGTTCACGGTCGCCGACGACGTCCGGGCCGCGATGACGGAGCTCGCCGACTCGATCGAGATCGTCTCCGCCGAACGCGTCCGTGACGAGCTCGTCAAGCTCCTCAACACGGACGACCCCGTGCCCGGGCTCCGTCTCCTCGTCGACACCGGGCTCGCCGAGCGGTTCCTGCCCGAGCTCCCCGCGATGTGCCTCGAGATCGACGAGCACCACCACCACAAGGACGTCTACGAGCACTCGCTCACCGTGCTGACCCAGGCGATCGGGTACGAGCACGAGCGGCACGCCGGCGAGGCCCCGGACACGGTGCTGCGGCTCGCGGCGCTCCTGCACGACATCGGGAAGCCGGCGACGCGGAAGCTCGAGCCCGGCGGTGCGGTGAGCTTCCACCACCACGACCTGGTCGGGTCCAAGCTCGCGAAGAAGCGGCTTCGTGCGCTGCGCTTCGACAACGACACCATCGCCGCGGTCGCCCGCCTGATCGAGCTGCACCTCCGCTTCTTCGGGTACACCGACGGCGCCTGGACCGACTCGGCCGTCCGCCGCTACGTCCGGGATGCCGGTCCCCAGCTCGAGCGCCTGCACGAGCTCACCCGCTCCGACGTCACGACGCGGAACCGGCGGAAGGCCGACCGGCTCGCGTTCGCGTACGACGACCTGGAGGACCGGATCGACGTCCTCTCCAAGCAGGAGGAACTGGACTCGATCCGCCCGGACCTGACGGGTGACGACATCATGCGGATCCTCGACATCCCGCCGGGGCGTGCGGTGGGTGAGGCGTACCGCTTCCTGCTCGAGGCGCGGATGGACGAGGGGCCGCTCGGGGCGGACCTCGCCGAGGAGCGCCTGCGGGCGTGGTGGGCCGCGCGCGACGCGTGACGCCCTGACCGGGGCACTGGACCCGGCCTCCCTGCGGACGCTGGTTCTCCACCGGCCGGTGGCGTGCCTCCCGGCCGTGGGCTAAGCTTGCCGGGTTGTGCCGAACGCACCTGCGTGCCGGCACACATGCATCAACCCTCCTGTTCCGGGAACCGCCCGGAGCCGCCAAGACCAAAGGAGGTGGGTTCCGCATGCACCAGTACGAACTGATGGCGATCCTCGACCCCGAGCTCGACGAGCGCACCGTCGCTCCCAGCCTGGACAAGTTCCTCGCAGTGATCCGCAACGACGGTGGCACCGTCGACAACGTGGATGTCTGGGGTCGTCGTCGTCTCGCTTACGAGATCGCCAAGAAGAACGAAGGCCTCTACGCCGTCGTGAACTTCACGTCGTCGTCCGACGCCGCCAAGGAGCTGGACCGCCAGCTCGGTCTCTCCGAGGCCGTGCTCCGCACCAAGGTCCTCCGCGCCGAAGAGGGCATCGCGCAGGTCGCCGCCCAGAAGCAGCGCGACGAGGCCCGTGCCGCGCGCAAGGCAGCCAACGCTGCTGCTGCCCCGGCCGCCGCGACCGCGAGCGCCGAGTAACCGATGGCCGGCGAAACCGTCATCACGGTGGTGGGGAACCTCACTGCTGACCCGGAGCTGCGTTACACGCAGAACGGGCTCGCTGTGGCGAACTTCACCATCGCATCCACCCCTCGCACGTTCGACCGTCAGGCGAACGAGTGGAAGGACGGCGACGCGCTGTTCCTCCGTGCGAGCGTGTGGCGCGAGTTCGCCGAGCACGTCGCGGGGTCGCTGACGAAGGGCTCGCGCGTCATCGCGCAGGGTCGTCTCCGTCAGCGCTCGTACCAGGACCGTGAGGGCCAGCAGCGTACGAGCATCGAGCTCGAGGTCGACGAGATCGGCCCGTCGCTCCGGTACGCGACCGCGCAGGTCACCCGTGCAGCGGGTGGCGGCGGCGGTCGTGGACAGGTCGGCGGCGGTTCGGGCGGCGGCAACTTCGGTGGCAACAACGGCGGCGGCAACGCTGCTGGTGGTGGCCGTTCCGACGAGCCGTGGTCCCCGCAGGGTGGCCAGCAGCAGGGTGGTGGAGCACAGTCGAACGACGTGTGGTCGACCCCCGGTGGCACCTACGACGACGAGACCCCGTTCTGATCCGTTCGCGGTAGAACACAACTTCTTCTTCTCTAAGGAAAAAACACAATGGCTGGAAAGAGCAGCGGCGACCGCCGCAAGCCTCGCGGCAAGGGCGGCAAGAACGCCGCTCCCGCGAAGTCCATCAAGGTCGGTGTCATCGACTACAAGGACGTTGCGACCCTTCGCAAGTTCATCTCGGAGCGTGGAAAGATCCGCGCCCGTCGCATCACCGGCGTCTCCGTCCAGGAGCAGCGCCTCATCGCCCGTGCCGTGAAGAACGCCCGTGAAATGGCGCTCCTCCCCTACGCCGGCTCCGGCCGCTGATCAGGAGGATCACCATGTCGAAGCTCATCCTCACCCACGAGGTCTCCGGCCTCGGTTCCGCCGGTGACGTCGTCGACGTCAAGAACGGCTACGCCCGCAACTACCTCGTCCCCCAGGGCTTCGCTGTCGCGTGGTCCAAGGGCGGCGAGAAGCAGGTCGAGTCGATCCGCGCCGGCCGTGCCGCTCGCGAGCTCGCCACCATCGAAGAGGCACAGGACCTCAAGATGAAGCTCGAGAACGCCACCATCCAGCTGTCCGTCAAGGCCGGCAAGGACGGTCGCCTGTTCGGCTCCGTCCGTCCGGCGGACGTCGCCTCGGCCGTCGAGGCCCAGGGCGTCGGCTCGCTCGACAAGCGCAAGGTCGAGGTCCCCGCGACCATCAAGACCGTCGGTGACCACGAGGCCACCGTGCGTCTGCGCGAGGACATCACCGCAGTGATCTCGCTCAAGGTCGTCGCCGCCAAGTAGGGCTGCGTCGGTCCGACAGCGTCGGTTCCGTTCGGAAGGCGGGTCTCCCCTCAGGGGGTGGCCCGCCTTTCGCTGTACCCAGGGGCTTCTGGCACTGTGCGAGCTTCCGTACGCCGTGCGACGGACACCGGGCGGCACACTGTCCGGCACCTCCCACGTTGCGCCCATGTGGGTTCCGGAGCGTGGTTGTGCGCGTGCGCTGGGTGGTTACTTCTCCCCCGTTTTCTGCCGGGAGGCTCGGGGTGCGCTGGGCTGACCGGTTACGTCCTGCGCGTGCTCGGGGGTGGCTGGGAGCCAGCCGGGAACGCTGTCCCCGGCGGGTACGTTTGTCAAGTCGTTTTACACAGTGGAAACGTCAAATCGGGAACCTTCAACTGCACCTTGAAGCCCAGTTGTCCACACACAGTGTGGAAACGAAAAGCCCAGATCAAGTCGTCGAAAGTGTGTTCGGTGGCAAGGTTCTCCACATGCCTGTCCACAGTTGTCCACACGAACTTCCGGCGTGTTCCGCGATTCGTCCACAGAGTTATCCACAGGCCCGTTTGCTGGGGATAACTTGCCCCCCGTAGCTTGGCCCAGCGACTCGGGGATGTCGGTCGCTCGGGGTAGAACAGCCGTGTGGGCGAGAGCTCGTGTCCGCACGACCAACAAGAGGAGCAAGTGTGTCGATCGCGCATCTGGACCCGGCGCCGCAGGACTACGCGGAGCGCGGTGGCATGGAGCGCACCCCGCCGCACGACCTCTTGGCAGAGCAGTCGACGATCGGCGGGATGCTCCTCTCGAAGGACGCCGTCGCCGACGTCATCGAGACCGCCCGTGGCGTGGACTTCTACATCCCCAAGCACGAGGTCATCTTCGACGCGATCCTCTCGCTGTACTCCCACGGTGAGCCGACCGACGTCATCGCCGTCACCGACGAGCTGACGAAGACCGGCCTGCTGTCCCGTGCCGGTGGCGCCGAGTACCTGCACAGCGTCACGAGCATGGTCCCCACGGCCGCGAACGCCGGCTACTACGCCGCGATCGTCGCCGAGAAGGCCGTCCTCCGGCGGCTCGTCGACGCCGGGACCCGCATCGTGCAGATGGGCTACGCGTCCGAAGGTGAGGTCACGGACCTCGTCAACAGCGCCCAGGCCGAGGTCTACAACGTCGCCGGCGGTGTCCAGACCGAGGACTACGTCCCCCTGACCGAAGCCATCTCCGCCGCGATCGACGAGATCGAAGCCGCGAAGGGCCGCGACGGGCAGATGACCGGCGTGCCGACCGGGTTCGCACAGCTCGACGGCCTGACCAACGGCTTCCACCCCGGGCAGCTCATCATCGTCGCCGCCCGCCCCGCGCTCGGCAAGTCCACGCTGGCGCTCGACCTCTGCCGCGCCGCAGCAGTCAAGCACAACCAGACCGCCGCCTTCTTCTCGCTCGAGATGGGGCGCGCCGAGATCGCGATGCGCCTGCTCTCCGCCGAGACGAGCGTCCCGCTGCAGAACATGCGCAAGGGCACCGTGGACTCCCGCGACTGGACGACCATCGCGCAGACCCGCGGGCGGATCAACGACGCCCCGTTCTTCATCGACGACTCCCCCAACATGACGCTCGTCGAGATCCGCGCGAAGTGCCGTCGACTCAAGCAGCAGCACAACCTCAAGCTCGTGGTCATCGACTACCTGCAGCTGATGACCTCCGGCAAGAAGGTCGAGAGCCGCCAGCAAGAGGTCTCGGAGTTCTCCCGTGCGCTGAAGCTCATGGCGAAGGAGCTCCAGGTCCCCGTCATCGCCCTGTCGCAGCTGAACCGTGGTCCCGAGCAGCGTGCGGACAAGAAGCCGATGATCTCCGACCTCCGTGAGTCGGGGTCCATCGAGCAGGACGCCGACATGGTGATCCTGCTGCACCGTGAGTCGGCGTACGAGAAGGACAACCCGCGTCAGGGTGAGGCGGACCTCATCGTGGCGAAGCACCGCAACGGGCCGACGGACACCATCACTGTCGCGTTCCACGGGATGTTCTCGCGGTTCGTCGACATGCCGCAGTAGGGGTGTTTGTCTTCCGCCAGCTAACTTGTCCGACTGCCACTCAACGTGTCTGAAATACGGACGTGGACACGATGTTTGGCAGTACGGACGGGCCACGTTGGCTAGGGGTCGGATAGTTCTTCGTGCGTCGCGAGGCGTTCGTATGGCGTGCGTGAAGTGAGACAGTTCGCGGACCACCTAAGTGAGACAGGCTTCGCCTCGGACCAGGGCGGGAGGAGTCAGGGTGGCCTTCAGGTATCCGTACGTGCGCGGAACGACCGACTACCGGACGGGCGTATCGGCACTCGCGTTAGCCACTGAATCGACCGACTAACTGTTCACTCACCGTCCACAGGTGCTCCTGGACTGCGAAATTGAGGGCCCAGGGGTGCGGTGCCGCGGGGCGCTGTCGATCGAAGAAGAGCCCCGTGACGCCCTCAAGTGTCGGGGCAAGAGCGAGCCGGGCTGTCGTTGCAACCCCGAGCGAGATGGGTTCTCCGTCGCGGCGGCCCACCATTTTCGTCGGCATCTCGGACGCAGGGTGAAGGCTCGTCACGGTCACGTTCGCGGGATCCGTCGTGCGTGCGAGGCGGATCCCGAAAGCGACCTGCGCAAGCTTTGACTGGCAGTAGGCCCGCATCCCGTCGTAGCGGTCTTCGAGCATGACGTCATCGAAGTCGACCGGCGCCTGCCCGATAGAGCTCACCAGCACGACTCGTGCCCGCGCCGACGCCTCGAGGCGCTCTCGCAGTTGGGTGATCAGCAGGTAGTGGGCCAGGTAATTGACGGCGAAGTTCAGCTCGTACCCATCGATGCTCTCGCGTCGAGGCCCGCCCCCGATGCCAGCGTTCGCGATCAGAACGTCAATGCGTGGTTCGGCAGACAGCAAGGCGTCCGTCAGGTTCCGTACTTCGGCAAGCGAGGAGAAGTCCGCTCGATACGTGCGCACCGTGGTCGGGAGTGCTTTTGCCACCTCATCGAGGCGCCGCTGACTGCGGCCGTGGAGCAGGAGCGTGTGCCCTTGCCGAGCGAGGTCGTGCGCGAGGGCGCGACCCAGGCCGTCTGTCGCTCCCGTGATCAGGATCGTTTTCGTCGTCATGTGAGTTCCTTCGGCTGCTGGTCTGGCGGGGCAGCCCCGTCGGGCAGCTGCTTGACATCCGCAATATTCACGTGTGAACATTCAGCCATGAATCACTCCCAGAAGCAAGACCAGACGGCATCTCGAGTCGTCATCATCGGCGCCGGCGTCGCGGGGCTCACCCTGGCGACGCTGCTGACGCAGTCCGGTGTGGACTGCGTCGTGGTCGAACGCCGCGACCGCGCCTACATCGAGCAACGCAACCGGGCCGGCGTGGTCGAAGCGCGCGGCGTGGACATGTTCGAGCGGTGGGGACTGGCCGAGCGACTGCTCGCAGGGCCCGTCGCGCAGACGATCGACTACCGGGTCAACGGCGTGCCGGAGGTATTCACGATCGACGTCGAAGGACGTCAGCCCAGCCGCTTCTGCACGCAGCAGATGCTCGTGAACAACCTCCTCCACGTGCTCCTGGACGAGATGGGCGGTGACGTCCGCTTCGAGACCACCGACGTCGTCGTGCGCAACGAGGACGGGCAGCGCCCTTCCGTGTCGTTCTCGGACGACGAAGGGCGACACGAGATCGAGTGCGACTACATCGTCGGCAGCGACGGGGACCGTGGCGTCAGCCGCGCATCCATCCCTGACGGAGTCCTGACGACGTACCACTACGAATTCGGGTACGCCTGGCTCGCCGTCCTCGTCGAGGCGCCCGTCGTTGGGGCGGCGATCATGGCTCCGAGTGACCATGGCTTCGTCGGACAGCTTCCCCGCGGCCCACAGCGCAGCCGCTACTACCTGCAGTGCGAGCTCAGCGACACCGCCGAGGACTGGCCCGACGAGCGGATCTGGAAGGAGATCCGCCTGCGCCTGAACGACGACAGCATCCAAGCCGCCGAGGTACACGAGAAGTTCTTCGTGCCCCTCCGCAGCGTCGTCCACGCACCCATGCGACACCGCAACCTGTTCCTCGCCGGCGACGCAGCACACCTTGTCCCACCTGCCAGCGCCAAGGGCATGAACCTCGCCCTATTCGACGTCGACACCCTGGCCCTGGCCCTCGTCGCCGCCGTTCGCGATGGCGACGCCGAAGCCCTCGACACCTACTCGGACACCTGCCTCGAGCGAGTCTGGAACTACCAGGACTTTGCGCTTTGGATGACGGACACCATGCACAACGCTGGCGACCCCACCCAGCACGGCACATTCCTGCAGATGACAGCCCGCGCCAGGCTCGCCCAGCTGCACGCCTCCCCCACCGCTGCCCGCCTCCACGCCGAGTACCAGCTCGGCCTCAACTAGCCGCCACTACCTCAGCGCTCGCCCCTCTCGTCGCAACGCCACCCAACCCTGCGAGAGGGGCAAAGCCGCTACATGGGAGCATCGAGTATGAGCATCGACCCGACCCGTCTCCTCGTGCTCGGCGCCGTCCGACAAGAACAGCCCGCCAGCGGGTACGCGATCATGCGCGAACTCACCGGCTGGGGGGTCCAGGACTGGGCCAGCGTCAACCCCGGATCCATCTACGGTGCACTTCGCACTCTCGACAAGGAAGGCCTCGTCGCCCTCGACACGGAAGCGGCCGAGAAGGGCTCTCGCGCCTACAAGACCAGCGCCAAGTACGCGCTCACCTCCGAGGGCGACATCGCCTTCACCCAGCTCTTGGGGACGGCACTCCAAGACATCGACCCGTACCGCCCCGCCCCGTTTATGGCTGCGCTCTGCTTCCTCGTCGACCTCCCTCGAAACCAAGTCATCATGGCGCTCCGAGACCGCGCGTCCGGCCTCAAAGAACAGCTCAACGCCTTCCGTCAGGACGAGACGAACGTGTCCATCGATCCGGACAAGCCTGTGCATTCGACCGAGTTCATCCGTCTTGCCGCCAGCCGCATCGACGGGGAACGCGCCTACGTCGAAGCGCTCATCGAGCGCCTTACGACCGGTAGCTACAATTTCAGCAAGTGAACGACTCCCCCGCTCTCCCTCGCCCGACGACGAGCGCAGCACGATGGTCGCTATCACGGATACGGGCCGCAATGTCCGGGCGGCGGTCTTCCCGGGACACATCGCCACGCTCAACGGTCTCCTCTTCGCAGCGGTCAGCGACGACGACGCCGAGCAGCTCGCCCGCCTCCTGGGCCGCGTGAGCGAGCACCTCCGCGCTACCCCGCCGCGCTCGGCACGCATCCTCCACCAGCAGAGCTACGCGAGCCGGGTCGTGTTCGTTGAGCCACCGGCTACCGGGACGGCTGAGTCGGCTGCACCTCACGCTTGATTCGCCCGTACTGGGTGAGTCCGCTTTGGTGGTCTGGCCTCATCCTCGTCGTAGGTCGGCTCGTGCCGCTCTTGATCGAGCATGGAGGATTACCGATGACTGGATTACCGCAGCGGCAGGTGCTTCCGATTCCCGCCGGTACCCCGGACTTCCCGGCGACGTACGACGCGAAGGACCCCGATACCGCGTTCCCACCGATCGAACCGCTACTGCCCCCGGAGGGGGCACCGAACGTGCTCATCGTGTTGATCGACGACTGCGGCTTCGGCGCGTCCAGTGCGTTCGGCGGCCCGATCGCGACGCCGACGTTCGAACGCCTCGCCGCCGAGGGGCTCCGGTACACGCGGTTCCACACGACGGCGCTGTGCTCGCCGACGCGGGCGGCCCTGCTGTCCGGGCGGAACCACCACACGGTCGGGATGGGCGGGATCACCGAGATCGCGACCTCGGCTCCCGGCTACAGTTCGGTCCGCCCGAACGACTGCGCGCCGTTGGCGGAGACCCTGAAGCTCAACGGGTACTCCACAGCACAGTTCGGCAAGTGCCACGAGGTCCCCGTGTGGCAGACGAGCCCGATGGGCCCCTTCGACAGCTGGCCGTCGGGCGGCGGCGGCTTCGAGTACTTCTACGGGTTCATCGGCGGCGAGACCAACCAGTACGCGCCGGCGCTCTACCACAACACCACACCCATCGAGCCGGACCGGACACCCGAAGAGGGCTACCACCTCACCGAGGACCTCACCGATCGCGCGATCGACTGGGTGCGGCAGCAAAAGGCGCTGATGCCGACGAAACCGTTCTTCGCGTACTTCGCACCCGGCGCAACCCACGCACCGCACCACGTGCCGAAGGAGTGGTCGGAGAAGTACCGGGGGCAGTTCGACGACGGCTGGGACGCTCTCCGGGAACGGACCTTCGCCCGGCAGCAGGAACTCGGTGTGGTCCCGGACACCGCCGACCTCACCGCACGGCACGAGCAGATCCCGAGCTGGGACGAGATGCCCGACGACCTGAAGCCGGTCCTCGCCCGGCAGATGGAGGTCTACGCGGGCTTCCTGGAGCACACCGACCACAACGTCGGACGGCTCATCGACGCCCTTGCGGAGCTCGACGTGCTCGACGACACCCTCGTGTACGTCATCGTCGGGGACAACGGCGCATCGGCGGAGGGAGACGTGAACGGCTGCTTCAACGAGCTGATCAACCTCAACGGCGCCACCGCCATGCAGACACCGGAGTTCATGGCCGAGCGGATCGAGGACTTCGGCACCCCGGCGGCGTACAACCACTACGCGGTGGGGTGGGCACACGCGATGAACACCCCGTACCAGTGGACCAAGCAAGTCGCGTCGCACTGGGGCGGGACGCGGACCGGCACCATCGTGCGCTACCCGAAGGGCATCGAACGAGCCGGTGAGGTCCGGCACCAGTTCCACCACGTCATCGACGTCGCCCCGACCATCCTCGAAATGGCGGGCATCCCCGAGCCGACCTTCGTGCACGGCGTGCAACAGCACCCCTACGAGGGCGTCAGCATGGCCTACACGTTCGACGACGACCAGGCGGCGGAGCGGCGCCGGACGCAGTACTTCGAGATGTTCGTCAACCGAGGCATCTACCACCAGGGATGGACCGCCGTGACCCGGCACTCGGTTCCCTGGGACCAGGGGAAACCCCTGCCGCCGATCGACGACGACGTGTGGGAACTCTACGGACCCGACGACTGGACGCAGGCGCACGACCTCGCCGCGACCGATCCCGAGCGGTTGGCGCACCTTCGACGGAAGTTCCTGCTCGAGGCCTCGAAGTACAAGGTGTTCCCGCTCGACGACCGACGCATCGAACGCTTCAACTCCGACCTCGCTGGCCGGCCGACCCTCATCCACGGCAATCGACAGGTGCTCTTCGGCGGCATGGGCCGGCTCACCGAGAACGTCGTGCTCAACGTCAAGAACAAATCCCACGCGATCACGGCCGACCTCACCGTCCCAGAATCAGGCGCGAACGGCGTCGTCATCGCGCAGGGCGGCGCGTTCGGCGGTTGGAGCATCTACTTCCACGACGGCCGTCCCGCGTACTGCTACAACCTGTTCGGCATGCAACGCACGCACGTGCGCTCCGACACGGCCGTCGCCGCGGGATCGCACCAGGTTCGCGTCGAGTTCACCTACGACGGTGGTGGGCTGGGCAAGGGCGCGACCGTCGACCTGTACCTCGACGGCGCGCAGATCGCCTCCGGCCGCATCGATGCCACGGTGCCGCTGGCCTTCTCCGGTGACGAGACCATGGACGTCGGCTCCGACACCGGCACCCCGGTCAGCGACGACTACGACAGCCGCGGGAGCGTGTTCACCGGGAGCATCGACCGCGTCCAGATCGACCTCGGTGACGACGCCAACGACGCCGACCACCTCATCAGTCCGGAAGAACGCATGCGCATCATCACCACCCGGCAGTGACAGCCAGTGCCACTCGGAGGGTTGGTGAGCACGATCCCTCCAGATGCTTGTCCGCTGGAGGATCCTTGGGTTCAGCTGGTCGTTGCAACACCCCCGTGATTCGGAGTGTTGCAGATGGGATCCAGGCTGGAGCAGCGTGCTCGAGAGGCACGATTCTGGGAGCTACTCGGACAGGGCATGAGCAGGCCGGTCGCTTGCGATGCTGTCGGGGTGCATCCACGTCAGGGATACCGATGGTTCAAAGCCGCCCGCGGGAAGAACCCGTTCGAGCGGACACCTCGTTCTGGCCGGTACTTGAGCGAGAAGGATCGACTCCGGATCGCTGACCTGCGCCTGGCTGGCGTCGGTATCCGCCAGATCGCAGCAGAACTTGGGCGGGCGCCATCAACGGTTAGTCGAGAGCTGGCTCGAAACAGCACCCGCAACGGCGATTACCGGCCATACGCGGCCGAGAAGCGGTGCCGCGTCCGAGCGCGGCGGCCGAAACCGCGGAAGCTGGACCGGGTCGAGCTCGCCCTGCAGGTCGAGCTGCGGTTGGTGCGGAACTGGTCCCCGGAGCAGATCCGTGATGACCTGACACGGTCCTTCCCGAACCGGCCGGAGATGCACGTGTCCCACGAGACGATCTACCAGTCCCTGTTCGTCCAGGGCCGCGGGCACTTGCGCGCTGACCTGCACAAACACCTCCGCACCGGCCGTGCGATCCGCCGGCACCGGCGTGAGCCGCGGCGGGCGTCGTGGTCGAAGATCCGCGACATGATCCTGATCAGTGAACGCCCCGCCGAGGCCGACGACCGGGCCGTTCCCGGCCACTGGGAAGGGGACCTCATCGTCGGCACGAACGCGCGCAGTGCCAACGGCACCCTCGTCGAACGCACCACCCGCTACGTGATGCTGCTGCACCTACCCAACGGGCACAGCGCCGACGCCGTCCGCGACGCGATGATCCCCACCATCCAGACCCTGCCCGAGCATCTCCGCCGGTCGTTGACGTGGGATCAGGGCACCGAGCTTGCCCGGCACAAGGACATCACCCTCGCCACGGACCTCGCGATCTACTTCTGCGACCCGCACAAGCCGTGGCAGCGCGGCTCGAACGAGAACACCAACGGCCTCCTCCGCCAGTACTTCCCGAAATCCACCGACCTCAGCGTCCACACCCCGGAACGGCTCCGCGACGTCGCTGCTGAACTCAACGGCCGACCCCGTAAGACGCTCGGCTACCGCACCCCGGCAGAAGCATTCGAGCAGCTACTGTCAGACCCGAAACAACCACCCGTTGCAACGACCCCTTGAAACCGCCATCGGCTAACGACGCTGTTCACGTCAGGACAAGTGGACTTCGTCCACACCCACCCCGAGCAAGACAGTGAGCTCCCGGCGCAACCGCTCTGCGCCTCCGCTCGACATGGACGCAGTGAAGCGCTGCTCAGCCTCGGAGTACGCGGCATGAGCACTGTCCCAGGACTCCCCTCCCGCGTCGGTCAGCGCGACCAGGTTCCGCCGGCGATCAGCGGCGTCGGGGCGCCGGGTCAGGAGGCCTCTGCTCTCGAGCCCGTCGATGATCCGCACCAGGGTCGCGGGATCGACGCCCGCCTCTTTCCCGAGCTGCTGCTGGGTCAGCGGGCCGGTCGTGGCGAGCGCCCGCAGGACGCCGAAGTCGCGCCGGTCGACGCCTGACGCGGCGAGTGCATCATCCGCGAGGGAAGCGAGACGCAGGTGCGCCTGCTTCAGCAGGTACGCAAGGGGAAGTGGAGGCTCTGCGCGGTTCCCGTTGCCACGTGACATGCGCCGATCCTACCGTCCGCTAATCATTCGTGGTACAAATGGTTGATTCAGTCAACAGTTGTTCGGAGGAAGCCCGTGAGCATCGAACTCGACCCGACGCCGGCCCTGGTGGTCATCGACCTGCAGACCGGGATCCTCGGCCAACCGACGGCGCACCCGATCGACGGGGTCGTCTCCCGCGCTGCAGCTCTCGCACGAGCCTTCCGCGCGCGCCGGCTCCCCGTCGTGCTGGTCAACGTCGCAGCGACCGCGCCGGGCCGCACGGAACGCACCAGGGCGATGAACCTGTCGGGATCGCAGACGATCCCCGAAGCGGGTACCCGCCTGCTGGACGAGCTCGACCAGCAGCCCACGGACATCACCGTGACGAAGCGCACCCTCGGAGCGTTCGGCTCGACCGATCTCGACGCCCGACTCCGCAGCCTCGGCGTCACGCAGATCGTCCTGGTCGGGGTCGCCACCTCCTCCGGCGTCGAGTCCACAGGACGGTCCGCCCATGAGCTCGGGTACGACGTCGCGTTCGTCACCGACGCCATGACCGATGCCGCCGAGGCACACGAAGCGTCCGTTTCGCTGCAGCTCCCGAAGATCGGGGAACTCGGCACGACCGACGACGTGCTCGCCCTGCTCGACGCGCGCTGAGACTCCTCCCGGCGGAGCACGACGGGCCGAGAAGCGCGTCAACCGCCGCCGCCGAGCGCCGCCTGGATCGCCCTGATGTGCTCCCCGAGCACCCCCGACGCCAGGAGTCCGGCACCGAGCGGACCGGACGGGTCCTCCCCGAGCGGGGGCAGCCGCCGGAGCGCCACCCGCACCGGCTCGCTCATGTGCGCCATCTGCCAGGCGAGCTCAGCAGCGCCGCCACGACCGGGGTCCGCGAGTTCCGCGGCCTTCGCCGCGTAGGTGGCAGCGCCGAGGGCGTGCGCTCCCATGTGCGCGACTGCCGAGGCCTGACCGGCCGCCCACGCCGCCGCCTTCCCTGCCGGCGAGGTCGCTGCTGCGGATGCACGCCCCGCAGTGAAGCGACGACGGATCTCGCCCGCCGCACCGAGCGCTCCGCTCGCGAACGACCGTGCGCGTCGGATGCCGTCCCGTGCGCGGTCGTCGTCCGGCGCCTCCGCTTCGAACAGGGGCAGGACGCGCTCCGCGCAGTCTGCGGCCCACGCGGCGACGACCCTGCGGTCGTCGTCGCTGAGGGTCTGCGCGGAGGGCATGCCTGCACCTTCCCACTTCCAGCGTGACCGCGCGCGGGCTGCCACCCACCGGACGGGAGGCTCGGTGCGGGCTCGACCCGTGCCTCCCGTCCGGTCGTGGCGGCTCCATGGCCGGAACCGGCCATCGGGTCGGCCCACTTGCCAGCGGGGTGTCCGGACCATAGAGTACGGACCTGTATTACAGGTACGTACGACAACCGGACGAAGGAGTTCGCATGACTGTCGCCCCCACCCGCCCCGAAGCGGAACGCGAGCGCCTGTCCGGCGCTCGCATCCCCCTGCTGGTCGGATCGCTCATCGTCGCCGTGCTCGCGTTCCAGCTGAACGCGAGCCTGCTCACCCCCGCCATCCCGTCGATGGCCATCGACCTGCACGCCTCGGCCGGCGTCGTGTCCCAGGTGCAGTCGCTCTTCTTCCTGTCCGGTTCGGTGCTCGGCATGGTCGTGTCGCGCTGGTCGGACACGATCGGTCGGCGCCGGGCGCTGCTGGTGACGATGGCCGCCCTGCTCGTGGGGACGCTGCTGACGGTGACGGCACCGTCGCTCCCCCTCCTGCTCACCGGGCGGGTGCTGCAGGGGACGTCGTCGGCAGCCCTGACGATCGCGTTCCTGGTGCTGTCCGAGGAGCTCACGGCCAAGCAGTTCGGCATCTCGGTCGGGGTCGTCACCGCGGTGAACGGCGGCCTCGGCGGCCTCGACGGGTACATCGGCGGTGCGATCACGGACACGTTCGGGTGGCGCGCGGTGTTCGTCGTGATCCTCGTCGTCGCGGTGCTCGGGACGCTGTCGGTGCTGGCGTTCGTGCCGCGGGTCCGCCGGAGCGCGGCGCGACGGATGGACTGGCTCGGCGCGACGATCCTCGGCGCGTTCCTGGTGGGCTTCTCCCAGTTCGTCAGCGAAGTGCCGTCGCGCGGCATCGGTGACGCGCGCACGCTGGTGTGGCTCACGGTGGCGGTCCTGGCGGCCGTCGCGTTCGTCCTCGTCGAGCGACGCGTCGCCCAGCCACTGATCGCGGTGCCGGCGCTCCGGGCGCGGACGGCGTGGCCCGTGCTGATGTGCACGTTCCTGACGCTGTCCGGGGTGTTCGCGTCGACGAACTTCACGATCGTGGTGCTCAGCCAGGACGGAAGCTCCGGGTTCGGCCTGAACGCGGCGATGTCGGGGCTGCTGTTCCTCACCCCGACGGCAGTCGCCGGGCTCCTCACCGCGCCGGCCGCCGGGTGGATCGCGCAGCGCATCGGCTGGGTCCTGTCGCTGCGCATGGCCACCGGCGCGATCCTGCTGATCTCCGTCGCGCTCGCGTTCTTCGCCCTCGACAAGTGGGTGGCCTTCGGGCTGCTCATCGTGATGGGCGTCTTCTACCTCGGGCTGTACCAGGCGACCGCGAACGGCCTCTCGGTGCTGAACGCCCCCGCCGACGCCCCGGGTTCCCTGCCCGGGATCCACGGTGCATGCTTCGGACTGGGCGCCGGCACCGGTGTGGCCCTGGTCGGGCCGGCGGTCAGCGCCGGCACGCCCGAGGGGTACCACCTGGCGCTCTGGATCTCCGTCGCCCTCACCGCCGCCGCGTTCGCCGCGGCGCTCGTCCTCCGTCCCACCCCGAACGCTCTGCCAGCCGGAGCCCGCCCCGAAGGAGCCGCAACCGCATGACCACCCCGACGATCCCGCTCTTCCTCGACTGCGACACCGGTGTCGACGACGCCCTCGCA
Organism: Curtobacterium sp. PhB130; assembly: GCF_003755165.1. Taxonomy (NCBI): domain Bacteria; kingdom Bacillati; phylum Actinomycetota; class Actinomycetes; order Micrococcales; family Microbacteriaceae; genus Curtobacterium; species Curtobacterium sp. PhB130. The sequence goes on along the minus strand of NZ_RKII01000006.1, from coordinate 462,639 downwards.
CTCGCCTACCTGCTCGACGTCCCGCACGTGGACCTGGTCGGCATCGGCACGGTCTCCGGGAACATCGACTCCACGACCGCTGCGGTGAACACCTCGGCGCTGCTCGGCATGGTCGGCCGCTCGGTGCCGGTGGCGGTCGGTGCGCACGACCCGCTCGGCGGCGCGTACGGCGGGGGTGCTCCGCACGTGCACGGCGTGAACGGTGTCGGTGGGGTGGACCTGCCCGCCGGTGTGGCAGCCGCTGACGACCCGGCCGCCGAGCTGCTGGTGCGGCTGGCGCGCTCGCACGCTGCTGCTGCTGGTACCCGGAAGCTCGACGTGCTCGCGATCGGACCGCTGACGAACCTCGCGGTGGCGCTCGAGCTCGAGCCCCGGCTGCCGGAGCTGATCGGCACGCTCACGATCATGGGCGGAGCCGTCTGGGAGCCCGGAAACGTGTCAGCCACTGCCGAGGCGAACATCCACAACGACGCTGAGGCCGCACGCCGGGTCCTGACCGCCGGGTTCGACCTGGTCCTGGTGCCGCTCGACGTCACCCGGCAGCACCGGTTCGACGACGCCGACGGTGACCGCTTCATCGCGGCGGGCGATCCGCTGCGCGTCGCGCTCGGGACGATGCTGCACCGGTACATCGACTTCTACGAGACGGTCGACCACGTCCGCCGCGCACCGCTGCACGACCCGCTCGCGGCCGCGATCGCCGCGGGTGAGGTGGCACCGACCGTCCGCGAGACCCCGCTCGACGTCGTGACGGACGGCGCCGAGCACGGCCGGACCGTGCCCGTCGAGCAGGGTCCGGCGGTGCAGGTCGTGGTGGCGGCGGACGCGGCTGCCGCCGAGGTCATCCGGAACCGGATCCTCGCGCTCGACGCGGTGCCGGCGTGACGGCACTGCCCGTGACCGCACTGTCCGCGACCGCACTGCCCGTGACCGCGCTGCCGTCGCTGACCGTCCTCGGCAGTATCAACGTGGACTCGGTGCTGCGCGTGCCGGAGCTCCCCGCGCCGGGCGAGACGGTCCTGGCCACCGGGCGGCGGACGTTCCTCGGCGGCAAGGGCGCGAACCAGGCCGTCGCGGCGGCACGGCTCGGCGCTGCGGTCACGATGATCGGCGCCGTCGGAGCGGATCCGGACGGTGCGTTCTCGGTCGAGCAGCTCCGGCTGGCCGGTGTCCGGACGGAGCTCGTCCTGCAGACCCCGGCCGCACCGACGGGCACCGCGGCGATCACGGTCGACGATGCCGGCGAGAACGCGATCGCGGTGTTCCCGGGCGCGAACGACCTGGTCGCGGTGCCCGTCTCGATACCCGACACCGACGTGCTCCTCTGCCAGCTCGAGGTCGATCCTGCCGTGGTGGAGGACGCCGTCGCCCGCTCGGACGCCTTCGTCGCGATCAACGCGGCGCCCGCCCGTCACCTCGCGTCGGCCACCCTGGAGCGGGCCGACCTGCTCGTCGTCAACGAGCTCGAGTGGGCCGCACTCCCGGAGCTCGCACGGTGCCGCCGCGTGGTGGTCACGGCAGGGTCGTCGGGGGCGTCGGTGTTCGAGCACGGGCGGCGCATGGTCCGGGTGCCGTCGGTCCGCGCGGAGGTCCGGAACACGGTGGGCGCCGGGGACGCCTTCACCGCGGCGGCCACGATCGCGTTCGCCGCCGGACTCTCCGCGGAGGACGCGCTCGCCGTCGCCGCGCACGTCGGCGCCGCGGCGGTGGCGGACGAGGCGTCCCAGCCCGACCTGGAACCCTTCGCGTCGTACACGGCCCGGGCCGCGACCATCGCACCGACCACGGTCTGACAGGCTGAGCACATGACGACCGCCGACGTCCTCCGGGGCCCGCTCCCCGCGCACGCAGGAGTCCCGCTCCGTGTCGCCGCGTACATGCGCATCAGCGACGCGATCCGCAGCGGCGCCATCCAGCCAGGCATCCTCCTGCCGTCCGAGGCGGAGCTGGTCGAGCTGCTCGGGGTGTCCAGGACGGTCGTGCGCGAGGCGCTGATCTTCCTCGAGGAGGACGGCTTCATCCGCTCCCGCCGGGGCATCGGACGCTTCGTCGCGGAGCGCCTGCCGGTCGCCGGCCTCGAGCGGATCGAGGCCCCGGAGCGCCTGCTCGTGCCCGAGGGCGGCGACGTCGAGCGGACCGAGATGGTCGTGCAGGACCGCACGGGGCTGTTCGCCGCGGAGTCGCTCGGCATCGCGGAGTCGTCGCCCTCCTGGTTCGTCGAGAGCGTCGTCCGTCGTGGCGACACGGTCGTCGGACTCGTGCAGGAGCACCTGCCGCCCGATGATGCCCTGGTCGGGGAGTTCGCCCCGGTCCGCGAGCTGATCCGGATGAGCCGTCCCGACCAGACGATGCTCGCGGCGATGTTCGACGCCGGCATCGTGCCGGGGCCCGGCACCACCGAGGTCTCGATCGGCACACCGGGCGAGACCCGCGGGCACCGGCTCGGTGTCCCTGCCGAGGAGCCCGTGCTCGTCCTGACGCGGAGCCTGCGCTTCGCGGGTCGGCCGCTCTACGTCTCGAAGACCCTGGTGAACCCGCGCGAGGCCCGGATCACCGTGACGCACGGCGCACCCTGAGTCGCGACGACCCTAGGGGACAGCACGAGCACGGCACGACACCCCAGAACGGCGGTCAGTCCGTCGCGTCGTCGTAGATCCGGATCAGCCGGTCCAGGAACGTCTGCACCGTCGCCCGCTCCGCCGCGTCCATCCCCGCGACGAGTTCCTCGATCCCGTCGATCATCGGCAGCACGAGCTCGTACGCGCGGTCCGAGGAGCTCGACGCCGCGGTGACGACGAGCTTCCGCCCGTCGCTCGGGTGCCGGTCGCGCCGCACGTGCCCGGCGCCCTCGAGCCGGTTGAGCACGAGGGTCATCGCCGCGGTCGAGATCTCCAGGCGTCGGGCGAGCTCGGTCGGCGTCGCGGGGCCGCTGGTGATGAGGTGGTCCATGGCCTCGAGGCCCATCGCATCCACGTCGAGGGCTCGGGCGAGGTGCCGCTCGAACCGCTGCTGCCGAACGGCGACCTGTTGGACCCGGGCGCGGATGTCGTCCTCGGGCATCTCGCGGCCGTCGCGACGAGCAGACTCCCGGTCACGGCGATCGGAGCGATCACGGCGATCACGGCGATCGGAGCGATCAGCGGGGGGAAGCGTCGACACCCGCCCATCCTAATCGTGTAGATTGCCAATCTCGTTGATAATCAAGAATCGAGGCAACATGCACAGCACGAACCGCGGCCGCGTCCTCATCTCCGGAGCGAGCATCGCCGGACCCGCACTGGCGTACTGGCTGCACCGCTACGGCTTCGCGACGGTGATCGTCGAGCGCGCTCCGGCGCTCAGGACCGGCGGGCAGAACATCGACGTCCGCGGAGCCGGGCGCGAGGTGTCGCGCCGGATGGGCATCGAGGACGACATCCGGGCGGCGACGACCGGCGAGGTCGGCACGCGCTTCATCGGACCCCGTGGTGCCACGATCGCGGAGTTCCCCGCCGGCACGACCGACTCCGGTGGCGCGACGGCCGAGCTCGAGATCCTCCGCGGCGACCTCGCACAGCTGCTCGTGGACCGCACGGAGACGGACACCGAGTACCGCTACGGCGACCGGATCACCGGGATGGTGCAGCACGACGCCGGGAACGGCGACCCAGCGGGCGTGACCGTCCACTTCGAGCACGCCCCCGACGAACGCTTCGACCTGGTGATCGCCGCGGACGGCATCGGTTCGAGCACCCGGCGCCTGGTCTTCGGCGACGAGCCGGAGATCCGCTCGCTCGGCCTCGAGACGACCTTCGGCACGATCCCCCGGACGGACGCCGACGACGACTGGTGGCGCTGGTACAACGCCCCCGGTGGACGCTCGATCACCCTGCGTCCGGACGCCCACGGCACGATCCGCGCGACGATGTCGATCGTGACGGACCGGAAGCGGGAGCGCGCCGGGTCCGAGCGGCGGGACCTCGACGCGCAGCGCCGACACCTGCACGAGGCGTTCGCGGACGCCGGGTGGGAAGCGCGCCGCGTGCTCGCGGGGTTCGACGCCGCCGACGACCTCTACGCCGAGTCGATCGGCCAGGTGCGTGCCCCGCGCTGGTGGGACGGCCGCGTGGCGCTGGTGGGCGACGCCGCGTACTGCGCGTCGCCGGTCAGCGGGATGGGCACGAGCCTCTCGCTCACCGGCGCGTACGTGCTCGCCGGGGAACTCGCCGCGCACGTCGACCACCGCGATGCGTTCCGCGGCTACGAGCGGATCATGCGTCCGTACGTCGCCCAGGCCCAGCAGCTGCCGCCCGGGACGCCGCGCGTCGCGAACCCGAAGTCGCGGCTCGGGATCGCCGTGTTCGGCGCGGCGGTGCGGATCGTAGCCACCCCGCTGGTCGGTCGCCTCGGAGAGCGGTTCTCCACACCACCCGCAGACGCGATCGACCTGCCCGACTACGCGCACCTCGAGTCGCAGGACCGCACCTGAAAGTGCCTCCACGCGCTTCCGTTTCACTGGGAGCGGCAAGCAGCGCAAGCGCGGCGGAAGGAGCTCCGATGAAGCACATCAAGTACGACGGTTCGATCATCCTCACCAGTGACGACGTCGCCGACGCCGTCATCGAGTACGCGGCGGCCCTGGCGGGCGGCGACCGCGCGGACACCGTCGCGGTCCCGGCGGTGGCACACGACGGCACGATGACCACGACGAAGATCCTCATCGGCCCGGCGAGCGAGGTCGTCATCGAGGACGCGGAAGAAGACGAGCTCGAGGTGGAGAACGGCGAATTCGTCGAACGTCTCCGCGCCGCCGCGCGCACGTTCGGGCACAGCGAGCCCATCCACGCGAACACCCGTGACGACCTGACGGACGCGTAGGCGGTCCGGCCCTCAGCACCACCTTGGTTGGGTGGAGTCATGCAGTCCCCGCCGACCGTGTCCGTCGTCATCCCGGTCCTCGACGACGCCGAGCAGCTCGCGGCGTGCCTGGCCTCCCTGGCGGCGCAGACACGGCAGCCGGACGAGGTCGTCGTGGTGGACAACGGCAGCTCGGACGGCAGCGTCGAGGTCGCCCTGGCGGCGGGCGCGACGGTGCTCCACGAGCCGCAGCGGGGCATCGGCGCCGCGGCCGGTCACGGCTACGACGCGGCACGGGGTGCGGTGATCGCCCGCGTCGACTCCGACTCGGAGTTGCCCCCGGACTGGCTGGCGAGGGCGACCCGCTGGTTCGACGACCCGCTCGTCACGGCGGTGACCGGCCCGGGCAGGTTCCGTGGGCTCGGTCCGATCGCCGGCCTGTTCTGGGACGTCGCGTACATGCGTGCCTACTTCTTCCTGATGACGGGGGCGCTGGCACGGCCGCCGCTCTTCGGCTCGAACATGCTCATGCGCCGGAGCGCCTGGCTCGCGGTCCGGCACCGTGTGCACCGCGACGACGCGATGGTGCACGACGACGTCGACCTGTCGATCCAGTTCGACCCGACGTGGCGGACGGTGCTCGACACGGGTCTGGTCGCGTCGGTCTCGGGTGCGCCGGTGCGGGACGCGTCCGGGCTGGTGGTGCGCACGGAGAAGGCGCTGCGGACGATGTGGCGGTCCGGGATGCGGGCGTTCTCCCCTGCCCGGATCATGCGCCGTGTCCTGATCGGGACCCGTCCGGTGCCGGTGGTGCGGCGCGTGGAGCACGCAGACCGGACCGACCGCGCAGACCGGACCGACCGCGCAGACCGGACCGACCGCGCAGACCCGACCGATCGGCCGGCCCCGGCCCCGGTGCCGCAGTGACGTCGGACGACCCCGTGGTCGGCCCCGTCGGGCCTCCCGCACTCCACTGCATGACCCTCAACGTCCGACGCCCGGTCCCGCACCTGCGGCGCGCCCACCCGGACGCCTGGCCCCGGCGGGCACCCGCGATCGCCACGCTGGTCCGGTCCGAAGTGCCCCACCTGCTGGCCGTCCAGGAGGCCGTGCCCGAGCAGGTGCAGCACCTCCGGACCGCCCTCGGGTCGCGCTGGCACGCCGCCGTCTCCGGCCGCGGACCGTCGGGCGGCGCCGAGGGCGTGGGGTTCTTCGTCGACCAGGACCGGCTCCGCGTCGGGGACACGAGGACGATCGCGCTCGCCCGGCACCCGGAGCTCGTCGGCAGCCGCGACTGGGGTGCGCCGTTCCCGCGCATCGCGGTGCTCACCGAGCTCGAGGACCGCGTGACCGGTGTCCGGTTCCTCGCCGTCGCCACCCACGTCGACCCGTTCTCGCCGCTCGCGCAGGTCCGTTCGGCGCGGCTCCTCGGGGAGGTCGTGCACGGCGTGGGGCTGCCGACGGTGGCGATGGCCGACTGGAACGCCGGAGCGGGTTCGGCGTCGGCGCGGATCCTGACGGCTGCAGGACTCCGGGACACCTGGGACCTCGTGCCGGACGAGGACCGCCCGTCGAGCGCCGGGACGTACGCGAACTACCGGACCCCGAAGCCGCAGGGCGCGCGTCTCGACCGGATCCTGGTCCGGGAGGGGCGTGATGCGCGCGTCGCGGTCGACCGCGTCGCGATCTCGACCCGACGCCCGGCGGACGTCTGGCCCTCCGACCACCTGCCCGTGCACGCCGTCATCCGATGGGAGGCCCCGTGACGAGCATCGTCACCACCGCCGGCCCGACCTTCCTCCGTCGCCCGCGTGGCGCCGAGTACGTCGCGGACGCGCTCCGTGTCCTCACGCTGATCAGCATCCCGGTCGCCGCGATCGGCTGGGGCGCCGTGGCGTTCGCCGTGATGGCGCTCTCGCTGCTCGGGGTGGTGGTCCCCCGGGTCCTCGGCCTGCGGCCCGGGTTCGACATCGTGCTGTGCCTGCTCGCGCTCGTCGCCGGCTGGAGCAGCGTCCTCGAGTGGTACACGACGGTGTTCGGCTGGGACAAGCTCATCCACTTCCTGCTCATCGGCGCCCTGAGCATCCTCGTCGTCGTGATCGGCGCCGACGTCGGTGTCCTGCCGGACCTCGGCCGGTTGCCCCTCGTCGCGCTGGTGGTCCTCGCGGGGACCGCCGGGCTGGCGATCGGTGGCGTGTGGGAGATGTGCGAGTGGGTCGGCCACACCCACCTCGACTCGTCGATCTACGTCGGGTACGACGACACGATCGGGGACCTCGCGGCGGACACCGCCGGCGCGGTCGCCTCCGGCTTCCTGGTGCGGTGGAGCGCGGCGGACCGCCGGGTCACCGCAGTGCGGGGCAGTGCTCCGGGGTCGGGTGCTCGCTGATCGCGATGACCTCGTCGAGCCGGTCCCGAGCGGCTTCGAGCTCGAGGAGCTGGGCCGAGATCCGGTCGCGTTCGCGGGTGAGGAGTGCCGCGCTCTCCGCCGTCGCGACCCCGGCGTCCACGCACGGCATGAGCAGCGCGATCGTCCGGCTCGGGAGTCCGGCGGCGTAGAGCTGCTGCACGAGTCGCACCCGGTCGACCGCGGCCTCGTCGTACGTCCGCTGCCCCGACGCGGTGCGGTCCGCGGTGAGCAGGCCCTGTTCTTCGTAGTACCGGAGCGACCGCACGCTCACGCCCGCTCGGGCGGCGAGGTCCCCGATGCGCATCCGTTCGTCGATCACGACTTGCCCCTGACGTCCATGTGAGGTCTTAGCGTACCTCCGTCGCTCCGGGAGACGCCCGGACGACGGGAGGAACCCATGGACATCGCCGGATCGGTCGCACTCGTCACCGGATCGAACCGCGGCATCGGACGCCGCTTCGTCACCCAGCTGCTCGAGCGCGGAGCGGCCAAGGTCTACGCCACGGCTCGCCGTCCCGAGCTCGTCGACATCGCCGGGGTCGAGGTGCTGCCCCTCGACATCACCGACCACGCCTCGGTCCTGGCAGCTGCGGAGCACGCGAGTGACGTGACCCTGCTCGTGAACAACGCCGGGATCGCGACGCAGTCCTCGCTGCTGACGGACGACCTGGAGAACGTGCGTCGTGAGATGGACACGCACTTCTGGGGGAACCTCGACATGGTCCGGGCGTTCGCCCCGGTGCTCGAGCGCAACGGCGGCGGCGCGATCGTCAACGTCCTGTCCGCCCTCTCGTGGTTCGCCTACCCGGGCTCAGGTGGTTACGCCGCGGCGAAGGCGGCGGAGTGGAACATGACCAACGCCGTTCGGCTCGAACTCGCGCCGAAGGGGGTGCTCGTCCAGGGCGTGCACCTCGGGGCGGCGGACACCGACATCATGGCCGGCTACGAGGGGCCGATGATCGACCCGGCGGAGGCCGCCCGCGCGGCACTCGACGGCGTCGAGCGCGACGCGATCGAGGTCGTCGTCGACGACTGGAGCGCCATGGTGAAGGCGTCACTGGCGGCCGATCCCGCGGCCCTCTACGCGCAGTTGCCCGGCTGAGCAGCGGACGGGAGGCACGGTGCCAGCCGGCACCGTGCCTCCCGTCCGGCGCTGGTCACCCCGGGACGGGCCGATCCGGTCAGGCCATCTCGCCCGCCGGTTCCGACGCCGCAGCCGCGGCGAGGATCGCCGCCAGCGCGACCTCCGGGTGGGAGACCATCGAGACGTGCGAGGCGGCGACCTCGGTGATCGTCGACCCCGCGCGTTCCGCCATCGAGCGGAGGACCGCCGGGGGGATCACCAGGTCCTCGGTCCCGACGACCGCCCAGCTCGGACGGTCCCGCCACGACGGCGGCCCGGACGGCGCGGTGTTGGCGCTCAGCGTGATCGGACGCTGCCTGGCCGCGATCAGGAGCCGGTCCTGTTCGGGGAGGTCCTGCGCGAAGGCCGTGTGCACGGTCTCCGGCTTGAGGAAGGCCTCGAGGTCCCCCTCCGGAGCGGTCGGGTACCCGATCAGGTCGAGCACGGTCGTCGGGTCCGGCACGTCGAGCGCCGACCCGGAACCGCCGAGGAGCTGGAAGACGAACTCGCCCTCGTCCGGGATGAAGGCGTCGACGTAGACGAGCGCCTTCACGTCCTCGCTGAAGGTCGCGTTCGTGATCACGAAGCCGCCGTAGGAGTGCCCCACGACGACGACCGGTCCGCTCGTGCGCTGCGCGACGAAGGACGAGATGTACTCGGCGTCACTCGCGACGCCGTGCAGCAGGTTGGGCGGGACGAGGACGGTGTAGCCCTGTTCCTGCAGCGGAGCCGTGACGAGGTCCCAGCTGGACCCGTCGGCCCAGGCGCCGTGGACGAGGACGATGGTCGGTTTCGGCATGCGTGTTTCCTCACGTTCCGCCCCGGAGGGCGCGCCGCCGCTGGGCGGCAGGACGTGTCCCCTCGGGCGACGGGACACGGGAGAGGCCGGGCGTCACGTGGCGACCGCGCGGTCATGAGGGTTCATCGAACGTTCGGAGGCTACTCCGGCAGCCGCGCGCGCAACAGACCCGGCTCAGTCGGTCGTCGGCTCCGGGATCGCGGCTTCGCGGCGGAGGATCGCGGCGGCGACGCGCGCCCGGGGGATCACGACGACGGCAGCCCAGAGCGCGAGGCCGACCCAGAGACCGGACAGCAGCACGGTGATGAGGGTGCCGTGCACGTCACGCATCGACCAGGTCATCGCGGTCCAGAACACGGCGAGCACGATCTTCCCCCAGCCGGCGCGCTGCCGTTCGGCCTGGGCGACGAGCAGCGGCACCCACACCTGCACGGGGACGTCCGAGGGCACCCGGCCGTCGGAGATCCACCGCTGGACGGCGCTGGCCCGCTCGTACCCGCCGTCGATGCGCCAGGAGCGCAGCAGCAGGAAGACACCGATCCCGGCGCCGAGCACCGCGGCGGGGACACCGACCGACACCAGCACGTTCGTGGTCGCAGCGGTCCAGGAGGACAGGACGAGCATGGTGAGCACCACGGCGAAGGCCGCGCCGGCCACCGCGTTCCCGAGCAGCCGCAGCCGCCCTGCCTCGTCGATCACTCCCACGGGACCATGACTACACCAGTCCGCTCGGAGCCCCCGCCCGTCCCAGGCTGGCGTGGGTAGCGTCGGGCCCATGGCGAAGAACACGAAGCACACCGGGACCAAGGCACTGCTGCTCGGGATCCTGTCCGGCGGCCGCAGCGCGACCCCGCTCGCACTGCTGGCGCTGAACCGCGACCGCAAGGAGCTCTCCGGCGCGTGGCAGGACTGGCCGGCGTTCCGCACGCCGCTCGGCCGCGGCCTGCTGGTGGCGGGAGCGATCGGCGAGCTCATCGGGGACAAGCTCCCCGTGACGCCGAGCCGGATCGCCGCCGCGGGCCTGATCGGACGTGCCGCGTCCGGTGCGTTCGTCGGACTGGCGATCGGCACGACCGGCAAGCGCGACCGCCGTGTCGAGGGTGCCGTGCTCGGCGCCGTCGGGGCGATCGTCGGCAGCTACGCCGGCTACCTCGCGCGGAAGGCCGTCGGCAAGACCACGGGCCTGCGCGACCCGCTGGTGGCGCTCGCCGAGGACGCCGCGGTGATCGCGGGGACGACGAAGGTGCTCACCACGCGCTGAGCCGTGCGGGTTCCGGTGAACGGGTGTGTGATGAGGGCATGACGACCAAGATCGAACTCATCGTGGACGACCTCGACGACACCGAGGCGTTCGACGCCCAGCTCCCCGGGCTGCTCGACCTCGCCCGGGCACTGCCGGCACTCCAGCGTCTGGAGTCCGGCAAGGTCTGGCCGAAGGAGGACGGCACCGCGCGCCCGGCGCACCGCTCCCTCGACCTGTACTTCGCCGGCTACGACGAGGCCTCGGCGGCGACGTCCTCCCCCGAGGGCGCCGCGTTCTTCCCCGCGTTCATCGGCGCCGCCGGCGGCAAGGTGACCGGGCTCTTCACCGACGTCGAGGAGTGACCCGTCACCACCGGGGGTGGACGGTGGCGCGGAACCAGCGGTCGTAGAGGTCCTGCACGGTGGCGTCGAGCCCCGGCAGGGCGTCGAGCCCGAGGGAACCCGCCGCGGCGTTCGAGCGCGCCTGCTCGGCGTTCCGGGCACCGGGGATCGCCGCGGTCACACCGTCCTGGGCGACGACCCACGCCAGCGCCGCCTGCGGGACCGAGACGTCCTCGGGCAGTGCCGCCGCGAACTCCTGGGCGGCGCGGACGCCGTCCTCGAAGGGCACACCGCTGAAGGTCTCGCCCTGGTCGAACGCCTCGCCGTGCCGGTTGTAGGAACGGTGGTCCTGCGGGGCGAACTCGGTGTCGGTCGTGTACTTGCCGGAGAGCAACCCCGATGCCAACGGGACGCGCGCGAGGATGGCGACCCCTGCCTCCCGAGCGGCGGGGAGGACCGCGTCCAGCGGCTTCAACCGGAACGCGTTCAGGATGATCTGGACGCTCGCCACACCGGGCCGGGCGATGGCGGAGAGCGCCTGGTCCGCGGTCTCGACGCTGACGCCGTAGGCGGCGACCGATCCGTCGTCGACGAGTGCGTCGAGTGCGTCGTAGACGGCGTCGTCCTCGATGACCGCCGTCGGCGGGCAGTGCAGCTGCACGAGGTCGAGCGTGTCCTGCTGCAGGTTCGCCCGCGACCGGTCGACCCACTCGCGGAAGTTCGCCGCGACGTAGTTGGCGGGGACCTGGTCGACGCGGCGGCCCATCTTGGTCGGGACCGTGACGTCGGCGTCCGGGTTCGCGCGGAGCCACCGGCCGATCAGGGTCTCGCTGCGGCCGTCGCCGTAGACGTCGGCGGTGTCGAAGAGGGTGACACCCGACTCCGCTGAGGCGTCCATCACGGCGAAGGCGTCCTCGTCGGCGACGGGACCCCAGTCACCGCCGAACTGCCAGGTGCCGAGACCGATGACGGAGGACTGACGGCCGGTACGGCCGAGGGTGCGACGCTGCATGCCGATGACGGTAGTCGGCGTTCGCTGTGCCGCTTCTTGGTTCAACACTGTTGAACCGGAGCGTTCAACGGTGTTGAATGACCGGCATGAGCAACGACGACATCACCCTCACCGCCGGATCCACCATCGGGACGTGGCTCGCCCATCCCGTCGGCGGTGACCTCATCCGCGGGCTGCTCGCGCAGGCCGGCGTCGGGGAGGAGATGCTCGCGCCGGTGCGGACGCTCCCCCTGCAGCAGATGGTCGCGATGTCGAACGGGCAGATGCCGCAGTCCGCGGTCGACGGCCTGGTCCGTGCCGCGAACGGCGGCGAGATCCCGGAGCCGTCCGACGACGGCGCGTGGAAGGAACAGGTCACCGCGGGCCGGTTCGGCGGCAAGACGGTGGTCGTGACCGGCGCCGCCTCCGGGATCGGGCGTGCGACGGCGTCCCGCATCCTCCGGGAAGGGGGCCGCGTCGTCGCCGTGGACGTGTCCGCCGAGCGGCTGGCGTCGCTGGCAGCGTCCGCCACCTCGTTCGACGGCGAGGTCGTCACGGTGACCGGTGACATCACCCAGCAGGACGACGTCGACGCGATCGTGGCGGCCGCGGGTGGCCGGATCGACGCGCTCGCCAACATCGCCGGGATCAACGACGACTTCTCGCCCCTGCACGAGACCAGCGACGCGATGTGGGACCGGGTCATCGGGGTGAACCTCACCGGGGCGTTCAAGCTCTCCCGCGCGGTGCTGCCCGTGATGCTCGCCGCCGGCTCCGGCTCGATCGTGAACGTCGCGTCCGAGGCCGGGCTCCGCGGCAACGCCTCCGGGAACGCCTACACGGTGTCCAAGCACGGTGTGGTCGGGCTGACGAAGAGCGCCGCCTTCATGTACGCGCAGCAGGGCATCCGCGTGAACGCCGTCGCCCCGGGCGGCGTCGCGACCGGGATCCCGATGCCGCCGCACGTGTCGGAGGTCGGGGCGGCGCGGCTCGGGCCGTTCCAGGCGGCGATCCCGTCGCTGGCGACCGCCGAGCAGCTCGCGGCGTCGATCACCTTCCTGCTGAGCGACGACGGGGTCAACATCAACGGTGCGGTGCTCGCGTCGGACGGTGGCTGGTCCGTCCAGTGAGGTCGGTGCCCGTCGACTACCGGGGCGTGACGAGGTCCTGCACCACGCGGCCGTAGCGTTGCACCAGGTCCGACCGGTCGGCGGCGAGCAGCGTCTCGTCGCCGACCACCCACAGGGCGTAGAGCAGCCCGCCGACCGTGGCGGCCGCGAGCGATGCGCGGAGCTCCGCGTCCGGCCCGCTCATGCGTTCGCGGAGCGGGTCGACGACCGACCGGAGGTGCTGGCGCCGGAGCTCCGAGCCGACCTCGTCCGAGTCGCTGGCGTGGATGAGCGCCAGGAAGGTCGAGCGGACCTCCGGCTCGGTGCCGAGCAGGTACCCGATGAACCGCTCGCCGATCGTCTCGACTGTGCCCTCGGTGAGCGGGAAGTGCGGCAGCCGACCGGCCATCGCGGCGACGAACAGGCCGTCCTTCGAGCCGAAGTGGTGGATGACGAGTGCGGCGTCGGCCCCGGCGTCGCGGCCGATGTCACGGAGCGAGGTGCCGCCGTACCCGTTGGCCACGAACAGCCGGCCGGCGGACGCGAGGATCGCCGCGCGCTTGGTCCGAGGCTCGTCCGTCACGCTCGAATCGTAGTCGGGGGTGCTGCTGGTCGGTGTACCGACGGTGCCTCCCTCCCGGCGCCGTGCGCTCCTACGGTGGCGGGATGGACGACGACAGGAGCACGCACCTCGTGCGCACTCGCCTCTCGTTCGGGCAGCGCATCGCGACGTGGTGGACGGTGAGCACCGAGATCCACGAGCTCACGCGGGATCGCGAGCGCGAGGAGCGCGTGCGCGCGGAGGCGGCGGTGCGGTTGGCGCCCGGCCCGTGGGCGATCGCCGACCTGTTCCGCCGCCGCTGACGCCGCCTCCGCTGACACCGGCGCTGCGGCGGCGCTGCGGCGTCGTCGCTCAGCTCCCGAGCCGGGACAGCTCCTCGAACTCCTCGTCGGAGAGCGTGACGTTCGCACCAGCGAGGTTGTCCTCCAGGTGCGCGACGCTCGACGTCCCGGGGATCGGCAGCACGACCGGCGACCGCTTGAGCAACCACGCGAGGGCGAGCTGCGCGGGCGTCGCGTCGTGCTGCTTCGCGAGGTCGGTCAGGGGCGAGTCCTCCCCGGTCAGCCCACCGGTGGCGAGCGGGAACCACGGGATGAACGCGATGCCCTGGTCGGTGGACCAGTCGAGGAGCTCCTCGGCGTCGCGCTTCTGCAGGTTGTAGAGGTTCTGCACGGAGACGATCGTGGCGATCGCCTGCGCCGCCTGCACCTCGTCGACGGACACCTCGGAGAGCCCGATGTGCCGGATCTTGCCCTCGTCCTGGAGCTTCGCCAGCTCCCCGACCTGGTCCTCGAGCGGGACCTTCGGGTCGATGCGGTGCAGCTGGAACAGGTCGATGCGCTCGAGCCCGAGGCGGCGGAGGCTCATCTCGGCTTCCTGGCGGAGGTACTCCGGGCGACCCACCGGCGGCCACTCGTTCGGACCGGTGCGGGTCAGGCCGGCCTTCGTCGCGATCACGATGTCGTCGCCGTAGGGGTGCAGCGCCTCGTGGAGCAGGTCCTCGGCGACGTACGGGCCGTAGCTGTCGGCCGTGTCGAAGAAGTCGACGCCGAGCTCGACGGCGCGCTTGAGGACACGGATCGCCTCGTCGTGGTCCTTCGGCGGACCCCACACGCCGGGTCCGGTGAGCTGCATCGTGCCGTAGCCGAGTCGGTTGACCTCGAGGTCGCCGCCGATGCGGAAGGTGCCGGAGGCGTCAGCGGGACGGGTGGTGGTGTCAGTGCCAGTCGTCATCAGTCCGGTGTACGCCGTGCGGTGACGAGCCCGCTCAGCGCGCAGGTCGCGGGTACGGGGTCTCGCCCCGCTCCAGCATCCCGACGAGCTTGGTGAGCCGGTTCGTCCGCGCGGTCGCACTCGGCGCGGAGGTGATCCGGAACAGCACGGCGTACCGGTTCGTACGGTCGAGCTCGTCGAACAGGGCAGCGGCTGCGGGGGACGCGTCGAGCGCCGCCCGGAGGTCCTCCGGCACCCTCGCCCCGGCGGCACCCGCGTACGCCCGGTCCCAGCGCCCGTCGGCCTTCGCCCGGTCCACCTCTGCCTGGCCGCGGGCGCGCATCCGCCCGTCCGCGACGAGCGTCGCGACGAGGCCGATGTTCCGCTCCGACCACAGGGACGCCTTCCGCCGCGGGGTGAACCGCTGCAGGAAGGTGGCGGCGTCCAGGGAGCGCTTCTGCCCGTCGATCCACCCGGAGCAGAGCGCCTCGTCGAGCGCTTCGGCGTAGGTCACCGAGGTCGGTTCCGTAGTCCCCTTCTTCGCCAGGACGAGCCACACCCCGTCGGACTCGTCGTCGTGCGCGACGAGCCAGTCCCGCCAGGCGGCGGCGTCGGCGACGACGAAGGGATCGATGTCCACGGCGCACATCGTAGGACTCCCACGACTACCGTCTCCCACAACCGGCCCACAGGGGCCACGAAGGGAACACTCATCATGAGCAGCACTTCTGCTTCTGGCCGTCCGACATCGGTCACCATCTCGTTCGTCCTCTGGCTCATCACGGTCCTCATCGGCATCATCGGCGGCATCGTGAGCCTGTTCTCGTCGGGTTCGCAGGCAACGGACTCGATGGGCACGACCGCCGTCGTGATCGGCGGCGTCATCGGCATCGTGATCGCACTGGTCCAGCTGTTCATCGTGTTCCGGATGCGCGACGGCCGGAACTGGGCGCGCATCGTGCTGCTGGTCCTGGCGATCCTGCAGGTCCTCGGCGTCGTGAGCGCGTTCAGCATCGTCGGCACGATCGGCCTCATCGCCGTGATCATCGCCACGATCCTGATGTTCCTCCCCGCGTCGAACGCGTACTTCCGCCGCTGACGCGTCGCGCTCGCGGCGCTCGCGGCGCCCGCACCCTCGGGCGCCCGCACCGCGGCACTAGCAAGACCGGCTCGCACCACGGGAACACGTGGTGCGAGCCGGTTTCGGTTGTGCGGAGCCGATCGGCACCGCGGACGCGGCGCGGCTCACACCCAGTGCGGCTGCGCGAACACCCCGCCGGGGTCGACCTGCTCCGCGATGCGGTGCAGCCGCGAGGTGTTCACGTCGAAGTACGCGGACGGGTCCGTGATCGCCGCGTCGCAGTAGTTCGCGTAGGCGCCGGAGCCCCACGCGGGCGTCATCGCCTTGCGGAAGCCCCGGACGTAGGCATCGAACGGCGCCGGGTCGGCTCCGTCCCGGAACGCCGCGGTGTACTGCACCGTGCAGAGCGCTGACCGCCACGGGAAGGCACTGTCCGTCCGCCCCACGTCCGACACGACGCCGCCGAGGGCATCGAGCGCGACCCCGCCCTCGGTCAGTCCCGAGACGTGCGACGCGGCCGCAGCGTGCTGCACGAGCAGGTCGATCTGGGAATCGGTCAGTGCCGCCGATCCGATCGAGGACGTGGCCGACTGGGACACGCGCTGCGCTCCCCCGCCGAGCTTCGCCATCGCCGTCCCGTAACTCATGTCGGTCGCGGTATGTGTCGTCGGCGTCACTCCGACCGACCGGATGAAACCGTCGACGGAGGTGTCCGCCCCCGATTTCTCGCCGGTCCAGACCCCGGTGATGGTCACGGTCGGCGTGCTGTGCCGGGAACCGCCGAGCAGCTTCAGGGTCGACCAGAGCTTCGGGTCCGCCTTCGGCGCCCACGCCTGCCAAGCGCGTACCACCCGCGCGGCGGCCGACCAGGGGAAGACGATGGTGACGAGCAGGACGGGAGGCGCGGGCTGGGTCCGGAACGTCATCGACGTCACGACGCCCACGGTTCCGCCGCCCCCGCCGCGGCAGGCCCAGAACAGGTCCGGTTCGCTCGTGGACGAGACCCGGTGCACGGCGCCGTCCGCCGTCACGAGCGTGACGCCCGTGAGTTGGTCGCACGTCAGACCGAACGAGCGGACGAGCACGCCGACACCGCCGCCGAGCGTGAGTCCGCCGATGCCGACGGTCGGGCAGGAGCCGGCCCCGATCGCCCGGCCGGCCTTCGCGAGCGCCGCGTAGACGTCACCGAGCTCGGCGCCCGGGCCGATCGTGACCGAGTCGCCGGACACCTCGATGCCGTCGAGCGCCGCCGTGCTGATCACGAGCGAGCGCGGGACGTCCGTGCCCGAGGCCCCGCCCGCCGACCAGCCCGTGTACGAGTGACCGCCGGAGCGGAGCGCCACCGGGGTGTTCGTGTTCCGCGCGAAGGCCAGACCTGCCGTGACGTCGTCCGCGTTCGCGACG
Organism: Curtobacterium sp. PhB130; assembly: GCF_003755165.1. NCBI lineage: Bacteria > Bacillati > Actinomycetota > Actinomycetes > Micrococcales > Microbacteriaceae > Curtobacterium > Curtobacterium sp. PhB130. The sequence continues at coordinate 445,528 of NZ_RKII01000006.1, read as the reverse complement.
CGGAGGATCCCCTGCGGATCGGCGTCGTCGTAGCGCGGGTTCCGGAGGACGCGTGCACCGTCCCATCCCTGCGAGCCGGAGCGGAGGAGCGTGCCCGTCGTCGCGGCGGCGAGGGCGGACCAGGTCGTCGGCCCGGTCGTCGTGGACGGCGTCGGACCCGGCGTCCGGGACGGGGTGGGCGTCGAGGACGGTGACCCCGTCGGTGTCGGGGACGGCCCGGAGCAGGCGGCGAGCACACCGGCGATGCCGAGTCCGACGCCGCCGGCGATGAGCGCCCGTCGCGTGGTGGTGGTCGTGCTGGGGGTGCTCGTGCTGCCTTCGCGCGGTTCCGTCACCGCACCTGTCTACCCCGTCGCGGAGCTGATCCGGACGGCTGCGGCCCAGTCGTGCACCCACGCCGGCAGTACGAGGTCCGACGGTGCACCGCCGAAGACGTCGAGGAGCTCCTCGGTCGACACCGTGCCGCCGGTGACCCGGAGGAAGCGCGCCTGGACGACCGCCCGCGCCACGACGGTGCCGCGCCGCAGGAACGTCTGCTCCATGTACGCCGATCGCTCGTCCACGCCGAGCACCCGCGTCACGAGTTCGAACCGCTGCCCGAGCGTCAGCGACCGCTTGTACGTGATCGTCTGCGCGGCGACCACCGGGTACCAGCCGCGGTCCGACAGCTCCTGCCAGAAACCGGAGCGGATCATCAGGTCCATCCGCCCGAGGTCGAGCATCGAGAGGTACTTCCCGTTGTTCACGTGCCGCAACGGGTCGAGGTCCGTCGGGACCACCCGGAACGGCGTCCGCGCCTCGTCCCAGAGCGACAGGCGCGAGGCGCGGCGCGTGCGGAGGCGCAGGAGCAGCAGACGGAAGTACAGGTTCACGCTCTGATCACAGCACGAGTAGACCGGGGAGCATGCAGACACGCAAGCTCAACGACCTCGACGTGGGAGCGATCGGCCTCGGCACGATGGGGATGAGCGCCTTCTACACGGGCGCCGGCACCGACGACGACGAGTCGGTGCGCACCATCCACCGTGCGATCGACCTCGGCGTCACCCTCTTCGACACCGCAGAGGCCTACGGGCCGTACACGAACGAGGAGCTCCTCCGCCGGGCCCTCGCCGACCGCCGCGACGACGTCGTGATCGCCACGAAGTTCGGGCTGATCACCCACACCGCCGACGAGATCACGCCGAGCAGCCAGCGCGGCATCAGTTCGTCACCGGAGTCCGTGCGGATCGCGCTCGAAGGGTCGCTCCAGCGCCTCGGGACCGATCACGTCGATCTCTGGTACCAGCACCGCGTCGACCCGGACGTCCCCATCGAGGACGTCATCGGCCAGCTCGCTCAGTTCGTCCAGGAGGGCAAGATCCGCCACATCGGGCTCTCCGAGGCGAGTGCCGCGACGATCCGGAAGGCGCACGCCGTCCACCCGATCACGGCGCTCCAGAGCGAGTACTCGCTCTGGACGCGCGACCCCGAGGGCGAGGTGCTCGACACCCTCCGCGAGCTCGGCATCGGGCTGGTGCCGTACTCGCCGCTCGGCCGCGGGTTCCTCACCGGTGCGATCACGAAGCCCTCCGACCTCGACGCCGACGACTTCCGCCTGGCGAACCCCCGGTTCCAGGAAGAGGCCTTCGCCACGAACATGCGCATCGTCGACGAGGTCAAGCACGTCGCGGACGAGGTCGGTGGGACGCCGGCGCAGGTCGCGCTCGCCTGGCTCCTCGCCCAGGGCGACGACATCGTCCCGATCCCCGGGACGAAGCGCGTCAGCCGCCTCGAGGAGAACGTCGGCGCGGCCGACCTCACCCTCTCCGCCGAGCAGGTGGAGCGGCTGTCGGCGCTGCCGGCCCCGACCGGCGACCGCTACCCCGACATGTCGACGATCGGGCGGTAGCGGCTCAGACGTCGGCGGCGAACCCCGCCGCTCGCAGCTGCAGGTCCTCGATGCGCCGGAGGCGGGCCGCCTCCACGTCGAAGCCCTCGTAGGCGAGCGGCGGGGTCTGCCGGACGTTCCGTGAGCACTGGAAGTCCTGGCAGACGAGCGTCCCGACCGTGTTGCCGTTCCGTCCCGCCTTGCCGGACCGCTTCGCGCTGTAGAACACGACGTCGTTCGGGAGCTTCACGTCCTGGCACCAGGTGCACTGTGCGCGGGAGCGCGGCGATGCCTCGGCCTGCCGGAAGAGGATCCCGACGAGTTCTCCGTCGAGCGTCGGCACGACGACGTACGCGCGACGGCCGATCTTCGGGTCGCGCCAGCCGAGGTAGTCCAGGTCCTCGAACGACAGGGTGTCGAAGTCGGCGGGCAGCGTGATGTCGCTGGTCTCCTTGCGGGAGGCGTTGACGAAGGACGCGCGGATGGTGGTCTCGCTGATGGGCAGCATGGGGTGAGCCGTTCTGTGATGTCGTCCGGGGCGCTGGTCGGCGCCGCACCGGGCGGTTCTTCCGAGGATGGGTCGACGAGTGCGGCCGTGTCGGACGACACAGCCGGGGGCGTCAGGCCCTGATGCCGGCTGGGGCGCCGACGACCTCCTCGGGATGGTTGCTCACGACACCAGCCTACGAGGGCCTGTCAAGGGCGACCCGTGACGAGCACGAGCGACCCGTCGTAGGAGGGCTGCACCCGGAGGGGACCGTGGCGGTCGTCCCACGCACCGGACTCCAGCGCCGTGCGGAGTGCGGCGACCGAGCGGGCGGCACTCATCTCGTCGACGAAGGCCCACGCCGAGTTCGCCCGGCGCGCTCCGGGATCGAGCAGCCGCTCGGGCCGGCCGTAGTACGCCTCGGAGAATCCGTCGACGCACGTGAACGGGATGGGCAGCCGGGTCGTCGTGACCTCGCCGCCCAGTGCCGCGGCGATCCGGTCGAGCGCGGGGTAGCGGCGGGCCTCGGTGGCCATCACGTCGGGGGCGTACTCGGCGAGCCAGTAGTCCTGGACGCGCTCGGGGTCGCAGGTCATCACGACGACCGGGCCCCGTGTGACCCGACGCATCTCGGCGAGACCGCGCTCGACGTCCTGCCACTGGTGCACGGAGAACGTCGTCATCGCGGCGTCGAACGTGTCGTCCTCGAAGGGCAGGTCCTCCGCGGTGGCGTCGATCGCCCGGGCGAGCTCCGGCGGACGCTGGGCGCGCATCGACTCCGAGGGTTCGACGGCGGTCACGTCCCGGTCACGGGGTTCGTACGAACCGGCACCGGCGCCGACGTTGAGCACCGTGCGGGCGTCGCCGAGTTCCTTCGCGATCGCCCGGCCGAAGGACGGCTCGGGGCGGCGGTAGCGGCCGTACCCGGCGCCGATCGCGCCGTAGTCCGCGTCCCCCGCTGAGCCGTCCGCAGTCCTCGTCACGCCGTCAGCCTACGGCCGGGTCAGTCGACCGACTCGGACTCCGCTTCGCGCAGGGCGGCGACACGCTCCGCACGCTCGGTCGCGGCCCACGTCCCGAGGAGCGCGAGCGAACGCTCGGAGGACGACCCGGGCTCGGCGCTGTACGTGAACATCGTCAGCCCGGGGTCGGCGACGAGGTCGAGTGCCTCGTAGTCGAGCTCGAGGTCGCCGACGACGGGGTGGGCGATCCGCTTCTTGCCGGTGCGGTGCAGCCGGACGTCGTGCTCGGCCCACCACGTGCGGAACTCCTCGCTGCGGGTGGAGAGCTCCCCGACGAGCGTCACGAGGCCGGGCTCGCAGGGGTTCGCGACGGCGGCGGCGCGGAGGATCGCCACGGAGTCCCGGGCGGTCTGCGGCCAGTCGATGAAGAACGAGCGCGCAGCGGGGTCGAGGAACGTGAAGCGTGCGGAGTTCACGGGGCGACCGGGGCCGGCGAACATCGGTGCGTACAGGGCCCGGCCGAGCTCGTTCGCGGCGAGGACGTCGCCGCGCTCGTTCCGTACCCACGCCGGCGCACCGGTGATCGCGTCGAGCAGCCGCTGCACGCCGGGACGGATCCGGGTCGGCATGGTCTTGTGCATCATCTTCACGCCGGAGTTCGCCAGGCGGGCGAGGTCCCAGAGGTGCGTGCGCTCGTCCGTGTCGAGCTGCAGTGCTCCGGCGAGGCCCTCGAGCACGCTGTCCGAGACGCCCTTCAGCGTGCCGCGCTCGAGCCGCGTGTAGTAGTCGACGCTGACGCCAGCGAGCATCGCGACCTCGTGCCGACGGAGTCCGGGTACCCGCCGTACTCCCCCGCCGAAGGACGGCATGCCGGCCTGCTCGGGGGTGATCCGCGCCCGCCGCGAGGACAGGAAGTCGCGGATCTCGTTGCGCACGTCGATACCCATGGTCCACAGGCTACGTCGTGGCGCCTGGCCCGAGGCAGGTACCACCGCAACCCGTCACCTGACGGGAGGCTCGTGGCGGCGTCGCCACGGGCCTCCCGTCCGTCACCGGGTCGCGGTCTCCCTGATGGCGACGCGTGCGACGCGGTGACCGTCCATGCGGGTCACCTCGAGACGGTGGTCCCCCACCTCGACGACGTCACCGACCTCGGGGACGCGGTCCAGGTGCACCTGCACCAGGCCGCCGACCGTCTCGTAGTCCCCGTCCGGCAGTGCCGGCCCGCCGTCCGCGACGAGGTCCTCGAGCACCGTGGCGCCGTCCACGTCACCGGTCGCGCGGACCGGGGCGTCGTACTCGTCGCGGATCGGACCGACGAGGTCCTCGAGCAGGGCCTCCAGCGTGACCATGCCGGCGCTCCCGCCGTACTCGTCGACGACCAGCGCGATCTGCGTGCCCGCGGTCCGCATCTCGGCGATCGTGCTCGACAGGGACTTCGTCTCCGGGAACGCGACGATCGGCCGGCTGATGGTGCGGACGTCGGCGCCCGGATCGACGGGCCGGAGCAGGTCGCGGAGGTGCACGAATCCGGTGACCTCGTCGCGGGAGCCGTCCGTCACGACGTACCGCGTGTGGCCGAGGTCGAGTGCGGCGTCGGTGGCCTCGGCGATGCTCTGCCGGCCGTGCAGGGTCGCGACGTCGTACCAGGGGCGCATCGACTCGCGGAGGATCCGGCCCTGGGCGTCGAGCGCGCTGCGGGCGATGCGGCGCCCCTGCTCGTCGATCGCGTCGTGCTCCGACACCAGCCCGCGGAGCTCCTCGGTGCTCATCGACTCGCTCCGGGCGTCCGGGTCCCCGCCGAGCAGCCGGACGACCGCGTCCGTGCTCCGCGACAGCACCCAGATCGCCGGGCGCATCAGGGTCGCGAAGCGGTCGAGCGTCGGCGCGACGAGCATCGAGAAGCCCTCGGCGCGCTGCAGTGCCAGGCGCTTGGGGACCAGCTCGCCGAACACGAGCGACAGGTAGGCGATGACCAGGGTCATCGCGATCAGGGCGACGGTCTCCGCCGTGCCGGTCGCCAGACCGAGCCCGACGAAGAGCGGTGCGACGTCCGGTGCGATCGAGGACGCACCGTACGCGGCGGAGAAGAAGCCGGCGACGGTCACGCCGATCTGCACGGCGGAGAGGAAGCGGTTCGGGTCACGGCCGAGTGCGGCGACCCGGGCACCGCGGCTCCCCCGGTGCTCGAGCTGCTGGAGCTGGGATTCGCGGAGGGACACGAGCGCGATCTCGGCGGCGGCGAACACCCCGCCGACCAGCACGAAGACGACGACGAGTCCGAAGGCGATCCAGGTGTCCACCCCTGTGATCCTGCACAGGTTCGCTGGGTGACCGGCCCGGAACCCGTGGGGAAGCGTCTAGAGCGACCGGCCCGTGTGGGACTCGATCCACGCGCGGGGGTCGACCGGCAGCGTGCCGTCCATCAGCACCTCGAGGTGCAGGTGCGCGCCCGTGGACACACCCGAGGAACCGACGTTGCCGACGAACTCGCCGGCCTCGACGCGGTCGCCGACCTTGAGCGGCGACGAACCGGGGATCATGTGGCCGTACAGCGTGGAGACCTCGCGCCCGTCGACCACATGGTCGATGACGACGGCGTTGCCGTAGGAGAAGTACGTCCCCGAGACCCGGACCGTCCCCGCGGCGACGGCACCGATCGGGGCGCCCATGCCCGGGTTGAAGTCGAGGCCCTGGTGCAGCGACGAGCACGCGGCGCAGGGGGCCGTGCGGTAGCCGAAGCCGGAGCTCATCCGGACCGGGGTCGGGAACGGCGAGCGGACCTCCCCGCCGAGCGTGACTTCGGCTCCGGGGGTGCTGCCGCCGCTGCCGCCGACCGTGAAGCCGTCGCGCGTCGTGGTGGCCGTGGCGACCGCCTGGGTCACGGCGAAGTCCTGCGTGCGGACGATCGGGGCGAGGGTCGAGGTGGCGCTCGAGGTGCCGGCGCTCGCGTGGGCCGGCATCGCGGACGCGGCGAACATCGCGACCGCGGCGATCGCGCTGGTGAGCGTGATGCGGCTGGTGCGCTGCTTCGTGGTGGTCGGGGCGGGCTGCTTCGGCACGGGCCGCCGACGCTTCGCTGCTGCTGCTGCTGCTGCTGCTGCTGCTGCCGCCCGCTCTGCCGCGAGGGCAGCACGACGCGAGTGGTGCACGACCGGGGAGTCGGGCTGCTGGTCTGCGTCGAGTGGTGTCGTCATGGCCGCAGACCATTCTGCACGAACCTGTCCGGTTGTACAGCCCCCAGTCGGCGTCACCTGTCGCGTCACTGGTCGTGGAGACGACGCTCCAGCCAGTTCGACAACCAACCGGCCGGGACGAGCAGCAGCAGCCAGTACGCTCCGCCACCCGGCACGAGCACCGCGCCGACGAGTGCCACCACGAGCGCGATGAACGTCACGGTGCCGTCCACCGGGTGGAGCATCGCGCGGCCGTCCTCGCGGATGAGCGCCGGATCGCGCCAGACCGTCCACTGCATCACGGTCATGCTCAGGCTCGCCATCGCGATCGTCCCGATGTAGAGCGCGTTCACACCGCGGTCGTGGGTCGTCTGGGCGATGAGGTTCGACGAGAACGGCAGGAACGCGATGCTCGCCAGCCAGACGAAGTTCACGCGCAGGACGATGTTCGAGTAGGACTGCGTCGCCTCGAACAGCCGGTGGTGGGAGAGCCACAGGCGCGAGATCACGACGAAGCTGACGAAGAACGCGATGATCGTCCCGACGTTCTCCCCCAGGAGCTTGCCGAGCGACTCGTGCTCGATGTCGTCGGCGACGTCGACGAGCGGCAGGAGCAGCAGCGTGATCGCGATCGCGACGGTCGCGTCGGAGAAGTTGACCAGCCGGTCGAGACCCCGGTCGGTGCGCAGCGTCCGTGCCATGCCGCCAGCCTAGGGCGCTGGCGGGCGTGTCGGCCCGCAGATCAGTAGTGTCCGAGGAGCAGCGAGCGGAAGGACCCCTCATGGCCCGAACGCCCCGGGAACGCCACGAACCGATCGACCTCCAGCACGCCGAGGTCGTCCTGGCCGGCACGCAGGACCTCCTGCCGGTGCTCCGCGTCGCAGCGGTACGCGCCGGCGTCGATGCCGCACGGCTGCGGGTGGTCGGCGTCGACGACCTGCCGGATCCCGCGGAGACCGGCAACGCCGAACTCGCGGTCATCGCGATCCGACGCCCGGGCGACGACCCCGCCTTCCACCGCGCGCACGAGGCGGCGGAGACGATCAGCCCGCTCCTCGCTCCGCACGCGGTCCGCATCGTCGTGACCGTGTCCGGTGCCACCCGGCTCGCGCCGAAGCTGGAGCGCACGCTGACGACCGAGGTGCTGCACCAGATGGGTGCCGCCGCGGCGCCGACCGGCTTGAAGCGGCCGTTCCGGAACCTGCGGATGCGGCTCGGGCTCGCGGCGCTGCAGACCGCCGGCGTGCGGGTGTTCCGCGTCACGATCGGCCACTGAGCACCGCGGTCGCGTGGGTCAGCCGGTCGGGCCCCCGCGCAGTTCGAGCGCGATCTGCTCGGCGTCGAGGTTCTGCAGCACCGACTCGAGCACCTCGGCGTCGAACGTGCCGTCGTCGCGGGCGTCGAGGAGCGCCGACCGCTGCGCGTCGAGCACCTGGAGCCGCCGCACCTTCTCCCGCCCGAACCAGGCACGGAGTTCCGCCGGGTCCGTCGCCTCGAGTTCTTCGCGCGTGCGCGGCGTGAACCCGTCCGGGGCGGTGGCGTTGACGGATTCCGCAGCGTCCCGCATGACGGTCATCAGGCGTTGGCGTTCCTCGGTGTCCTTCGCCGTGCTGTCGGTCGTCGGCGGACTGATCCGGCGGAGCAGCGGGCCGATCGTCCCGCCCTGGACGAGCAGGGACAGCCCGGCGACGGCGAACGCGATGAAGACGAGGAGCGACTTCTGCGGGGCGGTGTCGGGGAGCGTCTGCGCGGCGGCGACCGTGACCGCCCCGCGCATGCCCGCCCAGACCACGGCGGTGCCCTCGCGCCACCCGAGCGGCGCGTTCCTGAAGTACTGGATGTCCGCGAGCGTCTGCCGCACCCGGGTGCCGAAGCGCTCGAGGTCCCGCTCGGACGGCGGACGGTTCCCGAACCGGTGGTCCTGCAGCGCCTGACTCGTGGACTGGGTGTCGGCGTTCTGGAACCCCTGCAGTCGCTCCTGCATCCGGGCACCGCGCTTCGCACTCTTCGACAGGCCGAAGAGCAGCGGCACCACGTAGGCCGTCCGGACGAGCACCGTCAGCACGAGCGCGCCGACCGCGATGAGGAGCGCGGGGCCGATGCCGGCGTGGTCCTGCTGCACGTCGGTGACGATCGACGCGAGCTCGAGCCCCATCACGAGGAACACCGCGCCCTCGAGCACGAACTCGACGGTGCCCCAGTTCTGCGCGTCGGAGAGGCGGTGGCTCGGCGGCAGGACCCTGGGGGCGCGGATCCCGGTGACGAGCCCGGCGACGACCGCGGCGACGAGGCCGGACGCGTGCAGGGCCTCGGCCGGGATCGACGCGGCGAACGGCACCGCGAACGACAGCGCCGTGTTGACGGTCGCGTTCGGGACGCGGGCGCGGACGCGGAGGTTCAGCCACCCGATGACGAGTCCGATGGCGACCGCGACGGCGACCGCGAACGCGAAGTCGCCCACCGCACCCCAGAACGAGAACGACGCGGCAGCGGCGACGATCGCGGTGCGCAGGAGCACGAGGGCGGTGGCGTCGTTGAGCAGCGACTCCCCGTCGAGGATCGCGATGACCCGTCGGGACACCGAGGTCTGCTTCACGATCGAGGTCGCGACGGCGTCGGTCGGGCTGACGATGGCCCCGAGGGCGATCCCCCACGCGAGCCCGAGGCCCGGGATCGCCCAGGCGAAGAACAGGCCCAGCACGACGGAACTCGCGACGACGAGCACCACCGACAGGCCGCTGATCGCGCCGAACTCCCGTCGGAAGTTCATCGTCGGCATCGACACGGCCGACGAGTACAGCAGCGGTGGGAGGACCCCGGCGAGGATCCACTCGGGGTCGATCTCGGCGTTCGGGATCCACGGGACCAGGCTCGCGACGATGCCGACCGCGACGAGCACCAGGGGCGCGGCGATGCCGATCCGGGGTCCGATCACCGCGGCGCCCGCGATGACCAGGATGGCGACGAGGCCGACGACGAGGAGTTCTGTCACCGCCCCAGCGTGACACCGATCGGCGGATCTAGTCCGCTTCGGGCCCCTGGCTGTGGAGTGCGGCGGCGTTCACCGCGTGGTGCGGTACGACCTCGGCGGCCACGAACGCCAGACTGCCGGCGACCAGCGTGAGTGCGAGGGCGCCCGCGGCGATCGCGGTACCGATCCGCCGCAGGCGCGTCGCGGAGCGGCGGTTGCGCGGGGCGAAGCGGGCGATGCCGCGCACCGGATCGGGCCCGACCAGCCACGGGCCGCTGCCGTCCGGGTCGTACGAGAACGGGCCGGAGCCGTCGGGGGCGTACCGGTACGGGCCGGAGCCGTCGGAGGCGTACGCGGAGCGGAGGTCCTCGGCGGTCCACCCGTGGTCCTCGGGGCGTTGTCGTGCGGTGGCCATGGTGTGCTCCTCTCGAACACCTCCATTGCACGACGCTTCGCTATGACGCTCCATTGCGGCGTCTGGACGGTGGCTGGGAGACGTCTCGGCAATGTATCTTGATGTCGAGACATCACTCACCACGAGTAGCGTGGAAGCACCGACGCGCGAACAAGGGAGTACCCGCCAGCATGGCCAAGATCATCTACACGCTCACGGACGAGGCGCCGTTCCTCGCCACCCACTCCTTCCTCCCCGTCATCCAGGCGTTCGCCGGCACCGCCGGTGTCGACGTCGAGACACGGGACATCTCCCTCTCCGGCCGGATCATCGCGCTCTTCCCCGAGCGGCTCAGCGACGAGCAGCGACTCGACGACGCACTGGCCGAGCTGGGCGACCTCGCGAAGACCCCCGAGGCGAACATCATCAAGCTGCCGAACATCTCGGCATCGATCCCGCAGCTCAAGACCGCCATCAAGGAGCTCCAGTCGCAGGGCTACGACCTGCCGGAGTACCCGGACGAGCCGACGACCGACGCCGAGCGCGACGTCCGCGCCCGCTACGACAAGGTCAAGGGCAGCGCCGTGAACCCGGTCCTGCGCGAGGGCAACTCCGACCGCCGTGCCCCGCTCTCGGTGAAGAACTACGCCCGCAAGCACCCGCACCGCATGGGCGCGTGGAGCCCGGAATCGAAGACGAACGTCGTCACGATGGGCGTCGACGACTTCCGCTCCAACGAGAAGACCTGGGTCGCCCCGGCCGACGACACCCTGACGATCACGTTCGTCGGTGCGGACGGCAGCGAGCAGGTGCTCAAGCAGTCGATCCCGGTCCTCGCGGGAGAGGTCATCGACGGCACCGTCCTGCACGTGGGGCCGCTCGAGCAGTTCCTCCGCGCGCAGATCAAGCGCGCCCAGGACGAGGGGATCCTGTTCTCGGTCCACCTCAAGGCCACGATGATGAAGGTCTCCGACCCGATCATCTTCGGCCACGTCATCCGAGCCTTCTTCCCCGACGTGTTCGACCGCTACGGCGCCGACCTCGCCGCTGCCGGGCTGACCCCGAACGACGGCCTCAACTCGATCCTCACCGGACTCGACGCGCTGCCGAACGGCGCGGAGATCACGCAGGCCTTCACGGACGGCATCGCCGCGGGGCCCGAGCTCGCGATGGTCGACTCCGACAAGGGCATCACGAACCTGCACGTGCCGAGCGACGTCATCGTCGACGCGTCGATGCCGGCGATGATCCGCACCTCCGGGCACATGTGGGGGCCGGACGGCGACGAGCACGACACCATCGCCGTGATCCCCGACTCGAGCTACGCCGGCATCTACCAGGCCGTCATCGAGGACTGCCGCGCCAACGGTGCGTTCGACCCGTCCACCATGGGCTCGGTGCCGAACGTCGGCCTCATGGCGCAGAAGGCCGAGGAGTACGGCTCCCACGACAAGACCTTCGAGGTCCCCGGTGACGGCACGGTCCGTGTGACGAACGCCGCCGGCGACGTCGTCATCGAGCACCAGGTCGCCCAGGGCGACATCTGGCGTGCCTGCCAGACCAAGGACGTCGCCATCCGCGACTGGGTGAAGCTCGCCGTCACCCGTGCCCGCGCCTCCGAGACGCCCGCGGTCTTCTGGCTCGACGAGAGCCGCTCGCACGACGCTGCGCTCATCGAGCTCGTCCACCGCTACCTCGGCGAGCACGACACCGACGGCCTGCAGATCGAGGTGCTGTCCCCGGTCGACGCGATGGCCTTCTCGCTCGAGCGTATCCGCCGCGGCGAGGACACCATCTCCGTCACGGGCAACGTGCTCCGCGACTACCTCACCGACCTGTTCCCGATCATGGAGCTCGGCACGTCCGCCAAGATGCTCTCGGTCGTCCCGCTCCTGGGTGGCGGTGGCCTGTTCGAGACCGGTGCCGGTGGTTCCGCGCCGAAGCACGTGCAGCAGCTCGTGCAGCAGAACTACCTGCGCTGGGACAGCCTCGGCGAGTTCCTGGCACTGGCGGTCTCCCTCGAGCACCTCGCCGGCGTGACGGGCAACCAGCGCGCGAAGATCCTCGGCGAGACGCTCGACCGCGCGACCGGGACCTTCCTCGAGGAGGACAAGTCCCCCGGTCGCAAGCTCGGCACGATCGACAACCGCGGCAGCCACTTCTTCCTCGCGAAGTACTGGGCCGAAGAGCTCGCGGCGCAGACCGAGGACACCGAGCTCGCAGCGGCGTTCGCGGAGATCGCCGGGCAGCTCGACGCCCAGGAAGCCACGATCGTCGACGAACTCGTCGCGGTCCAGGGCTCCCCGGCCGACATCGGTGGCTACTACCGCCCCGACGACGCCAAGACGAGCGCGATCATGCGCCCGTCCGCGACGCTGAACGCGGTGCTGGCCGCGCTGTAGGCGCACCACCCCACGGACGGGAGGCCCGGTGCCGGCTGGCACCGGGCCGCCCGTCCGTCCGTGGTCGCGCCCGCCCCCGCCACGTGACGCTCGTCACCGGTCATGAATCACCGGTCACGTCCGCCGACCGGTCACTTCCTGTCGCTCCCCGGTGTGAACGGCGACGGATCCCGACCACTCAGCGGGCCCGAGCGGGGTGTCGCGACCGGTCAGCGGGAGGGGACCGGCGGGCCGACGCTCAGCAGCACCACGAACACGAGCACGACCAGCACCACACCGACCAGGGCAGCGGCCAACGGGTGCGCGACCACGACGAAGAGCAGGCGGTCGAGCGGCCCCGGACGCCCAGACGAGGACGATCGGCGCCAGGGCCCGTCGAGCATGCCCCGGCGGGCGACGCCGATCTCGAACGGCAGCGTCGTGTAGGGCACGATCGCACTCGCCCAGCCGAGGAGCGTCGTCCGGAACGACCACCGCTGGTTCACCGCGACGACCGTCGTCACGACGAGGTACGCCAGGAACACGAAGCCGTGCACGCTGCCGCCGATGCGCACCGGCAGGTCCCCCAGGCCGGCGCCGTACTCCAGCAGCATGCCCACGAGGAGCATCGTCCAGGTCACGAGTTCGGCGACCGCCAGGGCGCGGAACAGGGATCGAGGCGTCATGCGCTCCATGGTCCCGGACCCGGGATGGGAGACCCCCGCGCGCGTTCCTTCCCACATCGCGCGCAATGGGAAGGCGAATCGCGCGTGGGAGGTCGGAACTTCGGGCTGCCTACGCGCGATTCGACCACCTACGCGCGATTCGACCACCGACGCGCGATTCCGCTGCCGACGCGCGATTCCGCTGCCCCGCCGGACCGGCGGAGAACCCGTGACACGCCGACGGTCGTATCGATTCGACCCGAGCCTCCGGTAGCGTCGATGTCATGTCGACGACGACGAACACGACGACGGATGCAACACGCACGCTCCGCGTCGGGGTGGTGGGTCTCGGGTTCGCCGGGACCACGCACCTCGATGCCTACACGGCACTGCCGGGGGTCGAGGTGGTGGCGCTCGCAGGACAGGAGACCGCGCGGCTCGCCGAACTCGCCGAGACCCGGCACGTGCCGAACACGTACGCGGACTGGCAGGACCTGGTGGCGCGGGACGACCTCGACATCGTCTCGATCGGCGTCCCGAACGCGCTGCACCACCCGATCGCGGTGGCCGCGCTCGAGTCCGGCAAGCACGTCTTCTGCGAGAAGCCCCTCGCCACGACCGGGGACCAGGCCCAGGAGATGGTCGACGCCGCCGTGCGGAACGACCGCGTCCTCGAGGTCGCCTACAACCACCGGCGCCGCGCGGACGTCGAGTTCCTCGCGAACCACCTGCACGCCGACGGCGGCCCGAACCCGCTCGGCCACGTCTACCACGCCCGCGCGAGCTGGCTCCGTCGCGCCGGGATCCCCGGCATCCAGAGCTGGTTCGCGAACAAGGAGACCGCGGGCGGGGGCCCGCTCATCGACCTCGGGTCCCACGTCCTCGACATCGCGCTGCACCTGATGGGCGAGCCGAAGGTCGTCACGGCGAGCGCGGTCGCGTACAACGAGCTCGGCAGTGCCGGCCGTGGCGGCAGCGTCCGCACGCCGGTGTCCGCCGCGACCGGTCGGCCCTTCGACGTCGAGGACTTCGCGAGCGCGCTCCTCCGGTTCGAGGACGGGTCGAGCCTGCAGCTCCAGGCGAGCTGGGCGTCCTACTCGAAGGACGTCGAGGACATCGAGGTCGAGCTCCTCGGCTCGACCGGCGGCGCACGGCTGTTCGTCCGCGACTACGCGACCGAGGGCACGGTGACGCTCTACTCCGACGAGCAGGGCGTCCCGACCGTCACGCGACCCGGGGTGCAGGTGCCGGCCGGGCACCACCAGCGGGTCATCGAGGAGTTCATCGCGACCATCCGGAGCGGCCTGCACGACGGCCACCACGGGGAGTTCGCGCTGCACCGGAGCCGTGTCGTCGACGCGATCTACGCGTCAGCGGCTGCCGGGCACGAAATGGAGGTGCAGGCGTGACCAACATCGTCGTCTGGAACGAGAACGTGCACGAGTCCCGCGGGGACGAGACCGTGCTGGGGCACTACCCGAACGGCATCCACACCGTCGTCGCCGACGCGCTGCGGGAGCACCACCCGGACGCCGACGTCAGCACGGCGACCCTGCAGGAACCGGAGCACGGGCTGACCCAGGAGCGCCTCGACGCCACGGACGTGCTGTTCTGGTGGGGGCACGTCGCCCACGGCGAGGTCGCGGACGAGGTCGTCGACCGCGTGGTCACCGCCGTGCAGTCCGGCATGGGCCTGGTGGTCCTGCACTCCGGGCACTACTCGAAGCCGTTCACCCGGCTGATGGGCACGACGTGCTCGCTGAAGTGGCGGAACGACGGGGAGCGCGAGCTGGTCTGGACGATCGCCCCGGAGCACCCGATCGCGAAGGGCGTCCCGCACCCGATCGTCATCGACCGCCAGGAGATGTACGGCGAGCACTTCGACATCCCGCGGCCCGACGAAGAGGTCTTCCTCTCGACGTTCGAGGGTGGCGAGGTGTTCCGCTCCGGCGTCGGCTACCACCGGGGCCTCGGGAAGGTGTTCTACTTCTCCCCCGGCGACCAGGAGTACCCGGTGTACCACCACCCGGACATCCGCCGGGTCCTCGCGAACGCCGCCGAGTGGGCCGCCCCGACGTCGGCGCGTCGTGCGCTGACGGCGGACCAGCACCCGCGGGACTGGTTCCTGGACCCCGCTCGGGGTAGACAGGACGCGTGAGCTCCACAGCAGAGACGTCCGCTCGCCGGACCGCCGTCGTCGAGGCCCTCGGCATCCTCGGCAGCGGTCCGGAAGAGCGGTTCGACCGCATCACCCGGATGACCCAGCAGGCGTTCGGGGTGCCGATCAGCTTCCTGAACCTCGTGCACGACGACGTGGCGACCGCGCAGTCCGCGCAGGGCTGGCAGCAGGGCGGCAGCGCCCCGGCGAGCCAGGTGTTCTGCTCGACCACGGTCCTGCAGGACGAGCCGCTGGTCGTCCCGGACGCCACGCTCGACCCGCGCTTCAGTTCGCTGGCCGCGGTCACCGGCGAACCGGGCATCCGCTTCTACGCGGGCGCTCCCCTGACGATGGCGGACGGCACGGCCGTCGGCACGCTCTGCATCATGGACGCACGGCCGCGCGAGCTCACCGCCGAGGACGTCGAGCTGCTCCGTGACCTGGCCCGCTGGGCGGAGCGCGAGCTCGGCCACGCGATGGACCGTGACCGGGTGCGGAAGGTCCTCGACGGGCTCACCCCGGAGCCCGTGGACGTCGAGGGACACGACCTCGACGTCGTCTCCTCGGCTCGGCAGGACTCCGGCGACGTCCTCGACTGGCGGGTCGCCGCGGACGGCACGCTCCGGCTGACGATCGGCACGATCTCGGCCGCCGGCCGGGCCGCGGCGCTCCTCGCGTCCACGATGCGGGCAGCCGTCGTCGCCCGCACGGACGTCCCGCTGGGGTCCGACGGCCCCTCCCTGGAGGCCCAGATCGCCGCCGACCTGACCGCTGCGGACGCCGTCGGGTCGCTCTTCCACGCCCGCGTCGACCCGGCGACGGGGATCGTGACGTGGGTGGACGCCGGTCACGGCATGGCGCTCCACGTGCGCGCCGACGGCACCGCGGCGGTGCTCCGCTCCCACGACCTGCCGATCGGGCTGCAGCCGACCGGCACGTCCAGGACGCACGGCACCCTGACGCTCGCGCCGGGTGACCGGCTCGTGCTGTTCACCGCGGGCACCCTGGCGCTCGAGGGACTCCCCGACGTCGACGCCGTCGCGACGATGGCCGCCGACGACGGTGCCGCCGGAGCCGGATCGTTCGCCGACCGGGTCCGTGCACTGCTGCCGACGGCCCCGGACGCGGACGTCACGGTCGTGGTGCTGCGCCGCCACCCGGAGTCGACCCACCGCTGAGCGTCGGCCGGGTCAGCGCGACCACGAGGAGCGTCGCGAGCAGCCCGAACCCGCAGAGCTCGATGCCGAGGCCCGCGAGCTGCCAGTAGGCGCTGCCGACGTGCTGCGGCTGCGTGACGGCGTCCGGCCACCAGGCCTCGATCAGCGGGAAGGAGCCGGGGAACGGGTCGAGCGCGAAGACCGCGAGGCCGCCGAGCAGCATCACGACACCGAGTGCCGCCATCGCGCCGCGGCTCGCCCGGAGCATCCGCACGACCAGGGCCGCCGCGATGCCGACGAGTCCGAGGACCGCGACGAGGAAGGCCGCGACGAAGGCGCCCTGCGGCACGAGGGTGAACCAGTCGAGCACGATGATCGGCAGCAGGAGCCACCGTCCTGTCCGCGCCCAGCGCCCCGGGTTCCGCCATCCGTCCATGCCGGAACGGTAGGGCACGGTGCCTGACGGGCGCCGGTGAACGCGGCCGGTGGACGCGGGCGTCCCGCATCGGCGCGGCCGCTACGATCACGGGATGGCCCAGGACGGACGCGCGCGACAGCAGCGGGCGGTCCTCACCCGGACCGCGGTCCTCGAGGGCGCTGCACGGGAGTTCGACGAGCGCGGGTACGTCGGTGCGTCGATGGACGGCGTCGCGGACCGCGCCGGCGTCACGAAGGGCGCGCTGTACTTCCACTTCGCCTCGAAGGCCGACCTCGCCGCCGCCGTGATCGCCGAGCAGCACGCGATCTCCCGGCGGTACGGGGCGGAAGCGCTGGCGAAGGCGAGCTCGCCGCTCGAGGCGATGATGTGGATGTCCCAGGGCCTCGCGACGCAGATGGTGTCCGAGGTCGCGGTCAGCGCCGGCATCCGGCTCTCCACCGAAGCGGCCACGAGCGAGGTCGCCCGGTCGGACCCCTACACGGACTGGATGGCGGTCACCGCGGACCTGATGCGGCAGGGCATCGCCGCGGGCCAGGTGGACGAGCGCTGGGACCCGGAGCTGCTCGGGCGTGTGATCATCCCCGCGTACACGGGGGTGCAGACGGTGTCGGACGTCCTCGCCGACCGATCGGACCTGTTCGAACGGCTGCGGGACCTCTGGACGGTGCTCCTCGCGGCGATCGTCACCGATGCCGTGCGGCCGGAGATCCCGCGTCTCGTCGGGATCATCGCACCGGCCGGGGCTCCCTGAGGCTCCGACCGGCGGTGCGGGTCACGGGTCCCCCCACGATGGCACCCGTGCATCCGACGCTATGAAGATACCAAGCGGTAGGTTCCGTCCGCCCACCCCCGTTCACGGGACCACACGGTCGGACTAGCCTGTCCCGGTGCCCACCCCCGCTGCCGAGTTCGCCGTCGACGTGCCGCTCGTCCGGGCCCTCCTCACCGACCAGCACCCGGACCTGGCAGCGCTCCCGCTCGAGGTGGTGGCGAACGGGTGGGACAACGTGATCCTCCGGCTCGGGGACCTGCTGGCCGTCCGGCTCCCCCGCCGCGAGGCCGCAGCGCGCCTCGTCGAACACGAGCAGCGGTGGCTCCCCGAGATCGCCCGGCGGGTCGCCCCGATCGTCCCGGTCCCCGACCCGGTCCGGATCGGCCGTCCCGCGCTCGGGTACCCGTGGTCCTGGAGCGTCGTCCGGTGGCTGCCCGGTGTCCCGGCTGGGGGACGACCCGCCGGGGTCGCGGTCGCCGAGGGGCTCGCCGCGTTCCTCGGGCTGCTGCACGTGCCCGCCCCGGCGGACGCACCGGTGAACCCGTTCCGCGCCGTCCCGCTGCGGGACCGGTCTGCCGCCGTCCTGGAACGCCTGCGGACCGCGGACGTGCCCCGTGCCGGCGAGCTGGCCGCGCTCTGGCGGACCGCGGCCGACCTTCCCGCCCACGCCGGGCCTCCCGTCTGGGTGCACGGCGACCTGCACCCGTTCAACGTCCTCGTCGAGCCCGGGCCGCGCGGAGACCGCCTGTCGGCGGTCGTCGACTTCGGCGACGTCACCGCAGGGGACCCGGCCGTCGACCTCGCGACCGCCTGGCTGACGCTCGACCGGGAGGCCCGGCGCACCTTCCGCGCGCTCGTCGCGGTCGACGAGGACACCTGGACCAGGGCACGTGGCTGGGCCGTGTCCATCGCTTCCGCCCTCGCGACGAGTGAGGACAGCGTGTTCCGGACGGTCGCACGACGCGGGATCGACGCCACCCTCGACGGCTGAGCGGAACGGGGTTATCGTCTCTCCACACCATCCGTGCACGTGAAGATCGGAGGGGCCTGATGACCCTCGAGTTCCGCGTCCAGCACGACGTCGACACCGACGCCGCACCCTCTTCCTCCCCGTCCACCCGATCCGGTCTCCGAGGGCTCCTCGACCGCCTCGCCGAGCGCCGGGCCGCCGCCAGGGTCCGCCGGGCCGATGCGCAGCTGCACGAGCTGGCCGACCTCGAACGGCTGCTCTCCGGAGCCCGCGGCGTCATCGAGCAGGGCTGGATCCAGCACGCCTGGTTCGCCTACGTCGACGACAAGGGCCGGATGCGCAAGGCGTCCAGCGCGGCGGCGATGGACGTCGCCGGCCGGCCGCTCGTCGGCGCGTGCCTCGTCGGGGCCGTGGTCTACGCGGCCGGCGGACCGCACGCGGTCCACTCGCAGCCGGTGCAGCGCGCACTCGACGTCGTCTGGCACGCGCTCGCCGTGGAAGAGGGCGCACCCGTGCTCTGGTGCCCGGCACCCGACGTCCGGATGGGGCGCGTGCGCGACCTGACGAGCTGGAACGACGCCCCGTCGCGGACGTCGACCGACGTCGCGTCCCTGCTGCTCACGGCCGAACGGGTCGCGGTGTCCGAGTCGGAGCGCATCCGGGCGCGAGTGGTGGCACGATCGAACGCATGAACGACGTGCCGGGACCCGCTGTCGACGACGTCCCGATCGTGCGGGCAGCCCCGCCCGGCGGGACGCTCGCGGCGGTCGGGAACGCACGCCTCAGCGACGAGGGCGGGTCGGCGGTCACCGACGAGGACGACGTGAAGGCGACGCTGCAGCGGTACCTGCAGAAGCACCGTGCCGCGCTGCTCGGGAAGCTCGACGGGCTCGCCGAGCGGCAGGCGCGGTGGCCGGTGACGCCGACGGGGACGAACGTCCTGGGGCTGGTGAAGCACGTGGCCGCCGTGCAGTCGGAGTACTTCGGCCAGGTGTTCGACCGGCCGCTCCCCGATCCACCGGCCTGGCACGACTCCGACGACGACCGCGACATGTACGCGACCCTCGACGAGACGATGGCGGACATCGTCGCGTTCCACCACGCGAGCGCCGCCCACGCCGACGCGACGATCGCAGCGCTGCCGCTCGACGCGCGCGGGGTCGTGCCGTGGTGGCCGGAGGGGCACCGCGACGTCACGCTGCACCGCATCCTGGTGCACATGGCGTACGAGACCGCCCGGCACGCGGGGCACGCCGACATCGCCCGCGAGATGCTCGACGGCCTGGCTGGCGACGGCGACGGCAACCTCGCCGAGAAGACCCCGGCCGAGTGGGTCGAGTGGCGTGAGCACCTGATGTCGATCGCCGAGCAGGCCGGCCTCCGGAGCGCCGGCCTGTAGCGCGTCCGCGCGCAGCATCGTTACCGTTCTCCCAGGTACGCAGCCGTAGTGGGCGTCTGATCAGGCTTTTTCGTCTGATCGTCCGCGCAGGTGAGCGGCCCCCGAGCGGATCTCGGTTGTACGGATCGCGCACGCGCTGCGTACCTTTGGCGGCGATCGTGCCCCGAACCGTGGGCAGAAATGCCGACCAGAGGGGAACCAGCGACCGGTGTTCTTCAACTACGTCACGGAGCGATGGAGCCAGATCTGGTTCGCGTCGTGGCAGCACTTCTCACTGGTCGTCCAGTGCACCGTGCTCGCCACCGTCATCGCGGTGGTGCTCGCAGCACTCGTCTACCGCAGCCCGCGGCTCCGGTCGCTCGCGAACGAGGTGTCGACCATCGGTCTGACGCTGCCCTCGTTCGCCGTGATCGGGTTGCTGCTCGTCCCGCTCGGGTTCGGCGTCGTGCCGTCCGTCGTGACCGTCACCTTCTTCGCCGCCCTGCCGATCCTCCGGAACGCGGTCGTCGGGCTCTCCGAGATCTCCCCCGCCGTCGTCGAGTCGGCCAGGGGCATCGGGATGAGCCGCTTCCGCACCCTCTGGCAGGTCGAACTGCCGATGGCGTGGCCGATCATCCTCACCGGGGTGCGGGTGTCCGCCCAGATGGTGATGGGCGTCGCCGCGGTCGCCGCGTACGCGCTCGGCCCGGGGCTCGGCGGCTTCATCTTCTCCGGCCTGTCGCGACTCGGCGGCGCCAACTCGCTCAACTCCGTCGTGGTGGGGGTCGTGGGCGTCGTCCTGCTCGCCCTCGTCCTCGACCTGCTCCTCCTCGGCCTCGGCCGTCTGACCATCTCGCGAGGTATCCGTGTCCAGCACTGACGCACCCATGTCCCACGACGTCTCGGCCGACGTCACCGGCCGCAGCATCCTGCTCGACACCGTGACGAAGCGGTACGCCGGAACGTCGAAGCCAGCCGTGGACGGCATCACGCTCGAGATCCCGGCCGGCAAGATCGTCATGCTCGTCGGCCCGTCCGGCTGCGGCAAGACCACGACGCTGAAGATGATCAACCGCCTGATCGAGCCCACCGAGGGCCGCATCGTGGTCGGCGACGACGACGTCACCGCGATCGACGGCGACGAGCTGCGCCGCCGGATGGGCTACGTCATCCAGGCCGGCGGGCTCTTCCCGCACATGACCGTCGCCGCGAACATCGCGATCGTGCCGAAGATGCTCGGCTGGTCCAAGGACAAGATCGCCGCCCGCGTCGACGAGCTCCTCGACCTGGTCTCCCTCGACCCGGACACCTACCGCGACCGCTTCCCCCGTGAGCTCTCCGGCGGGCAGCAGCAGCGTGTCGGTGTCGCCCGCGCGCTCGCCGCGGACCCGCCCGTCCTGCTCATGGACGAGCCGTTCGGCGCCGTGGACCCGATCACCCGCCAGCGCCTGCAGGACGAGCTCCTCCGCATCCAGGAGGAGCTGCACAAGACGATCGTCATCGTCACGCACGACTTCGACGAGGCCGTGAAGCTCGGCGACTGGATCGTGATCTTCTCCGAGGGTGCGCACATCGTGCAGTACGACACCCCGGAGCGGATCCTCGCCGAGCCCGCGAACGAGTTCGTCGAGAACTTCATCGGGTCCGGCGCCGGCCTCAAGCAGCTGACGCTGAACCGGGTCCGCGACGTCGAGGTCGTCGACGCGGTGACCTGCTCGCCGGGGGAACAGGCCGCGGCCGTGCTCCAGCGGATGCGCGAGGCCGGTGGCCACGGGCACGCCGTCGTCGTCGACCGCCGGCAGCGTCCGATCGGCTGGCCGTCGCGCCGGCAGCTCGAACGCCTCGACCGGATCCCGGAGGGCATCGAGCCGAACCTGCCCGTCGTCGGTGAGGGTGCGACCCTGAACGACGCGCTCGACACCATGCTCGTCTCGAGCGCCGGAGCCGCACTGGTCACCGGGCGTCGCGACGCGTTCCGCGGGGTCATCACCGTCGAGACCGTGATGGACGCGATCACCCGGTCCCGCGCCGCCGCGGCCGAGGAGCAGGCGTACACGCCGGTCGGGACGAACACGAACCCGATCGAGACCATGCCGTCGACCCGTCCGGCAGCGTCTGCCGGGTCGAGCGCCGGTGGTTCGTCCGCCGGTGGTTCGTCCGCCGGTAGTTCGTCCGCCGGTGGTTCGGAGGTCGTCGATGACTGACGTCGTGACCGAACCGCGCGTGCGCCCGGCGCGTAGTGCGTCCTGGAAACCCCTGGTCATCCAGCCCGTCGCGATCCTGGTCGTGCTCGGCGCCTTCGCGATCTGGCTGGCCACCGCCGACCTCACCGCGACCGAGCGTTCGACGCTGAACCCCGCGGACCTGCTCGCGCTCACCTGGCAGCACGTGCTGCTCACCATCGTGTCGACGCTCATCGTGCTCGTGATCGGCATCCCGCTCGGCATCGTCCTGACCCGTGGGCCGTTGCGCCGGGCCAGCGGGGTCATCCTCGCGGTCGCGAACTTCGGCCAGGCCGCTCCCGCGGTGGGCCTCGTCGTGCTCCTGGCGTTCTGGCTGGGCTTCTCGTTCTGGGCCGCCGTCATCGCGCTGGTCCTCTACGCGATCCTGCCGGTGCTGCGGAACACGATCATCGGCATCGAGAGCGTGGACTCCCGGCTCGTCGAGGCCGGCCGTGGCATGGGCATGAGCGCGTTCGCGGTCCTGCTCAGGGTCGAACTGCCCCTCGCCGTCCCGGTGATGCTCTCCGGCATCCGCACCGCGCTGGTGCTCCTGGTCGGCTCGGCGGCCCTCGCGACGTTCATCGGCGCCGGCGGTCTCGGCCTCCTGATCACCACGGGCGTGAACCTGTTCCTGCCGAAGGTGCTGGTCTCCGGCGCCCTGCTCATCGCGCTCCTCGCGCTGTCCATCGACTGGATCGGCCGCATCGTCGAGACCGTCGCACGACCGAAGGGACTCCGATGACGACCCGAACCCGAACCCGCCGACGCATCGTCGCCGGTCTCGTCGCCGGCGCCGCGGCCCTCGCACTCACCGGCTGCGGCCTGCAACCGGCGACCTCGTTCGTCCCCGCGGCCGAACCGGGCACCATCAAGCGCATCGACGACCTGCCCGACGGCGCGCACATCACCGTCACCTCGAAGAACTTCACCGAGCAGCTCGTGCTCGGGAAGATCGCCGTGCTCGCCGCGAAGGCCGCCGGGTTCGAGGTCACCGACGAGACCAACGTCCCCGGCAGCGTCGCCGTCCGCCAGCTCATGACGAGCCACGACGCCGACATGACGTACGAGTACACCGGCACTGCATGGCTGACCTACATGGGCCACAAGGAGGGCATCCCGGACAAGACCGAGCAGTGGCAGGCGGTCAAGGACGAGGACGCCGACAACGGGCTCACGTGGCTCGACCCGGCGCCGATGAACAACACGTACGCGTTCGCCGTGCGGAAGGAAGCGGTCAAGGGGCTCGGCGGCATCACGAAGCTGTCCCAGATCGCGGACCTGCCGGCCGACCAGCGCACCTTCTGCGTCGAGTCCGAGTTCAACTCCCGCGCCGACGGCTTCAAGCCGATGCTCGCGAAGTACGGGCTCCAGCTCGGCGGGTCCGGTGCGAACGCGATCCCGAAGGGGAACGTCGACATCCTGGACACCGGCACGGTGTACACGGCGACCGACCGCGGGACGTGCAACTTCGGTGAGGTCTTCACCACCGACGGTCGCATCAAGTCGCTCGGCCTGCAGGTGCTCGAGGACGACGAGGGGTTCTTCCCGGCGTACAACGTCGCCCCGGTGCTCTCCAGCTCCGTGCTGCGCGAGTACCCGGAGCTCGAGGACGTCTACGACCAGATCTCGCCGAAGCTCACCGACGCGGTGCTGCAGGAGCTGAACCGGCAGGTGGACGTCGAGGGGCGCGAGCCGGCCGACGTCGCGTTCGACTGGATGGTCAAGGAAGGGTTCGTCACGCGGGGATGACGGCGACTCCGGCGATCCGGGCCGCGGTGTCGCGCATCAGGGCGACGACCTGGACGCGCACCTCCTCGGGGTCGGTGCCCTCGTGCCGTGCGGCGCTCCGGAGTGCGGTCATCACCATGCCGAGGAGCATCTCCGCGGCCTGCGGGGTGGCTGCCTCCGGCCCCCAGGCGGGATCGCGCTCGAGGACGGTCCGCACCGCGCCGGTCATCGCCTCCGCGACGGTCGTCATCCTGGTCACCTGGCGGCGCATGAGCTGGGGGAACCGGACGATGAGCTCCTTGCGCTCGTGCCGGTGTCGTTCGTCGCCGAACGTGTCGCCGAACACCAGGAACGCCAGGTCCACGACCGCCTGCGCCGCGGGTCGCCCGGCGACGGCGAGCACGTGGGCTCCGAGGGTCTCCGGGGACAGGTCGAGCTCGGTGTGCCCGAGGACCGCGTCCTCCTTGCTCTCGAAGTAGTTGAAGAACGTCCGGGGCGAGATGTCCGCGCGGGCGGCGATCTGCTCGATCGTGGTGCGGTCGATGTCCTGTTCGAGCACCAGGGCCCGCGCGGCCGCTGCGATGCGGGTGCGGGTCTCGATGCGCTTGCGGTCGCGGAGACCCATCTCGCCGGGGGTGACACTGTCGGGCATGGCACGACTGTAACCGGGACGTCATCTGGTTTGCAGCAAACGCAAACTTTCAGTCGTGCAACGGACAGTACGGTTGGCGCATGACCACTCCCGTGCTCGAGGCCAGAGACCTCACGAGGACCTACGGCCGCGGTTCCACGCGGTTCGATGCGCTGAAGGGAGTGTCGCTCGCGGTGCACCAGGGCGAGAGCCTGGCGATCGTCGGCAAGTCCGGATCCGGCAAGTCGACGCTCATGCACCTGCTGGCGCTGCTCGACAAGCCGTCCTCGGGCGAGATCCTCCTGGACGGCACCGACGCGGCGACGCTCAGCGCCCGGCAGGTGAACCGCACCAGGAACAGCACCTTCGGGTTCGTGTTCCAGCAGTTCTTCCTGACGCCGAAGACCTCCGTGCTCGACAACGTCGTGCTGCCGCTGAAGATCGCGGGCATCTCTGGTGCGGAGCGGAAGCGCCGGGGGATGGCCGCGCTCGACGCCCTGGGGCTGGCGGACAAGGCCAAGAACGACGCGAACGACCTCTCCGGCGGGCAGAAGCAGCGCGTGGTCATCGCGCGAGCGCTCGTGGGGGAGCCGAGCGTGATCTTCGCCGACGAGCCCACCGGCAACCTCGACACGAACACCGGTGAAGTCGTCGAGGACATGCTCTTCGGGCTGCAGCGCGAGCGCGGGATCACGCTCGTCGTCGTCACCCACGACGAGGAACTGGCCGCACGGTGCGACCGCAGCGTCAACGTCCGCGACGGTCTCATCGTCGGCGGGTCCGGCGGGTCCGGCGGGTCCGGTGGCGCCGATGCGCCCGCCCCGGGTGCCCACGAGCACGGAAGGCACTCCGCATGAACTTCCTCGACCTCCTGAAGACCGCGGTCGGCAACACCTTCCGCTCCAAGCTCCGCACCACGCTGACGGTCATCGCGATCTTCATCGGTGCCTTCACGATCACCCTCACCTCCGCCATCGGCACCGGCGTCGGCAACTACATCGACACCCAGGTCGCGTCGATCGGCGACACCGGGGCGCTGACGATCACGAAGACGGTCGACAGTTCCTCGACGGACAGCGGCCCCGCGAAGTACGACCCGGATGCGTCCACCCAGAGCGTCGACCGCGGGCCGGCCTCCTTCGGGTACCTCTCGCAGTCCGACGTCGACAAGATCAAGGACGTCACGGGCATCGACACGGTGCGGCCTGCGGTCGCGCTCAGCCCGAAGTACGCCGAGTACGGCAGCGAGGGCAAGTACGTCGTCACGCTGTCCGCCAATGCCGGTGAACTCAAGGCGGACCTGGCCTCGGGCAAGCAGCTCGACGACAGCACCGACGCGAACCAGGTGATCCTGCCGACGAACTACCTGAAGAACCTCGGGCTCGGCACCGCGAAGGCGGCCGTCGGCAAGGAGCTCACCTTCGCGGTGGACGACTACCAGGGCGCCGAGCACACCCTCACCGCGACCGTGGTGGGCGTGCAGAACGAGTCGCTGTTCGGCGGGAGCGCCGGTGCGAACTCCGCCCTGACGGACGCGATGCAGCAGGCGCAGGAGACCGGCAAGCCGGCATCGATCGCCACCTCGTACGCCAGCGCCTCGGCCACCCTGAGCGACGGTGCGACCGCGTCCACGGTGAAGAGCGCGCTGTCGAAGGACGGCTACACCGGGCAGACCATCCAGGACCAGCTCGGGCAGTTCCAGACCGTCATCAACGGCATCGTCGGCGTGCTCAACGCCTTCGCCGTGATCGCGCTCATCGCGGCCGGGTTCGGCATCATCAACACGCTCCTGATGAGCGTGCAGGAGCGCACCCGCGAGATCGGCCTGATGAAGGCGATGGGCATGGGCGGCGGCAAGGTCTACACGCTGTTCTCGCTCGAGGCCGTGTTCATCGGCTTCCTCGGCAGTGCGATCGGCGCCGGTGTGGCGATCGCGCTCGGGACGGGGATCTCCAACGTCCTCGCCGGGACCGTGCTCAAGGACCTGCCGGGGCTGCACATCCTGCAGTTCGCGCCGTCCTCGGTGATCACGATCATCGTCGTGGTGATGGTGATCGCCTTCCTCGCGGGCACGCTGCCCGCCCGACGGGCAGCGCGTCAGAACCCGATCGAGGCACTCCGGTACGAGTAGCGCCGCAGGTGCATAGTGTCGGACCGGTGACGGCATTCGGGCGGGACCTCGGCGACGGCTGCACGCTGACGCTGCGGGACCTCTCGACCGTCGAGGCGGTGCACGACCTCGTGCTCGCGAACCTCGACCGCCTCCGTGCCGCCGAACCGTGGGCGTGGGGGTCGCAGACGCTCGAGGACACGTCCCTGCACACCGAACGGATGCTCGCCCAGTACGCGATGGACCGGTCGTTGCCGTGCGTCATCCGCGTGGACGACCGCGTCGTCGGTGCCGCGTCACTGGCCTTCGACACGTACCTCGGGCAGGCATCGCTCGGCTACTGGATCGATGCCGGCCAGGAGGGACGGGGCATCGTCCGGCGGGCGGCCTCCGTCCTCGTCTCGGTCGCCGGGGCGCGGGGCGCGAGACGGGTCGAGATCCGCACGGCCGTCGGCAACGAGCGGAGCCGCGGGCTCGCCGAGCGGCTCGGCTTCACGCACGAGGGGACCCTGCGGAGCGCACTGCCGCTCGGGCCCGCGCGGGTCGACGTCGCCCTCTACGGCCGGGTCCTCTGACCCGACCGCTCCGGTCGGCCGTCAGGAGCCCTGGGTGGCGTGCTGCCACGCCGCGAACGTGCCGAACCCGACGAACAGTGCGACGAGCACGATCCAGACGGCGAGGGCGATGACGCTGAGCAGGATGCCCCACCCGGCGCGACCGCGCGCGAGCGGTTCGCGGCCGCGGGACGCGATCCCGAGGCAGAGCCCGACGATCGGGGCGAAGAACGTCCACCCCGCGAGCAACGAGCAGATGCCGAGCACGAGACTCGCGGTGCCGAGGCCGGTCCTGGGGGATTCGGAGTACGTGACCATGCCTGCGACGCTACGGACCCGCTCGTGGCGAGTCGTCCCTCCCGGTGGGGATCCGGGTCCCCCTGCGGACTGATGGTCACCCGCCGCCGGTATCGTCGTCGTCATGGCTCTGTTCGGACGGCGTGGCAAGGACTCCACCGAGCGACCCATCAGCCAGGTCGAGCTCAAGCGTGCGGTGGACGAGGGCTTCCTCATCTCGAAGGCGGCCGTCGTGATCGCCGTCGCGAACCGGATCATCACGAACTCCCTCCGTGACCAGGGGTTCTTCGACCACGCGGTCGCAGCCGAGGCGACGCGCGAAGAACTGCACCGGATGGCCGAGGAGCAGCGCGGCGACGCCCAGCGGATGCGGGAGATCCGGTCGAAGGCGATCAAGCAGAAGGGCCGCTCGAAGCACCAGCACGACTACCGGCGCGGCGACGACGTCAAGCTCCGCACGCGCGAAGCCCAGTACGAGCAGCTCGCGACGATGCTCGACCGACGCCGTGACGACCAGGGCTTCGTCGACGGCATCGTCCTCGCCGCGCGGGCCCGCGCGTGGGACGACATCGGCACGACCGTCGTCGGCCGCCTGGGGTGGGCGCAGCGCCCGACCGAGGGCTACGAGATCGGCCGGGACGACCGCGTGCAGCAGATGCTCGACGAGGACTTCGCGGCCCTGCTCGCGGAGCACCCCGTCGGCTCCGGCCCGAGCGCGGTCGAGGACACCGACGACGCCTCGGACGGCGCCTCCGACGACGACGGCACGGACGCCGCCGACGCCGACACCACCCGCAGCTGACCCCGGCACCGCGGCTGGGGGTCCGCACACGCGCGACTCGTAGGCTCGGTGCATGGTCGATGCGGTGGTGGTCGGGGCGGGACCGAACGGGCTCGCCGCCGCGGTGACGTTGGCGCGTGCCGGGCTCTCCGTCGAGGTGGTCGAGCGCAACGACACCATCGGCGGCGGGGCCCGTACCGCCGAGCTCACGCTGCCCGGGTTCCTGCACGACGTCTGCTCCGCCGTGCACCCGATGGCGCTGCAGTCCGAGTTCTTCCGGCGTTTCCGGCTCGAGGACCGCATCGAACTGCGGCTCCCCGAGGTGCAGTACGGCCACCCGCTCGACGGTGGGCGCGCCGGCATCGCGTACCGGGACCTCGAGCGCACGGCCGCCGAGCTGGGCGTGGACGGGCCGGCGTTCCGGAACCTGATGGGCCCGCTCGCGCGGCACGCCGACCAGGTGGCGGACTTCGCGACGGACGCGCTGCTCCACGTCCCACGGCACCCGCTCACCGTCCTGCAGTTCGGCCTGCGCGCGTTGGAGCAGGGCAGCAGTGCCTGGAACGCCCGCTTCCGGCAGGACGTCGCGCCGGCGATGATCACCGGGGTCGCGGCGCACTCCATCCAGCACATGCCCTCACTCGCGACGGCCGCAGCAGCCCTCTCGCTCGGTGTCTACGCCCACGCCAGGGGCTGGCCGGTGCCGATCGGGGGCAGCCAGGCGATCGTCGACGCGCTCGCCGCAGACCTCGTCGCGCACGGTGGCACGATCGAGACCGGGCGGGAAGTCCGGTCCCTCGCAGACCTGACACCCGCCAAGGCGGTGCTCTTCGACACGAGCGTCCCCGGGATGCTGCGGATCGCCGGGAAGCAGATCCCGTCGCCGAAGCGCGGTGCGCTGCGGCGGTTCCGGTTCGGCAACGCCGCGGCGAAGGTCGACTTCGCGCTGTCCGACCCGGTGCCGTGGACGAACGCCGAGCTCCGGAAGGCCGGCACCGTGCACATCGGCGGGACACGCGCGGAGATCGCCGCGGCCGAGGGCGATGTCGCACGCGGACGTCACGCCGAGCGGCCGTACGTCCTCGGCGCCGAACCGACCGTGGTCGACCCGAGCCGCGCCCCGGAGGGCAAGCACGTCTTCTGGGCGTACGCGCACGTCCCCGCGGGATCCGACGTCGACCACACCGAGATCGTCACGCGGCAGATCGAGCGGTTCGCCCCGGGGTTCCGCGACACGGTCCTCGCGACGAGCTCGCGCACCGCGGTCCAGATGGGCGAGTACAACCCGAACTACGTCGGCGGGGACATCGCCGCCGGCGCCGCGAGCTTCTGGCAGCTCGTGAAGCGCCCGCTGCTCTCCGGCGACCCGTGGCGGATGGGCGGTGGGATGTACCTCTGCTCGGAGGCGTCCGCACCCGGCCCGGGCGTGCACGGCATGGCCGGTTGGCACGCCGCACGGAGCGCCCTGCGTCACACCTTCGGGCTCCCCGAAGACGTCGATCTCACACCGGAGGACTGAACACCATGGCCAAGAACGTCCGGATCCTGCACTGCACGCCCGAGGACGTCTTCGACGTGTTCGGGGACGGCTGGCTCTACACGACGTGGGTCGTCGGTGCGTCCCGGCTCCGGAACGAGGAGCGCGGGTGGCCCGAGGTCGGCACACGCCTGCACCACTCGTTCGGGGTCTGGCCGCTGGTCATCAACGACGAGACGACCTCGCTCGAGTGGGACCCGCCGCGCCACATGGTGATCCAGCCGAAGGGGTGGCCGATCGGGGAGGCCCGGGTCGAGCTGAGCGTCGAACCGCACGCCAAGGGGTGCAAGGTCACGATCGTCGAGAACGCCGTCGCCGGACCGGGGTCCTGGGTGCCCGGCTTCGTCATCCAGCCGCTCATCTGGATCCGGAACCGCGAGACGCTGCGCCGGCTCGGCTGGGTCGCGACGGGTCGCGCCCGCAACTCCTGACGAGCCGGACGGGAGGCCCGTGGCGGCGCCGCCACGGGCCTCCCGTCCGCCTGGCTGCCACCTACACAGCGCGGCTGAAGACGCTCGCGCGCGTCACCTGGTCCTCGGTGAGGGCGACGCCCGTGTACCGCTCGAACTGCCGCGCTGCCTGCAGCGCGATCACCTCGGCACCCGTGATGACGTGCTTGTCCGCGGCGCGACCCGCGCGGACCAGCGGGGTCTCCGAGGGGAACGCGACGACGTCGAAGACGGTGTGGGCCGCGTCGACACGGTCCTGCTCGAAGGCGAGGGTCTCCGCCTGGTCGCCGTCCATGCCGAGCGGCGTGACGTTGACGAGCAGGTCGACGTCGCCGGCGTCCTGCTCCGACCGCGCCCACGCGTAGCCGTACTGGTCGGCGAGGGCCGGACCGGTGTCCTCGTTGCGGGCGAGCACCGTGAGGTGGTCGAAGCCCGCGCCGCGGAACGCCGCCGTGACCGCCTTCGCCATGCCGCCGGAGCCGCGGAGCAGCACGCGGGAGGCCGGATCCACGTCGTGGGAGGCGAGGAGGGCGGCGACGGCCTCGTAGTCGGTGTTCGACGCGGTGAGCACACCGTCGTCGTTCACGACGGTGTTCACGGACTGGATCGCGGCGGCCGACTCCTCGATGGTGTCGACGAGCGGGATGATCGCCTCCTTGAACGGCATCGACACCGAGCATCCGCGGATGCCGAGCGCTCGGATCCCGGTGACGGCGCCGGGGAGGTCGGTCGTCGTGAACGCCTTGTAGAGGAAGTTCAGCCCGAGCTCGTCGTAGAGGAAGTTGTGGAACCGGGTGCCGATGTTGCTCGGCCGGGCCGCGAGCGACATGCACACCTGCATGTCCTTGTTGAGGATGGGCATCCGGTCAGTCTCGCACGGGATCCCGACGGATTGGAGCGGTCCACACTCGGTGGTCGTCCCGGCAGGGGTACCGTCTGGGGTGATGACTGACCTTCCTGAGACCATGCGTGCCGTCCGCTTCGACGAGTGGGGTGACCGCGGCGTCCTCCACGTCGCCGAGGTCCCCGTCCCCACGGTCGAACCGGGCCGGGTGCTCGTCCGCGTCCGTGCCGCCGGGATCAACCCTGGGGAGTCCGCGATCCGCCAGGGGACCTTCGGCGGTGACCTGCCGTCCGGGCAGGGCACCGACTTCGCCGGGATCGTCGTGGCCGTCGGCGAGGGCGTCGACGGTGTCGACGAGCGCGAAGAGGTCATCGGCTGGTCGTGGGAGCGCTCGAGCCAGGCGGAGTACGTCTCTGTCCCCGCCGAGCAGGTCGTCCAGAAGCCACGCCTGCTCGACTGGACCGTCGCCGGCGGGCTCGACGTCGTCGCGACCACGGCGGCAGCGGCCGTGCGCGCGGTCGACCCGAGGCCGGGGGAGACCGTCGTGGTCTCCGGCGCCGCCGGTGGCGTCGGCGGCTTCGTCACGCAGCTCCTCACGAACGAGGGGGTCGACGTGATCGCCGTCGCGTCCGAGGCGAACCACGAGTGGCTCGCGTCGAAGCGTGCACGCCCCGTGGCCTACGGCGACGGGCTCCAGCAGCGCATCGAGGAGCTCGC
Organism: Curtobacterium sp. PhB130; assembly: GCF_003755165.1. Taxonomy (NCBI): domain Bacteria; kingdom Bacillati; phylum Actinomycetota; class Actinomycetes; order Micrococcales; family Microbacteriaceae; genus Curtobacterium; species Curtobacterium sp. PhB130. Next base: position 413,878 of record NZ_RKII01000006.1, on the reverse strand, counting down.
GACGAACGGCATCGACGCGCTCATCGACACGCACGGCGCCGAGTACGTGCACCTCGGGATCGCCCTCGGGATCCCGGCGGACCGCATCGAGACGATCATCGCGTTCGAGGCGGCGGCCGAGGTCGGGGCGAAGGCCTCCGGCAGCACGGACACCGCCGACCCGGAGATCCTCGGGGCGCTCGCCGCGATGGTCGCCGAAGGGGCGATCGAGGTCCCCGTCGCGAGCACGTACCCGCTCGAGCGTGTGCAGGACGCGTACGAGGAACTGGAGCAGGGGCACACCCGCGGGAAGATCGTGCTCGTCCCCTGAGCGCCCGGTGGGGTTCTCCCCACCCTCGATCGGGAGGCTGACCTCCTTCTGCCTGCCGCCCGGCGTGCGTAGCGTGATGCACATGAACTCACTCATCCGCCCCCGCAACGGGCGCGTCCTCGCCGGCGTCTGTGCCGGCATCGCCGACCGCTTCGGCTGGTCCCGCATGTTCGTCCGTGTCGCCTGGGTCGTCCTGAGCTTCTTCCCCGGGCCGCTCTGGATCGCCTACGTCGTCCTGTGGTTCCTGATGCCCTCGGAGGGCAACCGCCGCTGAGGTCCGGTTCGTCCGTCCGTCCGTCCGGACGGGTTAGGGTGGCGGCGTGCCGGTCTCCGTCTTCGATCTCTTCAGCATCGGCGTGGGTCCGTCGAGTTCCCACACCGTCGGACCGATGCGCGCCGCCGCGGACTTCGCATCCCGTGTCGCCGGGCTGCCCCTGACCACGATCCGCGTCGACCTGTACGGCTCGCTGGCCTCGACCGGGCAGGGGCACGGCACGCTCGGCGCCGTCGCGATCGGCCTGACGGGGGAGCAGCCCGAGCGCGTCGACCCCGACGCCATGACCGCATCGCTCGACGGCCTCGAAGCGACGGGGTCGCTCCGGCTCTCCGGTGGGCAGACCGTCCCGTTCCGGCTCCGGGACATCGTCCAGCACCCCCTGACGATGCTGCCGCGCCACCCGAACGCGATGCGGTTGCGCGCCTTCGACGCCAGCGGCTCCGAGCTCGCCGTCGAGACCTACTACTCGGTCGGCGGCGGCTTCATCGCCCGCGACGGCGAGGACACCTCCGCCGTGGCCAGCGCCGCCATCCCGGTCGGCGACGCCGTGCCGTACCCGTTCTCGAGCGGCGCCGAGCTCCTGGCCGCCTGCGCGCGATCCGGGCTGCCGGTGAGCGGCATCGCCCTGGCGAACGAGACCGCGACCCGCACCGACGACGAGGTCCGCTCCGGGCTCCTCGGCATCCACGCCGTGATGGAGTCCTCGGTCGACCGGAGCATCCGACGGGGCGGGACGCTGCCGGGCGGCCTCGACGTCCGCCGCCGTGCCGCGAACTGGTACGAGCAGCTCACGCGCGACGACCCCGGGCACGACCCCCTCTTCGCGATGGAGTGGGTGAACCTCACCGCGATGGCGGTCAACGAGGAGAACGCCTCCGGCGGCCGGGTCGTCACCGCCCCGACCAACGGTGCCGCCGGGATCATCCCCGCAGTCCTGTACTACGCGCTGACCTACGTCCCCGCGATCACGCCGGAGCTCCGCGACGACGCGATCGTGCGGTTCCTGCTCACCGCCGGCGCGATCGGCTCGATCTACAAGGAGCGCGCCTCCATCTCCGGCGCCGAGGTCGGCTGCCAGGGCGAAGTGGGGTCCGCGGCGTCGATGGCCGCCGCCGGACTCGCCGAACTGCTCGGCGGGACGCCCGAGCAGGTCGAGAACGCGGCCGAGATCGCGATGGAGCACAACCTCGGGCTGACGTGCGACCCGATCGGCGGCCTCGTGCAGATCCCGTGCATCGAGCGGAACGCGATCGCGGCGAACAAGGCCGTGAACGCCGCACGGATGGCCCTCCGTGGAGACGGGGTGCACCACGTGTCGCTCGACCAGGTCGTCGAGACGATGCGGCAGACGGGTGCCGACATGTCCACCAAGTACAAGGAGACCGCGATGGGCGGTCTCGCGGTGAACGTCCCCCTCTGCTGACCGGGGTCCACTGCCAGCGGTCCGCCTGCCCGCGCGCGAGGGGGACCTGGCGGGGTACATCGCCTCACAACTGGGGGAGCGCCGCGGTGCCTTGACGGGTTACCGTGCTCGCGTCCACTCCGACGCGGGTGGACCGGCGCCCACGGATCGGGTGCCGCACCAGTCATGGAGTGACGCCGATGCTGCACCGACCCCTCGCCCTCGTGACGGCGATCGCGCTCGCCGTGACCCTCGCCGCCGGTCTCGCCGCCCCGGCGTCCGCCGCTCCTGCCGTGCCGTCCCCGACCGCTGCGGGTCCCGCTTCCGTTCCGACGCCGACCGACCCGGCCACCGGACGGACGCCCGGCGACGCGACAGTGGACCTGACCATCGTGCTCCGGCCGACGGACCAGACCGCGCTCCGCGCGCTGCCCACCACGACCACCGGCGACACCGCCGCAGACCGGGCCGACGCCGTCGCCGCGGTCGCCCCCGAGGCACCGCACGGCGCGACGGTCCGCGCAGCGTTGACGGCTGCGGGGTTCACCGTCACCGACCGTGACACCTGGGAGCTCGAGGCGACCGGCACCGCCGCCCGTGCCGAGGCGCTGTTCGGGATCCGGCTGCTCGGGAGCGGCGACGGCATGCACCCGTCCGCCGAACCCGTCCTGCCGTCGTCGTTCGGCGGTGCGGTCACCGCCGTGCTCGGGCTCGACGCGCGCCCGGCCGCCGCACACGCCGCGCTGCCCGGCGGGTACGCCCCCGCAGACCTGGCCCGTGCGTACGCCTCGTCGAGCGCTGCGAACGCCGGCGCGGGGACGACGGTCGCGACGGTCCAGCTCTCCGGGTGGGACCGGAACGACCTCGTCGCCTACGCGAAGGCGGTCGGGCGCGAGGTCCCCGCGCTCGACCAGGTCTCCGTCGACGGGGCCGACGTGCACGCTCCAGACGGTTCCGGCGGCGAGTCCGAGGTCGCACTCGACCAGGAGGCACTGCTCGCGACCGCACCGGGCGCCCGCCAGCGCGTGTACGTCGCGCCGAACTCGTTCCAGGGGCTCTACGACAGCTACAGCCGCATCGCCGACGACGTCCGTCGAGCCGGGATCGTGGCCGTCAGCGTCTCGTGGGGGTCGTGCGAGTCGCTGACCTCGCCCGGTGTCCGAGCCGCGTTCGACAACGCGATCGCGCGCATCGTCGCCGCCGGGGCGACCGTCTTCGCCGCATCCGGTGACGACGGAGCGAAGTGCCCGACCGGACCGAAGACCGTCGTGACGTCGGTCACGTACCCGGCGTCGTCGCCCGCCGTCGTCGCGGTCGGGGGCACCTCGCTCCGGACCACGTCCTCGGCGACGAGCGAGACGGCCTGGGGCAACTCGTACGGCGCGAGCGGCGGCGGCACGTCTGCCGCGTACGCACGCCCGGCATGGCAGAGCGGTGTCGGGGTCTCCGGGACGAAGCGCCTGGTCCCCGACATCGCGTCCGTGGCCGATCCCGCGACCGGTCCCGGGATCTACCTCGGCGCCGCGCGCGGGTTCGCGCTCGGCGGTGGGACGAGTCTCGCGTCGCCCGTCGTCGCCGGGCAGCTCGCGGCGGCGCTCAGCGCCCGCGGCTGCGCCTCCGGGGTCGGAGACCTCCACCAGACCCTCTACGCACACCCCACGGCCTTCCGCGACGTGACCGCGGGGACGAACGGCACCTATCCGGCGACGAAGGGGCACGACCGGGCGACCGGCCTGGGGACGCCCAGGTGGTCCGTGCTCGGCGCGCTCCTGCCGACCGCCGGGTGCACCCGTGGGCGGGTCGTCGGGTCCGCCGCCGCTGCCGGGGCCACCGCGACCGGGATCACCGGGTCCGCGGTCGTGGTGCCGTCCGGCACGTCCATCCGGTCACCGCACGGGCTGTGGTGGCTCGACCTGCAGGCCGACGGGAAGCTCGTCGAGTGGGGCGGCGGACGTGCCGTGTGGTCGTCGAACGTGGCGTCGAAGGGCGCGTCGCTCGTGGTCGGGACGAACGGCACGCTGGCCGTCCGCAGCACCACGGGTGCGACCGTCTGGCGTGCCGGGAAGGCCTCGACCGGCAGTGCGCCGCGGCTGCAGGTGACGGACCTCGGGGCGGTGCAGCTCGTCCGGGGCTCGACCGTCCTCTGGCAGCAGGCGCCCGCGACCCGTGACCGGCTCCTCCCCGGAGCGAGCCTGGTCCCCGGGCAGGAGATCCGGGACACCGCGGCGCACCGGCGGTTCGTCGTGCTCGACGACGGGTCGCTCCGGATCGTCATTGGGACGAAGACGGTGTTCACCGTCGCCGGCGGTCGGGGCAGCTCGCTCCGCGTCCAGTCCGACGGCAACGTGGTGCTCTACGACGCGTTCGGGCGGGCGAAGTGGTCGACGGGGACGTCCCGGTACGGGGGCAAGGGCATGGTGCTCCGGATGCAGACGAACGGCGACGTCACGCTGTACCAGGGGACGACGCTGCGGTGGCACTCCAAGACGAAGGGGTGACGCCCCCGCACGCTGCCGCGGGCCGGACGTCGCAGCCGGGACGTCGCGGCCGGGACCGCGTCGCCGTCAGGCTGCCAGCAGTGTGAGCAGCCGCGCCGTCTCCGCGGCGATCGCGTCCCGCCCCGCGGCCACGTACTTCCGCGGGTCCACGACGTCGGGGCGCTCGTCGAGGACGTCCCGGAGCGCCCGCGTGAACAGGCCGTTCAGGTGCGTCGAGATGTTGATCTTCGTCATCCCGGCGGCCACCGCGCCCCGCAGTTCGTCGTCGGACAGCCCGGATGACCCGTGCAGGACGAGCGGCACGGGGACCGCGGCGTGCAGCCGTCCGATGAGGTCACGGTCCACCGCGGCTTCACGGGTCTGCATCGCGTGCGAGGTCCCGACCGCGACGGCCAGCGCGTCGACACCGGTCGCCGCGACGAACGCCGCCGCGTCGGCCGGGTCGGTGCGGACACCGGGGGCGTGGACGCCGTCCTTGCCGCCGACCTCACCGAGCTCGGCCTCGATCGCGATGCCGGCCCGGTGGCAGCGCTCGGCGAGGGTCCGCGTCGCAGCGACGTTGGCGTCGTAGTCGAGGTGCGACCCGTCGTACATGATCGAGTCGACGCCGAGCGCGATGCCCTCGGCGACGAGGTCGACGTCCTCGATGTGGTCCAGGTGCACCAGGACCTCGACGTCGGCGGCCCGGGCGATCGCCTGCGTGGCCGCCGTGATCGGTGCGAGGCCGCCGTGGTACCGCACGCAGTTCTCGCTGATCTGCAGGATCACGGGCAGGCCGGCGTGCACGGCCCCGTCCACGATCGCCTCGGCGTGCTCGAGGAGGACGACGTTGAACGCGCCGACCCCGCTGCGGGTCGTGCGCGCCGAGTCGAGCAGTCCGGTCAGGGCGAGGTCGGTGATCATGCGTGGCTCCGGGTCGTCTCGAGGTCGGTGGTGAAGCGGTGGGCGGCGTCGTGGTCGATCTCGCCGGCCACCGGGCGCAGGACCGCGGCGGCGCCGAACGCGGCAGCGGTGCGGAGTGCTGTGGCGATGTCCGCGCCACGGGCCAGGGCGAGGACGAGGCCGGCGGTGGCGGCGTCACCGGCGCCCGTGGGGTTCCCGGTGACACCGGGGACGGCGGGGACCTCGACGACGGCGTCGACCGTGTGTGCTGCGATGCCCGCCGAACCGCGGGAGACCACGACGGTGCCCGCCCCGCGGCGGAGGAGGTCGAGCGCGCCGGCACGTTCGTCCGTGCGGCCGGTCGCTTCCGCCAGTTCGTCGCGGTTGGGTTTGCAGATGGTCGCGCCGGCGTCGGCGGCTGCGAGCAGTGCGGGTCCGGAGAGGTCGGCGACGACCAGTGCGCCGGCCGCGAGGGCGTCGGTGATCCACGGGACGACGACGTCGGGCGGGCTGCCGACGGGGAGCGACCCCGCGATCACCAGCGCATCGGCGTCCGGCGCCGCGGGCGCCGCGGGCTCCGCGCACACCGCGGCGCGCACCGCGGCGCGCACCGCCTCGTCGACACGCAGCCAGGTCATGGCCGGCACGTCCGGCCCGGGTTCGCCGAACATCGTCGGGTGGGCGAGGTCGTCCACGACGGTGATCGTGCTCCGGGTCTCACCGGGGACCGGCACCACGGTCACCGGCAGCCCGAGGGCCGCGACGGCATCGGCCATCCAGGTGCCCGATGCTCCGCCGAGGGGGAGGACCGAGTGGGTCACCACGTCCTCGGCAGCGAGCACCCGGGCCACGTTGAGCCCCTTGCCGCCCGGGCGTCGTTCGACCCTGCGGACGCGCTGGGTCGTGCCGATGCGCTGCTCGTCGACGCGGTAGGTGACGTCCACGGCCGGGTTCGGGGTGACGACGACGATCATGCGAGGACCTCCGGGAGGAGCGGACCGACCCCGACGACGAACAGGTCGGCGCGTGAGCCGATCGCCAGGGGGACCGGGAGACCGAGCAGGGCGGCGGCGTGGGCGGAGGACGCATCGACCGCCTCGGTGAGCGGAGCACCGGCGTCGAGCAAGCGGGCGAAGCCGTCCGCGACGACCCCCGTGCTGCCGGCGAGCGACGACCCGTCCGCGAGCATCGCGACCCCGTCCGCGACCACGACGTCGGACCCGGCGATCCGGTAGGCGCCGTCGGGACACCCGGTGGCCGCCATCGCGTCGGACACGAGGACCATCCGGCCCGCAGCGCTCCGCCGCACGAGGTCGACCGTCACGGGGTCGAGGTGATGGCCGTCGACGATGGCCTCGACGCTCAGACGGGGATCGGTCAGCGCGACGCCGACCGGGCCGGGCGACCGGTGGTGCAGCGGCGGCATGCCGTTGAAGACGTGGGTGACGAGCCGGGCACCGGCGTCGACCGCTCGCTCGACCGTCGCGGCGTCGGCGTCGGTGTGGCCGATCGCCACGATGACGCCCGCGTCGGACAGCCGCTCGACCGCGTCCGGTGCGCCGGGGAGCTCGGGAGCGAGCGTCACGATCCGGAGCGCCCCCTGGGCGGCGTCGAGGTACGCGCCGACTTCGGCCGGTCCGGGAGCGTGCAGGAGCGTCGGCGCGTGTGCTCCGCGGCGAGCGGGCGAGAGCCACGGCCCCTCGAGGTGGAGGCCGGCGAGGACGCCGTCGGCCACGAGGGGGCGGAGCCGCCGGAGCGCGGCCACCGTGTCCTCGGGGGTGCCGGTCGCGATCGAGGCGACGAGCGACGTGGTGCCGCGGGCGGCGTGGTGCGCGGCGACCGCGCGGGCGTCGTCGGCGGAACAGGTCGCGAAGTCGTGCCCGAGTGCGCCGTGCGCGTGGAGGTCGACGAAGCCGGGGACGACGGTGCCCGCGACCTCGTGCACGCGGAAGGGCCCGTCCGCGTGCTCGGGCGCTCGGCCCGATCCACGTGCCACGACGACCCCGTCGCCGACGAGCAGCCACCCGTCGTCGAGCACGGCGTCCGGGGTGACGATGCGCGGAGCACGGACGAGCGTGGTCATGCGTGCTCCCCGACGGTCGCGAGCGTGGCGAGGAGGTCCTGTGCGAGGAGGCCGGCGCCGATGGCCCCGGCCGCGTCACCGTGGCGGGCCGGCACGACGGCGGGCACCCGCAGTCCGACGAGCCGTTCGGCGACGGCGACACGGAGCGGGTCGAACAGCAGCGCGCCCGACTCGGCGAGCCCACCGCCGACGACGACCGTGTGGCAGCCGGCGACGGCCGTGATCCAGGCGAGGGTGTCGGCGAGGACGTCGACGCACTCCGCCCAGACGGCTCCGGCAGTGGGATCGCCGTCGCGGACCCGCAGCATCGCGCCGTGCGCGGAGTCCGTTCCGGAGCGACGGGCGACGGCGCTCGCCGAGGCGATCTCCTCGACCCGGAGCCCGGCGTGCGGGCCGTGTGCGATGCGCACCTGCCCGACCTCTCCCGCCCAGCCGCCACCGGACACCAGGGCACCGTCGACGACGAGCGCGCTCGCGAGTCCGGTGCCGACCGGCACGAAGGCGACGGACCCGACGGCGAGTGCGGGGGACCGGGTCTCGGCGAGGGCACCGGCGCGGACGTCGTGGCCGAACGCCACGGGGACGTCGATGCCCTGTGCTGCGAGGGCGTCCCGCAGGCGGTCGCGGACGGGGACGTCCTGCCAGCCGAGGTTCACCGAGAGGACGGATCGGCCGGTGGACTCGTCGACGACGCCGGGCACGACCACCCCGACGGCATCGAGTGACCGGTCGGCGGGGCCGGCGCCACCCGTCGTCCGGAGCGCGGCCACCACGAGTCGTGCAACGGTGGCCGCGAGCCGCTCGGCGTCCGGATCGTCCCGCGGGGTCGGGACCCTCTGCTCGGCGAGCACGGTGCCGACGGCGTCGGTCAGTCGGGCCTTGACGCCCGTGCCGCCGACGTCGACCCCGAGCACGACCCCGCTGCCGGGCATCAGGTGAGGATGACCGACCGGGTCAGCGAGCGCGGGTGGTCCGGGTCGAGCCCGCGGGCTTCGGCCAGGGCGACCGCGAACCGGTGCACCACGACGAGCCCGGCGATCGGGTCGAGGTCGTGGTGGACGAACCGGGCACCGGTGGCCGCGACCTCGTCCGCGAGGCCCTCGGGGGCCGCACCGAGCGACCACACCAGGCGCCCGGGCTGTGCGATCGCGATCGGTCCGTGCCGGTAGTCCATCGCCGGGTACGACTCCGCCCAGAACTGCGCGGCTTCGCGGGTCTTCAGCGCGGCTTCGTAGGTGAGACCGACCGCGGCACCACGCCCGACGAAGGACACCTGCTCGGCGCCGAGCAGGTCGTCGATGGGGAGCGCGAGGGCGGTCTCGGCCTGGGCGGCCAGCGCGTCGACGTCGTCACCGATGGACGCGCGGAGGAGCGCGAGCGCGGTGGTGGCGAATCGGGTCTGCACGACCGAGCGCTCGTCGGCGAAGGGGAGCGCGACGACGGCGTCGGCGACGGCTGCCGCGGGGCTGTCCGCCACGGCGGTGATCAGGACGGTGCGCTGCGTCGGCAGTTCGGACAGGAGCGAGATGATCTCGGTCGTCGTGCCGGAACGGCTGATCGTGACGACGCGGTCGTACTCGCGCCCGGTCGGGTACTCGGACCCGGCGAAGGCGTCCGTGACCCCGAGGCCGGCCTGCTCACGGGCGACGGCGTAGCTCATCGCGATGAACCAGCTGGTCCCGCAGCCGACGACGGCGACACGTTCGCCGGGCTGGGGGAGGGAGTCGACGAAGGAGGGGAGGAGCGCCGCGGCGGCGCGCCAGGTCTCCGGCTGCGACGCGAGCTCCTCGCTCACGAAGGTGTCGGTCATGGGTGCCTTCCGGTCCGGATCGATCCCGATGATCGATGTGGTCGGAAGCATAGCGAGCGATCATGCGCGAAGCGAGAGCAAAACGTCATTTCCGATCAACGGCCGCGCACAGCTCGCCCGTAGGATGGCCTCCATGACTCCGCAACAGCGGCTCAACGCCCTGCTCGAACTCGTGAGCGAACGGGGCAACGTGTCGATCTCCGAGATCGGCGAGATGCTCGGGATCTCCCCAGCGACCGCTCGCCGTGACCTCGCGACCCTCGCCGACCAGCGGCTCGTCACGCGCACCCACGGCGGGGCCGCCGCGCTCGGGGCCGGGTACGAGCTGCCGCTGCAGTACAAGATCGCCCGGCAGGCCGAGGCGAAGACCGCCATCGCCCGTGCCGCGGTCGCGCTCGTCGGACCGGGGGAGACCGTCGGCCTGAACGGGGGCACCACCACGACCGAGGTGGCGCGCGAGCTCGGCAAGAGCGAGCGCTTCATCCGTGCCGACGGCGAGTACGGCGTCACCATCGTGACGAACGCGCTGAACATCGGGTACGAGCTGTCCGTGCGGGCGAACGTCAAGATCGTGGTGACCGGTGGCGTCGCACGCCGCCAGTCGTACGAGCTCGTGGGGCCGCTGGTCCGCGACACGCTCGACGAGTTCGCGCTGGACGTCGTCGTCCTCGGAGTCGACGGTCTCACCGGTCAGTACGGCGCCACCACGATGCACGAGGGGGAGGCCGAGGTGAGTCGCCACTTCGCGTCCGTCGGCCGTCGGGTCATCGTCGTCGCGGACTCGACGAAGATCGAGCGCTCGACGTTCGCGCGCATCTGCCCGCTGGACCGCATCGACGTGCTGGTCACGGACCAGCCCGTCCCGCCGGCCTTCGCCGCGGACCTCGCCTCGGCCGGCGTGGAGCTCGTCGTCGCCGACTGAGCCGGACGGGGCTCCCGCCGGTCGGCCGGGCGCTCGTCTGCGCGCCGCGGACGTTACCGGCGTGTAAAACCCTTGCATCTCGCTTCCGTGAGCGATCCGTGAGCGCCTATTGTGCATTCATGATCGATTCGGCATCATGGGCGTCACAATCACGCAAGGGAGCGAGATGAGCGTCGACACGAACGAACCCCTCCGCGTCGCGGTGATCGGGATGGGCCAACGGTCCGCCATCGCCCGACACGTCGCCGAGGCGGTCGCCTCACACCCCGACCTGCGGGCGTCGGTCACCGCCGTCGCGGACGTCACCGCCGACGGGCGGGAACGTGGGCACGCCGAGTACCCCGACGCGCTCGTCGTGGAGCACCACCGTGACCTCGTCGGTGCGGTGGACGCCGCGATCGTGACGACGCCCGACTGGACCCACGCCGAGATCGCGATCGACCTCCTCCGCGCGGGCATCGCCGTCTACCTCGAGAAGCCCCTCGCGATCACCGTCGAGGACGCCGACGCCGTCCTGAACACCGCGGCCGAGACCGGCACCCCGCTGTACGTCGGGCACAACTTCCGGCACGCGGCAGTCGTCCGGCTGATGCGGGAGATCGTGGAGCGCGGGGAGATCGGCGAGGTCAAGGCCGTCTGGTGCCGGCACTTCGTCGGCAACGGCGGCGACTACTACTTCAAGGACTGGCACGCCGACCGCACGAAGGTGAACTCGCTCCTCCTGCAGAAGGCCAGCCACGACCTCGACGTCATCCACGCCCTGGCCGGCGGGTACACCAGCCGCGTCGTCGGCATGGGCTCGCTGTCGGTCTACGGCGACGTCACCGACCGCCGTGACCGCGCCGGCGAGCTGATGGGCGACTGGTTCTCGCTGGACAACTGGCCGCCGCTCGAGCAGACCGGCCTCAACCCCGTCGTCGACGTCGAGGACGTCTCGATGGTGATGATGACGCTCGACAACGGCGTGCAGGCCAGCTACGAGCAGTGCCACTTCACGCCGGACTACTGGCGGAACTACACCGTCATCGGGACCGAAGGGCGCCTGGAGAACATCGGCGACACCGGCGGCGGCGTCGTCAAGGTCTGGAACCACCGGCGGGGCTGGGACGTGCAGGGCGACCGGGAGTACCCGATCGACGGCGTCGAGTCCGGGCACGCGGACGCCGACCTCCTCACCATGACCGAGTTCCTGCGCCTCGTCGCCCTCGGGGAACCGACCTCCCTGTCGCCGATCGCGGCCCGTGCCGCGGTCGCCGCCGGCGCCCTGGCCACCCGCTCGCTGCGGAACGGTTCCGTCCCCATCGACGTCCCGGCGCTGCCGGACGAGACGCTCACCCACTTCACCCACCCCACCCAGACCGTCAGCCGCTGACGGCCGTGCGAAAGGACCCCCCGATGCCCGCACACACCACAGCCCGAGGAGCACGTCGCGTCCTCCTCGGTGCCGTCGCCGCCCTCGGCGCGGCCGTCCTGCTGGCCGGCTGCTCGACGTCCTCGGGCGCCGCGAGCTCCGGCAGCGCGTACGACAAGGCCGCGAAGGACACCAAGGCGACGCTGAACTACGCCGTCTGGGACGAGAACCAGGTCGCCGCGATCAAGGCGAACATCAAGGGCTTCAACGAGGAGTACCCGGACATCAAGGTCAACGTCGACGTGACGCCGTTCGCCAACTACTGGACGAAGCTGCAGACCCAGGGCTCGAGCGACACGCTCCCCGACCTGTTCTGGATGAACGGCCCGAACTTCCAGCTCTACGCGGCCAACGGCAAGATCGCGCCGATCACCGGCGAGGTCAAGGCGGGCGCCATCGACCCGGCGAACTACTCGTCCGCGCTGAACAAGCTCTACACGTACGACGGCACCCAGTACGGCGTCCCGAAGGACTTCGACACGATCGGCGTCTGGGTGAACAAGGCGCTGTTCGAGAAGGCCGGGGTCGCGCTGCCGTCGAAGGACTGGACCTGGGCCGACTTCCAGAAGACCGGCGCCGAGCTCTCCGAGAAGCTCAAGACCGACGGGGCGTACGGCGCCGCCGGTGGCATGGACGGCCAGACCACGTACTACGACACGATCTTCCAGGCGGGTGGCTCGGTCGTGAACGCCGCGGGCACGAAGTCCGGGTACGCGTCGAAGGCGTCCGAAGCGGGCCTGCAGTTCTGGACCGACCTCATCAAGTCGGGTGCATCGCCGTCGATCAAGCAGCTCACCGACACGACCGCCGACCAGTGGTTCACCTCGGGCAAGCTCGCGATGTACCAGGGCGGCAGCTGGTTCCGCTCCGCGCTGACGGACACCGCCATGGAGAAGGACGTCGTCGTCTACCCGCTGCCCAAGGGCAAGCAGCAGGCCACGGTCATCCACGGCGTCTCGAACGTCGTCTCCGCCAACTCGAAGCACAAGGCCGCCGCGCAGGCGCTCCAGGTGTACCTCGCGGGCAAGACCGCGCAGCAGCAGCAGGGCGACATGGGCGCCGTGATCCCGGCGTACACCGGGACGCAGGACGCCTTCACGAAGACGATGCCCGACGCGGACCTGCAGGTCTTCCTCGACGCGGTCGACTACGCCCAGCCCCTCCCCGTGTCGAAGAACACCGCCGCGTGGAACACCCTCGAGACGAACCTGCTCCCGAGCGCGTTCGACGGCTCCACCCCCGTCGACCAGGTGGCGACCGAGCTCGCCCAGAAGATGGACACCGCCCTCGGCAAGGAGCAGTGACGCCCCGGCGTCGCGGAGAGACCCGATGACGATCAACACCGAGCATCCCGACACGGCGGCGACCCCGGTCGCCGCCACCCCCGCCCGGACGCAGCGCGCGTCCGGGCGGGGCGCCCCGCGGGGCGACCGGAACCCCCGCCGGACCCGCACCGACGGCGCCTGGCCCTGGCTCTTCGTGCTGCCCCTCCTGCTCGGCGTCGGCACGTTCTACATCTGGCCGATCATCCAGACCTTCTGGTACTCGTTCACCACGTGGGGCGTCTTCGGCGGCGCGACGTTCTCCGGCCTGGCGAACTACGGCCGGCTGCTGTCGGACCCGCAGCTCTACCAGTCGCTGCTCAACACCGTCATCTACACGGCGATCGTCCTCGTGGGGATCCCGATCGCGGTCTGGCTCGCCAGTCTGCTGAACACCCCCGGTCTGCGGTTCGCGCAGTTCTACCGTGTGCTGTTCTTCCTGCCGTACGTCGCGATGCCGGCCGCGATCGCCCTCGTCTGGCGGATCATGTTCAACGGCGACTACGGCATCGTGAACTGGTTCCTCGGGCGGTTCGGCATCGACGGCCCCTACTGGATCTCGACCCCCGGCTTCGCGCTGGTCGCCGTCAGTCTCGTCGGCCTGTGGTCGTCCCTCGGCTTCTCGATGATCATCCTCGGCGCCGGTCTCAAGGACATCCCGCCGGAGCTCTACGAGGCAGCGGAGCTCGACGGCGCGAGCCGGTGGCGGCAGTTCCGCTCCGTCACGGTGCCGCTCCTGACCCCGAGCATCTTCTTCGTGGTCATCGTCACGACGATCTCGAGCTTCCAGCTGTTCGACCTGCTCTACGCGATCCTCGGCAGCACCAACCCGGTGATCCCGAAGACGATGTCCCTCGTCTTCTACTTCTACAGCGCCGGGTTCATCGACAACGACAAGGGCTTCGCGGCGGCGATCGCCATGGTGATCTTCGTGCTCATCGGCATCGTCACGCTCGTGCAGTTCCGGGTCCAGAAGAAGTGGGTGCAGTCATGACCACCACCACGATCCGGAGCGGGAAGCGCCCAGGTCGCCGCGGCGGCAGCCACTGGTGGATCCACGTCGTCCTCGGCGTCGGCGGGTTCGCGATGGCGTTCCCGTTCCTCTGGCAGATCATCATGTCGCTGTCCACGAACGCGCAGGTGCAGTCCGTCACCCCGGTGTTCTGGCCGGGGCAGCTGCAGTGGCACAACTTCACCGAGGTGTTCGAGCGCCTGCCGTTCCTCAGCCAGCTCGGCACGTCCGTGTACGTCACGATCATCCGGACGATCGCGCAGATCATCCTCTGCACGCTCGCCGGGTACGCGTTCGCCCGGATGCGGTTCCGTGGCCGGACGGTCCTGCTCGCGATCGTGCTGTCGATCCTGCTGGTCCCGTCGCAGGTCTACCTGATCTCGCAGTACCAGATCGTGCAGGGACTCGGGTGGCTCGACACCCTCGCCGGGATCGTCGCTCCGGGGCTGTTCAGCGCGTTCGGCACGTTCCTGATGCGGACCGCGTTCCTCAACATGCCGCCGGAGCTCGAAGAGGCGGCGCGCATGGACGGTGCGAACCCGTTCCAGGTGTTCTGGCGGATCATGCTGCCCCTCGCCCGTCCGTCGATCAGCGTCCTCGCGATCACGACCGTGCTGTGGTCCTGGAACGAGCTGCTCTGGCCGCTCGTCGTGTCCACCCGTGCCGAGGACATGCCCCTCGCCGCCGGGCTCGCGACCCTGTCGAGTGACCGGACGATCGACTACCCGGTGCTGATGGCCGCCAGCCTGATGGCGATGGCCCCGGTGCTGATCATGTTCATCGTCCTGCAGCGCCGGGTCATCGACGGGCTCGCGTCGTCCGGGCTGAAGTGAGGGACGCACCGTGAGCGGACCGGTGGCGGACACGACCGGCCTGGAGGCCCGACCCGCCTCCGTCGCGCTGCTCACCGCCGCCATCGGTCGCTTCCAGGACCCCGCCGCGCCCGTCACGGACCTCGCGGCGGCGCTCGCCGCGACCGTCGCCGACGCACCGCCGGGGGAGCGGGACGACCTGGTGTTCGCCACGGTCTCCGCCGTGCTGCCCGTCACCCACCGATGGCTCCGGAGCCGAGGGCTGACCGCCGAGCAGGCGGACGCGAGCATCGCGGACGTGGCGCGCAAACGCGACCGGTACGGGGTCCGGGGCACGGGCCTCGACTGGTTCTGCGCGGTGGCGACCGGACGCGTGGTGGCCGTCGGGCGCCTCCAGTTCGAACTCGGCGCGCACCTGGCGGACGGCACGCCGGCCTGGGGCGTGCACGTCCCGGAGACCGGGCCGCTCGACCCGTTCGCCTGCGACCGGGCGTTCGCCGCCGCCCCGGACGTCCTCCGCCGCCTCGCACCGCAGGTCGCCGTGACGGTGTGGAACTGCCGGTCGTGGACGCTCGACCCCGGACTGGCCGATGTCCTCGGCCCCGACGCGAACCTCGTGCGCTTCGCCCGGCGGTTCACGCTGCTCCCGCCCGGCGCCCACGACGCGGCGGAGGGCGACGACAGCGCCGCGAAGTTCGTCTTCGGGACCGACCTGGCGACCGCACGCGCGACCGCGCCGCGCGGTCGGGTCCAGGCCGCCGTCCGCGCGCGGTGGGACGCCGGAGCGCACTGGACCGAGCGCACCGGGACGGCACCGGTCGGGTGAGCCCGTGCACCCGCCGACGCGTACCGTCGCGGGCATGAGCGAAGCAACACCGAAGCACCCGCACGGTCCGGACCGCGACCACCTCGACGACGGGGTCGACATGACGTTCGACGAGCGCCGGCACGACACGCTCCGACGGATGTCGGGATCGGACGCCCACGACGAGGACCCCCGCGTCGAGGTGCACGAGGAGTCCGACGGCACCGTCCGCATCGACGTCGCCGACACCGCTGCCGTGCGACCCGGTGGGACCGACCCGAGCCGCCGCGACCGCTGAACGTCCGGCGAGGACGGTGGTGCACGGCATGATCGTTCCGTGCACCTCGTCCTCAGCCGCGTCGACGGCGGCGTCCTCGCGACCCCGCTGACCGACGCGGGGACCCCGGAGGACGAGCCGGTCCACCTCCGCGAGTCGAGCCTCCCGGCCTTCGTCGCGGAACGCGAGTCCGCGGGCGTGCGCTGGGTGTGGGACGACACCGCGCGCTGGTACCCGGCGGTGCTCGCCGCCGGCGGCCGAGTCGCCCGGTGCGTCGACCTGCGCCTCTGCCACCGGATCCTCCGCTCCGCGCTGGCTGCGCGTGGGTCCGACCTGCAGGCGTCGCCGCCCGGGTCGTGGGACGCCGCGGCACCGCAGGAGCGCCTCCAGCGTGCGACCCAGGCGCAGCTCTTCGACGACGCACTGTTCGACGTGGCACCGGCGGCCGACGACGCCGAACCGGTCGCCGAGCTCCGTGCGCAACTCGCTGCCGTGGCCGGGTCGACCGACCCCGGGGCGCTCCGGCTGCTGCTCGCCGCCGAGTCCGCCGGAGCCCTCGTCGCCGCCGAGATGCGCTTCGCCGGACTCCCGTGGCGCGTCGACGTGCACGAGTGCCTGCTCGCGGACACGCTCGGACCACGGGTGCCCCACGGCGTACGCCCGCGACGACTCGAGGAGATCGCCGATGTCCTCCGCGACCGGCTCGACGACCCGTCCCTGAACCCGGACTCGCCCGCCGACGTGCTGCGGTCCCTGCGCCGCGCCGGACTCGTGGTGGACAGCACACGGAAGTGGGAGCTGCAGCGACTCGAGCACCCCGCGATCGAACCGCTGCTCGAGTACAAGCGGCTCTACCGGCTGCTCACCGCGAACGGGTGGTCGTGGCTCGACGAGTGGGTGCAGGACGGGCGGTTCCACCCGGAGTACGCCGTCGGCGGTGTCGTCACCGGGCGGTGGGCGGCGAACGGCGGCGGCGCGATGCAGCTGCCGAAGGCCGTCCGGAGCGCCGTGGTGGCCGACGACGGGTGGAAGCTCGTCGTCGCCGATGCCGCACAGCTCGAACCGCGGGTGCTCGCCGCGATGGCGGGCGACCTCGCGATGGCCGCCGCCGGCAACGGACGCGACCTGTACGACGGCGTCGTCGCCTCCGGTGCCGTCGAGACCCGGCAGCAGGCGAAGGGCGCGATGCTCGGCGCGATGTACGGCGCGACCCAGGGTGAGGGCGGCCGGCTCGTCCCGCGGCTGGCCCGGGCCTTCCCGCGGGCGCTGGACCTCGTCGAGCGCGCGGCGCGGGCGGGGGAGCGCGGCGAACCGGTGACCACACGACTCGGGCGGACCTCGCCGGTCCCCGAGCAGGCCTGGTTCGAGGCGAAGAACCTCGCCTGGTCCGTCGAGGGCACCCCGGCCATGCAGCGCTCCGTCGAGTCGCGCGCCCGGAGCTGGGGGCGGTTCACGCGGAACTTCGTGGTGCAGGGCACCGCGGCGGAGTGGGCGCTGTCGTGGATGGCGTCGCTCCGGACCCGACTCGCCGCACGGTACCGGGGCCCCGTGCGGGACGGCGCGCACCTCGTGTTCTTCGTGCACGACGAGATCGTCCTGCACACCCCGGAGGCCGACGCCGCCTGGGTCGCCGAGCAGGTCGAGGCCGCTGCTGCCGATGCCGGCCGCATCCTCTTCGGGGACTTCCCCGTCACCTTCCCGCTGTCGGTCGGCATCGTCGACGACTACGGCAGCGCGAAGGACTGAAGCGCGCTCCGCGCTCGCGTTCGGGTGCCGCCGGGCAGGCTGGGTGGATGGACGACGAAGCGCGCCGCGACCACCGCACCGTCGGTGACGTCGACCTGACCACCTGGCGGACCCGAGCTGGCCGGGCGTCGGCATCCGCGTGGGTGCGGCTCGGTGACCGGTTCGGCGCGCTGCCGCTGCTCCTCGTCACACTGCTGATCGGCATCGCGATCGCCGCCGTCTGCACGTGGGTCGCCTCCGAGGTCTACGACGCGGTGCGCGAGGCCGACGACGTCGCGGTCCTCGACCGACCGGTCCTCGACTTCGCCATGTCGTTGCGGACGCCAGGACTCGACACGGTCGTCACGTGGTGGACGAACGTCGCCGGCACCGTCGGGATGCCGATCGTCGCCGTCGGGTTCCTCGTCGGCTTCACGATCCAGCGCCGCGCTTGGACACCCCTCGTGTTGCTCGTCGCGGCGAGTGCCGGTTCGCTCCTGATGACCGTCGCGGGCAAGGACCTCATCGGGCGCGCTCGACCGCCGCTCGCAGACGCGGTGCCGCCGTACGAGCACTCGCCCTCGTTCCCGTCGGGACACACGCTGAACGCGACGGTGATCGTCGGCACGATCGTGTACCTGCTGCTCCTCCGGCAGTCGCGGCGGGTGTCGCGGGTGTGGACGGTGGTCCTCGGAAGCGTGTTCGTCGTCTCCGTCGGGCTCTCCCGCGTGTTCCTCGGACACCACTGGCTCACCGACGTCCTGGCGGCGTGGGCGCTCGGCCTCGCCTGGCTGGCCCTCGTCATCACGGCGCACCGGCTCTACCTCACGGCCCTCCGCCGCGACGGGGCGAGCGATATCCACAGGCCTTCGTGACGACGGTCGGACCAGGCAAGGATCGATACGTCGGCCGGGACTCCAGGCGAAGCCCGGCCGGACTCGAAGAAGCACGAGAAAAGCCCCCGGTGGCAACCAGGGGCTGATCTCACCTCGTGAAGAGGTCAGTGGTCTGAGTTGCGTAGTAACTCGAACCGCCTACGGTGATCGAGTCTACGCGACCCTCCGGACCATCGGAAGGGGAGCTCGGACCACGGTCTCCTGCCCTGGGAAGGGAGGCCGACGATGGCGAAACACCGGCATCGGTGCGGCAGCCGCAGGACGTCCGTCCTCGTGCTCGAGGTCCTCGGGCTCGTGACGGCGATCGTGACCCTCGCGGGCGCGGTCCTGCAGCTGCTGTAGGTCCGCGGGGCGGCTCCGGGGACACCGGAGCCGCCCCGTCCACGCGGGGGCCGTCAGGTCGTGCCGGTAGGTTGCCGGGCATGGAAGAACGGGTCTTCGGCGGCAGGTACCGCGTCACGGGAACGCTCGGACACGGGGGCATGGCGTCCGTGTACCGCGCGGTCGACGAGCAACTCGGGCGGGAGGTCGCGGTCAAGGTGTTCCGCATGGGGGCGGTGGACCACGGGGAACGCGCCCGCGCCGAGGCGGAGATCCAGGTCCTCGCCGGCCTCCGCAGCCCGGCGCTCGTGACGCTCTACGACGCCGCGCTCGACGACGCCGACGGTGACTCGTACCTCGTGATGGAACTCGTCCCGGGCAGTGACCTCGCCACCCGCCTCCGTGAAGGACCGCTCGACCGCTCGACCACGGCTCGGGTCGGTGCGCAGGTCGCGGACGGCCTCGCCGCCGTGCACGCGCAGGGCATCGTGCACCGCGACGTGAAGCCGGCGAACGTCCTGCTCGAGGCGGACGGCTCGCACGTGAAGCTCGCGGACTTCGGGATCGCGCTCCTCCGCGACGCCGCCCGGGTCACGGGGACCGGCACCGTGATGGGGACCGCCGCGTACCTCGCCCCGGAGCAGGTCACCGCGCAGGGCATCAGCGGGAAGTCCGACGTGTACTCGCTCGGTCTCGTGCTCCTCGAGTGCCTGACCGGCCGGATGCCGTTCCCCGGCAGCGCGGTCGAGTCCGCGACCGCACGGCTCACCCGCTCGCCGGAGATCGACCCGGCACTGCCGACGGCCTGGCGCGTGCTCCTGCACGTGATGACGGCGACCGACCCCGCCGAGCGGCCGTCGGCCACGGAAGCGGCCGAACGACTCCGCGCGCTGGCGTACGACGACGGTGCGCCCGCGACGCAGCTCCTGCCAGGAGGCCCCGGCACGCTCACCGCGGCGGCTGCGGCCGCCGGGGCCGCAGGTGCCACCGCCGTGCTCGGCGCCCCGGGATCGGCGCAGGCCGACGAGGCGACGCGCGCGATGCCCGTGCGCGGACCCGATGACGACGCGACCCGCGTGATGCCGGCGAGTCAGGCCTCCGGATCGGACGACCAGGCGACCACGATCCTGGGGACCCAGCGCGGAACCGGCGAGCCGACCGGCGGCGGAGGTGGCCCGGTCGCCGCGTCGCCGGTGTCGGACGCGCCACCTGCGAAGAAGCGTCGGCGCGGCCTGGTGATCACGCTCGTGATCGTCGGTGTGCTCGTGCTCGCCGGGATCGTCGTCGCGGTGCTCGCGCTCGGCAACGGCGGCGGGACCCCGGCTCCGACCGAGTCGAGCTCGACCTCGCCGTCCGCGCCGGTCGACGAGCAGCCGAGCGACGAGCCCTCACAGCCCCAGGACGAGCCGTCCGAGCCCACCCAGCCGTCGCAGACGACCGCGCCGCAGCCCTCGCAGACCGTCGAGCCCGCGCCGTCCCAGCCCGCGGAGCCGTCGAACGGTCCGGAACCCTCGGTCGAGCCGACGCTGCCGGTCCAGACACCGCTCGACAGCGGTGCGGCGGACACCTCGTCGTCCGGCACGGGCGCTGCCGACTCGACCTCCGCCGACACGACCTCCGCGGACACGGGTCCCGGCAACTCGGAGAACGCCCCGGGTCACAACCAGGGCTGACCCGACCCGGCGGACGGGACGAGGAACGGGTCGTCGTCGACGGTGATCGACTGCGCACGAACGGCGGCTGGTGCAGCAGTGGGGGCCCATTGCTGCGCACTCGATCGAGCGCCCGGTCGGCGACGTCCCGACGAGCACGGGGTTTCGTCCATCCGTTGGAGCAAATAGGGTGGGGGCGTGCGAGAACTGCAACGGAGCGGTGGCCCGACGACGGCCGTCGCCGCCAGGAACCATGTCGGCTTCACGTCCCTCGAGGGGTACCTCGTCGAACGACCGGAGGGCACCGGCACCGTCGACGCGAGCGTTCCCGGCTTCTCGGGACGGACGATCGAGTCGGGGGACCGGCTGTCCTGGGTCTGGTTCGCGGAGCGCACCCTGCCGGCGGGCCGGACCGAGCCGGACGTCGCGGACCTCGACCACTTCTGGGACGCCACGGCCTTCACCCTCGACGTGCTGTTCACCGACGGCTCCCGGCTGAGCGACTCCGCCACCGACCACTACGGCGACGCGCTGACCCCCGCCGCCCAGGACGCCGCGCGCAAGCAGTGGGTGGACCAGTGGAACCGGCGTGAGGTCGACCTCGCGCCGTTCGCGGGTCGGGTCGTCGACCGCCTGGAGGCCCGGCTCGGCTCCGCCACGCCGGCCGCCGCCGACGACATGGGCACCCTGACGGCCCTCCGCGGCTGGCTCGACGACGTCCGGATCGCACCGTCCCGGCGGCCCGCAGCGACCCGCCCGCTGGACCACGTGCGGACCACCCGCGGCACCCAGGCGTCCTCCCGGTTCTCCCGCGGCAACAACGCGCCCCTCGTCGGACTCCCGCACGGCGGCGTGTTCGGCCTGCCGATGACCGACGCCGCGAGCAACCGGTGGCCGTACGCGTACCAGGAGCACAACCGTCCGCGTGACAACCGGCCCGCGATCCAGGCCTTCGCGACCAGCCACATCCCGTCGCCGTGGATGGGGGACCGCGGGGTGTTCCAGGTGATGCCGTCCCCGCTCGCGTCGCCGGACCCGGACCGGGTGGCCCGGGCGCTGGCGTTCGACCACGACGAGGAACTCGACGGCCCGCACCGCTACCGGGTGGCGCTCGAGCACGGCGTCACGGCGGAGATGACCGCGGGGGAGTTCGCCCTCGGCTTCCGGTTCACCGGCATCCGCAGCGTCGTCCTCGACCACCACGGCCGGGTCCTCGACGCGACCGTGCGCATCGAGGACGGCACCGCGGTGGTGGAGGCGCACCTCGACGACCGCCCCGGCACGCCGCCGCACTTCGTGCACCTGCGGGTCCCCGGGGTGACCGAGGACCACACGACGTCCGCGGACGGGGAACTCCGCGGGTGGTTCGCGGTCGCGGGGGACACGGACGTGCTCCTCGGGATCTCGACGGTCTCCTTCGCGGACGCCCGGGCGAACCTCGACGCCGCCGGCTCCTTCGACGCCATGCGCGCCCGCGCCGAGGAGCTCTGGACCGCCGAGCTCGCGACGCTCGAGGTCGAGGGTGCGACCGAGGACCAGCTGACCTCGATCTACTCGGACCTGTACCGCCTGTTCCTCTACCCGAACCGTGCCGGCGAGGCCGCGCTCACCGGCACGCCGCACTACCGCTCCCCGTACGGCGACGTCCTCGCGGAGCCGATCCGCGACGAGCCCGGTCCCGAGGTGGTCGACGGGGCGATGACGACCACGAACGGGTTCTGGGACACGTACCGCACCGCGTGGCCGCTCCTCGGACTGCTCACCCCGGACACCGCTGCCGAGCTCGCGCAGGGCTTCGTCCAGCACTTCTCCGACGGCGGGTGGACCCCCCGCTGGAGCGCCCCCGGCGCCGAGGACTGCATGACGGGCACCACGAGCGACACGGTGTTCGGCGACCTCCTGTCGAAGGGCGTGGACGGGTTCGACCTGGAGCAGGCGTACCGGAGCGCGGTGAAGAACGCGACCGTCCCGCCGCGGGACGAGCGTGTCGGCCGCAAGGGGAGCCTCCCGGGCGCCTTCCGCGGCCACGTCGACACCGACACCGCCGAGGGGATGTCCTGGACCCTGGACGCCGCGATCAACGACTGGAGCCTCTCGGTGATGGCCACCGCCCTGGCGGACCGCACCACCGACGCGACGGAACGCGAGCGGTACGCGGCCGAGGCCGAGTGGTTCGCCCGCCGGTCCCTGCAGTACCGGAACGTGTTCGACCGGCGCCGCGGGTTCTTCATCGGGCGGACCCCTGACGGGCGGTGGCGCGAGGGCGAGGGCTACGACCCCGACCAGTGGGGCGGTGACTACACCGAGACGAACGCCTGGGGGACGATGTTCACCGCGCCGCACGACGGCGTCGGCATCGTCGACCTGCACGGCGGGCCGACCGGGTTCGACGCCGCGATCGACCGGTTCTTCGCCGCCCGGGAGACCGGCGCGACCGACCGTGCCGGACACTACGGCTTCCCGATCCACGAGATGACCGAGGCCCGCGACGTGCGGATGGGCATGCTCGGGCTCTCGAACCAGCCCGCGCACCACATCCCGTTCTTCCCGATGTTCACCGGACGCCACGACGACGCACACCGGATCGTCCGCGAATCCGTCGACCGCCTGTTCGTCGGGTCGGACCTCGGCCAGGGCTACCCCGGTGACGAGGACAACGGCGAGATGAGCGCCTGGTACGTCTTCGCGACGATCGGCCTGTACCCGCTGGCACCGGCCAGTGGTTCCTACGTGATCGTGCCGCCGTCGGTCCGTCGCGTGGTGCTGCGCCCGACGGGAGGCTCGCCCACCATCATCGAGACCGCCGGCGCCGGTCGGTTCGTCGCCTCCGTCACCGTCGACGGGTCGCCCTGGAACTCCATCAGCATCCCGCACGCGGTCGTCGCCGGCGCGGCGACGATCGTCATCGAGCTCTCCGAGACCCCCACCGGCTGGGCAGCGGACACGCGGCCGGTCTCGGCCTCGGACGTGCACGGGTACCGGGACACCCCGACCGACGTGCTCCCCGTGGGGGCGTCGCCGCTGGCAGACGACACCGGCCGGACCGTGGCGGCGCTCGCTGCGGGGTCGACGGTCTCGTTCCCGGTCGCGATCGCGTCGGCCTCGCTGTACACGGTGACGGCCGCCGCGCCCGGGGCGTACTCGTGGCAGGTCGCGCTCGGATCGACGGTGGTCACGGTCGCCGACGCGGTGTTCGAGTGGGCCGGGCAGACGCGGGTGTTCCGGATCTCCGGGGGCGGTGACACGTTCGACTTCACCCCGACGTCCGCCGTGGCGCTCACGCAGCTCGAACTCATCGCGTCCGACAGGGGTGATTCATAGGCGCTGCTCATCGACGGCGGGCATGCTCGTCCCATGTCGATGAGCAGCGCGTTCGATCCGTCGCAGGGCCGCGCGATCCCCGAGGACCAGGTGGCCGAGAACGGCCTCGAACTCGATCAGGACCCGGCACGCGGCCTGGACATCGCGGTCGAGGTGGTCAGCGGCGCTGCTGCCGACCCGGCGGCACCGTCGCTGTTCCTCGCGCCGATCTCGAGCCCGTCGCCGAGCAACCCGGAGTAGCGCTCAGGCGTTCCCCGCGGCGTCCTCTTCGGACTCCATCGCAGCACCCTGCTGGAGGAGCCCGGTCGCGACATCGTTCAGCACGCTCGTCAGGTCGACCCCGGTGGCGGCGTGGACGGCCCGCAGGACCGTGGCGTACCGCTCCCGCGCGTCGGCGATCACGGCTTCACCCGCCGGGCTGAGCAGGATCAGGGACCCCCGGCGGTCCGAGGGGTTCGGGCGACGCTCGACCAGGCCGGCGGCGGCGAGCCGGTCGACCAGGTTCGTCACCGCGCCCGACGTCAGGCTGAGGTAGCCGGAGAGCTCCGTCGCCGTCGCGTACCCGGTGTCGCTGATCTGTGCGAGCGCGCGGAGGCCGGTCTCGTGGATCCCCGCGCGGTCACTGAGCTGCCCGGCGAGGCCCCGCTCCGCGCGGATGACGGCGTCGAGCGCCCCGAGCAGCTCCGCCGCGTCACCCTCTGCTGTCCCTGCCACCGGGTCCTCTCCCTGTCGTGTTCCGTCGCAAGGATGGCACGGACTCCCGGCGTGGTCGCTGGCTGCCCCCCGCTCTGGGGCAATGGCTGCGCTTCCAGTTATGTGAATGACTGGCTATCTTGATGATCAAGCAAGAAACGCCATCCCGGTGGCGCCCCATCCACTCCTGATCATCGAGGTACCCCGTGTCGAACCCGCACCGCATCTCCCCGGTGAAGCGCCTCCGCTTTGCGCCTGTTGCGCTCATCGCGGGCATCTTCGCCGCCGTCCTGCTCTCCCTCTCCCTCACCGGCACCCTCTCCGGGTTCGCGGCGAGCATCACCAACAGCAGCAACACCGCCGCCAGCGGCACGCTCGTCATGCAGGAGCAGAACGCCAACGCATCGGTGACCTGCCTCAGCACCGACGGCGGCTCGGTCTCGACGAACTCCGCGACCTGCGCCACGATCAACAAGTTCGGTGGCAGCACGACGATGACGCCGGGCAACACGGTCAACACGGCGATCAGCATCAAGAACACCGGCACCGCCGCTGCGAGCACCTTCACGCTCACCCCGGGTGCGACCTGCACCCAGTCGAACAACGGCTCGGCGAACGGCACCGCGACCGACCTCTGCGCGAAGATGAACCTGGTCATCACCTCCGGGTCGACCACCGTGTTCTCCGGCACGCTCGCCAGCTTCAAGGGCGCCGCAGCATCGGCCTTCACGATGCCCGCCGCTCCGGCTGCCGGTGTGAGCGTCCCGTTCAACTTCGCGGTCACGCTGGACTCCTCGGCCGGCAACACCTACCAGGGCCTCGCCGCCTCGGTCCCGATGACCTGGACCTTCACGGCCTGATCTGCTCCACCCCCGGGTGACACCTCGACCGAGCCCGAGCCGGCCGAGGTGTCACCTCCTCGCTGGGACACCAGCACCAGTACCACCACCCCACCCGCACGACCTCGATCCGAACCGGAGGGACGACCATGAGCCAGACCTCGGCCGTCCCACTGACCGGCACCCTCTCCCGCCCGCTCCTCGGCGCCCCGACCGCCAGCCGGTTCGAGGTCACCCTCGCCTGGTCGGTCGCCGTCGTCGCAGCGGTGCTCCTCGCTGCCGCCGCCCTGTTCCTCACCAGCGGTGGCCGGATGTTCGTCGTCGAGACGCCGTCCATGGGTGAGGCGGCTCCGGTCGGCACGCTCGTCCTCGACCTCCCCGTCCAGGCGTCGTCGCTCCAGGTGGGCGACATCGTCTCGTTCCGGGTCAGCGAGGCCCCCGACACCACGTACACGCACCGGGTCATCAGCATCGACGCCGACGGTGGGATCCACACCCGCGGCGACGTGAACGGCGCGACCGACCCGTGGACGCTGACGCAGGAGAACCTCGTCGGGGCACCGGCCCTGCTCGTCCCGCACCTCGGCTGGCTCTTCCGGGCGGCCCCGTTGCTGCTCATCGGCACCCTCCTGATCTGGGTGCTGACGAGTCCCTTCAGCGACCGGGTCACCCGGAGCTCGCTCCGCATCGCCGGATCGGCGCTCACGGTCTCGTACGCGGCGTTCGTGCTCAAGCCGTTCGTGAACGTGACGACCATCACGAACACCGCGCACCCGCACTCCGTCGAGGCGACGATCATCTCCTCCGGCATGTTCCCGGTGCGGGTCGACGCGCACGGTGGGAACAGCGTCCACCTGGTCGACGGTGAGGTCGGCCGCGTGGTTGTCCACGAGCTCACCCGGAACGGCCAGTACCAGCTCACGTCGAACATCGACCTCGACCCGCTCGGGTGGGCGCTGCTCATCGCCGCATGCCTGATCCCCCTCGTGCTGTGCCTCGCGGTCGGCCGCGTCCACACGGTGCGGCCCTCGTGAGGGGCGTCCGGCTCCGCGACGGCAAGGTCGTCGCGCTGGTCCTCGTGCTGGCCCTCGTCGCCGTCGTGCTGCTCGCCCAGTTCGCGCCGACCCGCTCGGCCTTCAGCGCGAAGGTCACCGACAGCAGCAACACCGCTGGCACCGCGAAGGACTTCACCTGCTCGGGTGCGATCGACGACGACCTGACCGGAGCGGTCTTCGCCTACAAGCTCGGCGAGGCGACGGGCGCGAAGACCGCCGTCGACTGGTCGGGCAAGGGTGCGAACGGCACCTACCAGGGCACGATGACCGCCGCGACGCCGAGCCCGAACGCGTGCCCGCGCGACCCGGGGAGCTCGTACGTCCTCAACGGCAGCACGTCGTTCGTCTCCACGCCCACCGCGGTCAAGAACCCGACGACCTTCAGCGAGGAGGTCTGGTTCAAGACGACCGTCGCCGGCGGGCTCCTCATCGGCTTCGGCAGCAACCAGGTCGCGGTGTCCGGCCAGCACGACCGGCAGATCTACCTGAACACCAGCGGCCAGCTCGTGTTCGGCGCGTACAACAACGCCGTGCAGGTCGTGACCTCACCGGCGTCGTACAACGACGGCGCCTGGCACCACGTCGTGTCGACGATGTCCGCGGCCACCGGGATGCGGCTCTACGCCGACGGTGTCCTGGTCGCGTCGAACACCGCGTACACGCTGCCGGAGAACGCCACCGGGTACTGGCGGGTCGGGTACGACACCACGACCGGGTGGCCGGGCACGGCGAACAACTACTCCTTCACCGGCTCGATGCGCTACGCCGCGGTGTACAGCACCGTGCTGTCGCAGACCCAGGTCACGAACCACTACGTCTCGAGCCGCTGACCCGCCGGGCAACAACGGCAGGGGAGGATCAGTGACCGGTAGTGTTCCAGAATGACACCGACGGCGTACGTCGACGAATCCGAACCAGGTGACGCGCGAGATCCCGGCGCGTACATCCTCGCTGCCGTGCTCGTGCCGGACGAAGCGCAGGATGGCCTCCGCGACGTCCTGCTCGCGCTCAAGCCCAGGTCGGCGAAGAAGCTGCACTGGACCGAGAGTGACTCCCGGCACCGCGATCGCGTCGTCGAGGAGATCTCGGCCGAACCCGTGTCGTCCATCGGCCTCGTTGCCATTCTCGATCTGCTGGCGCGCAGCGAACGCCGACGCCGCATCGCGTTCGAGCGCCTGCTCCTCGAACTGACGACGGTCGGTGTCGACCGGGTCGTCCTGGAATCGCGCGGGCCCGCCGATCGGCTCGACCGTCAGCACCTGGACGCGCTTCGCGCGCGTCGATTGCTCACGGGCATCCGCGTGGAGCACATTCCCGGGGCGGCCGAGCCGCTGCTCTGGGCTGCCGACGCGATGTGCGGCATCATCGCCGCCGACCGACGATGCGTGGAACGGTACCGGGCCGTCGTGGGCACGAAGCTCGTCACGCACGTGGAACGCCGGTGAAAGCGCGAATCCCCGGGCCCCGCTATACCGCAGGATCTCCCAGGGACCACTTCCGCTCCCACCGCGATGGGGCGACTCCAGACAGTGTGACATTTCACGGCCCGAAAGGCAACGAGTCTCGCATGGTGACGGACACGGGCAACGACCTCATGGTCGCACTCGACGTTGCTCTCGTCGCCCTGCGCTTCGCGGCCGACGATGGCAGACGAACCGAACTGGACGAGGTGATCGAGGCGTTCGGCTGCTCCCGCAGCGAGCTGGACTCCGAGAACTGACCGGGCAGGGCCGCCGGAGCGACCCTGCCCGGCCAGCAGCGGGTCAGGGGACGGTGTGTCCCGCGGCCGTCAGGACGCGGTACCACTCCTCGCGCGTGAGCACGACGTCCGAGCCGGCGGCCGAGTCCCGCACACGCTGCGGGTTCGTCGTGCCGAGGACGACCTGGAAGTGCGCGGGGTGCCGGGTGATCCACGCCACGGCGATGCCCGTCGGGGTGACCCCGTGCGCCGACGCCAGCTCCTCGAGCACGTCGTTCAGTTCGGCGTAGTGCTCGCGGTCGCCGAGGAAGACGCCGTCGAAGAAGCCCTTCTGGAACGGTGACCAGGCCTGCGGCGTGATGTCGTGCAGGCGCGAGTAGTTGAGGATGTCGTTGTCGCGGTCGATCGACTGGTCGAGGCCGCCCATGTTCGCGGCGAGGCCCTGCGTGATGACGTTCGCGTGCGTGATGCTCAGCTGCACCTGGTTGAACGCGAGCGGACGCGTGACCGACTTCTTCAGCAGCTCGACCTGCCCGGGGGTGTGGTTCGAGACGCCGAAGTGGTGCACCTTGCCGGCGGCGTGCAGTTCGTCGAACGCCTTCGCCACTTCCTCGGGCTCGACGAGTGCGTCGGGGCGGTGCAGCAGCAGGACGTCGATGTAGTCCGTGCGGAGGGCCGTCAGCGACTCCTCGACCGAGGACATGATGTGGTCGTACGAGAAGTCGAAGTACCCCTGGCGGATGCCGACCTTCGTCTGCAGCTGGATGTCGGCGCGCTCCGACGCGGACAGCGTGACCGCGGCGCCGAAGCGCTCCTCGCAGCCGTGCCAGCCGCCGTAGATCGCGGCGTGGTCGAACATGGTCACGCCCGCGTCGCGCGAGGCCGTGTAGAGCGAACGGATGTCCTCGTCGCTCATGTCGTTGATCCGCATCAGCCCGACGATGACGTCGGATGCGGTGAGGTCCGTCTGTGGCAACTCCAGTGTCTTCACGTCCCCGATCCTGCCAGGCAGGACGCGGTCGAACGAGGCCCTGTCGGTACCCGTCGGGTGGTCGGCGCGGAGGGCGCTCAGGCGCGGAGGACGGCCAGCACGGTCGGACCGGCGTCGGCCCACGTCGCGGTCAGGGTCTCGCCAGCGGGCAGCGGCGTCTCGACGACGCGCAGGATCGTGAGGTCGCCGATGGTCGTGAGCGCGCCCTCGGTCGTCGGGGCGACGGTCGTGACGGCGGGGGAGGACGCGGCGGAACCACTGCCCCGCGCCGAGCCGTGCGACGGCGGTGCGTCGAGGCCCGGCGCTCCGACGAGCTCGGCCTCGTGGCCACCGGTCGCGATCGTGCGCCGCAGGACGTCGGCGTACACCGGGTCCCCGGCGGCGTCGTAGACCCAGCGCCGGCCGAGGACGGAGTGGTCCATCTCGGTCACCAGGAACGACGCGGCACCGGCGAGGGGCGCGTCGCGGTAGGTCAACGGCGCGTGCAGCACCGCGCCGTCGCCCACCCGGACGAGCATCGTCTCGACACCGACCTCGCCCGCGGGGTCGTCGAAACGGAACCGCCCGACGACGTCCACGGTCGCGCCGGGTGCGACGCCGCTCCAGGGCTGCGACGGCAACCACGCGGCGAGCGCTTCGGCCTTGGACGGACGGAGTTCGGCGCGGTGGATGAGTGCCATGCAGCGAACCTAGCGCCACGGCGAGGACCCGGCGGGGGCGGAGCACGGGGTCAGTGCACGGAGAATCCGCCGTCGACCGCGATCGACTGCCCGGTGACGTAGGCCGAGCCCGGGCCGGCGAGGAACACCGCCGCAGCAGCGAAGTCCGACGTCCGCCCGTTCCGCCCGACCAGGGTCCGCGCCGCCAGCCGCTCCACGGTCGCGGGGTCGGAGCTGAGCCGTCGGTTCAGCGGCGTCTGCACGAACCCCGGGACCAGGGCGTTGGCGGTGACCCCCTGCGCGGACCAGGCCTCCGCCTGGGACCGGACCAGAGCCTCCAGGCCGGCCTTGGAGACCCCGTACGCGCCGCTGGCCGCGAACGGACGGTGGGCCTGCTGGGAGCTGATCGCGATGAGACGGCCGTACCCGCGACGAGCCATCCCGGGGGCGAGACGCTGCCCCAGGACGAACGGCGCGTCGAGGTTCACCGCCATCGTCGCGTCCCACGTCGCCTCGTCGAGGTCCGGCATCGGCGGCCGGAGGTTGATCCCCGCGGAGTTCACCAGGACGTCGACGTCGCCCACGGCATCGGCGAGCGCATGGGCTCCGGCGCGGGTGGCGAGGTCCGCGACGACACCCTCGGCCGACCCGCCGTCGGCGCGGATCTCGTCGACGGCTGCAGTGATCGTGTCGGCGGTCCGCGCAGCGATGACGACGCGTGCTCCCGCGTCCGCCAGCGCACCCGCGATGGCACGGCCGATGCCGGAACTGCCGCCGGTGACGAGTGCGGTGCGTCCGTCGAGACCGAAGAGCTGCTGGAGCGACATCGGGCCAGGCTACCGACGCCCGTACGCTGGACGGCGTGCGTGACGACCTGCTGCCCGTGCTCGCCTGCCCCGTGTGCCGCGAGCCGCTCGGTCGCACCGGCGTCGGGCAGGCCGGGTGCGCGAACGGGCACCGGTTCGACGAGGCCAAGCAGGGGCACCTGACGCTCCTCCCGGCGAAGCGGCGCGCGCTGACCGCGGACACCCCGGAGATGGTCGACGCGCGGATCCGGTTCCTGGGTCGTGGGCACTATGCGCCGGTCGAGCGGGCGCTCGCCGCCGTCGTCTCGTCCGCCGACGCACCGGGGGTCGTGCTGGACGTCGGGTCCGGTCCTGGGACCTACCTCGCACACGCGCTCGATGCGTCCGACCCGTCCGACCCGTCCGATCCGTCCGATCCGGCCGGGAGGCTCGGGGTCGCGTTGGACCTGTCGGCCGTCGCCATCCGGCGGGCTGCTCGGGTGCACGTCCGGGCCGGGGCCGTGGTCGGTGACGTCACGGAGCGGTTGCCGATCGTCGACGGCGCTGCCGCCGTCGTCCTCGACGTCTTCGCCCCGCGGAACCAGCGGGAGTACGCGCGGGTGCTGCACGAGGATGGGGTGCTCGCGGTCGTGACACCGCGGGCGGGGCACCTGGCGGAGCTCGCCGAGGCGACGATCAGCGTCGACCCGGAGAAGGAGCGGCGGCTCCACGACTCCCTGACGCCGTCGTTCGTGCAGTCGTCGTCGGAGGACCTGACGTGGACGATGGACCTGTCCGCCGAGGACGTCCACGACGTCGTGCACATGGGGCCGAGTCACCACCACGTCGCTCCCGACGCGGTGTTCGCGCCGGCCACGGTGACCGCCGCCGTCACCGTGTCGACGTGGGTGCCGACACGGTGACCCCGTGTCAGTGGTCGGTGGACTCCGGGGCGACGTCGAGTGCCCAGATCACGCCGAACTTGTCGCGGAGCTGCCCGGCGAGCGGTGACCACGCGGCCGGCCCGAACGGCTGACGGATCTCTGCCCCGTCGGAGAGTCCGTCCCACGCGGCCGTGATCTCGTCGGCGTCGGTGCCGCTGAGGTAGACGTAGGACGCGTTCGTGCCCTGGTCGTAGGGCTGTCCGGGCCACACGTCGAACGCCATCACGCGGATGCCGCTCGCCGTCTGGACCTGGCCCCAGACGATGCGGTCCGCCCACGCGGGGTCGTCGGTGGCGCCCATCGCGCCGTAGGTCATGGTGGCTGGCTCGGTGCCGAGGGCCTTCGCGTAGAAGTCGAGGGCCTCGCGGGCGTTGCCGTCGAAGTTGAGGTGGGGAGTCGTGGTGATCGTCATGGGAACGAGTCTGGCGACGGTAGCGGTCAGATCATGTCCGCTTCTCGACGGATACTGGATCCGTGTCCGGACCGTCCTCGCGCATGCTCGCGCTCCTCTCCCTGCTGCAGGTCCGTCGCGACTGGCCGGGCGACGTCCTCGCCGAGCGCCTCGATGTCAGTCCCCGCACCGTCCGCCGCGACGTCGACCGGCTCCGTGAGCTGGGGTACCGGGTCGAGGCGCTCAAGGGCCCGGCCGGCGGCTACCGGCTCTCCGCCGGCGCGGAACTCCCGCCGCTGCTCTTCGACGACGAGCAGGCGGTCGCGATCGCCCTCGCGTTGGCGGTCGCCCCGGCATCGGGTGCGGACATCGCCGAACCAGCGGCGCGGGCGCTCGCCGCGGTCCGGCAGGTGATGCCCGCACGGCTCCGGCACCGCATCGACGCGGTGGACGTCATCGCGACGCCGGGGACGACGACCGTCGATCCGGAGGTGCTCGTCGCCGTCAGTGATGCCGTGCGGACCAGGCAGGTGCTCCGCTTCGACCTCGACACCGCCTGGGCCGGCGACGATCCGGGCGACCGGCCGCCGCGTCGCGTCGAGCCGCACGCGGTGGTCGCCCGGAACGGCCGGTGGTACCTGCTCGCATGGGTGGACGAACGGCAGGACTGGCGGACCTACCGCATCGACCGGATGCACCCGCGGACGCCGACGGGTCTCCGCTTCACGCCGCGTGACGTGCCCGGCGGTGACCCCGCCACGTTCGTCGCCGCGCGCTTCAAGGGCTCGGACGTCCGGGACGCGTGGCCGTGCACCGGGACCGTCGAGCTGCAGGTCGCCGCGCGGACCATCGCGCCGTACCTCGACGGTGGCACCGAGCTCGAGGAGCTCGGCGCCGACCGCTGCCGGCTCACGATCGGGTCCTGGTCGTGGACGGCGCTCGCCGCGCGGATCGCCGGCTTCGACGCGTCGTTCGAGGTCGTCGGGCCGGCGGCGCTCCGCGATGCCTGCGCCGTGGTTGCGGACCGCTTGCGGGCCGCCGTCGTGTGACGGTCTCACCGAGTCGTTCCCAGGCCGACGAGGAGATCCCGGTGATCGGCGAGGAGGAGCTCGAGTGCCGTCGTGCGTGCCGGGTCGGTGCAGACGCTGTCGGCCATGTGGCTGATGAGCGCGAGCGAGCGGGACGGGGACCTCGGCTGCCCCCCCTCGAGGCGTGCGACCAGCGTTGCTGGCGATCGGTACTTCGGCGTCGGTACGCCGAATCGTGTGCCCCAGATCCGAGTGTGGTGCGCACAGCAGTTCCGAACGTGCGTGACGTGCTGCAGCGTGGCGCGGAGCGTCGGTGCGGGGAGCTGGAACGTCTGCGCCAGAACACGGGAGACCTGCGGATCGAGGAGCCCGGCGATGCGAGAGATCGCGCCGAGGCTCAGGTGCTCGGAGACCATGCCGAACGAGATCTGATCGAGGTCGCGTCTCGACCAGATCTGTCGAGCGGCTGGGTCTGTGCTCCTGTCGAGCGCGCCGGTGAACTGCGCACGAAGCGCCTCGATGTCGACGCCTGGTCGGAATGCGCGCGGGTCGATGTGCCAGCTCGGTCCGAACCTCGTTGCACATGTCGATGCCATCTGGCCCCGAAGCGCGAGTTCGATCCGCTCGATCCGTATGAGCAGGGCAAACCGGATCGCACTGTCGAACTCATGGACACGGTGGACATCACCATCGGAGTGCGGGAGTCCGACTGTCCGGAGCGCCCGGCGGAACTGGGTCACGCGCCAGGGCGAGAGGTGAGAGCTGGTGAACGTGATGATGGCGCCTTCGAGATCGTCGATTCGTTCGATCTCGGGCAAGCCGGCAGCAACTACAGCGCAGGAAACAACATGAGCGGTTGGAGGAATCCGTCCTGTGCTGCCGAAGCAGCACAGGACGGAGCAGTCCCGCCCGTTTGAGGAGACGCGAGCGTCGAGCCTTGGCGGGAACCGTTGCAGCCAACATATCAGCGGGTCGGGACGGGGGCAAGTGTTAGGGGAGCGCATGCGTCGTGGAAGGCGGCGTTAGGAGGGCGTTAGGAGCGGCCTGGAGGCCCGGTGCCGGATCCACCATCGGATCGGCACCAGGAACGGTGCCGTCCACGGCACCTGCCGCGGACCCGAAGAACCTCCAGGAGTCCACGTGCTCGGCATCACCATCGCAGCCGCCGTCCTCGGCGTCGCCGCGGTCGTCTACCTCGTCTGGGCGCTCGTGCGCCCGGAGCGGTTCTGATGGGGGCCGCGGCGACCTGGGCCGGCATCGCCCAGGTCGCGGTCCTCGTCCTGCTGCTCGTCGTCGTGCACCGCCCGCTCGGTGACTGGATGGCGCGGGTGTTCACCTCGTCGCACCACGGCCGCGCCGAGCGGATCGTCTACCGGCTGATCGGGGTCGACCCCGACGCGGAGCAGTCCTCCGGCGCGTACCTCCGCGGGGTGCTGCTGTTCAGCGCGGCCGGGCTCCTCGTGGTGTTCCTGTTGCAGCGCATCCAGACGGTGCTGCCGGGGGACCTCGGGCTGCCGGACGTCGGATGGTCGCTCGCGTTCAACACGGCGGCGTCCTTCGTGGCGAACACCAACTGGCAGTCGTACTCGCCCGAGGCCACGGTCGGGTACTCGGTACAGCTCGCCGGCCTCGCGGTGCAGAACTTCCTCTCCGCCGCCGTCGGGCTCGCCGTCGCCGTCGCCCTGGTCCGCGGGTTCGCCCGGCGCCGCTCGTCGACGATCGGCAACGTCTGGGTCGACGTCGTCCGGGGCACGGGCCGGCTGCTCCTGCCGCTGTCCTTCGTCTTCGCCATCGTGCTCGTCGCGGGCGGCGTCGTCCAGTCGTGGGGGAGCGGCACCGACGTCGCGACGCTGGCCGGCGGGACGCAGCACATCCCGGACGGGTTCGTGGCGTCGCAGGAGGCGATCAAGCTCCTCGGCACGAACGGCGGTGGCTACTTCAACGCGAACTCGGCGCACCCGTTCGAGAACCCGTCGGCGTGGACCAACATCGTCGAGGTCTTCCTCATGCTCGCGATCCCGTTCTCACTGCCGCGCACGTTCGGCCGGATGGTGGGCGACCGTCGTCAGGGGTACGCGATCCTCGCCGTGATGGGCGCGATCTTCCTCGTGTCCCTCGCCGCGATGTCGATCGCCGAACTCGCCGGCGGCGGCGCGGCCACGCACGCCGCCGGTGCCGCGATGGAGGGCAAGGAGGTCCGCTTCGGCATCCTCGGCACCACCCTGTTCGGCACCACGTCGACCGCCACCTCCACGGGTGCGGTGAACGGGATGTTCGACAGCTTCACGCCGATCGGCGGGATGATGGCGCTCCTGAACATGATGCTCGGCGAGGTCACCCCCGGCGGCGTCGGGTCCGGTCTCTACGGCATGCTCGTCCTCGCCGTGATCACGGTGTTCATCGGCGGGCTGCTGGTCGGCCGGACGCCGGAGTACCTCGGCAAGAAGATCCGGGCGCGGGAGATGACCTTCGCGGCGCTGTACATCCTCGTGACGCCCACCGTCGTGCTGCTCGGGACCGCGTTGTCCCTCGCCATCCCGGGCGTCCGGGAGCAGGTGCTCGGCACCTCGGTGTTCAACCCCGGCAACCACGGCCTGTCCGAACTGCTCTACGCGTTCACCAGCGCCGGCAACAACAACGGGTCGGCGTTCGGCGGCCTCACCGCGAACACGACCTGGATGAACACGGCGCTCGGCATCGCGATGCTGCTCGGCCGCTTCGTGCCGATCGCGTTCGTCCTGGCGCTCGCCGGGTCACTCGCGGTGCAGGACCGGGTCCCCGCGACCGTCGGCACGCTGCCCACGCACCGGCCGCTCTTCGTCGGACTCCTCGCCGGTGTCGCCGTCATCGTCACCGCACTCACCTACTTCCCGGTGCTCGCACTGGGTCCCCTCGCAGAAGGACTGTCATGACCACCGTGACCTCCGAGTCGGAACCGCGCACCGCGGTGGAGCCGACCACCCGCTCGTCCGCCTTCGGGCCCCGTCAACTGGTGGCGGGCCTCCCGGGCGCACTGCGGAAACTCGATCCGCGACTGATGTGGCGGAACCCGGTCATGTTCCTGGTCGAGGTGGGCGCAGCCCTGACCACGGCCGCCGCGTTCGTCGACGCCTCGGCGTTCACCATCGCGATCGCGGTCTGGCTCTGGCTGACCGTCGTCTTCGCCAACCTGGCGGAGTCCGTCGCCGAGGGCCGCGGCAAGGCCCAGGCGGACACGCTCCGGAAGACCCGGTCGACGACCAGCGCCCGACGGGTGCTCGGGTACGACGCAGCCGACCCGGCCGCCACGGCGAACGCGACCGAGGACATCGCGTCCGTCGACCTCGCGAAGGGCGACGTGGTGGTCGTGGTCGCCGGTGAGGTGATCCCGGGCGACGGCGACGTGATCGACGGGATCGCCTCGGTCGACGAGTCCGCCGTGACGGGTGAGTCCGCGCCGGTGATCCGCGAGTCGGGCGGTGACCGGAGTGCGGTCACCGGTGGCACCCGCGTGCTGTCCGACCGGATCATCGTGCGCATCACCTCGACACCGGGCGAGACCTTCATCGACCGGATGATCCGCCTCGTCGAGGGCGCTGCACGGCAGAAGACGCCGAACGAGATCGCGCTGAACATCCTGCTCGCGTCGCTGTCGATCGTCTTCGTGATCGTCTGTCTCACGATGCAGCCGATCGCCGGGATGGTCGGCGCGACGGTCAGCATCACCGTCCTCATCGCCCTCCTCGTCTGCCTCATCCCGACGACCATCGGCGCCCTGCTGTCGGCGATCGGCATCGCCGGGATGGACCGCCTCGTGCAGCGGAACGTCCTCGCGATGTCCGGTCGTGCGGTCGAGGCCGCCGGGGACATCACCACGCTGCTCCTCGACAAGACCGGGACCATCACGTACGGCAACCGACGGGCATCCCGTGTGGTGCCCGTGCCCGGGGTCTCCGAACCGGAGCTGATGGCGGCCGCGGCACTGTCGAGTGCCGCGGACGGGACCCCCGAAGGTCGCTCGATCGTCGCGCTCGCGGCGGACGCCGGGGTCGCCGTGGCTGCGCCGGACGGTGCCGTCGAGGTGCCGTTCACCGCGCAGACGCGGATGTCGGGGATGGACCTGCCCGACGGGTCATCGGTCCGGAAGGGTGCCGCAGCCGCAGTGCTCGCATGGGCTGACACCCCCGATGCAGGTTTGGTCGCGGCGATCGACGCATCGGTCGCCGAGATCTCGGACCAGGGCGGCACACCCCTCGTCGTCGGTCGACGGGCCCCCTCCGGCGAGGTCGCGCTGCTCGGGGTCGTGCACCTCAAGGACGTCGTCAAGGACGGCCTGTCCGAGCGGTTCGACGAGCTCCGCAGCATGGGCATCCGGACCGTGATGATCACCGGTGACAACCCGCGCACCGCGAAGGCGATCGCCGCGGAGGCCGGCGTCGACGACTTCCTCGCCGAGGCCACCCCGGAGGACAAGCTCGCGCTCATCCGCCGGGAACAGGAGGGCGGGAACCTCGTCGCGATGACCGGTGACGGCACGAACGACGCCCCCGCCCTGGCGCAGGCGGACGTCGGCGTCGCGATGAACACCGGGACGACCGCGGCGAAGGAGGCCGGGAACATGGTCGACCTCGACTCCGACCCGACCAAGCTCATCGACATCGTCCGGATCGGGAAGCAGCTGCTCATCACCCGCGGGGCACTCACCACGTTCTCGATCGCCAACGACGTCGCGAAGTACTTCGCGATCATCCCGGCGATGTTCCAGCTGGCGTTCCCCGGCCTCGCCGCGCTCAACGTCATGGGCCTGCACAGCCCGTCGTCCGCGATCCTGTCGGCCGTCGTGTTCAACGCGCTCGTCATCGTGGCGCTCATCCCGCTCTCGCTGCGCGGCGTCAGGTACCGCGCAGCGTCGGCGTCGTCGATCCTCGGCCGCAACCTGCTCGTCTACGGGCTCGGCGGCGTGATCGTCCCCTTCATCGGCATCAAACTGATCGACCTCGTGGTCGGTCTCATCCCGGGGTTCTGACTCATGGCAACCAGCTCTCGTTCCTTCATCCGCTCCACCGGCGTCGCGATCCGGCTCATGCTCCTGGCGACGGTGGTGCTCGGCATCGCGTACCCGGTCGCCGTCTGGGGCGTCGGCCAGGCGGCGTTCCACGACCAGGCGAACGGCTCGATCGTGTCCCGGGACGGCAAGCCCGTCGGGTCCTCGCTCATCGGGCAGTCCTTCGCCGGCGAGCAGGCGGACCGGTGGTTCCAGTCCCGGCCGTCCGCCGCGGGCGAGGACGGCTACGACGCGAACGCCTCGTCGGGGTCGAACCTCGGCCCGTCGAACCCCGACCTGACGAAGGCGATCGAGGCCCGGAAGGCTGCGATCGCCGCGGCCGACGGGGTCCCGGCTGCCGACGTGCCCGCGGATGCGGTGACGGCTTCGGGCTCCGGTCTCGACCCGGACATCAGCCCGGAGTACGCGCTCGAGCAGGTGTCCCGCGTGGCATCGGCGCGCGGGCTGTCGTCGTCCGTCGTGCGCGCGCTCGTCGAGTCGCACACCGAGGGTCGCCAGCTCGGCGTCCTCGGCGCTCCGGCGGTGAACGTCCTGTCGCTGAACCTGGCCGTCGCGTCGTTGTCGGCGTGACGGAGCCGAGCAACCTGCCGCGGTGCGGTTGGGCGCGGTGCGGTTGGCCGCGGTGCGGTTGGGCGCGGCACAACCGAAACCCGCTCGAACCACGGACGACCGTGGTTCGAGCGGGAATCGGTTGTGCGCCGCCGATCGGAACCGGGCGCGGCGGCGCGGGCAGCGCAGGGGGCGGCGCCGCGCCACGCGAGCGGAGCGGCGCCGCGCGACCCGAGCGCCGGCACGACCACCGGAGAAGCGAGAGGATGAGCGCGTGAAGCGAGGGAAGCTGCGGGTGCTGCTCGGTGCCGCACCCGGCGTCGGGAAGACCTTCACCATGCTCGAAGAGGGGCGCCGACTCCGCGACGAGGGCCGCGACGTGGTCGTCGCCGTCGTCGAGACCCACGGCCGCGCGGCCACCGCCGCACTCGTGGACGGCCTCGAGACCGTGGCCCGCCGCACCGAGACCCACCGCGGGGTCGAGCTCGACGACCTGGACCTCGACGCCGTCCTCGCGCGGCACCCCGAGGTCGCCCTGGTCGACGAGCTCGCCCACACGAACGCCCCCGGCGGCCCGCACGAGAAGCGGTGGCAGGACGTGGAGGCGCTGCTCGCCGCGGGGATCGACGTGATCTCGACGGTGAACATCCAGCACATGCAGTCCCTCGGCGACGTCGTCCGCGAGATCACCGGCACCGTCCAGCGCGAGACCGTGCCGGACGCCGTGGTCCGTGGCGCCGACCAGATCGAGGTGGTCGACCTGTCGCCGCAGGCCCTCCGCGAGCGGCTCTCCGACGGGCTCGTGTACCCGGCGGCCCGGATCGACGCGGCATTGTCGAACTACTTCCGCCTCGGCAACCTCACCGCGCTCCGCGAGATCGCCCTGCTCTGGCTCGCCGACGAGGTCGACGACGCCCTGAAGCGCTACCGCGCCGAGCACGGCATCGAGCACCGGTGGGAGGCGCGGGAGCGTGTGCTCGTCGCACTCACCGGTGGGCCGGAGGGGGAGACGCTCCTCCGCCGCGGTGCCCGGATCGCGGCGCGGTCGTCCGGCGGCGAACTCGCGGCGGTGCACGTCACGACGAACGACGGCCTCCGCGAGCGGCACCCGGGTGCGCTCGGCGCGCAGCGGGCGCTCCTCGAGCAGCTCGGTGGGACGTACCACCAGGTGGTCGGTGACGACGTCCCGAGCACCCTGGTGCGGTTCGCGCGGTCGATCGACGCGACGCAGATCGTCGTCGGCGTGAGTCGTCGGAGCCGTGCGGCCGCGGCCCTGACCGGCCCGGGCATCGGCAACACCGTCGTCCGCGAGTCCGGCGACATCGACGTGCACGTGGTCACCCACGAGCGAGCAGGCGGCGGGTTCGCCCTGCCCCGGCTCGGCGGGAGCCTGTCGCGTGGCCGGATCACCGCCGCGTTCGTCCTCGCGCTCGTCGCCGGGCCCCTGCTGACGCTGCTGCTCTCGATCGGGGACACCCCGGACGCCATCACGGTGGACGTCCTCGCCTACCAGCTCCTCGTCCTCGTCGTCGCCCTCGTCGGCGGGATGTGGCCGGCGGTCTTCGCGGCCGTGCTGTCCGGGCTGAGCCTCGACTTCTTCTTCGTGCAGCCGCTGCACCGCGTCACGGTCCAGCAGCCCTGGCACCTGGTCGCCCTCGTGATGTACGTCATCAGTGCGGTGCTCGTGAGCTTCGTCGTGGACCGCTCGGCCCGTCGGTCGCGTGCCGCCCGGCGCGCGGCCGCCGAGTCCGGGCTGCTCATCGGGATCGCCGGCAGCGTCCTCCGAGGTGACGACGCCCTGCAGGCGCTGGTCGACCGGACGCGTGAGGCGTTCGGCTTCACCGGTCTGCGGGTCCGGCAGGGGGACCTGGTGCCGGCCACGTCCGGAGCGTTCGGTGCGGCGCCGGACGCCACCACGAGCCTCCCGTCCGGAGCGGTCCTGGAGTTCGCCGGCGCACCGGACGACCCGACCCAGCGCCGGTTGCTCCGGGTCGTGGAACAGCAGATCGACGCGGCCGTCGAGCACCGCGACCTGACCCGCGCCGCGGTCGACGCGGAACGGATCGCCGCGGCGGACCGCGTGCGGAGCGCGATCCTCGCAGCCGTCGGCCACGACGTCCGACGGCCGATCGCGGCCGCATCGGCGGCCGTGCAGACCCTCCGTGCCAGCGACATCGCCCTGTCCGACACCGACCGGGAGGCCCTGCTCGCGACCGCCGACGAGAGCCTCGGCCGTCTCGCGGTGCTGCTCGGCGACCTGCTGGACGTCAGTCGTGTGCAGGCGGGGGTGGTCGCGTCGACCCCCGTCGCCCTCCCGTTGGAGACCGTGGTCGCGCCGGCGCTCGACGAGCTGGAGCTCGGGCCGGACGACGTCGACCTCGACCTGCCCGCCGAACTGCCGCAGGTGCTGGCCGACCCGGTGCTGCTGCAGCGCGTCCTCGTGAACCTGCTCGCGAACGCGGTGCGGTTCACCCCGTCGGGGACGAGCGTGCGGGTCGCGGCGAGCGCGTTCGACGGGGCGGTCGAGCTCCGCGTGGTCGACCACGGGCCCGGGATCCCGGAGGCGCAGCGGAACGACGTGTTCCAGCCGTTCCAGCGGCTCGGCGACACGGACAACGACACCGGACTGGGGCTCGGGCTGGCGCTGGCTCGGGGCTTCACCGAGGGGATGGGTGGCAGCATCGAGGCCGACGACACCCCCGGCGGCGGACTCACCATGGTGGTGCGGTTGCCGATCGCAGGACACATCGGGGTGCAGACACGATGAGGACCCGGAACCGATGAGGATCCTGATCGCCGACGACGACCCCCAGCTCGTCCGCGCCCTCGGGGTGACGCTGTCCGCGCGCGGGTACGACGTCGTCACCGCGCGGGACGGCCGCGCCGCGATCGACGCCGTCATCACCGAACGCCCCGACATCGTGCTGCTCGACCTCGGGATGCCGCGGCTCGACGGCATCGGTGTGCTCGAGGGCATCCGCGCGTGGTCGCAGGTCCCGGTGCTGGTGCTCTCCGGACGGACGGACTCGTCCGACAAGGTCGACGCGCTGGACGCCGGCGCGGACGACTACGTGACGAAGCCGTTCCAGATGGACGAGTTGCTCGCGCGGCTCCGGGCGCTCGGGCGGCGACAGGCCGCTGCCACCGCCGCAGCGGACACCGCGCCGACCGTCCGGTTCGGGGACCTCGTCGTGGACCTCGTCGCCAAGCAGGTCCTGCCGGCCGAGGGTCCCGCGATCCGGTTGACCCCGACCGAGTGGCGGCTGCTCGAGGTCCTCGTCGCCAACCCGGACCGGCTGATGACGCGGGAGATGCTGCTCACCGAGGTGTGGGGACCGTCGCACGGCAACGACTCCGGGTACCTCCGGCTCTACGTCGCGCAGCTGCGCCGGAAGCTCGAACCGGATCCGTCGACCCCGCGGTACATCGTCACCGAGTCCGGGATGGGGTACCGCTTCAGCCCGTGACCGGCCGCGCCCCGAGCGCGGCGAGCTCCGCACGGGTGCGGGCACCGCGCTTCCGGAGCAGGTTCGCCACGTGGTACTTCACGGTGTTCACGGTGATGCCGAGCCCGTCGGCGATCTCCCGGTTGCCGACACCGGTCGCGAGGAGCCGCAGCACGTCCTGCTCGCGCGGCGTCAGGTCGG
This sequence comes from Curtobacterium sp. PhB130, assembly GCF_003755165.1. Taxonomy (NCBI): domain Bacteria; kingdom Bacillati; phylum Actinomycetota; class Actinomycetes; order Micrococcales; family Microbacteriaceae; genus Curtobacterium; species Curtobacterium sp. PhB130. The sequence goes on along the minus strand of NZ_RKII01000006.1, from coordinate 371,816 downwards.
CGTCGTCGGGCAGGTCGACCGCACCCGGTGCCGGGTCCAGGGGCAGTGAGATGTCGAGGACGGACCCCCACGCGGGCGTCGACTCGACCGCGAGGTGTCCGTCGAGTGCGACCACCCGCTCGGCGATCGGCCGCACGGCATCGTCGTGCGCATCGAGCGTCCCGGCGCCGTCGTCGCGGAGCTGCATGAGGAGGTTCCGGCCGTCGCAGTCCCACTGGATCCGCACGCGGTGGGCGTCGCCGGCGTCGACGAGCGCCAGCACGGCGGTCCGGACGATCGCGCGGGCGGCGTGCGCGACGTCACCGGGGAGTGCCCGCCCGGTCGCCGGGGGCTCGACGAACTGCACGTCCAGGTCGCCGAACCGGACGAGTGGGCGCAGGTCGGCCCGGAGCCGCGAGAACGCCCCCGTGACCGGTTCGAGGAGGGTGCTCCGCTGCCGGTCCGTCACGGTGCGGAGCTCGACGAGCGCCGCCGACGCGATCTCGACCGCCTCGGCGCGGGCCGCGGCGTCGCCGACGCGCGGGGAGCGGAGCACCGCGAGCACGGACTCGAGCGTGAGCGCGTGCCGGTCGGCCTGCTCCGCCACGGTCCTGGCGTGCTCCGTGGCCGCGAGCCGACTGGCGGGGCCGAGCCGGGCCTCCGGACCGTCTTCCGCTGCACCGTCCATGACAGCCGAACCTACCTGCCCCACCCGAGTGGACGGGGCCACCCGATCGGGTGGGGCGCCCGCCGTCGCGGGTAGCGGCGGGCCGGCGCGGTCCCCGTCAGGCTCGTCGTCATGCAGGAACTCTCGGTCTCCCGGTCGTTCGGCCTGATCGTCGACGAGATCCGGTCGCTCGCGGCGAGCGTGGACGACGACGATGCGGGCCGCGCGGTCGACCTGGTCGAGGGCGCCGACCGCGTCTTCGTCCACGGTGCCGGCCGTTCCGGACTCGCGCTCCGGATGACCGCGATGCGCCTGATGCACCTCGGGCTCGACGTGCACGTGGTCGGCGAGGTGACGACTCCGGCCATCCGCGCCGGCGACGTCCTGGTCGTCGCCAGCGGCTCGGGGACGACGGCCGGCATCGTCGCGGCAGCACGCACCGCCACGGACGTCGGCGCATCCGTCGTCGCGATCTCCACCACGTCCGACTCCCCGCTGTCCGCGGTCGCGGCGGTCACCATCGTGCTCCCCGCGGCCACGAAGACCGACCGCTCCGGCACCGCCTCCGCGCAGTACGCCGGCAGCCTGTTCGAGCAGGCCGTCGCGCTGCTCGGCGACGCACTCTTCCACACCCTGTGGGCCCGCGGCGGGCAGTCCGCCGACGACCTCTGGCCCCGGCACGCCAACCTCGAATAGAAAGGCACACCCCATGCAGCTCCAGTTCGCCATGGACACCCTGACCACCGAAGCCGCCCTCGAACTCGCCGCCGCGGCCGCCCCGCACGTCGACGTCCTGGAGCTCGGCACGCCGCTCATCAAGAGCGCCGGCCTCTCCGCGATCACCGCGATCAAGGAAGCCCACCCGGACAAGACCGTCTTCGCCGACCTCAAGACGATGGACGCCGGCGAGCTCGAGGCGGACATCGCGTTCGCCGCCGGTGCCGACCTCGTCACCGTGCTCGGTGTCGCCGGGGACAGCACGATCGCCGGCGCGGTGAAGGCCGCCCAGAAGCACGGCAAGGGCGTCGTCGTCGACCTCATCGGGGTCGCCGACAAGGCTGGCCGTGCCCGTGAGGTCATCGCGCTCGGCGCCGAGTTCGTCGAGATGCACGCCGGGCTGGACGAGCAGGCCGAGGACGGCTTCACGTTCTCCACGCTCCTCGATGCGGGCAAGGCCTCCGGTGTGCCGTTCTCCGTCGCGGGTGGCGTCTCGGCGGCCACGGTCGCCGACGTCCAGGCGGCCGGGGCGACGATCGCCGTCGCCGGCAGCGCGATCTACAGCGCGTCGGACGTCGGCGCGGCCGCCGCGGAGATCCGCGCGGCGATCCAGGAGACCGTCGCGTCCTGAGCGCTGGCGGTCAGTTCGCGCCCCGTTCCGAACACCGCGCCCCGTCACAGCGGGGCGCGGTGGTCGTCCCGGGGCGCGACCGCGCGCGACCGCATCTCCGGCACGGACGGGATAGCGTCGGGGCGTGACGATCGAGCTCCGTGCCCTGACCGCCGACGACTGGCGGGAGTGGCGGCCGGTACGACTGGCGGCACTCGCCGACGCACCCGACGCGTTCGGATCCCGGCTGCACGACTGGGTCGACGCGCCCGAGGAGCGCTGGCGGACACGGCTCTCGATCCCGGGAGCGCTCGACCTGGTCGCCTTCGACGGCGAGCGCGCGGTGGGGATGGCGAGCGGGACACCGGGGGACGGCGACCACGCCGAACTCATCTCGATGTGGGTCGACCCGGCTGTCCGCGGACGCGGCGTCGCCGGACTGCTCATCGACGCGATCGTCCGCTGGGCCGCACGCGTCGGGGCCGCCGAGCTCGAACTCTCGGTGATGCCCGACAACACCGTCGCCCGGCGGACGTACGAACGCCACGGCTTCACGATCGCGGACGAACTCGGTGACCTGCTCCCGGACGGCCGCCACGAGGTCGTCATGCGCCGGGACCTCGCCACCGACCGCACCCTCGACACCTACGAGCGCGCTGCCGATCGCTACGCGGACCGGACCGACGGGCACCGGGCCGGGCTCGTCGACGACCTCCTCGGCCTCGTCGCGCCGGGGGCACGCGTCCTCGAGCTCGGGTCCGGCCCCGGACGCGACGCACTCGCCCTGGAGGCCGCCGGGCTCCGCGTGGACCGGACCGACGGAGCCCGGTCCTTCGTGGACCGGCTCCGCGAGGACGGACACGTCGCCCGGGTGCTCGACGTCCGCACCGGGGTGTTCGGCAGCGGCTACGACGCCGTCTTCGCGAACGCGGTGCTGCTGCACGTCCGGCGCGAAGAACTCCCCGGGGTGCTCCGCCGTGCGTTCGTGGCCGTCGTCCCCGGGGGCGTGCTCGCCGCGACCGTGAAGCGCGGCGACGGCGAGGACTGGAGCACCAGGAAGCTCGACCGGCCCCGGCACTTCACCTACTGGACCGGCGACGCGCTCGCGTCGGTGGTCTCCGAGACCGGCTGGACCGACGTCGACGTCCGCGAGACGACCGCACCGGGAGCCGAGGAACGGTGGCTGACCGTCACCGCACGACGACCGGAGGAGACCCGATGAACCGAGCACTGCGTTGGACCGCCTGGATCGTGGCGGTGCTGCTCGTCGTCGTGATCGTGTTCCTGGTGTGGGCGAACATCGTGATGCAAGGCACCCGGTCCGCAGCGCTGCAGGTGTGGCGGGACGACCGGGTGGCCGTGCGGGACGCCGGCGACTCGGTCGTGATGACCCCGACCGGCACGGCGAACGGTGTCGGGGTCGTGTTCATCCCCGGCGCGAAGGTCGACCCGTACGCCTACATGGCCACGTTCCGGCAGGTGGTCGCGAGCGGCACGACCGTCGTCATCACGAAGCCGACGCTGCACCTCGCGTTCTTCGACCTCCGCCCCCTGTCCACGTTCGAGGCGCACGCCCCGTCCGTGCAGACCTGGGCCGTCGGCGGGCACTCGCTCGGTGGGGTCCGCGCGTGCCAGCTGGCCGACGACCCGGGCGTGGCCGGACTGCTGCTCCTCGGGAGCTACTGCGCGAACGACCTGTCCGGGACGGACCTGGACGTGCTGAGCGTCTCCGGGTCGCGCGACGGGCTCTCCACGCCGGAGAAGGTCGCCGCGGCGCGGCACGAGCTGCCGGCGGACGCGACGATGACCGAGATCCAGGGCTCGAACCACGCCGACTTCGGTGCCTACGGCGCGCAGCCGGGTGACGGCACCGCGACGATCTCCCGGGCGGACGCCCGCGCGCAGATCAGCGCTGCGGTCGAGCGGTGGGTCGAGGGGATCCGGGCGGCCGGCCTCCGCTGAGCCCCTCGACCGCGAGCGCGACGGCTCTCCGGGCGCGGTCGGGCACGAGCCCGATGCGGTCGAGGTCGGCGACCGGTACCCACGCAGGTTCGTAGCGGTTCCCATCGGTCGCCCGCTGCGCCTCCGGGGAGTCTGCGGGCATGGCCGGGGTGCCGTCGTCGACCCGGACACGGAAGTACACGGCCGGAGCGTCGCGGTCGACCCCGACCGGCAGGAGCTGCTCGGGCACGCCCGTCAGGCCGGTCTCCTCGTGGAGTTCCCGGGCGCACGCCTGCTGCGGTGTCTCGCCCGCCTCCACCCCGCCGCCCGGCAGGACGGCGTACGAACGGTCGTCACGGTGACGGCGGACGACCAGCACGTCGGCTCCGCGCAGGGCGACTGCGACGGCGCGGATCCGGATCGTCTCTGGCACGAGGACGACGCTACGCCGTGGGGGATCCCGGGCGGTCGTCGGTCCGCCTGCCGCCGCTCCGCCGGCCCCCGGTGAGCCGGGCGACCAGGTACAGCACCACGCCGACCGCGATCAGCATCGCGGCGTAGAGCCAGACCTGACCGCTCTGCTGGGTGAGCAGCAGGACGCACGACGCGACGCCGAGCACGGGCACGAACGTCCAGACCCGGAAGTGGTCGTGCTCGACGTGGTCGCGCCGGAGCACGAGCACCGCGACGTTCGTGCTGATGAACACGAACAGCAGCAGGAGCACGACGGTCTCGGCGAGCGTGCCGACGTCGCCGACGAGCGTGAGCAGCATCGCGACGACGGTCGTCGCGACGATCGCGGTCCAGGGGGTCTTCCGGTTCGGCAGCACCTTGCCGAGCACCACCGGGAGCAGACGCTGCTCGGCCATCCCGTAGGTCACGCGGCTCGCCATGATCATCGTCAGGAGCGCTCCGTTCGCGACGGCGACCAGGGCGATCAAGCTGAACACCCAGTCCGGGATCGGCACACCGGTCGCCGCCACCACCTGGAGCAGCGGCCCGGATGACTCGCCGAGCTCCGACGCAGGCAGGGCGATCGCGCTCGCCAACCCGACCAGGACGTAGACGACCCCGGCCGTGGCGAGCGCGCCGAAGAGTGCCCTCGGGTACACCTTCCGCGGCTCGCGGACCTCCTCGGCCACGTTCGCCGAGGTCTCGAAGCCGACGAAGGAGTAGTAGGCCACGATCGCGGCGCTGAGCGTGGCCAGCGCGGGGTTCGCCCCGGACGGGAACTCGCCGATCCGCGCGACGTCGCCGCCCCCGCCGCCCATCATCACGGCGACCGCCACGATCACGATCACCAGGCCGGACACCTCGATGATCGTCATCACCACGTTGCTCTTCAGGGAGTCCGAGATCCCGCGCGCGTTCAGGCACGCGATGAGCGCGAGGAAGACGATCGCGGTGGGTACCGGCGGCAGGTCGACGAAGGTGCCGAAGTAGTCGCCGGCGAACGCGAGCGACAGGCCGGCCGCACTCGTGACGCCCGCTGCGAGCATGCAGAACCCGACGAGGAACGACACCATCGGCACCTTGTAGGCCCGTTCCGCGAACACCGCGGCACCGCCGGCCTTCGGGTACTTCGTGACGAGTTCGGCGTAGGAGCCCGCGGTCCGCAGCGCGAGCAGCAGCGCGAGCACGAGCGGTGCCCAGAGCGCCCCACCGACGTCGCCGGAGAGCGTGCCCATCAGGGCGTAGATCCCCGCGCCCAGCACGTCCCCGAGGATGAACAGGTAGAGCAGTGGCCCGGTGATCGCCTGCCGGAGCTTGGACCCCTGCGCGTCAGCGGCCCGGTCCGTGGTGTCGGTGGTCATCGTGTCCCCTTCGTCACGACGAGCGAACCGGTCGTGGACTGCGCGTCCTCACGGCCGGGCCGACCTCCCGGTGAACTCTCCACAGGGGTGGGTCGGGGTGCGACGCGCTGCCTGGAGCGGTCCTAGACTCGGGCGCAGCACTCGTACGACACCACTCCCTGGAAGGTGTGTCCATGACGTCGTCTGACCGTCGGGCTCCTGCGCGCCTCGCGGATGCCCGTGCCCTGCTCTTCGACCTCGACGGGGTCCTGACGCCGACCGCCGACGTGCACATGCGCGCGTGGAGCCGGCTGTTCACGCCGTACCTCGCTGCGCACGGTGTCGCTCCCTATACGGAGCAGGACTACTTCGCGTACATCGACGGCAAGCCCCGCTACGACGGCGTCCGCTCGCTGCTCGACTCGCGTGGCATCGACCTGCCGCAGGGCACGCCGGACGACGGCCCCGACGACGACACGGTGTGCGGTCTCGGCAACCGGAAGAACGCCGAGTTCACCGCCGAGCTGTCCGAGCACGGCGTCGAGGCCTACCCGGGCTCGTTGCGCTTCCTCACGGCGGCCACCGACGCCGGCCTGTCGGTCGCGGTCGTCTCGAGTTCCGCGAACGCCAAGCAGGTCCTCCGCACCGCGGGGATCCTGGAGCGCTTCCCGGTCATCGTCGACGGCCTCGTCGCGCGGGAAGACGGGCTCGCGGGCAAGCCCGCACCGGACACCTACCTCGACGCAGCGAGCCGCTTCGGCCTGACCGCCGCCGAGTGCGTCGTCGTCGAGGACGCGACGAGTGGCGTGGCCGCCGGCCGGAACGGCGCCTTCGGGCTCGTGATCGGCGTCGACCGCGGCGCCGGTGCCGACGACCTCCTCGCGAACGGGGCGGACGTCGTCGTGACGGACCTCGCCGACCTCGTCCCCGACCTCCCCCAGCCCGCCACGCTGACGACGTAGACGACCCGCCGGGCACGATCCGTGCCTCCAGGCCGTTCCTGACCGCTCTCCCTTCCCACGGAGCCCCATGAACCCCATCACCTCGGACCCCCTCGACCGCGTCCGGTACCCGGTCGACGAGTGGGCACTCGTCGAGACCGAGTACGCGCCCGACCAGCAGGGCGTCGCGGAGACGAACTTCGCGGTCGGCAACGGCTACCTCGGCCTGCGCGGCAACCTCGACGAAGGTCGCGGCGGCGTGCAGTACGGCACGTACATCAACGGCTTCCACGAGACCTGGCCGATCCGGCACGCCGAAGACGCGTTCGGGTTCGCCAAGACCGGGCAGACGATCATCAACGCGCCCGACGCCAAGGTCATCCGGCTGTACGTCGACGACGAGCCGCTGGTCCTCGCCGAGGCGGACATCCTGCGGCACACCCGGCGACTCGACTTCCGTGGCGGGTACCTGCTGCGGGAGACCGAGTGGTCGACGCCGTCCGGCAAGCGGGTGCTCATCCGCTCCCGCCGCCTCGTCTCGTTCACCGACCGGCACCTCGCCGTCATCGACTACGAGGTGACGATGCTCGACCACGACGCGTCGATCCTGCTGTCGAGCCAGATCCTCAACCGCCAGGACGTCGTCGACGAGTACCACGCCGGCATGCGCGCGGCGGCGAACGCGTTCGACCCGCGCAAGGCCGAGACGTTCACCGACCGTGTGCTCGAGCCCCGCCTGAAGCGGAACTCCGGCAGCCGGTCCCTCCTCGGGTACCAGGCGGCGACCTCGGGCATGACGATCTGCGTCGGCGTCGAGCACCGCATCGAGACCGACAACACGTGGGACGAGTCCTCCTCCATCGAGGACGACCTCGCCAAGCACGTCTACCGGGTGCAGGCGAAGGCCGGTCGACCGATCCGGCTGACCAAGAACGTGGTCTACCACACCTCCCGCGGGGTGCCGGCGCGAGAGCTCGCGGACCGCTGCGACCGCACGCTGGACCGTGCACGTGCCGAGACGGTCGAGGAGACCTTCGCCAAGCAGCGCACGTGGATGGACGACTACTGGTCGCGCAGCGACGTCGAGGTCGCCGGGCAGCCGGAGATCCAGCAGGCGGTGCGCTGGAACCTGTTCATGCTCGCGCAGGCGACGGCTCGCACCGACGGCCACGGCATCGCGGCGAAGGGCGTCACCGGTTCCGGCTACGGCGGCCACTACTTCTGGGACATGGAGATCTACGTCCTGCCGTTCCTGAGCTACACGGCGCCGATCGTCGCCCGGAACGCCCTCCGGTTCCGCTACAACATGCTCGACGCGGCACGTGCGCGTGCCCGCGAACTGAACCAGCACGGCGCGCTCTTCCCCTGGCGGACCATCAACGGCGAGGAGTCGAGCGCCTACTACGCCGCCGGCACCGCGCAGTACCACATCGACGCGGACATCGCGCATGCGCTCATGCAGTACGTACGGGCGTCCGGCGACACCGAGTTCCTGAAGCGCGGGGCGATCGACATCCTCGTCGAGACCGCCCGCCTGTGGGAAGACCTCGGCTTCTGGCGGTCCAACGGCGACCAGAAGTTCCACATCGACGGCGTCACCGGCCCGGACGAGTACACGACGGTCGTCGACGACAACATGTACACGAACGTGATGGCGCGCGCGAACCTGTGGTTCGCGGTCAACGCCACGCGTGAGCTCGCGGTCGACGACCCCGAGGAGTACGCCCGGATGGTCCGCCGGACCGGTCTCAGCGAGACCGAGGTCGTGGACTGGGAGCGTGCGGCGGAGTCGATGGAGATCCCCTTCGACCCGCACCGTGGGATCCACCCGCAGGACGCCCAGTTCCTGGACAAGGAGCTCTGGGACCTCGAGAACACGCCGGAGTCCAAGCGTCCGCTGCTGCTCCACTACCACCCGCTGGTGATCTACCGCTTCCAGGTGCTCAAGCAGGCGGACGTCGTGCTCGCGCTGTTCCTGCAGGGGCACGAGTTCACCCCGGCCGAGAAGCGCCGCGACTTCGACTACTACGACGCGCTCACCACCGGCGACTCCACGCTGTCCGCGGTCGTGCAGTCGATCATGGCGGCCGAGGTCGGGTACCACGAGCTCGCCGAGCAGTACTTCAACACGGCGCTCTACGTCGACCTGGCCGACCTGCACGGCAACACCACCGACGGAGTGCACATCGCCTCGACCGGTGGGATCTGGGGTGCGCTCGTCAACGGGTTCGGCGGCATGCGCGACCACGGCGGCAAGATGTCGTTCAACCCGCGTCTGCCGAAGGAGTGGGAACGGCTGTCGTACCGGCTGACCGTGCGCGGTTCGCGGGTGCGTGTCGACCTCGAGCAGGAGCAGATGACGTTCACCGTCGAAACCGGCTCGGGGTTCACGGCCTGGGTGCACAACCAGCCCTACGACATCGAATCCGGTGAGCCGACGGTCGTGCCGATCCCGCACCACGGACCGCGCATGTCCGGGCACGCGCCGACGACGAGCGACATCCAGGGCACGCTGCGGGCGGACGGTTCCGTCATCACGGCGTCGATCCCGACGATCTCGCTCGAGCGCGAACTCGAGGTGGACGAGACGACCGCGTAGCGCGGGGCGCTTGCGCGGCTGCGCGGCTGCGCGGCTGCGCAGCTGCGCGGCTGCGCAGCTCGGATCGGCGCCGCACAACGGAAACCGGCTCGCGCCACGGACGTCCGTGGTTCGGGCCGGTTTCGGTTGTGCGGCCGCGCATCGGGTCGGCCCCGGGGACGAGGCGACCGAACAGCGCGCGGGGCGCGCGGGCGCTCCGGCAGCGTCGGTCCTACAGCAGCTTCCGGAGCGTGTTCACGTTGCGGGTGGTCGTCGTGCGCTTGAACCGGGCCGCTCCGGCACGCTTGGCGAACACGGTGTCGGTGCTGGATCCCTTCGGGCAGGACCAGGACACGACGCCGTGGCCGCGGGCGACCTGCTCGACCGCCGGGTCGAGCTCGAGGTCCGCGAGCAGGTCGTCGAGTGCTGCCTCGTCGGAGCCGAACAGGACGTAGTCGTGCCGGTCCGGGGCGGAGTCGAACGGGAACCCGTCGACGATCGCCGCGAGCCGGTCGTGCGGGACCAGCACGATCCAGGCGTCGTACCCGAAGCGGTCCCGGAGTGCCTGCTCGACGTCGGCCTTGAGCGTCGCGCTCGTGGCGTCGCTGTCGAAGACGACGTTCCCGGAGGCGAGGACCGTGCGGACGTCCGAGTACCCGCGCTCCTCGAAGAGCGCGCGGAGCTCGGCCGACCTGATCGTGATCCCGTTGACGTTGACGCCGCGCAGCAGTGCGATCCACCTGGCCATGCCGTGACCGTACCGCGATCGTCCGACGCGAGGCGAGCCTCCGTGGCGAAGATCCACAAGAAGTGTTGCGCAACGACTCTTGTGGACCTATCGTGGCGGCATGGACGACGGACGGATCGACGACCCGGCACAGATGCGGGCGCTCGCACACCCGACTCGGCTGCGGATCCTGGGGCTCCTCCGGGCCAACGGACCGCAGACGGCGGCGATGCTCGGCGAGCTCATCGACGAAGCACCCGGCACGATCAGCTACCACTGCGGCAAGCTCGCCGGTGCCGGGTTCATCGAGCCGGCGGACGTGCCGGTGGCGGACCGTCGCGAACGATGGTGGCAGGCGGCGCACGCGTCGTCGTCGTGGCACCTCGAGGACGCGCTCGACGACCCCGAGCGGGCGCTCGCCGCCAGCACGCTCGACCGCGCCGTGGCCCGCACGTACGCGGCGAACTTCGAGGCGTACGTCGACCGGGCGGCCACCTTCGGTCGGGAATGGGTCGCGGCAGGGACGAGCTCCGACCGCGTGATCCGACTGACCGCGCCGGAACTCGCTCAGCTCGGCGCCGAGATGCGTGCGGTCGTCGAGCGGTGGCGTGCCGTCGGGGTCGACCACGTCGAGGGTGACGGGTCCGAGCAGGTCGTCGTGCTCCAGCAGGCGTACCGATGGCCGCGCGTCTGAGCCCCCGCGGGCGGCTCCGTGCGCTGCTCGCGGTGCAGGTCGCCTCGCGGATCGGGAACGTCGTCACGACGGTCAGCGTCCCCTTCGTGGTGCTCGCCCGCGGTGGTTCCGCGACCGACGTCGGGATCACGGCGTTCATGGCGACGGTGCCGATCGTCCTCGGCGGCCCGTTCGGCGGCGCCCTGGTCGAGCGGATCGGGTTCGTCCGGTCGAGCATCGGTTCGGACCTCATCAGCGGCGTGACGCTCCTCGCGATGCCGGTGCTGGCCTGGACCGTCGGGCTGCCGTTCTGGGCGCTGCTCGCGCTCGTCTTCGTCAGCGGGCTGTTCGACATGCCGGGGGAGTCCGCACGGCGGGTGCTGCTGCCGGGACTCGCGACCGATGCCGGTGTCTCGCTCGAGCGGGCGGTCGGGCACTTCGAGGCGTCGGCCCGGCTGTCCGTGCTCGTCGGGGCACCGGTCGGCGGGGTGCTCGTCGCGGTCCTCGGTCCGATGCCGGCGCTCGCATGCACGGCGCTGGCGTTCGGCGGGGCGGCGCTGCTGACGGCGCTCTTCGTGCGTCCGGCCGTTCCGAGCGCCCATACGAGCGACACGGAGCCGGTCGTGGTGTCGGAAGCCGGGTACTGGCGGGACATCGCCGAGGGCTTCCGGTTCTGCGTGCGGGATCCCTTCTTCCGGCTGATCATCGCGTTGGTGCTCGTCACGAACCTGCTCGACGCCGCACGGTCGACGACGCTGCTGCCCCTGTACGCGGACGAACGGCTCGGCGGTGCGCAGTCGCTCGGCTTCGTGACCGGGACCTTCGGTGGGGCGGCGTTCCTCGGGTCGCTGGTGTTCGGGTACGTGGCGCACCGGGTCCCGCGGCGGATCACGTTCGTCGTGTGCTTCGTGCTCGCCGGCGGGCCGTCGCTCGTGGCACCGGCGCTCGGGCTCGCCCTGCCGTGGGTGCTCGGTGCGGCGGCGGTGTCCGGGCTCGCCGCCGGAGCGCTGAACCCCATCCTCGGCGCGGTCGAGCTCGAGCGGATCCCGGAGCACATGCGGGCGCGGGTGTTCGGCCTGCTCGGCGCGGGGTCGTGGGCGGGGATCCCGCTCGGTGGGCTGCTCGCCGGGGTCGCCGCGGACGGACTCGGGGTGTCGGCGACGTTCGGCATCGTCGCCGCGGTCTACACCGTGGTCACGCTCGCCCCGTTGCTCGGCGGTTCGTGGCGGCTCATGGAGCGCCCGACGCCGACGCCGACGCCGACGCCGGCCGATCCAGCCCGCGCGTCCGCCTGAACGTGCACGGCCCGAGCGGTGGGTTCACGACCAGGTGCGGGCGACCCGCCACCCGTCGCCGTCGGGGACGATGTCGACGACCAGGGTCTCGCGGTCTTCTGCCGTGACCTGGAACCGCCACCCGGCGGTCCGTTCGGGCGCGTGGGTGATGGCGGTGGGCAGGTCGGCGGGGGTGACGGTGAGCCGGGTGGGTACGTCGGACACCCACCAGCGACGGCCCTGCCACACGATGCGTGACGGCGATCCCTGGTGCCACCAGACCGTGACGGCTGCATCGACGACGATCATCGGGTCCTCCTCGTTCGAACGTGTGTTCGAATGGTAGGCGGGCGTCGAGGGTGTCGCAACCGGGGAGCGGTTCCCGGATCAGTCGTGTAGACGAGGGGCATGACGAACGACGCACAGGGCCCCGACGAGCAGCACCAGGTTCCCGAAGGGGTGTCCGACGCCACCGTCGAGGCACTCGGGACACTGTCCGCCGCGGTCGAGGTCATCGAGCACGCGCGTGGCCTGCTCTACGGCTTCCACCGGCTCACCGGGATGGCCGACCTGAACCTCGGCGACGCGGTCGAACAGCTCCGGGAGGCCGGGCACACCGAGCTCGCGGACCGCATCGACACCGAGCTGATCGGGCGGAACGTCATCGAGGGGCGGTGGACGTTCCAGATCGTCGAGGACTACGACGACGGTTACTACGCCCTCGCCAAGGAGCTCGAACGGACCGCGCGGGACGACCTCGCCGCGGGCCGCCGCCACCTGCTCGAGGCGGGCATGAAGGAGGACCGGCGCACCGGGGGCCGACGCCACCACGAGGCGACCCCGGCCGACCTGCCGGACTGACCCTGCGCCTCCCGTCCGCCCTGCCGCGTCCGCGGCTGCCGACTGCACCGTGGCGCGGACCGGACCCGCACAACGGGAACCGGCTCGCACCACGGACGTCCGTGGTGCGAGCCGGTTGCGGTTGTGCGCTGCCGAAGTGAACCGCCGCCGCCGCAGCAGCGCGCAGTGCGCCAGCGCGCCGCCGCGCGCCGCCGCGCGTCAGCCGACGCCGAGCACGCTCTCCAGCGGACCGCGCGCGAAGTACAGCAGGAAGCCGGCGGCGACCACGTAGAGCAGCCACGAGACCTCGCGACCCTTGCCCGACAGCGCCTTGATCAGCACCCAGCTGATGAAGCCCGCGCCGATGCCGTTCGCGATCGAGTACGTCAGCGGCATCACGACGATCGTCAGGAACGCGGGGAGCGCCGAACCGAAGTCGCTCCACTCGATGTCCTTCACCTGCGCCACCATGAGCGCACCGACGACGACGAGCCCGGCGGCGGCGACCTCGAGCGGGACGACCTGCGTCAGCGGCGTCAGGAACATCGACGCCAGGAACAGCAGCCCCGTGATGACCGACGCCATGCCGGTCCGGGCGCCCTCGCCGATGCCCGCCGCCGAGTCGATGAAGACGGTGTTCGACGACACCGATGCGCCACCACCGGCGATCGCGCCGGCACCCTCGACGACGAGCGCCGAGCGGAGGCGGGGGAAGGTGCCGTCGGGCTTCGCGACCCCGGCGGCCTTCGCCAGGCCGGTCATCGTGCCCATCGCGTCGAAGAAGTTCGTGAACACGAGGGTGAAGACGAGCATCGACGCGGCGAGCGGGCCGATGCGGCTGAACGCACCGAAGTCGAAGTGGCCGACGAGCGACAGGTCCGGCAGGGCGAACAGCGCGCTCGGCAGGCCGGGGGCGTTGAGGTTCCAGCCGGTCTTGGAGTCGACCGAGGTCGGCACGTGGAAGATCGCCTGCAGGATGATCGCGATGACCGTCGTCGCGATGATGCCGATGAGCAGCGCACCCTTGACCTTGCGGGCCATGAGCGTGCCGATGATCACCAGGCCGATGAGGAACACGATCGTGGGGAGCGCCCCGACGGAGCCGTCCTCGCCGAGCTGCAGCGGCGGCGACGCGAGACCCGAGGAGCGCACGAACCCGGAGTCCACCAGACCGATGAACGCGATGAACAGGCCGATGCCGACCGTGATCGCGGCCTTCAGCTGCGCTGGCACCGCGGTGAAGATCATCGTCCGGATCCCCGTCAACGCGAGGATCACGATGATCACACCGTTGATCACGACGAGGCCCATCGCCTCCGCCCAGGTGACCTGGTGCACGACGCTGACCGCGAGGAACGAGTTGATCCCGAGGCCGGCCGCGATGCCGAACGGCAGGTTCGCGATCACCCCCATCGCGATCGTCATGAGGCCGGCGACGAGTCCCGTCGCCGCGGCGACCTGGGCGTTCTCGAGCCAGCCGCCGGTGACGTCCTTCGCGGCCTGGTCGGCGCTGAAGCCACCGAGGATGAGCGGGTTGAGGATGACGATGTACGCCATGGTCACGAAGGAGACGAGACCACCACGGACTTCGCGGGGGATGCTCGAACCACGCTGGGTGATCGAGAAGAAGCGGTCGAGGCCGGAGGCGACTCGGTTCCGGGGCGTCGTTTCGGTTGTCTGCGGGGCGCTCACCGCCCAAGTTTAAAGGAACCTGGCAACGTCGGTGGCCTGGTGTTGGATGGAGGACGTGAACCCGCGCCTGGACCGTGCCCGCGCCGAGGCCGCCGTGCGGGAGCTCCTCGCAGCACTCGGGCAGGACCCTGACCGTCCGGAGCTCGACCGCACCCCGCAGCGGGTCGTCGACGCGTTCACCGAGTTCTTCTCCGGCACCGACCTCGACGCCGTCGCGATCGCCCGGGACGGCACCGTGCCCACCGACGACGACGAGCGCGGCGAGCTGGTGATCGTGCGCGACATCCGCTTCCGGTCGGTGTGCGAACACCACCTGCTGCCCTTCACCGGCGTCGCCCACCTGGCCTACGCACCGGGCGAGCGGCTCATCGGGCTCGGCACGCTGTCGCGGGTGGTGGATGCGCTCGCGTCCCGCCCGCAGCTGCAGGAGCGGCTCGGCGAGCAGATCGTCGCCGCGGTGCAGGAGGGCCTGGCGGCACGGGGCGTCCTCGCCGTGCTCGACGCCGGCCATCAGTGCGTCACCACCCGCGGGGAGCGCCAGACCGCGTCGTCGACCGTCACGGTCGCCGCCACCGGAACGCTCGCCGACACGGCTGGGCGTGCCGAGGCGATCGCCCTGATCGGCGCCGGCGCATGACGGCGGTGCCGGCCGCGCCCGGATGGGTCGTCCCCGTCCTCCGGAGCCCGGTCCGCACCATCGGACGCCGCACGATCGACTTCGACCACCGCATCGCCGTGATGGCGATCGTCAACCGCACCCCGGACTCCTTCCACGACCGCGGCGCGACCTTCGAGCTCGACCGCGCCGTCGAGGCAGCGGTGCGTGCCGCCGAACTCGGTGCCGACTGGGTCGACATCGGTGGCGTGAAGTTCGCGCCGGGCCCCGAACTCCCCACGTCCGAGGAGATCGAGCGCGTCGTCCCCGTCGTCGCCCAGCTCGCCGGACAGTCCGACGTCACGATCAGCGTCGACACCTTCCGCCCGGAGGTCGCGTCGGCAGCGATCGCCGCCGGTGCCAGCGTCATCAACGACACGACGGGGCTCTCCGACCCGCGGATGGCATCGGTCGTCGCCGACTCCGACGCGACGATCGTCATCACGCACTCGACGGCGCCGCCGCGCCAGCAGCTGCCCGTCCCGCCGTCCTACGACGACGTCACCGCGTCCGTGGTCGGGTTCCTGCGTGAGCGCGTGGACCGGGCGCTCGCCGCGGGCATCCCGGACTCGCGGATCATCGTCGACCCCGGCCACGACCTCAACAAGAACACCGTGCACACGCTCGAGCTCACCCGCCGACTTCCCGAGGTCGTCGCGCTCGGGTACCCCGTGCTCGCGGCGGTGTCGAACAAGGACTTCGTGGGGGAGTCGCTCGGCCGGCCCCGCGGTGCTCGTCTCGCGGGCTCGCTCGCGGTCGCCACGGTGAGCGCGATGCTGGGTGCGCGGATCGTCCGGATGCACGACGTCGCGGAGTCCGTGGACGCCATGCGCATGGTCGAGGCGACGCTCGGCTGGCGTGTGCCGGTGGAAGCGCGGCACAACACGTGAACGTGCTGCCGCCGTCGATCGCGGACCTGACGGACGACGACCTCATCGCGCTCTACGGTGCGGTCCCGTTCGGTGCGGCGCAGGTCGGCGACGGCCTGGAGGCCCGGGTCGACTCCGCCGCGTCGGCCGGCGGCTGGTTGCGGGTCAACTTCGTGAGCACCCTCGACGGCTCCGCATCGGCCGGCGGTGTCACGGCCGGCATCGGTGGCCCCGACGACCTGCGGGTGTTCGACCTGCTGCGCCGGGTCGCGGACGTGGTGCTCGTCGCCGCGGGAACCGTGCGCGACGAGGGGTACGGGCCGATGCGGGTGCGGGAGTCCGACGTCGCGTGGCGCCGGGCGCACGGGATGCCCGACCACCCGGTGTTCGCCATCGTGTCCGGGTCGCTGTCGCTCGACCCCACGTCGAACGTCTTCACCGAGGCGCCGGTGCGGCCGCTCGTGCTGACCTCGTCCGTAGCCCCTGCCGACCGGCGCGCTGCCCTGTCCGAGGTCGCCGACGTGGTCGCGTGCGGGGACGACCGTGTGGACGTGGCGCTCGTGCGGGCGGCGCTGGTGGACCGGGGGCTCGCGCGGATCCACTGCGAGGGCGGTCCCTCGTTCCTCGGCTCGCTGATCGCGGCGGACCTCGTCGACGAGTTGTGCCTGACGGTCGACCCGTCGCTCGAAGGCGGCGCGGGGCCGCGCATCGCCCGGGGCGCCTCGCCCGAGCTGCGCCGGATGCGCTTGGCGCACGTGCTCCGCGGCGAGGGCGACGTCCTGCTCACGCGGTACCTCCGGCGCCCCTGATCCAGCTGATCTGCCGCGGTCGCGGTCGCTCTGGGTGCTTTGCGCCCGCGTACGCACATCGCGCCCCGACATGCGCGGGCGCAGTGTTCGCGGCGGGGCGCGATCACACGGGCGTGGATCCACCGACAGGTAGGGTCGGGCGCGTGATCGACATCGTGGCGTCCGGGGTCCTCTTCGACATGGACGGGACGCTCGTCGACTCGACGTCGGTCGTCGAGGGAGCGTGGAGCCGCTTCGGTGCGCAGCACGACATCGCCCCGTCGACGATCCTGGCGTTCTCGCACGGCCGCCAGACGATCGACACCGTGCAGCACTTCCTGCCCGACCTGCCGTACGCCGAACAGCGTCGTCTGGCCGACGAGCTCGTCGCGGACGAGGTCGAGAACACCCACGGCATCATCGAGATCCCCGGCGCCGCCGCGTTCCTCGGCCGGCTGGTCGACGCCGGCGTCCCCGTCGCGCTCGTCACGAGCGCACCGCGCGACCTCGCCCTGAACCGGATGCGCGCCGCCGGGGTGACCGTGCCGGAGTCGGTCGTCACGTCGGAGGACGTCGAGCAGGGCAAGCCGCA
This sequence comes from Curtobacterium sp. PhB130, assembly GCF_003755165.1. Taxonomy (NCBI): domain Bacteria; kingdom Bacillati; phylum Actinomycetota; class Actinomycetes; order Micrococcales; family Microbacteriaceae; genus Curtobacterium; species Curtobacterium sp. PhB130. The sequence continues at coordinate 354,480 of NZ_RKII01000006.1, read as the reverse complement.
CCCCGACGGGTACGTCCGGGGCGCGGCGCTCCTCGGTCTCCGGGCCGAGGACTGCGTCGCGTTCGAGGACGCCCCCGCCGGCCTGCAGTCCGCGATCGCCTCCGGTGCGACGACCGTGGTCGTGGGGGAGCTCGACGCGGACGTGACGGTCGGGCTCGCGCGGGTGCGGGGCTTCGACGGCATCGAGGTGACGGCCGAGGGGTCGGCGTTCCGGCTGCGCGGCTGACGCCCGGAGCGCCGCTGTGCGGCTGACGCCCGGTGCGCCAGCGAGCGGCTGAGTCGACGCCCAGCGCCACCGAGCACCCTGGTCGGTGCGGCCGGAGACCCCGGCACGTGGAAGGAGTGATCATGGCAGCCCTCGACGGGAAGAACGTCCTCGTCATCACGACCAACTACGGCGTCGAGCAGGACGAGATCATCGTCCCGACGGAAGAACTTCGGAAGCGCGGTGCCTCGGTGACGATCGCGGCGAAGGAGACCGACACGGTCCAGACCCTCGTCGGCGACAAGGACCCGGGCAAGTCCCTCGATCCCGACACCACGCTCGCGAACGTCCAGGCGGGCGACTTCGACGCACTCGTCGTCCCCGGCGGCACCATCAACGCCGACACGATCCGTCAGGAGACCGCAGCGGTCGACCTCGTGCAGGCCTTCGTCGCCGCCGGCAAGCCCGTCGCCGCGATCTGTCACGGCCCGTGGACCCTCGTGGAGGCCGGCGTGCTGACCGGTCGGACGATCACGTCCTACCCGTCGCTGCAGACCGACATCCGGAACGCGGGCGCCGAGTGGGTCGACCAGGAGGTCCAGGTCGACGAGACCGGCAGCACGATCATCACGTCGCGGAACCCGGGTGACCTGCCGGCGTTCGTCGACGCGATCCAGGCTGCGCTCGCACCGGCGAGCGTCTAGCCGCTAGACACCGACGGGCACGGGGCGGGCCGTGCGGAGCACCGCGGGGCCGAGGGTGAGCACGCCGTCGGACTCCGGGTCGCACCGCACCCCGCCCCGTCCGCGCATCGCCCGGAACGCGCCGGGAGCGATCTCGTGGTCCATCCAGGCGCAGGGGTTCGCCGGCCGGTACCCGCGGAACAGCACGGGGCCGTCGCCGGTGTCGAGCGAGAACGGCTCGCCCCGGAGCGCCTCGACGTCGACGCCCCGCAGGAACACGTTCCGACGGGTCGCGACCGGGTCCAGCGCGACGCCGAGCGACCGTCCGACGTCCTCGAGCGCCTCGAGCCCGATCACGGTGACGGACGCGTGCACGTGTGCCCGGGACGCGAAGTAGCGGTCGCCGACGATCCCGAGGCCGGCGCGCAGGCTGACCCGGTCGCGCAGTTCCTCCTCGTCCGCGGGGAGTGCGCCGTCGGCGGGCCGTCCCTCGTAGCGGTGTCGCCGGGAGACGAGGAGCATCGCGACCTCGACCTGGGTGACGTGGTCGAGGGCACTGGACGCGACCGTCTCGGCACCGGAACCCATGTGCCCGACGGTACCGGAGCCTCCCGGCTGCGCCGTCCGATTTCCGCCAGTCGATGACGGTGGCGCGTGTCAGGCTTGCCGCATGACCACCACGGGAACCGACGCACTGCACGACGAGCGGTACCGCATCGCGGCGTCGCGCGACGCGCGGTTCGACGGCCAGTTCGTCACCGCCGTGCACTCGACCGGCATCTACTGCCGCCCGAGCTGCCCGGCGCGCACGCCCCGGTCGACGGGTGTGACCTTCTACCGGACGAGCGCCGCCGCACACCTGGCCGGGTACCGCGCGTGCAAGCGCTGCCTGCCGGAGGCCACTCCCGGCAGCCCGGAGTGGGACCTCCGCGAAGACGTCGCCGGCCGCGCGATGCGTCTCGTCCTCGATGGCGTCGTCGAGCGGGAAGGCGTCCCCGGGCTCGCGGCACGCGTCGGCTACTCCGAACGGCACCTCGGTCGGATCATGACGGAGGAGCTCGGGGCCGGACCGAAGGCGCTGAGCCGTGCGCACCGGGCGCAGACCGCACGGACGCTGCTGACGTCGTCCGACCTGCCGATCGCGGACGTCGCGTTCGCCGCGGGGTTCGCGAGCGTCCGGCAGTTCAACGACACCGTGCGCGAGGTCTTCGCCGTCACCCCGTCGGAGCTCCGTGCCCGCCGGCGGATCCAGCCGACCCTCGACGGCGGCCTGCACGTGCACCTGCCGGCCCGCGCGCCGTTCGACGCGCAGGGCCTCCTCGACTGGCACGCGCTGCACGCGCTCGCCGGGCTGGAGCAGGTGGTGCGGGGCGACGACGGCACGGTCCGGTCCTACGGCCGGCTCCTCGACCTGCCGGGAGGCCCCGGTTGGTTCAGTGCATCGGCCGCGGTCCCGGACGGGGCCGGGCGGGGCACCGGCATCGACCTGGTCGTGCGGGTGACCGACCTCAGTGACCTGCCGACGCTCGTGGCGCGGGTGCGGGCGCTGTTCGACCTCGATGCCGATCCGGTCGCGGTGGACACGGTGCTCGGATCGGTCCCGACCCTGGTGCCCGCCGTCACGAGGGTGCCCGGGATCCGGCTGCCGGGCGCGGTGGACGCGCACGAGGTGGTGTTCCGCACGCTCATCGGGCAGCAGGTCTCGGTGGCCGCGGCCCGGACGGCGCAGACGCGGCTGGTGGCAGCGCTCGGTGCACCGGTGCCGACGGCGATCGCCCCGGACGGTGTCCTGTTCCCGTCCGCCGCCGTCATCGCGGAGCGCGGCGGTTCGGTGCTCCGGGGGCCGTCCGCCCGGATCCAGACGATCCTCCGCGTCGCGTCCGCGCTGGCGGACGGGTCGCTCGTCGTCGACGGCGGGCAGTCCCTCGACGAGCTCCGGAACGGACTCCTCGCCGTGCGGGGGATCGGACCGTGGACCGCGGACTACGTGGCACTGCGGGTCCGGCACCATCCGGACTTGTTCCTCCACAGCGACCTCGCCGTGCGGAACGGTGCACAGGAACTCGGACTGCCCGGTTCGGCGCGCGAGCTCTCCCTATGGTCGGAGCAAGTGGCCCCCTGGCGGAGCTACCTCACGATGCACTGCTGGCGGCCGATCGTCGACCGCGCGACCGCAGCCGCGCGTGCTGCTTCCACGACGTCCCGGAAGGACACCCCATGACCGATGCAGTGATCTCCACCCTCCAGACCCCCGACGGCGCGTTCACCGTGCTCGAAGACGACCAGGGCCGGGTGCTCGCGTCCGGCTGGACGGACTCGTTCGACCGGATCCTGGCGCGGGTACCGGCGCGCCACCGACCGTCCACCGTGATCGAGGGGCCAGTGTCCTCCGCGGACGCCGTCGACGCCTTCTACGCGGGGGAGATCGAGCACGCGATGCAGGTCCCCGTGCGGCAGGTCGGCACCGAGCTCTTCGAAGCGGGGTGGCTGCAGCTGCGGGAGATCCCCGCCGGGTCCACCCTGACCTACACCGAGCTCGCGGCGGCGATGGGCCGGCCGGACGCCGTGCGGGCAGCGGCGAGCGTGTGTGCCCGGAACGCCCCGGCGCTGTTCGTGCCCTGCCACCGCGTGCTCCGCTCCGACGGGTCGCTCGGCGGCTTCGCGTGGGGGCTCGACGTGAAGCGTTCCCTGCTCGAGCGGGAGTCGGTGGGGACGACCGCGCTGGTCTGATCGACACCGTCCGCCTGCCCCGATCAGGGTCGTCTGCCCCTGGTTGCGGGGGATGACGGCAGCGCGCCGGGCTGCGACACTCGGAGGACGACCCGCACGGCCCCTCCCCGAGGACCCGACGCAGTGCCGTCGAACCACCGCTGAGGATCACATGCACCCTTCCACCGACCGAACGGTCGTCTCCGCCGACGGCACCCGCATCGCGGTGTCCGACGCGGGCAACGGCCCCGCGGTCGTCGTGGTCGGTGGTGCGTTCGGCCACCGTGGCACGCCGTTCGTGGAAGCCGTGGTCCAGGGCCTCGCCGATCACCACCGTGTGGTCACCTACGACCGTCGCGGCCGTGGGGACAGTGGGGACACCGGTCCGTGGGCGATCGAGCGGGAGGTCGAGGACCTCGACGCCGTCGTCGCCCAGGTCGACGGCCCGGTCACCGTCCTGGCCGTCTGCGTCGGTGCCGGAGTGGTCCTGCACGCGCTCGCCGCCGGTCTCCCGGCTGAGGCGGCCGTGCTGTGGGAACCGCCGTACCGCGCGAGCGTCGACCCGCACGCCGACGACGTCGTCTTCGCGGACACCCTCGACGAGCAGGTCGCCGCCGGCCGTCGTGCCGCAGCGGTCCGGGCGTTCCTGGCCCAGGTGCTCGGGCTGCCGATGAGCCAGGTGAGCGCGTTCCGCCTCCGTCCCCGCCTGTGGCGCACCCTGCTCGCCGACGCGCACGTGCTCGCGCGCGACGTCCGGATGCTCAACGGGCTCGCGATCCCGGAGCGGGTGCTCGCCGCGGTCGGGGTGCCGGTCGTCGTGGGTTCCGGCACCGCCAGCCCGCGGTGGCTCCGGCTCGCCGCACGGGCCACCGCCGAGGCGATCCCCGGCTCCGAGCTCGTGATGATCGACGGCCAGGGGCACATCCCCGACGCCGCGACCCTCGCACGGCTGCTCGGCGCGCTCCGGACCCCGCGGCACTGAGAGGATGGTCGGGTGAGCGCACCCCGACTCGGACTCCTGCTGGACGTCGACGGCCCGATCGCCAGTCCCGTCTCCCGCACCATCGCGATCCAGAGCATCGTGGAGGACCTCGTCGCGCTCGCGGCAGAGGGCATCCCCGTGGTGTTCAACACGGGCCGGAGCGACGCCTTCATCCGTGAACAGGTCGTCCGTCCGCTGCTCGCCGGCGGTCTGGCTCCCGGCGGCCGAGTGCACGCCGTGTGCGAGAAGGGCGCCGTCTGGTGCTCGATCGGCCCGCAGTACGAGGACGGCATGAGCGACATCGCGATCGCCGAGGACCTCGCGCTCCCCACCGACTACGCCGACGAGATGCGCGAGCTCGTGCGTGCCGAGTACGCCGACCTGGTGTTCTTCGACGAGACCAAGCGCGCGATGGTGTCCGTCGAGCAGCGCGTCGAGGTGCCGAACGCCACCTACCTCGCCCGCCAGCCGGAGTTCGACGAGCGGGCGATGGCCGCACTCCAGCGCCGCGGGCTCGGCGTCCGCCGGCTCGACGACGTCCGGCCCGCTGCCGACGGTTCCGTCGCGTGGCGCATCGACCCGACGATCATCTCCACTGACGTCGAGTCCGACCGCAGCGGCAAGGACATGGGTGCAGAGCGCTCCCTCGAGCTCCTCGCCGAGGACGGCGAGCTGCCGCTGACCTGGCGCACGATGGGCGACTCCCGGAGCGACTACGCGATGGCCGACTGGCTGCACGCGAACGGGCACGACGTGGCGCATGTGGACGTCCGTCCGTCGGACGGTGTCCCGGCGACGCCGTACCCGGTGCTCACCGCACCCGACGGTGTCATCCACGACGAGGCGGGAGCCCGCTACCTGGCGGACTGGCGACGCGCGGCGGACTGACACCGGGCCTCCCGTCCGGTTCTGCACCGCCGTCTGCAGACCGGACCGTCCATGCGGACGCTTTGCGTACCGGGGTGGTACGCCAGTACCCTTCCGGGGTCCCACGCCAGCCGATGACGGGAACCACCCCATGGCAACGAAGCTCCGCACGAAGTCGATCGAGGCCTCCCTCGCCGACTCGGAAGAACAGGGACGCTCGCTGAAGCGCTCCCTGAAGACGTTCGACATCGCCGCGATGGGCATCGCGGTCGCGGTCGGCGCCGGGATCTTCTCGGTGGGGGCGAACGCCGCGGCGAACTTCGCCGGCCCGGGCGTGATCATCTCGTTCCTGCTCGCCGCCGTCACGTGCGGCCTGGCGATCATGTGCTACGCCGAGTTCGCCTCCACCATCCCGGTCGCCGGCTCCGCGTACACGTTCACCTACGCCACGATGGGCGAGCTGCTGGCGTGGATCGTCGGCTGGGACCTCATCCTCGAGACCCTCACCGCCAGTGCCGTGATCGCGAAGTACTGGGGCATCTACCTCAGCACCGCGTTCGAGGTCTTCGGCGTCAAGCTCCCGAGCACGATCGCCCTCGGCCCGATCGGCTTCACGTGGGGACCCGTCCTCATCGTCGGCATCTTCACCGCGCTCCTCGCGTTCGGGACCCGTCTGTCCTCCCGCGTCTCCGCGATCATCACGATCATCAAGGTCGCGATCGTCGTGTTCGTCATCGTGGTCGGCGCCTTCTTCGTCAAGGCCGCGAACTTCACCCCGTTCATCCCCGCCGCGCAGCCGTCGAAGGGGTCAGAGGGCAGTGTCTGGACGCAGTCACTCGTGTCCTGGTTCACCGGCTCCGAGCCCGCGCAGTACGGCGTCTTCGGTCTGCTCGCCGCCGCATCGCTGGTCTTCTTCGCGTTCATCGGCTTCGACGTCGTCGCGACCAGCGCGGAGGAGACCGAGAACCCGCAGAAGACGCTGCCGCGCGGCATCTTCATCGGGCTCGGCATCGTCACCCTGCTCTACGTCGGCGTCAGCATCGTGATCACCGGCATGGTCTCCTACAAGCAGCTCGCGCAGGAGGACGCGCCCTCCCTCGCCTCGGCCTTCGACCTCGTGGGTCTGCCGTGGGCCGCCGGGATCATCGCGATCGGGTCGCTCATCGGCCTCACCACCGTCGTGATGGTGCTGCTGCTCGGCCTGTCCCGCATCGTGTTCTCGATGAGCCGCGACGGCTTGCTGCCCCGCTGGTTCTCGGTGACGAACCCGAAGACGCAGACGCCCGTCCGGGTGCAGGTCGTCGCGGGCATCGTCGTGGCGCTGCTCGCCGGGTTCACCGCGGTGGACAAGCTCGAGGGCATGATCAACATCGGGACGCTCTCCGCGTTCGTGCTCGTGTCGATCGGGATCATCGTGCTCCGTCGGACCCGGCCGGACGCGCCGCGGTCGTTCCGGGTGCCGTGGTCGCCGGTGATCCCGATCCTGTCCGCCGTGCTGTGCTTCTGGCTGATGCTGAACCTCGAGGTCGAGACGTGGCTGCGCTTCGTCGTCTGGCTGGTCATCGGCTTCGCGATCTACTTCGGGTACAGCCGCCGGAACAGCCGGGTGGGGCGCGGGCTGCAGTAGGCATCCGCCGCCGCGTGGTGCGTCTTGGCCTCGCACAATTGAAAGCAGTTCGCACCACGTGATCCCGTGGTGCGAACTGCTTTTGGTTGTCGAAGAAGCGCCGCCGGAGTCAGGCGCCGACGAGCAAGGCGACGCCGAACGCGAGCATCACCACGGCGACGCAGCCGTCGAAGACGCGCCAGGTGAGCGGCTTCGCGAACAGCGGCCGGAGCAGCCGCCCGCCGAACCCGAGCGCGCCGAACCACAGGCAGCTCGCCGCGACGGCACCGAGCGTCCACCACCATCGGTCGTCGGCGCCCTGCTGGTTGGCAACGGACCCGAGGAACACGAGCGTGTCCAGGTACACGTGCGGGTTCGCCCACGTGAAGACGAGCATGGTCAGGACCGCCGTGCGCATCGCGGGGGCGGCGCCGCCGCTCCGGCCTGGAGGCTGGGCGAGCGTCGTCCGCGCCGGCCCGGCTCCCACCGTGGCCGGGTCCACTGCCGTGTCGCGCCCCGCCACGGACGTCGCGCCCCCGTGCACCGGGGCGCGGTGTTCGCCCGGGGGCGCGACCCCGTCGTCGTCCGCGTTCCCGCCGCCCGTCGAGGTGCCCACGGCGACCCCGTCGTCCTCGGCTGCCACCCGGATCGCATCGCCCGAGGGGCGCAGTGCCCGCCGCGCCGCGAGCACCCCGTACGTCAGCAGGAAGGCAGCGCCCACGAGCCGGACCACGACGAGCGCGACGGGGAACCGCTCGACGACGGCCCCGACGCCGAGCACCCCGGCGATGATGAGCACGGCGTCGGACACCGCGCACACCACCACCGCGGCTGCCACGACCCGGAGACGTGCGCTCACCGCGAGCCGAAGCAGGTACGTGTTCTGCACACCGATCGCCACGATGAGGGCGAGTCCGGTGCCGAGGCCGGCGAGCACGGGGAGGATGACGGTCACGAGACGACGGTAGGGGTCGGCGTCGATGCAGTACAGCTCACGTTCCTGATGCGCCGTAAGCTCAGCTCATGCTCCGACTGCAGCGCGAACACCTCGAGACGATCCTCGCGGCGGTCGACCTCGGCACGTTCGAGGCCGCTGCCCGCGCGCTGTCGATCACCCCGTCGGCCGTCTCGCAGCGGATCAAGGCGATGGAGCAGCTCGTCGGACGGGTCCTGCTGCAGCGGACCGTCCCGATCGAGCCGACGGCCGCCGGGGCGGTGGTGCTCCGACACGCGCGGCAGGTCCGACTGCTCGACGACGAGACGGCACGGGCACTCGGCGAGGGCGGGGACGCGCGGTCGTCCATCCCGTCGATCCCGCTTGCGGTGAACGCGGACTCACTCGGCACGTGGTTCCTCGATGCGTTGGCGCTGGTGCGCGCGGACACCGAGGTGGTCTTCGACCTGCACCGCGAAGACCAGGACCGCACCGCCGAGCTCCTCCGCTCCGGCACGGTGATGGCCGCGGTCACGGCGGAGTCGGAGCCGGTACAGGGCTGTTCGTCGGTGCCGCTCGGCATCGACCGGTACCGCGCGGTGGCGTCGCCGGCGTTCGTCGCTCGCTACCTGGACGGCGCGGACACGGAGCGCCGGATGCTGCAGCGGCTCGACCGGGTGTCGCTCGTGGACTACGACCACGACGACGACCTGCAGCAGGGGTTCCTGCGACGGGTCGTGGGGCACGCTCCCCGGGGTCCGCGGCACTTCGTCCCGACTTCGGCGGACTTCGCGCGGGCGGTGTCGCTCGGCTTCGGGTGGGGGCTGCTGCCGGAGGCGCAGTGTCTCGGAGCCCTCGAGCAGGGTTCGCTCGTGGAGCTGACCCCCGGGCGTCGCGCCGACGTGGCGCTGTGGTGGCAGCGCTGGAACCTCGCGTCGCCGCTCTTGGAACGGGTGACGGACGCGGTACGCGCCACGGCCGACGAGCGGCTGCACCCGATCGGTCAGCGCGCGGGTCAGACCGTCGCGCGGTAGCGGAGTCCGTCGACCAGGAGCCCGACCATGAGCTGGCTCTGCTCGGGCGTCGGTGCGCCGTGGCAGAGGTCCGCGACGGCGTGCAGCAGCTGACGGGCGTCCACGTCCGGGCGGATGGTGCCCGCCGCGGCGGCGGTGTCGAGGAGCCCGGTGAGCGCGTCGCCGAGCCTGCCGAGGAAGTACTCCGGCAGCGCCTGGAAGGCGGGGTCCCCGGAGTGCAGCGCCGACGCGAGGCCCCGCTTCGTCGCGACGAACTCGGTGAACCGCTGCACCCAGAGCGCGAGCGCCTCGTCTGGAGCGTGGGTCGCAGCGAGCTCGGGAGCGGCGTCGGCGCAGGCGTCGACCGCGCGCTGGAACACTGCGACGACCAGGTCGGACCGCTGGGGGAAGTGCCGGTAGAGCGTGCCCACGCCGACTCCGGCCCGATCGGCGATGACCTTCGCGGGGGCGTCGACCCCGTCGGTCGCGAACACGGCCTTGGCGGCGTCGGTCAGCGCGTCGAGGTTGCGTCGGGCGTCGGCGCGCACGGGTTCTCCCTTGCTCCTTGCGTAAACGGAATGGCTTTCCGTATAGTTCCGGAAGGGCGTTCCGGTTCGGTCCACGATACGGCACCGACGGTCAGGACGCCATCGACAGGAGGCACCACCATGCAGTACCGCACCCTCGGCCGCACCGGGATCCAGGTCAGCCCCTTCGCACTCGGCGCCATGATGCTCGGCACGGACGGCCGCATCGGCAACGGCGACGAGCAGGACTCCATCCGCATCGTGCACCGTGCGCTCGACGCGGGCATCAACCTCATCGACACCGCGGACCGCTACTCGCAGGGCGGATCGGAGGAACTCGTGGGCAAGGCGCTCAAGGGCCGCCGTGACCATGTCGTCCTCGCCACCAAGTTCCACGGCCCGATGGGCGACGACCCGAACCAGCAGGGCAACTCCCGGCGATGGATCATGCAGGCGGTCGAAGGCTCCCTCCGCCGACTGCAGACCGACCACATCGACCTCTACCAGGCGCACCGCCCCGACGACACGGTCGACGTCGAGGAGACGCTCTCCGCGCTGACCGACCTGGTCCGGAGCGGCAAGGTCCGCGCGATCGGCAGCTCGGACTTCCCGGCGTCGATGCAGGTCGAGGCGCAGTGGACGTCGGAGCGCCGAGGGCTCGAGCGCTTCCGCACGGAGCAGCCGACCTACTCGATCCTGAACCGCGGCATCGAGCGCGAGGTCCTGCCGACCGCTGAGCGCTACGGCATGGGCACGCTCGTGTGGAGCCCACTCGCCGGCGGCATGCTCACGGGGCGGTTCCGGAAGGGGCAGGACAGTGACCTCGCTCGCGTCCGGATGTTCCAGCACAACTCCGACGAGCGCCGCATCGACGCCGTGGAGCAGGTCGTGGCACTGTCCGAGGACACGGGCATCCCGATGACGCACCTCGCGATGGCGTTCGCGATCGCACACCCGGGCGTCACGAGTGCGCTGATCGGCCCCCGGTCGATGGAGCAGCTCGACGACCTGCTCGCCGGCTCCGAGGTCGCGCTCTCCGACGAGGTGCTCGACCGCATCGACGCGATCGTCCCGCCCGGCACCGACGTCGGCCGCCTCGACCAGCAGTACAACCCGCCGGCGGTCCTGCGCCCCGAGCTCCGCCGGCGTCCGGCTGCCCAGCGCCCCGCCACCGCCACCGCCTGACCGCACGCCGTTCCGCCTGCCCCCGCCTGACGTACGCGCCGGGCCCGCGCGCGGCGGTCAGGACTGGCAGCGCGGGCACCAGTACGTGTCGCGGAGGGTGAGCTCGGAGTCGCCGAGCTCGCCCGCCCGGATCGGCGTCCGGCACCGCAGGCATGGCTTGCCCCGCCGGTTGTAGACCCAGAAGCGGGACCCCGGCCGGTCGACGCCGGTGGTCACCCGGGCGCTGCGGTCCCGGTTCGCCAGGATCAGCCGGTGGGCGAGGGCGATCATCCGCGGGACGTCCTGGACCTCGCCGACGGGCCGCGTCGGCAGCACCCCGCGGAGGAAGCAGAGCTCGTTCCGGTACACGTTCCCGAGCCCCGCGAGCACGCGCTGGTCGAGCAGCGCGAGCCCGACCGGCCGCGCGGGGTCCGCCGTCAGGTTCGCCTCGGCCACGGAAGCATCCCAGTCGGGCCCGAGCAGGTCCGGACCGAGGTACCCGACGATCTCCGACTCCTCGTCGCGCGGGACGACCTCGAGGACCCCGAGGGCGAAACCGACCGTCGACACGTCCGACGCGTCGAGGACCGCGCGGGCCTGGTGGGCGGGGCGTCGCCACCGGTCGCCCGGGGCGTAGACGTCCCACCGCCCCTCCATCTTGAGGTGGGAGTGCACCGTGAGGTCACCGATGCGGTGCAGGATGTGCTTGCCGCGCGGGACGACCTCGTCGACGGTGCGTCCGACGAGGTCGAGCGTCGCGAACGCGGGCACCCGGAAGTCGCTCCGGGTGAGGACCTTGCCGGCCAGTGCGGTGTGCAGCTGGTGTGCGGCTCGGTAGACGGTGTCGCCCTCAGGCACGCAGCCGCACCCCCTGCGGCGTCGCGGTGAACCCGGCGGTGCGCAACGCTGCACCGAGTGGGGACTCGAGCACGAACACGCCGTTCACCCGTTCGACGGAGAGCTTCCCGAGGCCGCTCCGGACCGTGGCGGCGATCGAGGTCGCGGCGGCGGCGAGGTCGGCGGGGTCCTCGGTGAACGTCAGCACGGACTTGCCGCCGCGTTCGACGTAGACCCCGAGCTCCCCGTCGATGAGCACGACGAGCGCCCCGGCCTTGCGACCGGGCCGGTGTCCCCGCGACTTCGCCTTTTCGACCGGAGGGGCGTCGGGATCGACGGCGTCCGTCGGCCACGGCAGCGCCGCCCCGTACGGGTTCGCCGGGTCCGTCGCCGCGAGGGTCAGGACCTCTCTCGCGCGGTCCGGGTTCGCCCGCTCGTCGTCGTCGAGGTCCCGCGCGTAGGTCCGGAGCCGGTCGATCGTCGGCGAGGTCGCGAACTGCGCCGCTCCGAGTCCTTCGATGAAGTACCCGCGGCGCGCACGACCGGATTCCTCGAACCGGGCGAGCACCCGGTACACACCGGCGAAGCCACCCCTGACACCCTCGACCTGCACGGCGCCGCGGGTGACGATGCCGTACCGCTCGAGCAGCTGCTCCGCGGTCGCCGCGGCCCGCACCGTGGCGTCTGCCTCGGCCAGCGGCAGGAGCGACCACCGCCCGCCGACACTCGGTGGACCGGACTGCGTCGGGAGGGTCGGACGGCGACGCCCGCGGTACGCGCGGGTTCGCGGCGCAGCACTCGAGCGGGCCTTGCCGCCGAGCATCGACCGGAGCGGTGCGAAGGTGTCGTTGGTGATCTGCCCGGCCCACACGAGGTCCCACAGCGCGGTCGTCAGTGCCTGGTCGTCGGTGCTGCCCACGGCTTGGCCGAGCTGCCGGAAGAAGTACGCTCCGCCGCCGGCCAGGGCGCCGAGCACGTCCCGCTGGAGCTCGGTGGTCTCGTCGCCCGCCGGTTCCGCGAGGGTGGTCGGCGCGGTGTCGGCCAGGTGCAGCCGGACCCAGCCGTCGTTGCCGGGCAGCGTGCCGCCGCCGGACCACAGGACTTCCCCGGTGGCGGTGAGCTCGTCGAGCATGTTCGGTGCGTAGTCGGAGACCCGGGCGGGCAGCACGAGCGTCTCCCAGGCACTGGCGGGCAGTGCGACACCGGCGAGCTGGTCGATGACCTGCAGCACGCCGTCGATGCCGCGCAGTCCGCCGCGGGTGCCGGGCACGGTGACGTGCTGCCACGCGGGCAGGAAGCGGGCGAGGGTGTCCGGCGAGACCGGTTCGACCTCGTGGCGGAGTGCCGCGAGCGACCGGGTGCGGATGCGCCGGAGCACCTCGGCGTCGCACCACTCGGCGCCCTGGCGGTCCGGGCGGAACTCGCCCTCGACCAGGCGACGGTCGGCGACGAGTCGGCGCAGGGTGTCCTGCACGACGGCGATGCCGAGGCCCAGCCGGGATGCGGCGTCCTGCGCGGCGAAGGGTCCGTGTGACCGGGCGTACCGGCCGACCAGGTCGCCGAGGGGATCGGCGACGGGCTCGATGAACGCGGTGGGCACGCCGATCGGCAGCGGCACCCCGAGGGCGTCACGAAGTCGGGCGGCGTCCTCGATCACGGCCCACCGGGTCGCTCCGGCGTGCGAGAAGGACAGCACCCGGCGGTCGCGTTCGAGTGACTCGAGCGTCGTCCGAACCGTGTCGCGTGCGGCATCGCGATCCGTGGCGTCAGCCAGCCAGCTGCGGTCGACGGCTTCGTCGAGGTCGAGCGCACCGACCAGCCGGAACACGTCGACCAGTCCCTCGGTGTCCCGGGCACGACGGTCGGGGGAGAGCCGCTGCAGGTCCTGTTCGGTCGAGGCGATGACGGCGGGGTCGAGGAGTTCCCGGAGTTCGGCCCGGCCGAGCAGCTCCCCGAGGAGCGTCGAGTCGAGCGAGAGCGCGGCCGCACGGCGCTCGGCGAGCGGGGAGTCGCCCTCGTACATGAAGGCGGCGACGTACCCGAAGAGCAGCGACCGGGCGAAGGGGGACGGCTGCTCGGTCTCGGTCTCGACGAGCCGGATCTTCCGTCGGGCGATCTCGTCCGCGATGCCGAGCAGGGACGGCACGTCGTACACGTCCTGCAGCACTTCGCGCACCGTCTCGAGCACGATCGGGAAGCTCGGGTACTTCTGCGCGACCTCGAGCAGCTGCGAGGCACGCTGCCGCTGCTGCCAGAGCGGGGAGCGCCGGCCCGGGTCGCGCCGGGGGAGCAGGAGCGCACGGGCCGCGCACTCGCGGAAGCGTGCGGCGAACAGCGCGGAGCCGCCGACCTCGTCGGTGACGAGCGCTTCGAGGTCGTCCCGCTCGAACACGAACAGGTCCGCACCGGGCGGTTCGGCGTCGGTTTCGGGGATCCGCACCACGATGCCGTCGTCCGCGGCCATGGCGTCTCCGTCGATCCCGTGCCGTTCCCGCAGTCGTGCCGCGACCGCGAGGGCCCACGGCGCGTGCACCTGCATGCCGTACGGGGAGTGCAGGATCAGCCGCCAGTCGCCGAGCTCGTCGCGGAACCGCTCGACGACGAGCGTGGTGTCGTTCGGCACGTGTCCGGTGGTCTCGCGCTGCTCGCGGAGGAACGTCAGCAGGTTCGTGACCGCTCGTTCGTCCAGGCCACCGGCGGCGACCCGTGCGCGGGCATCGGCGTCGGAGGCGCCCTCGACCTCCCTGATGAACGCACCCGTGGCGCGGCCGAGTTCGGCGGGCCGACCGATGCCGTCGCCCTTCCAGAACGGCACCCGGCCCGGCTGCCCGAACGCCGGGCTGACGATGACCCGGTCGTGGGTGATCTCCTCGATGCGCCAACTGGTGGCCCCGAGCGCGAAGACGTCCCCGACGCGGGACTCGTAGACCATCTCCTCGTCGAGCTCACCGACGCGGGACGCCCGCTCGCCGACCATGAACACGCCGAACATGCCGCGGTCCGGGATGGTCCCGCCGCTGGTCACCGCGAGCCGCTGCGCACCCGGGCGACCGGTCAGGGTGCCGTGCACCCGGTCCCACACCAGACGCGGGCGGAGCTCGGCGAACTCGTCGCTCGGGTAGCGCCCGGTGATGAGGTCGAGCGTTGCCTCGAACGCCGAGCGCGGCAGCCCGCTGAACGGCGCGCTCCGCCGGACGAGCTCGAACCAGTGCTCGACGTCGAGGGTGTCGACCGCGCCGGCAGCGACGGTGTGCTGCGCGAGGACGTCGAGCGGGTTCGCGGGGACCGAGATCGACTCGATCTGCCCCGAGACCATGCGCTCGACGGTGACGGCGCTGTGCACGAGGTCGGCACGGTGCTTCGGGAAGAGCACCCCGCGGGAGATCTCGCCGACCTGGTGCCCGGCGCGACCGACCCGCTGCAACCCGCTGGCGACGGACGGCGGTGCCTCGACCTGGACGACGAGGTCGACCTCGCCCATGTCGATGCCGAGCTCGAGCGAACTCGTCGCGACGACGCACCGCAGGCGTCCGGACTTCAGGTCGTCCTCGATGATGGCGCGCTGGTCCTTCGAGACGGACCCGTGGTGCGCCCGCGCCAGGACGGGCAGGGAGCCGGCGGTCTGTCCCGATGCCCCGATCATCTCTGCGGGGGGTCGAGACGGCGCGGGGGCGTGCGCCGAGGCCCGCGCGGGCGACTGCGGCCGCGCCGAAGGCAGCCCGACGTCGGCCGGCACCACCCCGGCGGGGACGAGCGAGTCGGCGGCTGCCGTCACCCGTTCCTCGTGGATCTCGTTGAGCCGGGCGGTCAGCCGTTCTGCCAACCGCCGGGAGTTCGCGAACACGATCGTCGACCGATGTTCTTCGATGAGGTCGACCACGCGTTCTTCGACGTGCGGCCAGATCGACCCGTTCGACGGCGCATCGGACGCGTCGGCCCCGACCGGCGGTGCGCCGAGTTCGGACATGTCGTCGACGGGCACGACCACGCGGAGGTCGAACGTCTTCTGTGCGGGCGGGGCGATGATCTCCACCGGCGCACGCCCCCCGAGGAACCGCGCCACTTCTTCCGCCGGGCGGACCGTCGCGGACAGCCCGATGCGCTGCACGGGCTTCTCGAGCAGGTCGTCGAGGCGTTCGAGCGACACGGCGAGGTGCGCCCCGCGCTTCGTCGACGCGACCGCGTGGACCTCGTCGATGATGACGGTGTCGACGTTCACGAGCGTCTCGCGAGCCCGCGACGTGAGCATCAGGTAGAGCGATTCCGGCGTCGTGATGAGGATGTCCGGCGGCAGCCGCAGCAGCTTCTGGCGGTCGGACGACGGGGTGTCACCACTCCGGACGCCGACCGTGACGTCCGGCGGTTCGAGGCCCAGCCGGCGCGCGGTCTGCGTGATGCCGACGAGCGGACTCCGGAGGTTGCGTTCGACGTCGACGCCGAGCGCCTTCAGCGGCGAGACGTAGAGCACCCGCGTCCGCTGCTTGGCGGGTGGGTGGTCGGTCGAGCTGATGAGCCGGTCGATGGACCAGAGGAACGAGGCCAGCGTCTTGCCGGAACCCGTCGGTGCGACCACGAGCGCGTGCCGTCCGGTGGAGATGGCGTCCCAGGCGCCGGACTGCGCCGCGGTGGGAGCGGAGAAGGCGCCACGGAACCACTCGGCGGTGGCCGGGGAGAAGCGCTCGAGGACGTCCGTCATGGTCCGTCCCATCCTGCCCGCGACCCCCGACAACGAGCCCAACGGAGGACATGGTTGACAAACCGATAGTTACCGATCTATCGTTAACCCATCGCGATACGAACGGAACAGTTCGTTCGAGTCTTCCGGGACATCGCGAGCCAACTTCGAACACCATCTCAGGAAGGAGTCATCATGCGCCCCATCGATGACTACGACAACACCAGCAACGACGACCACGGCCGACGCGACCAGCGCGGCTTCGGACCGCGCGGTCCCCGCTTCGGCGGCGCGCGGCAGCACCACGGCGGCTTCCCCGGCCGCGACCGCGGTGACCACGGCGGACGCGGCGGCTTCGGCCCCGGGTTCGGCGGACGTGGGGGCTTCGGCCCCGGCACGGGATTCGGACCCGGCTTCGGCGGCCCCGGCTTCGGCCGTGAGCGTCGCCGTCGCGGTGACGTCCGCCTCGCGATCCTCGGTCTCCTGGCCGAAGGACCGCAGAACGGCTACGCGATCATCAAGACGATCGCCGAGCGCACCGGCGGCGCCTGGAAGCCGAGCCCCGGCTCGGTCTACCCGACGCTCCAGCAGCTCGTCGACGAAGACCTCGTCGTCTCGACCGGTGACGGCCGCAAGACGCTCTTCGAGCTCACCGACGCCGGCAAGGCCGAGGCGGAGTCCAAGGCGGACGAGATCGCCGCGGCGTGGGAGTCCACGCCGGGCGTCCCGGACGCACAGCGCGAGTTCTTCGAGTCGCTCCGGAAGACCATGGGCGTCCTGCACATGTACCGGACCAGTGCGACGGAGGAGCAGACCAAGGCGGCAGCCGCCAAGGTCGACCAGCTCCGCAAGGACCTGCTGCAGATCCTCGCCGACTAGCGCGCAACACCACACGGACGGGAGGCACGGTGCCAGCTGGCACCGTGCCTCCCGTTCGTCGTCTGGTCGCGCCCAGGGCGTCAGTCGCCGATGAAGGCGGCCACGTCCGCCAGCTCGGCCGCCGACACCGCGTGCGGCAGCCCCTCGTAGGTGCGGTCGGTCACGTCGGTGTTCGCCGCTGCCCACGCGTCCGTCCTCGCGGTCGCCTCGCCGGGGATGACCGGGTCGAGGTCCCCGTGGCCGAGGAACACGCGGGGCCGCACGGCTGCGACGGCCTCGTCACGCGAGTCGGTCACGCCGGGCACCACGAACCCGGACAGTGACACCGCGAACGCGAAGCCCGACGGCCGTGCCCGCAGCAGCTGCAACGCCATCGACCCGCCCTGGGAGAACCCGAGGAGCCCGATGCGCGGGTGATCGCCGGCGACCGAGTCGACCCAGTCGAGGACACCGGCGACACTGGTGTCGACCGGCTCGAGCGCGGGGGATCCCGGCATCCCGAGCGGGTACCAGCTGAACCCACCGCCCCACGGCATCGGTGCCCGCAGCGACGCGACGGTCCACGCGGGCGGCAGTGCGGGCGCGAGCCCGAGGAGGTCCTGCTCGTTCGACCCCACCCCGTGCAGCGCGACGAGCAGCGGCGTGCCGGCACGGTCGGCCTCGGGGCGGGTCCAGCGGACGACGTCGGCATCGATCATGCAGCCGACAGTAGTTGACGCATCAACCATCCCCAACCCCGCGCCCTTCCACCACGTTCGCCCGTGCGGCTGGTAGACACGGTGCATGGCCTCGTTGCGCACCCCTGACCCCGACTCCGGCTGGCTGTCCGACGAGGAGCTCGCGATGGTCCGCCGTCGCCTGCCGATCTGCTACGTCGAGGCGATCCCGGTCCGCACGGACGGCCTCGGCGTCGTGACCGAGGTCGGTGTACTGCTCCGCGTCGCACCGAGCGGCTCGATCGCCCGAACGCTCGTCTCCGGCCGGGTGATGTTCGGCGAGTCGATCCGCACCGCGCTGTTCCGCCACCTCGAGAAGGACCTCGGACCGATGGCGTTCCCGCAGCTGCCCTCGAACCCGGCGCCGTTCACGGTGGCCGAGTACTTCCCGCTGCCCGGCGCCTCCGTGTACACCGACGAGCGGCAGCACGCGATCTCCCTGGCGTACGTCGTCCCGGTCACGGGGACGTGCGAGCCGCGCCAGGACGCCCTCGAACTCACGTGGATGAGCCCGATGGAAGCCGCCTCGGTCGCCGTCTCCGAGGAGATGGAGGGCGGCCGCGGAGCGCTCATGCGCGCCGGCCTCGCCTCCGTCGGCGCCCTGCTCTAGCGCCGCCCGCCCCGCCCGCCGCGCCCGCCCGCCGCGCCCCGCCCGGCGCGAATCGGACCCGCACAACGCAAACCGGCTCGCACCACGAACGTCCGTGGTGCGAGCCGGTTTGCGTTGTGCCGCGCCGGCCGGCACCACGGGGCGCGAGGGGCCCCAGCGCCCCTGAACGCGACGAAGCCCCCGGTTCCCTGTGGGACCCGGGGGCTTCGCAGTGCGGCCTGGACGGCCGACTTGGGTCTTACTTGTTGTCCTTGAAGCTGTCGGCGACGCCGTGAGCGGCGTCCTTGACGTCAGTCGCGCCCTGCTTGGCCGAGGCCTTGGCCTGGTCGGTCTGACCTTCGGCCTTCAGACGGTCGTTGTTCGTCACGTTCCCGGCAGCTTCCTTGGCCTTGCCGGCTGCCTTCTCGGCAGCGTTCTTGATGTCATCGATGCCAGCCATAGGCAATTCCTTCCGTCTGCGGACAGGTCTCCGGTGATCGCTCTCGCGTCCTCCGGTGCACCAGAAGGTACCCGCCGACGTTCGCACGCTCGCAGCGCGCGTCAAGGTTGGCCAGGGCGGCAGGTCAGCGCGCGGAGCCAGCCGGACGCGAGGCGCGACGCGAGCCGCCACCGCCGCGACGGTTGCCACCGGACTCCGAACCGGAGCTGCGGCCGGCGGCGTAGCCACCGTCGGACGACCAGACCGGAGCCGAGCCGCCACGGACGCCGTCGCTCGAAGCGCGACGGCTGCCGCCGGAACGGCGCTGCCCACCGGTCGAGGCGGCGCCGGCCTCGGCGGTACGACCGCCGCGACGCCCTGCACCCGAGCCGCTCGGAGCCGAGCCGGACTGCGCGGCCGGAGCCGAGCCTCCCGATCGGCCGCCGCGACCACGCGCACGGCCGCGGCCGCCCGTGGAGTCGGACGAGGACGACGACGCGGACTGCTGGCGACGCGGCTGCTGCTGCTGGACCGGGGCCTCGGCCACGTGGCGGATCGGCGCGATCTCGCCGACGAGCTGCGCGACCGGCGCCGAGTTCGGCGTGACCTGCTGCGGCGTGACCTTGATCGCGGCCTTGCGCATCATCTGCGCGACGTCGCGACGCTCGGCCGGCATGACGACCGTGACGACGTCACCCGACGAACCGGCACGGGCGGTACGGCCCGAACGGTGCAGGTACGCCTTGTGCTCGGTCGGCGGGTCGACGTGCACGACGAGCTCGACGTTGTCGACGTGCACGCCACGGGCGGCGACGTCGGTCGCGACGAGGACCAGGGCCTCACCGGCAGAGAACTTCGCGAGGTTGCGCTCACGGGCGCCCTGCGACAGGTTGCCCTGCAGGTCGACCGCGGGGATGCCCTGCGAGGAGAGCTGCTTCGCGAGGCGCTTGGCGTGGTGCTTCGTGCGCATGAAGAGGATGCGGCGACCGGTGCCCGAGGCGAGCGTGCGGACGAGGTCCTTCTTCGCGTCGGCGTCGGCGACCTCGAACACGTGGTGGGTCATCGCCTCGACGGGGCTGGACTCGTCGTCGACGGAGTGCATGACCGGGTTGTGCAGGAACTTCTTGACGAGCTTGTCCACGCCGTTGTCGAGCGTGGCGGAGAACAGGAGGCGCTGCCCCTGCTCCGGCGTCGCCTGCATGATCTTCGTGACACCGGGCAGGAAGCCCATGTCGGCCATGTGGTCGGCCTCATCGAGGACGGTGACCTCGATCGCGTCGAGCTGCACGTGGCCCTGCTGCATGAGGTCGGCGAGGCGACCGGGGCAGGCGACGACGACGTCGACGCCACCGCGGAGCGCGTCGACCTGGCGGCCCTGCGAGACGCCGCCGAAGATCGTCGTGGTGGTGAGGCCCATCGCCTTGGCGAGGGGGGCGAGCGTCGCGTCGATCTGGGTCGCGAGCTCGCGGGTCGGTGCGAGGACCAGGGCGCGGGGGCGACCGGCACGGCGCTTCCGCGGGTTCGCGGCGAGGCGCGCGGCGAGGGGGATCGCGAACGCGATGGTCTTGCCGGAACCGGTGCGGCCGCGGCCGAGCACGTCCTTGCCCTTGAGGGAGTCGGGGAGGGTGTCCGCCTGGATCGGGAAGGCGTTCTCCTTGCCCTGGCCGACGAGGACGTCGACCATCGGGGCGGGAACGCCGAGATCTGCGAAGCGGATGTCTTCGGTGAGGTTGGTCATCATGACCTTTCGGGCCGTTGCCGGCCGTGGTGCGCGCTCGGATCAGCGCGCGGGCGGGAGCATGTCCGCGGCCGGTGTCCGCTCCTGGGAGCGGGCGAGCCTGCTCGGGAGCAGGCACGGCGGTGCGGGCACTGTCGCCGCAGCAGAGAGCCTGGCACCGGTTTCCCGACCCGGACGGGTTCCGGGGGGAGGGTGGTGCGCGATACGCATCGGTCGAAATCGACCGGGAGGTTTCGGGGGCGTCCGTACGACGCACGAGGCGATCGGCGCCTCGAGTACGTCCAGCATAGCGGTTGGACCCCTCCACGGGGAAGGGCGCCGACTCCGTGCGAGGATCACGGGCATGCGTGCTCGGTCCCTCGTCCTCGGTTCCGTGCTCGTCGTGGGTGCCCTGCTGCTGTCCGGGTGCGCAGCGGGCGCCGGCAGCGGCGTGGGCAGCGATGCCGGGAGCGACGCCGACGGCGACGTCGGCCACGGCTACACGAACCTGCCGACCTCGGGCATCCCCGACTACCAGCTCGGCGGCGCGTACCGACCCGCGGACGACGTGACGATCGTCGAGCGCGACAGCACCGCCCACCCGGCCTCGGGCAGGTACTCGATCTGCTACGTCAACGGGTTCCAGACACAGCCCGAGGACGCGGCCATGTGGAACGAGCGGTACCCGGACGCGATCCTGCGGAACGACGACGGGAAGCCCGTGTCCGACCCGGGCTGGCCGGACGAGATGCTCCTCGACACGTCGAGCGCGAGCGCACGGGCCTCGATCGTCCACGTCCTGACGAGGTCGATCGCCCGGTGCGGCGACCGCGGGTTCGACGCGGTCGAGTTCGACAACCTGGACTCGTGGACGCGCTCGCACGGGGCGCTGACGCGAGCGGGCAACCTGGCGCTGGCGAAGTCGTTGGTGGACGTCGCGCACGAGCACGGGCTCGCGGCCGGGCAGAAGAACACCCCGCAGCTCGGATCTGCCGGCAAGCGCGACACCGGCTTCGACTTCGTCGTGGCCGAGGAGTGCATGACGTACGACGAGTGCGGTGCGTACACGAAGGCCTACGGGCAGCGGGTGATCGACATCGAGTACTCGGACGACACCGACGGCCCGTGGTCCGACGTCTGCGCCTCGGACAGCCGACCGGCGATGACGATCCTGCGCGACCGCGACCTGGTCGCCCGCGGGAGCGAGGCGTACGTCTTCGAGCACTGCTGAGACGGCGCCGGACCGCTCCGCGCCGCGGCGCCGGACCGCTCCGCGCCGCGGCGCCGGCCCGTTCTGCTACGCGGGCCAGGCGTCCCGCAGGGCCGTCGCGGTCTGGTCCGGGGACAGCCCGGCCGCCTTCGCCTCGGCGATGAGGGAGCGGACCGCGTCGGCCACGGCGTCCGGCACCGCCGCGGGTCGCACGACACGGGTGCCGGCACCACGAGCGGTGTGCACCAGCCCGGTCTCCTCGAGCACCGTGTACGCCTTCGCGACCGTCCCGGCAGCGAGTCCCAGTTCCTCGGCGAGCGAGCGCACGCTCGGCAGCCGCTGCCCGTCGACCAGGTAGCCCGCCGTGATCTGCGCCGCGATCTGCGAGCGCACCTGTTCGAACGGCGGGATCCGTCCACCGGCGTCGATCGCCACGAGTCCGGTCGTCGTCCCGGTGCCGGTCTTGGAAGACATCGTGCCCGCCCTAGAAGTCGTACTGCTCGCCGACGGGGATCGCCACCGGCACGGTGTTGCCCGGAGGCGCGAGCGGGCACGCCCACGCCGGGTCGTACGCGCACGAGGGGTTGTACGCGAAGTTGAAGTCGAGCACGATCTCCCCGTCGTCACCGCCGAGGTCCGCGCCCTTGATCGTGTCGAGCAGGTAGCGACCGCCGCCGTAGGTCCCGCGGGCCTTCCCGGCGCTGGCGTCCTTCACCGGGACGAACACGCCGCCCGCGTAGCCGCCGTGCGACCACACGTCGAGGGTGCCGATGCCCGGCAGGCTGACGACCCCGAGCCGGTCGAAGTGCACGATGCCGTCGGTGCCGGTCTCGACGTCGAGCACCTGTTCCTCGGCGGGTTCGATGCGGGCACGGAAGCGCCAGTCCGGGTCGTACGCGGGCACCGGGAGCTCCTCGAAGTCCACGGCGTCCTCGTCGAGGAGGGGGCTGGCCGGGTGCTCGGCGAACATCGCGTCGCGGGTCTCGCGCCACATCGCGTGCGCGGTCTCCGGGTCGGGGGTGGCCCGGACGCGGCGGTAGAGGTCGAACGTCATCCGACGCCAGTCCACGGTCGCCAGCGTGCGGTGCACACGGTCGTCGGTCGTCGGCTCCTCGGGGCGCGTCTGGCTCACGTGGTCGAGGCTACGCCCGCTGCGCGGCGGACGGGAGGCTCATCTCGCCCGATCGTGCGTGTCCCGCCCGGCACAGCCCGTCAAGCCGGGGGCCAGGTGGGCGCCTGCTGCCGCATCCGGAGCGCCCGCCACTGCCAGATCACCCACATGCCCGGCCAGAGCGCGACGCCGAGGACCGCGGGTGTCATCCGGTAGTCGAGCCGGTCGACGAGCAGCGTCCTGCCGTCCGGCAGCTCCGTCGCCGCCATCCGGTGCCGCATCGCCATCCGGGCGAAGAGGCCGCTCGTGCCGCCGCCGTTGTCGCGCTGCACGGGGACGCCGTCCACCTCGTAGCGGTCGATGTCCACGTGGCTGGCCCCGCTCGGGACCACGCCGAAGGCGCTCGCCGCGATGGGGTGCGGCACGCCCGGCGTCCAGCGGTCGGGGAAGCCCGACGGGTCGAGCGACCGGTACACCAGGAACGGCTTCGTCACCCCGACCATCACCGCCGGGGCCATCAGGGCGTCGCGGACGGCGTCCACCGGGGCATCGAGGACGAGACGGAGACCGACGTGCATGCGGCGGACGCTACCCCTCGCCTGCGGTTCGACCGCAGGTATTTCACATATCAAGCCTGCGACGCTGCACAGCATGACCCCTTCGAGCCTGAGCGTCCGCCGATCCCCCCTCCTCGCAGCACCCGCCGTGCTGCTCGTCCTCGCCGGGTGCGCCGGCACGCCCACCGCGGATGCGGCGCACGATGGTGACGCCGGGACCGCATGGTCCTACGACGGTCCCGGGTCACCCGAACACTGGGGCGACCTGTCCGACGAGTACGACGTGTGCTCCACCGGCACCGAGCAGTCGCCCGTGGACCTGCCGGCGCCGACGAAGGGTGCCCCGCTCGACCTCGTCGCCGGCGCGCCCGCGAAGGGCCTCACCGCGGACAACGGCCACACCGTGCAGTTCACGGCGGACGACGGCGCGACGACGCGGATCGGCGGCGAGGACCTGCACCTCGTGCAGATGCACTTCCACGCCGGGTCCGAGCACACCGTCCGGGGGAAGGCCGCTGACGCCGAGTTCCACTTCGTGCACGCCGACGGGAAGGGTGCCCTGACGGTGGTGGGTGTCCTCGCCGAGCAGGGTGCGCACAACGCGGCGTACGACAGCTACGTCGCGGGATCGACCGCCGGCGCCGGCCGCGCGAGCACCGTCGACATCGGGGCGATGCTGCCCGAGGGGCGCTCCCACCACGCCTACTCCGGGTCCCTCACGACGCCGCCCTGCACCGAGGGCGTGCAGTGGATCGTGCTCGAGGACACGGTCGAGCTCGGTGCCGACCAGCTCGCTGACCTCGAGGCCGCGCACGTCGAGAACGCCCGCCCCGTGCAGCCGCTCGGCGACCGGACGGTCGAACACGAACTGCGCTGACGAGGGATCAGGCGTGTCGGGGTCAGGCGTGTCGGTGTCAGGCGTGCCGGGCGGAACGGCGGCGGGAGCCCTCGGCGCGGTCGTGACGTCGGAGCCGCTCGGCCAGGGAGAGCCGGACCGTCGGCCACTCCGCCGCCGTGATCGAGAAGACCACGGTGTCGCGGAGGGTGCCGTCCCGGCCGATCTGGTGGCTCCGCAGGACACCGTCCTGCTTCGCCCCGAGGCCGGCGATCGCCGCGCGCGACTGCTGGTTGTGCCAGTGGGTCCGGAACTCCACCGCGATGCACTGCCAGACGTCGAACGCCTGCGAGAGCATCAGCAGCTTCGACTCGGTGTTGATGCCGGAGCGCTGCGCCGACTTCGCGAGGAAGGTCGATCCGATCTCGACCCGGCGGTTCCCGGTGTCGATGGCCATGAACGTCGTCGAGCCGACCACGCGTCCGGTCGGCCGGTCACGCACCGCGAAGGGCACCATCCGGCCCGCTTCCTGTTCCGCGAGACGGCGGTCGATCTCGGCGTCGACCTGCGCCGGTGCCGGGATCGAGGAGTACCAGGTGCGCCACAGATCGCCGTCCGCGACCGCCACCCGGAGGTCGTCCGCGTGCTCGTGGCCGAGGGGCTCGAGCGTGACGCGGTCACCGGTCAGGGTCGGTGCGGGGGCGATCTCCATGGGAGTCGATCGTACTGGCGGTCCGAGTGCCGATCGGCGGTCAGCGGGCCCCCTGTGGAAAGGGACAGGTCCTCCACAGCGGTTATCGTGACGGAGTGCGTGAACGAGGCCAGCAGCAGTACCAGGTCCGCTTCGGATGGGGCGTCGCCGGAGCCCACCGCGTCGCGATCGGAGCGCACCTCGTCGTCTGGGTCGACGTGCTGCCCGCGGGTGCCGGAGGCGACCACGCCGCCGACCACCGCGCCGTCGCCCGGCAGCTCCCCGCGGGCGCGGAGGTGGTGGCGGGCCACCTCGCCAACGCGGCGGCGGTCGCGGAACGGGTGACGAGCCTCCAGACCGATCGTGGCGACCGGTGCGTCGTCGCGGTCATCGCTGCCGGGACGCACCACGCGCCCTCCGGCATCGACGTGGCCGAAGCCGCAGGCGAGTCCGCCGACGTGCCGGACGCACCCGACTTCGCGGTCGAGGACCTGCTCGGTGCCGGCGCCGTCATCGACGCGCTGTCCGCCGTCGGGATCGACCACTCCTCGCCCGAGGCCGCTGCCGCCTGCGCCGCCTACACCGGGCTCCGGCGTGCCGTGAAGCACCTCGTCACCGCGTCCGAGGCAGCGCGGGAGCTCGGGCCGGAGCGCGCCAACGCGGCGCTCGCCGTGGGGCCGGAGCTCGTCACGATCCGGCCCGGGGAACACAGCGCCCGCGCGTAGCGTTCCGACCGGCAGGGCAGACCGCCCACCAACGAAGGAGCGCACCATGAAGGCAGTCGCTGGCGACACCGTCATCGCAGAGGCATCCGAGGACGACCTCATCAAGATCGAGGGCAACTGGTACTTCCCGCCGTCGAGCGTGAACACCGAGTACTTCACCGAGACCGACACGCAGTACCACTGCCCGTGGAAGGGCGACACCCAGTACTTCACGGTGACCGCGGACGGGCAGACGCTCACCGATGCCGCGTGGTCGTACCCCACGCCGATCCCGTCGTCGTTCGACCGTGTCGGCAAGGACTACAGCGGGTACGTCGCGTTCTGGAAGGGCGTCCGCGTCGTCGAGTAGCCGGTGCGCTCGCGCCCACACGTGACGTCGCGCGTTCGTGGCGTTCGTGGCGTTCGTGACGTCGTGCGGTTCCTGCCGGCGTCGCACAACCATGACCGGCTCGAACCGCGGATCCCCGTGGTGCGAGCCGGATTCGGTTGTGCGACGCCGAATCGCATCGGACGCGCCGACGGGAACCGCGGTGCGGGTTGCGCCGCGGTGCGTGCTGACGCTCAGGTCGTGAGCGTCAGCACGACCAGCGCGACGTTCAGCGCGACGATGACCGTCGCGATCACCCACGCCACCACCCGGGTCCCGAGTGCGTTGACGTCCGCGCCCATCACGCTCCGCCGCGACGTGTAGGTCACGAGCGGGATGATCGCGAAGGCGATCCCGAAGCTCAGCACCACTTGGCTCACGACGAGCAGCATCGTGGCGTCCGCGTCCAGCGCGAGCAGCACGATCGCCGGGACGAGCGTCACGATGCGCCGCACGAGCAGCGGCACCCGCACGTGCAGCAGGCCGTGCATGATCTCCGCGCCGGCCATGCAGCCCACCGACGTGGAGGCCAGTCCGGACGCCAGCAGCCCGACGGCGAACAGCACGCCCACCACCGGCCCGACGTGCGTCGCGATCGCCGCCTGCGCTCCCGGGATGGAGTCCGTCCCCGGCACACCGGGCAGCGTCGCCGCCGCGAGCACGAGCATGCAGACGTTCACCCCGCCGGCCACGATGAGCGCGAGCGCGACGTCCCACCGCGTCATCACGAGCACCCGGCGCCGATCCGGACCGGCCGGGGTGTCTCCGTGCCGGTCCCGTGCGAGCGCCGAGTGCAGGTAGACCGCGTGCGGCATCACCGTGGCGCCGAGCATCGAGGCCGCGAGCATCACCGACTCGGAGCCCGCGAAGCGCGGCACCAGGCCCGACACGAGCTCGCCGGGGGAGACCTGCGCGAAGAGCAGCCCCGCGCAGAAGCCGATCGTCAGGATCGCGAGCATCGCGGTGACGACGACCTCGAACGTGCGAGCACCCCGCCGGTTCTGCAGCACGAGGATCGCCATCGACACCACGCCCGTGATGAGCCCGCCCGCGACGAGGGGCAGCCCGAACAGCAGGTGCAGGGCGAGCGCGCCGCCGATCACCTCGGCGATGTCGGTCGCTGCGGCCACGACCTCCGCCTGCGCCCAGAACAGCAGCCGGGGTGTGCGCCGCATCCGCATGCCGAGGAGTTCCGGCAGGGACTTCCCGGTGACGATCCCGAGCTTGGCGGAGAGGTACTGGACCACCACGGCGCTGGCGTTCGCGGCGACCAGGACCCACAGCAGCAGGTAGCCGTACTTCGCCCCGGCCGTGAGGTTCGCGGCCACGTTGCCGGGGTCGACGTACGCGATGGCGGCGACGAACGCGGGGCCGAGGAGCGTCAGGCTCGCCGCGCGCTTCCGCGGAGCATCGCCGGTGGGGGCGAGGCGCGGGGTGGCGGTGTCGGTCATGGCACCAGCATGCCAGAGGATTCGGCGTGCCGAATTCAGGAATTCGGTGCGATCTGTCCCCGGCTGACGCGAGGTTGTGTCGACGATGTGCCCGGAAGCGCCCGGGTCCGTACCGTGGCGACCATGCAGGGGACGAGACGACGACAGATCGGCGCTGGCGTGCTCGCCATCGCCGCCGCCGCGACGCTCACCGGGTGCGCGCAGGGCGGCCACGACATGGGCGACCGGGTGACGACGAAGCTCAACGGCTCCGCGTTCCACGGCCAGCTCGCGATCCGGGCGACGAAGGTCGAACGGGTGACCTCGGACGCGATGGACCAGTTCGGGCTGAGCTCGAAGGGCGACGACGCGTACCTGGCGCACTTCACCGTGCAGCGGGTCAGCGGCACGTTCGACACCGACGCCGTCGGCGACCTGACGAACGACGCCTGGGGGCTCCGGGCGGACGACCGGCTGCAGGCGGGGCCGTCACTCGACGCGAGCGACCGGAACGACGTCCTGCAGGATGCGTGCCCGTTCGAGCGGAAGGCCATCGCCGAGGCGCTCACCGGGAACGGGACCGCGGACGTCTGCGCGGTGCTGCTCGCACCGTCCGGCAGCACCGTCGACGCCGTCAGCTACATGCGTGCGGCGCCGGTCGACGAGGCGCCCGAGGGCGACTCGACGATCACCTGGCGTTCGTCCTAGGCGCGGGCGGGCGGGTGCGTCTCGGGTGGACTCGGGTGCGCGCCCTGCCCGTGCCGGCGGCGCGGCGGTGAGGCGGTAGCGCTGCGCTCAGGCGGCCGCGCGGCGGGCGCGGTGCGCCCGGACCTTCGCCCGGTTCCCGCACCGCTGCATCGCGCACCACCGGCGCGTGCCACCGCGGGACGAGTCGTAGAACACCAGCCCGCAGTCCGGCGCGGAACACCGGCTGAGCCGGGTCGGGCGGCCGTCGGCCTCGACGTCGTCGAACCCGACCTCGGTGAAGAGGGCGACCGCGTCGCGCGCGACGCTCGAGAGCGCCTGTGCGAGCCGCACACGGTTCGCTCCGGCCCGACGACGGCCACCCGGGAGGCTCGGGGGCACGTCCGGCAGGGCGGCGAACAGGTTGACGGTGTCGATGTCGTCGGGCGCGGGGCGCGTGCGGCCGGTCCCGGCGCGCAGGCCCGCCGCCACCGCGGTGCGCTCCGCGGCCGTCGACGCGGGTGCCGGTGCCGCGGCCACGGCGAGTCGGCCGATCGCGGCGCGGAGCTCCCGGGCGTCCTGCAGTTCGCGGGCGGTCGCACCGAGGTCGATCGGTTCGGTGTGGTCACTGAGCCACTCGTCGAGGTCGGCCGGGGTCATCAGGAGCTCACCGAGCTGCGCACGTGGACGCCCACCGTGGGGATCGTCGGCGAAGCCGCCGGTGTGCGCGAAGTCGAGGGCGATCCGACCGGCGTCGAAGAACCACGACGACCCCGAGTCCGTGCGGATGTGCTGCCCCGTGTGCATCCGGCCAGGCTAACGGGTCACACGCGGGTCGTGCTGCCGGGATCCGACGGGGTGCATCGGGCCGGGCTGACGGGTCACACGCGAGTCGTGCTGCCGGGATCCGACGGGGTGCATCGGGCCGGGCTGACGGGTCACACGCCAGCCATGGTCCCCGGCTTCGCGCCCCGGCCGGAGGGTGCGGGATCGGTCCGGCGGCTCCACGCGATGAGGTTCCGCTCGTCGAAGCGCCGGGAGCACTTCGCGCAGGCCAGGGGCCTGGTGGGCGTGCGGTAGCGGTAGTGCTCGTGTCCGGCCGGGCACGCACCGACCCACGGTGCGAGCTCGCTGGCGATCGGCCCGTCGTGCAGCCGCGAGCCGGTGTACCCGATCGACGCCGCGGTCCGCCGCCACTTCGGCCCGTGCCCGGCCCGCGCCCCGCTCATCGCGTGCGCGATCTCGTGCAGGAGCACCTGGTCGACGTCCTCGTCGGAGAACCGTGCCGCGAGGTGCCGGCTCACCGTGATCCGCCGCTTCGCGAAGTCGCACTGCCCGGCGCGCGTCTTGGCGTGGTCGAAGGCGAACGCCCACGTGCCCGCGCCGAGGTGCGTGCGCATGAGTTCGTCGGCCCGTGACCGGACCAGGTCGAGCGAGGTCACCGGTCGCGGTCGGTGGGACGGGTCCGGTCGGCTCGGTCGGTCAGCTTGCCCCACAGGGTGTCCGCTTCGGTGCGGGCCGCATCGGGGGCGCCGAGCACCCGGCGGCGCACGGGCGGGATCTCCTTGACCGGCTCCGCGACGCGGGTGGCCGGGTCGGTCTCCCGACGCATCGCAGCTTCACGGGCGGTGCGGGGTCGGTCCTCGGCTGCTGGGGCCTCGTCACGCCGTGCGCCGTCGGCACGGTCACGCTCGGGAGCGGCGGCCGGCCGGGCGATCGAGGCGCGCATGGCGGCCTCGACCGCGGTGCGGAGTGCGTCGGTGCGTTCGGCCGGTGCGCCGGCCGCGCGGAACGCCTCGTAGGAACGGCCGAGGACCTCACGCGCCTCGTCGAACCGGGAGAGCTCGAACAGGGACCAGCCCTCGATCTCGGCGGCGGCGCCCTCGAGCTCCGGCCACTCCTCGGTGGTCGCCGTGTCCCGTGCCAGTGCGGCTTCGGTCGCGGCACGTTCGTAGCGGCCGAGGTCGTGCAGGACGTGGGCTCGGCGGACACGGGCAGCGACCTTGTCGGCCCGTTCACCCGTGAACATCGTCAGGCGGAAGACCTCTTCCGCCAGGACCAGTGCCTCGTCGAGCCGTCCGAGCAGGCGCAGGAGCTCGGCCCGCTCGGCGAGCGCGTCCGTGCTGCGACTCTGGCCGAGGTCGCGGAGGCGGTCCTGGATCACCTGCACGTCGACGGCGGGACGCAGGCTGATCGGCGCGAAGGTGCTGCCGGGGCTGACGCCCGCGGTGACGGGAGCCGCGTGACGCGGTTCCCGGGCGCGGTCGTCCCGGGCGTTGTGCTGGCGGTCGTCGGGCGGGAGGGACATCAGGGTCGAGGGTATCCGCGGTCACCCGGGAGCGGCTGGTGCCACACGCCGATCACGTGACGTCGTCCTCGGACCGACTGCCTCCGAGTGCCTGCGTCAGGACGCCGCACCGGAGGAGGAGACCGCGATGCCGATGTAGACGGAGAACGCGACGAGTGCGGCGACGACGCCGAGGATCAGCGCGAAGACGCCCCAACCGCGGCCGCGCTTCGTGGCGATCGCGACGATGCCCTGCACGATGCCCCACAGTCCGAAGAGCGTGCCGATCCACATGAACACCGAGCCCGCTGCGAGCTGGCCGGCGTTCGAGCCGTTCATCAGCGAGTCCTGGAGCTGCTGCTGGTCGGCGCTCGAGGTGCCGCCGCTGTCGATGACGTCGCGCAGTGCACCGCTGGCGCCGAGCGCGGTGCCCAGCAGGTAGCCGCCGACGATGCCGACGATGAGTGCGACGACGGAGGCGAAGAACGCGATGACGCCGACGGTCTTCTTCTTCGCCTTCGGCTCGTCGTAGCTCTGCCACGCGGGGCTGGCGGAGGACGCCGGGGCGGCGGCGGAGGACTGCTGGGGCTGCCCGTACTGCTGGGGCTGCTGCCCGTACTGCGGTGCCTGCTGCCCGAACTGCGGCGCCTGCTGCTGTCCGTACTCGGGCGACTGCTGCCCGTACTGCGGTGCCTGTTCGCCGTACTGCGGTGCCGACGCGGGGGTGATGCGCTCGCCGTAGCGGGGCGCGTCCTGGTTCGCCGGCTGCTGCGGTTCGCCCCAGCTCGGTGCCTGGCCGTCGGCCGTCCGGTCGTCGTTGCTCCGGTCGTCGTTCGTCATGAGGGCATCCCCGTCTCGTCGGTCGCGCGCCTGCGCGGTCGTGCAGCACCCATCCTGGCAGCGCCACCCGGACGGTGCCCGGGCTACGCGCCGAAGACGGAGCGGTTCGGCTCCGGCGACGCGACGGCCGTGGCGTCGGTGACGATCGGCGCCCCCGCGATGAAGGCCCGCAGCTCGGCGCCGTGCACGACCTTCGCCGGCATCGGGTCCGAGGAGTACCGGCGCGGCATCTCCGCCACGGGCAGGTCCGTGGGGGAGCCGAGCAGCACGATGTTCCCGAATCGCCGGCCCTTCAGCATCCCGGTGTCCGCGACGGCGGCGACCGAGGGCAGCACCGACTGCAGCGTCGACGCCTGTCCGCGCGCGAAGGCGAGCCCGGCGCCGTCGGCGACGTTCACGGCGACGATGCCGGTCGGGGACAGGAAGGCCGCGACCTCACGGTAGAACTCGACGCTCGTGACGTGGGCCGGGATCCGCGAGCCGCCGAACACGTCGACGACCGCCAGGTCCACGGTGCCCCGGAGCCCGTGCGGGAGCTTCGACAGGACTTCTCGCGCGTCGCCGTACCGCACCCGGATGGACGCCCCGCGGGGGAAGGGGAGGACATCGCGCACCTGGTCGACGAGGTCCCGCTCGAGCTCGATCACCTGCTGCCGGGAACCCGGGCGGGTGACGGCCACGTAGCGGGGGAGCGTCAGGGCGCCGGCACCGAGGTGCACCGCGGTGATCGGCCCGGGCGGCAGCAGGTCGATGGCGTGCCCGATCCGCCGGATGTACTCGAACGCCAGGTGCGTCGGGTCCTCGAGGTCGACGTGCGACTGCGGCGTCCCGTCGACGACGAGCGTGAAGGACCCGGGGCGGTGCCGGTCCGGCTCGATGACCGAGAACCCCGCACCGAGCTTGAATCCGTCGAACGCGTCAGCCATGCCCCCATCGAACACCACCGCATCACCACCCACGTCCCCACCCGTGGGTGGTGGGGCCGCGGACGCCGCCGAACCACGATGGGATCACCGGCCGGGAACCACCCCGCCGGACACCACGGAAGGTCCACCACCATGTCGGTCCAGCTCCTCGCGAACATCGTCATCGGGCTCGCCCTCGTCGGGTTCCTCGCGTTCCGCCAGGCGACCTGGCAGTACCTCGACCCCGCCCGCATCTGGCGGACGCCGCTCATCATGGCGATCATCGGCGTGGTCGTGATGGCCCAGACCAAGGCGACGATCACCACCACGGACATCGTCTTCCTCGGCATCGAGGCGCTCATCTCGGTCGCCGTGGGCCTCTCGATGGGATCCATCACGACGTTCCGCACCGTGTCGACGCCCGACCAGAAGGGCCGCACGCTGCAGTCCCGCACGGGGTGGTTCGGCGCCGGACTGTGGTTCGTCCTCATCGCCGTGCGCGTCGGCCTCGACGTGCTCGGCGGTCACATGGGAGCGCACCTCCTCACCTCGACGGGCGCGGTGCTGCTGATGCTCGCGATCAACCGGGCCGCCCGCGCCCTGGTCCTCGACCAGCGCATCCCGAACCGCGCCAGCGGCATGATGGTCCGGTGACCCTGCTGTCCGGCGACGACCCGACCGACCTCTCCGGAGGCCGGTCGCGGTCGCGTCTCGGGTGGAGCCTCAGCGCGGTCGGCATCATCGCCGTCGGGTTCTGGTTCGTGAAGAACGGCGTCGCGATGGACCTGCCCGCGTGGGTCTGGGTCGTCGGGACGGTGGCGCTCGCCGCGTGGGCGGTCCGGGAGTTCCTCCGGACGCCGTGGACGACCGTCGTCGCGGCCGCAGTGATGGTCGTCGCCGGCGCTGCCGTGGTGGTGTCGACCGATGCGCTCATGCTCGCGCCGGTGATCGTCGGCGTCGTGGTGCTCCAGGCCAGCCCGCGGCTGCCCGTGTGGAGCGGCATCGTCGCCGTGCTGGTCGCCCTGGTCGAGATCGCGGTGTCCGCCGCCGCGGCCGGCACCGCCGTCCTGTTCGTCCTGGCGTCGTGCGGTGGCCTGGTGCTCGGTGTCCTGGTCGGGTTCAGCCGCCGGCAGTTCCGGTTCGCCGAGGCGCAGGCGCGGCAGGCGGAACGGGACCAGGCACGCGCGGAGCTCCTCGCCGACCGCTCCCGCGCTGCCCGGGACATCCACGACGTCCTCGCGCACTCGCTCGGCGGCCTCGTGCTGCAGCTCGACGCGGTCGAGGCGCTCCTCGAAGCCGGTCGTGTCGACGAGGCCACCCGCCGGGCAGCCGATGCCCGGACCCTCGCGGCGGACGGCCTGGCCGAGGCCCGACGCGCGGTGCACGCCCTGCGCGACGACGACGACACCCGCGACCACCGTGCCGGTGGGACCGACGCACCGGAGCCGACCCGAGCCTCCAGGCCGGATGCGCCCGACACGAACGAAGCACCCGACGCGAACGGCGCACCCGAGACGAACGACGCACCAGGCGCACCCGGCCTGCCCGCCCTCGTCGCCGCGCACCGCTCCTTCGGCGGTCAGGTCCTCACGCAGGGCGACCTGACCCTCGCCGACCTCGACGACGCCCACCGGACCGCTGTCGTCGCCGCCAGCCGGGAGGCCCTCAGCAACGCCCGCAGGCACGCCCCCGGCTGCCCCGTCTCCCTCTCGGTCATCCGGGACGGCGACGCCGTGGACGTCGTCCTCGCGAACCCGCTGTCCAGCGGCGGGCACGGCCTCATCGGCATGCGGGAGCGGTTCGCGGAACTCTCCGACGGCGCGACGATCGACGCCGACCGATCCGACGACGAGTTCGTCGTGGCGATGCACCTGCCCGTCGCCGGCGAGCAGCTCGCACGCCGCGTGGACGGTGACCGGTGATCCGCGTGCTGGTCGTCGACGACCAGGCGATCGTCCGGGACGGCCTGGTGACCGTGCTGTCGCTGGTGCCCGACCTGGAGGTCGTCGGTGAGGCGGCCGACGGAGCGGAGGCGCTCGCCGCCGTGGCGGAGCACGCGCCGGACGTGGTGCTGATGGACCTCAGGATGCCCGTCGTGGACGGCCCGACCGCGACGGCCCGGATCACCGAGCAGCACCCGGGGGTCGCGGTGCTGGTGCTGACGACCTTCGCCGACGACGAGTCGATCACGACCGCGCTGCGGGCCGGGGCACGCGGCTACCTGACGAAGGACGCCGGCCGGGTGGAGATCGCGACCGCGATCCGGGCGGTGGCCTCCGGGCAGTCGACGTTCGACGCGGCGATCGGGGCCCGGCTCGTCGCGCAGCTCGCGGCACCGGCGCCCGCTGCACCGACGGGCCTGCGCGACCGCTTCCCCGAGCTCACCCCGCGTGAGGCGGACGTGCTCGAGCGGATCGCGGACGGCCGGACGAACCCGGAGATCGCCGCCGAGCTGTTCCTGACGGTGCCGACCGTGAAGTCGTACGTGAACCAGCTGTTCCAGAAGCTCGGGGTCCGCACCCGCGCGGAGGCCGTCGCGCTCGTCCTGCGCTGACGCCCGACCGCGGGGCCCGTCGGCACTGCGGCGCCCAGCGGTGCCGACGCCCACCGCACGCGATGCGGATGAATGCGTACACATGGACTGCCAGTCGATGCCAAGGGACGTCACGTAGCGTCGGTTCCCGTCGTCGCGCCGGTTGCGTCGACTCGCCGGGACCCCACCCCGCTGCGGGTCCGCACACCGGCCGACCGTGACGAGTGCCCCCACCGCCGTCACCCGCGTGCCGTCGCGCCCGCGCCGTCGTCGCGCCCCCACCGCGAACGACCGTTGAACACATGTCGTTCGTTATGTAAAATACGGAGTGCAGAATCCGAACGGCCCCGAACCGCAGGAGTCACCCTTGTCCGCCGACACCCTGAGCATCCCGACGCACCGTTTCACCAGCGCCAGCGCCAGCGCCAGCACGCGCACGAACGCGAGCCGACCCCGTGTGGCAACCCGTCCCTCCCGTCCGTTCCACGCGGACCGCGAGCACGCACCCGCCTGGATGCGCGTGGTCGGGAGCGTGCTCCTCGCTGCGGGCGGCGGCCTCACCGGCGCGGTCCTCGGCTGGCCGGGCGAAGCGCCGGAGGTCGCCCTCATCGTCCCGGGCGTCCTCGGCATGGTCGTCGGACTGCTCCTGTTGCTCGCCCGGTCCGGCTTCACCGTCACCGCGACGCACGTCACCCTGCACTTCCGTCCGCTCCCGCCGCGCCGGATCCCGCGTCACCGGATCACGGACGTCCGGCTCGTCGAGGCCGACGCGCGCACCTACGGCGGCATCGGCCTGCGGCTCGGTCGCGGGGTCCGCGCCCTGATGCTGACCCCGGGGCTCGGGATCGAGCTCACCGACGACCGTGGCCGGGTCACCTTCGTGCGCACCCGTCGTCCGGAGGACGCGTTCCGTGCGCTGGCGGGGTTCGAGAACCGGACCGGAGGCTCGGCTCGGGTCGACCGCGAACGCCTCGGTTAGGCGGGTGGCCGGGGTCCGCACGGCGGAATACCGGCGGCCGGACGGTGCTTATACACGTCGTCCACGAATTTGGTCAAGCCAGGACTGGACATCATGCGCGGCCGCTGCCTATGATGGCAGTTCGCGCTCCCTGGCTGCGTGTCGTCATATTGCGGTCGACTCCGACGCCCTTGTGAAGCCGGACCCGTATATGTCGGCGGGTGCCGCTCACTCAGATCATCGCACATGCCCTTCGTCCTCGTGACACAGGCGTGCGTGCGTGTCTCGGGGTTGCGCCGAGCGTCAATCCACTCACCTACATGCTGCTCGTCAGTACCGGCCCGACGGGGCCTACGGAGGTCACACCCTTGGCTGCTGCGCCCAACGCATCCACCAACCCCAAGAACGGTCGCAACCACTCGCGACTCTCGTTCGCCAAGATCACGGACACCCTCACGGTTCCTGATCTGCTCGCTCTCCAGACGGAGAGCTTCGACTGGCTCGTCGGCAACGACGTCTGGAAGGCCCGACTGGCCGAGGGGCAGGAGCAGGGTCGTACCGACCTCGCGCTGCACTCCGGCCTCGAGGAGATCTTCGAGGAGATCTCCCCGATCGAGGACCTCGGCGAGACGATGCAGCTCTCGTTCACGTCCCCGGAGCTCGAGGACCCGAAGTACTCCATCGACGACTGCAAGGAACGCGGCAAGACCTACGCCGCTCCGCTGTACGTCAACGCCGAGTTCATGAACCACATGACCGGTGAGATCAAGACGCAGACGGTCTTCATGGGCGACTTCCCGCTCATGACCGAGCGCGGCACGTTCATCATCAACGGCACCGAGCGTGTCGTCGTCTCGCAGCTCGTCCGCTCGCCGGGCGTGTACTTCGAGCGCCAGCAGGAGAAGACGTCCGACAAGGACATCTACTCGGCTCGCGTGATCCCGTCGCGTGGTGCATGGCTCGAGTTCGAGATCGACAAGCGCGACCAGGTGGGCGTGCGCATCGACCGCAAGCGCAAGCAGTCGGTCACGGTCTTCCTCAAGGCCCTCGGCCTGACGAGCGAAGAGATCCTCGACGAGTTCCAGGGCTTCGCCTCCATCGAGTCGACCCTCGAGAAGGACGCCATCCTCACCAAGGAAGAGGCGCTCAAGGACATCTACCGCAAGCTGCGTCCGGGCGAGCAGGTCGCCGCCGAGGCCGCGCGTGCGCTCCTCGACAACTTCTACTTCAACCCGAAGCGCTACGACCTCGCCAAGGTGGGTCGTTACAAGCTGGACCGCAAGCTCGGCATCGACGCGCCGCTGTCCGACTCCGTGCTCTCGGTGCAGGACATCGTCGCGACGATCAAGTACCTGGTCTCGCTGCACGCCGAGCGCACCACGATCGACGGCGTCCGCGACGGCGAGCCCGTGCAGCTCCGCCTCGACGTGGACGACATCGACCACTTCGGCAACCGCCGCATCCGTGCCGTCGGTGAGCTCATCCAGAACCAGGTCCGCACCGGTCTGTCCCGCATGGAGCGTGTCGTCCGCGAGCGCATGACCACGCAGGACATCGAGGCGATCACGCCGCAGACCCTGATCAACGTGCGCCCCGTCGTCGCCGCGATCAAGGAGTTCTTCGGGACGTCCCAGCTGTCGCAGTTCATGGACCAGAACAACCCGCTCGCGGGCCTGACGCACAAGCGTCGTCTCTCGGCCCTCGGCCCGGGTGGTCTGTCCCGTGAGCGTGCCGGCGTCGAGGTCCGCGACGTCCACCCGTCGCACTACGGCCGCATGTGCCCGATCGAGACCCCGGAAGGCCCGAACATCGGCCTGATCGGTTCGCTCGCGTCCTTCGGTCGGATCAACTCGTTCGGCTTCATCGAGACCCCGTACCGTCGCGTCGTCAACGGCGAGGTCACGAAGACCATCGACTACCTGACCGCTTCGGAAGAAGACGAGTTCGTCGTCGCGCAGGCCAACGCCCCGCTGACGGCCGACTTCCACTTCGCCGACGACAAGGTGCTCGTCCGCAAGAAGGGCGGAGAGGTCGAACTCGTCGCCCGCGGCGAGGTCGACTACATGGACGTCTCCCCGCGCCAGATGGTGTCGGTCGCGACGTCGCTCATCCCGTTCCTCGAGCACGACGACGCGAACCGCGCCCTCATGGGTGCGAACATGCAGCGCCAGGCCGTGCCGCTCCTCCGCTCCGAGTCGCCGCTCGTCGGCACCGGCATGGAGGGCTACACCGCCATCGACGCCGGCGACGTCGTCATCGCCGAGAAGGCCGGTGTCGTCTCCGAGGTCTCGGCCGACGCCGTGACCCTGCAGCTCGACGAGGGCGGGACGCAGTCCTACTACCTCCGCAAGTTCGACCGCTCGAACCAGGGCACGAGCTACAACCACCGCGTGATCGTCAGCGCCGGTGAGCGTGTGGAGCAGGGCGAGGTCATCGCCGACGGCCCCGCGACGGAGAACGGCGAGCTCGCGCTCGGCAAGAACCTCCTCGTCGCGTTCATGCCGTGGGAGGGCTACAACTACGAGGACGCGATGATCCTGTCGCAGAACCTCGTGAAGGACGACACGCTCTCCTCGATCCACATCGAGGAGTACGAGGTCGACGCCCGCGACACCAAGCTCGGCAAGGAAGAGATCACCCGCGACCTCCCGAACGTCAGCCCGGACCTCCTGGCCGACCTCGACGAGCGCGGCATCATCCGCATCGGCGCCGAGGTCCGCCCCGGCGACATCCTCGTCGGCAAGGTCACGCCGAAGGGCGAGACCGAGCTGAGCGCCGAAGAGCGCCTCCTCCGCGCCATCTTCAACGAGAAGTCGCGCGAAGTCCGCGACACCTCGCTGAAGGTGCCCCACGGTGAAGAGGGCACGATCATCGGCGTCAAGGTGTTCGACGCGCAGGACGGCGACGACGAGCTCGGCTCGGGCGTCAACCAGCGCGTGGTCGTCTACATCGCCCAGAAGCGCAAGATCACCGCTGGCGACAAGCTCGCCGGTCGTCACGGCAACAAGGGCGTCATCTCGACGATCCTGCCGGTCGA
The DNA here is from genome assembly GCF_003755165.1 of Curtobacterium sp. PhB130. Taxonomy (NCBI): domain Bacteria; kingdom Bacillati; phylum Actinomycetota; class Actinomycetes; order Micrococcales; family Microbacteriaceae; genus Curtobacterium; species Curtobacterium sp. PhB130. The sequence goes on along the minus strand of NZ_RKII01000006.1, from coordinate 315,768 downwards.
GGACATGCCGTTCCTGGCGGACGGCACCCCGGTCGACATCGTGCTGAACCCGCTCGGCGTCCCCGGCCGCATGAACTTCGGCCAGGTCCTCGAGATCCACCTCGGGTGGCTCGCGAAGCAGGGCTGGAACGTCGAGGGCATCCAGGAGTGGGCTTCGGCTCTCCCCGAGGCCGCCCGCAGCGCGGAGCCCGGCACCAAGGTCGCGACCCCGGTGTTCGACGGCGCCTACGAGCGTGAGATCGAGGGCCTCCTCGACTCGACGCTCCCGAACCGTGACGGCGAGCGCCTGATCGGTTCCTCCGGCAAGGCCCAGCTCTTCGACGGCCGCTCCGGCGAGCCGTTCCCGGAGCCCGTGTCGGTCGGCTACATGTACATCCTGAAGCTCCACCACCTGGTCGACGACAAGATCCACGCCCGTTCGACCGGTCCGTACTCGATGATCACGCAGCAGCCGCTGGGTGGTAAGGCGCAGTTCGGTGGACAGCGTTTCGGCGAGATGGAGGTGTGGGCGCTCGAGGCATACGGCGCCGCGTACGCCCTCCAGGAGCTCCTGACGATCAAGTCCGACGACATCCTCGGCCGCGTGAAGGTCTACGAGGCGATCGTCAAGGGCGAGAACATCCAGGAGCCCGGCATCCCGGAGAGCTTCAAGGTCCTCATGAAGGAGATGCAGTCGCTCTGCCTGAACGTCGAGGTCCTCTCGGCCGACGGCCAGGCGGTCAGCCTCCGCGACACGGACGACGAGGTCTTCCGTGCCGCTGAAGAGCTCGGCATCAACATCTCCTCGCGGTTCGAGTCGTCCTCCGTCGACGACATCTGATCCCGCCCCGCCCGACAACGTTTCGAATTCAGCAAGAGAGAAGAACATTGCTCGAAGCAACTTCCTTTGACGCACTGCGGATCGGCCTCGCCACGGCCGAAGACATCCGCCAGTGGTCGTACGGCGAGGTCAAGAAGCCGGAGACCATCAACTACCGCACCCTGAAGCCCGAGAAGGACGGTCTGTTCGGCGAACAGATCTTCGGTCCTTCCCGCGACTGGGAGTGCGCCTGCGGCAAGTACAAGCGTGTCCGCTTCAAGGGCATCGTCTGCGAGCGTTGCGGCGTCGAGGTCACCAAGTCCTCGGTCCGTCGTGAGCGCATGGGCCACATCGAGCTCGCCGCACCCGTCACGCACATCTGGTACTTCAAGGGCGTCCCGTCGCGCCTGGGCTACCTGCTGGACATGGCGCCGAAGGACCTCGAGAAGGTCATCTACTTCGCCGCGTACATGATCATCAGCATCGACGAAGAGGGCCGGCACGCTGACATGCCGGGTCTCGAGAACGAGATGCGCCTCGAGATCAAGAACCTCGAGAACCAGCGCGACTCGATCATCGCCGACCGCCTCAAGAAGCTCGAGGACGACCTCGCAGCGCTCGAGGAAGAGGGCGCCAAGGCCGACATCAAGCGCCGCACCAAGGACACCGCCGAGAAGGAGATGTCCCAGGTCCGCAAGTCCTTCGACGAGGACATCACCCGTCTCGAGCGTGTGTGGGAGGACTTCCGCAACCTCAAGGTGGGCGACCTCAAGCCCGAGGACGCGGTCTTCCACGAGCTCCAGGACCGCTTCGGGATCTACTTCGACGCCTACATGGGCGCCGAGGCGATCAAGCTGCGGCTCGAGGCCTTCGACCTGGCCGCCGAGGCCGAGGCACTGCGTCTGCAGATCGCCGAGGGCAAGGGCCAGAAGAAGATCCGTGCGATCAAGCGTCTGCGCGTCGTCAGCTCCTTCCTCGCCACCGGCAACTCGCCGGCAGCGATGGTGCTCGACGTCGTGCCGGTCATCCCGCCGGAGCTCCGCCCGATGGTGCAGCTCGACGGTGGCCGTTTCGCCACGTCGGACCTCAACGACCTCTACCGTCGTGTGATCAACCGCAACAACCGCCTCCGCCGCCTGCTCGACCTCGGTGCCCCCGAGATCATCGTGAACAACGAGAAGCGCATGCTGCAGGAAGCGGTCGACGCGCTGTTCGACAACGGTCGTCGTGGTCGCCCCGTCACGGGTACCGGCAACCGCGCCCTGAAGTCCCTGAGCGACATGCTCAAGGGCAAGCAGGGTCGTTTCCGCCAGAACCTGCTCGGCAAGCGCGTCGACTACTCGGGTCGTTCGGTCATCATCGTCGGCCCGCAGCTCAAGCTCCACCAGTGCGGTCTGCCCAAGCAGATGGCCCTCGAGCTGTTCAAGCCGTTCGTCATCAAGCGCCTCATCGACCTGTCGCACGCGCAGAACATCAAGTCGGCCAAGCGCATGGTCGAGCGTTCGCGTCCGCAGGTGTGGGACGTGCTCGAGGAGATCATCCGCGAGCGCCCCGTCCTGCTGAACCGTGCGCCGACGCTGCACCGTCTGGGCATCCAGGCGTTCGAGCCGCAGCTCGTCGAGGGCAAGGCCATCCAGCTCCACCCGCTCGTGTGTGCTGCGTTCAACGCGGACTTCGACGGTGACCAGATGGCCGTGCACCTGCCGCTGTCGGTCGAGGCCCAGGCCGAGGCCCGCATCCTGATGCTCGCCTCGAACAACATCCTGAAGCCGTCCGACGGCCGCCCGGTGACCCTGCCCGCACAGGACATGATCATCGGTCTGCACCACCTGACGACCGTCCGCGAGGGCGCCGTCGGTGAGGGCCGTTCGTTCTCCTCGGTCGCCGAGGCGATCATGGCGAAGGACCAGAACACGCTGCACCTCAACGCGCAGGTGAAGATCCGCATGTCGGGTGTCCACTTCGCCGAGGGTGAAGCCCCCGAGGGCTACGAGGTGGGTCAGTCGATCCTCCTCGAGACCACCCTCGGTCGCGCGCTCTTCAACGAGACCCTGCCGGCGGACTACCCGTTCGTCCAGCGGGTCACCGACAAGGGCACCCTCTCCGCGATCGTCAACGACCTCGCCGAGCGCTACTCCAAGACCGAGACGGCCGCTGCGCTCGACCGGATCAAGGACGCGGGCTTCTACTGGGGCACGCGCTCCGGTGTGACCGTGGCGCTCTCCGACGTCGTGACGCCTCCTCGCAAGAAGGAGATCATCGCGGGTTACGAGATCCAGGCCGCCAAGGTCCAGGGTGAGTTCGACAAGGGTCTGATCACCGACGCGGAACGTCGCGCCGACCTGATCAAGATCTGGACCGAGGCCACCAACGAGATCGCGCAGGAGATGCGCGACAACTTCCCGATCGACAACACCATCAACCGCATGGTGTCCTCGGGTGCTCGTGGTAACTGGCTGCAGGTCCGCAACATCGCCGGTATGCGTGGTCTGGTGAACAACCCGAAGGGCGAGATCATCGCCCGCCCGATCATCAACTCGTACCGCGAGGGCCTGACCGTGGCGGAGTACTTCATCGCCACCCACGGTGCTCGTAAGGGTCTTGCCGACACCGCGCTCCGTACCGCGGACTCCGGGTACCTCACCCGTCGTCTCGTGGACGTGTCGCAGGACGTCATCATCCGCGAGGACGACTGCGGCACCACGCGTGGTCTCGAACTGCCGATCGCCACGGTCGACGCCGACGGCAAGCTCGTCCGCGACGCCCGCGTCGAGAACACCGTGTACTCGCGCACCCTCGCCACCGCGGCGACGGACGCGAAGGGCACGGTGGTCGCCGAGGCAGGCGAGGACGTCGGTGACGTCCTCATCGACAAGCTGGTCGCGGCCGGTGTCGAGAGCATCAAGGTGCGCTCGGTCCTGACCTGCGAGTCGGCCGTCGGTGTCTGCGCGAAGTGCTACGGCCGTTCGCTCGCCACGGGCAACCTCGTCGACATCGGCGAGGCGGTCGGCATCATCGCCGCCCAGTCCATCGGTGAGCCCGGTACCCAGCTGACGATGCGTACCTTCCACACGGGTGGTTCGGCCTCGGCCGACGACATCACCCAGGGTCTGCCCCGTGTCACCGAGCTCTTCGAGGCTCGTACCCCCAAGGGCGCGTCCCCGATCGCCGAGGCCCCCGGCCGCGTCGTCATCGAGGACACGGACAAGGGCCGTCGCATCATCCTCACGCCGGACAACGGCGACGAGCCGTTCATCTACCCGGTGCTCAAGCGTGCGACCCTCCTCATCGAGGACAACCAGCACGTCGAGCTCGGCGAGCAGTTCATCGCCGGCACCGTCGACCCGAAGGAAGTCCTTCGCGTCAAGGGTGTCCGTGAGGTCCAGAAGCACCTGGTCAACGGTGTGCAGGACGTGTACGGCTCGCAGGGCGTGCCGATCCACGACAAGCACATCGAGGTCATCGTCCGTCAGATGCTCCGCAAGGTGACGGTCGTCGACCACGCCGACACGGACCTGCTGCCCGGTGAGCTCGTCGACCGGTCGCGCTACAACGCGATCAACCGTGCGGCGCTGCAGGAGGGTCGCAAGACCGCTTCCGCTCGCCAGGAGGTCATGGGCATCACCAAGGCGTCCCTCGCGACCGAGTCGTGGCTGTCCGCCGCGTCCTTCCAGGAGACCACCCGCGTGCTCACGCAGGCGGCCATGGAGGGCAAGCAGGACCACCTCGTCGGCCTCAAGGAGAACGTCATCATCGGGAAGCTCATCCCCGCCGGGACGGGCCTCAGCCGGTACCGCGACGTGGACGTGAACGCGACGGAAGAAGCGAAGGCAGAGCGGTACCCCAACCGCATCTTCGCGGACGACTCGTCGTTCTCGGACGCCGACCTGAGCTTCGTCGACTTCGACAGCTTCTCGTCGGACGACTTCACGCCGGGTACGTACAACTGAACCGAGTGATCCGAAGGAAGGGCCCCGCATCCATTGGATGCGGGGCCCTTCCCCGTTTCTGGGGTGTGGTCGTCAGCGGTAGGTCAGGGTGACGTTGCCGTGCACGCCCTCGTCGCCGGTGACGGTGGCGGTCACGGTGCCGCCGGCCATCCGGCGCGGGTCGAGCGTGACGGTCCACTTCGAGGTCCCGGGGACCGGCGGTTCGACGCGGTTGCCGTCGGCGTCGGTCACCGGGGTGCCGTCGGCGTCGACGAACGACAGACGGGCGCCGGGTTCGGCGGTGCCGGAGAGCACCAGCTTCTTGGCGGTGTACTTCGTGACCACGGCCGTCACCGGGAACGGGATCGTCGCACTGGTGGTCGTGGAACCGACCAGCTTGCCGTCGTCGTACACCTCGGCGACGATGCCCATGAAGCGGGTGCCGACGCCCGGGTATGCGACATCAGCCGTCCAGGTCCCGTCGGCGTTCGTGATCCAGTCGGTGCCGTCCGTCAACGGCCACGGGGCGCCGGACTCGTCGACGAAGCGCATGTCGGTGCCGGCGGGCCCGCGACCGGCCAGGTGCACGAGGTGACCGGCCGGGTCGACGCGGACGTCGTCGACGACCGGGAAGGGCTCGAGGAGTGCGGAGGAGTTGATGCGGAGCTGCTCGGCGCCGTCGAAGCGCTCGCTGGTGGTGACCGTGTGCTGGCCGAACGCCATGCCGGAGATCCGGTGGGCGAAGGCGCCGTCGCGATCGACCGTCGTGGTGCCTCGTGGGACACCGTCGACGGTGAGGTCGACGTGTGCGCGAGGCTCGAAGCCCGATCCGCGCACCAGGAGGGACCGTTCCCAGTTCTCGCGGACCACGACGAGACCCGTGTAGCTGACGTCGCGCGTCGTGGCGGCGAGGGTCCGGGCCGGTGAGCCGATCGAATCGGTGACGCGGAACGTGTGGTCGCCGGGACCGTCCACGTGCGCGACGGTCCGCCAGGTGCCGTTCGGCTTCACCCGGGTCTGCACCGGGGCGCCGTCGGACGGCGTCACCTCGACGAGGTCGCCCGGGTCGCCGTTCCCGGTGACCGCGACGTCGCCGGCGTTGTGCGCGACGGATCCGATCCGTGCGGAGAACTCCGCGGCCTGCGCCGGCGCGGCGAGGGCCACGGAACCGAGCGAGAGCGCGAGCACGACGAGCCCGCCGGTGATCCGCCGTTGTACCACATCTGAAATACGTGTCTTCTGCATGCCGACAGCGTGGCACTGCGCGGCTGCCGCGTCCAGGCCCGAAACGTGACGTTCACGAAGTTGCTGCACCGCAGAACCGACGGGAGGCACGGTGCGGACCGGCACCGTGCCTCCCGGCGGTCGCCTGGTCGCGTTTAGAGCGCGCGACCGGCCCCGCTGTCCCGGCCGTCGGAACCGTGACCCGTCTCGTCCGCCAGGGAGTAGAGGCTCAGCACGTTGCCGTCGGGGTCGTGGACGTCGAACCAGTCGATCGCACCCTCGACGCGCTCCACCGGGCCGACGTCGATGCCGAGCGCGGCGATCCGGGTGTGCTGCGCGGCGACGTCGTCGACGCCGAAGCGGACGACGGCGGAGTTCTCCTCGGCGTCCGGGTCCTCGACGAGCTGGATCCAGATCCCGCCGATCTCGTACTCGGCGACGCCCTCGGCCGGTTCGAGGTCGGGGTCCACGCGCTCGAACACCGCGCCGTACCAGAGGCAGGACGCCTCGAGGTCGGTGACGGGCAGCCCGACGGTCACGCTCGTGATCTCCATGACTCATCATGTCCCGGCGGCGTGCCGCGCGTCGAGACTTTTTCTCCACAGGAGGCATCCCGAAGCCGTTGTCCACAGCCCCCGTTCTGGGTGCGCCAGGAGGCCTCCGCCCCCTCATTCTGGGACTGCGGGGCCAGCCGGTCCCGGACATAGCGTGGACAGGCGTCGAACCCGAGCGGCGCAGCGCCCGTACCCCACGCCAGCGTTCACTCAACCCAGGAGGCTCCGAGCCCATGGCGACGCTCTCCGAGATCCTGATCCTCAACGGAGCACTCCCGATCGAGCACCTCGACTCGCTCACCGGCGACGAGGAGATCGACGAGCGGTCGATCCGCTCCCTGGTGAGCCAGGGCGTGGTCAGCGAGGCGCAGTTCATCACCGCCCGCGCGGCCTCGAACAACTCCAAGACCGTGCCGCTCACCGACTACCCGGTCGACGGCACCGCGGTGTCGATCCTGCCCGCAGCGCTCTGCCGCCGCCACGGGGTGCTCGGCGTCGGGTTCGAAGGCGACGTCCTCGTCCTCGCCATGGTGAACCCGACGAACGTCCTGGCGATCGACGACGCCCGCGCCGCCTCCGGCCGGGCGATCAAGCCCCTCCAGGTCGAGGAACGGGACCTCGCCAGCGCCCTCGACCGCTACCTCCGCGCCGACGACGAGCTGAACGACCTGACCTCCTCGCTCGAAGAAGAAGCGTCGGCGACGGCGCAGCAGCAGGCGGACATCTCGGAAGGGTCGCTCGACGACGTCCCGATCGTCCGCTTCGTGAACCTGCTCGTCTCGCAGGCCATCCAGGACCACGCGTCCGACATCCACATCGAGCCCGGCGAGCACGAGGTCCGGGTGCGGTACCGCATCGACGGCGTGCTGCACGAGATGGCGCCGGCGCCGAAGAACATCCAGAACGGCGTGATCAGCCGCTTGAAGATCATGAGCGACATCGACATCGCCGAGCGACGGAAGCCGCAGGACGGCCGCATGTCGGTCCGCCACGGCGGCCGCCAGATCGACCTCCGCGTCGCGACCCTGCCGACCGTCTGGGGCGAGAAGGTCGTCATGCGGATCCTCGACAACACGAACACGTCGATGACCCTCAGGGACCTCAACCTGCTGGAGCGGAACGCCGCCGCGTACCAGCGGTCCTACTCGAAGCCGTACGGCATGATCCTCGTCACCGGACCGACCGGTTCGGGCAAGTCGACCACGCTCTACACGACCCTGAACGCCGTCGCCCGTCCCGAGATCAACGTCATCACCGTCGAGGACCCGGTCGAGTACCGGATGGCCGGCATCAACCAGGTGCAGGTGAACCCGAAGGCCGGACTGACCTTCGCCTCGGCGCTCCGCAGCATCCTCCGCTCCGACCCCGACGTCGTGCTCCTCGGCGAGATCCGCGACCACGAGACCGCGCAGATCGCGATCGAAGCGTCGCTCACCGGCCACCTCGTCCTCTCGACCCTCCACACCAACGACGCCCCGTCCGCGGTCACCCGCCTGACGGAGATGGACATCGAGCCGTTCCTGGTCGGGTCCGCACTGGACTGCGTCGTCGCACAGCGCCTCGCGCGGAAGCTCTGCGACCGCTGCAAGGCGCCCGCCGTCTACGAGCCGTCCCAGCTGCGGGCGCTCGGGTTCGTCGACGGCGCCGATGCCGAGATCCCCGAGTTCTTCGCCCCGATCGGCTGCGCCGTGTGCTCGAACACCGGCTACCGCGGCCGCATCGCCCTGCACGAGGTGATGACCGTGTCCGAGGAGATCGAGCGGCTCGCCGTCGCCCGCGCCTCGAGCGCCGAGATCAGCCGCGTCGCGCAGGACCAGGGCATGCTCACCCTCCGTCAGGACGGGTGGGAGAAGGTGAAGCTCGGCATGACGAGCGTCGACGAGATCCTGCGCGTGGTGGCGTAGGCCGAGGAGAGCACGAGATGACCGACTCCGTGTACGACATCACCGCTGCGGGCGACGAGCCCGTGGCCGGCTGGCACCCGGGCCGTCCCGGCCACGAGATCGGGTCGCGCCGCGCCGCGCGGCTCGCCGAGACCGGCGCGCAGCCGACCGTGCCAGCGGCTGGGGCGGCGCCGTTCGCCGCAGCGCCCGCGGCCGCTCCCGCCGTCCCCGTGTACGACCTCGGCGACGACACCGCCGGCTGGCCGGCACCCTCCGGTGCGCCCGTCGCCGTGCCGGTGGCGCAGCCGCTGGCGGCGCCGGCGACCCCGCCCGCCGCGGTCCCGCCGTCCACTGCGAGCTACGGCTACCCCGACGCGGTGACCGAGCACCTGCCGGTCGCGCCCGCGGTGCCGACCACGAGCCTCCAGACGGTGCCGACGTACGCCGCTCCTGCTCCCGCCGCCGGTGGCGCCGGTGTCCCAGAGATCGGGTTCACGCGGCACGCGCGTGAAGTGGCCGACCCCGACCTCGTGACGGCGCTCGCCCAGGTCGTCTACCAGGGCGGCTCCGACCTGCACCTGACCGCCGACGCCGCCCCGACGGTCCGCGTCGACGGCTCCCTCCGGCCCGCCGTCCCCGGCGGACCCTGGGCGCGGAACAAGGTCATCGCCGCGCTGAAGACGCTCATGACCGTCGAGCAGGCCGGCCAGTTCGACCACGAGCAGGAACTCGACTTCGCGTACTCGCTCTCGCCGGAGTACCGCTTCCGCGTGAACTACTACCAGCAGCGCGGCAACTGGGGTGCGGCCTTCCGCATCATCCCCACCAAGATCAAGACGCTCAAGCAGCTCGGCATCCCCGCCCACGTGGGGGAGTTCGCGAAGCTGCCACGCGGACTCGTCCTCGTCACCGGGCCGACCGGGTCCGGCAAGTCGACCACGCTCGCCGCGCTCATCGACCTGGTGAACGAAACCCGTGCCGACCACATCGTCACGGTCGAGGACCCGATCGAGTTCATGCACGACCACAAGAAGGCGATCATCAACCAGCGCGAGGTCGGAGCGGACACGCAGTCGTTCGCGAAGGCCCTGAAGCACGTGCTGCGCCAGGACCCCGACGTCATCCTCATCGGTGAGCTCCGCGACCTCGAGACGATCTCCGTCGCACTGACCGCCGCCGAGACCGGCCACCTGGTCTTCGCGACCCTGCACACGCAGAGCGCACCGGGCACGATCGACCGTGTCATCGACGTCTTCCCGCCGCACCAGCAGGGGCAGATCCGGACGCAGCTCGCCGCCACGCTCGAAGGAGTCGTCTGCCAGACGCTCGTCCCGAAGGCGAACGGGGCGGGGCGCGTCGTCTCGACCGAGATCATGAAGACCACGCCGGCGATCGGCAACCTCATCCGCGAAGGCAAGACGTACCAGATCACCTCGGCCATGCAGGCCGGGCGGGACATGGGCATGCACACCATGGATCAGGACCTCGCGGAGCTCGTCAACGTCGGCACCGTCACCCGGGCCGCGGCGCTGGAGAAGGTGCACGACCTCGAAGGGTTCGACCGGCTCGTGCAGCGCGTCGAGTCCCCGTCCGACTCGTCCGCCGCGGCCATCGCCGCGAGCGAGATCGACTTCGGCGACAAGTTCTCCGGAGGGCACTGATGTCACTCGCGTTCGACTACCGCGGGCGGGACGGCGGCGGCAAGCTCGTCAAGGGGCGGCTCGACGCTGCCTCGGAAGGGGCCGTCGTCCAGCGGCTCCGGACGATGGGCGTCTCGCCGATCGCGATCACCGAGGCGAAGGTCGGCAGCGGGCTGCAGACCGAGATCAAGATCCCGGGGTTCGAGAAGGGCGTCGGGCTCAAGGACCTCTCGATCATGGCCAGGCAGGCCGCGACGATGCTGTCGTCGGGGCTCTCGCTGCTCCGTGCCCTGTCGATCCTGGCCGATCAGACCGAGTCGAAGAAGCTCAAGGACATCCTCGGCAAGGTACGGGACGACGTCGAGCGCGGCGTCTCGTTCTCGGACGCCGTCGCGAAGTACCCGGTCGAGTTCCCGCCGATCATGATCAACATGATCCGTGCCGGCGAGACCGGCGGGTTCCTCGACCAGGCGATGGACTCCATCGCCACCAACTTCGAGAAGGAGCACAAGCTCCGCTCGACGATCAAGTCCGCGATGACCTACCCGGTCGTCGTGCTGATCATGTCGCTGCTCGCCGTCGTCGTGATGCTGATCTTCATCGTCCCGATCTTCCAGGGCATGTTCGAGTCGCTCGGCGGCAAGCTCCCGCTCCCGACGATGATGCTCGTCTACATGTCGCACGCGATGGTCTACGTCGGACCGGTCCTCGCGGTCGCGGTCGTCGTCGGCTGGATCTGGTGGCGTGCGAACAAGAACACCGATCGGGTCCGCGGCTTCCTCGACCCGCTGAAGATGCGTCTGCCGGTGTTCGGTGACCTCAACAAGAAGATCGTGATGGCGCGGTTCTCGCGCAACCTCTCGAACATGATCGGCGCCGGTGTGCCCATTCTGCAGGCATTGCAGATCGCCGGTCAGGTCTCCGGGAACTTCGTTGTGGAAAAGGCGTTGGGGCGGGTTTCCGAATCGGTTCGGAAAGGCGAATCAATTGCGGCTCCGCTGGAGCGCGAACCCGTTTTCCCGTCGATGGTCTCGCAGATGATCGCCGTCGGTGAGGATGCCGGTTCGATGGAGATCATGCTCGAGAAGATCGCGATCTTCTACGACAACGAGGTGGAGGCCACCACCGAGGCGCTGACCTCGCTGATCGAGCCGCTGCTCATCGCGTTCCTCGGCGTGGTCGTCGGCGGGATGATCGTGGCGCTCTACCTGCCGATCTTCCAGATCTCCTCGCTCGTCAAGTAGTAATGCGCGAAGCCCCCTCCATCGGGGGTGGTTCATCGAGAAGCCACCCCCGGTAGTGGGGGTATTTCGCTGCCCGGTGACCCCCCGTTCTCGGGATTATGCACTGAATCGTCGGTGAATACGCTCGTACCGGCGGCAGAGCACAGCCCCATCAATCATCACCGATCACATTCCCAATGAATGGACCAGCCATGTACTTCGCTCTCATGGGCAAGCTGAACGCTCGCCGCAAGGGTCTCCTCGAGGACAAGGAGAAGGGCTTCACGCTCATCGAACTCCTCGTCGTCGTCATCATCATCGGCATCCTCGCCGCCATCGCGATCCCGGTGTACCTGGGCATCACGAACAACGCGAAGGACAGCTCGGCCAAGTCGGACATCACGAACTGGAAGACCGCGCTGGTCGCGTACCAGACCAACAACGGGTCGCTCTACGCGACGAACGTCACGCTGACTCGCGACGGCACGACCAATGCCGTGACCGGCACGATCCCCGCTGATCTGAAGTCGAACGGCGCATCGCTCAGCGACAACACGATCAACCTGCAGTACAAGTACGTCTCCGCTACCTCGTTCTGCGTCCAGGCGAACAGCAAGACGACCAAGGTGTTCCACATCACCGACAACGAGGGAGTCACGGACGGCTCTTGCTGACCCTGACCCCCTGACAACGGGCCGTGACGACCGTCACGGCCCGTTGTCGCACCACCACCCGGACACCCCCGCGTCAGAGAGGCAGAGAGGCAGAGAGCATGTTGCTGCGCATCGTCGACCGCCTCCGCGCGGCGCGTGAGAACGAGGACGGGTTCACGATCATCGAGGTCATGGTCGCGATGACCGTGTTCGCGATCATCGCTGCCGGCGTCGCTGCCGGGATCGTCTCCACGATGTACCTGACGCAGGACAACCGCTCCCGCGAAGCGGCACTCAACCTCGCGAACCAAGCGCTCGACGCGGCACGCAGCACCAAGGACGTCTTCACCCTCGACGACGACACGCGGACGCAGACCGTCGGGACCCAGGGGTACACGGTCAAGCGGACCACGAACTGGATCAACTCCGACGGCACGGACAACTCGTGCGGCGCCGGCTCCGGGGTCCTCTCCTACAAACGCGTCGCGATCACGGTCTCCTGGACGAGCGGCACCTCGCCCCGCCAGAAGAACGTCGTCCTCGACACCCTCATCTCCCCGCCGGCAGCCGTCTCGAGTGCGAGCGGCTCCACGATCGTGGTCGGAGTCCGGACGGCGAGCGGCGGCCCGAACGAGAACGTCGCCGTGAACATCACGCCGGTGTCCGGCGGCGCCACCAGCCTGGCAGCGCAGCCTGCCGCCACGGACGGCAACGGCTGCAGCTACGCCCTCGGCGTGACGCCGGGCACGTACAAGATCGCCATCAGCAAGAGCGGCAACGTCGACGAGTCCGGCGCCACGGCGCCGACGTACAACATCACGACCACCGCGGGCGGCATCGGCAACAAGTCCTTCCTCTACGACCAGGCGCTGAGCGTCAGCGTCGGTGCACCGCTCAACCTCACGCAGGGCACCGCGAAGCTCCCGACGTCGATGACGACGAGCTTCCGCCACGCGGACCGCGTCAGCACGATCTCGACGACGTCGACGACGCTCTTCCCGTACACGGACGGCTGGACGGCCGTCGCGGGCAGCTACACCAGCACGTGCAAGGACGTCGACCCGACCGAGTGGACGACCCCGGTGAACAACCTCGTGGTGTCCCCGAACATCTTCACGGACGTGAACGGTCAGCCCGGGGTCCTCCCGACCAGCGCGACGACGGCGACGGCTCGCGCCCCGATGGGGATCATCGACGTGAAGATGAGCGGGATCGACACCGTGCTCGTGGCGACGGTGAAGAACACCACCGCGGTCAGCGGCGGGGACCCCGGCTGCTCGCCGTCGACCACGTACTACTTCACCGGCCTCAAGTCCACTGCGGCGACGACGGTGGCGCTGCCGTACGGCACGTGGACGCTCCGCGGCACGACGGCCCTCGCCGGACTCCTCAGCTCCAACAACCCCGTGGTCGCGGCGAACCCGAACGTGACGAACGTGAACGTCTCGGTGAGCGGCAACGTCGTCACGCTGGACCCCCGGATCGTGAGCGGCTCGTGATGCGCGCGCTCCGGCGGCGGCTCGACGTCGCGCGGCGGGACGAGCGTGGGTTGACGCTCGTCGAGCTCCTCGTCGCGATGACGCTCTCGCTCATCGTGCTGACGGTCGCCGGGTCGTTCCTCATCTCGTCGCAGAAGGCATCGAACACGGCCAGTTCTGTCAGCACCAACACCCGTGTCGCGTCGAACGCGATGAACGAGATCGGCCGCATGCTCCGTGCGGCGACCGACAACCCGGTGCCGACGGGCGACGACTCGCAGTACGCGTTCCAGTACGCGAGCACGAACTCGGTGCGGTTCTTCGCGTACGTCAACCTCGACTCGACGCTGTCCCAGGCGGTCGAGGTCCAGCTGACGCTCGACCCCGTCGCGAAGACGATCACCGAGAAGAAGTGGGTCGGTACCGCCGTGTCCGGCAACAGCTCGTACTACTCCTTCCCGCTCAACAGCGGTGCGACGCTCTCCACCACGCCGACCTCGACGAGGACCCTCGCGTCCCCGGCGGTCAACAGCGCGATGTTCGTCTTCCGGGACGGGTCGAACGGCGTGCTCGGATCCCCGACGACACCGGTCGCGGCTGCGGATCTCCCGAACATCCGGTCGGTCGACGTGGCGGTCACGGTCGGGAAGAGCACCTCGGACGCCAGCGCAGTCACCCTGTCGAACACGACGAGCATGCCGAACATCGTGATGGGAGCCCCGTGATGATCCGTCTCCTCCGACGCCTCCGCGCCCGCGACGACGAGCGCGGGATCGCCCTGGTCGCCGTCGTGGGGATCGGCGCCGTCGTGATGCTCCTGGTGGCGACGATGGTCTCCGTCGCCACGAGCGGCGCGCGGGTCACGACGACCGACACGGCGTGGAACCGCGCGATCGCCGCGGCGTACGCGGGGGTCGCGGACTACCAGTCGCGGTTGAACGCCGACAACACCTACGGGCTCTACGGTCAGGCGAACGCGCCGTTCAGCCGGGCCTCCGGCAGCGTGTTCTCGAAGGGCACCGGGAGCAACACGGCCTTCAACTACCAGTCCGGTGCGGCCTGGGTGTCGGTCCCGGGTGCGGACGGCTCGGCGAGCGACGAGTCCTACCGGTACGCGGTCGACAACAGCAAGCTCTCCGCGCAGGGCGTCATCCGTCTGCAGGCCACCGGGCGCTCGGGATCGACCACGCGCACGGTGGTGGCGAACGTGCGACCGGACGGGTTCTCCAACTACCTGTACTTCACGAACTACGAAGCCGGCGACCCGACCGTCACCAACGAGAAGGGGACCGGCAGCAGCGCGTGCACGACCGCGTACCGGCCTGCCGCGACGTCGTCCACGTGTGACCAGATCCAGTTCGGCCCGAACGACGTGCTCGAGGGGCCGGTCCGCTCGAACGACCAGCTGAAGATCTGCGGTTCGCAGTTCAAGAGCACGGTGCAGAGCGTCTACAGCTGGACGAGCTCCGGGTGCGGGACGGCCGCGGCGCAGTTCGCGTCCAACCCGACGACCGTCTCGACGCTGACGCCGCCGTCGACGATCGGTGACCTCCGCGACTACATGCGCTACGACCTGACGGCCACGACGAGCACCGTCGAAGGAACCGGCTGCCTGTACACCGGGCCGACGAAGATCACGTTCAACGGTGACGGCACGATGACGGTGGTCTCACCGCTCACGGTGATGACGACGATCAAGGGCGCGAGTGCGGTCTCCGGGGCCACGATCACGGCCGGGCAGGCGTCCGCCAAGTGCGGCGGGATCGACGCGCTCCACAGCACGGCCGGGGCGACCGTGGCGATCCCGAAGAACAACATGATCTACGTGCAGAACGAGCCGGCGGCCCGCGCTGCCGGCACCACGGCGGACCCGAACCGCTGGGACGCGTCCACCTACAAGACGCAGGCCACGGCATGCGACTCGACGACCCGAGCCAACAGCTGGACGAACCTGACGTCGAACGGCGTCGGGTTCCCGCGGTCCACCGGGTCGCGGTCGACCTCGGAGGTCGAACCGACCGCGGGGAGCGGCACGAACATCGTGAACCTGTCGACGCCGTACGGCTGCGACCGCGGCGACGCCTTCGTGCAGGGCACCGTCGACAAGGCGGTGACGATCGCCGCGGAGAACTACGCCTACGTCACCGGCGACATCAAGTACCCGACGACCCGCTCCGCGTCGACGGTCCTCGGGCTCATCGGACAGCGCGCCGTCTGGGTGTGGAACCCGATCAACGCCGACGGCAGCACGATCCTCGCCGCGAACCGCGAGATCGACGCCGCGATCCTCTCGAACCAGGGAACCTTCGCCGTGCAGAACTGGGCGAGGGGCTCGACGAGCGGTCGTGGCACCTTGACCGTCAGCGGCTCGATCGCGCAGAACTTCCGCGGAGCCGTCGGGCTCGCGAGCGGTCAGGGCTACGACAAGGCCTACAAGTTCGACCCGAGCCTCGCGACCTACACCCCACCGAAGTTCCCGCAGCCGACCGTCACGACCTACCGGGTCGCGAACCAGGTCGAATCGAAGACGGCGTACGACGCGAACGGGGCGCCGATCGCATGACCGCTGCACTGCTGCCCCTGATCGTGATGATCGTCGGGCTGGGCGCCGTCCTCGGGCTGGCGATCGGTTCCTTCCTCAACGTCGTCGTGTACCGCGTGCCGGCCGGGATGTCGGTCGTCGCGCCGGCCTCGTCGTGCCCGCGGTGCGGGAACGCCATCCGCGGGTTCGACAACGTGCCGGTCCTGTCGTGGCTGCTGCTCCGCGGGCGGTGCCGGGACTGCTCCGAGCCGATCTCCGTCCGGTACCCGCTGGTGGAGATGGCGACCGCGGTCCTGTTCTTGGTGGTGGCGGTCCGGTTCCTCCCGACCGAGGCGACCGCAGCGTTCGACGCGCGGGCCTTCGCCGGGCACGCCGTCCTCCTCGTGGCGCTGCTCTACGTGATGGCGGTGAGTGTCGCGCTCGCCATGATCGACCTCGACACCCACACACTGCCGAACCGGATCGTGCTGCCGATGTACCCGGTCCTCGCGGTCCTGCTGGCAGGCAGCAGTGTCCTCACCGGAGACTGGGCAGCGTTCGTGCGCGGGCTCGGCGGCATGGCGGTGCTCGGCGGCGTCTACCTCCTGCTCGCGATCGCCGTGCCCCGCGGGATGGGTCTCGGTGACGTGAAGCTCGCCGGGGCGCTCGGGCTGGTGCTCGCGTACCTCGGATGGGGCCCCCTCGCAGTGGGTGCTTTCGCGGCGTTCCTGCTCGGCGGTACCTTCGGCATCGGCCTGGTGCTCGTGCGCCGCACGGGCCGCTCGACCGGGATCCCGTTCGGACCGTGGATGCTGCTCGGCGCGTGGATCGGTGCGTTCTGCGGCACCGCGATCTGGGACGCCTACCTCCGTCTCATCGGCTTGGCCTGACGGGCCTCGGAAGGAACACGACATGGCGAAGAACGTGGTCGGCATCGACATCGGCTCGGAAGCGATCCGCGCTGTCGAGGTCGCGGACGTCGACAAGGCGGTCCCGACGATCCTGCGGTTCGCCGAGGTCCCGATCCCGATCGACGCGACGAAGCACGGCGAGGTGCTCGAGGCGAACACCGTCGCGGGCGCGATCCGGTCGCTCTGGTCCGTCGGCAGGTTCCGGAGCAGGGACGTCGTCCTGGGCATGGGCAACCAGCGTGTGCTCTCCCGTGACCTCACCGTCCCCCGCGGTCCGCTGGCCCAGATCCGCGAGTCGCTGCCCTTCCTCGTGCAGGACATGCTCCCGGTGCCCGTGGGCGACGCGATCCTCGACTTCTACCCGACGTCCGAGGGCATCGGCGAGAACGGTCCCGTCGTGCACGGTCTCCTCGTCGCCGCCGTCAAGGACGCGGTGCTCGCCAACGTCCGCGCCGCGCAGCTCGCCGGGCTCAACCCGGTCGGTGTGGACCTGATCCCGTTCGCCCTGACGCGGATGCTCGCTCCGCGGGTCGCCGGTTCCGGCACGGTCGCCATCGTCGACTGCGGGGGGAACACGACCTCCGTCGTCATCGCGACCGACGGGGTCCCGAAGTTCGTCCGCATCATCCCCACCGGCGGTGACGACGTCACGAAGACGATCGCCGCCCGTCTCGAGATCGGCCTCCCCGAGGCCGAGGCGGTCAAGCGGCACTTCGGCCTGTCCGGGCAGCCGCGCACGCCGGACGACCTCCGTGCGGTGGCGGCGACGCGCGAGTCCGTCGGCGAGCTCCTCCAGAGCATCCGCAACACCGTGAACTACTTCGCGAACACCCGCGCAGACGAGCCGGTCCAGAGCATCGTCCTCGTCGGTGGGGGTTCCGTGCTCCCCGGCCTCCGGGAGGGGCTCGGGGACTTCTCCGGACTCCCCGTGGCGATCGGCAACCCCTTCGTGTCCGCACGAGCCGGGCGAGGCATCTCGCCAGAAGTCCTTCGTGAGCGAGGCCCGGCGATCTCCGTCGCCTGGAGCCTCGCGGTCGGGAGCCGAGCAGCATGACCGAGATCATCGACGCACCGTCGGTCGACGGAGCAACCGCCCCGCGCAAGCGGCTCGGCCGGAAGAGCACGCCGACCGAGAAGGCAACGCGGGAGACCACGAAGCGTCCGCGGCGGGGCACCGTTCCCTTCGTCGTCGGAGGCACTCCCCGGGTCGACCTCCTCCCGAGTGAGGTGCACGTGCACCGGCGTCAGCGAGCGTCGGTCCGGCGTGCCTGGGCCGGCGTCGTCGTCGTCGCCCTGGCGGTCGGGATCGGCGCGGGATCGGCAGCGCTGACGCGGATGTCCGCGGAGGACGACCTGACTGCCGCCCAGGCGGAGACCTCCACGCTCCTCCAGCAGCAGCTGCAGTACAAGGACGTCCGCACCACGGAGCGCGACTCGACGCTCCTCGAAGCCTCGCAACAGGTCGGCGGTGCGACCGAGATCGACTGGTCCGCGACGCTGCAGTCCGTGCAGGGCAAGCTCCCGGCCGGTGTGCAGATCGTCGGGGTCGCGATCGACTCCGCGTCGGCGACCGAGGCGTACGCGCAGTCCGACGACCCGCTGCAGGGGCAGCGCATCGCCACGCTCACGATCGACGCGACGAGCACGACGCTCCCGTCGGTGCCCGACTGGCTGACGGCACTCCGCGGCGTGACGGGGTTCGTCGATGCATCTGCCAACTCCGTGACCCGCGACGACACGTCCAGCGGCTACACGGTGAACATGACCATCCACCTCGATGAGAAGGCGTACGACGACCGTTACGCCGCGAAGAAGGGCTGAGCGCGATGTCCCGGAACCGACTGAGCCTCCTGCTCGCCTTCGTGGCCATGGCCGTCGTCGCCGTCGGCGGCTTCTTCCTCGCCGTCCAGCCGCAGCTCGCACAGGCGTCGACCGCGCACGACCAGCGCGCCACCGTCGAGCAGAGCAACGCATCGAGCCAGCACGAACTCGACCGTCTGCGGAAGCAGGCCGAGCAGCTCCCTGCCATGCAGAAGCGCCTCGCCCAGCTGTCGGCGTCCGTCCCGGACTCCGCCGGGATCTCGGCGTTCATCGACCAGATCGACGCCGTCGCGACGGCCTCCGGCATGCAGGTGTCGTCCTACACGACGAGCGACGCCACGGCCTACGCGCCCGCCGCCTCGGCGGCAGAGACGAGCGGCACGTCCGCGGGCGACACCGCGACGAGCTCGGCGACGGCCACCGCGACCCCGACGGCGCCGGCGGCCCCCACCTCGCCGACGGTCACCACGAACGCCGCGATCACGGGAACGGACTTCTCCGTGGTGCCGGTGACCGTGGCCGTGGACGGGACCTTCGACCAGGCGCTGTCCTTCGTCAAGGGCATGCAGACGGGGAGCCGTCTCTTCCTCATCACCACCATCTCCTCGGCCGAGAAGAGCGGCGACGACGGCTCGACCTCCGCGCAGTCCACCTGGACCTTCGGCGGCTCGATCTACGTGCTGGACCGGAGCGCCGGAACCGCCGCGTCGACCCCCGCCGCCACCCCCACGAACGGCTGACCGGACCCCTCCAGGAAACCCCCGCCAACTGGGGGAACCGGCGCCACGCCGAGCCCTCTTCCGCAACGCCTGTCGGTGTGCCTACGATGCTCCCGATGCCGCGTTCTGCGGCTCGTCACACCCTCTCGAACGGCCGGCTCGAATCGGCCGTTCCTCGTCGTGCCGGAGTCGCGCGTGTTGTCTGGAATCGTGGAATTCCTCGGCTGGTTCGGAGCCGTAACCGTCTTGGCTGGTTACATACTCTTCTCGACGGGCAAGCTGCCGAACGGCCCCGTCTACCAACTCTTCAACCTCGTCGGAGGAGTCGCCGTCGCGGTGAACGTCGCCGCGCACCACGCGATCCCCTCGACCATCGTGAACGGCATCTGGGCGATCGTCGCAGTGGTCGTGCTGGTCCGCATGGCGCGGGCGCGCGCGACCTCGAAGCGTGACGGCGTCGTGACGCACCAGGAGCTCAGCACGGAGCCGCCGGCCACGACCGCGGTGCTGCCCGTGATCGGTCCCGCCGTCCGCCAGCACGAGCCGGGCGCGACCGACGCCGCGGACGCCACCCCGAGCCTCCAGACCGAGCCGGAACCAGCCGCCCCGATGACCGAGAGCGTCCCCGTCATCACGGCCGCGATCGCCCTCGCGCTCGTGAGCGCGGCGCAGGAGCAGCAGCGCGAGCAGCGCGCCCGTCGCGACGAGCAGCTCGATCGCGACGAGCAGCTCGATCGCGACGAGCAACTCGATCGCGACCAGCAGCCCGTCACCTGACCCGCGGCCCCAGCGCGGAACCACCGCCGCACGAGCCACGCCGCACCCGCCACCGGCGATACGATCGCTCCATGTCCCGATGGCTCGTGGCGACGATGACGTCAGTCCTCTTCATCGCCCTCGTGATCGCCGTGACGGGGTTCGAAGCGCTCCTCGCCAACGTCGAGGTGATCTCCCAGACCGATGCGACCCCCTACCTCGGCCCGGCCATGGTCCTCGGGGGAGCGGTCGTCGTCTTCGTCGCGACCGCCCTCGGGATCCCGGAGGGCAACCCCGGTGTGACCGGACTGGTGGCGGCCGCGACCTCCTACCTGGTGATGCTCGGCGTCGGCGCGGTCGGCTACACGCTGATCCGCCAGGACGTCACGGAGCTCCTGGTCTTCCCCGCCGGCTACGCGCTCGGCCCGTTCGTCGTCGGCTCGGTGGTGGTGGCGCTCGTGTCCGTGGTCGGCGGGATCGCCCTGGCACGGCACCAGCCGGAGCAGCCGCAGTGACGGCACCAGCCGGAGCAGCAGCAGTGACGGCACCAGCCGGAGCAGCCGCAGTGACGGCACCAGCCGGAGCAGCCGCAATGACGGCACCAGCCGAAGCAGACCCGGAGACCGGCGGGCCACGCCGGTAGGCTCGATGCTGCCGGATGACCGACCCGGCAGCGATGCAACGGGGGGACCATGACCGACCAGCCGACGACGCCGGGAGCGCCGCAGCACCAGCCGGACCAGCAGCCGGACGGCTGGGGTGCCGTCCCGCTCGTCGCCGACATCACCGGCACGGCCGAAGCGCCCCAGCCCGGCCGCACCGCCCAGCCGGCTGTCCCGCCGCGCCCCCGTCGCCGGCTCCGCCGCGGCCAGTTCATCGGCCTGGTCGCCGGTGGGACCGCCGTGGTGCTCCTGGCCGTCGCCGGCATCGTCGGCTACTCGGTGGGCTCGAGCACGCACTCGCCCGACCGCCCCGTCCAGGCCTTCCTCGACGACCTGACGGCCGGCAAGGTGGACGCCGCGCTGCAGGACGCCGGGGTGGAACACGGCAAGTCGGACGTGCTGCTGACGGACGCCGCCTACGCCAAGGCGACGGGTCGGGTCACGTCGTACCGGATCACCGCGACGCAGACGGACGGCGACACCGCGAAGGTCGGTGCGTACCTGACGCAGGGTGGCAAGCAGGTCGCGACGACGTTCACGCTCGACAAGACCGGAACGGACTGGGGCGTGTTCCCGAAGTGGGAGCTGCAGGCACCGGACCTCGCGACCGTCGACGTCACCGTGCAGGGGCCGGCGAAGACCGCGGTCGACGTCGCCGGCGCATCGGCGACCACGAACTCGTCGGGTGCGGTCTCGCTGCGGGCACTGCCCGGCACGTACGACGTGGCGGTGGACGGCGGCAAGTGGTTCTCCGCGGACGCCACGACGGCCGAGGTCACGGGCTTCGGCAGTGCGGCCGCACAGCCGGTCACCCTGACGACGACCCTGACGGACGACGGAACAAGTGCCGCGACGAAGGCGGTGGACGCCTGGGTCGACGCCTGCATCGCGTCCACCTCGACCACGCCGGACGGCTGCAGCTTCTACGCCTACGGCGAGAACCCGGCGAACACCTACACGAACCAGAAGTGGACGCTCGACTCCCGCCCGACGGTGAAGGTGTCGGGATGGCTGTCGAAGGGGTGGATGGTCTCGACGTCGTCGTACGGTTCGGCCACGTTCACGGCGGACTTCACCGGCCCGTCCGGCACCGGGACGGCGAAGGCCGGCCCGATCAACGTCAACGCGAGCGGCTACATCACCGGCTTCTCGGACAGCGGCGCGACGTTCGTCTCGGCGATCGGCAACGGCTCGACGGAGTCCGGTTCCTGACACCGGGGCACGCCCGGCGGGGGTCGTCTCGGACCCCGGCCTGGAGGCTCGACACCCCTCCCGCACGACCGCCCGCCCGGCGGGGTGGCCGGGATTGATTTCGCACGGTGACGCGGGTAGTCTCTCTTGGGTGTGCGCCCTCGGGCGCGCCTGAAAGTCCGGCGGGTCTGAGACCACGCCCGGACTGTCCGCCCCCAATCCACGGCCCGCCCTCATCGGCGGCCGTCTGCGTGGGCGAGGATGCCGACGGACCGCGTCGGACAGAGAACACGAGCGAAGAACCAGGAGAACAGTTGCCTACTATTCAGCAGCTGGTTCGCAAGGGTCGTACGCCCAAGGTCGTCAAGACCAAGGCGCCGGCACTCAAGGCGAACCCCCAGCAGCGTGGTGTGTGCACCCGCGTCTACACCACCACCCCGAAGAAGCCGAACTCGGCACTGCGCAAGGTCGCTCGTGTCAAGCTCTCGAACGGCACCGAGGTCACGGCCTACATCCCCGGTGAGGGTCACAACCTCCAGGAGCACTCGATGGTGCTCGTGCGCGGCGGTCGTGTGAAGGACCTCCCCGGTGTGCGGTACAAGATCATCCGTGGCGCCCTCGACACGCAGGCCGTCAAGAACCGTAAGCAGGCGCGTAGCCGCTACGGCGCGAAGAAGGGTTGAGTTAGATGCCTCGTAAGGGACCGGCCCCCAAGCGCCCGGTCGTCGCAGACCCCGTCTACGGCGCCCCGATCGTCAGCCAGCTCGTCAACAAGATCCTCCTGGACGGCAAGAAGGGTCTCGCCGAGCGCATCGTCTACGACGCACTCGAAGGCGTGACCGCCAAGAACCAGCAGGATGCCGTCGTCACGCTCAAGAAGGCGCTCGACAACGTCCGACCGACCCTCGAGGTCCGCAGCCGCCGCGTCGGTGGCTCGACCTACCAGGTCCCGGTCGAGGTCAAGCCGCACCGTGCGAACACGCTGGCCCTGCGCTGGCTGACCTCGTACGCCAAGGCTCGTCGCGAGAAGACGATGACCGAGCGCCTCATGAACGAGATCCTGGACGCGTCCAACGGTCTCGGCGCCGCTGTCAAGCGTCGTGAAGACACCCACAAGATGGCCGAGTCGAACAAGGCCTTCGCGCACTACCGCTGGTAGTCACCGGCATCGTCCGGGCGCCGGCGGTCAAGAACCCCGGCGCCCTGACGGACGCCATCTCTCCTACAACTCTTCCGGAGGAACCCTGTGGCACAGGACGTGCTCACCGACCTGAACAAGGTCCGCAACATCGGCATCATGGCGCACATCGATGCTGGCAAGACCACGACGACCGAGCGCATCCTGTTCTACACGGGCATCACGCACAAGATCGGTGAGGTCCACGACGGCGCAGCCACGATGGACTGGATGGCGCAGGAGCAGGAACGCGGCATCACGATCACGTCGGCCGCGACGACCTGCTTCTGGGACAACAACCAGATCAACATCATCGACACCCCGGGTCACGTGGACTTCACGGTCGAGGTGGAGCGTTCGCTCCGCGTCCTCGACGGTGCGGTCGCCGTGTTCGACGGGAAAGAGGGCGTCGAGCCCCAGTCGGAGACCGTGTGGCGTCAGGCGGACAAGTACAACGTCCCGCGCATCTGCTTCGTCAACAAGATGGACAAGCTCGGCGCGGACTTCTACTTCACCGTCGACACGATCGTGAAGCGCCTCGGCGCCGAGCCCCTCGTGCTGCAGCTCCCGATCGGTGCGGAGTCCTCCTTCGAGGGCGTCGTCGACCTGGTCGAGATGCGTGCACTCACCTGGCGCGGCGACGCGAAGGGTGACGTCCAGATGGGCGCGAAGTACGAGATCGAGGAGATCCCCGCGGATCTCGTCGACCGTGCCGCCGAGTACCGCGAGAAGCTCATCGAGCGCGTGGCCGAGGCGAACGACGAGCTCATGGAGCGCTACCTCGAGGGCGACACCGACTTCTCGGTCGCCGAGATCAAGGCCGCGATCCGTTCGCTCACCGTCAACTCCGAGCTCTACCCGGTCCTCTGCGGTTCTGCGTTCAAGAACCGTGGTGTCCAGCCGATGCTCGACGCGGTCATCGACTACCTGCCGTCGCCGCTCGACGTCCCGCCGATGATCGGCCACGACGTCAAGGACGAGGAGAAGGAGATCATCCGCAAGCCGGATGCCTCCGAGCCCTTCTCGGCGCTCGCGTTCAAGGTCGCGGTGCACCCGTTCTTCGGTCGCCTCACCTACGTCCGCGTGTACTCCGGTCACATCGAGTCCGGTGCACAGGTCATCAACTCGACCAAGGGCAAGAAGGAGCGCATCGGCAAGATCTTCCAGATGCACTCCAACAAGGAGAACCCGGTCGACGCCGTCACCGCTGGTCACATCTACGCGGTCATCGGCCTCAAGGACACGACCACCGGCGACACGCTCTGCGACCCGCAGGACCAGGTCGTCCTCGAGTCGATGACCTTCCCGGAGCCCGTCATCGAGGTCGCGATCGAGCCGAAGACGAAGGCTGACCAGGAGAAGCTCTCCACGGCCATCCAGAAGCTCGCCGAAGAGGACCCGACGTTCCGCGTCGAGCTCAACGCCGAGACCGGTCAGACCACGATCAAGGGCATGGGCGAGCTCCACCTCGACATCCTGGTCGACCGCATGAAGCGTGAGTTCAAGGTCGAGGCCAACGTCGGCAAGCCGCAGGTGGCCTACCGCGAGACCCTGACCAAGGTCGTCGAGCGCTACGACTACACCCACAAGAAGCAGACCGGTGGTTCCGGTCAGTTCGCGAAGGTGCAGATCGCGCTCGAGCCGATGGAGGTCACCTCCGAGAAGGTCTACGAGTTCGTGAACGCCGTCACCGGTGGTCGCGTGCCCCGTGAGTACATCCCGTCGGTGGACGCCGGTATCCAGGACGCCATGCAGGTCGGCATCCTGGCCGGGTACCCGACGGTGGGCGTGAAGGCGACCCTCAAGGACGGCGCGGCGCACGACGTCGACTCGTCCGAGATGGCGTTCAAGATCGCCGGCTCGATCGCGTACAAGGAAGCGGCCCGCAAGGCCGGTCCGGTCATCCTCGAGCCGATCATGGCCGTCGAGGTCCGCACGCCCGAGGAGTACATGGGCGACGTGATCGGTGACCTCAGCTCCCGTCGTGGCAACATCGCTGCGATGGAGGACGCCTCGGGCGTCAAGGTGGTCCGCGCGAGCGTGCCGCTGTCCGAGATGTTCGGCTACGTCGGGGACCTTCGTTCGAAGACCTCCGGTCGTGCCGTCTACTCGATGACCTTCGAGACCTACAACCAGGTCCCGTCGAACGTCGCCGAGGAGATCGTCGCGAAGGCCAAGGGCGAATAACGCTTCCGAGCGTGTTCTCCACAGGCGGGGGAGCCCGGCGACGGGCCCCTCGCCACCAAGTAAAGTAAAGACACACACACCGCGGACCAACGGTGCAGCACCCCGGATCGGGATGCTCCCGGTGGTGTCGCATCCGAGTCCTGAGGAGGACCCACAGTGGCCAAGGCCAAGTTCGAGCGCACCAAGCCGCACGTCAACATCGGAACCATCGGTCACGTCGACCACGGCAAGACCACGCTCACGGCGGCGATCACCAAGGTTCTGCACGACCAGTACCCGGACCTCAACGAGGCCCGTGACTTCGCTCAGATCGACAACGCCCCCGAAGAGCGCCAGCGCGGCATCACGATCAACATCTCGCACGTCGAGTACCAGACGGAGAAGCGCCACTACGCGCACGTCGACGCTCCTGGTCACGCCGACTACGTGAAGAACATGATCACCGGTGCGGCCCAGATGGACGGCGCGATCCTCGTGGTCGCCGCCACCGACGGTCCCATGCCCCAGACGCGTGAGCACGTGCTGCTCGCCCGCCAGGTCGGCGTGCCGTACATCGTCGTCGCACTGAACAAGTCCGACATGGTGGACGACGAGGAGATCCTGGAGCTCGTCGAGCTCGAGGTCCGTGAGCTCCTCGGCTCGCAGGAGTTCGACGAGGACGCCCCCGTCGTGCAGGTCTCGGCGCTCAAGGCGCTCGAGGGCGACGAGAAGTGGGTCAAGTCCGTCCAGGACCTCATGGCCCAGGTCGACGAGTTCGTGCCGGACCCCGTGCGTGCCACGGACCAGCCCTTCCTCATGCCGATCGAGGACGTCTTCACGATCACCGGTCGTGGCACCGTCGTCACCGGTCGCGTCGAGCGCGGCGAGCTGGACCTCAACTCCGAGGTCGAGATCGTCGGCATCAAGCCGACCCAGAAGACCACGGTCACGGGCATCGAGATGTTCCGCAAGCTGCTCGACAAGGCAGTCGCGGGTGACAACACCGGTCTGCTCATCCGTGGCCTCAAGCGTGAGGACGTGGAGCGCGGTCAGGTCGTCGTGAAGCCGGGTTCGGTCACGCCGCACACCGAGTTCAAGGCGAACGCGTACATCCTGAACAAGGAAGAGGGCGGCCGTCACAACCCGTTCTACGCGAACTACCGCCCGCAGTTCTACTTCCGCACCACGGACGTCACCGGCGTCATCACGCTGCCCGAGGGCACCGAGATGGTCATGCCCGGCGACACCGTTTCGATGACGGTCGAGCTGATCCAGCCGATCGCCATGGAAGAGGGCCTGCGTTTCGCCATCCGTGAGGGTGGCCGCACGGTCGGCGCCGGCACCGTCGAGTCGATCATCAAGTAACTTCCGTTACCTGCGCGAGCGGGGTCGGGCCTTCGGGCCCGGCCCCGCTTTCGTGTTGGTGTCGTCATCGGGGCCGTCACCGGTGCCGTCGGTGCCATGGTGGACACGCGATGTACCCCACTCTGGGTGCATCGACACCTGTTGTTCAGTCGATACTCTTGAGTCGCGGGGCTGCCCGGCCCCTCGGTGAACCCGACACCCTTTCTCGCGTCGTTCGACCATGCCCGGTCGACGGCGCGATCCCGCGTGCCCGGAGTCGCCCGTCGCCCGACCCGAGAGCACCCGATGCGACTGTCCTTCCTCCCTGCCCGTCCGCGCGCCCTGGCGATGATCGTGGTGGTGGCACTCGTCACCGGCCTCCTCGCGGTGTTCGCGCTGGCGCAGCCCGCAGCCGCCGCCTCCAGCATCGGCGTCACGGCGAAGGCCGACGCCACGGTCCTGAGCGGCGCTCCGGCGACGGTGACGCTGACGGCGAAGAACACGGCGGACTCCTCCGGCGGGACGGACCTCTACAACCTCGGGTACTCGTACACGCTGCCGGTGGGAGTGAGCTTCGCCGCGGGCTCGGCGAAGGCGGACGGGACCGCACTGCCCGCACCCGTGATCACGACGCTGGCGGGCGGCGGCACACTGCTGGTGTTCTCGAACGTGTCCGACTTGGTCTCGGGCGACCAGAAGTCGATCACGTTCCAGGTGACCGCCACGGACGCCGCCTACCCCGTCGGCACCACGTTCTCCGGATCGGCGCAGATCGCGGCGAACAGCGACGCGCGGAACATCCCCACGTTCGACGCCACGGGCACACCGGCGACGAACTTCACCAACTCCGCGACCGCGACGTCGAACACGACCGCGATCTCGGCCATCAAGGTGACCAAGGCCGAGGCGAGCTCCGAGAACGAGCTCGTCCGTGGCGTCCACAACCACCCGACCGTCTACACGCTGACGGTCCAGAACACCTCGACGGCGCCGAGCACGAACGTCACCGTCACCGACTACCTGCCGGCGGGGCTCGAGTTCCTGCAGTGCGGCGCGATCGACAACACCACCTCGGGCCCGGAGTACACCGGCGCCGCGTCGCTGCAGACCGCGACGTCGGCGAACGCCACCGGCACCTGGGACCAGACCGCCTGCCTCACGCCGCAGAGCGTCACCACCGTGAACACCGTCGCCGGCCAGGGCTCGGCCGTCTTCACGAAGGTCGTCTGGACGATCCCGACGCTGACGAACACCCCGGTCACGATCAAGTACCTCGCAGCGGTCCCGCTGCTCGCGAACACCATGACCTTCAGCGGTCAGGGCACCGGCAAGCCCGCGGGCGCCGTCACCGCGCCGGCCGCCACCTCGTTCACGAGCGAGGCGAACCTCGACAACAACAACGGCGCCTCGACCCGGCAGAACACCGCGGACGCGACGTCGAACGGCCGCGGCCAGACGAACCTCGTCGACGCGACGGGCACATACACCGGCAAGGTCGGTGGGACCGCGACGTCCACGCAGACCGCGTCCACCTCGCTGACGGTGGAGGCGATGGACCTCGCCGTCGCGAAGTCGGTGTCGACCCCCGTGGCGGGGAACATGTTCGCCGCGGGCAAGCTCGCGACCTACTCGCTGCTCGTCCGCACGAGCGAGTACGAGTCGTCGAAGGCGATCACCCTCACCGACACGCTCGGCGACGGCCTCTGCCCGGTCTTCCCGGCCGGCACCCCGACCACGGGGACCTTCCCCGCGGACTGCGACCCGGCCAAGAGCGCCACGGTCGCCGGATCGCCCTCCGGTGCGACGATCACCTCGGTCGACTACCTCGCCGCCAGCGGCAAGTTCGTCGTGCACTTCACGCTCGCCGACCAGCCGGTCGACGGTTCCACGACGGTGACGTACAAGGCGCTCATGCGGAACGCGTACTCGGTCACCGGTTCGGGTGGCCCGACCGCCGCTGGTGACTCGTTCGACAACACCGTGGCGATCGCCGGCACCTCGACCGGCGTCCACGGCGACACCGGCGACACGAAGGTCGTCGACGACTCGACGGCGTCGATCGTCTCGAACTCGCCGAAGATCACGAAGTCCGTCCTGCCGCGCAGCGCGAGCGACGGTGTGACCGGTTCTGCCGACTGCACCGCGAGCGCGCGGACCAGCTCGTACGTGACGAGCACCCCGGCCGACGCGTTCCAGCTCGGCGACGTGGTCTGCTTCAAGCTCGAGGTGGACTTCCCGGCGGGCGTGCAGAGCCGCAACGCGACGATCACCGACATGCTCCCGGTCCACACCACCGCGGCGGGGAGCAGCTGGGTCGAGGGCACCGACTGGACCTACGGCACCGAGAGCAGCGTCCCGAAGAGCGACGTCGCGCTGAAGTCCTCGTCGTCCACCATGGGCGCGTTCTCCGTCGGGCACACGGTCTCCGGCGCGACCGGCACCTACGTCGACGGTGACACCGCTGGTGCGAGCGTCGTCCTGTACGTCGCCGCCCGCATCGCGACGCAGACCACGTCCTCGACCACCGTCGACCTGGCCGACAACCTGATGAAGTTCTCGCAGCAGAACACCGCCGGGTCGGTCACCAGCCTCCGCACGGACGTCGGCTACAACGTCGCGGGGGCCCCCACGGCGACCCTCGCGAAGGACATCGTCAGCGACTCGGGCACCGTGACGAACCCGGCCGCCACGACGGAGGGGCAGACCCTCCACTACCGCCTGACCGTCGGCAACAAGGCCGCCACCGGCACGACCGCGGCCATCGGCAACGTCACCGTGTGGGACGCCCTGCCCGCGAACGTCACCTGCGCCGTCGTCACGAACATCTCCGACGGCGGGGTGTGCGCCACTGCGCCGACCGGTGCCGCGACGAAGTTCGTGAAGAACTCGTACATCACGTGGACCGTCTCCTCGATCGCCGCTGCTGCGACCAAGCAGCTGACGTACGACTTCGCGGTCCCGACCCCCGGCTACGTCGGCACGGCCTACCAGAACTCGGCCTCCGTCACGCGCTTCACGACGGCGACGGACTCGGGGACGACGACCACCTGGATCCCCACGACCGGCACGAACAGCACGTTCGCCGCGACCCCGACCACCGGCCAGGGCACCGCGCCGAACGCCGACGCCACCCGGCTCGTCACGATCCCGGCCGTGGCCGTCGCGAAGAGCGGCAGCGCGGTCGCCGCCGCGACGACGAACCTCTCCGGTGACACCGCAGCCCCCGGGCAGGCGCTCGCCTACACGTACTCGGCAACCGTCCCCGCGGCGACGAGTGTCGGCAACGGCACACTGGTCGACCCGCTGCCGACCGGCGTGGTGACGACCGCGGCCTCCGCCTGGACGCTCACGTTCCCGGACGCCACGACGATCACGGTGCCGGCGACGGCACAGGCGACGGACGTCACGGGCACCTACGGCGGCCAGACGTTCACCCTCACCGGCACGGGCAACAGCCGTGGTGCGGGCGCGGTGCTCTTCCCGGCCACGTTCGACAACGCGGGCGCATCCACCGCGAAGTTCTCCGTCACGGTCACCGACCTGCGCGTCACCAAGGGCGTCGGCAACTACACGGCCGCCGGGTACACGGCGAGCACGGTGCAGAACACGGCGACGTTCACGTCGACCCCGACCGGGGGCACCGCGTCGTCGTGGACCGCGTCGAAGTCCATCGCCGTCCAGGCGCCGAAGGTCGCCGTCACGAAGACCGACAACCTCGCCGGCAAGACCATCGCCGGCGGCGACACCGTCACGTGGACCCTCACGGCGAAGAACTCCGCGGCGACGGCCGACGCCCGCTCGACGGTGATCGCGGACTGCTTCCCGAACACCCTCACGCTGACGAGCAGCTCCGCCACGGAGAGCACGCCGACCGACGCGCAGAAGACCGCGCTCGGCACGTGCCCGACCGGCACGACGCTGCACACCTGGAACGTCGGCACGATCGCTGCCGGCGCGAGCGCGACGATCACCGTCACCGCGACGGTGAAGCAGGACGCCCCCGCCGGCCAGACGTACACGAACACCGCGCGCGCCCTGACCTCGAGCCTCGACACGGACTACGCGACCGCGAACACCTCCTACGTGCAGGTGGTCACGGCATCGGACGACGTGAAGGTCACCGGCCCGTCGATCGTGAAGACGCTCACCGCGCCGACGTGGAACGCGACCACGGGTGCGCCCACCGCGGACGCGACGACGAACCCGGCGAACACGACCGCACTGTCCGTGCGTGCCGGTGACACCGCCACGTACACGATCACGACGACCGTCCCCGCGAACGTCGCGATCTACGACGGCCGCGTCACGGACACGCTCCCGAAGGGCCTGACCGCGGTGGGCACCCCCACGGCGACCGCGAGCAACCCGTCGGTCGCGGTGACCCCGAGCGTCTCCTCGGGCGTCGTCACGGCGAAGATCGACGACATCCCGACCGGCCTCGGCAGCGCGCTGACCATCACGGTCTCGATCCCGGTCCGCGTCGGCACCGACCAGGCGGCCGGCACGGCACTGTCGAACACGGCGGCGTTCGCCTACGACCGCACCGCGAAGAAGGCCGAGCCGACGGACGCGACCGTCACCTCGAACGTGGCGAACGCCTCGGTCGTCACCCCGTCGCTCGCGATCGCGAAGACCGCGACCGTCGCCGGTCAGACCACGACGACGGCGAAGGCAGAGCCGGGCCAGCAGATCACCTACACGGTGACGGTCACGAGCTCCGGCTCGCCCGCCTACGGCACCACCGTGTCGGACTGCGTCCCGGACGGCATCGTCGTGGACGGCACCACGATCTCCGACGGCGGCACCATCCGCACGAGCGCGGACTGCGCCGGCGGTGTCATCACCTGGCCGGTCGCCACGTTCGGCACCACGACCTCGGTGCAGCACACCTACCGGGCGGTCCTCGCGGAGGACACCTCCCTGACCGGTGGCGTCCTGACGAACACCGCGACGACGGGCACCTACTCGTCGCTCCCGAACGGCGACGGCGGCCCCTACGGCCCCGCGACCGCGAAGGCCACCGTCACGCCGTCGTTCCCGAACGTCGCCGTCGCGAAGTCGAACGACACCGCCGGTGGGCTGTCCTACGTCGGCGTCCCGTCCGACTTCACCGTGACCTTCACGAACACCGGCAGCGCCGCGAAGTCGGTCTCCGCGAAGGACGTCCTGCCGGCTGGCTGGGTCTACACGGCCGGCAGCGCGACGACCGTCCTCGCCGGGGGAGCCAGCACGACGGCCCCGGACCCGACGGTCGACGGCACCACCCTCACGTGGAGCAACCTGGGCCCGCTCGGCGCGAACCAGACGCTGACGCTGCACTACCGCGCTGCGCCGACGGCGAAGGCGGCCAGCGCTGCCGGGACCACCGTGCAGCACACGAACCACGTCACGGCGACCGTCACCGACGCCTCCGGTGGCACCGGCTACGACGGTGGCGACGGCTCGTTCACGACCTACCCGAAGGGCGGCACCGACGCGACGGCCGACGCCTCGATCGCCGCGGCGGACCTGTCCGTCGTGAAGACCGCCACGACGGCACAGGTCGTGGCCGGTGCGACGACGACGAAGGCCTGGACCATCGTGGTGACGAACAACGGCGGTGACGCCGCGCACGGCACCACCGTCGTCGACTCGACCGCCGGGCTGCCGTCCGGTGCGACCCTCACCCCGACGGGCACGGGCTGGACCTGCACCCCGACGGACGGCACGTGGACCTGCGTCAACGGCGCCGTCGTGGCGAAGGGCGACACGTTCCCCGAGCTCGACGTCACCCTGACCCTGCCCGCGAACGCACCGCTCACCGCGATCCGCAACACCGCGACCATCGCGCAGGGCACCGGGCAGACGTTCGACCCGAACGCGGCGAACGACGCCGACAGCGCGAGCGTCACGCCGGTCGCGATCGCCGACCTGGCGATCACGAAGACGGCGCTCGACGAGCAGGCCGCTGCCGGTGGCACGACGTCGTGGACGCTGTCCGTCCAGAACGTCCGCGACGCCGGCGAGCAGAGCGTCTCCGACGCCCGTGGCACCGTCACCGTGACGGACACGCTGCCCGACACGGTGACGCTGCAGAGCGCCACCGCGGCGGTCGGCAGCGGCTGGACCTGTGACACGGACGGCAACACCGTCACGTGCACCAGGGACGGCCTGGCCAACGGCACCACCGCGGCGCCGATCACGGTCACCGCGCTCGTGAAGTCCGCCGTCACGGCGGACCAGACGGTGAAGAACACCGCGACCGTCGCGGTCGGTGGCACCACCACGGACCCGAAGTCCTCGAACGACACCAGCACGACCACGACGACCGTCGACGACACCACGTCGCTGACCATCGCCAAGGCGTTCACCAGCGACGCCCTCGTCGCCGGGAAGACGGCGGACTGGACCATGACGGTCGAGAACACCGGGACGGCCGACGCGCGGAACGTCGTGGTGACGGACGCGCTCGAGTCGGGGACGAGCCTCCGGGGCGGATCCCAGACCGACGGTGACTGGACCTGCACGGCGGAGTCGGGGGACACCGCGTCCTGTGCCCTGGACGGCACGCTGCAGGCCGGTGCGACGACGTCCTTCACCATCACGGTGACGACGCCGGCCGACCTGACCGGGACGCTGGCCAACACGGCCGAGGTCTCGGCGGACAACGCCGCGACGCAGGAGGCCGGCACCTCGAGCGAGGCGACGCAGACCGCCGGGCTGAGCGTCACGAAGACCGCCGACGTGGAGCGCATCGACGCCGGGCAGGACGTCACGTACACGGTCCGGGTCGCGAACCCGGACGGCCCCTCCGACCTGCCGGCCGGTGCCGGCACGACCCCGAGCGTCCGGGTGCAGGACACCCTGCCCGCGGGTGTGCAGTACGTCGGCCTGACCGACGGCACCACGGCGCACTGGGCGCTCGAGTCGAACGAGGACGGCGTCCTCACGCTGGTCAGCACCGACGGCATCGCGGTCGGCGCCGAGGACCCGAACACGATCGGCATCGTCGTGCACGTGCCGGCCTCGTTCACGGGATCGTCCGTCGTGAACACCGCGACCGCCGCACCGGTGACGGCGCAGGGTGCCACGGCGCACGACAGCGCGACGGTGGACGTCACCACCGAGGCCGACCTCTCGATCACGAAGACCCGGACCAGCGCGGCCTCGGCCGACGCGGGCACGGACGTGACGTACGACGTGACGGTGACGAACGACGGCCCCTCGGACGCGCAGCGCGTGACCTGGGCCGACACCGCCCCGGCCGGGATGACCGTCACGGCGGTCACCACGGACGACGACGCGTGGCAGCAGGGCGACGACGTCACCACCTGGTCGACGGACACGTTCGCGAACGACGCCACGACGACGTTCCACGTCACCGCGACGATCGCGTCCGGCACGCCGGCCGGCACGCTGCGGAACACGGCGACGGTCTCCTCGGCGACCGACGACCCGGACACCGCAGACGACACCTCCGGTGACGACGTCGACGTGACCACCCACGCGTCGCTCACGCTGTCCAAGACGCCGGTGGCGAAGGCCGGGGCGACGGGGAAGTCCGCGAAGGTCACCGCGGGCGCGGAGCAGGTCTGGTACCTGCACGTCGCCAACACCGGCCCGTCGGATGAACAGCCCGACACGGTCGTCACCGACCAGCTGCCGGAGGGCATGACGTTCGTCAGCGCCTCCTCCGACGGTGCGGTGTGGACCTGCGACGGCGTCACGGACACCACGGTCGTGACCTGCACGCTGCCGACGACGATCGTCGCCGGCGACGACGCCCCCGGCCTCTGGATCACCACGGCGGTCGCGTCCGGCTTCACCGCCGGCTCGATCGAGAACCGCGCGTCGATCACGTCCCAGGGCACGCCCGCGCCGAACGGCACGGACGCGGACACGGCGACGGCGGACCTGCCGGTCGACGCGGTCGCGAACGTCCAGATCACCATCGGGCACAGCGGCACCGCCGTCATCGGGAAGGACCTGCCGGAGACGGTCCAGGTCCGGAACGCCGGTGTCTCCGACGCCGACACGGTCACCGCCACGTACACGCTGCCGAAGGGCCTGACGTACGTGTCCACCGAGGCGGACGCGGCCTGGACGGTGACGGGCGTCGTCACGAACGCCGACGGCAGCACCACGGTGTCGTTCGCGCTCACCGGCACGCTGCCGGCGGGTGCGCTCGCCCCGGCGATCACGGTGCACCAGACGCCGACCGCAGCGGCCTACCCGGGTGTGACCCCGACCGCGACCGTCGCGACGTCCACGACCGAGACGACGCTGGCGGACAACGACGCCGACGACGAGCTCGCGGTGGCACCGGCGTCCAGCCTGTCCGTCACGAAGACGCACACCGGTGCGGTGGTCCGCGGCGAGACCGTGGGCTACACGATCACGGTGCGCAACGACGGCCCGACCGAGGACCCGGGTCCCGTCGTCGTCACGGACGAGCTGCCGACCGGCCTGTCGTTCGTGAGCGTCGACGACCGGGGCGCGACCTGCACCACCGGGTCGACCGTGGCCTGCACGCTGTCGGAGCCGCTCGCGAGCGGCAGCCAGGTCGCGTTCCAGCTGACGGTCCGCGTCGCCGCGGACGCGCCGGACCGGATCACCAACGTCGCGACCGTGCAGTCCTCGACGGCGCAGGTCGTCCCGAGCGACCCCAGCACGGTGACGGCGGGCGACCCGCTCCGCGCGAGCGACCCGGCCCCGGTGCACGCGGCGCCGAAGCCGGCGAGCGAGCTCGCGTTCACCGGTGCCGTCGGCCTCGGCCTGGGCGGCCTGCTCGCCCTGGCAGCGGTGATGGCCGGACTGGTGCTGCTCCTGCTGCGTCGCCGACGCGTGTGACGGTGACCACCTGACGGACGGGAGGCCCAGTGCCGGCTGGTACCGGGCCTCCCGTCCGTCACGTGCGTGCGCCCAGGGCCGGGCGTGCATCCTCGGAGAGGTGACACGTCTCCGCAGATCCAAGACGAACGGTCGTGGCTACCACCGGGTCCGCAGCGGACGCGGGTTCACGTACCGCGACCCCGACGGCAACACCGTCACCGACCCCGAGGTCCGGCAGCGCCTGGAGGACTTCGTCATCCCGCCCGCGTGGGACGACGTCTGGATCTCGCCGTACGAGAACGGCCACATCCTGGCGACGGGGATCGACGGGGCCGGGCGACGGCAGTACATGTACCACCCGTCCTGGCGTGACCGGATGGACAAGATCAAGTACGACCGGGCGCTCGCCCTCGCCGAGTCCCTCCCCGGTGCGCGTCGGATGGTCACGCAGGACCTCCGTCGACCGGAGCCGGACCAGCGCCGGTCGCTCGCAGCCGCGTTCCGGATGCTCGACCAGGGTTCGCTGCGCGTCGGGTCCGAGCGGTACGCGTCCGAGCACGGCAGCCGCGGGCTGTCCACGCTGCTCTGCGCCCACGCCCACGTGTCCGGGGACGACATCGAGCTCGACTTCCCCGGCAAGAGCGGGCAGGAGTGGTCGTCGTCGATCCACGACGCAGACCTGGCCCGGGTGGTCGTCGGCATGAAGCGGCGCGGACCGAACGCCCGGCTGCTGTCGTACCGGGAGTCCCGCGGCGCCGACTGGGAGCCGCTCTCCGCCGAGGACATCAACGCCTACGTGAAGGAGCGCGCGGGGGAGGAGTTCACCGCGAAGGACTTCCGGACCCTGCACGGCACGGTGGCCGCCGCGGTCGACCTCGCCGAGACCGGCCCGCAGTCCGCCGCGAGCCGTCGCAAGCAGGCCGTCTCGCACGCGGTGAAGGCCGCGAGCGAGGTCCTCGGGAACACCCCCACCGTCGCCCGGCAGAGCTACATCGACCCACGCCTGCTCGACGCGTACGAGCACGGTGAGACCATCGACCCGGCCCGTCTGCACGCCGCGGAGGCCGAGGTCCGGGCGCTCCTCTACCGCCAATGAGCTGGACGGTGCCGCAGAACGGCCGTGATGACGTAGCGTTGACCCTTGTGCCGTTCCACCCCCACGCGGCACGGAAGGACCCACACCAGTCGTGACCGACGAGTGCATCCACGGATTCCCCACCGAACTCTGCGACATCTGCGCGCCGCGCCAGCGCGAGCTGCCGGACGTCCCCAAGACCCCGGCACCGCGGCGGACCCGCGTGAGCACGTCCCTCCGGTCGACCCCCGGCGGCTCCCCGGCACGTGCCCGGGCCACCGCGCTGCGCACCGCTGAGCCGGAGATGCCCGCCGCGCGGGTGTTCGGCACGCTGCGGGCGCACCACGTCACCCACATCGACAACTTCGACGGCATCGTCGCGGACCAGGCGATCCTGGCGTCCGACCGGGTCACCCCGTCGTACGACATCAGCGCGCCGGCCCTCCGCGAGTCCCGCGCAGCGGCGACCGCTCCCGACGGTTCGAGCGTCGCCGCGCACGTGCCGTTCTCGCTCTCGCCCGACGGGGCCCGCTGGGACGAGGTCCGCCGCGGTGCGCTCGACGAGACGCGCTGGTCGGACGCCGCCCGGCACACCCGTGGCACCGACTACGTCGTGCTCGTCGTCCCCACGGCGGCGTTCGGCGCCTCCGTGATCCTGTCGGACACCGACGCCGACGCCGAGGACGTCCGGTTCGCCGTCGGCCCCGAGGCGTCCGCGAACATGCTGCGCCGCACCGACCTGACCGACCCGGAGATGCACGGCCTCGAGGTGCTCGCCGGCCCGAGCGTCCCGTTCACCTCGGTCGCGGTCATCGGCGTGCCGAACGACCGGGCCCGGCACGCGGTGAAGGACATCCTCGCCGAGCACGGCGGTCACGCTCCCCGCGTCGCCGTCTTCCCGCCGTGGTTCGTGCCCCCGGTGATCGACGACGAGGACTAGCCCGCAGTCGTCACCGCACCACCTTCCGGACACAGCACCGCGCGATCGCGTGGTGCTGTGTCCGTTTTGCGGTTCGACAGGTCCGCGGCGGGCTTCCGGACGGCTTCCGGCGGTGGTCCCGGGCGGCTTCCGGAGGCGTGTTCCGGGGCGGGCGCGACCCGGGCCTCCAGGCCGCTGGATCCGCGGCAGACCGGGGGAGTGGCACCGTTCCGACACGCCCGGTGAAGCGCGACACGCCCGGGTTGCACGGATGCTGTGCCTATGGGAGACTTGTCCGGTTCCGAAATTCCACGGGCGTCCGCGCCCGCAAGGATCACTGCTCTGGCAGTGCACAACCCCCTTGTTCAGCAGGGCTGGGTTGGGCCGCAGGCAGCAGAACAGCTCGAATCCCAGGGAGCACGCCGGTCCGCCGGCGTGTGTGGGAAGCGACACGTCCACGTGGGCCGGTGTGAGCACCAGCAGCATGCCCGCCCACGCGGTTGACAGGAGAACAGCGGTCATCCCCAGCGGATGCGTCCGGTGATTCACGCAAACAGCCAGGTCCGCACAGGGCGGAACCCGGCGGCGTCAGGCGGCCCGAGGGTGCGCGGCGCAGAGAGGACAGAGAACACAT
Organism: Curtobacterium sp. PhB130; assembly: GCF_003755165.1. Lineage (NCBI taxonomy): Bacteria > Bacillati > Actinomycetota > Actinomycetes > Micrococcales > Microbacteriaceae > Curtobacterium > Curtobacterium sp. PhB130. Next base: position 277,678 of record NZ_RKII01000006.1, on the reverse strand, counting down.
GGCGGGACAGAAGATCCGCATCCGGCTCAAGTCGTACGACCACGAGGTCATCGACACGTCGGCCCGGAAGATCGTCGACACGGTGACCCGTGCCGGTGCGACCGTGGTCGGCCCGGTGCCGCTCCCCACCGAGAAGAACGTGATCGCAGTGATCCGTTCCCCTCACAAGTACAAGGACTCGCGCGAGCACTTCGAGAAGCGCACGCACAAGCGGGTCATCGACATCGTCGACCCGACGCCGAAGGCCGTCGACTCGCTCATGCGTCTCGACCTCCCGGCCGACGTCAACATCGAGATCAAGCTGTAAGGGGGCTGACTGATGGCGAATTCAACCAAGTCCGTCAAGGGCCTCCTCGGCAAGAAGCTCGGGATGACCCAGGTGTGGGACGAGAACAACAAGTTCATCCCCGTCACCGTGATCGAGGTCGGCCCGAACGTGGTCACCCAGATCCGCAACGTCGAGCGTGACGGCTACGAGGCGATCCAGATCGCCGCCGGCCAGATCGACCCGCGCAAGGTGAACAAGCCGGCCGCTGGCCACTTCGAGGCCGCCGGGGTCACCCCGCGCCGCACCCTCACCGAGATCCGCACGTCGGACGCCGGCGAGTACACGCTGGGCCAGGAGCTCACCGTGGACGCCACGTTCGAAGCCGGCGCGAAGGTCGACGTCGTCGGCACGAGCAAGGGCAAGGGCTTCGCGGGTGTCATGAAGCGCCACGGCTTCGCCGGCGTCTCCGCCTCGCACGGTTCGCACCGCAACCACCGCAAGCCCGGCTCGATCGGTGCTTCCTCGACCCCGTCGCGTGTCTTCAAGGGCATGCGCATGGCCGGTCGCATGGGTGGCGAGCGCGTCACCGTCCTCAACCTCACGGTGCACGCCGTCGACGCCGAGAAGGGTCTGCTGCTCGTCAAGGGCGCCGTCCCCGGTGCTCGCGGTCGCTCCGTCTTCGTCCGCACCGCCGTGAAGGGTAAGTGATCATGGCCACCACGACCGCAACCACGATCGACGTCCTCGACGCATCGGGTGTCAAGTCCGGCACCGTCGAGCTCCCCGCCGAGCTCTTCGACGTCGAGACCAACGTCCCGCTGATCCACCAGGTCGTCACCGCGCAGCGCGCCGCTTCGCGTCAGGGCACCCACAAGACCAAGAACCGCGGCGAAGTCCGCGGTGCCGGTCGCAAGCCGTTCAAGCAGAAGGGCACCGGCCGCGCCCGTCAGGGTTCCGTCCGTGCTCCGGAGCACACCGGCGGTGGCGTCGTCCACGGACCGACCCCGCGCGACTACTCGCAGCGCACCCCGAAGAAGATGATCGCCGCGGCTCTGCTCGGCTCGCTCTCGGACCGCGCCCGCGGTGGCCGCATCTCCGCTGTGGAGGGCTTCGTCGCGGCCGAGGTGCCGTCGACCAAGACCGCCCGCACGCTCCTCGAGAAGGTCGCGCCCGTCAAGAACGTGCTCGTCGTGCTCGAGTCGGACGACGAGCTCACGCTCAAGTCGATCCGCAACCTGCCGAACGTCCACGCGCTCTCGTACGGCCAGCTGAACGCCTACGACGTCCTCGTGTCGGACGCCATCGTCTTCAGCAAGAGCGCCCTCGACGCCTTCATCGCGTCGAAGACCGCGAAGGAGATCACCGCATGAGCGGCTTCAACAAGGACCCGCGCGACATCATCATCTCGCCGGTCGTGTCGGAGAAGAGCTACGGCCTCATCGACCAGGGCAAGTACACGTTCATCGTGGACCCCCGTGCGAACAAGACCGAGATCAAGCTCGCGATCGAGAAGATCTTCAACGTCAAGGTCGCCGGCATCAACACGCTGAACCGTCCGGGCAAGACCCGCCGCACCAAGTTCGGTCTGGGCAAGCGCAAGGACACCAAGCGTGCCATCGTGACGCTCAAGTCCGGTTCGATCGACATCTTCACGGCTGTCGGCTGAGGACCAGAGGGATAAATCATGGCTATTCGTAACTACAAGCCGACGACCCCGGGTCGTCGTGGCTCCTCGGTCGCCGACTTCGCCGAGATCACCCGCTCGACCCCGGAGAAGTCCCTGCTTCGTCCGCTGCCGAAGACCGGTGGCCGCAACAGCTCGGGCCGCATCACCACCCGCCACATCGGTGGTGGCCACAAGCGCCAGTACCGCGTGATCGACTTCCGTCGTCACGACAAGGACGGCGTGGACGCCAAGGTCGCGCACATCGAGTACGACCCGAACCGCACGGCGCGCATCGCGCTCCTGCACTTCGTGGACGGCACCAAGCGCTACATCATCGCCCCGAACAAGCTCAAGCAGGGCGACGTCGTCGAGCAGGGCCCCGGTGCTGACATCAAGCCCGGCAACAACCTGCCGCTCCGCAACATCCCCGTGGGTACGGTCATCCACGCGATCGAGCTCCGCCCCGGTGGCGGCGCCAAGCTCGCGCGTTCGGCCGGCTCCTCGGTGCGTCTCGTCGCGAAGGACGGCCCCTACGCGCAGCTCCGTCTGCCGTCGGGTGAAGTCCGCAACGTCGATGCCCGCTGCCGCGCCACGATCGGCGAGGTCGGCAACGCCGAGCAGTCGAACATCAACTGGGGCAAGGCCGGCCGCATGCGCTGGAAGGGCGTCCGCCCGACCGTCCGTGGTGTCGCGATGAACCCGATCGACCACCCGCACGGTGGTGGTGAGGGCAAGACCTCCGGTGGACGTCACCCGGTCAGCCCCTGGGGCCAGTCCGAGGGCCGCACGCGCAAGCCGAACAAGCCGAGCGACAAGCTCATCGTCCGTCGCCGTAACGCCGGCAAGAAGCGCAAGTAGGAGTTCAGAAGATGCCACGCAGTCTGAAGAAGGGCCCCTTCGTCGACGAGCACCTGCTCCGCAAGGTCGTCACGCAGAACGAGGCCAGCACGAAGAACGTGATCCGTACGTGGTCGCGCCGCTCGATGATCGTCCCGAACATGCTCGGGCACACCATCGCGGTGCACGACGGACGCAAGCACATCCCGGTGTTCGTCACCGAATCGATGGTCGGTCACAAGCTCGGCGAGTTCGCGCCGACCCGTACCTTCCGCGGTCACGTGAAGGACGACAAGAAGGGCCGTCGCCGCTAAGGCGGCGACGCAGAGGAGGAACGAAATGGTGGAGTCGATCGCACGCGTGCGACACATCCGCGTCACGCCTCAGAAGGCCCGTCGCGTCATCGAGCTGATCCGCGGCAAGCAGGCCCACGAGGCGCTCGCCATCCTGAAGTTCGCCCCCCAGGGCGCTTCGGAGCCCGTGTACAAGCTGGTCGCCTCGGCGATCGCCAACGCACGTGTCAAGGCGGACTCGACGAACAGCTTCCTGGACGAGCGCGACCTCTACGTGAGCCGCGTCTTCGTCGACGAAGGCACGACCCTCAAGCGGTTCCAGCCGCGTGCCCAGGGCCGCGCCTTCCGGATCAACAAGCGCACCAGCCACATCACGGTGGTCCTCGCGACCCCTGACGAGGCCGAGGCTGCTGCCGCGACGAGCAAGAAGGCGAGCAAGTAATGGGCCAGAAGGTCAACCCGTACGGCTTCCGTCTCGGGATCACGACGGACCACGTCTCGCACTGGTTCACCGACAGCACGAAGCCGGGTCAGCGTTACGCCGACTACGTGGCCGAGGACATCAAGGTGCGTCAGTACCTGAAGAAGACCCTCGACCGTGCCGGCGTCGCCCGCATCGAGCTCGAGCGCACCCGTGACCGTGTCCGCGTGGACATCCACACGGCGCGTCCGGGCATCGTCATCGGCCGCCGCGGCGCCGAGGCGGAGCGCATCCGCGGTGAGCTCGAGAAGCTCACCAAGAAGCAGATCCAGCTCAACATCCTCGAGGTCAAGAACCCCGAGACCGAAGCCCAGCTCGTCGCGCAGGGCATCGCGGAGCAGCTCTCCGCTCGTGTCGCGTTCCGTCGCGCCATGCGCAAGGGCCTCCAGGGTGCACAGCGCGCCGGTGCCAAGGGTGTCCGCATCCAGGTCGCCGGCCGTCTCGGCGGCGCCGAGATGTCGCGCTCGGAGTTCTACCGCGAGGGCCGCGTGCCCCTGCACACGCTCCGCGCCAACATCGACTACGGCTTCTACGAGGCCCGGACGACGTTCGGTCGCATCGGTGTGAAGGTCTGGATCTACAAGGGCGACATCACGAACAAGGAGCTCGCTCGCGAGCAGGCGAACCAGCGTTCGTCGCGCCCGGAGCGTCGTGGCGGCCCGCGTGGCGACCGCAATGACCGCGGTGACCGTCGTGGCGGCGACCGCGGCGACCGCGGCGGCCGTGAGCAGCAGGCCCCGCAGGAAGCGCCGGCCGGCGCAGGAGTTGAGGCGTAACCATGCTTATCCCCCGTCGAGTCAAGCACCGCAAGCAGCACCACCCGAAGCGTTCGGGTCAGGCCACCGGTGGCACCAAGGTCTCCTTCGGTGACTACGGCATCCAGGCCCTCACGCCCGCTTACGTGACCAACCGTCAGATCGAGTCCGCTCGTATCGCCATGACGCGTCACATCAAGCGTGGCGGCAAGGTGTGGATCAACATCTACCCGGACCGTCCGCTCACCAAGAAGCCTGCTGAGACCCGCATGGGTTCCGGTAAGGGTTCGCCCGAGTGGTGGATCGCGAACGTCAAGCCCGGCCGTGTGCTCTTCGAGCTCTCCGGCGTCAGCGAGGACATCGCCCGTGAGGCGTTGACCCGTGCAATTCACAAGCTGCCCCTCAAGGCACGCATCATCAAGCGCGAGGAGGGCGACGCATAATGGCGATCGGTTCCAAGGAGCTCCGTCCGACGGAGCTCGACACGTTCGAGAACGAGCGTCTCGCTGACGAGCTGAAGAAGGCCAAGGAGGAGCTCTTCAACCTCCGCTTCCAGTCGGCCACCGGCCAGCTGGAGAGCCACGGTCGTCTCCGTGCCGTCAAGCGCGACATCGCCCGGATCTACACCGTCCTCCGCGAGCGCGAGCTCGGCATCCGTGCCACTCCCGCTCCCGTCGAGACCGCAACCAAGGCCAAGAAGTCGACGAAGAAGGCCGAGAAGCCGGCTGAGTCGACCGAGGCCGAGACCGCCGAGGAGAACTGATGGCGAACGAAGAGAAGGACTCCGCCGCCCTCACCCGCGGCTACCGCAAGACGCGCCGCGGTTACGTGACCAGCGACAAGATGGACAAGACCATCGTCGTCGAGGTCGAGGACCGCGTGAAGCACGCCCTCTACGGCAAGGTCATCCGCCGCACCTCCAAGGTGAAGGCGCACGACGAGGCCGGTTCGGCCGGTGTCGGCGACCTCGTCGTGATCAGCGAGACCCGTCCCCTCAGTGCCTCCAAGCGCTGGCGCCTGGTCGAGATCCTCGAGAAGGCCAAGTAGGCCTCGCGGCCCGCTTGCGGAAATAGGAGACAGCAGTGATTCAGCAGGAATCCCGCCTGAAGGTCGCCGACAACACGGGTGCCAAGGAGATCTTGACCATCCGCGTTCTCGGTGGCTCGGGTCGTCGCTACGCCGGACTCGGTGACGTCATCGTCGCCACGGTGAAGGACGCCATCCCCGGCGGCAACGTGAAGAAGGGTGACGTCGTCAAGGCGGTCATCGTTCGCACCAAGAAGGAGACCCGTCGTCAGGACGGCTCCTACATCAAGTTCGACGAGAACGCGGCAGTGATCCTCAAGGCTGACGGCGACCCGCGCGGCACGCGCATCTTCGGTCCGGTCGGTCGCGAGCTTCGTGACAAGAAGTTCATGAAGATCATCTCGCTCGCGCCGGAGGTGCTGTAAGCCATGGCGAACATCAAGAAGGGTGACCTGGTCCAGGTCATCACGGGCGCGACGCAGGAGCGTGGCGGCGACCGTGGCAAGCAGGGCAAGGTCATCGAGGTCATCACGGGCAAGAACCGTGTCGTCGTCGAGGGCGTGAACTTCGTCACGAAGCACGTCCGCGTCGGCCAGACGCAGCGTGGTTCCAAGACCGGCGGCATCGAGCAGCACGAGGCTTCGATCCACGTGTCGAACGTCGCGCTCGTCGACCCCAAGACGAAGAAGCCGACCCGCGTCGGCTTCCGCACCGAAGAGGTGGAGAAGGACGGCGTCAAGAAGACCGTCCGCGTCCGCTACGCCAAGAAGTCTGGTGAGAAGCTCTGATGACTGACACGACTGCCGCGACGACTGAGAAAGTTCAGCCGCGCCTCAAGCAGAAGTACAAGAACGAGATCAAGGCAGCGCTGACCGAGCAGTTCGGCTACGGCAACGTGAACCAGGTCCCCGGCCTGGTGAAGGTCGTCGTGAACACCGGTGTCGGCGAGGCAGCTCGCGACTCGAAGATCATGGACGGGGCCATCAAGGACCTCACCGCGATCACGGGTCAGAAGCCGCAGGTCACGATGGCCCGCAAGTCCATCGCGCAGTTCAAGCTGCGTGAGGGCCAGGCCATCGGCGCACACGTCACCCTCCGCGGTGACCGTGCGTGGGAGTTCCTGGACCGCCTGCTCTCGCTCGCCCTCCCCCGTATCCGCGACTTCCGAGGTCTCTCCGACCGCCAGTTCGACGGCAACGGCAACTACACGTTCGGTCTCACGGAGCAGAGCATGTTCCACGAGATCGACCAGGACCGCATCGACCGTGTCCGCGGCTTCGACATCACCGTCGTGACCACCGCGAAGACGGACGACGAGGGACGTGCCCTGCTCAAGCAGCTGGGCTTCCCGTTCCGCTCTGCCGAGCAGACGGTCTAAACTACTTCGAGCGACGCGGGCCGGAGGATGCAAGTCCTCCGGCCCGCCCGCACGAACACACGGACTCCGGGGAATCGCCCTGGAGTCACTCGATCGCTCAGGTCGGCATTCGTGGAACGGGTGTCGAAACCAGGTGAGAAACGGAATCACATCATGACGATGACCGATCCGGTCGCAGACATGCTGACCAGATTGCGGAACGCGAACTCGGCGCACCACGACGCCGTCTCGCTTCCGAGCTCGAAGCTCAAGACCACCATCGCTGACATCCTCAAGCGCGAGGGCTACATCAGCGAGTGGAAGGTGGAGGATGCCCGCGTGGGCAAGACCCTCACCATCGAGCTCAAGTACGGCCCCGAGCGCGAGCGCTCGATCGCCGGCATCAAGCGCGTGTCGAAGCCCGGTCTCCGGGTCTACGCGAAGTCGACGGAGATCCCCCAGGTCCTCGGTGGCCTCGGTGTGGCGATCCTGTCGACCTCCTCGGGTCTCCTGACCGACCGCGAAGCCGAGCAGAAGGGCGTGGGTGGGGAAGTCCTCGCCTACGTTTGGTGATCGAACATGTCTCGAATCGGACGTCTTCCCATTGACATCCCCGCGGGCGTGACCGTCTCCATCGACGGTCAGAACGTCGCGGTCAAGGGCCCGAAGGGCGAGCTCTCGCTCGTCGTCGCGGAGCCCATCCAGGCCAACGTCGAGGAGAACCAGGTCCTCGTCACCCGTCCGGACGACGAGCGCACCTCGCGTTCGCTCCACGGGCTGACCCGGACCCTCATCGCGAACCAGATCATCGGCGTCACCCAGGGCTACTCCAAGGGCCTCGAGGTCGTCGGTACCGGTTACCGCGTCCAGGCGAAGGGCTCGAACCTCGAGTTCGCGCTCGGCTACTCCCACTCGATCACGATCGAGCCGCCGGCGGGCATCAGCTTCGCCGTCGAGGGCAACAACAAGGTCACCGTCAACGGCATCGACAAGCAGGCCGTCGGCGAGGTCGCGGCCAACATCCGGAAGCTGCGGAAGCCGGAGCCCTACAAGGGCAAGGGTGTCCGCTACGCCGGCGAGAACGTGCGCCGCAAGGCCGGAAAGTCAGGTAAGTGATCATGGCTATCGGAACTCGAGGCAAGAGCAAGGCGGCCGCCAAGGCCCGCCGCCACAACCGTCTCCGCAAGAAGATCACCGGCACCGAGGCACGTCCCCGTCTCGCCGTCACCCGCTCGTCACGTCACGTGTTCGTGCAGGTCATCGACGACTCGAAGGGTCACACCCTCGCCAGCGCATCGACGATGGAGGCAGACCTCCGCTCGTTCGACGGCGACAAGACCGCCAAGGCGCGTCGCGTCGGCGAGCTCCTCGCCGAGCGTGCGAAGACCGCCGGTGTCGAAGCCGTCGTGTTCGACCGCGGTGGTAGCAAGTACGCCGGTCGCGTCGCCGCGATCGCCGATGGTGCCCGTGAAGGAGGGCTGAACCTGTGAGCGACATCGCGAACAACAGCAACGCCGAAGAGACCCCGGCCGTCGAGGAGACGACCAGCGTCGAAGAGACCAGCGAGACCACCGAGGCCACCAGCGCCGAGGAGACCCCGAAGGGCAAGGAGGCGGAGGCAGCTGCCCCCGTCGCCGAGCGTCCGGTCGAGACCGCTGCAGGCTCCGCGTCCAACAACCGCGACTCGGCCGACAACCGTGGCCGTCGTGGTGGCGGTCGTGACCGTCAGCAGGGCCGTGACCGCAACAACCGCGGTGGCGACAGCCAGTTCCTCGAGCGCGTGGTGACCATCAACCGCGTCTCGAAGGTCGTCAAGGGTGGTCGTCGCTTCAGCTTCACCGCGCTCGTCGTCGTCGGTGACGGCAACGGCCTGGTCGGTGTCGGCTACGGCAAGGCCAAGGAGGTCCCCACGGCGATCTCCAAGGGTGTCGAAGAGGCGAAGAAGAACTTCTTCCGCGTCCCGCGCGTCGGCAACACCATCCCGCACCCCGTGCAGGGTGAGGCCGCAGCCGGTGTCGTCCTCCTGCGTCCGGCCGGCCCGGGTACCGGTGTCATCGCCGGTGGTCCCGTCCGCGCCGTGCTCGAGTGCGCCGGCATCCACGACGTCCTGAGCAAGTCGCTCGGTTCGTCGAACACCATCAACATCGTGCACGCCACGGTCGAGGCCCTCAAGCAGCTCGAGGAGCCCCGCGCCGTCGCAGCACGTCGTGGCCTCGACATCGACCACGTCGTGCCGGCCCGCCTGCTCCGTGCCGAGGCGGCCGCACGTGCCGCCGCGAGCGAGAAGGCAGGTGCCTGATGGCCATGCTGAAGATCACGCAGACGAAGTCAGTCATCAGCGAGAAGCAGTACCAGCGCGACACGCTCCGCAGCCTGGGTCTCAAGCGCATCGGCCGTACGGTCCTGCGTGAGGACAACTCCCAGAACCGCGGCTACATCGCGACGGTGGCGCACCTCGTGAAGGTCGAGGAGGTCGACGCATGAGCGACGAGAAGAACGAGCGCGTCCAGATCCTGAAGGTGCACCACCTTCGTCCGGCCGCTGGCTCGAAGAAGGACCGCACCCGTGTGGGTCGCGGTGAGGGCTCGAAGGGCAAGACCGCGGGCCGCGGTACCAAGGGCACGAAGGCCCGTTACCAGGTCCGCGTCGGCTTCGAGGGTGGGCAGATGCCGCTGCACATGCGCACCCCGAAGCTCCGCGGGTTCAAGAACCCGTTCCGCGTCGAGTACCAGGTCGTGAACCTGGACAAGCTCGCGGAGCTGTACCCGAACGGTGGCGACGTCACCGTTGCGGACCTGGTCGCCAAGGGCGCCGTCCGCAAGAACGAGAAGGTCAAGGTTCTCGGTCAGGGTGACATCAGCGTGAAGCTCACCGTCACGGTCGACAAGGTCTCGGGCTCCGCCCAGGACAAGATCGTGGCTGCGGGCGGCACCGTCACCGAGTAGTCCCGTCGGCGGCCCGTGCATTGCGCACGGGCCGCCGTTACGGTTTCCTTGATGGAGGCCCGGATCCCCCCGTCGGTTCGACGACGGACGCCGGGCCACGCGGTCGGCGCTTCCGGCCACGGGCGGATCCGCCCGGCACGATCGGCAAGACCGGTCCCCAGAAGTTCGGAGTTCTCGTGTTCAGAGCGGTCGCGCGCATCATGCGCACCCCCGATCTTCGGAAGAAGATCGGCTTCACCCTCGCGATCATCGCGCTGTTCCGCCTCGGGTCGTACATCCCGGCACCGTACGTCGACTACGCCGCGGTGCAGACCTGCCTCGCGAGCGCTTCGTCCTCCGGCGGTCTCTACGACCTGATCAACCTGTTCTCCGGCGGCGCGCTGCTGAAGCTCTCGGTCTTCGCGCTCGGCATCATGCCGTACATCACGTCGTCGATCATCGTGCAGCTCCTGCGCGTCGTGATCCCGCACTTCGACGCCCTCTACAAGGAGGGTCAGACCGGTCAGGCCAAGCTGACCCAGTACACCCGCTACCTCACCATCGCGCTCGGTGTGCTGCAGTCCACGACGCTGATCACGGTCGCCCGCTCCGGCCAGCTCTTCGGCACGAACGCCAGTTCCTCCTGCTCGTCGATCATCTCGAACGACAGCTGGTACGCGATCATGCTCATGGTCGTCACCCTGACCGCCGGCACCGGCCTCATCATGTGGATGGGCGAGCTCGTCACCGAGCGCGGCATCGGCAACGGCATGTCGCTCCTCATCTTCACGTCCATCGCAGCGCAGTTCCCGTCCGCGCTCTGGGCGATCGAGCAGTCGCAGTCGTTCGAGCTCTTCCTGTTCGTCATCCTGGTCGGCCTGGTCATCATGATGGCCGTCGTCTTCGTCGAGCAGTCGCAGCGGCGGATCCCCGTGCAGTACGCCAAGCGCATGGTCGGCCGTCGGACCTACGGCGGCAACAACACGTACATCCCGATCAAGGTGAACATGGCCGGCGTCGTGCCTGTCATCTTCGCCTCGTCGCTGCTGTACCTGCCGGCACTGGTCGCGCAGTTCAACCAGCCCTCCGACGGCTCCGAGCCGGCCGCGTGGGTGACCTGGATCCAGAACAACCTGACCTCGGGTGACAACTGGTTCTACATGGTCCTGTACTTCCTGCTCATCGTCGGGTTCACCTACTTCTACGTCGCGATCACCTTCAACCCCGAAGAGGTCGCCGACAACATGAAGAAGTACGGCGGGTTCATCCCCGGCATCCGTGCCGGTCGTCCCACCGCCGAGTACCTCGACTACGTCCTGACCCGGGTGACGTTGCCCGGCTCGCTCTACCTCGGTCTCATCGCGCTCATCCCGCTGGCAGCACTGGCGCTGTTCGGCGCGAACCAGAACTTCCCGTTCGGTGGCGCGAGCATCCTCATCATCGTGGGTGTCGGTCTCGAGACCGTGAAGCAGATCGACTCGCAGCTGCAGCAACGTCACTACGAAGGGCTTCTCCGTTGAGCGCACGTCTCATCATCGTCGGACCTCCCGGAGCGGGGAAGGGCACCCAGGCCGGCCGCATCGCCGAGTCCTTCGGCATCCCGGCCGTCTCCACCGGGGACATCTTCCGGAAGAACGTGTCGGAAGGCACGCCGCTCGGGGTCCAGGCGAAGGCGATCATGGACGCGGGCGACTACGTCCCGGACTCGCTGACGAACGAGCTCGTGAAGTCCCGCCTCGAAGAGCCGGACGCCGAGAGCGGCTTCCTGCTGGACGGCTACCCCCGCACGGTCGGCCAGGTCGAGTACCTCGACGCGCTGCTGACCGAGCAGGGCGCCGGGATCGATGCGGTCATCCGGCTCGTGGCCGACCAGGACGCGCTCGTCGAGCGGCTCCTGAAGCGCGCTGAGCAGCAGGGCCGCAGCGACGACAACGAGGAGACGATCCGTCGTCGCCAGCAGGTCTACGCCGAGCAGACCGCCCCGATCGTCGACGCCTACCAGCAGCGTGGGCTCGTGGTCGAGGTCGACGGCCTCGGCGCCATCGACGAGGTCGGTGACCGCATCCAGGCAGCGCTCGCGTCGCGCGGGCTGACCGCCGGCGTCTGACCCGCGTGGCACGGTTCCGCAAGCCCTCGATCTACAAGACCCCGGACGAGCTCCGCGCCATGGTGCGCCCGGGGCTCCTGACCGCGGCAGCGCTCGACGCCGTCCGTGCGGCGATCCGGCCCGGCATCACCACGGGGGAGCTCGACGCGATCGCCGAGCGGACGATCCGTGACGGCGGCGGGATCCCGAACTTCCAGCTGGTCCCCGGGTACCGGCACACGCTCTGCGTGTCGGTGAACGACGAGATCGTGCACGGCATCCCGGGGGACCGGGTGCTCCAGCCGGGTGACATCGTGTCGGTGGACGCCGGTGCGGAGGTCGACGGCTGGAACGGCGACAGCGCGTTCACGACGGTGGTCCCGGGTGGCGACGCCTCCCTGTCGGCCGCCCGACAGCGGCTCAGCGACACCACCGAGCGGTCACTCTGGCACGGCATCGTGGCGCTCGCGAAGGCGAAGAACCTCAACGAGGTCGGCGACGCGGTCGAGGACGCCATCGACGAGACCGGCAAGTGGGGCATCGTCGAGGACTTCACCGGCCACGGCATCGGTCGGTCCATGCACGAGGAGCCCCCGGTCTTCAACTACCGCATCCGTGGCGCGGGTCCGGCGGTGCGTCCGGGCCTCGTGGTCGCGATCGAGCCGATGGTCACCGCCGGTACGATCGACAGCTCGACCGACGACGACGACTGGACCGTCCGCACCCTCGACGGTTCGGATGCTGCGCACTGGGAGCACAGCGTCGCGGTGCACGCGGACGGGATCTGGGTCCTGACGGCCGCCGACGGCGGCGCCGCGCACCTGACCCCGCTGGGTGTGACGCCCGTCCCGATCCCGTAGCACGAGCCTCCCGGCCCGCTCGTCGTCCCGAACTGCGGACGCGAGCCGATCCGTCGCGTCCGCAGGTGGTCACGTCCCGATCGGACGGGAGGCGCGGGGCGGGCCCGCCGCGCCGGCTCAGTTGCCGACGGAGCAGGTCTCCTCTGCAGCGCTCTGTCCGGTGATCGACGACGGCAGCGGCGTCGCGGAGGCACTCGGCGTGCTCGTGCTGCTCGACGACGACGACGATGAGGACGAGGACGAGGACGAGGACGCAGCGCTCGACGGCGTGGCCGACGGTGAGGCGCTCGACGACGTCCCGCTGGAGCTCTCCTCGGACGCACGTCCGGTGGTCGAGTCGCTGAGAGTGGTCTTCTCGTCCGTCTGGAGCGCGACGTTGAGCGCGTGCGCGGTGTCCTGGTCGACGATCACCCTGGCGCTGTCCGCCGGGTCGTCCGCGACCGGGTACTGCACGAAGAGCATGCTCGACGTGCTCATCCCGCGGAGCATGCCGGCGAGGCCCACGAGGGTCTTCGCCTGGCCGAGCCCGTCGGAGAGGACCATGTTGCTGAGCGCCGCTCCGGCGAGCTTGTAGAGCGTGATCGGGTTCGAGAGCGTGCCGTCGGACGTGACCTTGCGGAGCAGCGCCGACAGGAACACCTGCTGGGAACTGATCCGGGCGAGGTCGCTGCCGTCGCCGACGCCGTGCCGGGTGCGCAGGAACGCGAGGGCGTCGGAGCCCTCGAGCGTGTGCTCGCCCGCGGTGAGGTGCAGGCCGGTGTAGGTGTCGTCGATCGCCTTCGCCACGCAGACGTCGACGCCGCCGAGGGCGTTCGACATCTCGATGACCCCGTCGAACGTGATGAGGCTGGCGTACGGGATGCTCAGGCCGGTGAGGTTCTCGACCGTGTCGACGACGCACGAGACGCCGCCGTTGCCGAGCGCGGTGTTGAACATCGCGGAGGACGCGGCGGGGTAGGTGGTCCCCGTCTCCGGGTTCGTGCACGCGGGGATCGGCACCATCAGGTCGCGCGGGAAGCTCACCGCGGTCAGCTGCTGGTGGTCCGCGGAGATGTGGATGAGCATCGTCACGTCGTTGCGGGCGCCGTCGACGTCGTCCGCGGAGTCGAACTGGCCGACGCGGGTGTCGCTGCCGATGAGCAGGATGTTCGCGCCGCCCTTGATCGCCGTGATGTCGGCGGTCTTCGCGGTGCTCTGGTCGTCGGTGCTGAGCTGGACGCTGGTCGGTGCGGTCGCGAGCTGGGCGCCGGCGATGGCGGCGACGCTGGTGCCGCTGACGAGGACGACGGCGAGGGCGGAGGCGACGACGGACACGAGTGTGGTCCAGCCCCGACGGCGCGCGAGGCGGCCGTGGCGGGCGATCGTCCGCTGGTTGCGGGTGGCGGGCACAGGTGTCTCCGTTCGGGGGGCTGCACTGTCACCGTAGGGCCGGAGTCCTGCGCGGCCCCAGGAGCGCGCCGTGGAACCACTGTGGAACGCTGGCCCTCCCCTCAGGAACACCCCAGAGGAGGGGGCACGGCGCGCGCACTTGGCAATCGGGCGCAGATCCCATAAGATCGATCTTTGGTGTGCCATGCCTTCTGGGCGTGGCGCCCGACCCGCAGACCGGCTCGGGGATCACACCGGTAATCCAACCAAGCGACAGTGAGGCTATGGCCAAGAAAGACGGCGTCATCGAGATCGAAGGCTCGGTGCTCGAAGCTCTGCCCAACGCGATGTTCCGCGTTGAGCTGACCAATGGGCACAAGGTCCTCGCGCACATCTCCGGGAAGATGCGCCAGCACTACATCCGCATCCTCCCAGAGGACCGCGTGATCGTGGAGCTGAGCCCGTACGACCTGACCCGCGGCCGGATCGTCTACCGCTACAAGTGATCCGCGAGCTGGAAAGGAACGACTCGGCGAACCCGCCGAGCACGAAGCCAGCGAGCACGAGGAATCAGCAATGAAGGTCAACCCCAGCGTCAAGCCCATGTGCGAGCACTGCCGTGTCATCCGCCGCAAGGGCCGCGTCATGGTGATCTGCAAGAGCAACCCGCGTCACAAGCAGCGCCAGGGCTAGTCCCAGCGCGTGACCGGGGCCGTCGCAGGCGGCTCGAGCACGAACCACAACTCAACATCGACAACGCAGTACCAGATCCCGCTCGTCCGCGAGCGGGGGACACCCCGGGTCGGAGGCCCGAGCACCGGTACTGCGCCACACCTCCATCGACAACAGGAGCAGCCAGCACATGGCACGTCTAGCAGGCGTCGACATCCCGCGCGAGAAGCGCGTGGAGATCGCACTCACGTACATCTACGGCGTCGGCCGCACTCGCGCGGTCAAGACGCTCGCGGACACCGGTATCTCCGGTGACATCCGCGTCAAGGACCTCACCGACGACCAGCTCGTCGCCCTCCGCGACTACATCGAGGGCAACTACAAGGTCGAGGGTGATCTCCGCCGCGAGGTCGCAGCCGACATCCGCCGCAAGGTCGAGATCGGCAGCTACGAGGGTCTTCGTCACCGTCGTGGTCTCCCGGTGCGCGGTCAGCGCACCAAGACCAACGCGCGTACCCGCAAGGGCCCGAAGCGCACCGTGGCAGGCAAGAAGAAGGCCCGATAGGAGATCATCATGGCTACCCCCAAGACTGCCGCGCGCAAGCCGCGCCGCAAGGAGAAGAAGAACGTCGCCGTGGGCCAGGCCCACATCAAGAGCACGTTCAACAACACGATCGTCAGCATCACCGACCCGTCGGGTGCCGTCCTCAGCTGGGCGTCCTCCGGGGCCGTCGGCTTCAAGGGCTCGCGCAAGTCGACGCCGTTCGCGGCGCAGCTCGCCGCCGAGTCCGCTGCGCGTCAGGCGCAGGAGCACGGCGTCAAGAAGGTCGACGTGTTCGTGAAGGGCCCGGGTTCGGGTCGTGAGACCGCGATCCGCTCCCTCCAGGCCGCTGGCCTCGAGGTCGGTTCGATCAACGACGTCACGCCGCAGGCGCACAACGGGTGCCGCCCGCCCAAGCGCCGTCGCGTCTGACGCGAGGAGCAACCGGCCGTTCCCCGCTCGATCCGTGACGGAACAGTTCGTTCCCTGACCGGAGCGAGCGGGGGCGGCCATTCCTGGTCGTTCGATCGCGCACCTCGGTGCGCGTGATCACAACTCAACAGACCCGTCGGGGCCCGGTCGGCCCCGTCGTACCGCCAAGTGTCATATAGCGGACACTTCGCCGAAAGGAATCCCACAGTGCTCATTGCACAGCGCCCCACCCTGACCGAGGAGTCGATCTCCGAGCACCGCTCGCGCTTCGTCATCGAGCCGCTCGAGCCTGGCTTCGGCTACACCCTCGGCAACTCGCTGCGCCGCACGCTCCTCTCCTCGATCCCCGGCGCGGCTGTCACCAGCATCCGCATCGACGGTGTCCTCCACGAATTCAGCACCGTTCCCGGTGTCAAGGAAGACGTCACGGAGATCATCCTCAACATCAAGAGCCTGGTCGTCTCCAGCGAGCACGACGAGCCCATCACGGCGTACCTGCGCAAGCAGGGTGCCGGTCAGGTCACCGCCGCGGACATCTCCGCGCCGGCCGGCGTCGAGATCCACAACCCGGACCTCGTCATCGCGACCCTGAACGACACCGCGCGCTTCGAGCTCGAGCTCACCATCGAGCGTGGCCGCGGCTACGTCTCGGCGACGCAGAACCGCTCGGAGTTCAGCGAGGCCGGTCAGATCCCGATCGACTCGATCTACTCGCCGGTCCTCAAGGTCACCTACCGCGTCGAGGCGACGCGTGCCGGTGAGCGCACGGACTTCGACCGTCTGGTCGTCGACGTCGAGTCGAAGCCGGCCATCACGCCGCGCGACGCCATCGCGTCGGCTGGTCGGACGCTCGTCGAGCTGTTCGGTCTCGCCCGTGAGCTCAACACGGCGGCCGAGGGCATCGAGATCGGCCCCGCGCCGGTCGACGCAGTGCTCTCGAACGAGCTGCAGACCCCGATCGAGGACCTCGATCTCTCGGTCCGCAGCTACAACTGCCTGAAGCGGGAGGGCATCAACACGGTGTCCGAGCTCGTCGCCCTTTCGGAGACGCAGCTCATGAACATCCGCAACTTCGGTCAGAAGTCGGTGGACGAGGTCAAGGACAAGCTCACCGAGCTCGGCCTGTCCCTCAAGGACACCGTCCCCGGATTCGACGGCGCCCACTTCTACAGCGGGTACGACGAGGACGAGTCCAGCAACTGACCTCGCGCTGATGCGCACGCGCGTCGTCACGGCGCGCACCACTCTTTCACCACTGGAGAACTGACATGCCGAAGCCCACCAAGGGCCCCCGCCTCGGTGGCGGCCCCGCCCACGAGCGCCTGCTCCTGAGCAACCTCGCCAACGCCCTCTTCACGCACGGTCGCATCACGACCACCGAGACGAAGGCCAAGCGCCTCCGCCCGGTCGCCGAGCGTCTCATCACGTTCGCGAAGCGCGGCGACCTGCACGCTCGTCGTCGGGTCATCGCGGCCCTCCGCGACAAGACCGTCGTGCACACGCTGTTCACGGAGATCGCGCCGCAGGTGGCCGACCGCCAGGGCGGCTACACCCGCATCACGAAGCTCGGCTTCCGCAAGGGTGACAACGCGCCGCTCGCCTCGATCGAGCTCGTCCTCGAGCCCGTTTCCGGCACCCCGGCCCCCGTCACGCGCAACTCGGCTCCGGCTGCTGCTGCGCCGGCCGCCGAGCCCGCCGCGGAGGAGACCACCGAGGAGGCCCCGGTCGAGGAGACCGAGACCACCGAGGAGTCGGCTCCCGTCGAGTCGGAGACCGAGACCGAGGCTGCCGCCGAGGTCGAGGAAGACGCCGCCGAGAAGTCGGACGACAAGTAGTCACACGCACCACCACGAACGGCCCTCGCAGCTCTGCTGCGGGGGCCGTTTGGCGTCCGGTCAGCGGGCGCACCGTAGGGTGACGCGTCGGCCCATCGGGTGAGGGCCGACACCAGGAGGACACATGGGATTCGAACACGTCGCGGGGGTGGGGACCAGGATCTGGCGATGGAGCCGGACGTCCGGCACCCAGCCGCGCCTGCTCCACGCCGCGAAGGCCGCCGGAGCCGCCGCGCTCGCGTGGTTCGTCGCACGGCACGTCCCCGGGGTCGCGTCCGACTACCCCTACTACGCCCCGCTCGGCGCCGTCATCGCGATGCAGACGACGGTGTTCGCCGGGCTCCGGAGCGGGATCCAGACGCTCGTCGGCATCGCGCTCGGCATCGGCGTCGCCGCGTTCACGATGTGGGTCGGGGACCCGGGCATCCTCGCCGTGGCCCTCGCGGTCGGCGTCGGTGTGCTCGTCGGCGGGTTCCGGATCCTCGGGGAGGGCAGTTCGTGGGTGTCCACGGCGGCGCTGTTCGTGTTGCTGGTGGGCGGTGCGCACGCCGAGGGCTACTCGCTCGGGTACCTCGTGCAGATGGCCGTCGGCGTTGTGGTCGGGCTGCTCGTGAACTTCCTGGTGTTCCCGCCGCTGCACTTCTGGGACGCCGAACACCGGATCGACGCGGTGAACGACGTCCTCGCCGACCACCTCGACGGCCTCGCCGCGGTCATGCGGGAGGGCAAGCGCGACGAGCCGGCGTGGGACCGCCAGCAGGACCGTCTCGACCGGGCGATCGCGGACGTCCGGTCACGGGTCTCGATCGCGCACGAGAGCCGCAAGATCAACCCGCGCGGGGCACTCCGGGGCTCACGGGCGCGGCTCCAGCAGGACGGTGCCCGCTTCCGCGCCCTGGAACGGGTCGCCTGGTACACGACCGACCTCACCGAGCTCGTCGCACGCTCGGGTCCGGTCTCCGAGGGCGTCGGTCGCCCTGATCCGGCCTTCGCCGAGCCCCTGGCGAAGGCGATGACGCAGCTCGCCTGCATGATCCGCGGCGAGTGCCCGGAGACCGCGGGCGAAGAGGCGATCGAGGAGGTCGAACGGGCACTCGATGCGAGCCGGGAGAACCCGTCGCACGTCGCCGTCACCGCGGCTGCCCTGGTGTCGCTCCGCGGGATCGTGGAGTCGGAGCGCCGGGCGACCGAGAACCTGGACACCTCGACCGGTCCGTCCGCGTTCAGTCGGCAGCGGCGCTGAACGAGGCCTCCGCCCGTAGACTCGGCCCGTGCCAGGACACCCCCGCATCGCCGTCCTCGGGCCCGTGCTGGTCATGGATCCGACCGGCACGCCGACGCCCGTCCCGGGAGCGTTGGCACGGGCGTTCGTCACCGCCCTCGTCCTGGCCCGCGGGCACGCCATGTCCACCGACGCGATCATCGACGAGCTGTGGGGCGAGGCGCAGTCGAAGGGCTCACGGGCCGCACTGCAGACCCTCGTGTCGCGGCTGCGACGGAGCACCGCGGACGGCCTCGTCGTGTCGACGAGCACCGGGTACGCGCTCGGGGTCGGCCCGGACGACGTCGACCTCGCCGCGGCCGAACGCGTCGCCGGGACGGCGGGTGCGGCGGACGACGACGTCCACGCCGCGCTCGAGCTCTGGCGCGGCGACCCGGGTGCCGACGTCGAGGGTGACCTCGGTGCCGCGCTCGGCGAACGGGCAGCGACGGCACGACGCGGACTCCGACGTGCGCTCGGCTCGGCGCTCCTCGCCTCGGGCGACGCGGACGCCGCCGTCGACTTGTGGCGCGAGCAGGCGGACGCGGACCCCTTCGACGAGGTGGCCGTCGCCGGCTCGATGCGCGCACTCGCTGCGGCCGGCCGGACCACGGAAGCGCTCGCCGCGTTCGCAGCGCACCGGGAACGCCTGGCCGACGGGCTCGGCGCCGACCCCTCCGCCGACCTCGTCCGCCTCAACGCGGAGCTCCTCCGACGATCCGCGTCCGCCTCGGGGGCCGTCCGCCGGATCGGCCTCCGAGCATCGCCGAACGCGTTGATCGGTCGGGAGGCCGACCTCACCACGGTCGCGGACCTCCTGTCGCGGGAACGGCTCGTCACGATCCTCGGTGCGGGTGGGCTCGGCAAGACCCGCCTCGCGCAGGCGGTCGCCGCGTCGGTGCCGGCGGACCGCGGGGTCGTGGTGCTCGAGCTCGCACCGCTCGCCGCGGGGGATGACATCGTCCCCGCACTCGGTGCCCTGCTCGGGATCGCCGAGGTCCGCTCCGCCCGGGCGCTCCGGGACGCCGTCGTCGCCGACCTCCGTGGCCGCGTGGTCCGGGCGCTCGGGGACGAACCGACCGTCCTGGTGCTGGACAACTGCGAGCACCTCGTCGCGGACGTCGCCGCGTTCACCGCCGACCTGCTCGCGGTGCTGCCGGCGCTCCGGGTCCTGACGACCTCGCGTGCGCCGCTCGCCATCGCGGGCGAGGTCGTCGCGCCCCTCGCGCCGCTGCCGGTCGAGGCCGAGGGGGCAGCAGTCCGCCTGTTCACCGAGCGGGCCCGCGCGGCACGACCGGGCGCGGTGCTCCCCGTGGACACCGTCCGGCGCATCTGCACCCGGCTCGACGGCACCCCGCTCGCGATCGAGCTCGCCGCCGCCCGGATCCGCGGCATGAGCGCCGAGGAGATCGAACGCCGGCTCGACGACCGGTTCGCCCTGCTCCGCGGCGGCGACCGCACCGCCCCCGAGCGGCACCGCACGCTTCTGGCCGTCATCGAGTGGAGCTGGCGGCTCCTCGACGACGGCGCGCAGGACCTGCTGACCCGGCTGGCGCTCTTCCCGGACGGACTGGCCGTCGACGCGGTGGAGGCCGTCGCGGCGGACGAGCGCCGGGACGACGCGCTCGACGACCTCGCCGAACTGGTCGAGCAGTCCCTGGTGCAGCTCGTCGAGCGGGAGGGCGACCCCGTGCGCTACCGCGTGCTCGAGACCGTGCGGGAGTTCGGCGCGGCCCGGCTCTACGAACGCGGCCGGACGGACGAGGTCCGCGCCGCGATGATCCGGTGGGGGCGCGACTTCTCCGCCGCCCGGAACATGTTCGCCGCGACCGGGGAGCCGCAGCGACGGTACTTCAGAGAGGTCGGTCGCGAAGCCGACAACCTCGTCACCCTGCTCCGCTGGGGTCTGCAGGCCGAGGACCGTCCCGCCGTCGCGCAGGTGTTCTCGGCGCTCGGCGGCTACTGGACGCTCCGCGGTGCGCACGGCGAGGTCGTCGCGATCGCCGCGGACGTCGTCACGGTGCTCCGGCAGGCGCCGCCGGCAGCGGAGGACCGTGCCGCAACCATCCTCGGGCTCGTGCTCACCGGCGGGTCGTCGGCGTTCTCCGACCGACGCACCGCCGTCCGTGCCATCTCGACGCTGCGGCACGTGACGCGTGCGGGCTGGAGCGGGTTCCCGGTGCTCGACGCCCAGGCCGCGCTGCTCCTCACCATCGGACGGCCGGCGGAGGGGATGGCGCTCCTCGCCCGGTACCGCGAGGACCCGGACGACGGTGTCGCGTGCCTCGCGCACATGCTCAGCGCGCCGCTCGCCGAGAACGACGGCGAGTTCGTCCTGGCGCTCCGGTACGCCGAGCGCGGCGAGACCCTCGCGGTCACCGTGGACGACGCCTGGGCGATGGGGTCCGGCGCCGTCACGATGACGCAGCTCCTCGCACAGACCGGCCGGTACACCGATGCGCTCGCCGCAGCCGCCCTGGCGCGGGAGCGGCTCGAGGTCTTCGGCGCCGAGGACGACCTGTACGAGATCGGCTGGACCGTCGGGCTCTGCGCCGCAGCGACCGGGGACGTGACACTCGCCCGCTCCATCGCCGCCGAGCTCGGGAACCAGCCCGTCACGAACCGCGGCGGGTTCGACGGCGACGCCGCGCAGATCGGGGTCCTCGCGATCGCGATCGACGCCGAGTGCAGCCGGAGTCTCGGCGACCTCGACGCTGCTGCCGCCCGCTACGGGGACGCCTGGGACTTCGTCCTGCCGCGCCGGAAGCAGACGCCGCACTGGACGCTGATGGCGGGCGCCGCGCGGCTCGCGGCGCTGGACGAGGCGACGGTGGGCCGATCCGACGGAACCGAGCCGGGCCTCCCGGCCGTGGCCACCACGTCCGCCATCGCGCGCCGCATGCGCGTCGGTGCACTCGTGATGCTGCGCCTGCACCCCTGGTGGCTGGACCTGCCCGTCATCGGGACGGCCCTGCTGGGCCTGGCGCTCGCCGCGGCCCGGCTCGGCGACCACGACCGGGCCGCACGGTGCTGGGGGCTGGCGAGCCGCTTCGGGTCACGGCAGGACTTCGCGGTGCTCGCGCACGCCCGGATCCGTCCGCTCCTGGTCGAGGTGCTCGGCGACCCGACGGTCCTCGACGCCGAAACGGCCTCGGCCGGATGGGACCGGGCCGAGGCCGTCTCGCAGGCGCGCCTGCTGCTCGAGGAACTGCGCTTCAGCCGCTGAGCGGCGTCACGCCTTCCGCATGTACGCGCGGACCGTGAGCGGTGCGAACACCGCGACCACGACGGCGGCACCGACGAGCGAGATCCACAGGTCGCCGCCCACCTGGCCGTGGTTCACGAGCTCGCGGACCGCGGTGATCAGGTGCGAGATCGGGTTGACCTCGGAGAACCAGCGCAGCCAGTCGGGCAGGGTGTCAGCGGGGACGAAGGCGTTCGAGAGGAACGTCAGCGGGAAGAGCACCATGTTCGAGATGCCGGAGACGCTCGACGCGGTCCGGGCGATCACGCCGAAGTAGGCGAAGATCCAGCTGATCGCCCACGCGACCACGATCACCAGGAGCCCGGCGAGGACCACCGAACCGACGCCACCGGCCGGGCGGAGTCCCATGATGATGCCGACCACGAACGTGATCGTCGTCGCGATGGCGTACCGGACGGTGTCCGCGAGGAGCGCACCGGCGAGCGGGGCGATCCGGGCGATCGGGAGCGACTTGAAGCGGTCGAACACGCCCTTGTCCATGTCCTCGCGGAGCTGGACGCCGGTGACGATCGACGACGTGATGTTCGTCTGGACGAGGATGCCCGGGATGATGATCGGCAGGTAGGCCGCCACGTTCCCAGAGATCGCGCCACCGAAGATGTACGTGAACATCACGGTGAAGATGATCGGCATCAGGGTGACGTCGAACAGCTGCTCCGGCGTGCGACGGACCTTGATCAGGCCGCGGTACGCCATCGTGAAGGACTGCCGGATCGTGGCACCGAGTCCGGTGCCACCGACGCCGGGGCGCGGGGTGATGCGGGGCGCAGCGGTCGGGGTGGGGGCGATGGTGGTCATGCGTTGCTCCCTTCGAGCTCGCGCGTGGTGTCGGCGTCGTCGGTCGTGGCCGGGGCGCCCGTGATGGTGAGGAAGACCTCGTCGAGCGTCGGCTTCTGCACGCTCATCTCGGCGAGGGAGATGCCCGCGTCGCGGAACGACACGAGGAGGTCGGTGACGCGGTCCGGGTCCGCCATCGGGGCCGTCAGGCGGGTGCCCTCCGGGCTCGCGACCGCGTCGACGCCGAGCGTCTGGCGGACGAGCGTGCGCGCCGCGTCGAGGCGGAGCGCGTCCTGCAGCCGGAGCTGCAGGGAGGCGGTGCCGATCGATGCCTTGAGCTCGTCGCCGGTGCCCTCCGCGACCACACGGCCGTGGTCGATGACGGCGATCCGGTCGGCCAGCTGGTCGGCCTCGTCGAGGTACTGCGTCGTGAGCAGCACGGTCGAGCCGGTCGCGACGAGCTCCCGGATCGTGTCCCACATCTGCGCACGGGTCCGCGGGTCGAGGCCCGTGGTCGGCTCGTCGAGGAAGATCAGCGGCGGCTGCGCGATGAGGCTCGCCGCCAGGTCGAGGCGTCGGCGCATGCCGCCGGAGAAGTTCTTCAAGGGGCGGGTCGCGGCCTCGGTCAGGCCGAAGCGCTCCAGGAGCTCGGCGGACTTCCGCTTCGACTCCGCCCGGGAGAGCCCGAGGAGCCGGGAGAAGATCACCAGGTTCTCCGTCGCGCTGAGCGTCTCGTCGACGCTGGCGTACTGGCCGGTGACGCCGATGAGCCGGCGGACCTCCTGCGCTTCGCGGCGGACGTCGTGGCCGAAGATGCGGGCCTCGCCGGCGTCCGGCTTCATGAGCGTGGCGAGCATGCTGATCGTGGTCGTCTTGCCGGCCCCGTTCGGGCCGAGCACGCCGTACACGGTGCCGGCCTCGACACGGAGGTCGACACCGTCCACAGCGCGGTTCTGCCCGAAGGTCTTCACGAGGCCGGTGGCCTCCACCGCGAGTGGTGTCGTGGTCATCGTCGTGTCCTTTCGTCGATGTCGAGGACGATCGTGCCGCGGGGCGCTCACGCGGCACTGACGCGGCGCTGACATCGGTACCGTTGGGGCGTGAGTGAAGGAACCGTGCGGCTCCGGCTGGACGTCGCGTACGACGGGGCCGCGTTCTCCGGGTGGGCCAGGCAGCCCGGGCTGCGGACCGCCCAGGGCGCGCTCGAGAC
This sequence comes from Curtobacterium sp. PhB130, assembly GCF_003755165.1. Classification (NCBI taxonomy): domain Bacteria; kingdom Bacillati; phylum Actinomycetota; class Actinomycetes; order Micrococcales; family Microbacteriaceae; genus Curtobacterium; species Curtobacterium sp. PhB130. Next base: position 253,764 of record NZ_RKII01000006.1, on the reverse strand, counting down.
CGCGCTCGCCACCGTCTTCACCCGGTGGGGTGCACCGCCGCTGCTCACCGTGGCCGGGCGGACCGACGCGGGCGTGCA
>NZ_RKII01000006.1:80502-253587 GCF_003755165.1 Curtobacterium sp. PhB130 | reverse complement strand
CCAGGGCGCGCTCGAGACCGCGCTCGCCACCGTCTTCACCCGGTGGGGTGCACCGCCGCTGCTCACCGTGGCCGGGCGGACCGACGCGGGCGTGCACGCGACCGGGCAGGTGGCGCACCTCGACCTCGACGCCGCGCAGTGGGCGACCCTGTCCCGTCCCCGCCGGACGCCGGCGGACGGGGCGCAGCGGGACCCGCTCGACGGGCTCGTGAAGCGGCTGAACGGGCTCGCCGGGCCCGAGGGGGACGTCGTCGTCACCCGGGCATCAGTGGCGCCCGACGGGTTCGACGCCCGGTTCTCCCCGCTCTGGCGGCGGTACCAGTACCGGGTCGCGGACCTCGACGCCCCCCGCGATCCACGTCGTCGGGGGCACACGCTCTGGTACCCGGGGCGTCTCGACCCGGCGGCGATGGAGCGCGGTGCGCTGACGCTGCTCGGGCTGCACGACTTCGCGGCGTTCTGCAAGCCGCGCGAGGGGGCGACGACCATCCGGACGCTCCAGGAGTTCCGCTGGGACCGCGAGCCGGACGGCGTGCTGGTGGCGAGCCTCCAGGCCGATGCCTTCTGTCACTCCATGGTGCGCGCGATGGTGGGGGCGACCATCGCCGTCGGCGAGGGACGCTTCGGGGCCGACCGTCTCGAAGCGTTGCGCGTGGCGGGGGAGCGGACCAGCGCGTTCAAGGTCGCACCGGCCAAGGGGTTGACCCTGACCGAGGTCGGCTACCCGGCGGACGAGGAGCTCGCCGCGCGGGCCGTGCAGACGCGTGCCCGGCGCTCCTCGAACGGCGGCTCCGATACCGTCGGGGGATGACTTCCCGCGAACCCCGGTCCGTCGTCTCCGTCGCTCCCGGGGTGGTCTTCGTCGAGGGCCCCGTCTCGAACTGGGTCGTCCTCGCGGAAGAGGACGGCGTCGCCCTCATCGACGCCGGCTACCCGGCCGACAGCGACCTGGTGCTCGACACCGTCCGCTACGCCGGGCACGACCTCGACGACCTGCGGCGTGTGTACGTCACGCACGGGCACGTCGACCACGTCGGCGGCATCCCCGGGATCCTGGCGCAGTACCCGCACGTCGAGGTGCTGGCACACGCCGACGAGCTGGGGAACGTCCGTGGACCGGACCGCGAGCAGGTCACACCGGCCGAGATCGGTGGGCGCCTGGCGTCGCCGCGGGTGCTCCGTTGGCTCGGCCGGGCAATCCGCTCCGACGCGCTCCGGCCGACCACCGTGCCGGCCGCGCGGGCCTTCACCGCGCGGGACTTCGAGGGGCGGGCGATCACCCCGTTCCCGGCCGTCGGGCACACCGCCGGGTCCACCGCGTACCTGCTGCCGGCGGCCGACGCGATCGTCACCGGGGACGCCGTCGTGTCCCACCACGACACGCAGCCGGGGTCGTGGACGCCGCGTCCACGGATGATCACGCCGTTCTTCACGGCGGACCAAGCGGTGGCGGTCGAGTCCGCGCGGGCGCTGCCGATCCCGGAGATCGTCCTGCCGGGGCACGGGCCCGCGGTGCACCGGGTCGGGCGGGAGTGGCTGCCGGTGGGTTCCTGATGCGGACCGAACAGCATCCCCCTATGTTTCCATCCTGTAAACTGTTGTGCATACGGTGAAATACTGAACGTCAGTTCTACCAGTCTGTTCTCGCGGCAAAGGTGCCGACACGAGATAGGGGACAGCATGAACAAGATCAGATCTGTAGGGATCATCGGGGCGATCGTCACTGGTGCGATGCTCAGCTCGGTGGGAGCATCTGCGGCTTCGGCGCAGCCGATTGCCATGACCACGACCTCGACCGCGACCGTGGTGGGAGCGTCCGTGAACGTGGGGGCGGTAAAGGGCCGGCTTTCCCCATCGGGAGGGGTGGTTGCTCCAGCACAAGGCGGGGCATCGACCGACGGCATCCCGATCAAGCCGATCATCGACTGGGTCAAGAACAACGCCTCGTCGATCATCCCAGCGATGAAGAGTGCGCTGAAGAGCGGCCTGAACGCGTTCAAGAAGTGGTGGAACGGGCTTGCCAGCTGGATCCGGGCCGGCATCACCGCGCTCGGTCAGATGAGCGTGCAAGAGCTGTTCAGCCAGCTCTGGAACTACTTCTTCGGTTGATCGGACGGGTCGGAGCGGGCTGCGACCGGCTCGCTCCGACTCCTGGGAAGGGAGCCGATCGATGATCGAACTCGCAAACGTCGGGCTTCGAGGGCGGGGACGAGGACGACCGCGACTGCGGGCGGTGTCGATGCAACTGCTGCCTGGCCACGTGTACGGCCTGATCGGCCCGAACGGCGCTGGCAAGTCATCGTTGTTGTCTGTCATCGCCGGATTCACGCCAGTGACCTCCGGCGCGCTGCGCGGGACGCCATGGCAACGTGGGGAGCCCGTTGGGGCGGTTTTCAGCGACGTGCCCATGCACTCGGGGCGCACTGTGAGAGAGACGTTGACCCTGCGAAGTCTCTACGTCGGCGTCGACAAAGCGGTCGTTCCCGAGGCTGCGCGGCGAGTCGGACTCCATTCTGCCCTCGGCCGTCGGGTCGGTTCACTGTCTCTCGGGATGAAGATGCGGTTGTCGATCGGGGTCGCGCTTCTCGGAAGTCCGTCCCTGGTGCTCCTCGACGAGCCGATGAACGGCTTGGACCCGAACGGCATCGCGTGGATGCGGGGTGTGATCGCTGCATTGAAGCGTGACGGTGCCACTGTGATCGTCTCGAGTCATCTGCTCGGAGAGCTCGAGGCGCTGATCGACACCGCGATCGTGGTCAGTCAGGGGGTGATCGCATGGATCGAGCCGGTCAATGGAGTCGGCAAGACGGCCTGCAGGATCGAGGTGAACGATCCGGGCGTGCTCTCGAGAGCACTCGCCGAGCGCTGCATCAGCGTCACGACCACAGCGCGGACGCTCAATGTGGATGCCCCGCCTCCCGAGGTGATCCGGCTAGCCGTGTCGATCGGCCTTGAAGTATTCCGGGCGGCTCCCGCGGCCAGGACTCTCGAGGACCTCTACGTCACTGTGTCTTCCGCAGAATTCGAATCCGAGGTGCGGCGATGACGCCCTTTTCGCGAGCTGTACAAATTGAGCTGCGCAAGCAGATCGACACGGTCGGCGCGTGGGTCGGTTACGGCGTTCTCGTCGCGACCGTCGTCGCTTGCGGGGCTTTCGGTGTCTCCGCGGTGACGCGGGTCCCGTCGTTCGAGGTGGGGGAACTCATCGTGATGGCGGGGCTTCCAGCCGCTCTGACATCGTCGATCGTCGGGGTCGTGATCGGTGTTGGTGATGCGGCACGGGGCGGAGAGCGTGACGGCGTGCTCAGCGGGAACACCCGGGGCCGGCTCTATGTGGCCCGCGGTGCCGCTTGCGGAATCGTCACCGGTGCGCTCGTGCTCTTCACGATCGTGGTTGCGGCCTCCTGTACGGTCACCGCTGTCCTCATCGGCGGTCGCATCTCGACCTTCGCGCTCGTGGGTGCGATCGGCCAGGTCGCCGCGCTGGCATTCTCCTCAGCGACATTCGGCTTTGGTATCGGTGCAACGGTGCGGTCTCTCGCTCTCGGTCTCGTGAGCGTGGTGCTGCTCGTGCTCGTGCTCGACGTCGTCCTGACTCTTCTCGGCCCTTGGAGCGAGTACGTCCGCTTCAGCACGCTGCAGAGCGGACTGACCGGGATGGCGCCAGCGGTGCCGACGGCCACTTCGGGCCTCATCTGGGTCCTCATCCCCGTGGTCGTCGGTTGGTTTCGAACGAGAGCGGTATCGACGTGAGCGAAAATCGAGCCCAGACGAGGGGGCCGCTTCGTCGTACGCTGCAGGCTGCGCTCGTGGCCATTGCCACCGTGGCGATGTTCGCGATCGGTGTGAGTGGCCAGGCACCCTCTGTGCGGTGGGTGGCGCTCGCGATCGCAGCGAGCGCGGCCGCGCTGTCGTTGGTCCTCGCGAAGAAGAAGAGCAACCTCGTGGGCTGGTACGTCATCACGGTCGGCGTGCTGGCACTGCGGTTGCTGTCGGAGGACTGATGTTGCCGAGTGCAATGGTTTACCTGACCGCAACCTGAGCGACTCTGCAGGTCTGTACGGTCTGAGGGTTTCCCGCTCTCGAACCGAAGGTCAGCATGCAACAGCACGTCGGACGCACTCTGCTGTGCGCCACGGTCGCCGCGACGTTCCTCGCAGCACCACTCGTCACCGTCACCGCCGCCAGCGCGAACACCACCGGCACGGGCCTCGTCATCCAGGAGGCCTACGTCAAGGGCGGCAGCGCCGGCGCCTTCTCCGCGCAGAAGTTCGTCGAGATCGGCAACCCGACCGACGCCCCGGTCGACCTCGGCACGTGGTCCCTGCAGTACCGTCCGCCGGCCACCGGCTCGAACGTCTCGGCAGCGCCGCTGAGCGGCACGGTCCCGGCGCACGGCACGTACCTGGTGCAGCTCGGCAGCAACGGCGCGAACGCCCGCTACGACCTGCCGACGCCCGACGCGACGCTCGGCCTCAACCCCGGTGGTGGCGGCGGGGTGCTGGTGCTCGCGGACCAGACCGCGGCGGTGGCGCTCCCGGCAGGGTCGGTCACGGACACCACCGAGGGTGTCGTCGACCTGCTCGGCTGGGGCACCGCGACCACGTTCGAGTCGGACGTCGCCGTCGCCGGGACCGCGAACTCGGTGCCGGACGCCTTCGTCCGCGCGGGCTCGACCGACACCGACGACAACGCGGCGGACTTCACGAAGACGCAGGAGCTGACGCCGACGAACGCCGCGGGCGAGACCGCGACGCCGATCGAGACCACCCCGACGGAGCCGACCGAGCCCGCCGGCCCCGCCGAGCCCGTCACCATCGCGCAGCTGCAGGGCACGACGGACACCTCGCCGTACGCGGGGAAGAACGTCGTCACGACGGGCGTCGTCACCGCGGTGTACGCGACCGGTGGGTTCAACGGCTACACCGTGCAGACTCCCGGCACCGGCGGCGCGCTCGACCTCGCCGCGCACACGGCGTCGGACGCGGTCTTCGTGTACTCGCCCGCCACCGTCGCCTCGGTGCACGAGGGTGACCACCTCGAGCTGACCGGCGCGGTCTCGGAGTACAAGGGCCTCACCGAGCTCACGGTCACGAGCGCCGCCGACGTGACGACGCTCGCGGGGGCCGTGCCGGCGCCGCAGCCAGCCGCCGTCGCGTTCCCGTCGACCGATGCGCAGCGCGAGTCCCTCGAGAGCATGCTCGTCGCACCGCAGGGCGACTACACGGTCGCCGACAACTACACGACGAACCAGTACGGCGAGGTCGTCCTGGCGAGCGGCACGAAGCGGCTCCTCCAGCCGACCGAGGTCGCCCGCCCCGGGAGCGCCGCGGCGAAGGCCGTCGAAGCGGACAACGCCGCCCGCAAGGTCACGCTCGACGACGGCGCGAGCACGAACTTCCTGCCGTACGACGGCTCGGACCAGTCGGCCCGCAACATCCCGGTACCGTGGCTGACGAACGACGCCCCGGTCACGGTGGGCGCCGCCACGACCTTCACGAAGCCCGTGGTCCTGGACTACCGCAACGGCGGCTGGGCCTTCCAGCCCACGGCACCGATCACCGGCGCCACCGCGACGACCGACCTGCCCGCCACGTTCTCGAACGTGCGCACCGCGGAGCCCGCTGACGTCGGCGGTGACCTCAAGCTCGCCGGGTTCAACGTGCTGAACTACTTCCCGACCACCGGCGACCAGCTCACCGGCTGCACGTACTACACCGACCGCGCGGGCGACCCCGTCACGGTGAACTCCGGCTGCGACGCCCGCGGTGCCGCGGAGGAAGAGGACTTCCAGCGCCAGCAGGCGAAGATCGTCACGGCGATCAACGGCCTCGGCGCCGACGTCGTCTCCCTCGAGGAGATCGAGAACTCGGCCCGCTTCGGCGAGGACCGGGACGCCGCGGTCGCCACCCTCGTCGGTGCCCTGAACGCCGCGACCGGCACGGACACCTGGGCGTACGTGAAGTCCCCCGCGGTCGTCCCCGCCAGTGAGGACGTCATCCGCCTCGCGCTCATCTACAAGCAGGCCCGCGTCGCGCCGACGGGTGCGTCGACGATCCTGCTCGACGACGCGTTCACGAACGCACGGCAGCCCGTCGCCGACGCCTTCCGTCCGGTCGGCGGCAGCGCGGACGACGAGTTCCTGGTGATCGCGAACCACTTCAAGTCGAAGGGCTCCGGCACCGGCGAGAACGCCGACCAGGGCGACGGTCAGGGCGCCTCGAACGCCGACCGCGTGCGGCAGGCCACGGCGCTCGCCGCCTTCTCGACGACGATGCAGCAGCAGTACGGCACCGACAAGGTGTTCATGCTCGGCGACTTCAACGCGTACAGCCAGGAGGACCCGATGGTCGTCCTCGGCGACGCCGGCTACACGGACCTCGGTCCGGCGCTGGACTCCTCGGAGTGGTCGTACGTCTTCAGCGGGCTGAGCGGTTCGCTCGACCACGTGCTCGCATCCCCGGCCGCACTGGCGAGCGTGACGGGCGTGGACATCTGGAACATCAACTCGACCGAGTCGGTGGCCCTGGAGTACAGCCGCTTCAACTACAACGCGTCGAACCTGTACAGGGACGACGTGTACCGGGCGAGCGACCACGACCCGATCCTGGTCGGCTTCGACCTGGCCGACGGCTCGACCGACCCGACCGACCCGACCGACCCGACCGACCCGACCGACCCGGGAACCGACCCGACCGACCCGACCGACCCGGGCGCCGACCCGTCGGAGCCCGGCACGTCGCCGGCGACCCTCTCCGTCTCGGGCGACCTGCGCGTCGGCGGCACCTTCACGCTGGCCGGTTCGGGCTTCGCGGCCGACGAGCGGACCCGTGTCGAACTGCACTCGGACCCGGTCCTCCTCGGATCGGTGGTCGCGGACGACGACGGCGACCTGTCCGGCCGGCTGACCATCCCCGCGTCGGTCTCGGCCGGGACGCACACGATCGTCGTGACCGGTCCGACCACGGGCACGGTGACCCTGCGGGTCACGATCGACCCGGCGACGGGTGCGGCCTCGGTCGGCGCGCTCGCCTTCACGGGTGCGGAGCTCGGTGGCGGCATCGCCGCCGCGCTGCTGCTGCTCGCAGCCGGAGCCGGTGTGCTCGTCGTGCGCCGTCGTCGCGCCGCGTAGGCAGATGACGGACGGGAGGCTCGGTGCCGGCTGGCACCGGGCCTCCCGTCCGTCTGCTGGTCGCGTCCACGACCGCGACGAGTGCGCAGGACACGGCCCGTGGCGGACCGTGCATCGCAACGTCTGCGCGGTCGACCCCAGCGCACGCCCACGCGCCCGCGTTTGACCGACGTGAGTCGCGTCCGGTAGGCTCTCACCTTGGTCTGCGCGCCACGTGCGCCAGACAGTCAGATGAGCCCTCCACCGGGACGTTCGCCGGGCATCCGCCTCGCAGAACCCCCACCGGAGCGGGATTCACGGACTCCTCACCTCGACACGAAAGCAGCACTCCTGTGACTCGCACGTTCTCACCGAAGCCGGCAGACGTCCAGCACGACTGGATCGTCATCGACGCGACCGACGTCGTCCTCGGCCGTCTCGCCTCGCACGTCGCCGCGCTCCTCCGCGGTAAGCACAAGGCCACCTTCGCCCAGCACATGGACATGGGTGACTACGTCATCATCGTGAACGCGGACAAGGTCGCCCTCACCGGCTCCAAGCTCGCGAAGAAGGTCTACTACCGCCACTCGGGTTACCCGGGCGGCCTCACGGCGACCTCCTACCCGGAGATGCTCGAGAAGCACCCCACCCGCGCCGTCGAGAAGGCGATCCGCGGCATGCTCCCGAAGAACACGCTGGGCCGCGAGCAGCTCAAGAAGCTCAAGGTGTACGCGGGTGCCGAGCACCCCCACGCCGCGCAGCAGCCCAAGACGTACACCTTCGACCAGGTCTCGCAGTAACAGCGGCCACGACGACTTCCAAGGACTAGAGAAAACTCATGGCTCAGATCGCTGACTCCCTCGACCAGACCCCGGAGAGCTTCACCACGGAGAGCGCACCCGCCGCTACCGAGGCAGCTCCCCGTCAGATCCTCAACGTCTCCGGCGGTGCCGTCGGGCGCCGCAAGGAGGCCATCGCCCGCGTGCGCCTCGTCCCGGGCTCCGGCACCTTCGTGGTGAACGGCCGTTCGCTCGAGGACTACTTCCCGAACAAGCTGCACCAGCAGCTCATCAACGACCCGTTCAAGGTGCTCGAGCTCCTCGGCTCCTACGACGTGACCGCCCGCATCACGGGTGGCGGCCCCTCCGGCCAGGCCGGCGCACTCCGCCTCGCCATCGCGCGCACGCTGAACGAGATCGACCGCGAGAACAACCGCGCGATCCTCAAGAAGGCTGGCTTCCTCACCCGTGACGCTCGCGTCATCGAGCGCAAGAAGGCCGGTCTCAAGAAGGCCCGCAAGGCGTCGCAGTTCTCGAAGCGCTGATCGCCTGACGGCGGAGGATGCAATGCCGCGTCTGTTCGGTACCGACGGCGTTCGTGGCCTCGCCAACGGCGAGTTGACGGCCGCGCTCGCACTGGGTCTTGCCCAGGCGAGCGCGGCCGTGCTCACGCACGGACACCATGCGGACGCCCGTCGGGCGTCCGGCCGACCGCGCCCCCGCGCGGTCCTGGCGCGCGACCCGCGCGTCTCCGGTGAGTTCCTGGGTGCCGCGGTCGCGGCCGGGCTCGCCTCCGCCGGCGTCGACGTCCTCGACGCCGGGGTCATCCCCACTCCCGCTGCCGCGTTCCTGGTCGCGGACATCGACGCTGACTTCGGCGTGATGATCTCCGCATCGCACAACCCGGCCCCGGACAACGGGATCAAGTTCTTCGCGACGGGCGGCAAGAAGCTGCCCGACGAGGTCGAGGACCGCATCGAAGCCGCGATGCACGACCAGTCTGCGCCTACGCCCACCGGCATCGGCGTCGGCCGGATCACCCGGTTCGCCGACGCGGAGGACCGCTACGTCGTGCACCTGCTCGGCACGCTGCCGCACCGGCTCGACGGCATCCACGTCGTGCTGGACTGCGCGAACGGTGCCGCCGCCGGTGTCTCGCCCGAGGTGTTCGTCAACGCCGGCGCGAAGGTCACCCTGATCGGTGCCGAGCCGGACGGCTGGAACATCAACGACGGTGTCGGGTCCACGCACATCGACAACCTCGCCCGTGCGGTGCTCGAAGCCGGCGCCGACGTCGGCATCGCGCACGACGGCGACGCGGACCGCTGCCTGGCGGTCGACGCCGCGGGCAACGCGATCGACGGCGACCAGATCATGGCGATCCTCGCGCTGTCCCTCAAGGAGCGTGGGCACCTGGTGTCCGACACCCTCGTCGCGACGGTGATGTCGAACCTCGGGCTCAAGCGTGCGATGTCCGACGCGGGCATCACCGTGATCGAGGCCGGGGTGGGCGACCGCTACGTCCTGGAGAAGATGAACGAGGGCGGGTACTCGCTCGGCGGCGAGCAGTCCGGCCACATCATCTTCCAGGAGTACGCCACCACGGGCGACGGCATCCTCACCGGCCTGCACCTCGTCGCCGAGATGGCGCGGACGGGCAAGTCCCTCGAGGAGCTCGCATCGTGCATGACGGTGTTCCCGCAGGTGCTGCTGAACGTCCGCGGTGTCGACCGGCACGGACTCGCTGACCAGGGCGTGCAGGACGCCGTCGCCGCGGCGTCCGAGTCGCTCGGCGACACCGGCCGCGTGCTGCTGCGTCCGTCGGGCACCGAGCCCGTCGTGCGCGTGATGGTCGAGGCCGCGTCGCAGGAGACCGCGCAGCGGGTCGCCGAGGAGCTCGCGGCGGTCGTCGAGGAGCGCCTGGCGCTCGACGCGGCGTAGCGCGGCGGCGCGGTGCCGCCGCGTGCGGTGCCGCTGCCGTGCCGCGTGCGGTGCTGTCTGTCCTTGAGCAACCGAAACCCGTTCGCACCACGGCCGTCCGTGGTTCGAGCGGGTTTTCGTTGTGCGCCGCCGGTCCGCACCGCGGCCACGGGCGCCTGTCCGCGGCCGCGGGCGCCGCGCCGCGCGTCCGCCGCGCGCTAGATCTTGCGGAGCAGGACCGACGACACCTTGTGGTCGGCGGCCTTCTTCAGCACGAGGGTCGCCCGGGAACGGGTCGGCAGCACGTTCTCGACGAGGTTCGGCTCGTTGATCGCGCGCCAGACCTGCGTCGCGGTCGCCACGGCGTCCTCACGCGAGAGCGACGCGAACCGGTGGAAGAACGAGTCGGGGCTGGAGAACGCCTCTTCCTGCAGGGCCAGGAAGCGGTCGACGTACCAGGACTCGATGTCCCGGGTCTTCGCGTCGACGTAGATGGTGAAGTCGAACAGGTCGGACAGTGCCAGGCGTCCGTGCATCGGCGGCGCGAGCACGTTGAGGCCCTCGACGATGAGGATGTCGGGCTGGCGCACGACGATCTCGGCGTCCGGCACGATGTCGTAGACCAGGTGCGAGTAGAACGGCGCACGCACCTCGGTCGCGCCGCTCTTCACCTGGCTGACGAAGCGCAGCAGGGACCGGCGGTCGTACGACTCGGGGAAGCCCTTGCGGTCCATGATCCCGCGGCGCTCGAGCTCGGCGTTCGGGTACAGGAAGCCGTCGGTGGTGACGAGTTCCACACGCGGGGTGTCCGGCCAGCGCTTCGTGAGTTCGCGGAGCAGGCGGGCGACGGTGGACTTGCCGACGGCGACGGAGCCCGCGACGCCGATGACGAACGGGGTGCGTCCGGCTCGGTCGCCGAGGAACCGGCTCGTCTCCGCGTGCAGGTGCTTCGCCCCCGCCGCGTACAGCGTCAGGAGTCGCGAGAGCGGGAGGTAGACCTCCTGCACCTCCTGCATGTCGAGGCGGTCGCCGAGCCCGCGGAGCTGGACGATCTCCGTCTCGGTCAGGGAGAGGTGCTCCTTGGGGGCGAGCTGCGACCACTCCGCGCGCGGGATCTCCACGAAGGGGGTGGGGTGCGCGACGGCGGTCTCCGGGATCGGCATGGGATCGAGCGTAACCAGACGGGAGGCCCGTGGTGCGTCGCGCACGCCGGTCACGTCGTCGGCAGGGCCGCCTCGATGGCCGCGATCACCTCGGGTGCGTCGGGTTTCGTCGTCGGACGGAAGCGGGACACGGTGCCGTCCGGTGCGACGAGGAACTTCTCGAAGTTCCAGATCACCCGGCCGGCCTTGCCGGTCGCGTCCGGGGTCTGCTTCAGCTCCTTGTAGAGCGGGTGCGCACCGCCGCCGTTCACCTTCACCTTCTCGGACATCGGGAACGTCACACCCCACGTGGTGGAGCAGTACTCGTCGATGGCCTCCGACGAACCGAGCTCCTGCAGGAACTGGTTGCTCGGGAACCCGAGGACCGTGAAGCCGCGCGGTCCGTAGGTCTTCTGCAGCTCCTCGAGCTGCTCGTACTGCGGTGCGAGCCCGCAGCGCGACGCCACGTTCACCACGAGCACCGCCTTGTCCGCGTACGCGCCGAACGTGGTGTGCTCACCGTGCAGCGTCGTGATGTCGATCTCGTCGAAACGTCCCATGGCCCGGACGCTAGTCGTCGAGGTCGAGATCGGCCTGACGGCGGACGAACTCGCACATGTTCGGCACTGTGAAGGCGATGCGGCCGCGCTGCGGTGAGAACACGATGCCCTTCCCGATGAGTGCGTGACGCGCTTGGCTCGTTGCCTTGGCGGGCACGCCGAGCCGAGATGCGACTTCACCGGTCGACGATTCCCCAGTGGCGTCCTCGGCCATGGCGACGAGGTACTGCCGCTCTGAAGGAGTGGCGCTGGCCCATCTGCCGGGGAAGAATCCGCTGTCGAGCTCGGCATTGCCCCGGTCGATTGCCCCGATCGCGTCAGCTTCGGTGATCCGCTTGTCGGCGGCCAGGTCCCAGGCGGCGGACCCGTACGTCTGCAGGAAGTACGGATAGCCGCCCGCTGCGTCCACGAGGATGTCGAGCGCGGGCGCATCGAAGGACACGCCGGAGCGTCGCGCTGGCAGGACGAGAGCATCGGCCGCGGCGCCGGACGGCAGCGATCCGATCTCTCGGTAGTCGAAGAGCCGCTCCGCGTACGACTTGGCGGCCGTCAGGGTCCCCGGCACGCTCGGCAGCCCTGCGCCGACGACGACGAAGGGCCAGTCTCGCTGTCCGGCGCGATGCTGCACGGAGATCAGTGCTGCAAGGAGTGCAGGTTCCAGGTCCTGCAGCTCGTCGATGAACAGGGCCAGGACACGTTGCTGCTCGCGGAGCGCCGGGGCGAGGTCCTCGACGAGTTCCTCGAGGTCGATCTCGATCACTCCGGTGTCGGCCCGTCCGACAGAAGCATCGATGTCGATCGAGAACCCGAGTCCACCGAACTGGACGCTGAACGCCTTCACGGTCGCGAGCGCATTCCGCACTGCGGAGGTGACAGTCCGCCCGCGGTGGAGGCGGCGGGCGGCGAGCGCGATCTCGCGCGCGAGACGTCGGCGTGTGTTCTGCTGCCCGGAGTCCGAGGTCTGCCCCTCGACGTCGACGACGAGCCATCCAGCGCTGTCGGCTTGTGCTCGGAACTGGTTCAGCAGCACCGTCTTCCCAACGCCGCGCAGTCCGTGCAGCACGAGGCTCCGGGAGGTCTGCCCCCGTCGAGACCTGGCCACGAGGAGGTCGAACGCGTCCACTTCGGCCTGACGCCCGACGAGCTCCGGTGGGCGCAGACCGGCGCCAGGCGCATAGGGGTTCAGTTCGGCGTGCATCTGACAGATTCTAGTGCTGTCTGTCGTTTCGATGAGACTCTGCCAGAAAGCGGCAGACCGCCAGATCAGTATCGATCAGGTCTCCTCGCAGGGAGCAGTCCCCGGCACATCGTAGGATCGGGACCATGTGTGGAATCGTCGGCTACGTCGGCAGCAACAGCAGCACGGACGTGCTCCTCGGTGGTCTCCGTCGGCTCGAGTACCGCGGGTACGACTCGGCCGGCATCGCGGTCATCGACCCGTCCGGTGACCTGACCTCGGCCAAGAAGGCCGGCAAGCTCCAGGCCCTCGTGGACGAGCTCGAATCGCACCCCATCGCCGACGGTGGGACCGGCATCGGGCACACCCGCTGGGCGACCCACGGCGGCCCGACGGACGAGAACGCGCACCCGCACCTCGCGGACGGCGGCAAGCTGGCGCTCATCCACAACGGCATCATCGAGAACTTCTCCGAGCTGCGTGCCGAACTCGTCGCCGAGGGCGTCGAGTTCCTCAGCGAGACCGACTCCGAGGTCGCGGCGCACCTCGTCGCCCGCGCCTTCCGTGCCACCGGCGACCTGACGAGCGCCATGCAGCAGACCGTGCAGCGGCTCGAGGGCGCGTTCACGCTCCTCGTCGTGCACGCCGACCAGCCGGGCGTGGTCGTCGGCGCCCGTCGCAACTCGCCCCTCGTGGTGGGGCTCGGCGACGGCGAGAACTTCATGGGCTCGGACGTCGCCGCGTTCGTCGCGTACACGCAGCGTGCCCTGTCGATCGGTCAGGACGAGATCGTCACGATCCGCCCGGACGGCGTCGACGTCATCCACTTCGACGGCACCCCCGCCGAGGCGAACGAGTTCGAGGTGAACTGGGACGCGTCCGCCGCGGACAAGGGCGGCTGGTCCTCCTTCATGGCGAAGGAGATCAGCGAGGAGCCCGAGGCCGTCGCGAAGACGATCCTCGGCCGCGTGCACGACGGCGCGGTCACCCTGCACGACCTCGACCCGATCGCGGAGCGCCTGCAGCAGGTCGACCGCGTCATCGTCATCGCCTGCGGCACCGCGGCGTACGCCGGCATCCTCGGCAAGTACGCCATCGAGCAGTGGGCACGCGTCCCGGTGGAGGTGGAGCTCGCCCACGAGTTCCGCTACCGAGACCCGGTGCTCGACGAGAACACCCTCGTCGTGTCGATCAGCCAGTCCGGCGAGACCATGGACACGCTGATGGCCGTGAAGTACGCGCGGGAGCAGGGCGCGCAGGTCCTCTCGATCTGCAACACCCAGGGCGCCACGATCCCGCGCGAGTCCGACGCCGTGATCTACACGCACGCCGGGCCGGAGGTCGCCGTCGCGTCGACGAAGGCGTTCCTCGCGCAGGGTGTCGCGCTGTACCTGCTCGGGCTGCACCTCGCCACGATCCGCGGCACCCTGACGGCGGAGCAGGTCGCCGTGCAGGTCGCCGAGCTCGAAGCGCTGCCGGCGAAGCTGCAGCAGACCATCGAGGACGCCTCCGGTGTCGCCGAGCTCGCGAAGTGGATGGCGGACACCCGCAGTGTGCTGTTCCTCGGCCGCCACGTCGGGTACCCGATCGCACTCGAGGGCGCGCTGAAGCTCAAGGAGCTCGCGTACATCCACGCCGAGGGCTTCGCCGCCGGTGAGCTGAAGCACGGTCCGATCGCGCTCATCGAGCCGGGGCAGATCGTCTTCGTCATCGTGCCGTCGCCGCGTGACGCCCGTTCGCTGCACCCGAAGGTGGTGTCGAACATCCAGGAGATCCGCGCTCGCGGCGCCCGGGTGATCGCCATCGCCGAAGAGGGCGACGCCGCGGTGCTGCCCTTCGCCGACGAGGTCCTCCGGATCCCGCTCGCGACGCCGCTCTTCGAGCCGCTGCTCGCCGTGGCACCGCTGCACATGTTCGGCATGGAGCTCGCGGCCGCGAAGGGCCTCGACGTCGACCAGCCGCGCAACCTCGCGAAGTCGGTCACCGTCGAGTAGTCGCGCGTGATCATCGGCATCGGGGTCGACGTGGTCGACCTGGAGCGGTTCGAGCGGGTCCTGACACGGACGCCCGCGATGCGGACGCGCCTGTTCACGACGTCGGAGCTCGTCCGTGACGGCGAGCCCCGACCGATCGCGTCCCTCGCGGCGCGGTTCGCCGCGAAGGAAGCGCTGATCAAGGCGTTCGGGTCGAGTGCTGGGCTCAGCTGGCAGGAGCTCGAGGTGGTCTCGGACGACCAGCGGAACCCGTCGCTGACGCTCCACGAGGGTGCCCGGCGGGTGGCCGACGCGCGTGGCGTCACGGCGGTGCACCTGTCGCTCTCCCATGATGGGGGGATCGCCACGGCCTTCGTGGTCATCGAGGGGACAGAGGACACGGCTTGAGTGCGTTCACCGGGATCACGGTCGACCGGGAGGCCCTGATCGCCAACTACGCGACGGTCGCCGAACAGGTGGCCCCGTCCGGCGTCATCGCCGTCGTCAAGGCGAACGCGTACGGCCACGGCGCGGCTGCGGCCGCGCAGGCGTTCGTGGACGCCGGTGCGGAGTGGCTCGGCGTCGCGGACATCGACGAGGGCATCGCGCTCCGGCAGGCCGGCATCGACGAGGGGGTCCGCATCCTCGCGTGGCTGCACGCCCCGGACGAGGACTTCCGTCGTGCCGCCCAGTTCGGGATCACCCCGGCCGTCTCCAGCGTCGAGCAGCTCTCCAGCGCCGCCGACGCCGAGGTCCGCGCCGTGCACATCTGCGTGGACACGGGCCTCAGCCGGAACGGCGCGGTGGAGTCCGAGTGGTCGGAGCTCTTCGACCGTGCGGCGTCGCTCGCCCGCGGCGGTGCCCGGACCCGCGTCGAGGGACTGATGTCGCACCTGTCGAACGCCTCACGCACCGACGACCTCGACCAGGACGCCGCACTGCAGCGGGCGCTCGACGGCCTGTCGTCGCGGGGGATCGTGCCGGACGTGGTGCACCTGGCCGCCAGCGCCGCGAGCATCGCGGTCCCGGAGACCCGCCGTGACCTGGCCCGCATCGGGATCGCGCTCTACGGGCTGAGCCCGTTCGCGGACCGGACGTCCGCCGAGCTGGGCCTCCGCCCGGCGATGCGTGTGACGGCGGCGGTCCTCCGCACGGTCGTCGTGCCCGCTGGGGACGGCGTCAGCTACGGCTACACGTGGCGTGCGGAGTCGGACACCCGGCTCGCCGTGATCGGACTCGGGTACGCGGACGGCTTCGACCGTGCGTTCGGCAACCACGTCTCGGTCCGCATCGGCGACCGACGCTTCCCGGTCGTCGGCCGGGTGGCGATGAACGCCATGCACATCGACATCGGCGACGCCGAGGTGGCCGCCGGCGACGAGGTCGTCCTCTGGGGCGACCCGGCGAACGGCGACCCCGCCGTCGAGGACTGGGCGGCCGCCGTCGACACGATCAACTACGAGGTGGTGGCCCGGCTCGGCCGGAGCATCGAACGGAGGACGACGTGAGCGCGCCCCTGCGCCAGGCCGAGATCGACCTCGACGCGTACCGCGCGAACCTCGAGCGGGTCCGTGGGTGGATGGACCCGGTCGAGGTGATGGCCATCATGAAGGCCGACGCGTACGGGCACGGTCTCGAGCCCATCGCCCTCGCGGCCGTCGATGCCGGCATCCGCTGGATCGGCGTCCTCACCGTCCCGGCCGCGCTCCGGCTGCGGTCGATCGGCGTCGGCGAGGACGTCCACCTCTTCACGTGGCAGCACGACCCGGCCCTCGACTTCCGTGACGCGATCGACTCCGCGGTGGACCTCGGCGTCTCGAACGTCGCCGAGCTGCAACGCGTGGTCGACGCGGTGGACCAGCGCCCGGCGCGGGTGCACCTCGGCGTCGACACCGGCCTCCACCGGGACGGTTCCGCCGTCGACGACTGGCCCGCCCTGGTCGAGACGGCCCGGGACGCCGAGCGTGCCGGACGCATCGAGGTCGTCGCCGCGTACACGCACCTGGCGGAGTCCTCGGACGACGACGACCGCGCCGCCGTGTCGCTGTTCGAGGACGCGATCGAGCGGGCGGAGGACCTCGGCCTCGACCTGCCGTTCGAGCACGTCGCCGCGTCGCTCGCCGGCCTCGAGCGCAAGGAGTTCCGGAAGGACATGGTCCGGATGGGGGCGAACCTGTTCGGCATCCCCGGCGCGGACGGCGTCTCCGCGGCGGACCTCGGCCTCGAACCCGTGATGACCCTGACGGCGTCGGTCGCGAAGACCAAGCGGGTCCCCGTCGACACCGGGGTGTCGTACGACTACACGTACCGCACCGACCGCGAGACCACGCTGGCGCTCGTCCCGCTCGGCTACGCGGACGGGGTCCCGCGGTCCGCGCAGGGCCGGCTCGAGGTGACGATCCGCGGCAAGCGGTACCCGATCGCCGGGCGGGTCGCGATGGACCAGTTCCTGGTGGACGTCGGCGACGACGACGTCCAGGTCGGTGACACCGTGGTGCTGTTCGGCACGGGGGAGCGCGACGAGATGACCGTCCTGGAGTGGGGCGAGGCGCTCGGCACCATCGGCGAGGAGATCGTCTGCCGGATCGGTTCCCGCGTGCCGCGCGTCTACGCGGGGCACTCCGTCGAGGGCCGGGTGGGCGAGTACCTCCGGGGCGAGAACCCGTGACCGTCCTCCTGGACACCACGGTCGCGAGCACCGAGGAGATGGGTGCGCTCGGTGCCCGGCTCGCCGCGGTCCTCCGCGCCGGCGACCTGGTCGTGCTGACCGGGCCGCTCGGTGCCGGCAAGACCACGTTGACCCGGGGTCTCGGGGCGGCGCTCGGCGCCCGCGGTCAGGTGTCGAGCCCGACGTTCGTGCTCGCGCGGACCCATCCCACGACGTCCGGCCCGGACCTCGTGCACGTGGACGCGTACCGGCTGTCCGACCCGGTGGAGCTCGACGACCTCGACCTCGACTGGGACGCCTCGATCGTCGTCGTCGAGTGGGGGCGGGGCTTCGTCGAGGGCATCACCGACAGCGTGCTCGACGTCGAGATCGTCCGTGCGACCGGAGCCGACGCGACCGATGCCGCGCCGGACGACCTCGACCCGGACGACGTCCCCGACGAACCCCGCCGCGTGGTCGTCACCGCGACCGGTCCGCGCTGGGCCGGCGTCACGCTCTGACGCCGACCGTCAGGTGGTGCGGCGTCAGTTGATGATGGCGCCGCGTTCCTCGGTCCGGAGTACCGCGAGCCGGTCCCGCCAGGTCTGCAGCGCCTCGGGCGTGAGCCGGGTCCAGTCCGTCACCTCGCCGACCACCCGGATGGGCGACGTGCTGCGGTAGGACCGCGTCGGGTTGCCCGGGAACTTCCGGTCGGTCACGTTCGGGTCGTCCTCGAACGCACCCGTCGGCTCGACGATGTACACGCGCGGCTCGCCGGGACCCGCAGCGAGTTCCGCTGCGAGCCCGGCACCGGCACCGACGGCCGTGAAGTAGACGTGGTTCATCACGATCTCCGGACGGTAGTTCGACCGGAACCCCGCGGTCAGCAGGTCACCCACCCGGAGGTCGGCCTTCGTCCCGTGGAAGAACGGCCCGTCGTCCAGCGTCTGCTCCTCGGCCATCGGGTCAGCCCACGTACTCGGCCATGCTGACCCAGTTGATGTAGAGGTGCCCGGAAGCGCCCCAGTTGCCGACCTGGAACATGTAGCGGTGCGGCGTGGTCGGGACGTCCGAGGTGATCCGCTGGACCACCCGGTCGTCGACGAGGTACGTCACGGACTGCCCCGGGATCCACTCGACCGAGTAGGTGTGCCAGTCCCGCCACGAGACGCCGGTGCTGGCGCTGTGCGAGAGGCCCTCGAGTCCCGGGGTCATCAGGTGCTGGTACGCCATCGGCGTCGCTTCGAAGTTGCTCTCCGGGAAGTCGATCTCCCCGTCGGCCCAGCGGTTCGACGTCGGGTAGAGGATGAACGCCGCGCCGTTCCGGTCACCGCCGGTCGCCATCGCCCGGACGGTGAACTTGCCGCCCTGGTGGCTCCAGGCTCCGGACGGGGTGCCGAAGGTCCCGGCTGCGCCGTGCCGCCCGTCGAGCGCGACGTCCATGTACCCGTCGTGCGCGCTGATCTGCGAGCCGGAATACCACATCCCGCCGGTCCCGTCCGGGTACGGCTGCCAGGAGTTCGCGTACTGCCGCGCGAACTGTCCGCCGGCCGCCGCATCGGTGGCGAAGTCCTCGCCGTAGGTCTGTTCGAACTGGGCTCCGGTGACGGAGGTCGTCGCTGCGGATGCGGCCGACGCCCCTCCGAACGGGACGGCGACGAGTGTGGCGCCGAGCAGTGCCGCAGTGAGTGCCGCTCGCTTGGTACGTGTCTGCATGGATGTCATTTCCCTGACGTGAGCGCAGCGCCCGTCCCCACGAGTGCCGCACAGCCGGATCTCGGCACGGCGAGCACTCTAAGCAGATTCGATGACGTATCACAAGGATTGGACAGCCGAAAAGTCCCCCGAGTAGGGGACACCCGGTCAGGGCTTGTAGTCGTAGGTCGTGACCCAGTCGATGTACAGGTGTCCGGCAGCGCCCCAGTTCCCGACCTGGAACATGTACCGGTGCGCGGTCTTCGGGACGTCCTTCGTGACCTTGCTGATCACCCGGTTGTCGACGAAGTAGGTGACGGACTTCCCGGGGATCCACTCGACCGAGTAGACGTGCCAGTCCTTCCACTTGACGCCCGTCGAGGTGCTGATCGCGTTGACCTCCTTGCCCTTCACCATCGAGTGGTGGTGGACCATCGGCGTCGCCTCGAAGTTGCTCTCCGGGAAGTCGATCTCCCCGTCGGACCACACGTTCGACGTCGGCCAGAGCATGAACGCCGCACCGTTGGCCTTGCCGCCGAGCGCCCGAGCGCGGATGGAGAACTTCCCGCCGACGTGCCCCCAGGCGCCGGTCGGCGTCCCGAAGGTCCCGGCAGCGCCGTGCTTGCCGTCCAGGACGACGTCCATCGAGCCGTCGTGCGCACTGATCTGCGAGCCCGAGTAGTACATGCCGGACATCCCGTCCGGGTACGGCTGCCACGACTTCGCGTAGGTCTTCGCGAACTTGCCCTTCGCGGGAGCAGCGGTCTTGAAGTCCTCGCGGAAGGTCTGCTTGAACTTCCCGATGTTGCCCACCGGCACGGCAGCCTCGGCGGTGCCTCCGCCTCCGAGCGGTGCAGCGACCAGTGCGGCGGTGAGGATCACGGCGGCGACGGCGGCCGTGGTGAAGCGCTTGTGCATGAGCTCTCCCTGGGATCGAGCCCTCCCGGCGGGCTCGTACCCGGAACTGTCGGTCGCGGCGACCGGCCCGACAGCGCCGTCCTGCCCCCAGAGGGAGGGCGAACCACCGGTTCTGTCCGCCTACGATGGACGGGTGCTGCTCGCGATCGACACCTCCGCCGGAACCTCCGTCGCCGTCGTCGACCCCGAGACCCGGACGGTCCTCGCGGAACGGTCCACCGAGGACTCCCGCCGCCATGCCGAGGTGATCGGTCCGTTCCTGCAGGGTGTGCTCGACGACGCCGGCATCACCGCCGCGGACGTCACCGGCGTCGTCGCGGGCATGGGCCCCGGCCCGTTCACCGGCCTCCGCGTCGGCATCGCGGCCGCACGCACCTTCGCCGCGGCACGCGACGTCCCGTTCCTGCCGCTGGTCAGCCACGACGCGGTCGCAGCCGAGGCGACGTCGGAAGCCGACGGCCCCGTCGTCGTCCTGACGGACGCCCGACGGCGCGAGGTCTACTGGAGCGTCCACGACCAGACCGGCACGCGCACTGCGGGCCCTGGTCTGGCCAGGCCGGCGGACCTCGACGACGTGCTGGGAGCCTCCAGGCAGGTCCCGCGGGTCACCGCGACCACCATCCCCGCCGGGAGGCTCGGGGCGCTCGCCGCGGACCGGCTCGCGTCCGGCGGTTCCTTCGCCGAGGACGCCCCCCTGTACCTCCGCGATCCCGACGTCACGATGCCCGGCGCACCCAAGCGGGTGGGCCGGTGACCCTGCCCGCCGGGCTGCGCCTGCGGCGCGCGCACCCGCAGGACCTCGACGACGTGATGTGGCTGGAGCACGCCTCGTTCCCCACCGACGCCTGGTCGGCGTCGCAGATGTCCGGCGAGCTGTACTCGCCCCACGGGTACTACGTCGTCGTCGAGACCACCGACGACGGTGCGCCGACGATCGTCGGGTACGCGGGCCTGTCCTCGCTCGCGGGCAACCCGGTCGCCGACGTCCAGACGATCGCGGTGTCGGCGGAGCACCGCGGGGAGGGCATCGGCCGCGTGCTGTTCACCGAGCTCCTCGACGAAGCCCGTCGCCGTGGCGTGGGAGAGGTCTTCCTCGAGGTCCGCGCCGACAACCCGGTCGCCCAGGCGATGTACACCGCGTTCGGGTTCGAGCACATCGCCACCCGGCCGCGCTACTACCAGCCGGACGGCGTCGACGCGTGGGTGATGCGGGCCGCGCTCGCACCCGCGCAGACGCCGGGGCTCGGCCCCGTCGGACAGGAGGCACTCGATGCGTGAACCACTGGTGCTCGGCATCGAGACCTCGTGCGACGAGACCGGCGTCGGCATCGTCCGGGGGAGCACGCTCCTGGCGAACGTCATCGCGTCGAGCATGGAAGAGCACGCGCGCTACGGCGGCGTCGTGCCCGAGGTCGCCGCACGCGCGCACCTGGAGGCGATGACCCCGACCCTGTCCGAGGCGCTGCAGCGCGCCGGCGTGACCCTCGACGAGCTCGACGCGGTCGCCGTCACCGCCGGCCCCGGGCTCGCCGGTGCCCTGATGGTCGGTGTCGGGGCGGCGAAGGCGCTCGCCGTGGCCACCGGCAAGCCGCTGTACGGGGTGAACCACCTCGTCGGACACGTCGGGGCGGACGTCCTCCGCGCCGACGGCAGCGAACTCGAGCTGCCGACCGTGGCGCTCCTGGTGTCCGGTGGGCACACGTCGCTGCTCCTCGTGCGGGACCTCGTCGACGACGTGGAACTCCTCGGCGAGACCATCGACGACGCCGCGGGAGAAGCGTTCGACAAGGTCGCGCGACTCCTCGGGCTGCCGTACCCGGGCGGGCCGCAGATCGACCGCGCCGCGGCCGACGGGGACCCGAAGGCGATCCGGTTCCCGCGCGGGCTCACCCTGCCGAAGGACATGGCCGCGCACCGCTACGACTTCTCGTTCTCCGGGCTGAAGACCGCCGTCGCCCGGTGGGTCGAGCGCTGCCGCGACGAGGGGCGTGAGGTCCCCGTGGCGGACGTCGCAGCGTCGTTCCGGGAAGCCGTGGTCGACGTCCTCGTGACCAAGGCGCTGAACGCCTGCCGGGACACCGGGGTGCCCCGGCTGCTGCTCGGCGGCGGCGTCGTCGCGAACGCCCGGCTCCGTGCGGTCGCCGAGGCGCGCTGCGCGGAGGCGGGGGTCGCGCTGCGGATCCCCCCGCTCGACCTCTGCACCGACAACGGCGCGATGATCGCGGCGGTCGGTGCCCGGCTCGTCGCCGAGGGACACGCGCCGAGCGACCTCGGGATCGCCGCGGACTCGACGCTCCCCGTCACCACCGTCCAGGTCTGAGGTCCGGTCCCCGCCGGTGTGGGAGGATCGAACGGACGGCCGCACGGGCCGTCGGGAGGGGTGCACCGTGTCCGATCAGAACGAGCGGCCGAAGCCGGACGAGCAGCAGCCGCAGAACCCGTACAGCGCACCGCAGCCGCCGCAGTACGGCGCTCCCCAGAACCCGTACGCGCAGCCCGGTCAGCAGCAGGACCCGTACGGTCAGCAGCCGCAGAACCCGTACGCGCAGCCCGGCCAGCAGCAGAACCCGTACGCGCAGCCCGGCCAGCAGCAGAACCCGTACGCGCAGCAGCCGCAGAACCCGTACGCCCAGCAGAACCCGTACGCGCAGCAGCAGAACCCGTACGCCGCCCCCGGCAGCGCCTACGCCAACACCGGGTACCAGCCGTACGCGCAGCGCCCGAAGACGAACATCCTCGCGATCCTGTCGATCGTCTTCGGCCTCGGCGCGGTCCCGTTCTTCTTCATCGCGATCCTGCTCGGCCCCGCCGGCGCGATCCTCGGGCACGTGGCGCTCGGCAAGATCCGGCAGAGCGGCGAGCAGGGCCGCGGTCTCGCGCTGACCGGCATCATCGCCGGCTGGGTGATGACCGGCATCTGGATCCTCTGGATCGCCCTGGTGGTCTTCGCGATCGGCCACTCCGGTGGCTACTCGGACTACGGCACCGACTACGGCTCGGACTCCGGCGCCTTCGTCAGCTGAGGCGCTCGCACAGCAGCGCGGTGTGCCGTCCCGCCACGCGGGTGAGGACGAGCGTCATCCGGCGTGAACCGCCGCGCAGTCGCAGACGCTTCCGGAACTGCGCCGGGTCGACGTCGACGCCGCGCTTCTTGATCTCGACCGTGCCGACCCCGTCCGCGGCCAGTCGTGCGGCGAGCTGCTTGACGTCGAGCGGCATCGTGTCGAGCACACGGAAGGTCTGCGCGAACGGGGTCGTCACCGGGCTGTCCGACGTCACGTAGGCGATCCCCTCGGAGAGCATCCGGCCGTCCATCGACCGGGCCAGGTCACCGATGAGCCGCGCCCGGATGACCGCGCCGTCGGGTTCGTGGAGGTACTCGCCGACCGGGCCGACCTCGACGTCCTCGGCGTCCTCCGCCCCGGTCAGCTCGGCGATGCCGTGCGTACCGATGACGGTCGCGGCGCGCCGGATGCCGGGTCGGGCGAGCGGGCCGAACCACAGTGCGAGCTCCACGACCTCCCGGTCGACGGAGGTCCACTGCGCCTCGGCGGTGTCCGGGATGAGGTCGCGGTCGATGCCCGGTCCGAGCTTCACGCCGGTCGGGGTCGTGGTGGCGGCGGCGAACACGGTGTCGAGCGAGGGCGACCAGTCGTCCGGGTCGGCGAGCCGACGGGTGTTGGTGTGTCCGGCGGTCCGTCGTGCCGGGTCCATCCAGACCCCGTCGACGCTCGACACGTCGAACGTCGCCGCGTCACCGAGCAGCACACGGGCGTCCGGCCACGGTGCGAGGTTGTGCGTCGCCACCGCCGCCGTCACCTCGTCCTGGTCGACGGCGGTGACGTCGAGGTCGAGCGCAGCCATCGCGAGTGCGTCACCGCCGATGCCGCAACCGAGGTCGGCCACCCGGTGCAGCCCGGCCGCGGCGAACCGCCCGGCGTGCTGGGCGGCGACGGAGAGCCGCGTCGCCTGCTCGAGGCCCGCCTCGGTGAACAGCATCCGGCTCGCGAAGTCGCCGAACTTGCCGCGGGCCTTCTGCCGGAGCTTCGCCTGCGTGAGCACCGCGGCGACGAGTCGGGGATCGTGTCCCTCGGCCCGGAGACGGGAGACGACGCGGACGATCTCGCCGTCGTCGGAGACCGCCGGCGTCCGGTCGAGGAGCGCCATCCCGTCCGGGGTCAGGAGCTGAGCGAGTTCGGTGGCGTCCATGAGACGATCCTGTCATCACCAGGAGGACTGGCACTCGGATTGACCGAGTGCCAGAGGCCCCCTACAGTTGGATCTGGCACTCTCGTGTGCGTAGTGCCAACCGGTTTTCATCTGTACCGAGTCAGTACCGAGAAAGAAGAGGTCACCGTGGCCGTCACCATCAAGCCGCTCGAAGATCGCATCGTCATCCGTCAGGTCGAGGCGGAGCAGACCACTGCTTCCGGTCTCGTCATCCCGGACACCGCGAAGGAGAAGCCGCAGGAGGGCGAGGTCGTGGCCGTGGGCCCGGGTCGCATCGACGACAACGGCAACCGCGTCCCGCTCGACGTCGCCGTCGGCGACAAGGTCATCTACTCGAAGTACGGCGGCACCGAGGTCAAGTACTCGGGCGAGGACCTGCTGGTCCTCTCCGCTCGCGACGTCCTCGCGGTCATCGAGCACTGACACCTGCTCCACCCGGCGAACGCCTCGGCAGCCTCGTGCTGCCGGGGCGTTCGCCGTTTCCGTAGCATTGGTCCGTGACAGAGCGGGCGGTTCGGAGCGAGGCATCGGTCGGCGTCGTGCAGGCGATCGTCGCGTACGGGCTCTGGGGGCTGATGCCGCTGCTGTTCGTCGCGATGGCGCCGGCGGGCGCGTTCGAGATCGTCGCGTGGCGGATCGTCTTCGGGCTGGGGTTCTGCCTGGTCGCCATCCTCGTCACGCGGTCGTGGCTGCGCACGCGCTCCCTCATCGCCCAGCGTCGGGTGATGGGTGTGATGGCGATCGCCGCGGTGCTCATCGTCGTGAACTGGACCGTGTACGTCATCGCGACGACGACGGGCCACACCGTCGAGGCAGCGCTCGGGTACTTCATCAACCCGCTCGTCACGATCGCGCTCGGCGTCGTGCTCCTCCGGGAACGGCTGCGCCCGGCGCAGTGGACCGCCGTCGGCATCAGCATCGTCGCGGTCGTCGTCATCGCGGTCGGCTACGGGCAGATGCCGTGGATCTCCCTCGCGCTGGCGTTCTCGTTCGGGCTGTACGGGCTCGTGAAGAAGCGCGTCGGCGGGACCGTCGACGCGCTGTCCGGGCTGACGATCGAGACGATGTGGCTGACCCCCGTCGCCGTCGTCACGCTCGTGGTGCTCGGCGTGACCGGCATCGGCGGCGGCATCACCTTCGGCAACCAGGGCTGGGTGCACGCGCTCATCATGATCGGCGCGGGCCCGGCGACGGCGGTGCCGCTGCTCCTCTTCGCGTCGTCGGCGCGGCGCCTCTCGCTGTCCACGCTCGGGCTGACCCAGTACCTGACGCCGGTGATGCAGCTGATCGTGGGGGTGACGATCCAGCACGAGGCGATGTCGACCTCGCGGTGGATCGGGTTCGGCATCGTGTGGATCGCGCTGCTGATCCTGTCCACGGACTCGTTCGTGGCTGCGCGCCGCGCCCGCCGCACCGCGGTGCCAGCCGTGGCGGCCTGACGGGGCCGAACCGAGCTTCCCGTCCGCCGTGGTGGCGACCAGCTGCCGGGCCGGACGCGACCGATCGCGGAAAGCGACAGTCCCCGGGAGGAACCCTCCCGGGGACTGTCGCTTTCGTTGCGGTGCTACTTCTTGACCGAGCCCTGGATGGCGCTCTGGTACACCGGCTTGTTGTCGCCGTCGAACTTGTAGATGCCGATGTAGGCGCTCGACGGGTCGTTGTTCGAGTCGAACGGACCGATGCCCGACGGACCCGTGTAGTGGATGTCCTTGCCGTCGTCCAGCAGGGCCTTGCAGTCCTTGAACGTCGAGCACTCGGTGCCACCGTCGGCCCCGGACACCTTGTCCATGTTGGCCTGGATCGTGCCGGAGTCGGTGCCCTTGCCCTTCACCGCAGCGAGTGCGGCGAGGGTGGTGGCGTCGTAGGACTCAGCCGCGTACGAGTAGTCGGCGAGGTCCTTGCCCGACGACTTCTTGTAGTAGGCGGCGAGACGCTGCTTCAGGTCGTCCTTCGGCGAGGCGCCGGGGATCGTGCCCTGCGCACCGTTCAGGGTGCCCTTGTCGAAGTCCTTCGAGTAGTCGGCGGTGTTGCCGTCCGACATGTAGACCTTCGACATGTCCCAGCCCTGCGAGACGAGCTCGGGGATGATCGACTTCGTCTCGTCGAACGCCAGCACGACGATCGCGTCGGGCTTGGCGGCGAGGGCCGCCGTGACCTCGGACGAGAACGTGGTCTGTCCGGGCGGGAACTCCTGGCCCTTGCCCTTGCCGCCGTAGACGACCTGGCCACCGGAGGACTCGACGGCCTCCTGGACGGAGTTGCGGAGACCCGTGCCGTACGTGTCGTTGAAGACGAGGAACGCGACCTTGGCGTTGCCGTCACCCGTGACGAGCTGGCCGAGCGCCGAACCCTGCACCGAGTCCGGCGGAGCGGTCCGGTAGTAGTACGACGAGTAGCCCGAGAGGTCGGACGCGGTGTTCGCGGGGGAGATCTCCACGATGCAGTTGCTGGTGAGCTGGTCGATGACGTTGAGCGTCACGGACGAGGACTCCGCGCCGATCGCGACCGGGACCTTCGCGTTCACGAGCTTGGACGCCGCCGAGCTCGAGACCGTCATGTCCGTGCTGTCGCCGGAGTCCGTCTGCGGGTCGATGGAGACGTCCTTGTCGAGCACACCGCCGGCCGCGTTGATGTCGTCGACCGCGAGGCCCACACCGGCCTCGGCCGGCGGGTTCAGGTAGGCGAGCGAGCCCGTGAGGGGCAGGATCGTGCCGATCTTCAGCGCGTCGGTGCCGGGCGACGACGGGGCCTGGCAGCTGGCCGCCGGGTCCTTCTTGGACGCGGAGGCGGACGACGACGGGTCGGCGCTGCCGGAGGTCGAGCACGCCGCGAGCAGCACCGCCGCGACTCCCGCCAGTGCCAGCGCCGTGGTGGCGCGGGTGGTTCTGATCATCCGTGGAACCCTTTCTCGGCACGGGGGCTGTTGTCGCATCGGGTCGAGTGCGACGCCTCCGTGTGGGGATGCGAGCAAAAGTAGGGTCCGGGTGTTTCGCCCGTGTGACGGGGCGGTACGGAAAGTGTTTCGTTACCGAGCCGTGACGAAACCTGTGCGGGTACTCCGGTTCGCGGGTGGCCCGCGGGGGCGGGCGCTGCGCGCGCCCGGGCACCGCGCGGGTGGCGCTGCGGGCGGTGTGGTGCCGCAAAGCGACAGTCCCCGGTGGGCTACCCACCGGGGACTGTCGCTTTCGAGCAGGAGTTCTGGCTACCGGCTGTAGTTCGGCGCTTCGACGACCATCTGCACGTCGTGCGGGTGCGACTCCTTCAGCCCCGCCGGGGTGATCCGGACGAACCTGCCGCGGGCCTTGAGCTCCGGGATGGTCCGGCCGCCGACGTAGAACATCGACTGCCGCAGCCCACCGACGAGCTGGTACACGACGTTCGCCACGGAGCCGCGGTACGGCACCTGGCCCTCGATGCCCTCGGGGACGAGCTTGTCGTCCGAGGGGACGTCCGCCTGGAAGTAGCGGTCCTTCGAGTACGAGGTCTTCTTGCCACGGGTCTGCAGTGCACCGAGGGAGCCCATCCCGCGGTACGCCTTGAACTGCTTGCCGTTGACGAAGACCAGGTCCCCGGGGGACTCGTCGGTGCCCGCGAGGAGCGATCCGAGCATCACGGTGTCCGCGCCGGCGACGAGGGCCTTCGCGATGTCGCCCGAGTACTGCAGGCCACCGTCGGCGATGACCGGCACGCCGGCTTCACGCGCGGCGAGCGAGGCTTCGTACACGGCGGTGACCTGCGGCACACCGACGCCGGCGACGACGCGGGTGGTGCAGATCGACCCGGGGCCGACGCCGACCTTGACCGCGTCCACGCCCGCGTCGATGAGCGCCTGTGCGCCTTCGCGGGTGGCCGCCTGGCCGCCGATGACGTCGACGCCGGCGAACGCCGGGTCGGCCTTCAGACGACGGACCATGTCGAGCACGCCGGCGCTGTGGCCGTTGGCGGTGTCCACGACGAGGACGTCCACACCGGCTTCGAGCAGGGCGGTCGCGCGCTGCCACGCGTCGCCGAAGAACCCGATCGCGGCACCGACACGGAGTCGGCCGGCGTCGTCCTTGGTGGCGTCGGGGTACTTCTCGCTCTTGTCGAAGTCCTTGACGGTGATGAGGCCGCGGAGCTTGCCGGCCTCGTCGATGAGCGGCAGCTTCTCGATCTTGTGCTCGGCGAAGATCGCGACGGCGTCGTCCGGGTCGATGCCGACCGGTGCCGTGATGAGCGGCGCCTTCGTCATGACGTCGCGGACGAGCGTGGTCTGCTGCTCGAACGGCGCCACGAACCGCATGTCGCGGTTGGTGATGATGCCGACGAGCGTGCCGTCGCCCTCGACGACCGGCAGCCCGGAGACGCGGAACTGGCCGCAGAGCGCGTCCACCTCGGCGACGGTCGCGTCCGGGGTCGTGGTCACCGGGTTGGTGATCATGCCCGACTCGGAACGCTTGACCTTGTCCACAGCTGCCGCCTGGTCGGCGATCGACATGTTGCGGTGCAGGATCCCGATGCCGCCTTGGCGCGCCATGGCGATGGCCATGCGGGCTTCGGTGACGGTGTCCATCGCCGCGGAGAGCAGCGGGACGTTGACGGAGATCCGCTTGGTGAGCCGGGACGTCGTCGACGCCTCGCTCGGGATGACGTCGGTGTACCCCGGCAGGAGCATGACGTCGTCGTACGTGAGTCCGATGAATCCGAACGGATCCGGCTGGTCCATGGGTCCCCTTCGTGGGCGAGGTGAAGTGGTGAGACACCGGACGCAGCGTCGGGTTCCGGATAGACCATGCTAACGCGCGCGGCGGGTCGCGCATTCCGGCGGGTGCCCGGTGGGGAGCGGCTCCGGAACCGGCCTGGAGGCTGGGGTCGGCTCCGCAACGGACGGTTCCTCCACATCGTCACAGTTGCGCCACGAATTCCACAGGGAATCTTTTGGAAACACGGGTGACACAAAATCACCATAGGTTCCTCGTCATCCGAACGAGAGGCTCTTCCGTGGGATCCATCACTCCTGCGGGATCGGCGCTGCTGCGCCGATTCCGCCCCGGTGCGCCAGGCCGTCGCCGACTGGTGCTCGTCGTCGTGCTCGTCGCGGCGTTCCTGGCGACCTTCCTCATCGACTGGGCGGTGACGCTCCCCGCCCAGGGCGCGACCACCACCGCGACGGCGAGTGCCAGCGCGAGCGCGAGCACCGCACCGTCCAGCACCCAGCCCTGCACCGTCAGCCCGACGAACGGGTGCATCCAGGGCACGATCCTCGACTCCGCGCGGAAGCCCGCGTCCGGCGTGGACGTCGACGTCGCGGGCCCGTCCGGCTTCACGGCGACGTCGACCACGACGGACGCCGGCCGCTGGTCGGTGAGCGTCCCGGCCTCCGGTCAGTACACCGTGACCGTGGACCAGGACACCCTCCCGAAGGGGCAGTACCTGACGAACGCCGCCGACGCGAAGCGCACGGTGCAGGCGAACCTCAACGCCAACGCGGGACAGATCTTCCAGCTGTCCGACCAGCAGGGCGCGACGACGAGCGACGCCACGACGAGCGTCACCGCCGCACGGGCCTGGCAGCAGTTCGTGTCCGGCATCCGGCTCGGACTGCTCATCGCCCTCGCCTCGATCGGACTGTCGCTGATCTACGGCACGACCGGGCTGTCGAGCTTCTCCCACGGTGAGCAGGTGACGCTCGGCGGTCTGCTGGCGTACGTGTTCGCGAACCAGCTCGGCTGGAACATCTGGCTCTCCGGGGTGATCGTCGTCGTCCTCTGCGCGGCGAGCGGCTACTTCCAGGACATGATCATCTGGAAACCGCTGCGCCGCCGACGGATCAGCCTGACGCAGCTCATGATCGTGACGATCGGGCTGTCGATCGCGGCGCAGTACGCGTTCCAGTACTTCTTCGGTGCCTCGACCGTCCGCATCCAGCAGAGCAACCCGTCGACGGTCACGTTCGCCGGGGTCACCCTGACCGTGCAGTCCTACGTGGCGATGGGCATCGCCCTCGTCGTGTTGATCGCGACCGGGCTCTTCCTCGCGAAGACCCGATTCGGCCGGGCGACGCGTGCGGTCTCGGACAACCCGGCGCTCGCGTCGGCGTCCGGCATCGACGTCGACCGGGTGATCCGGTTCGTGTGGACGCTCGCCGCGGGTCTCGCCGGTCTCTCCGGCGTGATGCTCGGCCTCGTGCTCAACGGCGTGAACTGGCAGACCGGTCTGCAGCTGCTCCTGCTCATGTTCGCGTCCGTGACCCTCGGTGGTCTCGGTACCGCGTACGGCGCACTCGTCGGTTCGATGATCATCGGCGTCGTCGTCGAGCTCACGAACCTGGTGCTGCCGGGCGACTTCAAGTACGCCACCGCACTCGTCATCCTCATCCTCATCCTGCTGTTCCGGCCGCAGGGCATCTTCGGCCGTGCCGAGCGGATCGGCTAAGGGGCAGCCATGGACTACATCGTCAACCTCCTCAGCGCGCTGACGCAGGAGGCCCTCGCGCCCACCACGGCGGCGTTCGCGCTCGCCGCGATCGGGCTGAACGTGCACTTCGGGCTCACCGGTCTGGTGAACATGGGCCAGGCGGCGTTCCTGCTGCTCGGCGCCTACGGCTTCGCGATCTCGATCACGAACGGGCTGCCGTTCGGGATGGCCGTCCTGATCGCCCTGCTCGTCGCGATCGTGTTCGCGATCATCCTCGGCATCCCGACACTGCGGCTCCGTGGCGACTACCTGGCGATCGTGACGATCTCCGGCGCGGAGATCATCCGCATGGTCGGCAGGTCGAGTCTGCTGACCACCACGACCGGTGGATCGAACGGCATCACCGGGTCGAGCTACCGCGACGCGTTCAACGCGCTGAGCTTCCTGCCGGACGGCACCACCACCATCCTGTGGTTCACGTACTCGAACAACGGGGTCAACGGCTGGTGGATCCGCATCGTGGGCTGGGGCCTCGTCGCCCTGTTCACCTTCGTGCTGTTCCTCCTGATGCGGAGCCCGTGGGGCCGCGTCGTGAAGGCCATCCGCGAAGACGAGGACGCGGTCCGTTCCCTCGGCAAGAGCGTGTACTCCTACAAGATGCAGGCGCTCGTGTTCGGCGGTGCGCTCGGCGCTCTGGCCGGCATCATCTACGTGCTGCCGAGTTCGGTGCAACCGGACGCGATGGGCCGCTCGATGACCTTCTTCATCTGGACGGCGCTCATCCTCGGCGGTGCTGCGACGGTGTTCGGCCCGGTACTCGGCTCGGTGCTGTTCTTCGTCCTCCGGCTCGCGATCCGCACGCTCGCGGGCGACTTCATCCCCAACTCGATCATGAACGCGCAGCAGGCGGAGCAGTTCTCCTACGTGCTCGTCGGCGTCGCGCTCATGCTGCTCATCGTCTTCCGCCCACAGGGACTCCTCGGGAACAAGAAGGAGCTGACGTTCAGTGTCTGAACCATCGACGACCACGGTCGCGCACACCCCTGGCTCCGCGAAGCCGGACCCGATCCTCACGGTCGACGCCATCACCCGTCACTTCGGCGGCATGACGGCGGTGGACGTGGACCACCTCGAGGTCCAGCGGGGCTCGATCACCGCGCTCATCGGCCCGAACGGCGCGGGCAAGACCACGTTCTTCAACCTGCTCACGGGCTTCGACAAGCCCTCGAGCGGCAAGGACGCGCGCTGGGTCTTCAACGGGAAGACCCTCGGCAACACCGGCGCCGCGAAGGTGGCGCGCGCCGGCATGGTCCGCACCTTCCAGCTCACCAAGGCGCTGTCCCGGCTCACCGTGATGCAGAACATGCTGCTCGGCGCGAAGGACCAGCCCGGCGAGAACTTCTTCGCCGCGCTGATCAAGCCGGTGTGGTCCAAGCGTGAGCGCGAGATCACCGCGAAGGCCGAGGACCTCCTCGAGCGCTTCAAGCTCCTCGAGAAGAAGGACGACTACGCCGGCTCGCTCTCGGGCGGCCAGCGGAAGCTCCTCGAGATGGCGCGGGCGCTGATGTCCGACCCGACGATGATCATGCTCGACGAGCCGATGGCCGGCGTGAACCCGGCGCTGACCCAGTCGCTCCTCGGGCACATCCAGTCCCTGCGCGACGACGGCATGACGGTGCTGTTCGTCGAGCACGACATGCACATGGTCCGGCACATCTCGGACTGGGTCGTCGTGATGGCGGAGGGCAAGGTCGTCGCCGAGGGGCCGGCGGGCACCGTGATGGACGACCAGGCCGTCATCGACGCGTACCTCGGCGCGCACCACGACACCGACCTCGGTGACGACTCGCTCCTCACCGAGGAGACCTACGAGGAACTCGCGGAAGAGGTCGCTGAGGAAGACCAGGCAGAAGACGGCACGGCGGAGACCGCCGCCGACGACGGGAAGGCGACCCGATGACCGACGCGACGAACCCCGTGGACCCGAACAGGGCCTCCAGTGCGGCCGACCCGACCGGCGCGACCGACGTGACCGGTGGCGGCACCGCCACGGCGACGCTCGAACCGGTGATGCGCGCCAGTGGCCTCGTCGCCGGCTACCTGCCGGGCGTGAACATCCTCAACGGCTGCGACCTGGACTGCTACCCCGGCGAGCTCATCGGCATCATCGGTCCGAACGGCGCCGGCAAGTCGACGCTCCTCAAGGCACTGTTCGGCCTGGTCTCCGTGCGTGAGGGGACGGTGACCCTGCAGGGCGAGGACATCACCAACATGAAGGCGAACAAGCTCGTGCAGGCGGGTGTCGGCTTCGTGCCGCAGACGAACAACGTGTTCCCCTCGCTCTCCATCGAGGAGAACCTGCAGATGGGGTTGTACCTGCGGCCGCGGAAGTTCGCCGAGCGCCTCGAGGTCATCTACGACCTGTTCCCGGTGCTCGGTCAGCGCAAGGGGCAGCGGGCCGGATCGCTCTCCGGCGGTGAGCGGCAGTCGGTCGCGATGGCCCGTGCGCTGATGATGGACCCGAAGGTGCTGCTGCTCGACGAGCCGAGCGCCGGCCTGTCCCCGGTGCGCCAGGACGAGACCTTCATCCGCACCCGCCGGATCAACAAGGCCGGAGTGTCGATCATCATGGTCGAGCAGAACGCGCGACGCTGTCTGCAGATCTGCGATCGTGGGTACGTGCTGGACCAGGGGAGGAACGCCTACTCGGGCACCGGACGTGAGCTCGCCGACGACCCCAAGGTCATCGAGCTCTACCTCGGGACGCTCGCCAAGGACGTCGACGCCGCTCGGTAGCGAGCAATCGCTGAGCGGGGTCGACCCGCCGGTGCCGCTGTGGGGGCGGTACCGGCACCGAGAGGGGTCGTGCGAAGTCGCGTCAGCGCCGCACGGCCCCTCTCCCACGCCCGGGGTCACTCGGCCGCGTCGATGCGGTGCGCTCGGGGTCGACGCGACGGAAGCGACAGCGCGCAGGGCAATGCGCCGCGCACAACGCCGCACCGTGTCGCTTTCCCCGGAGCGGACGCGGCCAGACGCCCGACGGGGTAGGTTCTCGGCGTGCAACGAGTGTCGAGCGTCGCGATGGACGTCCTGGTCTGGATCGTGTTCGCCGTGCTCTTCGTCGGTGCCGCGCTCCTGGTCAAGGTCGCGGCCGCACTGCTCGTCGTGCTGATCGTCCTGGCGCTCGGCCTCGGCCTGACGCTCCGCGTGCTGCGTCGACGCCGCGCGCGCTGACGCGGCGCCCGCCAACGCCGCGCCCGCCAAACGCCCCGCCCCGCCGACGCCCGTCCCGCCCCGCCCCGCCGACGCCCGTCCCGCCGCGCCCGCCGACGCCCGTCCCGCCGCGCCCGCCGACGCCCGTCCCGCCGCGCGCGCGACCCGACCCGTCCGCCTGGACCGTGCGGCGCGAGAACCCCGCCCGGTAGGCTTGCCGGGTGAGTGAAGTCGAGATCGGTGCAGGCAAGCGCGGACGACGGGCGTACGCGTTCGACGACATCGCGGTGGTTCCGTCGCGGCGCACCCGTGACCCGCGTGACGTGAACGTCCAGTGGTCGATCGACGCCTTCACGTTCGAAGCACCGATCCTCGCGGCGCCGATGGACTCGGTGTCCTCGCCCGCCACGGTCATCCAGATGGGCCGGCTCGGGATCCTCGGTGTGCTCGACCTCGAAGGCCTCTGGACCCGGTACGAAGACCCGGAGCCCTACTACGCCGAGATCCGCGCGCTCACCGACGGCAACGTCACGAAGCGCATGCAGGAGATCTACGCCGAGCCCGTCAAGGCCGAGCTGATCACCGCGCGTCTCGCTGAGATCCGCGCCGCCGGGGTCCCGGTCGCCGGTTCCCTGAGCCCGCAGCGCACGCAGGAGTTCTCCCAGACGGTCGTCGACGCCGGTGTCGACCTCTTCGTCATCCGCGGCACCACGGTCTCCGCCGAGCACGTCTCGCAGAGCACCGAGCCCCTCAACCTCAAGAAGTTCATCTACGAGCTCGACGTCCCGGTGATCGTCGGCGGCGCCTCCACCTACACGGCGGCGCTGCACCTGATGCGCACCGGTGCGGCCGGTGTCCTCGTCGGGTTCGGTGGCGGTGCCGCGTCGACCACGCGCGCGGCGCTCGGCATCCACGCCCCGATGGCGACCGCGGTGGCCGACATCGCCGGTGCCCGGCGTGACTACATGGACGAGTCCGGTGGCCGGTACGTGCACGTCATCGCCGACGGCGGCCTCGACACCGCGGGCGACGTGGTCAAGGCGATCGCGATGGGCGCCGACGCGGTCATGCTCGGCACCGCGCTGGCCCGCGCGACCGAAGCGCCCGGTGGCGGTTTCCACTGGGGTGCCGAGGCACACCACCCGGAGCTGCCCCGTGGCCGCCGGGTGGAGGTCGGCACGATCGCCCCGCTCGAGAACGTCCTGAACGGCCCGACCCCGACGTGGGACGGCCGCGCGAACATCGTCGGCGCGCTGCGTCGCTCGATGGCCACGACCGGATACTCCGACGCCAAGGAGTTCCAGCGAGTAGAAGTGGTCGTGGCGCCGTACCACCAGCAGTGACGGTGGCACCCGTACAGCGCGGGTGACGCCACGGCGCTCGACGAGAAGCACGCACGACGTGCTCGGCAGCGCGGAGGCGACCATGGCAGCGACGGTCTCGGGCAAGAAGGCACCCACCGGAGCGTTCGGCACGGCGGGGTTCGACCCCGGGGCGAAGCTCGGCCCGGACGAACGGGCCGCAGCGATCGAGGCGCTGAAGACCAAGGAGCTCGACGTCCTGGTCGTCGGCGGCGGCATCGTGGGCGGTGGCAGTGCGCTCGACGCCGTGACCCGCGGCCTGAGCGTCGGCATCGTCGAGGCGCGGGACTGGGGCTCTGGGACCTCGAGCCGATCCTCGAAGCTCGTGCACGGTGGCATCCGGTACCTCGAGCAGCTCAACTTCGCGCTCGTCCGTGAAGCCCTCATCGAGCGCGGCCTGCTCCTGCAGCGCATCGCTCCGCACCTGGTGAAGCCGGTCCGCTTCCTCTTCCCGCTCAACCACCGCGTGTGGGAGCGCTTCTACATCGGGATCGGCATGGCGATGTACGACGCCTTCAGCTGGTCCGGCGGTCGTCCGCCCGGCGTCCCGCACCACCGGCACCTCAGCCGCACGCAGGTGCTGCGCTCGATGCCGTCCCTGAAGAAGGACGCCTTCGTCGGCGGCATGACCTACTACGACGCGCAGGTCGACGACGCGCGCTACGTCTCCTCCCTGGTCCGCACCGCGGCGTCGTACGGCGCGCACGCTGCCGCTCGGGTCCGGATCGAGGGCTTCATCAAGGTGGGCGAGCGGGTCGTCGGTGCGCACGCGCACGACATCCAGACGGGCGAGAAGTTCGACATCCGGGCCAAGCAGGTCGTCAACGCGACGGGCGTCTGGACCGACGACACCCAGGCGATGGTGGGGACCCGCGGGCAGTTCAAGGTCCGGGCGTCCAAGGGCGTGCACCTGGTCATCCCGCGCGACCGCTTCCAGTCGAACATGGGCATGATCCTCCGCACCGAGAAGAGCGTGCTGTTCGTCATCCCGTGGGGGCGGCACTGGCTCGTCGGCACGACCGACACCGACTGGTACCTCGACAAGGCGCACCCGGCGGCGACCGCGGCGGACATCGACTACATCCTCGAGCACGTCAACAAGGTGCTCCGTGTCCCGCTCACCCGCGAGGACGTGGAGGGCGTCTACGCCGGACTCCGTCCGCTCCTTGCAGGCGAGTCCGACCAGACGTCGAAGCTCAGCCGCGAGCACGTGGTCGCGCACACTGCCCCCGGCCTGGTCGTCGTGGCGGGCGGCAAGTGGACGACGTACCGCGTGATGGGCAAGGACGCCATCGACGAGGCCGTCGCGGCGATGGACGGCAAGATCCCCGCCTCGACGACGGAGGACATCCCGCTGCTCGGCGCCGAGGGCTACCCGGCCGCGTGGAACAAGCGCGGCCGCACCGCGAAGTCGTTCGGGGTGCACAAGGTGCGGATCGAGCACCTCCTGAACCGCTACGGCACGCTGACGACCGAGGTGCTCCAGCTGGTGAAGGAGGACCCGGCGCTCGCCGAGGCCCTGCCCGGCGCGGACGACTACATCGGCGCGGAGGTCGTGTACGCGGCCTCGCACGAGGGTGCCCTGCACCTGGAGGACGTCCTCGCCCGCCGCACCCGCATCTCGATCGAGGCGTGGGACCGTGGCGAGTCGGCGGCCCCGGTCGCGGCCAGGCTCATGGCCGGTGTCCTCGGCTGGGACCAGGAGCAGACCGAGGCGGAGGTCGCGAACTACCTCAAGCGCGTCGCGGCCGAACGCGAGTCGCAGCTGCAGCCCGACGACGAGTCGGCGGACCGCGTGCGTCTCGAGGCGCCGGACATCGCGTTCGGCTTCGAGGAGGACGACGTCAAGGTGCCCGGCGCCGCCGACTCGGGGACGACCGACGGGGCGAAGGCGTCCGACGAGCAGGTGGTCGGCGAGAAGACGACCGAACCCGAGTAGGAGACCGGGAGACCGGCGGCTTGTGCTCGTCCGCATCGTTCAGCCCCCGCGGGCCATCGAGAGAGCACTGGTAGCGTTCGCACCGTCCACGATGGTGACGAGGTCGTCGAGCGCGTCCCGGTGGACGAGATCGTGGGTGACGAGCAGGGTGGCCGTCCGACGTTCGTGCGTGAGGCGTGCGACGAGGTCCATGATCGCCCACCCGCGTTCCTGATCGAGCGCGCTCGTGGGTTCGTCCACGAGCAGCACGTCCGGTTCGTGGACGAGCGCCCGGGCGATGGCGACCCGCTGCCGTTGCCCGCCGGAGAGCTGCGCCGGGCGTTTGCCCGCCTGACCGGACAGGCCGACGGCGTCGAGGAGTTCGTCGGCGCGTTCAGCGATCCGGTGGCGTTGCGCTCGAGGTGTCCCGCCGAGTTCGGCCATCACGAGTAATTGCTCCCGGGCGGTGAGCGATGGCAGCAGGTTGGACTGCTGGAAGACGATGCCGATCCGTTCCCGCCGCATCGTCGTGGCCTCGTCACGGGTGAGTTCCGCCGCGTCGACGTCGCCGATGAGCACGCGGCCGGCGTCTGGCCGGATGAGCGTCGCCGCGACCGCGAGCAGCGAGGACTTGCCGGAGCCGGACGGACCGGTGATGCCCGTGACCACGCCCGCGTCGGCTCGGAGTGTCACGTGGTCGACAGCGGTGACGCGGGATGCGCCGTCCGGGAAGGTGAGGATGACGTCGTCGAGGGTGATCATCGGTTGCTCCCGAGGGCGGTGAGGGGGTCGGTCGCGGTGACGGTCCGGAGGGCGACCGCTGCCCCGGCGAGACCGAGCACGGCCATCGCGAGGGCCGGGACGAGGGTGGTCAGCGGGCTGAGGAGGAAGGGCAACGCGCCACCGGCGAGTGCGCCCAGGCCGACGACCGCGAGCATGCCGACGCCGATCCCCGTTACGAGTACGACCAGAGCCTGACCGAGTGCGTCGCGGACGAGCGAGCCCGTGCTCGCCCCGAGTGCCTTGAGCACGGCGACGTCTCCCGCGCGTTGCATCGTCCACACGGTGAAGAACGCCCCGACGACGAGTGCCGAGACGCCGAACAGCATCGCGATCATCAGCGCGAGGGACCCGACCTCGGACTTGAAGGTCTCGAGGGCGCCGAGGCTCAGCAGTGGTGCATCGGCGGCGGTGTGGGTGCGATCGGCGGCGGCGTCCCAGTCGGGGTCCCCGCGCACGGCCAGCACGGTGGCCTCACCGTCGCCGCCGAGTCGCTGGTCGGCCGCTGCCCAGGCGTTCGGGGTCATCGCGACGACGGGCGTGTGGCTGTACCAGGCGTCGACGCCCACGCTGGCGACGCGGTAGGTGCTGCCCGTGATCGTGACGTGGCCACCGGCCGAGACGCCCAGGTCTTCGGCCGCGCCGGCGGAGAGCCCCACCTGGTCGTCGCGGGCCGGTGCCAGGTCCGAGACCGCCGAACGGGGCGCGTCGTGCGGGAGCCCGAACAGCGCGACGCCGACGGGGGTGCCCGTGGCCGCGCTGCTGGTCTCGACCCCCTGCGCGCGGCCCTGGACGATCCCGATCGGGACCACCCCGTCGACGCCGCCCGTGGCACGCCAGGCGGCGACGGTGTCCGCATTGACCGTGGACTCGGAGAACGAGGGCTGGCCGCTCGACGGTTGCTGGAGGACGAGCCGGCTGCCGGGGAGGCCGAGCACCGCCGAGACGTTCTGGGCGGCGAGGCCCCCGGTGAGCCCCGCGAGGAAGCCGACGAGCAACGTGATCAACGCGACCACCGCGGCGATGAGGACGAAGCGTCCGCGGGCATGTCGCAGGTCGCGCCAGGCGACGAACACGGTGTCTCCCTTCTGCGTCGCAGACCCTCTGCGACGTCTCCATCAGCCTCGCCGGAGGGGGGTCGCGGAGCATCGTCGTCCGGGTTGGTCCTGGGATCGAACTTTCGGTTGATCTCCTCCGGATGCCTGCTCCGTACGCTGGTGGTGCCATGGCACACAGCACGCTCACCCCGGTCTTCGTGGGGCTCCGGACGGGGCTGCACGTGCTCTTCTCCGTGCTTACCGTCCTGGCCGTGGTGCGGGTCCTCGTCGATCGTGGCCCGTCGATGTGGATCGCCCTCACGCTCACCGTGGTCTTCGCCGCGGTCTACGTCGCCGGTGGCCGCGTGGCGCGTGCGGGACCACGCTGGCGCACCGTTGCGAGCGCGAGCTGGATCGGTGCACTCACGGTGGTCTGGATCGCGCTCCTCGTCCTCGTGCCCGAGGCCGCCTACCTGGTCTTCCCGCTCTTCTTCCTGTACCTCCACGTACTCCCGGGCGTCGTCGGCCCCGCGGCGGTGGTCGTGGCGACCGGGGTCGCGATCGTGGCGCTCGGGGTCCACGGCGGGTTCACCGTGGGCGGTGTCGTCGGGCCGCTCGTCGGTGCCGGCGTGGCGCTGCTGATCGGGCTCGGGTACCGTGCGCTCGCCCGTGAAGCCGTCGAACGCGAAGAGATCGTCGCGCGACTCATCGCCACCCAGGGCGAGCTCGCGGCGACCCAGCACGAACAGGGCGTCCTCGCCGAGCGGTCGCGGCTCGCACGCGAGATCCACGACACCGTCGCGCAGGGCCTCTCGAGCATCCAGATGCTCCTGCACGCCGCCGAACTGGCCGACGGGGAGCGCCCGGGGATCGAGCACATCCGACTCGCCCGTGCGACCGCGGCCGAGGGCCTCGCCGACACCAGACGGTTCATCCGCGAGCTCTCCCCGCCGTCGCTCGACCAGGGTCTGGCCGCCGCGCTCCGCCGTCTCGCCGAGTCCTCGACGCGTGACGGCCTCGCCGTGCGGGTCAGCGTCCCGGATGCCATCGACCTGCCGATGACGGCACAGAGCGCACTCCTGCGCATCGCCCAGGGTGCCGTGGCCAACGTCGTCCAGCACGCCGGGGCGACGATCGTCCGCATCGTGCTCACCACCGATGAGCACGAAGCCCGTCTCACCGTCGCGGACGACGGGTCCGGGTTCGATCCGGTCACCGTGCAGTCCGGCGCCGGGCGGACGGACTCGTTCGGTCTGCGGGCGATGCGAGAGCGCGTCGCCCAGTTCGGCGGCACACTCGACGTCGACACCGCTCTCGGCCGGGGGACGACGCTGGTGGCGGTGCTGGAGGTGGGGAGGTGATCCGGATCGTCATCGCGGACGACCACCCGGTCGTCCGGGCCGGGCTCCGTGCCCTGCTCGACGCGGCCGAGGGCATCCAGGTGGTCGGCGAAGCCGGTGATCCCGACGAAGCGGTCGAGTACGCCGATGCGTTCAGCCCCGAGCTCGTGCTCATGGACCTGCAGTTCGGGCAGTCGCTCACCGGTGCCGATGCCACGCGACGCATCCGCGCCCTCGATGCCCCGCCGTACGTCCTCGTGCTGACGAACTACGACACCGACGGCGACATCCTGAGCGCGGTCGAAGCGGGCGCGAGCGGGTACCTCCTCAAGGACGCGCCGCCGGCGGAGCTCGTGGCTGCGGTCCGCGCCGCCGCGGCGGGCGAGAGCGCACTCGCCCCGGCGATCGCCGGACGGCTGATGGAGCGG
The DNA here is from genome assembly GCF_003755165.1 of Curtobacterium sp. PhB130. Classification (NCBI taxonomy): domain Bacteria; kingdom Bacillati; phylum Actinomycetota; class Actinomycetes; order Micrococcales; family Microbacteriaceae; genus Curtobacterium; species Curtobacterium sp. PhB130. The sequence goes on along the minus strand of NZ_RKII01000006.1, from coordinate 212,962 downwards.
ATGCGGTCGCCGCAGGTGAGCCTCTCCGGCCGAGAGCTCGAGGTCCTCCGACTCGTCGCCGACGGTGCCTCGAACGGTGACGTCGCCGCGGCGCTCCACATCAGTGACGCGACCGTGAAGTCGCACCTGGTGCACGTGTTCTCGAAGCTCGGGGTGACGTCGCGAACGGCGGCCGTCTCCACAGCCCGGAGCCTCGGGATCCTGCGCTGACCGAGTTTCCACAGATGGAATGCTCGGGACTCCACGGTGGTTAGCATGGGCGTACTCGAAAAGGGAGCCATCATGGTCGACGTTCATCGCGTCAAACTCCCCGGAGTCGGCGTGCTGCACAGCTTCTACACCGACGACGGTGGCAAGTGTGGTGTCATCACGCACCGGTCGGGGCACTCCGACCTCATCTCGTTCGCCGACGTCTCGGACGGCGCGGACAAGTCCGAGAAGGTCTCGCTCCGTCTCAGCGAGGACGAAGCGCACACGCTCGCCGAGCTCCTCGGCGGTACCCGGATCACCGAGGGCCTCGACAAGCTCGACGAGATCCCCGGCCTCTCCATCGACTGGTTCTCCGTCGACTACGACGACGCGATCGCGGGCAAGCCCCTCGGCGACCTCCACGACTCCGGCTTCATCGGCCTGACCGTCGTGGCCGTGGTCCGCGGTGACAGCGCCAACCCGGCGCCCTCGCCCGACTTCGTGGTCTTCCCCGGCGACACCATCGTCGTGGCCGGCTCCCCCGAGAAGGTCGCGAAGGCCTTCTCGTTCTACCGCAGCGGTGAGCTCGCGGCGGCAGCTGCTGCCGAGGCCCCGCCCGGAAGGTAACGCGGATGGACCTCGGTGGTGAGCTGCTGACCATCGGCGGCCTGTTCCTCATCGCCTACGTCCTCGGACGACTCGGCAAGCTCATCGGCCTGCCCGCCATCCCGATCTACATGATCGTGGGGCTCATCGCGAGTCCGCACACGCCGTGGATCGGGCTGAGCGTCGAGTCCCACACCATCGAGCTGATCGCCACCTTCGGGCTGATCCTGCTCCTGTTCAACCTCGGGCTGGAGTTCGACCAGGAGGAGTTCTACGGCAACGCCGGCAAGCTCCTGATCTCCGGCGGCACGTACGTCGCGATCAACATGGCCGCCGGGTTCGCGTTCGGGTTCTCCCTCGGCTGGGGCACGCGAGAAGCGCTCGTCATCGCGGGCATGACCGCGACCTCGTCGAGCGCCATCGTCACGAAGCTCCTCATCGAACTCCGACGACTCGCGAACGACGAGACCCCGATGATCCTCGGCGTCACGGTGATCGAGGACGTCTTCATCGCGATCTACCTCGCGATCGTGTCCGTCGTGCTCTCCGGCGACACGAACATCTGGGGCGTGATCGGCAAGCTCGCGTTGGCGTTCGGCTTCCTGATCGTGATGTTCAGCCTGGCGCGGTGGGGCGGGAAGCAGGTCTCGCGGATCTTCGCGACCCGTGACGACGAGCTGTTCACGATCCTGTTCTTCGGCCTCGCAGTGATGTTCGGTGGCATCGGCGACCTGCTCGGCGTGACCGACGCGATCGGCGCCTTCGTCATCGGGCTGCTCTGCGGCGCCACCCGGTACCGCGACCGGATCGAGCAGCTCGCTCTGCCGATGCGCGACGTCTTCGCCGCGTTCTTCTTCGTCAACTTCGGCCTCGGCCTCGACATCTCCACCTTCGGTGAGGTCGTCTGGCCGGTCCTCGCGGCCATCGGCATGACCGTGGTGCTGAACGCCGTCGCAGGTCAGCTGGTCGCCCGGATGAACGGCTTCAACGCCCAGCAGGGCATCAACACCGCCGTCATCCTGGTGAACCGTGGTGAGTTCGCGCTGATCCTCGCGACGCTCTCGGCCGCCGCCGGTCTGGAGGCTCGGATCACCGCGTTCGCGGGCCTCTACGTCCTCATCATGGCTGTTCTGGGCCCCGTGCTCGCGTCGAACTCGGACCGGATCGGCCGCCTCGTGCTGCGTCCCGCCCGGGTGCGCAAGCTGCGTGGGCGCGAGCGCGCCGCCGCCGAGGCGGCGGCAGCGCGGAAGGCCGAGCGGGACGCCCGGTTCGCCGAGGAGATCGCCCTCGTGGAGGCTGCTGGCAGGGACGAGCGGGAGAATGTGGAACCGGAGACGACGCCCACGCCAGAACCGGAGACGGTGAGCAGCGGGACGTCGTCGGTCGAGATCCCCGCCGAGCGCCCCGAACGCCCGGCACGCCAACGCGATCCGGAGTACTGAAACGCATGTGGGCCGTTGCCCGACGACCGAGGTGGATCGCCCTGCTGTTGCTGGCGCTGGTCCTCGCTGCGGTGTTCGCTTTCCTCGGCAAGTGGCAGCTCGAACGGAGCATCGAGAACGGCAAGCCACTGCCGGCCACCACCGAGACGCGCCACGTGCTCTCGGACGTCTCGAAGCCCGAGCGCGGGGTCGGTGACAGCCTCGCCGGTCAGAAGGTGACCGTCACCGGCCGGTTCGTCGCGGGGGACACGACCGTGCTGACCGGGCGCAGCGGCGGTGGGCGCTACCAGACCGTGGGACACATGGTCGACACGGTCACCGGAGCGAGCCTCCCGGTCGTCCTCGGATGGTCCGACCAGCGCTCGGCCGCCGTCGCCGGTGGTGACCGCCTGGCCGACGGCGCGACCGTCACGGTGGAGGGCCGCTACTACCCGTCGGAGTCGCCGGACCAGGACTCCTTCACACAGGACCAGTACTCGGCCGTCGCACCCGCACGCTTCGTGAACACCTGGACGGCCTTCGACGACCGGATGTACGGCGGGTACGTCGTCGCCGACGGCACCACTGCGTCGGCAGCCGACCTCGGCACCGTGGCCGACCGTGCCCCCACCCGGGACGTCCAGTTCGACTGGCTCAACCTCTTCTACGCGGTCGAGTGGGTCGTCTTCGCCGGGTTCGCCGTGTTCCTCTGGTGGCGCTTCGTGAAGGACGCCTGGGAGCGCGAGAACGAGGACGAAGAGGTCCTCCTCACGCGACGGTAGGATGGCCGATATGGCTCTGACCGTCCGAACCCGCGACATCCCGAAGATCCCGGGCGCGGTGAAGTGGTACCGCGTCTCGGCGTACATCACCGGTGTGCTCCTGCTCGCCCTGGTGATCGAGATGGTCATCAAGTACACGCCGCTGCACCTCGAGATGCAGCTCGGCGGGGGCGCGTTCTTCGTGCCGGAAGGCACGGCGGGCAAGGACCCGGGCACGTTCAACCTGTCGATCGGCATCCTCATCGCCCACGGCTGGCTGTACGTGCTGTACCTGTTCACCGACTTCCGTCTGTGGAGCATCATGCGCTGGAAGCCGATCCGCTTCCTGCTCATCGCCCTCGGGGGCATCATCCCGTTCATGTCGTTCGTGGTCGAGCACCGCATGCAGAAGATCGCCATGGACACCTACCACGAGCTGACCGCGCAACAGGCGCGTGAGAAGGAGGCCGCTCGGTGAGCGAGACCGAACAGCGCCCCGTCCTGGTCGTCGACTTCGGAGCACAGTACGCGCAGCTCATCGCTCGCCGCGTCCGTGAAGCGAACGTCTACAGCGAGATCGTCCCGCACTCGATCTCCGCGGAGGAGATCCGCGCGAAGGACCCCGCAGCCATCGTGCTGTCCGGTGGCCCGTCGTCCGTCTACGAGCAGGGGGCACCGGCCCTCGACGGCGAGATCCTCGAGCTCGGCGTCCCCGTCCTCGGCATCTGCTACGGCTTCCAGGCCATGGCCACCGCACTCGGCGGCACCGTCGCGAACACCGGGCTCCGGGAGTACGGCGCGACCGACGTCTCCGTGACGGGGACCGACAGCGTCCTGCTCGGTGGACAGCCGGCGTCCCAGACCACGTGGATGTCGCACGGCGACTCCGTGTCCGAGGCCCCGGCGGGCTTCGAGGTCCTGGCGTCCAGCTCGTCGACCCCCGTCGCTGCCTTCGCCTCCGACGAGCGCAAGCTCTACGGCGTGCAGTGGCACCCCGAGGTCAAGCACTCCGCGTTCGGCCAGGCCGTGCTCGAGAACTTCCTGCACCGTGCTGCCGGGCTCCCCGGCGACTGGAACTCGGCGAACGTGATCGAGGAGCAGGTCGCCCGGATCCAGGCGCAGGTCGGCTCCTCACGCGTGATCGCCGGGCTCTCCGGTGGCGTCGACTCCGCCGTCGCCGCCGCGATCGTGCACAAGGCCGTCGGCGACCAGCTCACCTGCGTCTTCGTCGACCACGGGCTCCTCCGCGCCGACGAGCGCAAGCAGGTCGAAGAGGACTACGTCGCCTCGACCGGTGTCCGCCTCGTCACGGTCGACGCCGAGCAGCAGTTCCTCGACGCCCTCGCCGGCGTGAGCGACCCGGAACAGAAGCGCAAGATCATCGGGCGCGAGTTCATCCGCACGTTCGAAGCGGCGGCCGAGGCACTCGTCCTCGAGGCCCGCGCGGACGGCGACGAGGGCGAGGTCAAGTTCCTCGTGCAGGGCACCCTCTACCCGGACGTCGTCGAGTCCGGCGGTGGTGCCGGTACCGCGAACATCAAGTCGCACCACAACGTCGGTGGCCTCCCCGAGGACATGACGTTCGAACTCGTGGAGCCGCTCCGCACCCTGTTCAAGGACGAGGTCCGCGCCGTCGGCCGCGAGCTCGGCCTGCCCGAGGTCATCGTCGGGCGCCAGCCGTTCCCCGGCCCCGGACTCGGGATCCGCATCGTGGGAGAGGTCACCGCCGAGCGGCTGTCGCTGCTGCGTGAGGCCGACGCCATCGTGCGCGCCGAGCTCACCGCCGCCGGCCTCGACCAGGAGATCTGGCAGTGCCCGGTCGTCCTGCTCGCCGACGTCCGCTCCGTGGGCGTCCAGGGTGACGGCCGGACGTACGGGCACCCCATCGTGCTCCGTCCGGTCTCGTCCGAGGACGCCATGACCGCGGACTGGACGCGCCTGCCGTACGACGTGCTCGCGAAGATCTCGAACCGCATCACGAACGAGGTCAAGGACGTCAACCGCGTCGTGCTCGACGTCACGTCGAAGCCGCCGGGGACGATCGAGTGGGAGTGAGCGCCTGACGCTCCCGGAGGCCCGTCGAGCTGCGCTCGGCGGGCCTTCGTGCGTCCGTCCGTGCGCGTCCGGGTGGGGCAGCGCGGGAATGACGAAGGGCCCCGGCGTACTCGCCGGGGCCCTTCGCGTTCGTGCGGGCGCTGCGCGTCCTAGTTGCGCTGGCTGCTCGCGATGATGGCGAGGATGCGCAGGATCTCGAGGTAGAGCCAGACGAGCGTCACGATGAGGCCGAACGCTGCCGTCCACCCGTAGATGCGCGGTGCGCCGCGCTGGACGCCGGTCTTGATCTGGTCGAAGTCGAGGATGAGCGAGTACGCGGCCATGATGACCACGAAGATGCCGATGACGACGCCGAGCGGGATGCCGAAGATCGTCGTGCCGAGGAGTCCGAACGCGGTGCTGGTGACGCCCGTCCACATGAGGACGAGGTTCACGAGCGAGAACGCCATGTACCCGACGATCGCGACGAGGAAGAACTTGGTCGCCTTCGGGGTCGCGCGGACCTTGCCCGACGTGAACAGCAGGAGCGTCACGAAGAACACGCCGAGGGTGCCGAAGACCGCCTGCGTGACGATGCCTTCGAACGCGCTGTTGTAGTAGCCGGAGATGCCGCCGACGAAGAGTCCTTCGAAGAACGCGTACGCCAGCACGAGGCCCGCGGACGGCTTCTTCTTGAAGGTGTTCACGAGCGCCAGCACGAAACCGATGAGCGCGCCGGCGATCCACACGACCGGAGGGAGGTTCCAGCCGGCCACCGCACCGACGACCAGCACGCCGAACGCCACGAGCGTCTTGATGATGGTGTCTTCGTACGACATGCGGTCCGTGTCGACGGTGTTCGCCGACGGACGGTCGTACATGTGCTGCAGCTGCTCGGGTGTCATGCCCGCCGACTGCTGGGGGGTCTGGCCCCATCCGGTCCGCTGCTGCGAATTGGCGCCGGCGCCCCAAGCGTTCCGGCCCGCGTCGTTGAAGGCGGGGGACTGATCGAAACCGGGCTTGAAAGCCATGGTGTCCTCGTGATTCCTCTGGATTCGGGTCGTCGAGCGGGAACGTGGACCGTTCCTTCGCGTCCTCTCAGCCTAGGTGGGCATCGCGCCGGAAGGCTGAGGATTCGCGGCGAGCGGACGCCGGTGCTGCCACCGGTGCCTGCACTCTACGGGCACGCGCTGCGCGGCGGATCGGCGGGCGTCGGGAGTTCGCCGAGGGCACGTCGGGCGGCTTCGGGCGGTAGAGCCAGGTGACGAGCACGACCGAGATCGTCATGAGGAGCAGCCATGCGACGATCTTCGTCGGGGCGACGGGGTGCCACGCGGCCTCCTGGGCCGGGTAGGTCCACGCGCCGGCCCAGGTCGCGACGTTCTCCGCGATCCAGATGAACACCGCGACGAGGGTCATCGCGACGAGCAGTGGCATCCGGAGCGTGGCGCGGTGCACCCGGGCGTGCAGGGTGGTCCGGGCGAAGAGGAGCACGACCGCGCCGAGCAGCAGGTACCGGGCGTCCCACACGAAGTGGTGCGCGAAGAAGTTCCCGTAGACCCCGCCGGCGACGACCGCGGTCCACCACTGCCGCGGGTACCGCTCGAAGCGCAGGTCGAACAGGCGGTACACGCGGACCATGTACGACCCCACGGCGCCGTACATGAACCCGGAGAACAGCGGTACCCCGGCGATGTGGAGCACACCGCCGCCGTCGTAGGACCAGGAGCCGACGTCGGTCTTGAAGACCTCCATCACGGTGCCGACCACGTGGAAGAGCAGGACGACGCGGAGCTCACGGACCGTCTCCAGCCCGAACGCCAGCATCCCGACCTGGATCAGGACCGCGGCGATCGTCAGGGCGTCGTTCCGGGCGAGCGGTGCGTCCTCCGGCCACGCGAGCCGTGCGGTCGCGATGACGAGGAGCAGTGCGGCGCCGAACGTGCACGCCCACGCCTGCTTCGCCCCGAACACGAGGAACTCCGTCACGAACACCCGGGCCGGGCTGCGCGGCTGCCGGCCGGCGTCGAGGACCCGGCGAGCCGCACGCTCGATGCGGTACTCGACGGCGGTGGAGAGGGATCGGTCGGCCATGACGGGATGCTCGCGCCGGGACCTGGGACCGGAGTCGCTCAGTCCTCCACATGTGCCCTCGGACACACGCCCCTCCACACCCGGAACCGAGGGTTGACACGAGTAAACCCGCGTCAGCACAATGGGACAGCAACGACGCACCCCGGCAGAAGGAGCCAGCATGACGTTCACCCTCGGCATGGTCGGAGCAGGCCAGTTCGCCAGCCACTTCGCGACCCTGTTCGACAAGCACCCCGGCATCTCGGCGGTGTACGCCACGGACGTCATCCCGGAACGCGCCGACCAGCTCGTCGACGAACTCGCCCTCGCGGGGACCTTCCCGAGCCTCGACGCGATGCTCGCGAGCCCCGACGTCGACGCGGTCGCGATCTTCACCCAGCGCTGGACCCACGGGCCGCTCGTGCTGCAGGCGCTCCGCGCGGGCAAGCACGTGTACTCCGCGGTCCCGATGGCCGTCGCCGTCACCGAGATCGAAGCGATCATCGCGGCGGTGCAGGAGACCGGCCTCACCTACATGATGGGGGAGACCAGCCAGTACAACCCCGCGACGGTCTTCGCGCGGCAGAAGGCCGAGCAGGGCGCCTTCGGCCGGGTGTTCTACGCCGAGGGCGACTACGTCCACGACATGGACCTCGGGTTCTACGACGCCTACAAGTACAGCGGCGGCGACGACTGGAAGGCCACCGCGAGCTACCCGCCCATGTGGTACCCGACGCATGCCATCGGCGGCGTCCTCGGAGCCGTCCCGCGGCACGCGACGAGCGTCAGCTGCATCGGCGTGCACGACGACCGCGGCGACGGGGTGTTCGACACCGACGTCAGCATGTTCGACAACGACTACTCGAACATGACCGCGCTGTTCGAGCTCGACGGCGGCGGATCGATGCGCATCAACGAGTTCCGCCGTGTCGGGTTCCCGTCGTACATCCGTGAGAGCCGGTTCCGCTGGTTCGGCACCGACGGCAGCTTCGAGCAGCTCGTCACGAACTCCGTCTGGCAGGACCGCGACGGCGTCACGGACGTCTCCGAGGAGATCGCCACTCGTCCGACCATGGACGAAGACGACCCGCGCCTCGCCGACGTCTCGCCCGCGCTCCGCAGCTCCTTCGTCTCCGGGCACGCCCCGGTCCACGACTCCCTGACGGGTCGCCTGCCCGCGGAGTTCGACTTCGCACCCAACGGGCACGAAGGCTCGCACCAGCTCCTGGTGGACGACTTCGTCACCGCGGTGAACGACGGCGTCCTGCCCCCGGTCAACGCCTGGCAGGCCGCGCGGTACACGCTGCCCGGCCTGATCGCGTTCGAGTCCGCTCGTCGGGACGGCGAGCGCCTGCCGATCCCGGACCAGGGCGATGCGCCCGTGGCCGTCGGGGAGCGCCTGCCCGTCGCCGACCGGGTGTCATGATCGACCGGTGACCGATCGAGCGAGCGGGCGACCGAACGAGGAGCCGAGCGGGCGACCGAACGAGGCACCGACGGGTGAACGAGCACGTAAACCCACCCGGCGGGACGTCGCTCGGCTCGCCGGGGTGTCCGACGCGGTCGTCAGCTACGCCCTGAACGGCGGCGCGCCGGTCGCCCCGGAGACCAGGCGGCGCGTCCTCGCCGCGGTGGCCGAACTCGGGTACCGCCCCAACCAGGCCGCACGGGCACTCCGGTCGGGATCGGCGCGCACACTCGTGCTCGCCGTCCCCGACCGAGAAGACCCGGTGTTCGCCAACCCGTTCTTCGCCGAGTACGCGGCGGCGATCGAGTCGGCAGCGCGCGAGCGTGGCTACGCCCTGTACTCGACTGCGACGAGCTTCGAGCCGGACGGCATCCGCGCCCGGTTCGAGGAGTTCGCCGCCCGGATGGTCGACGGCGTGCTCGTGCTCTCGAGCGGCGCGGTCGACCGGTCCGCGATCGACCCGGTAGGGCTCCCGTGGGTCGACCTCAACGTCTCCGCGGCACGTGGGGGTGTCGCGAGCGTCGGCACCGACCTCCGCTCCGGGGCGGAGCTGGCAACCCGGCACCTGCTGGCCCACGGACGGAACCGGATCGCGTTCGTCGGCCAGCCCGACGCGGGAGAAGCCCGCCACCGTGGATGGCGAGATGCGTGTGCGGGTCAGGGCGTGCCTCCGGGCCGGGTGTACGACGGCGGCTACACCCGGGAAGGCGGCTACGTGGCGGGCCTGCAGATCGCCGACGAGGGCGACGGCACGGCCAGCGGCGACGGCGCCGACGAGGCGGATCGGCCGGACGCGGTCTTCGCGGCCTCCGACCGCACCGCGGTCGGCCTGCTCCGCGCCTTCCACGAGCGCGGGGTCCGTGTCCCCGAGGACGTCGCCGTGGTCGCGTTCGACGGCTCGTGGGAAGCCGAGTACACGTGGCCGCCCCTCACGACCGTCCGGCAGCCCATCGAGTCCATGGCGGAAGCAGCGGTCCGGCGTGTGCTCGACGGCACCGCACCGGACCACGAGGAGTTCCCGCCGGAACTCGTCGTCCGAGCCTCGTGCGGCCGGCACGACACCCCACCCCAGTAGGGTCGGCCGCATGACCCTGGTGATCGCCCACCGAGGTGCCTCCGGGTACCGGCCCGAGCACTCCCGCAGTGCGTACGAACTCGCGATCGACCTGGGCGCCGATGCGATCGAACCGGACCTCGTCCCCACGAAGGACGGCGTCCTGGTGCTCCGGCACGAGAACGAGATCTCGGGCACGACCGACGTCGCCGACCACCCCGAGTTCCGCGATCGCCGCACGACCAAGCGGATCGACGGCGCCCAGCTGACCGGCTGGTTCACCGAGGACTTCACGTGGGACGAGCTCAGCACGCTCCGGACCCGCGAGCGACTGCCGGAGCTGCGTCCGCGGTCCGCTTCGCACGACGGCGAGGACCCGATCCTGCGGCTGGAGGACCTGCTCGCGATCCTCGACGCCGCTCCGCGCCCGGTCGGCCTCGTGGCCGAGGTGAAGCACGCGACGTACTTCGACGGGATCGGGTACCCGATGGGAGCGCTCGTCGACGCCGCCGTCGGGGACGCGGGTTGGCGCGACGACGACCAACTGACGTTCGAGTGCTTCGAGAAGGGGGTGCTCCGCGACCTCCGCGCGCGTGGTGCGGGTGGCCGGCTCGTCTACCTCCAGGAGGCCCGTGGCAGCGCCGCGGACGAGGTCGCCGCCCACGGGTCCGCAGCTCCGAGCTACGCCGCCGAACGCACCGACCCGGCGCTGGCGACGCTCGCCGCGGAGTTCGACGGGATCAGCCTCCCCGTCGGCACGGTGATGGCGGGGACCGATCCGGTCCGCGTGGACGATCCGCGGCCGGTCCGGTCGGACGTCGTCGATCGTGCGCACGCCGCCGGGCTGGACGTCTTCACCTGGACACTCCGTCCGGAGAACCGGTTCCTGCCGGCGCCGCTCCGTCGTGGCGGCGAGGTTGCGGGGCACGGGGACTGGGAGCGGTGGTTCACGTCGATCATCCGGACCGGTGTGGACGGGGTGTTCGCCGACCACGCCGACCTCGCGGTCCGCGCACGTTCGCTCGTCGAGGACGGGATCGCCGGTGTCGGGGGCCCGGCCTAGACTGTCCCGGACATGACGATCGTGCTCGACCCATTCGACTCGACGCCCGAGCCGGGTGCCGGGGACCGCCCCTACGAAGACCCGTTCACCGCCGGTCTGAACCCCCAGCAGAAGGAAGCGGTCGAGTACCGCGGCGAATCCCTGCTGATCGTCGCCGGCGCCGGTTCCGGCAAGACGAGCGTGCTCACGCGCCGCATCGCGCTGCTCCTGGCGAACCGTGAAGCCTGGCCGTCGCAGATCCTCGCGATCACGTTCACGAACAAGGCCGCCGCCGAGATGCGCGAGCGCGTCCGTGCCCTCGTCGGGCAGGCGTCGGAAGGCATGTGGATCTCCACGTTCCACTCGGCGTGCGTGCGGATCCTCCGACGCGAAGCCGAGCGGTTCGGGTTCCCGCAGTCGTTCACCATCTACGACTCCGCGGACTCGCGTGCGCTCCTGAAGCGGATCATCAAGGACCTCGAAGCGGACACCCTCGGGTTGACCGTCGGCGCCGCGGCGTCCAAGATCTCGAAGCTCAAGAACGAGCTGCAGGACATCGACTCGTACGCGCGGAACATCAACGCGAACGATCCGCAGGAAGTCATGTTCACCGAGGTCTTCCGGCGCTACACGAACGAGCTCCGCCGGGCCAACGCGTTCGACTTCGACGACCTCATCGGTCAGACGGTGTTCCTGTTCCGGGCGTTCCCGGAAGTCGCAGCGCTCTACCAGCGGCGCTTCCGCTTCATCCTGGTCGACGAGTACCAGGACACCAACCACGCGCAGTACTCCCTGATCCGCGAGCTCACTCGTCCGGTGCCGGTTGAGCAGGTGGACCGGCTCGAGGACGAAGGGCAGCACGTCGCCCGCATGCGCGAAGCCGACGGATCGATCGCGGGTGCCTCGCTGACGGTCGTCGGTGACTCGGACCAGTCGATCTACGCCTTCCGTGGCGCGGACATCCGGAACATCGTCGAGTTCGAGCGGGACTTCCCGAACTCGAAGGTGGTCCTCCTCGAGCAGAACTACCGCTCGACGCAGAACATCCTCGACGCGGCGAACGCCGTCATCGCGAACAACTTCGACCGGCAGGTGAAGAACCTCTTCACCGAGGTCGGCGCGGGCGACAAGATCGTCGGGTTCACGGGCTACACCGGCCACGACGAAGCCCAGTTCGTCGCGGACGAGATCCAGCGCCTGCACGAGGACGGCATGGACTACCGCGACATGGCGGTGTTCTACCGCACCAACTCGCAGACCCGTGCGCTGGAGGAGATCTTCATCCGTGCGGCGATCCCGTACCGGGTGCTCGGCGGCACGAAGTTCTACGAGCGTGCGGAGATCAAGGACGCGATGGCGTACCTGATCACCGTCGCGAACCCCGCGGACCCGATGGCGCTCCGTCGCGTGCTGAACGTGCCGAAGCGCGGGATCGGTGCCGTCACCGAGACGACGCTGCAGCGCTACGCCGACGACCACGACGTCACGATGCGCGAGTCCCTGCGGCACGCCGACGAGCTCGGTTTCGGGCCGAAGGTGCGGAACGCGATCACCTCGTTCGCGGCGCTCCTCGACGAGGTCTCGGCGAAGGCCGCCGACCAGCCGGTCGTGGACACCCTGACGCAGCTGCTCGACGGCTCCGGGCTCCTCGAGCAGCTCCGGAAGTCGCCCGACGCGCAGGACGCCGCCCGCGCGGACAACATCGACGAACTCGTCGCGGTGACGCGCGAGTTCCAGAAGAACAACCCCGACGGCACCCTCAGCGACTTCCTGACCGAAGTCTCGCTGGTCGCTGCGGCGGACGAGCTCGACGACTCGTCCGGCACGGTGTCGCTCATGACGCTGCACACCGCGAAGGGCCTGGAGTACGACGCGGTGTTCCTCACCGGCGTCGAAGAAGACCTCCTGCCGCACCGCATGTCGGCGAACGAGCCGGGCGGCCCCGCCGAGGAACGCCGGCTCTTCTACGTCGGCATCACCCGAGCGAAGAAGTCGCTCTTCCTGTCGCTGGCGATGACCCGCGCCCAGTTCGGCGACGTCAACGTGGCGATGCCGTCACGCTTCCTGCAGGAGATCCCCGAGGGCCTCATCGAGTGGAAGCAGTCTCCGGGCATGGCGAACAGCCGCGGCGGCACGCAGCCCCGGGCGCTCAACGCCAAGCGCGACGGCGCCGGTGGTGGGTACGGCGGTGGCGGTGGCGGTGGTGGCTACCGCGGTGGTGGCGGCTGGGGCGGCGGCTCGTACGACCGCGCGGCCGCTGCGGCGAAGACCCGTCCGAAGACCGAGTGGGCGAACCGGGTGTCCGGGCAGGTCCGCGACAACGGCGACATGGAGCTCGCACCGGGCGACCGCATCAAGCACGTCGACTTCGGCGAGGGCACCGTCTCGGCGGTGACCGGTCAGGGCGCCAAGCGCATCGCGGAGATCGCGTTCGACTCGGCGGGCCGCAAGAAGCTCCTCATCAAGATCGCTCCGATCGAGAAGCTCTAGCCGACCTCACCGGACCAGTCGCACGGCCTCCATCGGGTGCGGCCCGAGGTGCTCACGCTTGGCCGCGCCGTCGCGACGGAACCCGTTGCGCCGGTAGAACGCCTCGGCGCGGGGGTTGTCGTCCGCCATCCAGAGGTACGCGGGAGCGTCGCCGACTGCTCCGTCGAGCAGTGCTTGGCCGGCACCCGAGCCGTACGCCGCTGCCAGGACGTAGATGCCCTCGAGCTCGCGGTCGCGGGGTGCAGTCGTGTCGCGCCCGCTGCCGGCGGATGCCCACCCGATGACGGCATCGCCGATCGTGGCGATGAGCACGTCGGTCTGCGGGTCCGCGATGATGCCCCGCCATCGTTCGGCCCGGGCGTCGACGTCCAGGGCTGCCAGGAACGACGGGGGCAGCAGGTGCGCGTACGCCTCGCGCCACGCGGTGACGTGCACGTGGGCGATCGCCGCGGCGTCGGCACTGGTCGCCCGACGCACTGCGGGTCCGTTCCCTCGCTTCACCCGCTCATCCTCTCGCGTTTCGGTGATGCGACGCCGCGGTTCTGACCGACGGCGCACAACCAATCCCCGCTCGAACCACGGTCGTCCGTGGTTCGAGCGGGGATTGGTAGTGCGACGCCGAAACGCACCGCCGGCGCCGCACCGCCGGCGCCGCACCGCCGGCGCCGCACCGACGCCGGTGCCGCACCGCCGCCGCCGCACCGCCGCCGCCGCACCGCCGCCGATGGTCGAGCTGGCCGATCGCGCGGAGCTCGCCCCGCGCCGGGACGCGCCCGCTACGGCTGCAGCACCGCGGACGTCCAGCCGTCGGCGGTCCGGCGGTACTGCAGGCGTCGGTGCATGCGGTCGCGGCTGCCGTGCCAGAACTCCACGGACGTCGGCTCGAGCCGCCACGCCCTCCACGACGCCGGACGCGGCACGTCCTCCGACTCCTCGAGCAGTGCGTTCGCATCGTCGATGAGGTCCTGGAACGAGCCCTCGAGCGGCGCCGACTGGGCGGCGACCGCGGTGGCCGCGCGCGACTTGGGCGACCGGGCGCTGAACAGCTCGTCGGACTCCTGGTCGGAGAGCTGCACGACGACGCCCTCGAACCGCAGCTGCTGCATGGTCTCCCGCCAGTAGACCTGGAGTGCGGCGGCCGGGTTCGCGGTGAGTTGCTGTCCCTTCGGGCTCTGGGTCGACGACCCGAACACCAGTCCGCGGTCATCGATCGACTTCACGTCGACGGTGCGGGCACTCACGGCTCCGTCGGCCGCGGTGGCCAGGGTCATCGACATCGGCTCGGACACGTCCCGAGCGTTCGCGACCCAGGTGCGCGCCACGTCGAGCGGCGAGGCGGGCGGGTCGTCGAGCTCGGGGAACGCGAACGAGGAGTCGCCGGAGAGCGGAGCGGAAGCCATGCCCCCAGCCAACCCCTAGCGCCTGGTGGCGTACCGACGCATCGCGCGGAGCAGCAGCGGACCGGGGAGCCGGAGCAACGCGCCCGGCACGACGGCCCGGATCCGACGCACGAACCGGACGGTGCGGGCGTACCGCGCCTGCTCGCGCGGGCCCCACGCGAACCCGTACTGCGCGCGCACGACGTCCGGCAGCATGCCCACCGTCACGATGCGCACGAGCGGCATCGCCGTCCGCACCCACAGGGGAGCGAACCGGGGGTGCAGGAGGTCGCGGACGACTCCGCGCGCGTCGTCGGTGACCCGGAGCGTCCCGAGCGTCGCGGTCCAGTACGCGTCGAACGCCGGGACGGTCGAGGGCCACCGGGAGGCGGGGACCCGGAGCGCGACACCGAGCGGCGCGTACGCATCGAGCACCCGCTGCGCCAGTCCGGGCGGGACGGGGTCGCCGAACTCCTCGTGCGCCCGGAGCGCGGAGTCGTAGAGGGTCGCCGCGACCCAGAGCTGACGGTCGACGTCGTCCGCGCCGGCGACGGCCGTGTGCGCGCGGTTCACGAAGGACGTCGCGATCGCCGCGTCCGACGGCGTCCCGACCACGACGGCGTACACGTACATGAGCGTGTGGGCGAGCCGTTGCTGTGGCCGCCGGGCGAAGTCGGAGTGCCGTCGCACGCCGGCGGCGACCACCGGGTCCGCGATCTGCAGCAGGATGGCACGCCCACCGGAGATGACGGGCGTGCTGTCCGCGAGGAAGTGCGCGAGGTCGGTTTCCCGACCCGACGACGGACTGGAGGCTCGGCGCACGTCCGGCGCCGAGCCTCCAGTCCGTCCGTTGGTCACGGCACCAGTGTGCCGGACCGGACCGCCGTTCAGAGCGGCTTGGTCCCGAGGTCGCCGCCGAGGTCGGGGCGTTCGGTGTCGTCGTCGTGTTCCCAGAGGTCGGCGCTGCCCTCGCGCGGGGCGCCACCGGTGGGGCCGTCGTCGGTGCCGTCACCGACCTGCGGCTCGACGGTCTCGCCGGCGACCGCGTCGTTGGTGACGGTCTCGAGTGACTCCTCGGCCTCGTTGACCTCGTAGGGACCGACGTGCTCGCGGTCGATGTCGTCGTCGCGGCGCTCCTGGGAGTCGAAGTCGTCGACGGGGCTGATGCCGGGATCGGACATGGTGTTCCTCCTGGTGGTCGTGGTGTCGGGGGTACGGGTGGTCAGGCGCTGACGAAGTGCACGTCGGACCGGTCGAGCTGGAGTTGCTCGGCCAGGCCCTTCTCGTCGGTGGCGCCCCAGCGCTCGGCGATCTTGCCGTCGCGGAACTTCGAGACCTGGATGCCGCGGACGGTGAACGTGCGCCCGGTCGGCTGGTGCCCCTGGAACGGGCCTGTGTGCGTACCGCGGATCGTGAAGACCGCGGTGATGAAGTCGTCGGTCACGACGAGCGGGTCCGGCTCGAGCGTGAGGTCCGGGAACGCGGTCGTGAACTGCGTCCAGAAGTCGACGATGCCGGCGAGTCCGGGAGCCTGGTCCGGTGCCGGGTCGTGGTCCACCACGTCCTCGGCCCAGACCTCGCCGAAGCGGTCGAACGCTCGCTGCTCGAGGAGTTCGCCGAGACGTTCCTGTGCCTGCTGGTTCTCTGACGCCGTCATGTGCGCTCCTTCCGTGGGGTGGTTCCTGTGTACGCCGCAGCGGTCGGTGGCTCCTCAGCCGTCCGTCTTGTCTCGACGTCCATGTGTCGGCGCTAGGGTGGTCGGCGGCCGTTGTCTCGACATCGAGCGACCCTCGACGTCGAGCGCTGCGACCTGCGAAACCGATGCCGACGCACGACACCGTGCGGGAAGAAGAACAGCGTGGATCTTTTCGAGTATCAGGCCAGGGACCTCTTCGAGTCCTACGGCGTCCCCGTCCTCCAGGGGATCATCGCCGACACCCCCGAGGAGGCGAAGGCCGCCGCCGAGAAGATCGGTGGGGTGGTCGTCGTCAAGGCGCAGGTGAAGGTCGGCGGCCGCGGCAAGGCCGGCGGCGTCAAGGTCGCGAAGACCCCGGACGAGGCGTTCGAGCACGCGCAGGCGATCCTCGGCCTCGACATCAAGGGCCACACCGTGCAGCGCGTGATGGTGGCGCAGGGGGCCGACATCGCCGAGGAGTTCTACTTCTCCGTGCTGCTCGACCGCGCCAACCGCTCCTACCTGTCGCTCGTCAGCGTCGAGGGCGGCATGGAGATCGAGCAGCTCGCGGTCGAGAAGCCCGAGGCGCTCGCCCGCGTCGAGGTGAACCCGTTGACCGGGATCAACCAGGAGGCCGGCGAGGAGATCGCTCGCCAGGCCGGGTTCCCGGACGAACTCGTCGAGCAGGTCGCCGGTGTCTTCGTGAAGCTCTACGACGTGTTCGCCGGCGAGGACGCCACGCTGGTCGAAGTGAACCCCCTCGTCCGCACGGGCGACGGTCAGATCCTGGCGCTCGACGGCAAGGTCTCCCTCGACGAGAACGCCGACTTCCGCCACGACGCCCACAAGCAGCTCGAGGACACCGCCAGCGAGGACCCGCTCGAAGCCAAGGCGAAGGCGCACGGCCTGAACTACGTCAAGCTCGACGGCCAGGTCGGCGTCATCGGCAACGGCGCGGGGCTCGTGATGTCGACGCTCGACGTCGTCGCCTACGCCGGTGAGCGCCACGGCGGCGTCAAGCCCGCGAACTTCCTCGACATCGGCGGCGGCGCCTCGGCCGAGGTCATGGCCAACGGCCTCGACGTCATCCTCGGCGACCCGCAGGTCAAGAGCGTTTTCGTGAACGTGTTCGGCGGCATCACCGCCTGCGACGCCGTCGCGAACGGCATCGTCGCCGCGCTCGGCATCCTCGGCGACGCGGCCACCAAGCCGCTCGTCGTGCGCCTGGACGGCAACAACGTGGAAGAAGGTCGCCGGATCCTGGCGGAGGCAGCGCACCCGCTCGTCACCGTCGCCGCGACCATGGACGACGCGGCCGAGCAGGCCGCCGAACTCGCCGCCGCAGCGGCCTGAAGGGACTGACCATGTCGATCTTCCTCAACAAGGACTCCAAGGTCATCGTCCAGGGCATCACCGGCGGCGAGGGCACCAAGCACACCGCGCTCATGCTCAAGGCCGGCACGCAGGTGGTCGGTGGCGTGAACGCCCGCAAGGCCGGCACGACCGTCACCCACGGCGACGTCGAGCTGCCCGTCTTCGGCTCGGTGCGCGAGGCCATCGACACCACCGGTGCCGACGTCTCGATCGTCTTCGTCCCGCCGGCCTTCGCGAAGGACGCCGTGATGGAGGCCATCGACGCCGAGATCCCGCTCGTCGTCGTCATCACCGAGGGCATCCCGGTGCAGGACTCCGCGGAGTTCTGGGCGCACGCGAAGGCGCTCGGCGAGAAGACCCGCATCATCGGGCCGAACTGCCCCGGCATCATCACCCCGGGGGAGTCGCTCGTCGGCATCACCCCGGCGACGATCACCGGCAAGGGCCCGATCGGCCTCGTCTCCAAGTCGGGCACCCTGACCTACCAGATGATGTACGAGCTCCGTGACCTGGGCTTCTCCACCGCCATCGGCATCGGCGGCGACCCGGTCATCGGCACCACGCACATCGACGCGCTCGCCGCGTTCGAGGCCGACCCCGAGACCGAGGCCATCGTGATGATCGGTGAGATCGGTGGCGACGCCGAGGAGCGTGCAGCCGACTACATCAAGGCGCACGTCACGAAGCCGGTCGTCGGGTACGTCGCGGGCTTCACCGCCCCCGAGGGCAAGACGATGGGCCACGCGGGCGCGATCGTGTCCGGCTCGGCCGGCACCGCCGAGGCGAAGAAGCAGGCGCTCGAGGCGGCCGGTGTCAAGGTCGGCAAGACGCCGTCCGAGACGGCGGCGCTGCTGCGCGAGGTGGTCGCCGCTCGCTGAGCGGATCACGGCTCCACAGGAGCCAGCCGGGAGGCTCGGTGCGGGTTCCGCGCCGAGCCTCCCGTCGTTCGCGGTGCCGGGCGGATCTGACGGCTCGCCTGCGTCGCGTCGGTACGATCGCGACATGCGCAGCGCACCATCCACCGGTACGAGCACGACCAGGCCGCCGGCGTCCCGACCGTGGATCGTGGCCGGAGCCGCGCTCGTGGCCATCGCGCTCGGAGCGCTCGTCTCACCGCTTCGTTCCGCCGTGACCGGCGACGGTGTGCCGGTGTGGGTCCTCGCCCTCGTGCTGCTGGCCACGGGGGCGTGGTTCGTCGTCTACGCCGTGCTCGCTCGACCTCGTCATGACGGGGACGTGTCGCTCGACCGTGAGGCGACGACCATGCCCAGGGACCCGGCGATCTACGATCCGGCGGACTATGAGCCACGCGCCGGCTACGTCACGGACGTCTCCGGGCGGACGAACACGACGCCGATCTCGGTCGTGGTCGCCGTCGTCGCCGGCTTCGCGACGGTCTTCGTGTGCGGAGCCTTCGACATCGGCCGGGTGGTCGCGTACGGCTTCGCACTGATCGTCGCCGTGGTGACGGCCCAGGTCTGGTCGCTCTCCGGACGGCGCTGACTCTCCACAGGAGCCGCGCGGCAACGCCGGTCTCGTGGATTCGCCCCGTATCCTCGCTGCGATGAACCGCCTGGGAACCGCTCTGCTCGCCGCGATCGAGGCGGTGGTGACGGTCGGCGTCGGTGTCGGCCTCGTGCTGGTCCCGCTGACGCTCCTCTGGGGCTTCGAGTACGGGCTGCAGGTCGACTGGGACGTCTTCTGGAAGGCCGCCGGCAACATCTGGCTCGTCGGCCACGGGGTCGACGTCACGTTCGTGCTGAGCGCCGCCGCCGCGAAGGCATCGGGTGTCAGTGGCGCTGCCGCCCCGATCTCGATCACGCTCGCAGCGCTCGGGTTCGCCGTCGTGACGGCCTGGCTCGGCGCACGAGCCGGGCGCCGCTTCGCCGAGACGGAGCACCGCGTCACCGGGATCCTCGTCGGCACCGCCGCCGTCGCGCTCCTCGGGCTCGGCCTCGGCCTGTCCGCCACGTCCTCCGCGTTGCACCCCACGCTCTGGCAGGCGATCGTGTTCCCCGCGCTCTGGTTCGGCGTCCCCGCACTCGTCGCCGCCGAGGTCTGCCGCCGTCGACGTTCGATGCCCGCGGACGCGGTGACCGGTCGCGTGCTCGACCAGGTGCACCGCATCCCCGAGGTCTGGCGCGCCGTCGTCGGCTTCGGGCTCCGCGCCGGGACCGCCGCGACCGCGATGGTCGTCGCCGTCGCGGGGATCGTCGTCGGGTTCCTGCTGCTCGGGTCCTTCGCCGAGGTGATCACCCTGTACGAGCGCTCGCACGCCGGGGTCGTCGGCGGGATCTCGCTGACGATCGGGCAGCTGGCGTTCCTGCCCGACTTCGTCGGCTGGGCCACCGCGTGGCTCGTCGGCCCCGGGTTCGCGATCGGGACGGGATCGAGCGTCTCGCCGATCGGCACGACGCTCGGCCCGATCCCCGGCATCCCGGTGTTCGGCGCGCTGCCGTCCTCCGGTCACACCTTCGGCCTGCTGTGGATCCTCGTCCCGGTGCTCGCCGGGTTCGCGGCCGGCGGGCTGCTGCGACCGCGGCTCGTGCGGGTGCTCGGCGCTGCTGACAGCGCGCTCCTCCGTGCGTCCGCCGGACTCGCGACCGGCATCGTCGCCGGCGTGCTCACCGGCGGTGTCGCGTGGCTGTCGTCGGGGTCCTTCGGGCCGGGGCGTCTCGCCGACGTCGGGCCGCACGCCCTGGTCGTCGGGTCGCTCGCCGCGCTCGAGGTCGGTGTGCCCGCGATCGTGGCGCTCGCGATCGGGCAGGACCTCGTGCGGATGCCCGAGCGGTCCTGGACGCGTGAACGCTGGCACGAGACCGAGGACACCGAGACCGCAGCGGCCGCGGCGTCCGTCGAGGCCGAGGGGTCCCTCCTCGACGCGCTCGACCGCGCCGGCGCCGGGCGCACCACCGACGTGCACCGCTTCGTCGTCGACGAGGCGCACCACCCCGTCACCCGCGCCGACGACCACACACCGGACGCGGACGAGACCGACCACGCACCGGACGCGGACGAGACCGACGACGCACCGGACGCGGTCGACACCGACCACGACGTACGGCTGCCGGACTGGGCGCGGACCGGCGCTCCCGCGGTGCCGGCGAACGCGGACGCCTCCCGCACCCCGGAGACCGCCGGCCGGGTCGGGAGCATCCGCGAACGACTCCGTGGGGCGGCGGACGGCGTGCGCGACGGCGTCCGAGACCGCGCCGACGGCCTCAAGAGCCGGGCCGACGGCCTGAAGAACCGCGCGGAGAGCCTCCGCGAGCGGGTCACGGGTTCCGACGCCGAGCGCCCGGACGCCGCGCCCGACGACCGCCCGGACCGGCACCGCCCGGAGCGCCCCGACGTCGCGGGTGCCCGGATCGACGAACAGCCCGCCTTCCCCTGGAGCACGGAGGAGTTCGTGGCCGGCCGCGACGACGTCGACGACGAACCCGTCGTCACCCCGCCCGCCGCACCCGCCGGGAAGCGCTGGGACGCCACCGACCAGATCCCCGAGGAGGAGCTGCCCTGGTGGCGCCGTCCCAAGGGCGACCGGTGACGGGCGTCGCACCGCTCGACCGCCGCTAGGCTTGACCCGTGCTCGAACTGGTCGTCCTGATCTCCGGTACCGGCTCGAACCTCCGAGCCCTGCTCGAAGCGACCCGTGACGCCGAGTACCCCGCCCGTGTCGTCGCCATCGGTGCCGACCGTGACGCCGAGGGCCTCGGTCTCGGCGAGGAGTACTCGATCCCGACCTTCACGGTCCCGTTCTCCCGCTTCGACTCCCGCGCCGAGTGGGGTCAGGCGCTCGCCGAGCAGATCCGGCCCTGGTCGCCCGACCTGCTGGTGTTGTCCGGCCTGATGCGCCTGCTGCCCCCGGCCGTCGTCTCCGAGTTCGGTCCCGCGATCATCAACACCCACCCCGCGTACCTGCCCGAGTTCCCGGGCGCGCACGGTGTCCGCGACGCCCTCGCCGCCGGGGTCGAGCAGACCGGCGCGAGCGTCATCAAGGTCGACGACGGCGTCGACAGCGGCCCGATCCTGGCGCAGGAGCGGGTCCCCGTCCTGCCCGGCGACTCCGAGTCGACGCTGCACGACCGCATCAAGCCCGTCGAGCGGCGCCTGCTCATCCAGACCATCCTCGACATCGCCAACGGACACACCGACCTGAAGGGCACCACGAGCGCATGAGCGTCCACGCCGCCGACCCCAGCCTCTACCGCGACCGGGACGTCGTGCCCGTGCGCCGCGCCCTCATCTCGGTGAGCGACAAGTCCGGCCTGCTCGAGCTCGCCGGTGCCCTCGCCGACGCCGGTGTCGAGGTCGTGTCGACCGGCTCCACGGCCCAGACCATCCGCGACGCCGGGTACGCGGTGACCGACGTGTCGAGCGTCACGGGCTTCCCGGAGTCGCTCGACGGCCGCGTGAAGACGCTGCACCCGTCCGTGCACGCGGGGCTCCTCGCCGACCTCCGCCTCGAGTCGCACGAGCAGCAGCTCGCGGGCCTCGGCATCGAGCCGTTCGAGCTCGTCGTCGTGAACCTCTACCCGTTCGTCGAGACCGTGGCCTCGGGCGCCGACACCGCGACCGTCGTCGAGAACGTCGACATCGGCGGCCCGGCGATGGTCCGTGCCTCCGCGAAGAACCACCCGAACGTGGCGATCGTCGTGTCCCCGGGCTCCTACGCCGAGGTCGTCGAGGCGGTCCGTGCCGGTGGCACCACGCTCGAGCTCCGGAAGCGCCTCGCCGCACAGGCCTTCGCGCACACCGCCGCGTACGACACCGCGGTGGCGTCGTACTTCGCGAGCGACGTGGCCGCGGCCGCGGCAGCCCCGAGCGCGGCGGGCGACATCGCGACCCCCGGCACCTTCGACGAGCACCTGTCGTTCGGCGCCGACCTGGCCGCGACCCTCCGCTACGGCGAGAACGCGCACCAGGCCGCGGCGCTGTACACGTCCGCCGAGGGCACCGGCATCGCCCAGGCGACGCAGCTGCACGGCAAGGAGATGTCGTACAACAACTACGTCGATGCCGACGCAGCGGTCCGCGCCGCGTTCGACTTCGCCGAGCCGGCCGTCGCGATCATCAAGCACGCCAACCCCTGCGGCATCGCGGTCGGTGCAGCGGACGCCGCCGACCCGATCGCCTCCGCGCACGCCGCCGCGCACGCCTGCGACCCGCTGTCCGCGTTCGGTGGGGTCATCGCCGCGAACCGTCCCGTGACGGTGGCGATGGCCGAGACCGTGAAGGACATCTTCACCGAGGTCGTCGTCGCACCGGGCTTCGACCCCGAGGCGCTGGAGATCCTCTCCCGCAAGAAGAACATCCGCCTGCTCACGCTCCCGGCGGACTTCGCGCTCGCCCCGCGTGAGGTCAAGCAGATCTCCGGCGGCTTCCTCGTGCAGGACGCCGACCGCTTCACCGGCTTCGACCAGTCCACGTGGAGCCTCGTCTCGGGCGAGCCCGCGGACGACGCCACCCTCGCCGACCTCGCGTTCGCGTGGAAGGCGTCCCGCGCCGTGAAGTCGAACGCCATCCTGCTGGCGAACGGCGGCGCGAGCGTCGGTGTCGGCATGGGCCAGGTCAACCGCGTCGACTCGTGCCACCTCGCGGTGAACCGGGCCGGCGAGCGTGCGGCCGGTTCGGTCGCCGCGTCGGACGCGTTCTTCCCGTTCGCCGACGGCCTGCAGGTGCTGCTCGACGCCGGTGTCCGCGCGGTGGCGCAGCCCGGCGGCAGCGTCCGTGACGACGAGGTGATCGCCGCGGCGAAGGCCGCCGGCGTCACGATGTACTTCACGGGCGAGCGTCACTTCTTCCACTGATTCGAGCAATTGCCGGAAACCTGTTGCGCCCTGTGACGTGCTGTGAATAGTCTGTAAGGCTCCGCGACAGGCAGCCGACGACTCTCCGGGGTCGGCGGCACCGCGGACACAACGGTGACGAAGACGACGACTGGAGTGACGATGGACAACATGACCGGAACCGTGGCGACGGCCGCCCGCGCAGGTCTCGTGTCCGTCGTGGGGACCGCTCCCGCTCCGCGACCCCGCCGGGCCGCGGCCGCCGCCTAGCCAGGCCGTCTCCCACGGCCTCGCGGCGTCGCACCACCACGGCGACCGCGAACCACCCGCCTGAACCCGGGGGACGAGTGTCTCCCGGTGCCTACCGGCCCGACCGACGTCACGGAAGTGACGGCGGTGGCGCGCGACCACGCGCCCGGCTGATGATGACCACGCAACGCAACACCGAGCCTCCAGGCCGTCGACGCGCGACGCACGCCGCGTGACGCGACCCGGGGACACGGCAGACGCATGAGGACGCAACGCATGTCCAAGTCGCCCACCACGGCGCGCCCGTCCACCTTCCGCGCGATCGCGCGGATCTACCCCTACGTGAAGCCCTTCCAGGGCCGCCTCATCGCCGGCATGGCCGCGGCGATGGGTGCCTCCCTGGTGGCGCTCGCAATCCCCTACGTCCTGCAGTGGCTGGTCGACGGCCCGCTGTCGTCGAAGGACTCCGCACAGATCTGGCCCGCCGGTCTGGGCGTGCTCGCCCTCGGTGTGCTCGAGGCGTTCTTCATCGCCTCGCGCCGCCGGATGGTGATGCGCCCGTCGACCCGCATCGAGGCGAGCATGCGGAACTCGCTCTACGCGAAGCTGCAGGACCTGCCCGTCGCGTTCCACGACCGGTGGGAGTCGGGGCAGCTGCTGTCCCGTTCGGTCTCCGACCTGTCCCTGATCCGCCGCTGGCTGGCGTTCGGCGTCGTGCTGCTCGTCGTCAACATCGTCACGATCGTGGTCGGATTCGTCGTGCTGTTCACCTTCGGGTGGCTGCTCGGGCTGATCTTCCTGATCGCGTCGATCCCGCTGTGGATCAACGGGCTGCTGTTCGAACGCCGGTACTCCGTCGTCGCGCGCCGCAGCCAGGACCAGGTCGGTGACCTCGCGACGAGTGTCGAGCAGTCGGTGCACGGCATCCGCGTGCTCAAGGCGTTCGGACGCGGCGGCTACAAGCTCGAGGAGTTCAGCGAGCAGGCCGAGGCACTCCGTGGCACCGAGATCAAGAAGGCGAAGGCCATCGCGAGCATCTGGCTGTGGCTGCTGCTCGTGCCGGACGTCGCGTTCGCGCTGTGCCTGCTCGCCGGGATCTACCTGGCCAGCCAGGACCAGCTCACCGTCGGGCAGCTGTTCGCGTTCTTCGCGACGGCGACGGTGCTCCGGTTCCCGATCGAGTCGATCGGCTTCCTGCTCTCGATGACGTTCGACACGCGCACCGCGGTCGACCGCTTCTTCGAGGTGATGGACTCCGAGAACACGATCACGGACCCGGAACACCCGAAGACGATCGCGGAGCCGCACGGGGCGCTGTCCTTCAACGGGGTCCACTTCCGGTACCAGGACTCGCCCCCGCAGTTCCCGGACCTCATCAACGGGGTCGAGCTGCGGCTCGAGCCGGGCGAGACCATGGCGCTCGTCGGGCTCACCGGGTGCGGCAAGACGACGCTGCTGTCCCTGGTCCCGCGGCTCTACGACGTGACCGGCGGTTCGGTGACGATCGACGGGGTCGACATCCGGGACCTCACCCGCGAAGAGCTGCGTCGCCACGTCGGCGTCGCGTTCGAGGACGCCACCCTGTTCTCGACGACCGTGCGGCAGAACGTGCTGCTCGGTCGCCCGGACGTCACGGGTGACGAGGCAGAGGCCCTGATGCGCGAGGCGCTCGACATCGCGCAGGCGTCCTTCGTGGACGACCTGCCGGACGGCGTCGACACCCGGGTCGGGGAAGAGGGCCTGTCCCTCTCCGGCGGCCAGCGGCAACGCTTGGCGCTCGCCCGTGCGATCGCGGCCCGTCCGTCCGTGCTGGTGCTCGACGACCCGCTGTCGGCGCTCGACGTCGACACCGAGGCGCGGGTCGAGGCCGGGCTCCGGCGCGTGCTCGCCGAGACCACGTCGCTCATCGTGGCGCACCGTCCCTCGACGGTGACGCTCGCGGACCGCGTCGCACTCATGGAGAACGGCGTCGTCACCGCCGTCGGCACCCACTCGGAGCTGATGGCCACGAACGACCACTACCGCTACGTCATCTCGTCCCTGGACGACGACGACGCGACCGCACGAGAGGAGGCGATGGCATGAGCCAGCAGACCGACCAGAACCTGCCGGGAGGCACGGCACCGGTCAGCGACGACGCTGCGGACAAGCAGACTGCCGCGCCGATCACTGCCTCGATCACCACCCTCGGAGTCCGTGGCGAGGAGCGCGAGGACTTCACCAAGGCGGAGAGCAAGCGCCTGCGGCGCCGCTCCCTCGCCCTGCTCGGCTCGCTCGCGGCGCCGCTGAAGCTGCGCCTCGTGCTGCTCGGGATCGTCGTGGTCGTCTCCACGGCGGGAACCGTCGCCGGCCCGGCGCTCATCGCGTGGGGCATCGACAACGCCCTGCCCGACGTGCTCGACCGGAACGACTGGGTGCCGGCGTTCGGGGTCGTCGCGACGTACATCGTCGTCGCCGTCCTCGGCGCGGTCCTCACCGCCTGGTACACCGTGCTCGCCGCGCGGATCAGCCAGGCCATCCTGTTCGACCTCCGCAAGCGGGTGTTCCTGCACACGCAGCGGCTGTCGCTCGAGTTCCACGAGACCTACACGTCCGGCCGGATCATCTCCCGCCAGACGAGTGACCTCGACTCCATCCGCGAGCTCCTCGACTCGGGGCTGAACCAGCTCATCCAGGGCGTGCTCTACATGGTGTTCACCGCGGTGGCGCTCGTGTCGCTCGACCCGACGTCCGGGCTCGTGCTCGCGGTGTCGCTCGTGCCGCTGTGGTTCCTGATCCGCTGGTTCCAGACGAACTCGCAGACGTTGTTCCGCGCGACGCGTGTCACCTCGGCCCGCGTGATCGTGCACTTCGTGGAGACCATGACGGGCATCCGCGCGGTGCAGGCCTTCCGCAAGGAGTCCCGCAACAAGGACGAGTACGGCGGCTTCGTCGAGGACTACCGGCTGGCGAACACGAAGGTGTTCAACCTGTTCGGGACCTTCGACCCGGTGCTCGTGCTCATCGGCAACGCCACGCTCGCGGCGGTCGTCATCGTCGGCGGCTACCGGGTGATCGGCGGCTCGATGGAGGTCGGCGCGCTGCTCGCGGTCGCGCTGTACGCCAAGCGCTTCTTCGACCCGGCGCAGGAACTCGCGATGTTCTACAACGGGTACCAGTCGGCCTCGGCGGCGATGGAGAAGATCTCCGGCGTCCTCGAGGAACGGCCGAGCGTGCCGGACCCCGTGAAGCCGACGAAGCTCGCCGACGCCCACGGCAAGATGGACTTCGACGACGTCGTGTTCGCCTACAACGCGGGCAAGGTCGTGCTGCCGGCGTTCGACCTGCACATCCCGGCGGGGCAGACCATCGCCCTGGTGGGATCGACCGGTGCGGGGAAGTCGACGCTCGCCAAGCTGATGGCGCGCTTCTACGACCCGACCGAGGGCTCCGTGAAGCTCGACGGCGTGGACCTGCGGGACCTCGACACGAAGGACATGCGCCGCGCGATCGTCATGGTCACGCAAGAGGCCTACCTGTTCTCCGGGACCGTCGCGGACAACATCGCCCTCGGGAAGCCCGGGGCCTCCCGCGCCGAGATCGAGGCGTCGGCGAAGGCGGTCGGCGCGCACGAGTTCATCATGGCGCTGCCCGACGGGTACGACACCGACGTGAACAAGCGCGGTGGCCGTGTCTCGGCGGGGCAGCGACAGCTGCTCTCGTTCGCCCGGGCGTTCATCGCGGACCCGAAGGTGCTCATCCTCGACGAGGCGACGGCATCGCTCGACATCCCGTCCGAGCGGCTCGTGCAGGAAGGCCTGGAGACCCTCCTCGCCGACCGCACGGCCGTGATCATCGCGCACCGTCTGTCCACCGTCGCGATCGCCCACCGGGTGCTCGTGATGGAGTACGGCAAGATCGTCGAGGACGGCACCCCCGACGACCTGATCGCGGGCACCGGGCGCTTCGCCCAGCTGCACGCGGCCTGGCGCGACTCGCTCGTGTAGGGCCCACGGCGGTCCCTCGTGGATCGCGCCCCGGATCGCACATCGCGCCCCGTCCTGACGGAGCGCGATGTGCGTCCGGGGGTGCGATGGTCAACTCCGTGGGGGCGCCGTGGTCTCGACGATCGCGCGAGACGTCCGTCGGCGACGACTGTTCAGGAGTCCCGTCACGACCGAGGACGTGACCAGGAGTGCGGCGACGCCGCCCAGCACCAGTACCTGGACGGGGTTGGCCACCGCGTCGAGGAGCTCTCCGGCGGAGACGTCCGCTGCCATCGTCAACGGGATGCACGCAGCCGACACGACCACGGCGCTCGTCGAAGCGGCGACGACCACCGTGATCGTCGCCTCTGCGACCGCGGCGCCGATGATCGTGGCGAGGGGGGTTCCCACCGCACGCAGGAGACGGCCGTCGGACGCCCTCGACGGACGCGTGCTGACGAAGGCGATGACGCTGGCCGCGGTGCTGATCACCAGGACCGGGGCGAGGGTCAGCATGATCGCGGCGATGTTCACCGTCGAGCCGAGGGCGGCTCCGGTGACGTGGTCGGACGCGGCGTCGCCAACGGCGAACACGGCCACCGTGCCGCCGGCGAGTGACACGGAGACCAGGACAGGAGCGACCGGTGCCGTCGATCGCCGCAGCGTGTCCGCCGCCGACCGTGTGCCGAGCAGCAACCACGTCGGTGCCCGGTCAGGAACGAAGCGGACGACGGCGGTGGCGACGGAGCGGCGTGTGCGGGTCAGCGTCGCAGAAGCGAGGACGATCGCACCGACCAGCGTGAGCAGAGAGAGGCCCGCACCCCGTTCGACGTCCGCCGTGGTCATCACCGGGAGGATCGCCACCCAGGTCGCCAAGCCGGTCCACAGTGCTCCTCCGATCGCGAGGAGCACCGCTGACGTCGTCCCCCGTTCCGGCGTGCGGGCGCGGTAGGGCGTGCGGACCGCGTTCACGGTGCTGGGCGCGAGCGCTGCCCCCACGATGACGAGGGCGCCGACGACGGTGGCGCTGCCGAACCGGAGTGGGACCTCCGCGTCCGGGATCGGTGTGTTCGAGGCGGTGGCGACGGCCGCGCGTGCGATGAGCAGGCCAGCGAGCATCGACACCGCGTTGACGACCGCGACCTGGGCCGCGATCGCTCCCGTCGCGAGGGAGGGGGCGACCCCGGAGGCCGCCCACGGAGTGCGGAGGGAGCGGAGCGCGTCGTGCGTGGCTCTCGACGCGCTCCCCGTGACGATCATCGCGCAGATGGCGGCGGCCACGGTACCCGGGGTCGTGAAGGAGCGGAGCGCGCCGCCGGTCTGGCCACCCAGACGACTCGCCGTCTCGACCAGGCTGCACATCACGGCGATCACCGCGCCGGTCACGACCACCTGGGCGGCATGTGCGCCCCAGATTCGGAGCGATGTCGGACTGCCGAACGCCTCTGCGAGGACGAACCGCAGACGGATCAGCATCGTTCGTGCTCCAGCACCTGCCGGAGCATGGCGACGTCTGCACCGCTGTGCTGATGGACGACGGCGTTCGTGATGGACAGCGTCTGGCCTGCCCGAGCTGCGAGGCGGAGGTCGTGTGTCACGACGATGACCGAGGTCCCGGTCGCCGCGAGCTGGACGAGCGCGTCGGAGACGGTCTCGGCGGTCACCTCGTCGAGGGACGACGTCGGTTCGTCGACCAGGGCGACCTCCGGACGCGTGGCGATGAGCCGAGCGATCGCCACGCGCTGCTGCTCGCCGCCCGAGAGCGACGCGGGGCGTCGCGACCCGGTGTCGGCGAGTCCCACCAGGTCGAGGGCATGGTGCGCCCTCGACACCCAGTCCCGCTCCCGGCGCAGACGATCGGGCAACGCCACGTTCTGCAGCACAGAGAGCGACGTGACCAGGTTCCCGGACTGGAACATGAGCCCGACTCTGGCGGGGTTCCTCAGCATTCGACGGCGGAGTGGTCTCGGCCACACGTCGACCCCTGCGAGCCGCACTCGTCCGCTGACCGGTGGGACGTCTCCTGCCAGACATGCCAGCAGAGTGGATTTGCCGGCACCGGACCGACCGATGATCGCCGTCGTCGAGGCAGGTGCGGCGGTGAAGGTCGCGTTCCGCACGAGGTACTTCGTCTGACGTGACCGTCGGACGCCGAGGCTGACGGCTTCGACGTGGACCCCCGCCTGGACTGCTGCTGGTTCGCTCATGAAGTCCTCCATGCAGTATGTTACCCATCAGTTCATCGGCGACCGCGACAGGAGGATCTCTGTGGACTTCAGCGCGTTCTCACTCGGCAGCAGCCCGTTCTACGAGCCTCAGCCGAACCCGCCGGCACTGCGACTGGTCCTGCCGGATGACTGGCTGACTGCTGGTTCGGATGCGTGGGTCGGAGCGTGGCCTGTCGACGTCCGACGCAGGACGCACGGCTGGAAGATCCATCTCTCGCTGCGGGAAGCGACCTACCACCGGTCGTTGCGGCGGGCGGCGCAGATCTGCGTCGACCACGCCGTCGCCTTCAAGTACGTTCCCAGCACGCACGCGTTGACCGGCCGGAACGCCAAGAACGCCGACCGCGCTGCATCCGGCAAGGCAGTGACCGTCTACCCCGACTCGGACGATCAACTGGAGGCTCTCGCCATCGGACTCGACGAGGCACTCGACGCAGACGCTGGCCCCTACATCCTCAGCGACGTGCGATTCCGAGGAGGGCCCGTCCACTTCCGGTACGGAGGCTTCGAACCGCTCTTCCTCGAGCATGACGGCCGCCGTCTCGCTGCACGACCCTCCGCTGACGGGACGCTGGTCGAGGATCGACGAGTGCCCTACTTCGTCGAGCCCGTGGGTGCGGTCGTGCCAGGGGTGGTCGCTGGAGCCATCCACGAGTACCGCACGCTACCTCCGGAGAACCCGCTCGCCGGGTACCGATCACTCGAACCGATCCAGTTCTCCAATGCCGGCGGTGTGTACCGAGCAGCCGACCGCGGCGGTTCGGTGACCGTGGTCAAGGAAGCTCGACGCGGCGCTGGCATCGATGCGAACGGTCGGCATGCCGCTCACCGGCTGCAGACTGAACACCGGAACCTCACACGACTGAGCGGCACCGGGGTCGCACCGGAAGCGTTGCGACTGTTCGACGTCCTCGAGCACACCTTCCTCGAGATGGAGTCGATCGACGGGCAGACGCTCGCCGACCGGACTGTCACTGAGCTCCCGGCGCTCCGGGGGCAGGTGTCGGCGGAGGTCAGTACCCGGTACGGCGAAGAGAGCGAAGCGGTGGCGCGGTCGCTCTTCGAAGCCATCACGGTCGCGCATCAGCACGGGGTCGTGATCGGAGACCTCCACCCTGGCAACGTCATGGTCGGACCTGACCTGCGCGTCACGCTCATCGACCTGGAGGACGGTCGGCTGCCATCGGACGCGGGGACAGCCCCGTTCAACGCGCTGGGCTACCGAGCACACGAGGGCCTCGATGCGGGCCAGGCCGACTGGTTCGCGTTCTCCCGCTGCGTCGCTTCGATGTTCGATCCGAGTTTCGCGCGCGACCTGCTGGCCCCGGACCACTGGGATCGGACCCGTGAGCACATCGATCGAGCTGCGACCGCGAGCACGTCCGAGCTGATGGACGAAGCCGCCAAGCGCGCTGGGACCCTGGGGCGCCGACGAGCCTTCGCAGCATCGGGCGTGACGTCGGTACATCACCCCGTGGATCTGGCAGCCGAGCTCCGCATCGGGCTCCGGGCCGCCCGCCGCCCAGGAGAACCGCGACGCTTCCCAGGAGACCCCCGCGGGACGACGGGGTTCGCAACGGTCGCGTGCGGCTACGGGCTGGGCGGCGTCCTGCACGCGCAGCTCAGTGTCGGAGAGGACCCCGAGGGAGCCGATCTGGACCACGTCGGTGGGGCGATCCCGTTCGGTGACCGCATGGGTCTGTTCGACGGGATGGCGGGTCTCGCTGACGTCCTGGAACGAGGGGGGCGATCAACAGCCGCACAGGCGGCCTTCCAGCAGGCCCGGTCCTTGAGCTCGAGCACTGACGACTGTTCCCTCGCGACGGGGATCGCGGGTGTTGCGGTGTCTGCCGTCGGGTTCGACAGCGCCGCCGCCGTCGAGCTCTCGAAGACCCTTGCACGCCGCGTGCGGAACCCGAACGGGGCCAGCGCGAGACGGCTCGATGCGCACCCAGGGCTGCTCAACGGGTGGTCTGGCATCGCACTCGCACTCGCGCTGGTGTCGCGTCATGCCCGTTCCGACGAGCTGCGCGACGTTGCACGCGCAGCGCTCGAACGAGACTGCCGGTCGATCAGCCGGTCTTCCGCCGGGACGCTCGGCTTGGAAGAGCCCGGCGGCACCAGGGTGTTCCCCTACCTGGCGAACGGCACGGCCGGGCTGCTCGTCGCCATGACGACGATGCGCAGGGAAGGACTCATCACGAGTGACGACCCGCTGTGGGATCAACACTTCAGCGATCTCGTCGGGTCCTGCTCGGGTGGTGCGCACGTGTTCGACGGGCTCTTCCACGGTGCGGCCGGGCTGCTGGTCGCGTTGCGCAGCGCGGCGCACTACTGCCCGGACGTCGCCGGGCAGATCGACGAACTCGTACACCGGCTGAGCCGCCGGTCGTTCCAGTGGCGAGGCACGACCCAGATGGCGGGAGACGGCTGTATCCGCTTGTCGAGCGACCTCGGGACCGGCAGCGCTGGGGTGCTCCTCAGCCTGCCGTCGGTCGCTGATCCTCTGGCATGGATTCCGGCGCGGACTGCGCCGGTCGGAACCAGCGGTGAGAGGAGGTGAACCAATGGGATCGATCATCGAGATGCAGGGCCGCGCAGCGCGCGCTGACGTCACTCCGCTCGCCAGCACCATCAGCCTCTTCGGCTGTGCGAACGGGCACAAGGAGAGCTCCGCGAGCTTCTGGGCCTGCGCGTGACATGGGGTGGGGCGCGCCTGTACGGCGTGCCCCACTCGTTCGCGGCTCTGCTGTACCCGTACCCGCCCCTGCACGTGGTTGGCTTGGGGCATGAGCGACGACAGCCCCCAGCCCGGCGGTGTGGCCCTCCGGGACCCCTTCTACGGCGCCCCGTTCACCGAGGCCGTCCGGCGGTTCTGGCGGAAGTACACGGTGTTCACCGGCCGGGCCTCGCGTGCCGAGTTCTGGTGGTGGTGGATCACGTCGCTCGCCATCGGCCTGGTGCTGCAGCTCGTCCCGCAGATCTTCACGCCGGACACCCCGATGCTCGAGAACCCGGTCGGCTCGTACCTGTTCGTGCTCTGGGCGCTCGTGACCCTGATCGGCTCGCTCGCCCTCGGGGCCCGTCGTCTGCACGACGCGAACCTGTCCGGCTTCTGGCAGTTCCTGCACGTGCTCGTCGGCATCGGGTCGCTCGTGCTCTTCGTGATGTTCCTGCTGCCGCCGAACCCGAAGGGCACGCGCTTCGACGTCTGACCGGCACGACGCCTGACCGGCCCGAGCCTCCCGGCACGACGCCTGACCGGTACCGCAACGACGAGAACGCCGTCCCCTGGTGGGGGCGGCGTTCTCGTGTGTGGTGGTGGTGCTGGGTGTTACTTGATCTGGGCGGTGATCGTGGCGGTTCCGACGAGGAGGCCGGCCTTGACGGCGTCGGTCTTGAAGGTGCTGTTGAGCAGCTTCGCGGCGTCGGCGGAGACGTGCACGGTGGTGCCGGTCAGGATCGCGTTGTCGCCCTCGAGCTGGAGGGGCTTCAGGGTGCCGCCGTGGAGGGAGAACAGGTAGGCGTCCTGCGCGGCGATCTTGCCGTTGACGAGGACGTCGCCGGAGAGCTTGGAGGAGCCCGGGTTGACGACGAAGTTCTCCAGCGTGACGGTGGTGTCACCGGCCTTGAGGGTCAGACCCGAACCGTTGTGGTCCAGCAGGCCCTGCACGTAGGGACGGTAGTCACCCTTCGGGTTCCAGTACGTGACCGAGCCGGCGGTGATCGGGAAGGACACGGCGCCGTCGGCGAGCTTGGCGGAGCCGGACACGCCGGGGGTGAGCTTCAGCGCGGTGAGGGCGTCGGTGAAGCCGGAGTCGAGGGCGACGGAGGTGTTGCCGCCGAGGACCTCGGGCACCGATGCGACCGGGGCCGGGATCTTCGAGGACGACGACGCGACCGTGTGGATGGTGGGGGTCGAGGCATTCGCGGCCGAGACGCCGAACCCGGCGCCGCCGAGGATGATCGCGCCGGCAGCGGCGAGGGAGACCGTGGTCTTGGTGAACTTGCGCATGAGTGAGTCCTTTGCTGTGTGCACGCCGAACACACCCCGCTTGAGGGTGGAGAACCAGCTACCTGCGGCTGGTGAGCGCTCCGGGTGTTTCCCGGCTTGTGACAGTGATTCGGCACCCCCGCCGGAGTGGTTTGGGTCAGTTCTCGCCCGTTACCGGTTCGTGATCAAAAGGGGTCTGCTTCGCCGTCCGGCTCGGGCGACCAGCGCGCGCGACGCATGTCGAGCCTCCAGGTCGTCCGGCCCCACGTGAGCGGCGTGCCCTCGACCCGGTAGTGCTCCAGCGCACGTGCCTCGTGGTGGACCGGAGGCAGCCCGCCGGACCGGACCACGCGCCACCACGGCAGGTCGGAGCCCTCGTGCGCCATCACCTTCCCGACGGCGCGCGACGCGCGGGACCCGAGTGCTGCCGCGACGTCACCGTAGGTCATCGCGCGTCCGGGCGGGATCGACCGGACGACAGCGGCGACCGCAGCCCCGAAGTCGTCGGGGTCAGGTGCTCCCGGGTGCGGGTCGGGCGCTCCGGGAGGCACTACAGGGACAGCACCGCGAAGTGGTCGCCGTACTGGGTCTCGCGGACGACGTCGAAGCCGACCGCCTTGAAGAAGTCCTCGGGGGAGCCCTCACCCGGTTCGTACACGACGGTCAGGCGCTCGAACCCGCGCTTGCGGGCTTCGTCGGCGAGCCCGTGCACGGCGAAGCGCCCGACACCGCGGCCCTGTGCGGTGCCGGAGACGTTGACGCGCCAGATGCAGGCCTGCAGTTCTTCCTGCGGGTTCTCGGCGTCGAAGCTGCCGATGATGAGTCCCACCACCTCGTCGCCGTCGAGGACCACGCGGGGCCACGACGCGCTCGGCTTGACGTCGGACTCGGCCACCCCGTAGGTCGTCGGTTGGACGAACTGCTCCTGCCCGGGCTTGAGCGTCAGCGAGTTGGCCGCGGCGGCGGTCGCAGCGGAGAGTTCTTCGAGGCGGAGGTCCGTCATGCGGTCAGGGTAACGGTGCTACCCCTGTGGGGGCCAGCCGTCGGCGACTGTCGGTGGAGAAGTCATCCTCGCGGGTGAGCCGCACGGTCGCGATATGGTCCAGGCATGGCGGAACACCGGCGCGGCGCGAACCTGCCGTCGATCGGCGGCTTCAACCGCACGGTCGTGCTCGACGCCGTGCGCCGGTCGCCCGACGGTCTGAGCCGTGTCGAGCTCGCCGGTCGCACCGGTCTGAGCGCCCAGACGGTGTCGAACGTCACCCGCTTCCTCATCGAGGCGGGTATGATCGTCGAGTCCGGCACGATCGTCTCCGGCCGTGGCAAGCCGCGCACCATCCTGCGGCTCGAACCGGGCAGCCGCTTCGCCGTCGGGGTGCACGTCGACCCGGCGGTCGTCACGTACGTGCTGCTCGACCTCGCCGGCACCGTCGTCGCGTCCACCACCACGTCGACCCCGACCGCGGACGACCCCGACCAGGTGATCCGGACGATGGCGTCCGCGATCCACGACCTCGTCGCGACCGCCGAGGTGGACTCCGACGCCGTGCTCGGTGTCGGGATCGCGAGCCCGGGGCCGATCGACGTCGACGCCGGCATCGTCGTCGACCCGCCGTTCCTGCCGCGGTGGCGGGACGTGCCGCTCCGGGACGCCATCGCCGAGGCGACCGGGCACCCGGTGCTCCTCGAGAAGGACGTCACCGCGGCCGCCGTCGGCGAGATGTTCCTGGCGGGGGAGTCCTCGGCGCGGAACTTCGCGTTCGTGTACTTCGGCACCGGGTTCGGTGTCGGCCTCGTCGTCGACCACGAACCCGTGCGCGGGACGGGCGGGAACGCCGGGGACGCAGGCCACATCATGGTCGAACAGGGGGCACTCGCCGGCACACCCGACGGGGTCTCCGACCGGGGCGAGGTCGGTGCGGCCGTGGCGCCGGAGCGCATCGTCCGGCTCGCCGTCTCGCGGGGGCTCGACCTCGGCGGTGCCGACGGGGGCCAGGGCGACGCGGCCGACGTCGACCGCGCCTGGGACGCCCTCGGCGCGGCGATCGACGCGGGGGACGCCACCGCTCACGAGCTCGCGGCGGACGCCGGGACCGTGATGGGCCGCGCGGCCGTCGTCATCGTGAACCTGCTCGACATCGACCGCGTGGTGTTCGGCGGTCCGTTCTGGTCGCGGATCGCGGCGGCTGCGCTCCCTGCGGCGCGCACGGCGATCACCGGGTCGCCGATCCTCGTGCCGAAGCACCCGGTGACCGTGGTCGAGAGCGACCGTGGGGCCGACGTGGCGGCGGTCGGGGCGGCGTGCCTCGTGCTCGACGCGGCACTGTCCCCGCGGGCGAGCGCGCTGCTGATCCGGCGCTGACCAGCTGCTGCAGCGCTGACGACACCGGTCGTTCACCGAGGGGTCACCAGCCGGACGCCCGGGTGCTGAACAGTCGTGCAGGTCCCCGCCGTCCTGCTCGAAGGAACCTG
Organism: Curtobacterium sp. PhB130; assembly: GCF_003755165.1. Taxonomy (NCBI): domain Bacteria; kingdom Bacillati; phylum Actinomycetota; class Actinomycetes; order Micrococcales; family Microbacteriaceae; genus Curtobacterium; species Curtobacterium sp. PhB130. The sequence goes on along the minus strand of NZ_RKII01000006.1, from coordinate 176,699 downwards.
CATGCCCTCCCCAGCCCTGCGCCTCGGCGCCGTCGCCGCGACGTGTGCCGTGCTCGCCGCCGGCGTGCTCGCCAGCACCCCCGCGGTCGCCGCGACGACCGGCAGCACCGCTGCCGCCGCGACCACCGCTGTCGTCACGGCTGCCGCCCCGGACGGCCTCGTCATCAACGAGGTCGAGACGAACGGCGACGACACCGACTGGGTCGAGCTCGAGAACACGTCCGCCACGGCGATCGACCTGAGCGGTTACCGGTTCCTGGACAGCGACGACACCCACGCGCAGTACGTCCTGCCGGCCGGTTCGACCATCGCTGCCGGCGGGTACTTCGTCATCGACCAGCCCGAGGACGGCAAGCCCGGCTTCGACTTCGGTCTCGGTGACGCCGACTCCGCGCGCGTGTACGACGCCTCGGGCGCGCTCGTCCTGCAGTACGACTGGACCACGAAGGCCGACGTCACCTGGGGGCGCTGCCCGGACGGCACCGGCCCGCTGGTCGACACCACGGGCTCGACCAAGGGCGCCGCGAACGACTGCTCCTCACCGATCCGCATCAACGAGGTCGAGTCGCAGGACGGTGTCCCCGGCGACTGGGTGGAGCTCGTGAACACGGGCAGCACCGCGGTGGACCTCGGCGGCTACGTCGTGAAGGACAGCGAGGACGACCACGCGTACGCCATCCCGGCCGGGACGACGGTCGGCGCGGGCGGGTTCTCCGTCATCGAGGAGGCCGCGCTCGGCTTCGGGCTCGGCAAGGCGGACTCCGTTCGCCTGTACGACCCGAACGGCACCGCGGTCGACGCGTACTCGTGGACCGCGCACGCGGCGACCACGTACGGGCGGAACCCCGACGGCACCGGTGACTTCGCCGAGACCTCCGCGCCCACGAAGGGTGCGGCGAACACCTTCGCCGGCGTCGTCACGGCCGAGGCGTGGCCGGGCAGCCCCGACGAGACCGTGCTCGACGACGAGGACACCTTCTCCGGGGACCTCAGTGGCCTGGACTGGCAGTCGTCCTCCACCGCGGTCGGCGGCGGCGTGCTCTGGGGCGTCCAGAACGGTGACGGTCTGCTGTACCGCATGGTGTCCGACGGCACGGGCGGGTGGGCGCCCTCCAACGCCGCCGGGACGACGCTGCACTACGCGGACGGGGCGGGCACGCCCGACGCCGAGGGCGTCACCGTGACCTCCGACGACCCCGGAACGGTCTACGTCTCCACGGAGCGGAACAACGACGTCTCGTCGACGAGCCGCCCATCGGTCCTGCGCTTCGCGACGACGGACGGCTCGGAGCGGACGCTGAACGCCACGGACGAGTGGAACCTCGCGGCGGACTTCCCCGGCCTCGGCGCGAACTCCGGGCTCGAGGGCGTGACCTGGATCCCGGACGCGTGGCTCACCGCCCACGGCTTCACGGACCAGCACACCGGCGCTGCGTACACGCCGTCGCGCTACGCCGGACACGGCGCCGGACTGTTCTTCGTCGGGGTCGAGGGCACCGCGAGCACGTACGCGTACGCCCTCATGGACGACGGCTCGTTCCAGCGCATCGCGACGATCGCCTCGCCGTTCGCGGTGGTCGCGGACCTGCAGTTCGACCCGACCCTCGACGCGCTCTGGGTCGTCTGCGACGACGCCTGCGCCGGCCGCACCGCGCTGTACACGATCACGGACGGCGTGTTCACGCTCGACACCGTCTACGAGGCTCCGGCGAACGCCGACCGAGCCCTCGCCAACGAGGGCTTCGCGATCGCGGACGCCAGCGTCGACGGCGTTCGTGCGACGTTCTACGCGGACGACAACGACACCGACGGCTTCTCCCTGCGGACGGGCACGTACCCGGGCACGGACGACGGCGGCACCGACCCGACCGACCCCGGCACGGGCCCCACCGACCCCACGGACCCCACCGATCCCGGCACGGACCCGACGGACCCGACCGACCCGGGCACCGACCCGACGGATCCCGGGACGACCCCGGGCGACGGCAGCACCACGCCGACGGACCCGGGCACGACGCCGGGAACCGGAACGACGCCGACGCCGTCAACGACGCCGACACCGGCCCCGGCTCCGGTCGGTGACAGCGCACCGATCGCGCCGACGGAGTCGTCCCTGACCGACGCGAACCGCGGCTCGCTCACGGCCCCGTCGAGCGCCCGAGCGGGTGCGACGATCACGATCGGCGTCGGCACGCAGCACGCCGGCGACCGGGTGCACGTGTGGCTGTTCTCCACCCCGACGCTGTTCGGCACGGTGACGGTCGCCGCCGACGGCACGGTCCGCGCGACGATCCCCGCGGAGGCTCCGGCCGGCTCGCACCGACTCGTGGTCACGGCGGCGGACGGCAGCGTCATCGGCTGGACGACGATCACGATCGACCCGGCGACGGACGAGCTCGCCTTCACGGGCGCCGACCTGTCCGGCGGCATCGCCGCCGCGCTGCTGCTGCTCGCATCCGGCGCCGGCGTCCTCGTCGCACGCCGCCGCCGCGTCAGCGCCGCGTAGGCAGTCGGCGGACGGGAGGCGCGGTGCCGGCTGGCACCGAGCCTCCCGTCCGCCGGTCCGCCGGTCCGCCGGTCCGCCCGTCCGCCGTCCGCCGGCCCACGGCCGCGACGAGTGCGCAGTAGACGTCCTCTGGCGGCCCTTCGCGCGCAACGTCTGCGCACTCGACCGCGGCTCGGCCCCTGCCCCGACCCCGCCCTCCGGGCCGGGTCCTCAAGCCCGCCAGCCCGACGATCGCTCAGGTGCGACCGGTAGCAGGGGAGCATGAGCACGACGGAACCACCGGTCGGGACACCCTGGCACCAGGCCACCTTCCCCGCCTCGTTCCCGCGCTTCTGGCGCGGGTACACCACCTTCCGCGGACGGGCGGCCCGCGCCGAGTTCTGGTGGTGGGCGCTCTGGTGGGTGGTCATCGCCGGTGCGGTGAACGTGGTCTACGCCATCGGGCTCTTCTCGATGGTCCTGTCCACGCCGCCGCTGCCGCCGCCCTCGGTCGAACACGCCCTGGAGCACTTCGACCCCTTCCCGGTGTGGGTGTGGTTGTTCACGTCACTGCCGCCGATCGCGCAGATCGCCCTCGGGGTGTTCGCGGTGATCGGCCTCGCGGCGCTGCTGCCCTGGATCGCGATCGCTGCCAGGCGGCTCCACGACACGAACCGGTCCGGATGGTGGGTCCTGCTGTACCTCGTCCCCTTCGGGAACTTCGTCCTGCTGGTGTTCGTCGTGCTGCCCTCGGACGAGCGCGGGGCGCGGTACGACCCGTAGGCGAGCCACCTGCAGCGGACTGGCCCGCGAAGCGGCGACGCGCACTCCGGTAGCGTCGGGAGCATGGTCGAGGTCCTCCGGTACACCGCGTTCGCTGCCGAGCCGGGTGGCGGCAACCCCGCCGGGATCGTGCTCGACGCGTCGACGCTGAGCGACGCGGAGATGCTCCGCATCGCACGGGAGGTCGGCTACCCCGAGACCGCCTTCGTCACCGGCACGACCGACCGGACGACCAGCGTGCGGTACTTCTCCCCGGCCGCCGAAGTCCCGTTCTGCGGGCACGCGACGATCGCCCTCGCGGTGGTGCTCGCCGAGCGTGACGGCCCGGGCGCGCGCACCTTCGCGACGGCCGCCGGGGACATCGCCCTCGACGCGACCGTCGGCGCGGACGGAGCCGTGCAGGTGGCGATGACGAGCGTCGAACCGGACTCGCGGGAGTTCGACGCGACCCGGCTGTTCGCGCTCCTCGGACTGACCACCGACGACATCGCCGAGGGGTACCCGGTGCTGGAGTCGTTCGCGGGCAACTGGCACCCGGTGCTGGTGCTGGCGGACGAGGACCTCTTCCACCAGTTCCGGTTCGACCCGTCGGCGCTCGCCGAACTCAAGCGTGAGCGGGGCTGGGCCGGGACCGTCACCGTCCTGCACCCGACGGCGCCGGGGGAGTACGAGGCGCGCAACCTCTTCCCGGCCGGCCGCATCACCGAGGACCCCGCGACCGGGTCCGCAGCGGCGTCGACGGGCGCATACCTCCGTGCGATCGGGCGCGCCCACGACGGGGACCGCATCGTGATCCGGCAGGGTCGCCACGTCGGCCGTCCGAGCATCCTGCTCGTCGACGTCCCGGCCTCCGGCGGCATCACCGTGCGGGGTGGCGCGACCCGCATCTAGCGTCTCCCGGATCTCGCATCACGAACTCGTGGTCAATCCAGGAGATCCTCTTGACAAGAATTAAGTCAATACGGTGGACTAACTGCGCGCCGCGAGCGATGAAGCCCGCGACATCACCCGTGCAAAGGAGCACCGATGAAACGCACCCGAATCATCGCCGGACTCGCAGCCGTCGCAGTGGCTGCACTCGGTCTGGCAGGCTGCTCGAGCTCGGGGTCCGCCTCGAGTGACACGATCAAGATCGCGTACCAGAAGTTCGGATCCTTCCAGCAGCTCGACGCCCAGATGAAGGTCGTCAAGAAGACCTACGAGAAGGAACACCCGGGCGTCAAGGTCACCCTCGTGCCGATCCAGGCGCAGGAGAACGACTACTACACGAAGCTCGCGCTGATGAACAAGGCGCCCGCGACCGCTCCCGACGTCATGTACGAAGACACCTTCCTCGTGAAGGCGGATGCCGAGGCCGGCTACCTCCTGCCGCTCGACAAGTACACGGCGAAGTGGAAGGAGTGGAACCAGTTCTACGACAACGCCAAGCAGGCGGGTCAGGGCGACGACGGCAAGATCTACGGCGTCCCGATGGGCACCGACACCCGTGCCCTCTGGTACAACAAGGACATCTTCAAGGAGGTCGGCCTGCCCGTCCCGTGGCAGCCGAAGACCTGGGACGACGTCCTCGCCGCGGCGAAGACCATCAAGGCGAAGAAGCCCGACGTGATCCCGTTCAACGTCTACTCGGGCAAGCCGCAGGGTGAAGCCTCGACGATGCAGGGCTTCGAGATGCTCCTCTACGGGGCGGACGGCAAGGGCAACACGCTCTACAAGAACGGCAAGTGGGTCACCGGTTCGAAGCAGTTCCAGGACTCGCTGCAGTTCGTCAAGGACGTGTACCAGGGCGGTCTCGGCCCGACACCGCAGCAGGCGCTGGACACCAACGTCGGCACGACGATCGCGCAGACCTGGCTCCCGAAGGGGCAGCTCGCGATCGACCTCGACGGATCGTGGCAGTCCGGGACGTGGCTGAAGTCCGGCACCGCGCCGTGGGCCGACTGGTCCAAGGTGATGGGCCAGGCACCGATGCCGACGCAGAACGGCCAGGCTCCCGGCTACAACAGCATGTCCGGTGGCTGGACGCTCGCGGTGGGCAAGAACTCGAAGAACCCGCAGGCCGCGTTCGACTTCATCTCGACGTTCCTGAACAAGGACGGCTCGATGAAGTACGACATCGAGAACTCGCAGATCGCGGTCCGCAAGGACGTCTCCGAGGACCCGAAGTACGACGCCTCCAACCCGACGTTCAAGTTCTTCTCCGGGCTCGTGGAACACACGAACTTCCGCCCGGCGACGAGTGACTACTCGCAGATCTCGAACGCCATCCAGGTCGCCATGGAATCGGTGATGACCGGACAGCAGACGCCGAAACAGGCGGCTGCGACGTACGACCAATCCCTCATCGGGGTGGTCGGCAAGGACAAGACGGTCAACGTCCGCTGACGTGACCACATGACGGACGGGAGGCTCGACACACGTCGTGCGCCGAGCCTCCCGTCCGCCCTTCCCCTGTTCAGATCCGTCAGCACCCCATGAAGGCGGCACCCGCATGACCAGCACCCCGATCGCGCCGACGCTGTCGGCGCCCGGTGCGCCCAAGCGCACCGACCCACCCGTGCCGCGCAAGCGGCGTCCGCTGCGGAACATGGGACGAGCGGTCCCGCTCCTCCCCGCGGTGGTCCTCCTCGTCATCTTCCTGCTCGGCCCCGTGATCTCGTCCTTCTACGGGTCGTTCACGAACTCGGCGCTGACCGGCGCCGGAGCCGCGAACCAGGAGTTCATCGGCTTCAAGAACTACGTCGACCTGTTCCAGGACAAGGACTTCCCGAAGTCCGTCGTGCTGACGCTCGTCTTCCTCATCGCCTCGGCCGTCGTCGGACAGAACGTCGTCGGCCTCGGGCTCGCGCTCCTCATGCGGAACGCGAACCGGGTCATCCGCGGGCTCGTCGGCACCTTCGTCGTCGCCGCCTGGGTCCTGCCGGAGATCGTCGCCGCGTTCGCCGCGTACGCCTTCTTCAACGACAAGGGGACGCTGAACTCGTTCCTCGGACTCATCGGGATCAGCGGGCCGAACTGGCTCTACGCGCTCCCGATGCTGAGCATCATCATGGCGAACATCTGGCGCGGTACCGCGTTCTCGATGCTCGTGTACTCCGCCGCCGTACAAGAGGTCCCGGAGGAGATCACCGAATCGGCGGAGGTCGACGGTGCCACCGGATGGCAGCGACTCGTGTACATCACGCTGCCGGTGATCCGCCGCTCCATCTCCACCAACCTGATGCTGACGACGCTGCAGACGCTGTCGGTGTTCACGCTCATCTACGTGATGACGGCCGGCGGTCCGGGAACGGACTCGTCGACCCTGCCGATCCTGGCGTACCAGGAGGCGTTCAAGTTCTCGCAGCTCGGCTTCGGGACGGCGATCGCGACCATCCTGCTCGTGGTGGGGGCGCTCTTCTCGATCGTCTACATCCGGGCGCTCAAGCCGGAGGTGGACTGATGGCGATCACCGCTGCTCGACCCGACACGACGACCACCCGCTCCGTGACCGCACCCGGCTCGCTGCACATGACCTCCCCCCGCGGGCGGACCATGCGCTGGGTGTCGAACATCGTGCTGCTCATCGTGGCGATCTGCTTCGCCGTGCCGCTGCTGTGGCTCGTGCTCGCCTCGGTCGACTCGAACGCCTCGCTGTCGGTGAAGGTGCCGACGCACTTCACGCTCGACAACTTCACGAAGGTGCTCACGCCGGAGCTGGCGTTCATCCCGCTCGCGAACAGCCTGCTGCTCTCCGGCGGCTGCGCGCTCATCACCGTGGTCGTCGCCCTGCTCGCCGCGTACCCGCTGTCCCGCTACAAGATGCGCGTCAACAAGCCGTTCCTGTACGGGATCCTGTTCGGGACCTGCCTGCCGATCACCGCGATGATGGTGCCGGTCTACAGCCTGTTCGTCTCGCTCAACCTCATCGACAACGTGTGGGGCTGCATCTTCTTCCTCGCCGCGACGTCGCTGCCGATGGCGATCTGGATGGCGAAGAACTTCATGGACTCCGTGCCGATCTCCCTCGAGGAAGCGGCGTGGACCGACGGTGCCTCGATGATGACCACGCTGACACGCATCGTCGTGCCGCTGATGCGTCCGGGCATCGCCGTGGTGTTCATCTTCGTGTTCATCCAGGCGTGGGGGAACTTCTTCGTCCCCTTCGTGCTGCTGCTCTCGCCCGACAAGGTGCCCGCCGCGGTGAGCATCTTCAACTTCTTCGGGCAGTACGGCGCCGTTGCCTACGGGCAGCTCGCCGCCTTCTCGATCCTCTACTCCGTGCCCGTCATCGCGCTCTACGTGGTCGTGTCCCGTGGCCTCGGCGGGGGCAGTGCCCTCGCCGGTGGCATCAAGGGCTGACCGAGCTCCACCCCGTTCGAAAGGAAATCCATGCACCAGGACGAACCGCTCGTCGAGGCCCGCATCGCCCGCCTCGTCCGCGACCGAATCGACCCGGCAGTGCACCGTCGCTCCGCACCGGTCACCGTGTCGGCGTGGGAGGTCCCGGACGAACCGGTGCCGTTCGACGTCGCCGTCACCCAGACGTTCTCGCCCTTCACGGTCGGCTCCGCCTGGGGTGGACGGCCGTGGGGCACGACCTGGTTCAAGGTCACCGGGACCGTGCCGGAGGACTTCGGCACGGCCGACGGCACGACCGCGGAGCTGCTCGTCGACCTCGGGTTCACGAAGCGGCACCCGGGATTCCAGGCCGAGGGGCTGGCGTACCGGCCGGACGGCACCACGATCAAGGCGATCGAGCCGCGGAACAACAGCGTGCCGCTCGCCGTCGGGCCGGGGGAGTCGTTCGAGCTCTACGTCGAGGCCGGGGCGAACCCGGACATCGGTGGGGACACCTTCCAGGGCGCGACGCCGCTCGGGTCGCGCTCGACGGCCGGGGACGAACCGATCTACAAGCTCGCGGCGCTCGAGGTCGTCGAGCGCGACGACACCGTCTGGGAGCTCCAGCAGGACGTCTGGGTGCTCCGCGGGCTGATGGCGGAGCTGCCGACCGACGGCACCCGGGGCGCGGACATCCTGCGGGCGCTCGAGCGCGCCGCGGATGCTCTCGACCCGGACGACGTCGCCGGCACGGCCGCGTCCGCCCGTTCCGTGCTGGGACCCGTGCTCGCCGTGCCCGCGTCGGGTGCAGCGCACCGGGCGATCGCGGTCGGGCACGCGCACATCGACTCCGCGTGGCTCTGGCCGGTGCGTGAGACGAAGCGGAAGTGCGCGCGGACGTTCTCCAACGTCCTCGACCTGATGGACCGCGACCCGGACTTCACCTTCGCATGCTCCTCCGCGCAGCAGTACGCGTGGATCCGGGACGAGTACCCCTCGATCTTCGCCCGGATCAAGGAGCGCGTCGCCGAGGGGCGCTGGATCCCCGTCGGTGGCATGTGGGTGGAGTCCGACACGAACCTGCCCGGTGGTGAAGCCCTGGCGCGGCAGTTCGTCGCCGGCAAGCGGTTCTTCCTCGAGGAGTTCGGCATCGACACCCCCGAGGCATGGCTCCCCGACTCGTTCGGCTACACCGGGGCGCTGCCGCAGATCATCCGGGCCGCCGGCTCGAAGTGGTTCGTCACGCAGAAGCCCTCGTGGAACGAGACGAACGTCATCCCGCACACCTCCTTCGACTGGGAGGGCATCGACGGCTCGCGCATCCTGACGCACCTGCCGCCGGCGGACACGTACAACTCCGACGTCTCGCCCGCCGACCTGCACCGCGGGGAACGGCAGAACAAGGAGCGCGGCACCGCCAACACCTCGATGCTGCTCTACGGTTTCGGCGACGGCGGTGGCGGACCCACGCGCGAGATGGTCGCCGCGGCGCACCGGCAGCACGACCTCGACGGCTCCCCGCGTGTCGACCTCGGGACGCCGGCGCAGGTCTTCGAACAGCTCGAGCAGGAGCTCCCCGTCCCCGGCGTCTGGTCCGGGGAGATGTACCTCGAGTTCCACCGCGGGACCTACACGTCCCAGATCCGCACGAAGCAGGGCAACCGTCGCTCCGAGCACCTGCTCCGCGAGGCCGAGCTCTGGGCGGCGACCGCTGCTGTGCGGCTCGGACTCGACTACCCGTACGAGGAGCTCGAGGAGACCTGGCACACCGTCCTCCTGCAGCAGTTCCACGACATCCTGCCCGGGTCCTCGATCGCCTGGGTCTACGAGAACGCCGAGGAGAACTACCGGCTCGTCGCGGACACCCTCGAGGGGCTCATCGGCAACGCGACGACCGCGCTCGCCAACGGTGGCGCTGCGGCGCTCGCCGGGGTCTCGTCGTCGTCGGTCGCCTCGGGGTCCGGCTCCGGGTCGGGCTCGGGCTCTGGCTCGTCCGTGCTCGACGCGCCGTCGTCCGATGCCGTCGGCGGGAGCGCCTCGGTCGGGACCGTCGTGCGCTTCAACGCCTCGCCGGTCACGGCTGGCGGCGCAACCCCCATGGGTGGTTCGCTCGGTCCGTCGGCGCAACCCGTGCCTCCCGTCCGCCACGGCGACGACTTCGTGTTCGACACCGGCGCCGTCGTCGCGACCATCGACGCAGCCGGCCACGTCGTGTCGTTCGTGGAGCAGGCCTCCGGCCGCGACGCGATCGCGCCCGGCGCCGCTGCCGCTGAGTACACCGTCTTCCGGGACACCCCGAACCAGTGGGAGGCGTGGGACATCGACCGCGCCTACCAGCGGAACGGGAACCCGCTGTCGGCGACCTCGGTGACGATCGAGGGTTCCGCGCTCGTCGTCGTCCGTCCGGTCGGATCCTCGACCGTCACGACGCGCTACTCCGCCGTCGAGGGGGAGCCGGAGCTCGTCGTCGAGACCGAGGTGGACTGGCACGAACAGCAGAAGCTGCTCAAGCTGGCGTTCCCGCTCGACCTCAAGGCCGACCAGGCCTCGAGCGAGATCCAGTTCGGCCACATCGACCGGCCCACCCACCAGAACACCTCGTGGGACTTCGCCCGCTTCGAGACCTCGGCGCACCGCTGGGTGCACGTCGCCGAACCCGGGTTCGGTGTCGCCGTCGCGAACGACTCCACGTACGGCCACGACATCACCCGGTCGACACGCGCCGACGGCGGGACGACGACGCTCGTCCGCGAGTCGCTGCTCCGCGGGCCGACGTTCCCGGACCCGCACGCCGACCAGGGGCACCACGTGTTCCGGACGGTGCTGCGCGTCGGTGCGTCCGTGCTCGACGCGGCCGACTCCGGGTACCGGCTGAACCTGCCGGTGCGCACGGTGGCCGGGTCGACCGAGGTCGCGCCGCTGGTGATCGTCTCGTCGCCGCAGGTGTTCGTCGAGGCCGTGAAGCTCGCCGAGGACCGCTCGGGTGACGTCGTCGTGCGCCTCTACGAGGGACTCGGCGGTCGCGCGAGCGACGTCGGCGTGGACTTCGGGTTCGACGTGGCGTCGGTCGCGCAGGTTGACCTGCTCGAGCGGCCGCTCGGCGCGTCGTGGGACGCGGGGGAACCCGTCGTCCTGACGCTCCGGCCGTTCGAGATCGTCACGCTGCGGGTGCGGCGGGCATAGACCGCGACGCCGGGCGGGCACGGGTGCGCTCGTCCGGCGTCGTGTTGCGCGGGGTGGCAGCTCCGCGTGCCGCGGTGCGGTGTCGCCTGCAGTGGGTGCGGCGCCGCAGCGATCGCGCGAGGTGGGCTGGGCTGGGCAGGGCTGGGCAGGGTGGCTGGCCTGGGCTCGGTGGGTCGTTTCGCGCGTAGGGGGTCGAATCGCGCGTAGGTGGTCGGAAGTTCTGACCGCCTACGCGCGATTCGTCTTTCCAACACAGGCGGGATGGGAACGAACGGGTAGTCCTCCACAGGGCGCCGGGCTGGAGGCTCGTCCCCAGACATGCTGTTCGGTCGCCGTCCGCGTGGTCGGCTCGGCACGCTCGGAGACATGGAAACGCCACTCCCGATCCACAGAGCGACGCCCGCTCGAGAAGCCGGTCGCACCGGCTCCGCCATGCGTCGCCGGACCACACACCCCGGTCCCGACCGACTCGTCCGGGTCGGGCCGAACGCCTTCGTCCGCGCTGTCGACTGGGATGCGGCCGGACCACGCACGCGGTACGTCACCCGCGTGTGGGCGAGACTCGCGCGCCTGGGCGAACCGGCGGTCGCGTCCCATGCGTCCGCGGCGGCGCTGCACGGGCTGTCGTCGCTGTACGGGTGGCCGGAGCAGGTCCACGTGACCGTGCCGAAGTCGCGGTACCGCAGCTCGAGCAACGGCCTGGTCCTGCACACCAGACCATTGAGCGCCGAAGACGTCGCCCGGGACGGCCCACTCGCTGCGACGAGCATCCCGCGAACGGTGATCGACGTCGCGCTCACCGGGAACGTCCGGGCCGGAGTGGTGCTGGCTGATTCGGCCCTCCGGCTCGGGACGCCGATCGCGGCACTCGAAGCAGGGCTCCGGTCATCGCCGGGAACTCGAGGGCGGCGGGTCGCTGAACTCGTCCTCGAGTTGGCTGATGCCCGGTCGGGGTCCGCTGCCGAGTCGTTCGCACGCGTGGTGTTCCGGGAACTCGGCCTGCCGGAAGCCGTTCTGCAGCAGGAGTTCGTCGTCGACGGCCGACGGCTCTTCGTGGACTTCTGGTTCCCGGAGCAGGGGGTGGTCGTCGAGATGGACGGTCGCGCGAAGTACTCGCAGCCCCGCTACCTCGGCGGCCGGTCTCCCACGGACGCGTTCGTCGACGAGAAGCGCCGACAGGAAGCCCTGCTCACCGTGCCGAGCGTCCGAAGGGTGGTCCGGGTGGAGTGGCGCGATCTGCTTGCTCCCGCCCCACTCGCACACCGACTTCGCGCTGCGGGCCTCCCGTGCGCGGTCCGCCCGGGTCCGAGCGCCCGGCTCGCCGTCGCGTGACGGAGCCGACGAACGGGCACAGCGGCCGCGGCATAGCGTGGCGGCATGGCAGTCACCGAGATCTGGCTCGTCCGCCACGGGGAGTCCACCGCGAACGTCGCCGCCGCCCGGGCCCACGAAGCCGGTGCCGACGTGATCGAGGTCGATCACCGCGATGCCGACGTCCCGTTGAGCCCGCTCGGGGAAGCGCAGTCACGCGCGCTCGGGCAGGAGCTCGCGGACCGCGGGGTCGACGACGTGCCCGTCGCCCTGTGGGTGTCCCCCTACCTCCGGGCGCAGCAGACGATCGGCATCGCGCTCGAGGCCGGCGGGCTCGCGGAACCACCGAAGCGTGTCGACGAACGGCTGCGCGACCGAGAGCTCGGCGTGCTCGACCTGCTGACCCTCACCGGCGTCAAGAACCGCCACCCGGACGAGGAACGCCGGCGGCAGTGGCTCGGCAAGTACTACCACCGGCCGGCGGGCGGTGAGTCCTGGGTCGACGTGATGTTCCGCCTGCGGTCGCTGCTCGCTGACGTCGACCGGCTCGACGGCCCCCAGCGGTTGGTGATCGCGGCGCACGACGCCGTCGTGATGCTGGCGGTCGCGGTGTGCCTCGACCTCGACGAGCCGGCGCTGATGGACTTCGCGGGCAAGCACACCGTCGCCAACGCCTCGCTCACGCGACTCAGTCGCGACGCCGTCGGCGCTCCGTGGACGCTCGACGAGTTCTCCGCTGTCGAGCACCTCGAGGACGACGCCGAGGCCGCGGTCACCGAGCACTCCGGACGGAAGGACGACGTCCGTGCCGGCTGAGCCCACCATGATCACGCCGAACCTGCTGCGCGAGTGGGCGCTCCCCGAGGTCGGCGGCAGCAAGTACGGCCGCGGCCAGGTGCTCGTCGTCGGCGGCGCGGCCAAGACCCCTGGAGCGGCGATGCTCTCCGCGACCGCGGCGCTCCGTGTCGGCGGGGGACGGTTGACGCTCGCGGTCGCACGGAGCGTCGCCCTGCACGTTGCGGTCGCGCTGCCGGAGTCCGGCGTCCAGCCGCTCGACGACGACGCCGACGGACACGTCGCGGTCGGCGCGATCCGGTCCGTGATCGACGACCTCGGCAGCGCGGACGCCGTGCTCGTCGGGCCCGGGCTCGACGAGCCGGAGGGCAGCCGGGACCTCGTCGCCGGACTCGCGGACGCGGTGGGCGACGAGACGCTGGTGGTCCTCGACGCGTTCGCGCTCGGGGTCGCTGCCGACCTGGGCGATGAACTCGCGCCGCTCCGCGGTCGGCTCGTGATGACGCCGAACTCCGGGGAGGCCGAACGGCTCCTCGGGCACGAGTGCTCGGACGACCTGACCGACGCCGCGGAGATCGCCGAGCGCTACGGTGCCGTCGTGTCGCTCGGCGGAGTCGTCGCCGCGCCGGACGGGCGGGCGTGGGCGAAGGGCACCGGAGCGGGCGGGCTCGGGACCAGCGGGAGCGGTGACGTGCTCTCGGGTGCGATCACCGGGCTGCTCGCGCGCGGGGCCGACGTCGCACAGGCAGCGGTCTGGGCAACCCAGGTGCACGCCGCCGCGGGGGACCGGCTCGCGGTGCAGGTCGGGCCGATGGGGTACCTGGCGAGCGAGCTCCTCGCGGAGATCCCGAGGGTCCTGGTCGAGTTCGGCGCCTGACCCGCCAGCGCCTTCCTTCCCATCACGCGCGCGATGGGAAGTGCTTTCGCGCGTAGGGGGTCGGAACTCTCGACTGCCTACGCGCGATTCCACTTCCCACGCGCGAAACGACCCACCACGCGGCGCGCGGCACCACACGACCCACCACGCGGCACCGGACCCACCACGCGGCACAGGACCCACCACGCGCGCTCAGCGCAGGGACGCCACGGCCTTCTCGACGCGACGGAGCCGGGTCTCCGGGGCCTTCGCCTGCAGCACCGGGTCGACCAGCGCCCGCTGCCGGGAGTTCGAGAGCGTGTCGAACGCCGCACGGACGCCCGCCTCGGTCAGCGCTGCCGCCAGGTCCTCCGGCAGGTCCACGGTCCGCGGCATCGTGTCGAGCTCGAGCCTGACCTCGACGATGTCCCCGGCACCGATCCCGGACGCGGCGCGCTGCTCGGCGGACAGCGGGATGAGGAACTGCTCGTTCATGACCCCGACCGTCGACCGGTAGGTGTGCCCGCCGTTCAGCGTCACCACGACGGGCGGGCGCTTGCCGGAGCCGAGCGCGTCGATGACCTCGGCGGGGACGGGCAGACCCGTCGCGGTCTTGCGCGCCTGCAGCACCGTCGTCGTGAACTCCACGAGCCGAACGTACAACCGCACCCGACGTTCCGCCAGCGTTCACCGGCGCAGCACGAGCCGGATACCGCCCGCCGCCACGATCGTCCCGTGCCCGGTCGCCGAGAACGGGAACCGCACCACGAACCGCACACCACCGCGAACCGCACACCACCGCGAACCGCACACCACCACGAACCGCACACACCGAACGCCACCCGAAAGGCACCTCCCCGTGCAGTACAAGCGCACCCTGGCCGGCCTCGCCCTTGCCGCCGCAGCCGTCGTCACCCTCGCCGGATGCTCCACGGCCAGCTCCGCGTCCGCCGGCTCCGGCAGCGACACCGACTGGAAGACCGCGACGAGCGCCGAGAGCGCCGGCGGCATGGACGCCCTCGTGAAGGCCGCGAAGGCCGAGGGACAGCTCAACGTCATCGCGCTGCCGCCGTCGTGGGCCAACTACGGCAAGATCATCGACGGCTTCACCAAGGAGTACGGCATCAAGGTCAACTCCGCGAACCCGAACGGGTCGAGCGCGGACGAGGTCGCGGCCGTGAAGTCGCAGAAGGGCCAGTCGACCGCCCCCGACGTGCTCGACCTCGGCAACGCGGTGCTGCAGCAGAACCTCGACCTGCTGACGGACTACAAGGTGGCGAACTGGGCAGACATCCCGACGAACCTCAAGGACGCGGACGGCGCGTGGACGCGTGACTACACCGGCCTGATGTCGATCGGGTACGACTCGTCGAAGATCACGAAGGCGCCGAAGGACCTGAACGACCTCCTCGGCTCGGAGTACAAGGGCAAGGTCTCGATCGCGGGCGACCCGACGCAGGCGAACCAGGCCGCGTCCGCGGTGTACCTCGCGGCGCTCGAGAACGGCGGCTCGGCGGACGACATCACCAAGGGCGTCGACTACTTCGGCAAGCTCAAGCAGGCCGGCAACTTCCAGAACGTCCTGCCCACGCAGGCCACGGTGGCCTCGGGTGAGACCCCGGTGGTCATCCAGTGGTCGTACAACAACCTCGCCTGGGGCCCGGCAGCCGGCGCCAGCGGGAACGCGAACTGGAAGACGGTCGTCCCCGAGGGGCAGGCCCTCGGCTCGTACTACTCGCAGGCCGTCAACGCCGACGCACCGCACCCCGCCGCGGCTCGCCTGTGGCAGGAGTACATCGCCGGCGCCGACGCGCAGAACCTGTACCTGCAGGCCGGCGCCTTCCCGTCGACGCTGGCAGCGCTGGAGAAGTCCGGCAAGGTCGACCAGGACGCGCTCGACGCCGCCGGCGGTGCACCGAAGGACTACGTCGAGCTCTCGGACGACCAGGTGACGGCCGCCGCGAAGGTGCTCGCCGCCAAGTGGTCCGCCACGATGGGTTCCTGACCGGCATGACCACCGCATCGGCTCCCGGCGCGACCACCGCCGGCGCGACGCTCCCCGGCGCGACGCTCGTCACCAGCGAGCAGTCCGCGGAGCGCGTGGCCGGGCAGACCGATGCCACCACCCGTCGCGGCGCCGGACCCCGTGTCCGGCGCCGCGGCGGCGTCGCGTGGCTCGGGCTCACCCCGTTCGCCGCGTACGTGCTCCTGTTCCTCGCGGTCCCCGCCGCGATCGCGGTCGGGAGTGGCTTCTTCGACGCGGCCGGACACCCGACGCTCGCGAACCTCGCGGCCTTCGCGGACCCGAGCGTCCTCCGGGCGTTCGGAGCGTCGTTCGGGCTCTCCGCCGGGTCGGCCGTGATCGGCGCGGTCGTCGGAGCGCTCGTGTGCTGGGCGCTCTCCGCGCTGCGACCCGATGGGTTCGTGCGCTCGATGATCGACTCCGCCGCCAGTGTCCTCGCGCAGTTCGGCGGTGTGATGCTCGCCTTCGCCTTCATCGCCACGATCGGCGCGCAGGGGCTCGTCACCGCCTGGCTCGCCGCGACCTTCCACTGGGACATCAACGCCGGAGGGGCGTTCCTCTACACGGTCCCCGGCCTCGTGATCCCGTACGTCTACTTCCAGGTGCCCCTCATGGTGCTGACGTTCATGCCCGCGTTCGAGGGCGTGAAGACCCAGTGGGGTGAGGCCGCCGCGACCCTCGGCGCGAGTCGTGCGACGTACTGGCGCCGGGTCGCGCTCCCCGTGCTCGCGCCGGCGTTCTGGGGCTCGCTGCTCCTGTTGTTCGCGAACGGGTTCTCGTCCTTCGCGACCGCCGCCGCCCTCATCTCGCAGGGCGGCATCGTCCCGCTGACGATCCGCGCGCAGCTGACCAGCGAGACGATCATCGGACTGCAGAACGTCGCCGGGGTGCTCGCCCTCGGCATGGTCGTCGTGATGGCGGTCGTGATGGGTGCGTACTCACTGCTGCAGCGTCGCGCCGCCAGGTGGCAGCGATGAGCGGGACGGGAGGCTCGACCCGCCACCCGCAGGTCGGCCCACGTCCGGCCCGGCCCACCGCAGCACGCTTCGGCGCCGCCCCGTCCCGGGGCACGGCCGCCGTCGTCCTCGTCGTGGTCGGCGTGGTGTTCGCGGTCCCGATCGCCGCGCTCCTGCAGTTCACGTTCCGCCAGGGGACGTCGGGGACGCTCACCACGGCGCACTACGCGGCGATCGCCGATCCCGTCAACCGGGCGACGTACCAGCCGGTCTTCGACGGTCTCGGCGCCTCGCTCGTGATCGCCCTGATCACCGTGGGGATCGTCCTGCTGGTGCTGCTCCCCGCGCAGGTCATCACGGCGCTGCGGTACCCGAGGCTCCGGCGACTCCTGGAGTTCGTCTGCATCGTGCCGATCACCGTCCCCGCCGTGGTGCTCGTCGTCGGCTTCGTCCCCGTGTACCAGGTGGTGTCGCGGCTCCTCGGCTCCGGCGCCTGGACCCTCGCGTTCGCCGTCGGGATCGTGGCGCTCCCCTTCGCCTTCCGGCCCATCGCCGCGGCCATCACCGCGACCGACATGACCACGCTGTCCGAGGCCGCCCGGTCGCTCGGAGCGTCGTGGTGGACGCTCACCTGGCGGGTGCTGCTCCCGAACCTCCGCCGTGGGATCACCGCCGCCTGCTTCCTCACCATCACGGTCGTCCTCGGCGAGTACACCCTCGCATCGTTCCTCTCCCGCACGACGTTCCAGACGGCACTCGTGCTCGTCCAGCAGACCGACCCCTACGTCGCGGCGGTCTTCTCGCTCGGCGCACTGGCGTTCGGCTTCCTGCTGCTCGTCGCCATCGGCCGGATCGGTACCCGCCGGCACCCCAAGGAGTCCGCATGACCACCACCGTCGAACTCGAGGCCGTCGAGAAGCGCTACGGAACCCACCGCGCCCTGACCGGCCTCTCGCTCCGCATCGAACCCGGCGAGTTCCTCTCGCTCCTCGGCCCGTCCGGCTGCGGCAAGACGACCGCGCTCCGGGCGCTCGCCGGGCTCGAGGCCGTCGACACCGGCGCCATCCGCATCGACGGGGTCGACGTCGCGAGCGTCCCCGCGAACAAGCGGGACATGGGGATGGTGTTCCAGCAGTACTCGCTCTTCCCGCACATGACGGTGCGGCAGAACGTCGCGTTCGGCCTCGAGATGCGCCGCGTGCCGGCAGCCGAACGGAAGACCCGTGTCGTCGACGCGCTCGACCTGGTGCACCTCGCCGACTTCGCCGACCGGTTCCCGCACCAGCTCTCCGGTGGCCAGCAGCAGCGCGTCGCCCTCGCCCGGGCGCTCGTGACCCGCCCGCGCGTCCTGCTGCTCGACGAGCCGCTCTCCGCCCTCGACGCGAAGGTGCGGGTGTCCCTCCGGGAGGAGATCCGCCGCATCCAGTCGGACCTCGGGATCACCACGGTGTTCGTCACCCACGACCAGGAGGAAGCGCTCGCCGTCTCCGACCGGATCGCCGTGATGAACGCGGGGAACGTCGAGCAGATCGGGACGCCCGAGGAGCTCTACCGCTCGCCGTCCTCCGCGTTCACGGCGGACTTCGTCGGGCAGTCGAACCGGCTCCGCGGGGACCTGCGTGGCGGGGACGTGTTCGTGTACGGGTTCCGCGTCCCCGCGCTCGACCGTGCGGCGTCGGACGGTCCGGTGCTCGCCTACGTCCGACCCGAGGACGTCGCCTTCGCCGACGACGGGGTCACCGGCACCGTCGTCTCGTCGAGCTTCCTCGGATCGATCCGGCGGACCACGGTCCGCCTCGACGACGACACGATCGTCACGGTGCAGCACGACGTCGGTGACCGCCGCGTCACCGGCGACGCCGTCGCCGTCCGCCTGCTCGGCGCCCCGGTCGCGGTCGCGGAGCTCTAGCGGGGCCCTGGTCCGGACCGTGCACCGGACGGGAGGCCCGTGGCGGACCCGCACCGAGCCTCCAGGCCGGTGGTCGGTACCGTCCACGGGACCCTCAGCGCTGGAACCGCGCCTCCGGTGCGCCTGCGAGCGCGACCCGAACGCGCTCCCGCATGTTCTCCGACATCGGCGGCAGTGCCGTGAGCGGCGCCCAGAACGCCTCGGTGTTCTCGCCGTCGGCGGGGTGGGGATCGCCGGACTCCCACCGGCACGCGAAGACCAGGTCGAGGTACTGGGCCCGGTCGCCGTTCGCGTACGTCGTCTCGGGCAGGGTCTGCACCCAGACCAGGCGCTCCGCGACGGCGACCACGCCGGCTTCCTCGAGCACCTCGCGCTCGGCGGCGACCGCTGGTTCCTCACCGGGGTCCACGATCCCGGTCACCGGCGTCAGTGCACCGTTGTCCGCACGCCGGACGACGAGCAGCTCCTGCGCATCGCCCTCACCCCGGGTGACGACGGCGGTGACACCGGTCAGCCAGAGCGGCGCCGTCCCGATCCGCTCGCGGAGGGCCAGGACGAAGTCGGGAGTGGGCATGCGGCCACGCTACCGACGGGTCGGTACGCTCGGGGCATGGCACGCGGCGACAGGGCGCTGGAGGTGCGGGCGGACCACGGTGTCTGGGCCGCAGGGTGGCGACTCGCGCTCGCCGGGGTGGTGCGCGCCGTGACGCCCGTGCGGCGTCGGGTCCTCTTCGTGTCGCTCGGGGTCGTCGCGCTCGGGCTCGTCGTCGCCGTCGTCGTCGGACTGGTGCGCGGCGGCACCACGCCGGTGCTCTCGGTCGTGGTGCTCGTCGGGACCGCCGCGCTCCTGGCGTACCTCGTCGTCGCGGTCGAACTCGTGCTCTGGACGATGGCGGACCGACGTCGCATCGCGGCCTCCGACGTCGATCCGGAGCGACTCGGGCGCGTGCAGCAGGCGATCGCCGCCGGGCACTCGTCGAGCGTGGACCCGACCGACCGTCGTGCGCTCGTGCGGTTCGCCCGCGTGCAGCAGAAGGCGCTGCCGGCCACGGTCCTCGTGCACGTCCTCGGCGTCAGCGTGGGGGTGCTGCTCGGGGCGCTCGAGGCGTTCGCCGGCTCGGCCGGCATCGTCGTCGTGGTGCTCGCCGTGCTCATCGTCGCGGTGTCCGCGTGGTCGCTCCGCGGCGCGCTCCGGGCGCTCGGGTCGACGCCGGAGCTCGTCGCCCTGTCGGAGACTGGTCATGACCAGTAGGCTGTGATCCGTGGAGATCATCATCCTGCCCACGCCCGCCGAGGTCGGTCGGGTCGCCGCTGCGAAGATCGCGTCCGTGGTCGCCGTGAAGCCGTCCGCGGTGATCGGCCTCGCGACGGGGTCGAGTCCGCAGGGCATCTACGCGGATCTGCGGCGTCGTGTCGAGGCGGGGGAGATCTCCTTCGCCCAGGCGCGCGGGTTCGCCCTCGACGAGTACGTCGGCATCCCGCTGGAGCACCCCGAGTCCTACGCATCCGTCATCGCACGTGACGTCATCGGGCCGCTCGGGTTCGACGCGTCGCGGGTCCGGGTCCCCGACGGCCGCGCGCAGGACATCGAGTTCGCGGCGAAGGAGTACGACGCGGCGATCCGTGCCGCCGGTGGCATCGACGTGCAGATCCTGGGGATCGGGGCGAACGGGCACATCGGGTTCAACGAGCCGACGTCCTCGTTCGCGTCCCGGACACGGATCAAGACCCTCGCGCCGTCGACGCGTGAGGCGAACGCCCGCTTCTTCGACACCCCGGAGCAGGTCCCGACGCACTGCATGACGCAGGGGCTCGGCACCATCCTCGAAGCCGAGCAGCTCGTCCTCGTGGCGCAGGGCTCGGCGAAGGCGGATGCGGTGGCGGCTGCGGTCGAGGGACCGTTGTCCTCCTTCGTCCCCGGGAGCGCGTTGCAGCTGCACCAGCACGCGACCGTCGTCGTGGACGAGGAAGCGGCGGCTGGGCTCGAGCTCGCCGACTACTACCGGTACACCTACGCCAACAAGCCGTCCTGGCAGCGCTTCGAGTAGCCCCGCACCTCAGGCGCGCGCGGTGTACGCACCGTGCAACCGGGACAGCCCCTCACGGAGCGTCTCCGCCGAGCACCCGAAGTTGAGTCGCGCGAAGCCACGCCCCTGACGGCCGAAGTCCGGCCCGCTGCCCAGTGCGACCAGCGCCTCGTCGACGAGCATCGCCGCGGGGTCGTCGCCCCACGGCAGCGCGCGCAGGTCCACCCACGCCAGGTACGAGGCCTGCGGCTGCCGGAACACCGCGCCGGGCAGGGCGTCGCCGAGCTCCTCCGCGAGGATCCGCCGGTTCGCCGCGAGCTCGGCGAGCAGCGTCGCCAGCCAGGGGCCGCCCTCGCTGAACGCCGCGACGCTCGCGGTGTACCCGAGGATCCCGGTGCGCTCGACGACCTCGCGGGGCATCCCGTCGAACCATCCGCGAGCGCGGTCGGACGCGCCGATCATCAGCGCGCACTTGGTGCCGGCGAGGTTCCACGCCTTGCTCGCGCTCGTCAGGGCGACCCCGACCGCTGCGGCCTCGGCGCAGGAGTCGAGGAAGGGCGTGAAGGCCGCGTCGGAGTGCACGAGCGGTGCGTGGATCTCGTCCGCGATCACCACGGCGTCCCACTCCGCGGCGAGGCGGGCGAGCGCGGAGAGCGCCGCGCGGTCGTGCACGAGTCCGAGTGGGTTGTGCGGGTTGCAGAGCAGGACGGTCCGTGCCCCGTCGGCGAAGGCCCGGGCGATGCCCTCGAGGTCCATCCGCCACCCGGCCGTCGTGTCGAACGGGTCTGCTTCGCCGGACGGGGCGATGAGCGGCACCTCGGTCACGGAGCCGCCGGCCTCGGTCACGTACTCCCAGAACGGTGGGTAGACGGGGGGCATGATGACGACCTGGTCGCCGGGTTCGATCACCCGGCGGAGCGTCTCGACCGCCGCGACCGACACGTCCGTGGTGGTGCGGACGAGGTCGGGGTCCACCTGCCAGCCCCATCGGTCGAGGGCGAAGTCCGCGAAGGCCTCCGGCAGCGCTCGACCGTGCCCGACGTACCCGGTGTCGCCCGCGGTGACGGCGGTGACGAGGGCGTCGCGCACCGGTTCGGCGAGCATGCTGTCCATCTCCGCGACGAACATCGGCAGCACCTCCGGCGGGTACGCCGTGTACTTCTCGCTGGTGCGGCTGCGGTGTGCATCGAAGAGGGAGACCATGACGCTCATGGCCTCATCCTCGCAGTGGTCGGAGCCCTCCGAGCAAGATCTCGACGTACCGCTCAGGATCGGTCACGGGGACACCACCGGCCGTCGCGGCGGAGCGCATCCCGCAGACCAGCCGTCGGAGGTCGTCCGGCGTGACGTCCGCTCGTACCACCCCGGCGTCCGCGGCACGATCGAGCAGGGCACCGACGGTGTCCACGAGGTCCCCGGCGAGCTCCATCGTGTCCGAGCAGGAGAACCCGCCGCCGGTGAGGAGGTCGCCGAGCGCCGGGTCGTCCACGAGGCCACGGAACGCCTCCGTCACGACACCGCGGAACGCCGCGTCGGGATCGGGGAGGGCGACGGCGACCCGGACACGGTCGAGCATCGCCTCGAACGCGTCGATCGCGAGCGCTTCGAGCAGGTGCTGCTGGGTCGGGAAGTGCCGGTAGGCGGTGCCGACCCCGACGCCGGCCTCGCGCGCGACCGTGTTGAGCTGGGCGGGCTCGCCCCGGTCGAGGTGCTCGCGCGCGACGCCGAGCAGCGCGGAACGGTTCCGGAGCGCGTCCGAGCGCAGCGAGTCCGGTCGGGCGAGGTCGGTCATGCGGAGAGTCTATCCGGTTGTGCTAGCGTTCCGGATGAATCATCCGTTTGAGCCTGGAGTCGTCATGCAACCCTTCCCGTGGGAACTCGACCAGATGCCCGACCAGCACGGCAAGACCGTCGTGGTCACCGGCGCGACCGGCGGTCTGGGACTCGTCGTCGCGACACGGCTCGCCGCAGCCGGCGCCCGCGTCGTCGCCGGGGTCCGTGACCTCGACAAGGCGGCTCGCGTCCTCCCCGTGGGCGACGGTCTGGAGGCCCGGCTCGTCGACACCGCGTCCGTCGCCTCCGTCACGGCCTTCGCCCAGGGCCTCGCTGACGACGGCGTCGTCGTCGACGCGCTCGTGAACAACGCCGGCGTCTCCGCCGCCCGCTTCGCGCTCGGCGTCGACGGCGTCGAGCGCACGTGGGCGACGAACGTGGTCGGCCCCGCCGTGCTCGCCGACGCGATGCTGCCGGTGCTCGGCGGGCCAGCACCCCGTGTGGTCCTCGTGGGGTCGAACCTGTCGCAGCGGACGTCGCGCGTGCCCGACCTCGACGCCGTCAACCGGGCGGCGGGCTACCGGCAGTTCGCCACGTACACCGACTCGAAGACCGCGGCGGCCGCCCTCGCGGTGGACCTCGGGCTCCGACTGCGTGCATCCGGCTCGCCGGTCCGCTCGGTCATCGCGCATCCGGGGATCGCCGCGACGGGGATGAACGGGCAGGCCGAGACGGCCCTGGCGCGGGTCGCCGGTCGGATCGCGCGGCTCGCTGCCCGGACCGCCGAGGACGGTGCCCGGTCGACCCTCTGGGCCGCGACAGCCGACGACGTGCCGGAGGGCGTGTTCGTCGGTCCGGCGCTCCGTCGCGGCGACCGTCGCCTGCACCCCGTCCCGGTCGCCGGCGCGGCGGCGGACCCGGCGTTCCGCGCCCGGGTCCGTGCCTTCGTCTCCGAGATCCGGGTGCACCCCGGGGTCTAGCCGGCAAGCGGTCCGGTGGTCGCCAGGGCCTGAGCGGTGCCTCAGACTGGAGGCATGCCCGAGCTCCCCGTCGTGTTCGAAGTCGGCTCGATCATCGCCCTCGTCGCGATCCTGCTGGCCGACCTCATCATCGTCGCGCGTCGTCCGCACGTGCCGACGCTCCGCGAATCCGCGATCTGGGTCGGCGTCTACGTCGGCCTCGCGCTCGTCTTCGCGCTCGCGATGCTGGCGTTCGCCGGCGGTGAGCCGGCCGGTCAGTTCCTCGCCGGGTGGCTGACGGAGTACAGCCTCAGCATCGACAACCTCTTCGTGTTCGTGATCATCATGGCGCGGTTCGCCGTCCCGAAGAAGATCCAGCAAGAAGTGCTGATGCTGGGCATCATCATCGCCCTCGTGCTCCGCGGCGTCTTCATCCTCGTCGGCGCCCAGCTCATCGAGGACTTCTCCTGGATCTTCTACATCTTCGGCGCCTGGCTCGTCTGGACCGCGATCCAGCAGCTCCGCAACGACCACGACGACGACCAGAAGGACAGCCTCATCGTGCGGGTGCTGCGCCGACGGGTGCGTCTCACCGACACGTTCGACGGCATGAAGCTGCGCACCACGCACGACGGCGTGAAGCACTTCACGCCGCTCGTCATCGTCCTGATCGCGATCGGCACGACGGACCTGCTCTTCGCGCTCGACTCCATCCCCGCGATCTTCGGCATCACGGAGAGCGCGTTCATCGTGTTCACCGCGAACGTGTTCGCCCTGATGGGCCTGCGGCAGCTCTACTTCCTGCTCGGCGGACTCCTCGAGCGGCTCGTCTACCTCAAGTACGGGATCGCGTTCATCCTCGCCTTCATCGGCGTGAAGCTCGTGCTGCACGCACTCCACGGCAACGAGCTGCCGTTCCTCAACGGCGGGGACCACATCGCCTGGGCGCCGGAGATCCCGACCTGGGTGTCCCTCGTGGTGATCGTCGTGGCGATGGCGGTGTCGACGCTCGCGAGCGTCGTGCGCCTGCGCCGTGACGACGCGGCGGCGCACGGCGACACGGCCGCCGAGCAGCCCGCTCGCAGCGCGGACTGAGACACCCACCGCACGGCGCGATCCTCGCTCGGCTGTCCCGCAGGACGGATGGCGGAACGGCCACGGGGGTCAGTCGGCGGTCTTGAACGCCAGGCGAGTACGCCACTTCGTGAGGTCCGGCTCCTCGGCGGGGTCCGAGAGGTACTCCTCGAGGCGGCACGCCCAGTGCTCACCGTCGGAGCCGAGGGTCCGGTCCCACGCCACGCCGGCACCGTCCGCCCACGCCAGCAGGGCGCTCGTCGCGTCGAGCAACCCGTCGGGGTGTCCGACGTGGACCATGGTCGCGTAGGTCCCCGCCGGGAGGACACCGGGCACCACGTCTCCCGGCGTCCCCGTCGGTACGTCGAGCGTCTCCGCCACCGGGAACCCGACCTCGACGGTGAGGACTCCGGACATGTCGATGACGCGGTACCGCCAGAACGGCGGGCCCGAGGATGCTCGTCCGTGCTCCGCCAGGAAGCCCGCCACACGCCCGATGAGCGGTGGGAGATCGTCGGCGATCGACGCCATCGTCACCTCGGCACTGATCACCGCGCAGCTGGTCGCGGCGCGCTGCTCGAACGTCGGCGTGGTCGACATGGTGGGCTCCTCGTCCGGTGGTGTGGTCAGCGCGGTGGGGTCGGAACGAACGGGCGCTCGTCGGTGTGCTCGCCGATCGTGACCGCGGAGCCGGCGGGGACTTCTCGCCAGAGCCCGGGGAGGGCGACCAGCGGCTCCGAGACCACGACGCGCGCGTTCTCCGGGAGATGGGACAGTCGTTCGACCTCCGGGTACAGCTGCCGGACCGATCCCACGTCGGAACTGACGAACAGCGTGTTCGCCGGCCCGGCACTCGCGTACCGGACGGCCGTCAGGGTCCGGCCGTCGGTGAGTCCGATCGTCATCTGGAGCGCACCGTCGATCCCGGCGTCGGCGGCGACCGACTCGACGAACCCGGCCATCCGCTCGAGCCCGCCGATCGGGTCCTCCTCGAGCCCGAACGTCAGCGCGAGGAAGAACATCAGCTCGGAGTCCGTGGAACCGAGGATGCACGGGAACAGGTCCGCCCTGACGGCCATGAGCAGCTCCCGTCGGAGCACGGCGAATTCCTTGATGAACCCGTTGTGGACGAACAACCAGCGGCCGTACCGGAAGGGGTGGCTGTTCGTCTCCTGCACCGGTGTCCCCGTCGCGGCCCGGACGTGTGCGAGGAACAGCCCGCTGGCGACCTCGGACGCGAGTTCCCGGAGGTTCTCGTCACCCCAGGCCGGCGCCGCGCTCCGGAACAGGGTCGGCTGCTCCCGGCGTCCGTACCAGCCGAGGCCGGTCCCGTCGCCGTTCGGCGCGGGTGTCTCGGGCGAGTGGAAGCGGCTCTGCTCGATGAGCGACCGTTCCGTGTCGTAGAGCAGCTCACGCGGCTCGATCGGATCTCCGACGTACCCCAGCCACCGACACATGAGGGCCTCCTCGGCACCATCGCCCGTGGCGCCAGTCAAGCACCATCGTCGATGCCGTGTGTCGACCTCAGGAAACCGCGTGACCGCCGGCCCAGACCCGCTGCACCCGGAGCGACGGCGACAGCGCGACGAGGTCGGCCGCGAACCCCGGGGCGAGACGCCCGAGCCGGTCCCCGAGCCCCAGCGCGGCGGCGGGAACGCTCGTCAGCGCCGCCACGGCCTCCGGGAGCGTCCGCCCGGCTCGCTCGACCGCGTTCCGCAGTGCGACGTCCTGCGTGAGTGTCGACCCCGCGATCGTGTCCGTCCCGGCGACGTGCGCGACCCCGTCGGTCACGGTCACGTCGAGCGACCCCAGCCGGTACGAGCCGTCGGCAGCACCGGCCGCCCCCATCGCGTCGGTGATCAGCGCGACCCGGCCAGGGGCTGCGCGGAACAGCGTGTCCGCGACGACGGGGTGCACGTGGACGCCGTCAAGGATGAGTTCGAGCGTCACGCGGTCGTCGGCCACGGCCGCACCGATCGGCCCGGGTGCGCGGTGGTGGAGGCCGGGCATCGCGTTGAACGCGTGGGTGAGGATCGTGGCGCCGGCGTCGAAGGCCGCGCGTGCCTGGTCGAACGTGCCGACGGTGTGGCCGACGGCGACCCGGACCCCGGCGTCCACGAACCGGCGGACCGCGTCGAGTGCGCCGGGCAGCTCGGGCGCGATGGTGACCTGGCGGAGAACGCCGTCGCCGGCTTCGAGCAGGGCATCGACCGACGCGGGAGTGGGTGCGACGAGGTAGTGCTCGTTGTGGGCACCCTTGTTGTCCGGGGACAGGAACGGCCCCTCGAGGTGCACGCCGAGCACGAGCGGGTCGGTGGTCATCACGCCGCGGATCCGCTCGAGGGACGCGGCCAGCGTGCGCACGGGGTTCGCGACGAGCGACAGGACCGAGCGGGTCGTGCCGTGCGCCCGGTGCATCGCGAGGGACCCGGCGAAGGAGTCGTCCTCGTGGGACTCGGTCGCGCCGCCGTGCCCGTGCAGGTCCACGAACCCGGGGGTCAGCGTCGCGTCGCCGAGGTCGAGCACCTCGTCCGCCGCCGGGACGTCGGGACCGGAGCCGACCGCGGCGATCGTGTCGCCGGCGAGCAGGACCCAGCCGTCGGCGGTGGAGCCGGCCGCGTCGACGAGGTGGGCGGCGCGGACCAGCGTGCGCCGGGCCTCCCGTCCGGTGTCACCGAGCCGTGCGCTCATCGGGACTCGCGTCGGAACGCGACCACGCCGGACAGCGCCGCGACCAGGATGAAGACCAGGCCGACCACGGGGTGCCCGATCGAGATCCACGCGCCACCGGCAGCGACGATCAGGGCGACCTCGACGATGGTCTTGCCGACGACGTCGGTCTCGATCGGTGACTTGCCGGACCGGAAGAGGTACCAGACCAGCGCGGCGAACGCCGGGGCGCCGACCATGAACAGGATGCCCGGCATCGGGAACGGCCACGCGAGGTAGCCCCAGAAGGCCAAGGACAGCAGACCGAACACCGCGACGACGACCCGGAGGACCTTCCAGCCGTCGAACTCTCGCCGCGGCTTGCCGATCGCACTCGGGTCGGGGGTGTCTCCCCAGTCCATCGGGGATCGCGGGGCGTTGCTCATGGTGCTGCCTACTTGAAGATGATCGTGCGTGCGCCGTCGAGGAGGACCCGGTCCTCCGCGATCCAGCGCACCGCCTGGGTGAGGGTGCGGGACTCCTCGTCCTGCCCGATGGAGACCAGCTCGGACGGGTCCTTGGTGTGGTCGACGCGGACGACGTTCTGCTCGATGATCGGGCCCTCGTCGAGGTCGCTCGTGACGAAGTGCGCCGTCGCACCGATGAGCTTCACGCCGCGGGCGTGCGCCTGACGGTAGGGGTTCGCACCCTTGAAGCCCGGCAGGAACGAGTGGTGGATGTTGACCGCCCGGCCCTGCAGCGCGGCGCAGAGCTCGGGGGAGAGGATCTGCATGTAGCGGGCGAGGACGACGAGCTCGATGTCGTGCTCCTCCACCGCGTCGAGGATGCGCCGCTCCATCGCCGCCTTGCTGTCGGCGTCCGTCACGGGACGGTGCTCGAACGGGACGGAGTAGAACGACGCCAGCTCGGACAGCTCGGTGTGGTTCGAGAGCACCAGTGGCACGTCGATCGGGAGCTGCCCGCTGCGCTGCCGGTACAGCAGGTCGTTGAGGCAGTGTCCCGCCTTCGACACGAGCACCAGCGTGCGGAGCGGCCGGCCGACGACGTCGAGCTGGACGCGCATGCCGTAGCGGTCGACCACGGGTGCGAGGGCCGCTTCGAACGTCGCGCGGTCCACCGGCGCCATGACCTGCAGGCGCATGAAGAACGTGTCCGTGTCGTGGCTCGAGAACTGTTGCGACTCGGTGATGTTGCCCTGGGCCTGGACGACGGCTCCGGAGACGGCGTGCACGATCCCGGGCTGGTCGTCGCAGACCAGGGTCAGGGTCCAGTGCGTGGGCGGCGTCGCAGTCGCGTCGGTCGGGTCGGTCACGGCTTCAGGCTACCGGCCGGGAGGCCCGGTTCGGCCCCGTCACGCGGCTGCGGTCGCGGGGATGCGTGCGTCCGCGGGCCGTGTGCCTGCGAACCCCGCGGTGCAGGGTGGGTTCGCACAACCGAATGCAATCGGCACCGCGCGATCGCGTGGTTCGGACCGCTTTTGGTTGTGCGGTGCGCCTCCGCGCGCCGCCGCGGCGCCGCGCGCCGCCGCGGCGCCGCGCGGCTCCGCGGCGGCGCGCCGCGTCAGCGCGCCGAGGTGGTCCGCAGCGCTCGGTCGGAGATCGTCAGGGCACTGAGCAGCACCGCGATGCCGACGATCACCCAGCCGAGGACGTGCAGGTCCGCCGTGGTGGGCGCCTGGCCGAACACCCCGCCGATGAGCGACGACGCGGCGATCGCCCCGATGTACACGCTCGTCCGGGAGAGCCCCGCTGCGGTGCCGATCGACTCCGGCGGCACGATCCGGTACAGCGCCGCCTGGTTCGACACGGACGCCAGCGCCTGGGGGATGCCGAACAGTGCCGGCGCGAGGGCGAGGAGCACGAGCGGCGACCCCGTGTGCAGCCCGAGGAGCAGCAGCCCGCCGACGATCGGCACGGTCGCGGCGACGATGAGCGGGCCGCGGACGGTGGTCTTCCGGGCGATGAAGAACGACACCACGCCCGCGATGATCGCGGCGGGGAGCTGGATGTACCCGGCCTGGTCGCTGGAGTACCCCGCGACGTCCTGCACCCACTGCGAGAACCCGTACGTCATCGTGTACGCGAGCATGTAGACGAGGAACAGGCGGGCGTAGGTGCGGGTGAGCGCACCGTTGCGGGCGAGCATCCGGACGTCGATGAACGGCTTCGTGGCGCGGAGTTCCCACAGCACGAGGGCGACGAGCAGCACGATCGCGACGCCGAGCAGCCACCAGAGGCCCGCCGAGATGTCGAGCAGGAACACCAGGAGCGCCGAGACGGTCCCGGTCATCAGGACCATGCCGAACGGGTCGAGCGCGGTGAGCACCGGCACGTCGGCGTCGTAGCGCGGGCGGAGCCGGTCGGACGGCAGCCACAGCCCGGCGACGACGAGGCCGAACGCGGCGAGCGGGACGTTCACGAGGAAGATCGCGTGCCACCCGAACCCGGCGATGAGCGCACCACCGAGGGGCGGCCCGGCAGCGGCGGACACCAGCGACGTGATCGACAGGGCGCCGAGGACGAGGGGCGGCGTCGGCTTCCCGATGCGCGCCGAGTGCTGCCGCAGGGTGGTCAGCGCGGCGGGGTAGGCCGACGACGTGCCGATGCCGATCAGCACCCGGGCGAACACCGCGCCGCCGAAGCCGGTGAGGAACTCGGGCACCACGCCGGCGACACCGACGATGACCAGCCCGGCCATGAAGACCTTCTTCGGGCCGAACCGGTCGGCGAGCTTGCCCATCGTCGGCTGCGCGATCGCACTCGCGAGGTAGAGCGCGGCGACGAGCCAGATCGCCTGGGACGCGCCGATGCCGAGGTCACGGGAGATCGGCGCGAGCGCGACCGACACCATCGTCGTGTTGATCGGGTTGAGCAGCGGCCCGACGAGGACCGGGATGAGGAGCTTCGGGCCGAACCCGCTGCCGGTGCTGCCGGGAGTGCTGCCGCCGGACTGGACGGGGACGGATGCGGTGGACGTGGACGTGGCGGGGTGCTTCTTCCTGGTGGTGGGTCAGCGCTCGATGAGCGGGCCGAGGATGCCGATGGCCCGGGCGACCGTCACGCGGTCGTCTTCCGGGAGGGCCTGGAGTCGTTCCGCGAGCACGCGGGTCCGTGCGACCCAGGAGTCCTCACGCGCCGCGGCACCGGCGGGGGTCGCGCGGACGAGTGCCCGTCGGCCGTCCGCGGGGTCCGGGCGGCGTTCCACGAGTTCGAGGTCGACGAGTGCCTGTACGGTTGCGCCCATCGACTGCGGACGCACCCCCTCGGCACGTGCGAGGTCGGCGATCGTGGTCTCGCCGTCGCGGAGCAGCCGCCCGAGGGCAGCGGACTGGGACGCGGTGACGTCGTCGGTCTTGCCGGCCAGCAGCGCTCGCCGCATCCGGCCGTGCATCGCCAGGACTTCGCCGGCGAGCTCGGCCGCGGTGACGTCCGTGGTGTCGGTGCTCGCGCTCATGCCCTCGATGCTACGACTTCGGAAGGGCACCTTGCAAGTCTGCCTTGCAAGTTCAGCTGTCGAAGACGATCCGCCGCTTCGTCACGGTGAAGCCAGCGCGCTCGAAGGCCCGCCGCATCGGGGTGTTCGCGGCGTCCGTCGTCGCGACGACCCGCGGTTCCCCGGCGGCGTCGTGCACCCGGAGCCCCTCGGCGAGCAGCGCGTCGACCACCCCGCGGCCCCGGTGCTGGGGCAGCACGCCGATGTAGCTGATCGCCGCGTCGTACGCGGTCCGGGTCGCGAGCACGAAGCCGACGGTCAGCCCGTCCGGGTCGGCCGCGATCCGCCAGTCGTCACGGGAACCGGGGAGCGACCGGTAGAACGCGAGGTCGTCCGCCGCCGTCCCGCTGGGGCCGAGCTGCGCGACGGTCGCCTGCGTGTGTGCGTCGAGGCTGCCGACCGTGACCCGGCGGAACAGGTCCAGGAACTCATCGTCCGCACCGCCGCGGAAGGTCAGCCCCGAGGACGCGGCGGGCGACGGCACGTCGGACGCCGGGGTCCACGCGACACTCACCCGCTCGGTCATCCGGGTGAGCCCGGCCGCGCGGGCGGCGTCCGCGCGCCAGCCCACGGCCGCGACCGCCCGCGGATCCGACTCCCAGTCCACGGCGACGTCGACGATCCACTCGGGGAGCGTGCCGAACGACTCGGCGCCGGCAGTGATCAGGCCGGAGGCGATCGCCACGCGCTCATCGGGGTCCGAGACCGCGACCACCACGTCGTCCAGGGTCGACGGGATCGAAGCGTCGGCGCCGCCCCACCAGAGCGCCCGCCCCACGGGCTGCCCGTCGCGCACCGCGAGCCACGACCACTCCGGACGGTAGTTGTGCGCCGCCGACTCCTGCCGGTACCGGTCCGCACCGATCCACGCGACGGGTTCGTCCGTCGTGAAGGCGAGCACGGCCTCCAGTCCGTCGCCGGGAACCGAGCACGCCGAGAAGGTGACCGTCACGCCGGGCCGGTCATCGTCGTGACCAGGTGTTCCTGCAGGTACCCGAGCCAGTCGTAGACGTCCCGGAGGCCGACGCCGTCGGCGGCGAGCCGGGTCGCCTCCTCGGTCTCCGCGTCCACGATGCCCAGCCGGTCCGCGATCGTCAGCCGCAGGTCGGTGAGGCACCGGAGCCACGACTGTTCGTCGGCGGCGGTGAACGCGCCGTCGCGCTCGCCCGTCAGCCAGGCGTGCACGGTGTCCGCGTTCGTCGACTTCGCCGTGCGGAGGTCGTCGCGCGTGTAGCGGCGGAACTCGGAGCTGGCCTGGCGGTCACCGGGGTAGGCGTCCGGGAACATCCGGAGCGTCACGGGGTCGGAGTCCAGGTCCCCGTCGAGGATCTGGCGGAGCTGGTCGGTGAGGTTCGTGAGCATCGAGCGCTCGCCGGAGGCCAGCCCGAGGTGGATGCCGTCGGCGCGACGGACGAAGGGGATCACGCTTCGGTGGCCCGGTCGACGGTGGCCTGCAGCCCGTAGCCGTGCATCGCCTCGACGTGCCGCTCCATCTCCTCGCGGTACCCGGTCGCGACGATCGCGCGCCCCTCGGAGTCCACCTGGTGCATCAGCCGTTCCGCCTTGTCCCGCGGGAACCCGAAGTAGCTCTGGAACACGTACGTCACGTAGGACATCAGGTTCACCGGGTCGTCCCACACGACGGTGACCCACGGAACGTCCGCGCGCACGTCGGTGCGCTCGTCGAGTTCGGGGTGCAGCATCGTCATGCATCCAGGGTGACACAGCGACGGCGGCTCGGTACCATCATCAGGTCGCGACTGGCGTTGGATGGGTCACCATCGGGGAGCGACACCTGACACGGTGCGCGGCCGTACGCCTGGGCTGCGCCGACCGACCGTCCGAGCACCGTAGGAGTCCCGTGTCCATCACCGATCTGCCCCCATTCGTCGCGTCCGAGCCGGCCGATCCCGCGCCCGCTGCGACCGACCAGGCCGCCACCCAGGCCGCTGACCGTGCCGCTGCCCGCGCCGCGTTCAACGCCCCCCTCAGCGAGGTCGACCCCGAGATCGCCGCCGTCCTCCAGCAGGAGCTCGGCCGCCAGCGCGACTTCCTCGAGATGATCGCCTCCGAGAACTTCGTGCCCCGCGCCGTCCTCGAGTCGCAGGGCTCCGTCCTGACGAACAAGTACGCCGAGGGCTACCCGGGCAAGCGCTACTACGGCGGCTGCGAGTACGTCGACATCGCCGAGTCGCTGGCCATCGAGCGCGCCAAGAAGCTCTTCGGCGCCTCGTACGCCAACGTCCAGCCGCACTCGGGAGCCACCGCCAACGCCGCCGTCCTGCACGCCATCGCGTCCGCGGGCGACACCATCCTCGGCCTCGAGCTCGCCCACGGCGGTCACCTGACCCACGGCATGAAGCTCAACTTCTCCGGCCGGATCTACAACGCCGTGTCGTACGGCGTCGACCCCACCACGTTCGAGGTCGACTACGACGACATCCGCGCGAAGGCCGTCGAGCACCAGCCCAAGGTGATCATCGCCGGCTGGTCCGCCTACCCCCGTCAGCTCGACTTCGCGAAGTTCCGCGAGATCGCGGACGAGGTCGGCGCGAAGCTCTGGGTCGACATGGCGCACTTCGCCGGCCTCGTCGCCGCCGGGCTGCACCCGTCGCCCGTCCCGCACGCGCACGTCGTCTCCTCGACGGTGCACAAGACCCTCGCCGGTCCGCGCTCGGGTCTGATCCTCTCCAACGACGAGACCCTGTTCAAGAAGCTCAACTCCGCGGTCTTCCCGGGGCAGCAGGGCGGCCCGCTCATGCACGTGATCGCGGCGAAGGCCACCGCGTTCCTGCTCGCCGGCACCCCGGAGTTCAAGGACCGCCAGGAGCGCACGATCCGTGGCGCGCAGCTGCTCGCCGCGCGCCTGACGCAGCCGGATGCGCGCGGTGCCGGCGTCGACGTCCTGACCGGTGGCACCGACGTGCACCTGGTGCTCGTCGACCTCCGCACGTCAGAAGTGGACGGCAAGCAGGCAGAGGACCTCCTCCACCAGGTCGGCATCACCGTGAACCGCAACTCCGTGCCGTTCGACCCGCGTCCGCCGATGGTCACCTCCGGTGTCCGCATCGGCACGTCGGCGCTCGCGACGCGTGGCTTCGGCGACGCCGAGTTCACCGAGGTCGCGGACATCATCGCGCTGACCCTCATGCCGAACCCGGACATCGACGCGCTCTCGGCCCGGGTCACGGCCCTGACCGACGCGTTCCCGCTGTACGCGTGAGCGACGTCCTTCCGCGTGCTCTCTGGGCCGGTGAGGGCTCTGCCGTCCGCATCGACGGCACCGCCCTCGCCGCCCGCACGCTCGACGAGCTCCGCGTCCGCATCGACCGCCTGCACGAGCACGGGATCCGTCCCGGGCTCGGCACGATCCTCGTCGGGGAGAACCCCGGGTCGCTGTCGTACGTCGCGGGCAAGCACCGCGACTCGGCGTCGATCGGGCTCGACTCGCACCGCATCGACCTGCCGGCGACCGCTTCGGCCGCCGACATCCGAGCAGCGATCCTGCAGATGAACGACGACCCCCGGGTCACCGCGTTCATCGTGCAGCTCCCGCTGCCGGACGGCATCGACCCGACCCCCATGCTCGAGCTGATGGACCCGTCGAAGGACGCCGACGGCCTGCACCCGATCAACCTCGGTGAGCTCGTGCTCGCCGTCCCGGGTGGCGCCGGCACGATCGACGCGCCGCTGCCGTGCACCCCGCGCGGCATCGTCGCGATGCTCGAGGCGTACGACATCCCGATCCGCGGTCGGCACGTCACGATCATCGGCCAGGGCCTGACGGTCGGGCGTCCGCTCGGCCTGCTGCTCACCCGCCTCGAGGCCACCGCCACCCTGACGCACTCGCTGACGGCGGACGTCGCGGCGGAGTGCCGTCGCGCGGACATCATCGTCGCGGCGGCCGGCGTTGCCGGGCTCGTCAAGCCGGACTGGGTCGCGCCCGGTGCTGCCGTGATCGACGTGGGCATCACCCGCGTGGTGGACCCGGAGACGGGGAAGGCGCGGCTCCGCGGCGACGTCGATCCGGAGGTCGCGTCCGTCGCGGGCTTCATGTCGCCGGTGCCCGGCGGCGTCGGGCCGATGACGCGCGCGATGCTCATGAAGAACGTGGTGGAGGCAGCGGAGCGCCACCTGAAGTAGGTGCGCTTGCGGGGCGCGGTCCGGGCGGGCGGCGGCGGTCGGCGGCGGTCGCCGGCGGCGGTCAGCGGCGGCGGTAGCGGCGGTCGGCGGCGGTCAGCGACGGCGGTAGCGGTGGCGGCGGCGGTCAGCGGCGGCGGCGGCGGCGGACGGGTGCGGCGGTGGCGGTGGCGCGACGGAAGCGACAGCACGTACAGGTCTGCGCGGCGCATCTGCCGTGGTGCTGTCGCTTTCGTCGCGTGCCCGAGGATGCATGCGCATCGAGCGACAATGCGCCGCCGAAAGCGTCGCGCAAACGGCCGCGTCGTGTCGCTTCCGTCGCGTGCCCGTCACCCGCCCGGCCTGGAGGCTCGCCCCACCCCCGCCACGCCAGCTCCCGCCCGCGGGCGCCGGCGTCGCGGGCACCACGTGTGTCGCGGACGCCGGCTGCGGTCCGCCAGGCCGAACCGCGCTGCCGGATCGGAACCGGTACGCGAAAGCGACAGTGGTCGGCGGGTGCCCCGCCGACCACTGTCGCTTTGGCGAACCAGTTCAGCGGCCGAGTGGCCATGCTGCGCAGCCGTGCCGTGCCGTGCCGTGCCGCGCCGCCGCGCCGCCGCGCCGCCGCGCCGCGCCGCCGCGCCGCGCCGTGTCAGGCGTCGCGCCGTGCGCCCTGCGCAGCGTGCACGGTGAACACGGCGGGCTCCCGGTACCCGGCGTCAGCGAACGCGGCCGTGACGGCAGCGCCGATCGCCTCCCGCTGGGAGGCGTCGACCAGCGCGATCGCCGCGCCGCCGAACCCGCCACCGGTCATGCGTGCCCCGACGGCACCGTTCGCCATGGCCGTGGCCACCGCGAGGTCGAGCTCCGGCACGGAGATCTCGAAGTCATCGCGCATCGACTCGTGCGAGGCGACGAGCAGGTCACCGATCGCCCGCGGTCCCTGCTCGCGGAGCGTCCGCACGGTGTCGAGGACACGCTGGTCCTCGGTCACGATGTGGCGCACGCGGCGGAAGGTCTCGTCGTCCAGCAGCTCCGCAGCACGGGGGAGGTCGTCCACGGTCACGTCGCGCAGCGCCTCGACGCCGAGCACCTGTGCCCCGCGCTCGCAGGAGTCGCGCCGCGCCTTGTACCCGCCCGTGGCGTGGGCGTGCTCGACGCGGGTGTCCATCACCAGGACTTCGAGCCCGTTCGCTTCGAGTGCCATGTCCACCACGGCGGTGTCGAGCGTGCGGCAGTCGAGGAACACCACGGCGTCCCGTTCCCCGAGGAGCGACGCCGACTGGTCCATGATCCCGGTGGGGGCACCGACCGCGTGGTTCTCGGAGTACTGCCCGACCCGGGCGAGCTGCTTGCGGTCGAGCCCGAGCTCCCACAGGTCGTTGAAGGCCAGCGCCACACCGCACTCGATCGCGGCACTCGACGACAGCCCGGCACCGACCGGGACGTCCGACTCGATGAAGAGGTCGAAGCCGGTCTTGCCGGTCAGGTCGGCGCCCTGCTCGCGGAGCGCCCACGCGATCCCGAACACGTACGCGGACCAGCCGTCCATCGCGGCGGGCTCGAGGTCGTCCAGGGACAGGGAGGCGACGGAATCCGGGTCGAACGCCGACGCGACGCGTAGCACCCGGTCGTCCCGCGGTGCGATCGACGCAGTGGTGCGTCGGTCGATCGCGAACGGCAGGACGTAGCCCTCGTTGTAGTCGGTGTGCTCGCCGATCAGGTTCACGCGGCCGGGCGCGGAGTACCGCACCGTCGGCTCGTACCCGAACACCTGCTGGAACGTCATGCGCGCTCGATCCCTCCTCGGATGAACTCGGCCGCCTTCTCGGGCACGAGGTCCCCGATCCAGGCGCCCATGGCGGCTTCACTGCCGGCCAGGAACTTCAACTTGTCCGCCGCCCGACGCGGCGAGGTGATCTGCAGCATCAGCCGCACGGTGTCGCGTGCGGTGTGCACGGGCGCCTGGTGCCACGCGGCGATGTAGGGCGTCGGGTCCCCGTACAGCTGGTCCATGCCGCGGGTGAGGCGGAGGTGCATGTGCGCGAGCTCGTCCTTCTCGGCGCCGGTCAGTCCGGCGAAGTCCGGCACGTGACGGTGCGGCAGCATGTGGATCTCGATCGGCCAGCGCGCGGCGAACGGCACGAACGCGGTGAAGTGCTCGCCGGCGAGGACCACCCGCTCCGAGGCACGCTCGTTCGCCAGGTGCTGCTCGAACAGGTCGGGCCCGAAACGCTCGATCGAGTCGAGCAGCCGCTGCGTGCGCGGCGTGACGTAGGGGTAGGCGTAGATCTGCCCGTGCGGGTGGTGCAGCGTCACGCCGATCGCTTCGCCGCGGTTCTCGAACGGGAACACCTGCTGGATGCCGGGCATCGCGGAGAGCGCCGCGGTGCGGTCCGCCCAGGCTTCGACGACGGTGCGCGCCCGCGACTCGGAGATCGACGCGAACGAGCCGGAGGTCTCCGGTGAGAAGCACACGACTTCGCACCGGCCGACCGAGCGGAACGTCCGGTTGAGCCCGACGTCCGTCAGGTCGCCGAGCGAACCCGGAGCGTCGTCCGCCTGCAGGGCGGGGCCGAAGGACGGCGACCGGTTCTCGAACACGGCGACGTCGTACCGGCTCGGGATCTCCGACGGGTTCGCGTCGGACTGCGGCGCGAGCGGGTCCTGGTCGGCCGGGGGCAGGAAGACACGGTTCTGACGGCTGCTCGCGATCGACACCCACTCGCCGGTGAGGACGTCCTGTCGCATCCGTGCCGTCTCTGGACGCGGGTCGAGCGTGCGCTCGTCGATGCGACGCTCGGCGGGCAGCTGCGTGTCCGCATCGTCGAAGTAGATGAGGTCGCGGCCGTCCGCGAGCTTCGTCGCGCGCTTGGTGATCACCGATCCATCGTAGCGGGCGAACGAAGCATTGCGAAAGTGATCGGAAGCAGACGAAACTACTCGGGTGAGCGATGACGACCTCTTCCTCGCCGGCACGATGCCGGCGCCGCTGCGGCAGGACCGCATCGTCACGATCGTCGACGGCGCCCCCGGCATGGTCCGCACCGCCGCCTTGGCAGCCGCGCTCGGCACGAGCGAGGTGACGGTCCGACAGGACCTCGCGGTCCTCGACCGGGAGGCACGGCTCAGGCGGGTGCACGGCGGTGCCGTCCGGCTCGGTGCGGGTTCGCCCGAGCGGCCCTTCGAGGAGACCGCCGTCGAGCAGCAGGTGGCGAAGGCCGCCATCGGCCGCGCCGCGGCCGCGCTCGTCCGCTCCGGACAGTGCGTGGTCCTCGACGTGGGCACGACACCCGCCGCCGTCGCCGAGGCCCTCGTCGCTCGGGACGACCTGGTGGGCGTCACCGTTGTCACGAACTCGCTCACCACCGCCCTCGCGCTCGAACGGGCCGTGCCCCGCTTCACCGTGATCGTCACCGGCGGTACGCTCCGGCCGCTGCAGCACTCCCTCGTCGCGCCGTTCAACGGCGCTGTCCTGCCCATGATCGCCGCCGACGTGGTGTTCCTCGGCGGCACGGGCGTCGACGTCGAGCACGGCCTGACGAACGTCAACCTGCCCGAGACCGAGGCGAAGCGGATGCTCCGGGCCGCTGCCGGGCGTACCGTCGTGGTGGCGGACGGCTCGAAGTTCGGGCGCGCCCACATCGGGGTCGTCAGCGGCCTCGAGGACATCGACGTCATCGTGACCGCGGAAGCGCCACCCGAGCTCGTCGAGCTGGTTCGCGCCGCCGGGGTCGAGGTCGTCGTGGCCGACGGCACCACATCGGGAAGGAACCACAGCGCATGACCGCAGCACCCACCGGGGGCCAGTACCACCTCCGTCACGCCGGCCCGGACGGGGTCGTCGAGGCGATCGTCACCGAGGTCGCCGCGGGCATCCGCGAACTCCGCGTCGCCGGCTTCGACCTGACCGAGCCCTTCCCGGCGTCGGAGGCCCCTGCGGGCGCGAACGGCATCGTGCTCGTCCCGTGGCCGAACCGCGTCGCCGGGGGAGCCTGGGAGCACGAGGGCAAGCGGCAGCAGCTCGACATCTCGGAGCCGAAGTACGGCAACGCCTCGCACGGGTTGCTCCGGTTCTCGCCGTACCGCGTCGTGACCCAGACGGAGACGAGCGTGCTGCAGGAAGCCACGATCCACCCGCAGCACGGCTGGCCGTTCACCCTCGAGACCCGGGTGCACCACGAGCTGGTGGACGACGGGATCCGCATCACCCACGAGATCACGAACCGTTCGGGCGTCAGCGCCCCGTTCGCGGTCGGAGCCCATCCCTACCTCCGCGCCGGCGACACCCCCGCTGAGGACCTCGTCGTGACGCTCGACGCCGCCACGGCGTTCACCGTCGACGACAAGAAGATCCCGAACGGCACCGAGCCCGTCGACGGCACGGACCTCGATCTGCGGGCCGGGCGACGGGCGGGCGACTCGGACCTCGACACCGCGTACACGGACGTCGCGGCGGACGCCGAGGGCATCCGCCGGACGACGATGCACGGACCGGAGGGCGATGGTGTCCAGCTCTGGCAGGACGCCTCGTTCCCCTACGTCCAGGTGTTCACGTCACGGGAGTTCCCCCGTGGCGACGGCAAGGGGCTGGCGGTCGCGGTCGAACCGATGACCGCGCCGGCCGACGCCCTCAACTCGGGCGAGGGTCTCCGCTGGCTGGAGCCCGACGAGACCTGGACGGGCTCGTGGGGGATCCGCCGTGTCTGGTCCTGAGCCGGCCGGTCGTCAGCCGCGGCGCATGCGCAGGGCTTCGACCGCGAGCGACTCGGAGTCGTAGCGGCCGATCTCCTGGGCCCAGGCCGGGTCGTCCCCGCGGAGGGCGATGAACTGCTTGCGCTGTCGGCACACGTAGCCGAGCACGCTCGAGCCGGTGGCGACCTCGGCGAAGTCCTTGCGGATGTGACGGGTCGTGACCTGCGCGTTCCGGCGGAGCGTGTCCAGCAGCAGCTGGTCGCTCATGGTGGTGCCGGTCGCTGCGGCGAGCTCCACGATGCGGCGCGCGTCACCGGTGGTGCTGGTCTGCGTGGCGTCGATGTGCTCGATCACGGTGTACCCCGTTCGTTGTCGTTCCAGGTGGTGCTCGTGACCCACGAGGAGTGGATCCGGGAACGACACTATCGGCGGCACCCCAACAGTCCGCTGAACGGGACCTGAACTGTGCAGTGCGCTTGCCATGAGCAGCCTGAGGAGCACTTGTACCCCGAGGTGGCGACGACGGCGACGAAGGTGGGCCCCGTGGGGCTCGAACCCACGACCCTCGGATTAAAAGTCCGGTGCTCTACCAACTGAGCTAGAGGCCCTCACCCGCAAGGTTAGCGGGCGAGGGCCTCCAGGTCAGACCGAGGTGCGGTGCGTCAGCTCCGGCGACCGGTCAGTGTCCGCAGCAGCCAGGCGATGATCGCGATGACGAGCAGCACGACACCGACCCAGAGCAGGAACTTCAGGCTCGCTGCGAACCCGCCGACGAACAGCAGGATGACGGCGATCACGGCCAGGATGATGAGCAGGGCGTTCATGAGGGTCCTCTCCTTCAAGTCCGGGAGGAGTGCCTCCCTCGCCGGAGAACGGTACCCGACGGGGGCGGCCCGTGTTCGGGGCACAGGAACGGCGGGCGTGTCACCGGCGACGCCTACACTGCTGCGGTGCCTCGCGATCACCACCGTCCAGTCCACTTCACCGACGCCGAGTTCGCCGCCATCAAGGGCGGCGAGGACCCCGCGCTCGTGAACCGTGTCGCGCACGAGACCGCGAACGCGCTGCTCCACCGCGTGCGGCAGGACCCGGACCCGGCGGTCGTCGAGCGACTGGTCACCTACACGGACGTGCACGGCATCG
The DNA here is from genome assembly GCF_003755165.1 of Curtobacterium sp. PhB130. Taxonomy (NCBI): domain Bacteria; kingdom Bacillati; phylum Actinomycetota; class Actinomycetes; order Micrococcales; family Microbacteriaceae; genus Curtobacterium; species Curtobacterium sp. PhB130. The sequence continues at coordinate 136,126 of NZ_RKII01000006.1, read as the reverse complement.
AAGCGGTCGCGGAGCTGTGGGCACGCGTCGGGGCGCACACGCTCCCGGGTGCGCTGTGGCGGATCTACCTGATGCGCACGGTGATCCGGCAGAACCCGGACGAGATCGCGTACCTCTTCACCCGCGGCACGGAGCGCATCGGCACGATCGACCAGGCCGTCGCCGGCGCCGAGCAGCCGACCGGGCCTGCGGAGATCCTGACGCTCGCGGACAGCATCCTGCACGGCCTCTACACGGGCGACTTCGCCGTGGCGCTCGACCGCGGTGCGGCGTTCTGTCGGCTCGCGGCGGCGGGGGCGACGAGCGTCGCGGACGACTCCGACCTCACCGCTGAGGAACGGGCCAGCGTGCTGACGGTCCGGGCGTTCCGCCTGGCCGAGCTCGCCGAGGACCTGTCCGCAGCTGCTGCGCTCTGGCGACGCGACGCCCTGGACTGATCTCGAGCCGGACGCGGGTGACGCGTCGAAGCCGAACCGAGCCTCCCGGCCGGAACGCCGGAACGCCGGAAAAGGGCAGAGAAAAACCGGGCCGCAGAAGCGCCTCTCGGCGCGAGGCCGCTCGAAGCGGCGAATTTTGGAGCCCGGGGCTTGCTGCGGCCCGGCGAGATCGATTCTACGAGACGCGAGCCGTGCGCGCGCCCCTGTTCACTCTCGGTGGACACCGGACCGCCGGGCGCGGCGGCGAGACGGCGCTGCAGGACCCGCGACGAGAAATCCGGGAGCCCGGGCAATCCGACCGGGCGAGGGTGCCGAATCATCAGCGTGTGACGAAGATCCCATGGGTCGTCACACGGCGAAGGTCCTCCCGTGCGACTCGACCCGGCTCACCCGGCCGGAGTAATTCCCTGCGAGTCGCGCGGGAGACCCCGTCCCAGTTCCCGGCAGCGCCTGACGCGTATGTCGGACCCCCGAGAACCGGAAGGAGGAAAGTCTGCAATGCTTGCACTCGTGGAACGCGACACGGACGGCTGGAGCTCTGCTGAGCCAGCAGCCGCATCGCCGGATTCCCTCCTCCTCCGCGTCGCCCAGGGCGACCAGCAGGCCTTCTCGGAGCTCTACGACGAACTCTCCGGTCGTGTCCTCGGACTCATCACGCGGCTCCTGAAGGACCGCGCCCAGTCCGAAGAGGTGGCGCAAGAGGTCTTCCTCGAGGTCTGGCAGCAGGCCGCCAAGTTCGACACCGCTCGCGGCAGCGCCGCCAGCTGGGTGCTGACGATGGCCCACCGCCGTGCGGTCGACCGGGTCCGCGCCGCGCAGTCCTCCCGCGACCGGGACACGAAGATCGGCATCCGCGACTTCGAGTCCGGCTTCGACCAGGTCTCCGAGTCCGTGGAGATCCGGATCGAACACGAACGCGTCAGCCGGGCCCTCGGGCGGCTGACGGAGTTCCAGCGCCAGGCAGTGCAGCTGGCCTACTACGGCGGTTACTCGCACAGCGAGATGGCCGAACAACTCGGGGTGCCGATCGGCACCGTGAAGACCCGTCTCCGTGACGGGATGATCCGACTCCGCGACGAGATGGGGGTGACGTCATGACCACCGACCGGCACGACGACCCTGCACTCATGACCGGGTCCCACGCACTCGATGCCCTCAGCGACGCCGAGCGTCGCGAGGTCGAAGCGGCACTCGCTGCTTCCCCGGAACTCCTCGCCGAGGCCGACTCGCTCGCCGAGACCGCACGGGCACTCGCCTACGCGGTCGAACCGATCGAGCCCCCCGCGTCGATGAAGGCGGCCCTGATGGCCGCCATCCAGACGACCCCGCAGGTCGCCGCGGACCCGGCACCGGTCGCAGCACCGGCTCCGTCGTCCGCACCTGCTTCGGCCCGGCACGCAGCCGGCCCCGACTCCGGACCGGAGGCCCCCAGCGCCTCTGTCACGTCGGTCACCTCCGGTGGCGGTGCGGCCAGTGCCGCTGCTCGCCGTCGCTGGTTCCAGCGTCCGGCGGCGATGCTCAGCGCAGCAGCCGCGGTCGGCGTGGTGTTCCTCGGCGTCGGTCTCGGCGTCGGCGGTGTCATCGGCAGCGGTGACGCCGGCCCGGGTCCCAGCACCTCGCAGGCAGCGTCCGGCCTCGACCAGATCTACGCGTCCGCCGACTTCAAGCGGTCCACGTCGCCGGTCACCGGTGGCGGAACGGCCACCGTGGTCTGGTCGGACCAGCTCGGCAAGTCCGCGGTCATCCTCGACGGGGTCAAGGCCGCGCCGAAGGACAAGACGTACGAGCTCTGGTACATCGGCTCCGAGGAGTCCGGCGGCACCATCGAGTCCGCTGGTCTCATGAACGACGTGGACGGCGGTGTGCGCTCGGCGGTGCTGAGCGGCGCGAAGTCGAGCGGTGCGACGATCGGCATCACGGTCGAGCCCGCCGGCGGCTCGAAGCAGCCGACGACGACCCCCATCGTCGCGGTCCCCACCTCCGCGTAGCGCGGCCGCGCGCGGGGCTGCCCGCAGCGCGCTCGACGCCGTCGCTCGACGCCGAACGACGAAGTCGCTGTCGTACGACAGCGACTTCGTCGTTCCTTGCGTCCGCGGGCCCCGCGCCGCCGCAGACGACGACAACGCCGATGTCGTCCGACATCGGCGTTGTCGTTCTGGGTCAGCGGGCACCCGCCCCCCGCCCCAGGATCAGCCGAAGCGGCCCGAGACGTAGTCCTCGGTGGCCTGCACGGACGGGTTCGAGAACATCGTCGCGGTGTCGTCGAACTCGATGAGCTTCCCGGGCGCCCCCGTGCCGGCGATGTTGAAGAACGCCGTCTTGTCGCTGACGCGGGACGCCTGCTGCATGTTGTGCGTCACGATCACGATCGTGAAGTCCTTCTTGAGCTCCTCGATGAGGTCCTCGATCGCCAGGGTCGAGATCGGGTCGAGCGCCGAGCAGGGCTCGTCCATGAGGAGCACGTCGGGCTGCACTGCGATCGCACGCGCGATGCACAGCCGCTGCTGCTGCCCGCCGGAGAGCCCCATGCCGGGCTTGTCGAGGCGGTCCTTGACCTCGTTCCAGAGGTTCGCACCCTGCAGGGAACGCTCGACGATGTCGTCGGCCTCGGAGCGGGAGATGCGCTTGTTGTTGAGCTTCACACCCGCGAGCACGTTGTCCTTGATGGACATCGTCGGGAACGGGTTCGGCCGCTGGAAGACCATGCCGACCTGACGGCGGACGATGACCGGGTCGACGCCCGGCGCGTACAGGTCGTCGCCGTCGACCTTGACCGACCCCTCGACGTAGGCGCCGGGGATGACCTCGTGCATGCGGTTCAGCGTGCGGAGGAAGGTCGACTTGCCGCAGCCGGACGGGCCGATGAACGCGGTCACGGTGCGGGGCTCGATCGTCATGTCGACGCCCTCGACCGCCTTGAACTTCGAGTAGTAGACGTTGAGGCCGTCGACCTCGATGCGCTTGGACACGGTGTTCCTTTTCCTGGGGGACGAACGCGCGCTAGCGCGACAGCTTGGGGGCGAAGAGACGGGTGATGAACCGCGCGAGCAGGTTCAAGACCATCACGATGAGGATGAGCACGAGTGCGGCGGTCCAGGCCCGGTCGACGAACGGTACCGGGTTGGCGCCCTGCTGCGAGTACTGCGTGTAGGCGAACACGGGCAGGGTCATCATCGGGTTGCCGAACAGGTCGTAGTTCATGCTCGTGGTGAACCCGGCGGTGACCAGCAGGGGAGCGGTCTCGCCGATGACGCGGGCGATGGCGAGCATGACGCCCGTCGTGATGCCGGCCAGGGACGTGGGGAGGACGACCTTGATGATGGTGAGCCACTTCGGCACCCCGAGCGCGTAGGACGCTTCACGGAGCTCCATCGGGACGATCTTCAGCACCTCTTCGGTGGAGCGCACGACGATCGGGATCATCAGCACCGCGAGGGCGACCGAGCCGACCAGCCCGAAGCGGGCACCCGGGCCGAGGAACAGCGCGAAGAGCGAGTACGCGAAGAGCCCGGCGACGATCGAGGGGATGCCCGTCATCACGTCGACGAAGAAGGTGATCCCGCGTGCCAGGACCCCGCGGCCGTACTCGACGAGGTAGATCGAGGTGAGCAGGCCGATCGGGACGCTGATCAGCGCCGCGAAGAGCGTGATCTCGAGCGTGCCGATGAGGGCGTGGAGCGCACCGCCGCCGACGGAGATGACCCCGCGCATCGAGTACGTGAAGAACGCGGCGTCGAACCGGGCGAGCCCGTCCGCGAGCACCGTGTAGAGCAGCGACACCAGCGGCAGCACCGCGATGACGAAGGCGGTGACGACGAGCGAGGTGACCAGGCGGTCGACGGCCTTGCGTCCGCCCTCGACGATCCGGGAGACGACCACGATGAGGACGTCGAAGAGGACCGTGCCGAGGAACAGTGCGGCGACGACGTTGAAGTCCTTGACCGAGCCGCCGGCGTTGAGCAGGGCGAAGACCAGGGCCAGGGCGACCCAGCTGCCGCCGAGGAGCAGCCACGGCACGGACTTGTGCAGCTTGCCGTTGGCGAAGACGTTGCCGCCGGAGGACCGGAGTGCGAGGGACATCGGGGTGCGACCTCTCAGCTGACGCGCCGGCGGACGATGTACCGCGCGAGCATGTTGATGACCAGGGTGATGACGAAGAGGATCAGGCCCGAGGCGATGAGCGCGTTCAGGGCCGTACCGGACGCCTCGGCGAACTGCAGCGCGATGTTCGCGGCGATCGTCGAGGGGTTGAGCGAGCCGATCAAGTTGAAGGTGACCTTCGTGGACACCGACAGGACCAGGGCGATCGCCATCGTCTCGCCGAGCGCACGACCGAGGCCGAGCATGATCGCGGACACGATGCCGGACTTCGCGAACGGCAGGACCGACAGCCGGATCATCTCCCAGCGCGTGGCACCGAGGGCGAGTGCGGCCTCTTCGTTGAGGGTCGGCGCCTGCAGGAAGATCTCGCGCATCACGGCGGTCATGATCGGGATCGCCATCACCGCGAGCACGATCGCCGCGGTGAGGATCGTGCGGCCGGTGCCGGAGATCTGTCCGGAGAACAGCGGGATCCACCCGAAGTACTCGTTGAGGAACGCGTAGAACGGCTGCACGAAGCGGGCCAGGACGACGATGCCCCAGAGCCCGTAGACGACGGAGGGGACCGCGGCGAGCAGGTCGATCACGTAGCCGAGCACCGGCGCGATGCGGCGCGGTGCGAAGTGCGAGATGAACAGCGCGATCCCGAGGGACAGCGGGACGGCGAAGACCAGCGCGAGGAACGCGGACCAGACGGTGCCGAAGACGAGCGGCCCGACGTAGTCCCAGAAGTTGGCGGCCTGGTTCGGGAGCTCGCCGGCCGTAGCGGTGAAGGCGGGGATGCTCTGCCAGACGAGGAACGCCGCGACGAGGGCGAGCACCACCAGGATGAGGCCGCCGGAGAGGACCGAGGCGGCGGAGAAGACCCGGTCGCCGACGCGCACGACGGCCTTCGGCTTCGACGGGGTGAGCGATGACCCTTGCTGGAGGGGTGCGGTCGTCATGGGAGGTGGGACTCCTGTCGGGAGACGGGGAAGTGCCCGGATGCCGGTCGGGGGTGACTGACCGGCATCCGGGCTCTCAGGAGGTGTTACTTGATGGACGCGACCGCGGTGGCGGCCTTCTTCGCGAGGTCGCTCGAGAGGGCGGCCGACTTGGCCTCCGTCGCTGCGGCCTTCTGCGCGTCGTCCGAGACCACGTAGGTCAGGTACGACTTGACGAGGTCGGCCTTGTCCGAGTCCTTGTACTCCTGGCACGCGATGGCGTAGGAGACGAGGACCAGGGGCCATGCGCCCTTGGCGGTGTCCTTGCGGTCGATGTCGATCGCGAGGTCGTTGTCCTCGCGGCCGGCGGCGACGTCGGAGTCGGCGACGACCTGCGCGGCACCGTCGGCGGAGATCTTGGTGGCGGTGTCGCCGACCATGAGCTTGGCCTTGTCGAGGTCACCGGCGCCGGAGTCGTCGATGTAGGTGATGGCGTTCGAGGCGCCCTGCATGGCCGAGGCCACACCCGAGGTGCCCTTCGCGCTGTCGCCGACCTGGTACGGGTAGGTCTGGCTCGGCGCTTCGGTCCACACGTCGCCGGCGTTCGCCGAGACGTACTCGGAGAAGTTCTGGGTGGTGCCCGAGTCGTCGGAGCGGTGCACGACGGTGATGTTCGCGTCCGGCAGGTCGGCGTCCTTGTTGAGGTCCGCGATCTGCGAGTCGTTCCACCTGGTGATCTTGCCGGAGAAGATGCCCGCGATGGTCTTCGCGTCGAGCGTCAGGTCCTTGACGCCGTCGACCTTGTAGGCGATCGCGATCGGGGAGATGTAGACCGGGATGTCGATGGCCTTGGAGTCCGCGGCGCAGAGGCCGAAGGAGCCGGAGAGCTCGTCGTCGGACAGCGCGGCGTCGGAGCCAGCGAAGTCCGCGGCACCCGAGATGAAGTTCTTGCGGCCGGCGCCGGAGCCGTCCGGCGAGTAGTTCACCGTGACGTTCGAGGCCTGGTCCTGGAAGCCGGCGGCCCACGTGGCCTCGGCGGTCTGCTGGGCGGAGGAGCCCGAACCGGTGAGCGTGCCGGAGAGCTTCGAGTAGTCGACACCCGAGGCCGAGGCCGACGTGGTGCTGCCCGCGCCGCCTTCGTTCGCCGCGCACGAGGAGAGCACGACCGCGCCGGCGATCGCGATTGCCGCGACCGTGCCGATTCGCTTGATGTTCACAGGGGTCCCTTCGGGGGTGGAGTGCAGGTGGGACCCTTGGTGGTCCCGCGGGCCGGTGCCGACCCGCGAGCGACTGTAGGGACGCGAAGTGACCGGGATCACGCGCCCCGGTGAACGGCAGGTGAACGAGGGGTTGTCCCGGCAGCGGCGCGGTCGGCCGGGAGGCGCGGCTCGCCGCGCGCACGCCGAAGGACCCCGCCAGGTGGCGGGGTCCGGGGCCGTGCGCGCTCCGCGGAGACCGGGTTGCGGTGCGCGCTACGCGGAGACCGGGTTGCGGTGCGTCTCCACCGCGACGAGCTTGCCGTCGGCGATGTGCAGCACGGCGAAGTCCCCGACCGAGAGCATCGCGGCACGACGGAGGTCGAAGCGCGCGGCGTCGCCGGCGGCGTCGGTGTCCGCGGCGCCGTTCGTGCCGGGGTCGGTGTCGCCGGCGGTCTCGGTGGCGATGCGGGCGATGATCTCCGGCAGCACCGGGCCGTGCGAGCACAGCACGGCAGTCTTGCCCTTCGCGAGGCGCTTCCGCACGACGCCCTTGACGTCGGCCGAGCCCTGGTCATGGGCGTCCTGGCTGATGTCCGGTGTGCTCGCAACGCCGATCTTGGTCTTGTCGGAGAGCGGCTCGACGGTCGCCAGGCACCGCGCCGCCGTGCTGCTGACGATCTTGCGCGGGCCGAACGCGGCGACCGGGGACGCGACGGCCTTCGCCTGGGTCCGGCCGACGGGCAGCAGCGGGCGGGTGGCGTCCGGGCCGTGCCAGTCCGAGCCGGGGGTGGTCTTGGCGTGCCGCAGGGCGATGAGCGCGAACGTGTCGTGTGCGCCCCGGGCGGCGCGGTCGGCGAAGCGGTCCAGGATCTCGACGTCCCGGAGGTAGGTCAGTCGGGCGCGGGCGTCGTCGATGGTGACCCACTCGATCGCGGCGACCTCGGCGTTGGGCTTGAACTTCCCGGCGCGCTGGTGTTCCTTCGCGCTGACCCGTGCCGCCCAGTAGTGCACGACCTTGTCGCGGCCGTTCGGCAGCACGTACTCCGCGGTGCCGAGCGGTGCGCCGAGGTGGACGCGGTAGCCCGTCTCCTCGTCGATCTCCCGGACCGCGGCGGTCGGCACGGCTTCGCCCGGGTCGACCTTGCCCTTCGGGAAGGAGACGTCCTTGTGGTGCTCGCGGTGGATCAGGAGCACGAGCGGGACACCGTCCTGCTCACGCCAGACCACCGCTCCCGCCGCGAGGACGGGACCCGTTGGTCCCCCGCTCACCGAGTGGAGCGCTTCCGGGACGAGATGTTCCGCATGAGGACATTCTGCACGTCGTCGAGGGGTCGGCCGTCGTCGTCGGTCGAATGACGCGTCCATTCGCCGTCGGACTCGAGGTGCCACGAGCTGGTCGACTCGGCCATCGCGAGGTCGAACATCTCGGTGACCTCGTTCATGTGGGCCGGTTCGGACAGGCGGACCAGGGCCTCGACGCGACGGTCGAGGTTGCGGTGCATCATGTCGGCGCTGCCGATGAAGATGAACGGGTCGCCGTCGTTGTGGAACGCGAACGCCCGCGAGTGCTCGAGGTAGCGCCCGACGACGCTGCGCACCCGGATCGTCTCACTGACGCCTTCGATGCCCGGCTTCAGCGAGCAGATGCCACGCACCCAGATGTCGATCGGCACCCCGGCCTGGCTGGCGAGGTAGAGCGCGTCGATGATCTGTTCGTCGACCATCGAGTTCACCTTGATCCGGATACCGGAGGGCTTGCCGGCGCGGGCGTTGTCCGCCTCGACCTGGATCCGCTTGAGCAGCCCCTTCCGCAGGTGCAGCGGGGCGACGAGCAGGCGCTTGAACTTCTTCTCGATCGCGTACCCGGAGAGCTCGTTGAACAGGCGCGTGAGGTCCTTGCCGACGACGTCGTCCGCGGTGAACAGCCCCATGTCCTCGTAGATGCGCGAGGTCTTCGGGTTGTAGTTGCCCGTGCCGATGTGGCTGTAGTGCTTGAGCGTGCCGCCTTCCTGCCGGATGACGAGCACGAGCTTGGAGTGCGTCTTCAGCCCGACGAGGCCGTAGACCACGTGCACGCCGGCCTTCTCGAGCTTGCGGGCCCAGGTGATGTTGTTCTGCTCGTCGAAGCGCGCCTTGATCTCGACCAGCGCGAGGACCTGCTTGCCCGCGGCGGCCGCGTCGATCAGGGCTTCGACGATGGGGGAGTCGCCGGAGGTGCGGTACAGCGTCTGCTTGATCGCGAGCACGTGCGGGTCGGCGGCGGCCTGCTCGAGGAAGGCCTGCACGCTGGTGGCGAAGGACTCGTACGGGTGGTGCACGAGGACGTCCTTCGCGGCGATCGCGCGGAAGAGGTCGGGCTTGGTGTTCGGCTCGCCCGGCTGGAACTGCACCGGGGTGGTCGGCACGTGCTTGGGGTAGTGCAGGTCCGGCCGGCTGATCTTGGAGATCTCGAACAGGCAGCCGAGGTCGAGCGGCGACGGCAGCCGGTAGACCTCCTGCTCGGTGATGTCGAGTTCGCGGACGAGCAGGTCGAGCGTCACCGGGTCCATGTCCTCGGTGATCTCGAGCCGGATCGGCGGACCGAAGCGACGGCGCAGGAGCTCACGCTCGAGGGCCTGGATGAGGTTCTCGGCCTCGTCTTCCTCGATCTCGACGTCTTCGTTGCGGGTGACCCGGAACACGTGGTGCTCCAGCACTTCCATCCCCGGGAAGAGGTCGTCGAGGTGGTTCGCGATGAGGTCTTCGAGCGGGATGAAGCGCATCCGCCCGGAGTTGTCGTCGGGCAGCTTGATCAGCCGGGAGAAGTTCTGCGGCACCTTGAGGCGCGCGAACTCCTGCCGCTGCGACTTCGGGTTGCGCACGCGCACCGCGAGGTTGAGCGACAGCCCCGAGATGTACGGGAACGGGTGCGCCGGGTCCACCGCGAGGGGCATCAGCACCGGGAAGATCTGCTCGGCGAAGTACTCACGCATCCGGAGCCGGTCGGCCTCGGCCAGGTCGGACCAGTGCTCGATGTGGATTCCAGCGGCATCCATGTCGGGCTTGAGCGACCCGATGAACGCCTGCGCGTGCCGGTCCTGCAGCTCGTGGGCCTTCTTCGCGATGTCCCGGAGCACGTCGCTCGGCGCACGACCGACGTTCGTGGGGACCGCGATCCCGGTGTCGATGCGGCGCTTCAGCCCGGCGACCCGGACCATGAAGAACTCGTCGAGGTTGGACGCGAAGATCGCCAGGAAGTTGGCGCGTTCGAGCAGGGGGACGCTCCGGTCCTCGCCCAGCTCGAGCACGCGCTGGTTGAACCGCAGCCAGCTGATCTCACGGTCGAAGTACCGGTCCGTCGGCAGCGACTCGTGCTCGACCTCCACGACCTCGTCGAAGTCGTCGAGGTCGTGCGAGACGGATTCGCCGTCGAGCTGCGGTTCGGTGTCCATGTGCTCATCCTGCCACCCGGGTGCTGCTGCCGCGGGGGCTGTGGACAACGGTGGACAGCGGTCGAAGGTCAGGGGGCGGCGTACTGCACGTCGATCGCGTGCTGGGTGAACCCGGACCGGCGGTAGAGCGCCAGCGCGGGTTCGTTGTCGCCTTCGACGTAGAGCGCAGCGGTCGTGACGCCCCGCTCCTGCAGGCGCGCGAACCCGGCGCGCATCAGGACGCCACCGATGCCGTGGCCCTGCAGGTCCGGGCGCACGGCGACGGCGTAGAACTCGCCGATCCCGTCCTCGACCTTGAGCCAGCAGGACCCGGCGAGTGCCCCGGAGGCGTCACGGAGCAGCAGCAGGTCGTCGGCGTCGAACCACGACTCCGTCTCCCTGGCGCGGAGGTCGTCGAGCGTCATCGACCCCTGCTCCGGGTGCGACGCGAACGCCGCGGCGTTGAGTGCGAGCCAGTCGGCCTCGGGCGCGGCGGCCGGACCGGTTCCGCTCGTGAACGCGGTGAGCACGGACCCCGACGGGAGGCTCGGGTGGGGCACCGACGTCGGCACCGGAGCGCGCAGCTGCAGCAGCGTCCTGGTGGCAGCCCATCCGTAGCGCGTCGCGATCGCCCGCGCCGCCGGGCTGTCCCCGTGTGCCCAGGCCAGCCGCGGCGCGGCCCCGCCGTCCAGCGCGAGCGCCCGGTCGACGAGCCGGGTCCCGACGCCCTGACCACGGGCCTCCCGGCGGACCACGAGCTCCAGCTCGCCCTCCCGGACCACCGCGACCCCGTCCGGTTCCTCCAGCACGAGGGCGCGGCCCGCGCGCACGTCGACCAGGGTCTGGTCGGAGAAGGGGGGAGCCTCTCCCGGGACGTCGAAGCGGCTGAGGTCGGGCACCTACTGCCCCATGAGTCGTTCGGCCTCGTCGTCGTAGACGTTGAAGCGGTAGCCGACGTTCCGGACCGTGCCGATGAGCGACTCGAGGTCGCCGAGCTTGGCGCGGAGCCGTCGGACGTGCACGTCCACGGTGCGGGTGCCACCGAAGTAGTCGTAGCCCCAGACCTCGGACAGCAGCTGCTCGCGCGTGAACACCCGCGACGGGTGCGTGGCGAAGAAGCGGAGGAGTTCGAACTCCTTGAAGGTGAGGTCGAGCGGCTTGCCGCGGACCTTCGCCGAGTAGCTGGCCTCGTCGATGACGACGCCGGACGCCTGGATCTTCGACCCGGTCTGGTTCTTGGCCGCGCGCCCTGCGCTGAGGCGGATGCGGGCGTCGACCTCGGCCGGGCCGGCGCTCTCGAGCACCACGTCGTCGATGTTCCACTCGCTGTTGACGGCGGTCAGGCCGCCCTCGGTGACCACGAGGACGATGGGTGTCGTCGAACCGGACGTGGCGAGGATCTTGCACAGGGCCTTCGCACTGACCAGGTCGGTGCGGGCGTCCACGAACATCAGGTCGCTCTGCGGTGCGTTCACCAGTTGTGCGGCTTCGGCCGGCACGTGGCGGATCCGGTGGCTCAGGAGGCCCAGGCTCGGCAGGACGTCGCCGGGCGCAGCCGAAGTGAGTACCAGGAGCTGTGCCACAGGACCTCCAGTGGGAAGACGTCGTGGAGACATCCTAGTGATGCCCGACAAGTGTCCCCGACGCGCCTGCAATGATGGGGTGGTGACCGAGCCCGTCCCGCCCGCAGACCAGCGCCGCCTGAAGCTGACGTCGGTGCTGCCCGTCTGGCTGCTCTCGATCCTCGGCGCCGTGCTCGTCCTGACCCTCACCGAGAAGGACTCCTTCGCGTGGCTGCTCCTGGTGTTCGTGGCGTCCGTGCTCGTCAGCTTCGTGCTGCAGCTCATCACCGCGACGAAGGACGGCCTGGTCGAACGGATCAGCATCGCCTCGTCAGGGTCCTTCGTCGTCGTGCTCGTCACCGCCGTGGTGCTCCTGGCGCGTTGAGCCGCTCCGCGTAGACTCGGCGGCATGGATTCGCTGCTAGCGCTCGAGCTGTTCTACGTCGGTCTCCTCGGCCTGGCCTCGCTCGCGATCGCGTTCGTCTCGGTGACGGTCGTCGTGAAGCTGTTCAAGGGTCAGCGTTGATCGAACTGCCGGAGGGCCTCGCCCCCGAACTCGTCCCCCTGTCCTGGCTCGTCGGCGTCTGGGAAGGCACCGGCGTCGTCGAGTACCCCGTCGGTGAAGGTGACGAACCCGACGTCCGGAACTACGAGTTCGGCCAGCGCGTGAGCTTCAGCCACGACGGCCTGCCGTACCTCAACTACTCCTCGACGACGTGGCTCCTCGACGAAGCGCACACCCCGCTGGCCGCGGAGATGGGCTACTGGCGTCTGGACCGGCCGTCCGAGCCCGGTGACCGCGGGCCGGCGATGCTCCTCGGCGAGGGCACCGTGCCGTTCACCACCACCCAGAGCGTCGAGGCGCTGCGCAACACGAACGACGGCTTCGACGTCGAAGCCGCGATCATCCACCCGACCGGCGTCAACGAGCTCTACGTCGGGCAGGTCCGGAAGGGCCGCATCGACCTCGCCACCGACGCCGTGATGCGCTCCGTCAACGCGAAGGACTACTCCGCGGCGACCCGGCTGTACGGCCTCGTCGAGGGCAAGCTCTTCTGGGCGTGGGACATCGCCGCGCTCGGCCGGGAACTCACCTCCCACGCCTCGGGGCAGCTCGCGAAGGTCGACTGATGTCGGCGTTCTCGGCGCGCGACGGGTTCGTGGCGTCGGACCTCGGTCCGGCGGCGCACTTCGGCAACCCGCTCGGTGAGCAGCGTGCACTCGCGGACGGCCGTGCCGTCGTGGAGCTCGGCCTCGGCGTCGTGACCGTCACCGGTCCGGACCGGCTGTCCTGGCTCAACTCGATCACGTCGCAGCTGCTCCTCGGACTGGCGCCGGGTGTCAGCACCGAGACGCTCGTCCTCGACCAGTCCGGCCGCGTCGAGCACGCCGCACGGGTCGTCGACGACGGCACCACCACCTGGCTGCTGACGGAACCGGCCGACGCCGCCCCGCTCGCTGCGTGGCTCTCCTCGATGCGCTTCATGCTCCGCGTCGAGATCGACGACCGCTCGGCCGCGTTCGTGACCATCGGCTCGTTCGGGGACGCTCGTGTCGACGACGCCGTCGTCGAGTGGGTCGACCCGTGGTCGTCCGTCACGCCCGGTGGGTGGGGCTACGCCAGCCTGGAGGCACATCCCGGCTCCGACTGGACCCTGCGGATCGCGGTGCTCGAGTCCACTGCCGCGGTCACCCTGGCCGCGTCCGACCGGCCCGCAGCGGGGCTCCTCGCGTTCGACGCCCTGCGGATCGCCGCGTGGCGTCCGGTCCTCACCGACATCGACGAGCGGACGATCCCGCACGAGCTCGACTGGCTCCGCTCCGCCGTGCACCTGAGCAAGGGGTGCTACCGCGGGCAGGAGACCGTCGCCAAGGTCCACAACCTCGGGCACCCGCCCCGCCGCGTCGTGATGCTGCACCTCGACGGCTCCGACGCGGTCCTGCCGTCTCCCGGCACTCCGGTGACGCTCGACGGCAAGGACGTCGGGCGGCTCGCCGCGTCGGCCATCCACCACGAGCTCGGCCCGATCGGGCTCGCGGTCGTGAAGCGCTCCCTCGACCCCGCCGCCGTGCTGACCCTCGCGGTGGACGACGTCGTCGTGACGGCGGCGCAGGAGACCATCGTCCCGCCGGAGGCCGGCGCGACCGCCAACGTCCCCCGACTCCCGCGCCTCGGAGCCGTCAAGCGCTCCTGAGCGGTCGCACGGCGGCGTCAGCCCGGGGCGACAGCGGACCAGGGGACGCTGAGCTCGCCGAGGCGCCACCGCGTCGTGCCGTGCAGCACCGGCCAACCCCGCTCCCGCATGCCCGCGACCGCCGCGAGCCACCGCTGCCGGGGCCCGTACGTGCCGAGCGGCGCCGCGATCGCCCACGCCAGGTCGAGGTCGCGCAGGAAGTCGTGCACGCGCTCGCCGGGGACGTTCCGGTGGATGAGGGCCTTCGGCAGCCGCTCCGCCACGATGCTCGGCACGTCGAGGCCGGCGAGTCGCAGCGACACCGTGAACGTGTGGGGTTCGCGGTCGTCGAGCGTGACCCACGAGGCGACACGTCCGACCTCGTTGCACGTGCCCTCGACGAGCGCACCGCCGGGCTGCAGACGGTCCTGCATGATCCGCCAGGACCCGACCACCTGGGACTCGTCGTACTGGCGCAGCACGTTGAACGCCCGGATCACCGCGGGGCGACGACCACCGGGTGTGGGGGTCTCGAAGCCGCCGAGCCGGAACGTGACGCCGTCCCGGGTGCCGGCGTTCGCCAGGGCCACGCGCGAGGGCTCGATCTCGATCCCGGTGACCTCGACGTCGGGTCGGACGCGGGCGAGCCGGTCCCGGAGCTCGAGCGTCGTCGTCGGGCTGGCGCCGTAGCCGACGTCCGCGACGAGCGGGTCGTCGGTCCGGCGGAGTGCCGGGAGCGATGCGATCCACCGGTCCACACGACGGAGCCGGTTGTACCCGGTCGTGCCGCGCGTGACGTTCCCGATGGGCATCCCCCAAGGGTAAAGGGCGCACGACGCTCGGTAGACTTCGACCATGACCTCCACGCTCGTCCTGCTCCGTCACGGCAACAGTGACTGGAACCAGAAGAACCTGTTCACCGGTTGGGTCGACGTCCGGCTCTCCGAGCTGGGCGAGAAGGAGGCGAAGCGCGCCGGCGAGCTCATCGCCGAGTCCGGCATCGTCCCCGACGTCCTGTACACCTCGCTCCTGACCCGTGCGATCCAGACCGCCGACATCGCCCTGCTCGAGGCCGACCTCGCATGGCTGCCGGTGAAGCGCGACTGGCGCCTCAACGAGCGTCACTACGGCGACCTGCAGGGCAAGGACAAGGCCCAGACGCTCGAGCAGTACGGCGAAGAGCAGTTCATGGAGTGGCGTCGCTCGTTCGACGTCCCGCCGCCCCCCATCGCGGACGACGCCGAGTGGTCGCAGCACGGTGACCGCCGCTACGCCGACCTCGGCGACGCACTGCCCCGCACCGAGTCGCTCAAGCTCGTGATCGAGCGCCTGCTGCCCTACTGGGAGTCCGACATCACGAAGGACCTCGCCGCGGGCAAGACCGTGCTCGTCACGGCGCACGGCAACTCGCTCCGCGCGCTCGTGAAGCACCTCGACGGGATCTCCGACGACGACATCGCCGGGCTCAACATCCCCACGGGCATCCCGCTCGTGTACGAGCTCGACGACGACTTCCGTCCGACCGGCCCGTCGCGCTACCTCGACCCCGAGGCCGCCGCTGCCGGTGCCGCCGCCGTCGCCGCGCAGGGCGCCAAGAAGTAACAGCTGGAACGTCCGAACGCCCCGCCCGGGTCACCGGGCGGGGCGTTCTGTGTCGCAGCGGTGCTCAGACGAAGTGCGACGCGATCTCCTGCACGAGCTGGCCGACGTCGTAGGACCGCGTCGTGTCCACCCGGACGACGGGCCCCAGGCCGATCGGCCCCGCGGTGGGGCCGTGCTCGTCCCAGAACGCCAGGATGTCCGTCAGGTCGCCGTGCACCTCGTGACGCACGGGCGAACCCGGGTCGTACCGGTCCGTCAGCCGCTCCACGGCGGTGGCGTGGTCGACGTCGCACCACACCTCGACGGCGCGCGGCGACCCGGCGGAGGCGAGCCCGGCCTCCAGGAAGGCGCGGTCACGGGACGGCAGCCAGACGGCGTCGAGGACGACCCCGTGCTCCACCGCTCCGGCCATCGCCCACATCGTGGTCATCGCGATGGCGCCGAGCGGACGCGAGGCGATCATCGGGCCGGCGATGTCCGCCAGCGGTTCCTTGATGCGGTCCTTCGAGAGGAACGGGCAGCCGAGCACCTCGGAGAGGGCGGCACCGACCGTGCTCTTGCCGGAACCGGGCATGCCGTTGACGATGATCGCGACCTGGGCCATGCACCGATCCTCGCAGAAACGACGACAGCGGCCGGACCCCGAGGGGCCGGCCGCTGTCGGGACGTGTCAGACGCTGGCGTTCGCGCCGGCCCAGTCACCCGTCGCCAGGTACTGCACCTTCTTCGCGATCGACACCGCGTGGTCCGCGAACCGCTCGTGGTACCGGGACGCGAGCGTGGCGTCCACGGTGTCGACCGGGGCACCCTTCCACGTCTCACCGAGCACGAAGTCGAAGACGCTGGCGTGCAGCTCGTCCACGGCGTCGTCCTCGTCCCGGATCTCCTCGGCGAGCTGGATGTCCTCCGTCGCGAGCAGGCGCGTGAGCTTCTGCGCCATCGCGACGTCGTGCTCACCCATCTTCTTGAAGGTGCCGCGGAGGCCCTTCGGGACGACCTTCTCCGGGAACCGCTGGCGGGCGAGCTGCGCGATGTGCTCGGCCATGTCGCCCATCCGCTCGAGCGACGAGCTCACGCGGAGCGCGGTCACGACGACACGGAGGTCGCGGGCGACCGGTGCCTGCCGCGCGAGGATGTCGATCGCGATCTCGTCCAGGCTCTGTGCGGCCTCGTCGATCTTCGCGTCGTCGGCGATCACCTCGTCGGCGAGGGCGACGTCCGACTCGGTGAACGCCTCGGTCGCCCGGGTGATCGCGGACTCGACGAGCCCGGCGATCTCGGTCAGACGCTCCTGGACGTCCTGGAGTTCCTGCTGGAACACTTCGCGCATGGGGGATGGCCTCTCTCTGCGTACCGGGAGAGTGTCGAGTGCCCAGGTGAACGAACGGTGACCTGGGACTGAACGCTTCGCGATGGTCTGCGGCAGTGCTCGGGAACCGGGGTGAACGGTGCCGGAACCCCGCGTGTCCACTCCTACACTGACGGCATGGACAACGCGTGGCTCGTGCCACTGTCGATGCTCCTCGGCGGGGTCTTCGGCGCGGGTGTCGTCGGGCTCATCATCACGGCCGAGCGCACGGCACGGGCAGCTGACGTCGCCGAGCGCACCCTGCCGGACGGCGTCGCGGCGGTCATCGCCACGATGCACAACCCCGCCGTGGTCGTCGACCCCTCGAACACCGTCGTCGCCGCGTCACCGCAGGCGCTCACGGTCGGGCTGGTCATCCGGCGCCGACTCGTGCACCAGGAGCTCCTCGACCTGGTCGACCGGGTGCGTGCCAGCGGAGAGATGGGCGCGGAGGACCTCGAGCTGCCGCGCGGACGTCGCGGGGAGCTCGTCGGGTACCTCAGCTTCCGGGCCGCCCAGCTCGGGAACCGGTACGTGCTCCTGACCGCCGACGACCTCACCGAGTCCCGGCGGATCGACGAGGTCCGCCGGGACTTCGTCGCCAACATCTCCCACGAGCTGAAGACCCCGATCGGCGCCATCGGCCTGCTCTCGGAGACCCTCGTCGCCGCGGCGGACGACCCCGACCACGTGCGGAAGTTCGCCGGGCAGCTCATCACCGAGTCCGAGCGGCTCGGCGCCCTGACGAAGGACATCATCGAGCTCTCCCGGCTGCAGTCCGTGGACACGCTCGACTCCAGCGAGGAGATCTCGATCGACAAGGTGGTGCAGGCCGCCGCCGACGCGAACGAGGTCGTCGCACGCGCCCGGGACATCGAGCTCGTCCGCGCGAAGAAGTCGAAGCTCCGGGTGATGGGCGACCCCGGGCTCCTGCAGGTCGCGGTGTCGAACCTCATCGCGAACGCCGTCAAGTACTCCCCGGACCACACCCGTGTCGGTGTCGGCGTCCGGAGCGCCAAGGGGTTCGTCGAGATCGCGGTGACCGACCAGGGCGTCGGGATCCCGGAGGCGGACCTCGACCGGGTGTTCGAACGGTTCTACCGCGTCGACCCCGCACGGTCGCGAGCCACCGGCGGCACCGGCCTCGGGCTCGCGATCGTGAAGCACGTCGTCGGGAACCACGGCGGTGACGTGCGCGTCTGGTCGCAGCCCGGCAAGGGCTCGACCTTCACGATCCGCCTGCCCGAGGCGGACACCGAACTGACCACAGCACTCGAAGAGCAACGGGAAGAGCAGCCATCGTGACCAAGATCCTCATCGTCGACGACGAGCCGGCCCTGAGTGAGCCCCTGGAGTTCCTCCTGCAGCGGGAGGGCTACGAGACCGCCGTCGCTGCCGACGGCGTCACGGCACTGTCGAAGTTCGACGCCGAGAACCCCGACCTCGTCCTCCTCGACCTGATGCTGCCGGGGCTCTCCGGCACCGAGGTCTGCCGGCAGATCCGCACGCGGTCGAACGCGCCGATCATCATGCTGACGGCGAAGGACTCCGAGGTGGACATCGTGGTCGGGCTCGAGCTCGGCGCGGACGACTACGTGACGAAGCCGTACTCGACCCGGGAGCTCCTCGCCCGGATGCGCGCGGTGCTGCGGCGTCGCACCGAGGACGACCCGGCGGACAGCGGCGTGCTGCAGGTCGGCGGGATCAAGATGGACGTCGAGCGCCACACGGTGTCCGTCGACGGGTCCGAGACGCCGATGCCGCTCAAGGAGTTCGAGCTCCTCGAGCTGCTGCTCCGGAACGCCGGTCGTGTGCTCACCCGCGGGCAGCTCATCGACCGGGTGTGGGGGTCGGACTACTTCGGCGACACGAAGACGCTCGACGTGCACATCAAGCGGATCCGTTCGAAGATCGAGCGGGTGCCCTCGGCGCCAGAGGTCCTGGTCACGGTGCGCGGTCTCGGGTACCGGATCGAGGCATGAGTCGCGTCCACGGCTGAACCGACCGGAGGCCCGGTGCGAGTCCGTGGGACTCGCACCGGGCCTCCGGTCGGTTGCGTCTGGTGCGCCTGCCGTGCCTAGCCGGCGGGGGTGGCGGTCGCGCTGTCCGTCGGCGTGGCCGACGGGGTCTCGACGGGGAGCGTCACCGTCGGGGTGGGGGTCGGCGCGAGGGTCTGGTACTCCTCCTGCGCGCTGGTGAGGACCGGCACGCTCGCGGAGACGCCCTCGGCGCCCGGGTAGGAGAAGTAGACCTTGACGAGCGAGCCCGGTGCGATGTCCGCCCCGGCGAACACGACCTCGTCGGAGGTGCCGGCGCTGGTGCCCTGGGTCTCGGCGCCGCTCTGGACGCTCGACTCCGCGCTGCTCGAGTCGCTCGGCGAGTTCGCACCGAGGTCCACGTGGGTGTTCGCGGGGACGCGCACGGTGTCGGAGGCGTCGCCGACCTCGATCGTCACGGTCCGGCCGATGCCGCTGTTGTTGATCAGCGTGCCGACGAAGCGTGCGTCGTCGTCCTTGCCGTCCGAGATGATCAGCGCGTTGCGGACGTCGATCTTGCCCGTCGTGACGTTCACACCGTCGGTGATCTGCTTGATCTCCTTGGTCTGCGCCGGCGAGATGAACTCGCAGCCGGTTGCACCGAGCGCGATGGTTGCCGCAACGGCGACGGACACGAGTACCCGAGCTCGCAAGAGAATCCTCCGAAGATCACGATGCGCCGGCCGTCTGGTCCAGCACGCCCCCATCTTAGCGATCACCTGGGAGGGCTCGTGGTCAGGGTCCCCTTACCCGAATTCCGCTTGTGGTAAACTGAGTGTTGCGGAACGGAGCTTGATACATGCAATTCGAGGTCGGCGAGACCGTCGTCTACCCCCATCACGGGGCGGCAACCATCTCTGAAGTCAAGACGCGAGTCATCAAGGGCGAGGAAAAGGTCTACCTGAAGCTGCGTGTCACGCAGGGTGACCTGACGATCGAGGTACCGGCGGACAACGTCGACCTGGTCGGCGTCCGCGATGTGATCGGCAAGGAAGGCCTCGACAAGGTCTTCGAAGTGCTGCGTGCACCGTTCACCGAAGAGCCCACGAACTGGTCTCGCCGTTACAAGGCGAACCTCGAGAAGCTCGCTTCGGGAGACGTCATCAAGGTGTCGGAGGTCGTTCGCGACCTGTGGCGCCGCGACCAGGACCGCGGTCTCTCGGCGGGTGAGAAGCGGATGCTCGCGAAGGCCCGCCAGATCCTGATCTCCGAGCTGGCGCTCGCGGAGAAGACCGACGAGGACAAGGCATCCACCGTCCTCGACGAAGTCCTCGCATCCTGATCGTGCCCAGCCAGATCCGGGCGTGAGCACCAGCCACACGACGACCCCACAGACCCCAGCGGTCCGTGGGGTCGTCGTCGTTGCAGCGGGGTCGGGCACCCGGCTCGGGATGGGCACGGCGAAGGCGTTCGTCCCCGTCGCCGGGCAGGTGATGCTCGCGCGCGCGCTGGCGCCGCTGTTCACGCTCGCGTCGCCGACGTACGTCGTCGTGGTGGCACCGGCTGCGCTGCTCGCGTCGTGCCGAGAACTCGTCGGCGCCGTCGCCGGGGTCGCGGTCGGGTACACGGCGGTCGTCGCCGGCGGGGACGACCGTCACGCCTCGGTGCTGGCCGGTCTCGCGGCGCTGCCCGACTCCGTCGAGACGGTGCTCGTCCACGATGCCGCCCGGTGCCTGACGCCCGCGTCGCAGTTCGCCGCGGTGTTCGACGCCGTGGAGTCCGCAGGCGTCGGTGTCGTCCCGGCGCTCCCGGTCACCGACACGGTGAAGCAGGTGTCCGGCGACGCGGTCGTCGGCACCGTCGACCGGACCGCGCTCGTCGGGGTGCAGACGCCGCAGGGCTTCCCGCTCGCCGCGCTCCGGGATGCGTACGCGGTGTCGACGCAGTCCGAGACCGACGACGCCGGGGTGTTCCAGGCTGCCGGTGGCACCGTCCGGGTCGTCCCGGGGGACGCCGACGCGTTCAAGATCACGACGGCATGGGACCTGCAGCGGGCGTCGTCCATCGTGGCATCGCGGACCGGTGCCGGTGCCGGTGCCGGTGCCGGTGCCGGTGCTGGTGCCGCGGTGCCCGGGGTGCGGGTCGGGCTGGGCGTCGACGTCCACGCGTTCGATGCCGCATCGCCGTGCCGCGTCGGGCTGCTCGACTTCCCGGGGGAACCCGGTCTCGCCGGACACAGCGACGGTGACGCGGTCGCGCACGCGGTCTGCGACGCCCTGCTCTCCGCCGGCGGGCTCGGCGACATCGGCGGGCGCTTCGGCACCGCCGACCCGACGTACGCCGGGGCGACCGGGGACGTCTTCATCCGCGGCGCCGTCCGAGCCCTCGCCGACGCGGGACTGACACCGTCGTCCGTCACCGTCCAGGTGATCGGGAACCGTCCGCGCATCGGTGCCCGTCGCCTCGAGATGCAGGACGCGCTGTCCGCCGTCGTCGGGGCCCCGGTCGCGGTGTCCGGCACGACGACCGACGGGCTCGGCTTCACCGGCCGTGGCGAGGGGCTCGCGGCGATCGCGACGGCACTCGTCCACACCTCCTGAAACGCGTGCACGTCCCCGTCTAGGCTTGGGCGCGTGACCGTTCGCCTCTACGACTCCCGTGCCGCAGACGTCGTCGACCTCGTCCCCCTGGTCGACGGACACGTGAGCATGTACGTGTGCGGTCCCACGGTGCAGTCCTCGCCGCACATCGGGCACCTCCGTTCCGCCCTGGTGTACGACATCTGGCGCCGCTGGCTGACCTACCGTGGGTACCACGTCACACTCGTCCGGAACGTGACGGACATCGACGACAAGGTGCTCGACCTCGCCGCGGGCACCGACGAGCCCTGGTGGGCCCGGGCGTACCGCGTCGAGCTCGAGTTCAGCGCCGGGTACGCCGCGCTCGGCATCCTGCCGCCGACGTACGAACCCCGCGCCACCGCGAGCATCCCGCAGATGCAGGACATCATCGCCCGGCTCATCGAGCGCGGCCACGCCTACCCGGCAGCCGACGACTCCGGGGACGTCTACTTCGACACCGGCAGCTGGGCGTCCTACGGCGACCTGACCCGGCAGCGTCGTGAGGACATGGTCGAGGCCGCCGATGCCGACCCCCGCGGCAAGCGCGACGCCCGCGACTTCGCCCTGTGGAAGGGCGCCAAGGCCGGCGAACCGTCGACCGCGTCGTGGGACTCCCCCTGGGGAGCCGGGCGTCCGGGGTGGCACATCGAGTGCTCCGCGATGTCCCGGCGGTACCTCGGGCCGGCGTTCGACATCCACGGCGGCGGCCTCGACCTCCGGTTCCCGCACCACGAGAACGAGCTCGCCCAGTCCACCGCCGCCGGCGACCCCTTCGCGACGTACTGGCTGCACAACGGACTCGTGACCGTCGGCGGGCAGAAGATGTCGAAGTCGCTCGGCAACTCGATCTTCGCGGCGGACTTCCTCGGATCGGCCTCCCCGGTCGTCGTCCGCTACTTCCTCGGTGCCGCGCACTACCGCTCGACGATCGACCACCACGAGGGCTCGCTCGGTGAGGCCGAGGCGGCGCTCGACCGGATCGCCGGCTTCCTGGCGCGGGCGGTCTCGCGGCTCGAAGGGGTGTCCCTCGCGGACGCTCCCGGCGTCCCCGACGCGTTCGCCGCGGCGATGGACGACGACCTCTCGGTGCCCCAGGCGCTCGCGGTGCTGCACGAGACCGTGCGCGCCGGGAACGCCGCCCTGGACGCGGACGATGCGGAAGCGCTCGGGACCGCGTACCATCAGGTGGCCGCGATGGTGGAGGTGCTCGGCATCGACCCGCGAGCGTCTCACTGGTCAGGTGCCGGTCAGGACGCCTCTGCCGCACCGCTCGCCGCCCTCGTCGAACGCCTCGTGCAGGAGCGTTCGGACGCCAGGGCTTCGCGCGACTTCACCACGGCCGACCGCGTGCGCGACGACCTCGCCGCAGCGGGCATCACGATCGAGGACACCTCGTCCGGAACACGTTGGAGCATCGCGTAGCGCGGCGCTGAAGGAGTACATCATGAAGAACGTCTCGGGGAACCGGAAGGGCCGTCCCGGCGCCGTCCGTTCCGGACGCAAGGGCAACAAGCAGGTCGGCTCCGGCGGGCAGGGTGCGCAGGCACTCGAGGGGCGCAAGCCCACGCCGAAGGCCGAGGACCGCCCGTACCACCCCGCCGGCAAGCGCAAGGCCGCGAAGGAGCGCTTCGACGCCGCCCGCAGCCGCCACGGCGCGTCGAGCAGCCCGCAGAACCGCACGGGCCGCCCGCCGCAGCGCAAGACCGACGACTCCGAGCTGGTCACCGGCCGCAACTCGGTGCTCGAAGCGCTGCGCACGAAGACCCCGTCGACGACGCTCTACGTCGCCGCCCGGATCGAGGTCGACGACCGCGTCAAGGAGATCCTGACGCTCGCCAACCACCGCGGCGTGCCGATCATGGAGATCATGCGCCCGGAGCTCGACCGCATCACCGGGCACGACAGCGTGCACCAGGGCGTCGCGCTCAAGGTCCCCGCGTACGAGTACGCCGTCGCCGAAGACCTCGTCGAGCGCGCGTTCTCCCGCGACCAGGTGCCGCTCATCGTGGCCCTCGACGGCATCACCGACCCGCGCAACCTCGGTGCGATCATCCGGTCCACGGCGGCGTTCGGCGGCCACGGCGTCATCGTGCCGCAGCGTCGTTCGGTCGGTGTGACCGCGTCGGCGTGGAAGACCTCCGCCGGTGCTGCCGCCCGCACCCCGGTCGCGATGGCGCCGAACCTGACGCAGACCCTGAAGTCGCTGAAGTCGATGGGCCTCTTCGTGCTCGGCCTCGACGGCGACGGGGACGTGCAGCTCGACGCGCTCGAGCTCGCCGACCGTCCGATCGTGATCGTCGTCGGCTCGGAGGGCAAGGGCCTGTCCCGCCTGGTCACCGAGACCTGCGACGCGATCGTGTCGATCCCGATCTCCTCGGCGACGGAGTCACTGAACGCGGGCATCGCCGCGAGCGTCACCCTGTGGGAGGTCGCCCGGCGCCGTCGCGCCGAGTAGCCCAAGCCCGCCGCCGAGATCGCACTTCGTGTCGTCACCCCGTTCGGGAAGGCGACACGGAGTGCGATCTCACGTGTGGGGGGTCGGGCGTGGGGCGACGAGCGGTCAGACGTTCGCGCGCCAGTCCTCGGCCTCGTCGGACTCGTCGACGTCCCCGTCGGCGTCCACGATCGGGATCGGCATCGTGATCGACGAGGTCGGCGGGTTGATGAGCAGGCGCTCGTCCCGACGGTGCCGGAGCACGTCGTTGATGTAGGCCGTGGTCGCCTCGGGGAGTGAGACCGCACGTTCCTCCTGCTGGGACATGAACCAGCGGTGCTCGAGGAGCTCGTGGAAGACCTCGGCGGGCTCGAGCCGCCCGCGCAGATCCCGCGGGATCGCCCGGACGACGGGCTCGAAGACCTTCGAGACCCACTCGTGCGCGACCATCTCCTCGTCGAGCTCGTCGCGGCCGTTCCGGGCGCGGTAGGCATCGAGGTCGTTGAGCAGGCGACGTGCCTGGTTCTCACCCGCGTCGAGTCCGGTGAGCCGGAGCAGCCGACGCTGGTGGTGTCCGGCGTCGACGACCTTCGGCTGGATCCGGACCTCGCCACCACCGGGGGCCGCGTTGATCGACAGCTCCTCGATGTCGAACCCGAGGGCGTTGAGCCGCTCCACGCGGTCGTTGATGCGCCAGCGCTCCTTGGCGTCGAACTGCTCGGTGCCGGTCAGTTCCTTCCACAGCGTGCGGTACTGCGCGACGATGCGGTTCGAGACGTCCACCGCGTCGGCGTTCTCGTCGAGGCGCCCACCGGCTTCGAGGTCGAGGAGCTCGCCGGCGATGTTGACCCGCGCCACCTCGAGGTCGTTCTCGCGCTGCCCGTTCGACAGCCCGCCCGGGTAGAGCTTGCCGGTCTCGGCGTCCACCAGGTACGCGGCGAAGGACCCGGCGTCGCGGCGGAACAGCGTGTTCGACAGCGAGACGTCGCCCCAGTAGAAGCCGAGGATGTGCAGGCGCACGAGGAGCAGGGCGAGCGCGTCGACGAGCCGGGTGGCGGTGTCCGGGCGCAGTGTCTGCGAGTACAGCGCGCGGTAGGGGAGCGAGAAGCGCAGGTGCCGGGTGACGAGTACGGGGTGCAGCGGTTCGCCGTCCGCGCTGAACCGGTTCGTGATGACGGCGACCGGGTCCACGCACGGCACGTCCATCCGCTGCAGGGTGCGGAGCATCTCGTACTCGGAACGGGCGATCTCCTCGCCGGTCTCCTTCACGGCGACGACGTACCCGCCGAGGTGCACGAACCGGACCAGGTGCCGGGAGATGCCCTTCGGCAGCGCGACGATCGTCTCCTCGGGCCACGCGTCGAGGGGCAGGTCCCACGGCAGGTCGAGCAGACCGGGATCCACGGTGGCTGCGGTGATGGAGAGCGATTCGGGCACGGTGGGTCCTTCTGGCGGTGCGGGTACCGGCGGCGTGGGCCCAGGCCGCCGGTGCGGAACGACGAGAGCCCGCCACCCGCCCTTGTGAGGCGGGCGCGGGCTCCCGGGTGGTGCGCTTCCTAGGCGCTGACGACGGCCTTGTCGTCGAGACGCTCACCGGACTCGGAGTCGAACACGTGGACGTGGCCCTGCTTCGGGCTCACGACGATGGTGTCGCCGATCGAGGGGTGGTTGCGGCCGTCGACGCGGGTGACGATGTCGGTACGCGTACCGTTCACATCGGCGTGGCCGTACAGGTAGCCGTCGGCGCCGAGCTCTTCGACGACGTCGACGGTGACGGGGAGGCCTTCGCCCGAGTTCGAGACGATGATGTCCTCGGGGCGGACGCCGACCGTGACCGAACCGGAACGCGCGTTGCCGAGCGTGTCGCGGTCGACCGGGTGGTTGAGCGAGCCGAAGGTGATGCCGCCCTCGACCACGGAGGCCGGGAGCAGGTTCATCGCCGGCGAACCGATGAAGCCGGCGACGAACACGTTGTTCGGCTTCTCGTAGAGGTCGCGCGGGGTGCCGACCTGCTGGAGGATGCCGTCCTTGAGGACCGCGATGCGGTCACCCATGGTCAGTGCCTCGGTCTGGTCGTGCGTGACGTAGACCGTGGTGACGCCGAGACGACGCTGCAGCGAGGCGATCTGCGTACGGGTCTGCACGCGGAGCTTGGCGTCGAGGTTCGACAGCGGCTCGTCCATGAGGAACACCTGCGGCTGACGGACGATCGCGCGGCCCATCGCGACGCGCTGACGCTGACCACCGGAGAGCGCCTTCGGCTTGCGGCCGAGGTACTGCTCGAGGTCGAGGAGCTTGGCGGCTTCCTGCACGCGGGTGGCGCGCTCTTCCTTGCCGATGCCGGCGATCTTGAGCGCGAAGCCCATGTTCTCGGCGACGGTCATGTGCGGGTACAGCGCGTAGTTCTGGAAGACCATCGCGATGTCGCGGTCCTTCGGCGGGACGTCGGTGACGTCGCGGTCACCGATGCGGATCGCGCCGGAGTTGACCTCTTCCAGACCCGCGAGCATGCGCAGCGAGGTCGACTTGCCACAGCCCGACGGGCCGACGAGGACGAGGAACTCGCCGTCAGCGACGTCCAGGTCGAGGGAGTCCACCGCGGGGCGGTTGCCTCCGGGGTAGAGACGGGTTGCCTTGTCATAGGTGACGGACGCCATGAGCGTTCGGTCCTTTCTCCACCGGCAGGTACGTGCCGGACGATCCGAGTGAAGCGGTGTGCCCGTTGGGGCCCCGGATGGTCGCCGTCGACCATCGAGGTTCATACAACACGAGTTCTCCTGGGTGCGCCAGTGCCACTTTCCCCACGGACGGAAGCGGTCGGCGGACTCCCAGCGCTGATTGGGTGGTTCCCAGAGCCCCCCACTACGATCGTTCGGGTCCGTCCGCCGTGCGGGGGTGAGCGCGTGCGGACCCCGATCAGGAGGACCCGGAATCCCATGACGAACCGCCCCGAGGGTGAAGCCCGCGCCGAGCGGAACCAGCGCCGAGCAGCAGCACGCGAGCGCGCCCAGCGCGCCCGACTCCAGCACAAGCGCCGGCAGCGTGGTCTCCGCCTCGGCCTGCAGATCGGACTCGGCGTCGTGCTCCTCGCCGCCGCGACCGTCGTGACGCTCGTGCTCGTCGACTCGACGAAGCCCGCCGGTCCGGGCCCGTCGTCGATGTCGCAGGGCGGCATCACCATCGGCCAGGACCTCAAGGCCGTGTCCGGGGCCTCGTCCTCGACGCCGACGCCGTCGGCCACCGCCGGAGCCGACCCGGTGCGCATCACGATGTACATCGACTACCTCTGCCCGATCTGCGGCGACTTCGAGCAGACGAACAGCGACTACATCGAGGGGCTCCTCGACTCGGGCGCCGCGACGGTGGACATCCACCCGATCGCGATCCTGTCGAACCGCTCGCAGGGCACGAAGTACTCCCTGCGTGCCGCCAACGCCGCGGCGTGCGTGGCCGAGTCGTCGCCGGACCAGTTCTGGGCCGTGAACCAGGCGCTCTTCGCGAAGCAGCCGGAGGAGGGCACGGCCGGGCTCACCGACGCGCAGCTGACGAAGCTCGTCACCGGGGTGTCGGGCATCCGGTCGAAGTCGACCATCGCGAAGTGCATCGACGAGCAGCACTACGGCAAGTGGGTCGACGAACGCACCAGTGCGGTGACCGGGGGCGACATCCCCGGCTCGACGCTGACGGAGTTCCCGGGCACGCCGCTCGTGCTCGTGAACGGGCAGCGGTACGAGTACTCGCAGCCGTTCACCAACGACGAGTTCCGCACCTTCGTGATCACGGCCGCCGGCTCCGGTGAGGAGACCCCGACGCCGACGCCGACCCCGTCGGGCTCGGCGACGCCGACGCCGACGCCGACGTCGACACCGTCGGCTTCCGCTTCCGCCAGCTGATCCGGCCCGGCCCGGTCGGCCCGGCGTCGGCGCGGCTAGAGGGACGAGCCGGGGACGCTGAGCGTGTCGCAGGACGTCGCGCCCTGCTCGTACCCGCGCTCGAACCACCGCTGCCGCTGCGCGCTCGACCCGTGCGTGAACGAGTCCGGGTCGACGCGCCCGCTCGAGCGCTGCTGGATGCTGTCGTCGCCGACCGCGCTCGCGGCGGACAGTGCATCGGCGATCTGCGCGCGGGTGATCGGCTCGAAGAACGTCGTGCCGTTCGCGGACTTCGTCGTGGCCGCGTCCCCGACCCAGGCGCCGGCGTAGCAGTCCGCCTGCAGCTCGACGCGGACGCTGCCGGAGG
This sequence comes from Curtobacterium sp. PhB130, assembly GCF_003755165.1. NCBI lineage: Bacteria > Bacillati > Actinomycetota > Actinomycetes > Micrococcales > Microbacteriaceae > Curtobacterium > Curtobacterium sp. PhB130. Next base: position 108,100 of record NZ_RKII01000006.1, on the reverse strand, counting down.
ACGCCCCGGTCCCGCTCCGGTCGGTGTCGGCGAACGTGCCCTGGAGCTGCTGCACGTGGTGCCCCCACTCGTGCGCGACGACGTACATCTGCGCGAGGGGACCGCCGGAGGACCCGTACTGCGACTGCAGGTCGTCGTAGAACGCGGTGTCGAGGTAGATCGCCTTGTCGGGCGGGCAGTAGAACGGGCCGGTCGCCGCGGATGCCGTCCCGCACGCGGTGTCCGTGGACCCGTCGAACAGGAAGAAGTCCGGGGAGGTGTACCCGATCCCGAGCTGGCGGCTCTCGGTCGTCCAGTACGTGTCCAGCGACTCCGCCGCGCCCTCCATCCGGCAGTCGATGCTCGCGTTCGCGTCCCGCCCGGTGCGGCACTCGGCGACCGGTGACGCCTCGGAGCCGGCGTCCTGGATCTGGGTCACGCCGCCACCGTCACCGACGAGTCCGCTGAGGTCGACGCCGGTGAACTGGGCGATCAGGAACACGACGACGGCCGCGACGCCGACACCACCGCCGGCGATCGCCGTGGTGCGCCCGCGCCGCTTGACCTTGCCGCCCCGCAGCTGGGAGTCGTCGTTGAACGTCATGCACCGAACCTACGGACGGATGGCACGTCGCGGTGCGGCGCCTCGGACGGATGTCGCGTTGTGGTGCGGCGCGTAGCGTCGCGGAGGACGGCACGAACCGACACCTGTCGCGCAACACGGAAGGAAGCAGCCATGCCCACCCCCATCAACACCGTGATGAGCCCCGCCCGCTACGTGCAGGGTCGTGATGCGATCACCCGGGTCGGCGAGTTCATCGCCCCGATCGGCACCAAGCCGCTCATCGTCGCCGACGACGTCGTGTGGGGGATCGTCGAGGCGAAGCTCACCGAGAGCTTCACGGCGGCCGATCTGCCCGTCGAGCGTGTCGGGTTCGGCCGGTTCGCCACCCCGGCGGCGGTGGACGAGCTCGTCGCGAAGATCCAGGAGACCGGCTCCGACGTCGTCGTCGGGCTCGGCGGGGGTTCGGCCATCGACGCGGCGAAGGCATCGGGCCACCTCGCCGGCATCCGCTGGGTCAGCGTCCCGACGGCGGCCTCGACGGACGCCCCGACCTCGGCGCTCGCGGTGATCTACTCCGAGGAGGGCGAGTTCATCGAGTACCGCCTCTTCCCGCACAACCCCGACCTGGTGCTCATCGACACCCAGCTCGTCGCGAACGCGCCCGTCCAGTTCCTGATCGCGGGCATCGGCGATGCCCTGGCCACCTGGGTCGAGGCCCGAGCCGCCAAGCGCGCGCACGCGGACACCATGGCCGGTGGGCTGCAGACCGAGACCGGCGTCGCACTCGCCGAGCTGTCGTGGACGCTGCTGCACGAGAACGCCCTGCAGGCCATCGAGGCGGTCAAGGCGAAGGTCGTCACCCCCGCGCTCGAGAAGGTCGTCGAGGCGAACACGCTGCTCTCCGGCCTCGGCTTCGAGTCCGGCGGCCTCGCCGCCGCGCACGCGATCCACAACGGGCTGACCGCCGCCCCGCAGGCACACGGCCTGGCCCACGGGCAGAAGGTCAACGTCGGCACCATCGCGCAGCTCGTGATGGAGGGTGCCCCGGCCGAGGAGATCGAGGACTTCGTCGTCTTCACCACGAAGGTCGGGTTGCCGAACACCCTCACCGAGATCGGGCTCTCCGTCGACGACACGACGGAACTCCGCGCGGTCGCCGAAGCCGCCACGGTCGAGACCGAGACCATCCACAACATGCCGTTCCCGGTCACGCCCGAGCTCGTCGTCGACGCACTCGTCGCGATCGAGGGGCTGTCCCGGTCGATCCGCGCCGCGCACGGCCTGCCGGAGCCCGTCCGGTACGTTGCGAAGCACTGAGGGCTGAGGGAGTAGCAACGGAGCATGCCCGTACTCGATGCAGCCCACCCCCTGTTCCTGTTCGCGATGGACCAGCGTTCGTCACTCCTCGAGCACACGTACGACGAGTCCGGCGGCGAACCGATCGACGAAGCCGAGGCCGAACGCGTCCGCGCCGGCAAGCAGCTCGTCTACCGCGGCGTCCTGACCGCGCTCGCCGCCGGTGCCGCGCGGGAGCACACCGGCGTCCTGGTCGACGAGCGGTACGGCGCGGACGTCGCACGACTCGCCAAGGACGCCGGCCTGCAGCTCGCGATGCCGATCGAGCGGTCCGGCCGCGAGTGGTTCGAGCTCGAGTACCGCGACGACTGGATGGCCCACGTCGACGCGTTCGACCCGGACTGGGTGAAGGTGCTCGTCCGCGACAACCCGTCGTTCGACGCCGATCGGCGCGCGCAGCAGGCGTCCGATCTGGCCGCCGTCGCGTCGGCACTGCACGACGCGGGACGGCCGTTCCTGGTGGAGCTGCTGGTACCGGGGACCGACGAGCAGCAGGCGTCCGTCGAGGACTACGACCGTGACCTCCGCCCCGACCTCGTCGTGCAGGTGCTCGAGTACCTGCAGGACCACGGGGTCGAGGCGGACGTCTGGAAGCTCGAGGGGCTCGACGCCCGGAGCGACGCCGAACGGGTCGTCGCCACGGCTCGGCGGGACGGCCGGGACGCGGTGCAGTGCATCGTCCTCGGCCGGGACGCCCCCGAGGAGCAGCTCGACCACTGGCTCCGCACGGCGGCACCGGTGGACGGGTTCGTCGGGTTCGCGATCGGCCGGAGCAACTGGGAGGAACCGCTCGAGGACGTCGTCCGTGAGCACCTCGACACCGAGGCAGCCGAGGGGCTCATCGCTGCGAACTACCGGCACTTCGTCGACACGTGGCTGGAGGCCAGGGGCGACGTCGAGCACGGCGTGGACGCCGGCGCGATCTGACCTCGGCGGCGGTCGGGCCGAACCGTGGCGGTCAGGTCCGGAACAGCGGCTCCACCGCGGCGAGGTCGCCGGCGATCCCGACGTCGACGAGCTCGATCCGTCCGGCGAGCGTGGCGGCCGGCCCCCGCAGGAGTCCCGCCTTCACCCCGCCGAACGTGACGGTGACGTCGGCCTGCAGCACGTGGTCGTCCGCGACGGCCCCGGTGTCCACGTCGATCCCGCTCGGCACGTCCACCGCGACGACGTACGGCGCACGCTGATCGCGGGCGAGCTCGCGGATCGCACCCACGACCTCGCGCGCCGGGGAGCGGAGCGCTGATGCTCCGGAGACCCCGATGCCGAGGATCGCGTCGAGCACCAGGTCCGCGCGGAGCGCGGCAGCGGTCGCGATCACCGCCGGTTCAGCCGGGTCGGACAGGAGGCTCGCACCGGCATCCAGCGCGGCCCTGAGGCCCGCCTCGTGGACACGTGAGCCGACACGGAGGATCTCCACGTGCCTCCCGGCCGATGCGAGGTGCGCACCGGCGAACAGGGCGTCACCGCCGTTGTCGCCGCTGCCGACCAGCAGCAGGACCGATCCCGGGCCGTCACCCGGTCGCTCCGCCGGGTCGTCGAGCAGTCGCCCGACGATCTCCGCCAGCCCCGCAGCGGCACGCTGCATCAGCGGCTCGCCCGCGTCGAGGTGCGGCCGTTCCGCCGCCCGGATCTGATCGCCGCCGTAGCCGTCCATGCGGGCCACAGTGCCCCGATACCCTGGGGACGCCATGTCACTCGTCCCCGCAGCACCCCAGCCCCGCGCCGTGATGTCGCCCGACGGGCAGCGCATCGCCACGTACGACTTCGGCGACCCGGACGCCCCCGTGGTGGTGGCCGTGCACGGTTTCGCCTCCGCAGCGGTGCTGAACTGGCACGCGTCGGGCTGGACCCGCGACCTCGTCCGTGCCGGGTACCGTGTCGTCGCGCTCGACCAGCGCGGGCACGGGGCGTCGTCGAAGCCGCACGAGCCGGGCGCCTACTCGATGGACCTGCTCGTGGCCGACGTCACCGCCGTCATCGACACGTACCTGCTGGACGACGTCGCGTTCCTCGGGTACTCGCTCGGCGCCCGCGTCGGGTGGCACACGGCGGAGCGGATCCCGGACCGGATCACCCGCGCGGTCTTCGGCGGGATCCCGGACGCCGACCCGATGCGCCGGGTGCGCGTCGACCAGGCGCGTGCGTACATCGCGGACGGCACGCCGATCGAGGACCGCGTGACGAACGGCTACCTGACGATGGCGGGGAACGTCGAGGGGAACGACCTGGCGGCGCTCGTGGCGATGGTCGAGGGCATGCGGAACAGCATCGAGCCGACGCCCGAGAACGCGCCGTCGCAGCCGATCCTGATGGCTGCGGGCAGTGAGGACGGCATCCGGGACAGCGCGGTGCGGTTGGCCGCTGCGGCGCCCGATGCCTCGTTCTTCGAGATCCCCGGCCGGAACCACTTCAACGCACCGACGTCGCGGGCGTTCCGGGAAGCGGCGATCGCGTTCCTGGGCGGAACCACGCGGTGACACCGTTCGGCGCGCCGACGAGCCGGGCGTTCCGGGAAGCGGCGATCGCCTTCCTGGGCGGAACCACGCAGTGACACCGTTCGGCGCACCGACGGGCCGGGCGTTCCGGGAAGCGGCGATCGCGTTCCTGTCCGAGACGCGCTGACGGGTACTGCGGGGGCCTCTCGGTCCCCGGGCCTCCGGCGTAGCGTCCGCGGCATGGAATACAGACTCCTCGGGAACAGCGGGACAGCGGTGTCCTCCCTCACCCTCGGCACCATGACGTTCGGCAGCGAAGCCGACGAACCCACCTCGCACACCATCATCGACACGTTCGTCGAGGCCGGCGGCACCCTCATCGACACGGCCGACGTGTACTCCGGCAACGAGTCCGAGCGCATCATCGGGCGGTGGCTCGCAGCGCACCCGACCGAGGCCCAGCAGGTCGTCCTCGCGACGAAGGGCCGCTTCCCGCAGGGCGACGGCCCGAACGACCTCGGGCTCTCCCGCCGGCACCTCCGTGTGGCGCTCGACGCGTCGCTCGACCGGCTCGGCGTCGACCACATCGACCTCTACCAGATGCACGCGTGGGACGCCCTGACCCCGATCGAGGAGACCTTGCGCTTCCTCGACGACGCCGTCTCCGCCGGGAAGATCGGCTCCTACGGGTTCTCGAACTACCTCGGCCACCAGATCACCAAGGCCGTGTACGAAGCGAAGGCACACCACTTCGCGCCGCCCGTGACCCTGCAGCCGCAGTACAACCTGCTCGTCCGTGACATCGAGCACGAGATCGTCCCCGCCTGCCTCGACGCCGGCATCGGACTGCTGCCGTGGTCGCCGCTCGCCGGTGGCTGGCTGTCCGGCAAGTACCAGCGCGACGAGGCCCCGACCGGCTCGACGCGGCTCGGCGAGAACCCGCAACGCGGCATGGAGGCGTGGGAGGCCCGGAACAGCGACGAGCGCACGTGGGAGGTGCTCGACGTGCTGTCCGGGGTGGCCGAGGCGCACGACGCGTTGCGGTCCCAGGTCGCCCTGGCGTGGCTGCTCGCCCGGCCCGCCGTGACCAGCGTCATCCTCGGCGCACGCACCGTCGAACAGCTGTCGGACAACCTCGGCGCGGCCGACCTCGTGCTCGACGACGCCGAACTGCAGGCGCTGACGGACGCCAGCGCACCGCGCATCGACGACTACCCGTACGGCACCGCCGGTGTCGCACAGCGGGAACGCAAGATCCGCGGCGGTCGCTGAGGTTCCTTGCGGGATACCGCGATGTCGGCGCAGCCCCCTGGACGACCGGGTCGATGAGGTGTCATCATCCCGGTACGGCCGGCTGGTTACCGCGCCGAGCGCCAGGAACGCCCCCTGATCCGTGTTCCACCTGCGCCGAGAGCCCCGAGCGACCACGTCGCCCGGGGCTCTCGCTCGTCCGGAGCGCGGTGTGGTTCAGCGCGGGACGACGTCCCAGCCGGCCGCGGTCTTCACGAGCCGGCCGTCCGGCACCAGGACCTCGACGTCGTCGAGGTGGAACACCCGGAACTCGTCCGGGTGCGCCGCGACGTACGCCGGGATCGACGGGTCCAGCGTGTACCGGTCGTCCTGCCCGATCACGACGAGGTCGAACGGCCCCGCGTTCGGGTCCCGCGTCTGCCGCTTGAAGACGAACGCGGCGACCGAGGACGGGGACTGCCGCTGCGCCAGGACGAAGCCGTCCTCGCGGTGGGTCTCGGCCAGCACCTCCGGCAGCCGGCCGATCCCCGTCGGGTGCATCGTGGCGGTCGCGACGGACAGCCGCACGCTGGTGGTCGCGGCGACGGCGACGATCGCGAGCGCCGCCGCGAAGGCCGCGGCGCGGAACCAGCCCGGGCCACGCAGGGTCGCGATCCGGCCGATGCCGATCGCGGCCAGGGCGACGAGCATCGGCATCCAGGCGAGGTAGTACTCGCCGAGCGCGACGTCGCTGACCCCGAGGAAGAAGACGAAGTACGGCACCGCGGCGAGGGCGAGCCAGAGCACCAGGCGGGACGGTCGGATGAGGAACGCCGCGAGCACCCCGACGGCCAGCACCGCGCACTCGAGCGTGCCGGTGCCCTGCCACTGGTACCAGAGGTTCGCCCACCAGGGGGAGTGCCGCGTGATGATTCCGGCGACCTCGACCAGGTGGCCGTCTGCGGCGTGCTGCCGCTGGAACGCGATCATCTCGCTGATCGTCGACACGACGCCGAACGGCAGGTACGGCACGACGACGGTGACCGCGAACCCGGCCGCGAACACGAGCCCGCCCCAGAGCAGCCCCCACCAGCGTCGGTACAGCAGTGGGAGGACGAGGAACACCGGGATCAGCAGGACACCGATCTCCTTCGAGGTCACCGACAGCCCCGCGGCGAGCCCGGCCGCCAGGATCCACGGCCACGCCCCGCCGCGGACCCACCGCCAGCCGCACCACATCGCGATGACGCCGAACGCCACCATCGGGCCGTCGAGCAGCGCCAGGCGGTCGATCCGGCTCGGGTCGTCGAGGATCCCGTGCGGTGGGAGCCACCACAGCCCGGCGGCCAGGAGCCCGGTCCACCACCCGACGTCGCGGCGCAGCCAGACGAACAGCACGACGCCGGTGACCAGCCCGAGCACCGCGACGGCGATCCGTGCGGAGGGGACGCCCTCGCCGAACACCAGCTGGGCGAGGCCCATCAGGTACTTCGCGGTCGGCGGGTGCTGCCGGTTGTCGCTGAAGTCACCGTGCAGGTAGTCGTAGCCGGGCTGCTGGTACGCGGGTTCGTCGGTGACGACGTTGCCCGAGCCGAGCCGCCAGAACTGCTGGTAGACGGCCCACAGCGCGACGACGGTGAACGCCGTCCAGCGCGTCCACGGTGCGGTCGCGAGCGGGAGCCAGCGTCCGGTGGACGGTTCGCGGCGGCGGCCACGCGCACGAGCGTGTGCTGGCGCCGCCGGCGCGGTCTGCGTGGACATCCGGGCCAGTTTATTGCGGGTCCGGGGAAGATCTGGGGCCAGCAGCGGGACTTGAACCCGCAACCCCCGTATTACAAGTACGGTGCGCTACCAATTGCGCCATGCTGGCTGACCCGCCCATCTTACCGACGAGCGGGCCGGGACTCGCGTGCTACTCGGCCGTGGTCTTCTCGGCGAAGTTCAGCGACAGCGAGTTCATGCAGTAGCGGTCTCCGGTGGGGGTGCCGAAGCCGTCCGGGAACACGTGCCCGAGGTGCGAGCCGCAGTTCGCGCAGCGGACCTCGGTGCGGGCCATGCCGAGCGAGTTGTCCTCGATCAGCTTCACCGCGTCCGGGTTCACCGACTCGTAGAACGACGGCCAGCCGCAGCCGGAGTCGAACTTCGTGCCGCTCTTGAACAGCTCGGCGCCGCACGCCGCACACGTGTAGATGCCGGCGCGCTCCTCGTCCAGGAGCTCACCGGTCCACGGGCGCTCCGTCCCCGCCTGGCGGAGGACGGCGTACTGCTCCGGGGAGAGTTCCTCGCGCCACTCGGCGTCGCTCTTCTCGACGTTGTATGCCATGGGTTCCTCCTGCTTCCGGTCGGGGTTCGTCGACCACTTCAGTAAACTCGTCGGGATGTCCGAGCATTCCGTGCACCGCACTCGATGGGCCCGCCTGACGACGGACGAACTGTACGGCATCGTCCGTCTGCGGAACCGGGTCTTCGCCCTCGAACAACACGTCTCGGACGAGGACTTCGACGGCCGCGACCGTGAGCCCGACACCGAGCACTGGTGGTTCGGAACGGACGGCGCGACGGACGGGTCGGCAGCGCTCGGGTACCTCCGCCTGATCCGCCCGGCGGCAGCGGAGGTGCACCCGGACGGCTCCGCCCCGCCGGCCTGGGTGATCGGCCGGGTCGCCACCCACCCGGACCACCGCGGGCAGGGGATCGCGAGCCGTCTCGTCGCCGCGGTCCTCGCGGCCCACGGGCACGAACCGATCGTCCTGCACGCACAGGAGTACGTCGCAGCACTCTACGAACGCCACGGCTTCGTGCGGTTCGGAGCCCCCTACGTGGAGGCTGGCATCACCCACGTCGGGATGCACCGGGCGTGAACACCCGGGCCCGCTACCGCGCCTACGCGGACCGGATCGCTCCGGTCTCGCCGTCGTACGCCGCATGGGCCCGGTCGCTCGACGACGACCTGGTCGCCCTGCTCGACGAGGTCCCGGAGTCGAAGCGGCAGCCGGAGCTGCTCTTCGCGGTCGCGCGCCGGTTGGGTGCGGACCCGTCGGACCCAGCCGCGCTCCGCGCACTCGGACGGGAGGCCGGGCCCACCCTGGTCACGGACCTCGCCACCGCCACGGTGCAGGCCAACGACCCGCGGCGGCTCGGTCCGCTCGTCCCGCTGTTCGCGGCGCTCGCCGCGTCGGCGTCGCGGCCGCTCGGGTTCGTCGACGTGGGTGCCGCCGCGGGGCTGTGCTCGATCCCGGACCGCGTCACGCTCGACTACCGGACGTCGGACGGCACCGTGCGGATGCACACCGCGCCCGACGAGCCCTCGATCCGGTTGGTCGCCGACGCCTCGGGAACGGTGCCGGCGCCGGCCACGGCGCCGATCCGGATCGGCGCGCGCGTCGCGCTCGACCCGAACCCCATCGACCTCGCAGCGCCCCGTGCGTTCGACCGGTTGGTCGAGGCGGTCCCGCCGGAGGCCCTGGAGCGGACCGCCCTGATGCGGGCGGCCGCGCGCGCGACGCTCACCGTGCCTCCCGTCCGGATCACCGGCCGTGTGCCGGACGACCTGGACCGCGCGGTCGACGCCCTGCCGGACCGCCTCGAACCCGTCGTGCTGACCGCCGGCACCCTGATCTACGTGCCGGGAGCCGAGCGGCAGCGGTTCGTCGACCGGATCGCCGAACGCGGGCTGCACTGGATCGCGCTCGAGCGCACCGGGATCCTGACCGGGGTGGCCGCGACGCTGCCGGCGGACGTCGACGTAGCCGACCCGGCGTCCTTCGCGACCGTCTCCGTCGACGGGGTCGCCGTGGCCGTGTGCGACGCCTTCGGGACCGCGATCCGGTGGTTCCGCGAGCTGTGACGCTTCCCGGGTGGAATCCGCGACAGTCCAGCGCCATGCCAGGGTCGCCATCGACCGCACCCCTACGATGTGCGAGACCCGTTACCCGAATGTGATCGGAACCGTCGTGACCACCATCCCCGCGGACGAGCTCAGCGAGCTCGCCAAGCACGTGCTCGCCTTCGAGCACGAGCGGGCACGGCACGACCGCACGAAAGAGGCGGAGATCCGGGTCGAGTTCGACATGTCGCCGGCGCGGTACTACCAGGTGCTGAACCGGGTCATCGACTCACCCGCGGCACTCGCGTACGACCCGCAGCTGGTCGGTCGCCTGCAGCGCCTGCGGCACGCGCGCACGAGCGCACGAGCGGCGCGGAGCTTCGTCGCTCCCGCCGCCGCCTCCGCCACCGGAACCGAAGAGGAACGATGACGAGATTCCCCCATGACCGTTTCGACGACGTGACCGACGGTCCGCGCGTCGGAGCGCACCGCGGCATGCACCGTCGTGGCCGCGGCTGGATCGCGTTCGCGTGGGCCGCGCTCGCCACCGGCGTGCTCGTCGGGATCGGGGTGCTCGTCCTGGCGCTCCTCAACGGCAGCTACTCGTTCTCCGGGGACGACGACGCCACGTCGTCGCCGTCGGCGTCCGCGTCGTCGTCCGCGTCCTCCTCGTCGTCGTCCTCACCGTCGGCGTCGTCGTCGTCCGCGCCCACCGCGGCGAAGCCCTCCGAGCAGGGCGACACCACGGTCGTCGTGCTCAACGGGACCACCACGGCCGGACTCGCGGCGAAGGGCACCTCGGCACTGACCACCGCCGGGTGGACGGTGACGTCGAGCGGCAACGCGGGCACCACCGGGACCACGTCGACGATCGTGTACTACCAGCAGGACTCCCAGGCGGCCATCGCACGCGGTGTCGCCGCTGCCCTCGGTGTGACCGCCGTGCAGCAGTCGGCAGCGTTCCCGAACGCCGACGTGAGCGTCGTGCTCGGGTCCGACTACACGGGCTGATCGACGCTTCCCGGACTCGTCCGGGTGCGTTTCCCGGTCGTTCTGCGCAGCGCTTTGTAACGGCTGTGTTTCCGGCACGTTGAGTTCCGGCGGAATCAGCGTGAAATGTCCGTCACACCCCTTGCCGAAACGCACTTCCTGATTAGAGTCACAAGTGGTCACCGGAGTGATCGGAATGTCGTCGGACCTCGGTACGCACGATGCGGAACACCCGGGCTCGGACCCGACGGCGTCACCCGACGGCCCCGTCGTTCGCAACAGCAGTACCGCAGGGAGCAACAGATCATGGCCAACGGAACCGTCAAGTGGTTCAACGCTGAAAAGGGCTTCGGCTTCATCACCGTCGATGGAGGGGGCCAGGACGTGTTCGTCCACTACTCGGCCATCGACATGAACGGCTACAAGGTCCTCGAAGAGGGCCAGGCAGTGACGTTCGACGTCGGCACGGGGTCCAAGGGCCCGCAGGCCGAGTCGGTGCGTCCGGCCTAGTCGCCGAACCACTCCGGACGCGCCGTCCCCTCGGGGGCGGCGCGTTCGTCGTGTCCGGGCGGTGTGCTGGTGTGTGTGCCGGTCGGTGTGCCGGTGGGTGGGCTGGCGGGTGTGCCGGTGGGTGTGCTGGTGGGTGTGCCGGTGTGTGTTGCACTCTCAGGGGTCGAGTGCCAGAATCGGGCTTGGCACTCGCTGACGCTGAGTGCCAGAAGACCCCCACGACGTCCGGGAGGGACGAGAAACTCACATGGCTAAGATCATTGCTTTCGACGAGGAGGCCCGCCGTGGCCTCGAGCGCGGCCTGAACCAGCTGGCCGACGCCGTGAAGGTGACGCTCGGCCCGCGCGGCCGCAACGTCGTCCTCGAGAAGAAGTGGGGCGCCCCCACGATCACGAACGACGGTGTCTCCATCGCCAAGGAGATCGAGCTCGACGACCCGTACGAGAAGATCGGTGCCGAGCTCGTCAAGGAGGTCGCCAAGAAGACCGACGACGTCGCCGGTGACGGTACGACCACCGCGACCGTGCTCGCCCAGGCCCTCGTCCGCGAAGGCCTCCGCAACGTGGCCGCCGGCGCCGACCCCGTCTCGCTGAAGCGCGGCATCGAGAAGGCCGTCGCGGCCGTCTCCGACCAGCTGCTCGCGAACGCCAAGGAGATCGAGACCAAGGACCAGATCGCCGCCACCGCGTCGATCTCGGCCGCGGACCCGACCATCGGCGCGCTCATCGCCGAGGCCATCGACAAGGTCGGCAAGGAAGGCGTCGTCACCGTCGAGGAGTCGAACACCTTCGGCACCGAGCTCGAGCTCACCGAGGGCATGCGCTTCGACAAGGGCTACCTGTCGCAGTACTTCGTGACCGACCCCGAGCGCCAGGAAGCCGTCTTCGAAGACGCCTACATCCTGATCGTCAACTCGAAGATCTCGAACATCAAGGACCTCCTGCCGGTGGTCGACAAGGTGATCCAGGCTGGCAAGCAGCTCCTGATCATCGCCGAGGACGTCGACGGTGAGGCCCTGGCCACGCTCGTCGTGAACAAGATCCGCGGCATCTTCAAGTCCGTCGCCGTCAAGGCCCCGGGCTTCGGCGACCGTCGCAAGGCCATGCTGCAGGACATCGCGATCCTCACCGGCGGCCAGGTCATCTCGGAAGAGGTCGGCCTCAAGCTCGAGAACGCCACGCTCGACCTGCTCGGCAAGGCACGCAAGGTCGTCATCACCAAGGACGAGACCACCATCGTCGAAGGTGCCGGCGACACCGAGCAGATCGCGGGCCGCGTCCGTCAGATCCGCTCCGAGATCGAAGCGACCGACTCCGACTACGACCGCGAGAAGCTCCAGGAGCGCCTCGCGAAGCTCGCCGGTGGCGTCGCCGTCATCAAGGCGGGCGCTGCAACGGAGGTCGAGCTCAAGGAGCGCAAGCACCGCATCGAGGACGCCGTCCGCAATGCCAAGGCCGCTGTGGAAGAGGGCATCGTCGCCGGCGGTGGCGTCGCCCTGATCCAGGCCGGCAAGGTCGCGCTCGACTCCCTCACGCTCGAGGGCGACGAGGCGACCGGCGCGAACATCGTCCGCGTCGCCATCGACGCACCGCTCAAGCAGATCGCGCTCAACGCCGGTCTCGAGCCGGGTGTCGTGGCCGCCAAGGTCCGCGAGCTCGAAGCGGGCTGGGGCCTCAACGCCGCGACCGGTGAGTACGTCGACCTGATCGCTGCCGGCATCATCGACCCCGCCAAGGTCACGCGCTCGGCGCTGCAGAACGCTGCGTCGATCGCCGGTCTGTTCCTCACGACCGAGGTCGTCGTCGCCGACAAGCCCGAGCGCGCCGCGGCCGCTCCGGCCGGCGACCCGACGGGTGGCATGGACTTCTAGTCCGTCGTTCCGGAAGGGCCCTCGCACGCTGCGCGTGCGGGGGCCCTTCCGCGTGCGCCGCGCGCGCGCTGCGCGCGCGGCGCGTGCGCGTCCGGCGCGCCTCCGCCGGTGAGATCGCACTTCGTGTCGGCTGATCTTCGCTCAACCGACGCGAAGTGCGATCTCATCGCGGTACCCCGCTGCGCTGACGCAATGCGAACGCCTCGCGGAGACGCTCCAGGAAGTCGGATGGGTGGTGCGCGTCCTTCGCGGTGACGTGGATGGTCAGCCAGCTCGCGACAGTGAAGGCGTTGCCACGCGTGCGGTCGTGGCTGAAGGTGTCGCGGTCCGTCCGGTGGTGGTCGCCGTCGTACTCGAGGGCGATGCGGAGTTCGACCCAGGCCATGTCGACGCGCCCGATGAAGCGCCCCGATGCGTCGAAGACGTCCGCGTTCAGGTCGGGCTCCGGGAATCCGGCCTCCACGACGATCAGTCGCACGATCGTCTCCATCGGCGATTCAGCTCCGACTCGGACGAGATCGAGAGCGGCGCGGACGAGCACGACAGCGCGATCCCCAGGGTGGATGGTCGCGGCGAGTTGCGCTGGAGATGCCAGCCGCCCGACGCCGACGAGGTGATCGCCGAGGATCACCAGTGCGCGGAGACTGAGCAGGATCCGACATTCGTACCAGAACGCGGCCGGTGTGCTGACCCGCACGCCGAACACCGTGGTGACATCGGCGCGTGAGGGCCGGACGCGATGCCCGATCACGCCCTGCCGGCGTTCCACGGGTCCCGACCCGGTGGTCGACACGTGGAGCTCGCTGTTCGGAGCAGCGAACAAACGGGGGAGCGGGGCACTCCAGAGCCTGGCGGCCGTCGTGTGGCTGAAGTGCTGATCGGGGCGGAGCAAGAGGCCGTGGGCGAGTGCCGTGTCGATGAAGGCGAGCCGGTCGGCAGGGACCCGAACTCCGCGGGCCGGAGCGGCCAGGTCCTTCCTCCGAAGGCGTTCCCGTCCGACGCCCTGTTCGAGTGCGTCGGCGACGAGGAACGGCGTCCGCAGGAACCTGGACGGGAGTGGCTGAGGGTCCGTTGGCATGACGCCAGCGTGCCGAGCCACTGACAGCCAGGGGGCCGCGCCCGCGTTCCTGTGGAGGAGGACCCGCCCGGAACCGGCTGTGCAGGAGCCGCGAGATCGCGCTTTGTGTCGGAAGGCTCAGAGGGGAGGTGACACGGAGTGCGATCTCACCGGGGGTGGGGGCGGGGACGGGGGGTGCGCGGGCGCGCGGGTGCGCGGGCGCGCGGGCGCGGGCGCGCGCCCGCGTCAGGCGGCGGCGGAGCCCGCGGGGGGCTGCGGGGTGTAGTCGCGGGGGAGGAGGGGGAGCCAGATGCGGAAGGTGGCACCGCCGCCCTCGGTGTCGATGACCTCGACGGAGCCCTGGTGCGCCGCGACGATGCCCGACACGATCGCGAGCCCGAGGCCCGACCCGCCGGTGTCCCGTGCGCGCGAGGTGTCGGCACGCCAGAAGCGCTGGAAGATCTTCTCGCGGAGCTGCGGCGGGATGCCCTCGCCGTGGTCGATGACGTCGATGTGCGCCATGCCCCGGTCGTCGTCCACGCCGATGCCGATCTCGATGGGGTCGTCGTGCGGCGTGAACCGCATCGCGTTGCCCATCAGGTTCGTCACGACCTGCCGGATCTTGTTCTCCTCGGCGAGGACGATCGGGGGACGCTTCGGCATCACGACGGTGGGCAGCGGCGTCGTCTCGTCGGAGACCGGCGCGTCGACGTTCATGGCGCGGCTCCGCCGGGCGCGCAGCCGCGCCAGGGTCTGCCGGGAGAACGCGATCGGCCCGGTGGTGTTCGCCGACGGGGACACGGGCGGGTTCTCCGACGACGACGGGGTGACCGCGGGGCCGAACGACGACGGTGCACGCACGGCCTGCGGCACGTCCTCGACGAGGACCTGGATCTCGCGGTCGGGGTTCGACGCCATCGTGTCGAGCGCGGAGTCGCGGGCGATCGCGACGAGGTCGACCGGGCCGAGCTCGAGCGGCTTCGACTCGTCGATGCGGGCGAGCTGGAGGAGGTCCTGCACGAGGAGCCCCATCCGCTGCGCTTCCTTCTCGATGCGCTCCATCGCCTGCGCGACGTCCTCTTCCTTGCGGAGAGCACCCATCCGGTACAGCTCGGCGTACCCGCGGAGCGAGACCAGCGGGGTGCGGAGTTCGTGTGAGGCGTCGCCGACGAACCGGCGCATCTGGTCGATGGTGCGCTGCCGGTCCTCGAACGCGCTGTCGATCCGCTCGAGCATGGCGTTGAGGGAGCGGTTCAGGCGCCCGACCTCGGTGTTCGGGGTGTCGTCCTCGAGTCGCTGGTTGAAGTCACCCGCGGCGAACCGGGCGGCGGTGTCCTCGACGTCGCGGAGCGGGTCGAAGGTCGCGGTGACGAGCAACCGGGTGAGCATCGCGCCGAGCAGGATGACGGAGATGCCGAACCCGAGGAAGATCACCGTGAACCGGGCGATGGTCTGGTCGGTGTCCGCACTCGACACCGCGACGAGCACGTAACCGGTCTCGGTGGCGCCGGTGGAGATGTTCTGGAGGTTCGCCGGGATGACCTGGGCACGCCACTCGTGGTTGTGCTGCTTGTCGTAGAGGCTGAACGGGTTGCTGGTCTTCGTGGCCGCGGCGAAGTCGACCGACGAGATGTCAGGCTGCGATGTGGACTGGGTGTCGCAGATCTGCTTGCCGTCGCTGTCGTACGCCGCGACGTAGGAACTCTTCTCGAGCACCACGGAGAGCTTGCAGTACTGCTCACCGTCGGAGACGTTCTGCCCCTCGAGCTGCGACGTCGTCGTGGTGACCTGGTTGTCCAGGCGGGACACCAGGTAGGTGGAGAGCACCGTCATGGTGCCGAGCCCCGCGACGAGCAGGCCGAGCGCCACCAGGAGCACCGTGATGCCGGTGATCTTGGTGCGCAGGGAGATGCCGTCCCACCAGCGGTTCATTCTGGAGTGCATGCTGCCTCAACGGTAGACGGCGGCCGCCCGGTGAAACCGGACGACCGCCGAGAAAGACGGGCCAGACGAACGACCACGAGGGCCGGCCCGACGGAGCCTAGGAGGCCTTCGACGCCTTCAGCATGTAGCCGAACCCGCGCTTGGTCTGGATGATCGGCTCGGCCGAGTACTGGTCGAGCTTCCGACGCAGGTACGAGATGTAGGACTCCACGATGCCGGCGTCGCCGTTGAAGTCGTACTCCCACACGTGGTCGAGGATCTGCGCCTTCGACAGCACACGGTTCGGGTTGAGCATGAGGTAGCGGAGCAGCTTGAACTCGGTCGGGGAGAGCTCGATCTGCGCGTCGCCGATGGTGACCTCGTGCGTGTCCTGGTCCATCGTCAGCTCGCCGGCGCGGATGATCGCGTCTTCTTCGTCGTTCATCGTGCGGCGGAGGATCGCCTTGATGCGCGCGACGATCTCGTCGAGCGAGAACGGCTTCGTGACGTAGTCGTCGCCGCCGACCGTGAGGCCGGTGATCTTGTCCTCGGTGTCGTCCTTCGCGGTGAGGAACAGGATCGGGGAGGTGTAGCCGGAGGATCGGAGGCGCTTGGTCACGCCGAAGCCGTTCATGTCGGGCAGCATCACGTCGAGGATGATGAGGTCCGGCTCTTCCTCGAGCACGGCCGAGATCGCCTGCGCCCCGTTGCCGACCGCGCGCACGGCGAACCCGGCGAAGCGGAGCGAGGTCGTGAGGAGATCGCGGATGTTCGGCTCGTCGTCGACGATCAGGATCTTGGGGCCATCGGTCATGGTCCTATCTTCTGGCCGTTCCCTAAGTGTTACCTGGGAGCGACGCGAGAGCAGGACGGGCGTCAGCCCACCGCGGCCTGGACCTGATCGGCGTCGAGGATCGTGTACGAGTACCCCTGCTCGGCGAGGAACCGCTGCCGGTTCTGTGCGAAGTCCTGGTCGACGGTGTCCCGCGTGACGAGCGTGTAGAACGACGCGGGCAGGCCGTCCTTGTTCGGGCGGAGCAGCCGGCCGAGGCGCTGCGCCTCTTCCTGCCGGGAGCCGAAGGACCCGGAGACCTGGATCGCCACGGTGGCGTCGGGCAGGTCCACCGAGAAGTTCGCGACCTTGGACACGACGAGCACGTCGATCGCGCCGTCGCGGAACGCCTGGTACAGCCGTTCCCGTTCGTCGATCGGCGTCGCTCCGGTGATCTTCGACGCGCCCAGGGAGTCGGCCAGGTCGTCGAGCTGGTCGATGTACTGCCCGATCACGAGGATCTGCTCGCCCCGGTGCTTCTCGATGAGTTCCCGGACGACCGGGGTCTTGGCCGGGGTCGTCGCCGCGAGCCGGTAGCGCTCGTCGTCGCTCGACGCCGCGTACTCCAGACGGTCCTCGTGGGGCAGGTCGATGCGGACCTCGAAGCAGGACGCGGGGGAGATGTACCCCTGCGCCTCGATCTCCTTCCACGGGGCGTCGTACCGCTTCGGCCCGATGAGGGAGAACACGTCGCCTTCGCGCCCGTCCTCGCGCACGAGGGTCGCGGTCAGGCCGAGGCGTCGACGGGCCTGCAGGTCGGCGGTCAGCTTGAAGACCGGGGCGGGGAGCAGGTGCACCTCGTCGTAGACCACGAGTCCCCAGTCGAGTGCATCGAGGAGCGACAGGTGCGTGTACTCGCCCTTCCGTCGTGCGGTGAGGATCTGGTAGGTGGCGATCGTGACCGGCCGGATCTCCTTGACGCTGCCGGAGTACTCGCCGATCTCGTCCTCGGTCAGGGAGGTCCGGCGGAGCAGCTCGGACCGCCACTGCCGCGCGGACACGGTGTTCGTCACGAGGATGAGCGTGGTCGCCTTCACGGTGGCCATCGCCCCGGCGCCGACGAGCGTCTTGCCGGCGCCACAGGGCAGCACGACGACGCCGGATCCCTGTGCGAAGAAGCTCTGCACGGCGTCCTGCTGGTACGGCCGCAGGTCCCACTCGCTGTTGTCGAGGTCGATCGCGTGCGGCTGCCCCGGCGTGTACCCGGCGAGGTCCTCGGCCGGCCAGCCGATCTTCACGAGCTCCTGCTTGATCTGTCCGCGCGCCCACTGCTGCAGCTCGATCGCGGTGTCGGAGCGCTTGTTCCCGAGGAGCGGCTTGATGCGCTTGGAGCGGACGACCTCGGCGAGGACCGTCGGGTCCGTCGCGGTGAGCAGCAGCGTCGGCTGGCGCTCGAGTTCCTCGGTGGGGGAGTTCGCGATGACCGGCGCGTCGGCCGGGTCCTCACGACGGATCACGAGCCGGCCGTACCGGGCGACGGTGTCGCGGATGTCGACGGTGACGCTCTGCGGGACCGGGAACTTCGCGAAGCGCTCGAGGGTGTCGATCATGCTCTCGGCGTCGTGGCCCGCGGCGCGCGCGTTCCACAGGCCGAGGCGGGTCACCCGGTAGGTGTGCACGTGTTCCGGGGCGCGTTCGAGTTCGGCGAACACGGCGAGCTCGTGGCGTGCGTCCTCGGCGTCGGGATGCGCCACCTCGAGCAGCACGGTGCGGTCGCTCTGGACGATCAGCGGTCCGTTCATGGCCTTCCAGCCTAGCCGTCGCCGCCTGGGTCAGGCTTCGCTGTCGACGGACACGACCAACGACAGGGGCAGTGTGCGCTCCACGTCGGCGGCGGTGTCCTTCCCCCGGATGCGTCCGGCGGCGACCGAGGTCGGCACGATCGAGAACGGCCGCTCCGAGCCGTCCGGCATCCGGACCGTCACCCGGATCGGCGTGCGACCGCGCACGGCGAGGTCGATCTGTCGACCGAGCCACTCCTGTTCCGGTTCGGCAGCACCGCGTTCCGTCGTCAGTCGGAGCCGACCCACGACGGCGCGCGCTGCGGCTTCCGGGGTGCGCTGCGGCAGACGGCGACGGCCTGGAGGCCCGTGGTGCGTCTCGGGGCGGGCGCCGGGTTGCAGGACGGCCGGGTAGCGCTGGTCCTCCAGCGCCGCGTGGACCACGTGCGGTGGGTAGCGGGTCACCAGGGTCGTCAGGTCGGGGCGCTCCCACGCCAGCTGGCGGAGTTCGGCGTCGACCCCGATGAGATCGAGCTGGTCGGCGGTGCCCCGCACGACCGATCCGAGGCCGTCCTCGGCGCGGTCGACCACGATGCTGCCGTCCCGCGCGGCGACCTGGTCGACCAGGTAGGCGAGGGGCTGCGGGACGCCGGCGAGCCCGATCCGCTCGAACAGTGCGACGACCTGGTCGCGGGTGCTCCCGGCGCGGAGGGCACGGCGGAGCGAGTCCTCGGACACGCGGTACCGGGCGGCGAGCCCCGGCGACTCGAGGTCGGCGACGCTCCGGAGTTCGGCGTCGGCGTCCGGCGCGAGGGGCCCCGGTGCGATGACGGTGAGGTCGTGCTGGAGGTAGACGCCCTCGACCGTGTGCGGGAGGTCGGCGGTCGCCGCGCGCTCCGCAGCGTCGCGGTCCGCGCCGAGGAGCGTGCGACCGGTCTCGGTGACGATGCCGTCGACGGTGAGGCCGAGCGCGTTCGCCGTGCCGGCGACGTCGAGCAGGGTCGCGTCGAGCCATCGCGCGCCGGCGGGGTACGCCCAACGGCCGAGGCTCGGCAGGTCGCGCCAGTCGTCGCCGGCCACGTCGAGGACTTCACGGACGGCGTCGTCGAGTTCGTCGTGCCAGCGCTCGACGAGGTCCGCCCACCGGTCCGGCCACGCGGTCGTCAGCCAGGCGCGCCCGGCGTCGGTCAGGGACCACGTGCCGTCGTCCGTGCCGGTGAAGCGGATCCGCTCGAGCAGCTCCAGGCGGCCGGGCACCACCTCGGGGTCGGCGCCGGAGCGTTCCGCGAGGGCACGGGCGAGCGGTGAGCCGATGCCGCCCTTGACGAGTTCGCGCACGCCGCCGTCGTCCACGGAACGGAGGAGCTCGGCCAGCACCGTCATCGTCGCGAACGCGTGTTCCGCGCCCGTCGCACGTGCGGCACCGGACGTCCCCGTCCCCGCGTCGGGGGCGGCCTGGCGGACCGGTGCCGGGCCTCCCGTCAGCGCAGTGAGGTCCGGGTGCGCCGCCACACGCAGCGCGACCGCGTCGTCGACCCGGCCGTCCGCTTCGGCCAGGCCGAGCGCGACCGCCGGGGCGAGTGCGTCACCGGCTTCGCCGTCGCGGAGCGCGACCAGCGCCCGGCGCGGGAGCCGTTCGACGGCGGCGTCGACCGCGGCGTCGGCGCGGAACGCCTCGGCCAGGTCGAAGAAGTCGGTGATGCTCTGGGGGCCCGTCTCACCGAGCACCGCCGCGGGGAGCCCGCGCGCGATGATGAGCCGTTCGAGGTCGTCGTCCGGCATCGCCCGCAGTCGGGCGGCGAGGTCGGCGGTGGTCGTCATCGTCCTCCGCATGCGTCCGGAGCGGACGTCAGCGGGCCTCGTTCCGGTGTGCGCGTGCCTTGCGGGTCCAGGTGACGGCCAGCAGCACGAAGATCAGGACCAGCGCGATGGGCGGTCCGAAGTACAGGATGCCGAGGACCACGGGCCAGATGCCGGTGCCCGGGATCGTCCCGAGGGTCAGCCAGCCGATGATCATCGCCGCGAAGCAGAGGACCGTGAAGAACACGATGCCGCCGATCATGAACGCGAGGGTGCGTTCGGTACGATTGAACGTCGCCGGGGATTCCGCGGAGTTCCGCGTGTCCTCGGTGGATCGGGTCGGCTTGGCCATCGCCCCAGGATATCCGCACCACGGCCGCACACCTATCGAGGAGTCCACGCATGCCCACCGGCAAGGTCAAGTTCTACGACGACCAGAAGGGTTTCGGGTTCATCACCGGAGACGACGGCGACCAGGTCTTCCTGCACGCCTCCTCGCTGCCCGACGGCGTGACCACCGTGAAGGCCGGTGCGCGCCTGGAGTACGGCGTGGTCCAGGGCAACAAGGGATCGCAGGCGCTGTCCGTCCGCCTGCTCGACCCGAAGCCGTCGCTGTCGAAGATGTCCCGCCGCTCGGCGGACGACATGGCCGTCATCGTCGAGGACCTCGTGAAGGAACTGGACCGGATCAGCGGAGACCTCCGCCACGGTCGCTACCCGAAGAACGGCACACGCATCGCCGCGATCCTGCGGCACGTCGCAGACCAATTGGACGCATGACCATGACGACCGACAACACCGACCTGACCGCACTCGCCCGCAGGGCGCTGCTCGAGGTCACCGAGGAGTCGACCGTCGGGTCCTCCGTCGGCACCACGGACGAGGGCGACGGGGTCGTCTCGGTCCTGTTCGCGAACCGGATGCCCGGGTACCCGGGGTGGCGCTGGACCGTCAGCATCGCCCAGGTCGAGGGCGAGGAGCCGACCGTGCTCGAGGTCGAGCTGATGCCCGGTGACGGGTCGCTGCTCGCGCCGGACTGGGTGCCGTGGTCGGAGCGGCTGGCCGACTACCGCGCCGCGCAGGAGGGCGAGGAACACGGCGACGGCGACTCCGACGACGACGCTGACGCGGACGACGACGCTGACGAGTCCGATGAGGACGACGAGGACTACGAGTCCGACGACGAGGACGACGACGACGAGTCGGATGACGACGACGAGTCGGATGACGACGACGACGCGGATGACGACGACGACGCGGACGACGACGAGGACGACGACGACGACGAGTCGGACGACGACGACTTCGACGACGACGAGGACGACCTCCCCGAGTCGGACGACGACGAGATCGACGGCGTCGACGTCGACGAGCTCGACGACCAGCGCTGACACACCGCCGTCCTGCCGAGACGCCGCACGAACGACGAAACGCCGCCGGATCCGGCGGCGTTTCGCGTTGTGTGCGGCGTCTCAGCCCTTGAGCGCGCCCACGACGTAGGTGATCGCGCCGACGAGCTTCTGCACGTCGTCGGGGTCGATCGCGGTGAACGTCGCGACGCGCAGCTGGTTGCGGCCGAGCTTCCGGTACGGCTCGGTGTCGACGATGCCGTTCTCGCGGAGGGTCGCGGCGACCGCCTTCGCGTCGATGGAGTCGTCGAGGTCGATCGTCGCGACGACCTGCGAGCGGTGCTCCGGGTCCGTGACGAACGGCGTGGCCCAGTCGACCGACTCCGCCCAGTCGTACAGCGTCGAGGACGAGGTCTTCGTGCGGGTGTCCGCCCACGCCAGGCCGCCCGAGTTGTTGATCCACGAGATCTGGTCGTCGAGGAGCAGCAGCGTCGAGATCGCCGGGGTGTTCAGCGTCTGGTTCAGGCGCGAGTTGTCCACCGCGTTCTTCAGCGACAGGAACTCCGGGATGAACCGGCCGGACGCGGCGATGCGCTCCACGCGCTCGATCGCGGCGGGGGAGAACAGCGCGAGCCACAGCCCGCCGTCCGAGGCGAAGTTCTTCTGCGGTGCGAAGTAGTAGACGTCCGTCGCGCTGACGTCGAACAGGGCGCCGCCGGCAGCGCTCGTGGCGTCGACGACGGTCAGCGCACCGGGGTCGCCCTCGGCGCGGACGACCGGCGCCATGACGCCGGTCGAGGTCTCGTTGTGCGGGTAGGCGTAGACGTCGACACCGTCGACGATCTCGAGCTCGGAGCGCGAGCCGCCCGGTGCCTCGACCACGTGCGGGGCCTGGAGCCACGGCGCGGCGGCGGCCTTCGCGAACTTCGACCCGAACTCACCGAAGGAGAGGTTCTCGGCGCGCTGCTCGATGAGCCCGAACGCTGCGGCGTCCCAGAACGCGGTCGAGCCGCCGTTGCCGAGGACGACCTCGTAGCCGTCCGGCACCTGGAAGAGGTCGGCGAGGCCGGAGCGCACGGAGCCGACGAGGTCCTTCACGGGCTTCTGCCGGTGGGAGGTCCCGAGGATCGTCGCCCCGCGGGTGACCAGGGACTCGAGCTGGGCGCCACGGATCTTGGACGGACCGCAGCCGAAGCGTCCGTCGGTGGGGAGGAATTCGGCCGGGATGACGATGTCTGCCATGGATCGATCCTACCGATCGCTGGTATCCCACTCGATTCCTTGCGCCGTGCAAGAGTTGGTCGTTCCGTGTCGGCCCGAACAAGTAGGGTGGGTCGCGCTGGGCCCAGACAGGAGAGGCGGACCGTGACCGATCTCGTCGACACCACGGAGATGTACCTGCGGACGATCCTCGACCTCGAGGAAGAGGGGATCGTCCCGCTGCGCGCGCGCATCTCCGAGCGCCTCGGGCACTCGGGTCCGACCGTCTCGCAGACGATCGCCCGGATGGAACGCGACGGACTCGTCGTCGTCTCCGGGGACCGCCACCTCGAACTCACCGGCGAAGGCCGCTCCCGCGCGACCCACGTGATGCGCAAGCACCGCCTCGCCGAACGACTGCTCTCCGACGTCATCGGCCTCGACTGGGCGTTCGTCCACGACGAAGCGTGCCGCTGGGAGCACGTGATGAGCGAGCAGGTGGAAGTGCGCCTGCTCGAGATGCTCGGCAACCCGACGGAGTCCCCGTACGGCAACCCGATCCCCGGCCTCGCCGAGATCGGTGGGCCCGACGCCGGCGGCTTCCTCGACGGCGTCCGCAACATCGTGTCCGCGACCGAGGGAACCGACGCCGTCGCGACCGGTGTCATCCGCCGCCTGGGTGAGCCCGTCCAGTTCGAGCCGGAGCTCCTGCACCAGCTGCGATCGGCGGGCGTGATGCCCGGCCGGCTCGCGAGCGTCCAGCGCGCCGGTGCCTACGTGGCGGTGCGTGTCGACGGCGAAGACGCCGGCATCGAGCTCCCGACCGAGGTCGCCCAGCACGTCTACATCGACGCCGCGTAACAGCGTCACCGACCCCGTCGGGGTACAGCTCCGGGGGACGACGTCGACCGCTTGACGTGGCGCCTGTCGCAAAATCAAACTCCGGCTCTGACCAGGGCTTCTTTACCGTTCTGTTACAAAGCGGCGTTTTCGTCTCGACAAGGTAACGACGCGCCCGTACACTCGACGAGTCCCTGGGCTGACAACGACCCGGGAACCCGTGGCAGGACGTCTCGAACCCGTCTCCTGCCTCGATCGGAAACGATGACGAACGGATGGGGTTGCGCACGCACGGCGATCAGCACATGACGATCTGCCGGGCGGGTGATGACGAGACGCCGGAGACCCCACCCTTGACGCAGACCGGTTCCGCCGCGGACACGACGCCCGCGAACCCGACGAACTCAGGCCTTCCGAACACCGGCCACACCGACGCCCCGCTCACCCGGCGGGCTGCCCGCGACGCTGAAGCCAAGTCGAGCCGCCGCAGCGCGACGACGCCGGCCCGCCGCAGCACGACCGCTGCCCGCGCGGAGTCGCCCCGCGGTGCGAACGTCGCCGGTGCGATGCGTGCCACCGGCACCCACGCCGCGCGCCCCGCTGCCGCCACCGCCCGCACCGCGTCGGACAAGCCCACGTCGAGCTCGCGCAAGCGCAAGTTCATGGCCCCGATCGTCCTGACGGTCGCCGCCGGCATGTTCGGCACGATGGCCGTCCCCGCAGCCTTCGCCAGCACGCAGGCGACCGGTGCCTCCGACACCGCGACCGCCCAGCAGGCGATCCGCACCACCCAGAGCCAGCAGCTGTCCGTCTCCGACGCGGCCGCCCTCGCCGACACCAGCCGCGACGGCTACTCCGCGACGTCGACCGCGACGCTCGCGTCCGAGAAGCACGCCGCCGAGGTCCAGGCGGCCCGCGCCGCGACCGCCAAGCAGTACGCGTCGTACTCCGGCCCGACGGCCACCGACTACCTCGCGTCCTCCTCGACGACGTCGACCGCCGCCAGCACGGCCACCACCGTCGCCCCCGGGACGCCGTTCTCGCTGCCCGCCGTGGTCGCCACCGCGAAGCAGTACATCGGCACCCCGTACGTCTTCGGCGGCGCCACCCCCGCGGGCTTCGACTGCTCGGGCTACGTGATGTTCGTCTACGCGCAGTACGGCATCAACCTCGCGCACTCGGTGCCGCTGCAGGACCAGGCCGGCACCACGATCCCGGAGTCCCAGGCCCAGCCCGGCGACGTCGTCATCTTCAACAACGAAGCGCACGACGGCTTCTACATGGGCAACGGCATGATCATGGACGCGCCGAAGCCCGGCGGCTCCGTGTCGATCCGCCCGATCTGGACGAGCGACTACCACATCGTCCGGATGGGCTGACGCCCGACCGGCATCTGAACAGTCCGAGAACCGGCCCAGCACACCTCGTGCTGGGCCGGTTTCTGGTTTAGCCTGAGCGCATCGGCCCGACACGGCCCGAACAGGAGACCCCATGTCATCGTCACGCACGACCCGCACCATGGGTCGGCGCGCGCACTTCGACATATGGTCGACCACGACCTGCGTGCACCTGCACGCCCCAGCGTGACGGAGAGCACTGCCCCCAGGGGTGGTGCTCTTCTTCGTTCCGGGACCGGTTCGCGGTCACTCGTTCGTCGTCGTCCGGTCCGGTGCCCCGCACCGCCTGGAAGCCGTCCAGGCTCGTCGGAAGGGAACCCATGCGCACTCTCGTCCTCAACGCCGGTTACGAGCCCCTCGCGGTCATCTCGTTCCGTCGGGCCCTCGTGCTGGTCATGAACCAGAAGGCCGCCATCGTCGCCGCCGACATCGAACACCCGGTCACCGGGTCGACGTCGAGCTTCGACCGTCCGTCCGTCATCATCCTCACCAGGTACGTGCGCATCCCGCACTCCAGGCTCGTGCCGGTGTCCCGACGCGGGGTCCTCCGCCGGGACGCCAACCGGTGCGCGTACTGCGATCGGCATGCGACCACGATCGACCACGTCCAGCCGAAGTCGCGCGGGGGTGAGGACTCGTGGGAGAACCTCGTCGCGTGCTGCCTCGCCTGCAACAACACCAAGGGGGACCGCACCCCGCGGGAGATGGGCTGGAACCTGCGGTTCCGTCCGAAGGCCCCGCACGGCTCGAGCTGGGTGGTGCGCGGGATGGAGCGGACGGAGCCGGACTGGGACGAGTTCCTGGTCGCCGCGTAGCGGCGTCACCACACCGGGGAACGGACACGGCACCGCGGAGTCGCGTGGTGCGGTGTCCGTTCGCCGTTCCGGACGGGAGGCGCGGTGCCGGGCCGATCCGTGCCTCCCGTCCGCGTCCGGTAGCGACCAGGGCGCTGCGCACACGCGCGTCTCGTAGCGACCAGTACGCGTGTCGGTCGGGGGTAGGGTCCGAGCATGGACGTGATCGTCGGTCGGCGGGCCCTGAGCCCGGCGCTCGTCGCCGGAGCGGTGATGTCGTGGGTGCCGCCCGTCGTCCTCGTGGTGGCCCGGCTCCGGTGGACCGACGTGCCGGCGCGGGTGCCGACGCACTGGGGTGGCGCCGGCGTCGCGGACGGCTGGGGCTCGTCGGGCGCCGTGTTCTGGGCGTTGCTCGTGCCCGGTGTCGTGGGGGCGCTGATCTGTGCGGTGCTGGCGGTGACGCTCGCGACCGACACCACACGGGGCAGGGCAGCGCTCGCGATCGGCGTCGTCTCCGCGGTGACCGGTGCGATCGCCACGGTGTGGTTCACGATGGTCCTGAGCGCGGAGGGGGTCGCCGGAGCCCTGCTGCCGGTGTTCGGTGCCCTCGTGTGGGGCGGGCTCGTGGCGGCGGTGTGCCTGCTCCGCCGCGAACCAGCGTCGCTCGCCCCGCAGTCCGCTACGCCGTGAGCTCGGCGACGAGGTCCTCGACGCGGCGGCGGATGTCGTCGCGGATCGGGCGCACCGCCTCCAGGGGCAGTCCCGCGGGGTCGGTGAGCTCCCAGTCCTCGTAGCGCTTGCCCGGGAAGACCGGGCACGCGTCGCCGCACCCCATCGTGACCACCACGTCGGCCCGCCGGACGGCGTCGGTGGTGAGGATCGCCGGCTGCGCACCGAGGAGGTCGATGCCCTCCTCGGCCATCGCTGCGACCGCGACGGCGTTGACCCGGTCCGCGGGCTCGGAGCCGGCGGAGAACACGTCGATGCGGTCACCCGCGAGGTGCCGTAGGTAGCCTGCGGCCATCTGCGAGCGGCCGGCGTTGTGGACGCAGACGAACAGGACGGCGGGCTTCGAGGAGGTCACGGTGTCCATCATCGCGTGTCGGTGGCGGTGCGTAGCGTCGGGGCATGACCGGGATGTGGATCGACGACGACACCATCGAAGACCTCCGTGCGCGGCTCCGCGCCACCCGCTGGCCGGACGCGCCCGCCGGCACCGGGTGGTCGCTCGGCGTCGACGTGGACGAGCTCCGCGACCTCGTCGCGTACTGGGCGGACGGGTTCGACTTCGACGCCCACCGGAACGCGTTGGCCGCGCTGCCGAGCCGCACCGTCCAGGTCGACGGTCTCGGGATCAACGTCCTCGTCGCGCCGGCTGACGGCGGACACGGATCCCCGTTGCTGCTCGCGCACGGCTGGCCGGACTCCAACTGGCGCTACCGGAAGGTGCTGCCGCTCCTGACCGCCGCCGGGTTCGACGTCGTCGTGCCGGACATGCCCGGGTACGGCTTCTCCGAAGCCCCGCCCTCGCCCCTGGACGCCCGTCAGGTCGCCGGGCTCTGGGCGCCGCTCATGACCGAGCTCGGGTACGAGCGGTTCGCCGTCGCCGGCGGTGACATCGGCACGCACGTCGCCCGGTTCCTCGCGCTCGACCACCCCGACCGGGTCGTCGCCGTGCACCGGATCGACGGCGGACTGCCGTGGCCGGGGATCGACGTGGACACGCTCTCGGCCCCGGAGCAGGCGTTCGTGGCCGCGACGACCGCGTGGCGGAACGCAGAGGGTGCCTACGCGATGATGCACCGGACGAAGCCGCAGACCGCCGCGGTCGGGCTGAACGACTCGCCCTCGGGACTCGCAGCGTGGATCGTCGAGAAGCTCCGCTCGTGGAGCGACTGCGACGGGGACCTCTGGTCCGTGT
>NZ_RKII01000006.1:79207-80409 GCF_003755165.1 Curtobacterium sp. PhB130 | reverse complement strand
CCGTGTACACGCGGGACGAGGTCCTGGCGCTCGTCACCGAGTACTGGGCCACGGGCACGATCGGCTCCGCGATGCGGATGTACCACGCGAACGCGGCGATCTCGCCGGAGCAGTCCGCACGACGGGTGGAGACACCGTCGGGGTTCTCGCTCTACCCGGGGGACCTCGTCACGGCGCCGCGGGAGTGGCTGGAGCGGACGACCAACCTGGTGTACGTCGCGGAACTGCCGCGGGGCGGGCACTTCGCGCCGTTCGAGCAGCCGGGGTCGTACGCGGCGGAGCTCGTCCGGTTCCTCGAGCCGTACCGGGCCTGACGGGCCGGAGCCGGCGGCGGGCGGGCCCTCGGCCGGCTCCCGCTAGAGTGGTCGGGCCGGCCTCTGTAGCTCAATGGAAGAGCAGTTCCGTCCTAAGGAAAGGGTTGGGGGTTCGAGTCCCTCCAGGGGCACCAGCCGGTCGCGTTCCGCTCCCGTTCACCACGACCCGGTAGACACGGGGCAGCGCCGCACGGACGACAGCGGCCGGACAGGGAGCACGACGATGCTGGACGCCACCCCGACCGCGGACCTCCGCGAGTACATCGAGGACCTCCGCCAGCGCGGGTTCACGGTCAGCGACGCGCACACGCCCGACCCGGAGCTGATCGACCCCCAGGGCAACCCGATCCACACGTGGCGCGAGGACTACCCGTACGACGAGCGGATGGACCGCGACGAGTACGAGTTCGAGAAGTACCGCCTGCAGGTCGAGCTGTTGAAGTTCCAGTACTGGCTCGAGGACGAGGGCCGCAAGGCGATCATCCTGTTCGAGGGCCGCGACGCCGCGGGCAAGGGCGGCACGATCAAGCGGTTCACCGAGCACCTCAACCCGCGGACGTCCCGGGTGGTCGCCCTGTCGAAGCCGAGCGAGCGCGAGCAGGGGCAGTGGTACTTCCAGCGCTACGTCGAGCACCTGCCGAGTGCCGGTGAGATCGTGATGTTCGACCGCTCCTGGTACAACCGGGCCGGCGTCGAGCGGGTGATGGGCTTCTGCTCGGACGAGCAGTACGAGACGTTCATGACCCAGGCGCCGTCGTTCGAGCGGATGCTCGTAGACGCCGGCATCCACGTGACGAAGTTCTGGTTCTCGGTGACCCGGAAGGAACAGCGGACCCGGTTCGCGATCCGGCAGCTCGACCCGGTCCGCCGGTGGAAGCTCTCGCCGGT
>NZ_RKII01000006.1:0-79114 GCF_003755165.1 Curtobacterium sp. PhB130 | reverse complement strand
TCACGTGACGAAGTTCTGGTTCTCGGTGACCCGGAAGGAACAGCGGACCCGGTTCGCGATCCGGCAGCTCGACCCGGTCCGCCGGTGGAAGCTCTCGCCGGTGGACGTGGCGTCCCTGCGGGTGTGGGACGACTACACCGCGGCGAAGGAGGAGATGTTCCGCCGGACCGACAAGCGGTACGCGCCGTGGACCATCGTCCGGTCGAACGACAAGAAGCGTGCGCGCGTCAACGCGATGCGCTACTTCCTCGCGCAGTTCGACTACGAGGGCAAGGACCCGGAGGTCGCGCTGCCGCCGGACCCGCTCCTCGTGATGCGCGGGAAGTCGCTCCAGCTCGAAGAGTGACCGGGCCGGGCTCCGAGAGTGACCGCGTGCTGCGAGGCGCACGGGCAGACGGTGGCAGGATGAGCGCGGGCCGCTTCCCTGGCGGTCAGATCTGGAGTGATCGAGCGTGACCGAAACCTCCGCCGCGGCACCCGTCAGCGAGGACACCGCGACCCCCGAGCACGACGGGCCGAAGGGCACCACCGCGCTCGCACTCGCTGCACTCGGCGTCGTCTTCGGCGACATCGGCACGAGCCCGCTGTACTCCCTGCGGACCGTGTTCACGATCGACAACGGCATCGTGAAGCCGATCCCGGAGGACGTCTACGGCGTCATCTCGCTGATGTTCTGGAGCATCACGGTCATCGTCTCGATCAAGTACGTGCTCGTGCTGATGCGCGCCGACAACAACGGCGAGGGCGGCGTGATGGCGCTCGCCGCGCTGGCCCGTCGGCTGTACGCGAAGCGCCGCGGGGGCGCGACGATCTTCCTCATCGTCGGGATCGTCGGCGTCTCCCTGTTCTACGGCGACTCGGTGATCACACCGGCGGTGTCCGTGCTCTCCGCGGTGGAGGGCCTCGGCACCGCGGCTCCGGCGGTGGGGCACCTGATCGTCCCGATCGCCGCCGTGATCCTGGTGATCCTGTTCTTCGTGCAGCGGTTCGGCACCGGCAAGGTCGGCACGCTCTTCGGCCCCGTGATGCTGCTCTGGTTCGTGGTGATCGCGGTGGCCGGCGTCCCGTTCATCGTCACGCACCCCGACGTCCTGCAGGGCCTCTCCCCGACGTGGGCGATCGTGTTCGTCTTCGCCCACCCGTACATCTCCTTCGTGGCGATGGGTGCCGTGGTGCTCGTCATCACCGGTGCCGAGGCGCTCTACGCCGACATGGGGCACTTCGGCCGCGTGCCGATCCGCCGTGCGTGGTTCTTCGTGGTGTTCCCGGCGCTCGTCCTCAACTACCTCGGTCAGGCGGCGCTCGTCCTCGAGCACCCCGAGGCGACGAAGGACCCGTTCTTCCTGCTGTTCCCGAACTGGGCGCAGTTGCCCGTCGTGGTGCTCGCGACGGCCGCGACGGTGATCGCGAGCCAGGCCGTGATCTCCGGCGCCTTCTCGCTGACCCGGCAGGCCGTGCAGCTCGGGCTCCTGCCGCCGCTGACGATCCGCCAGACCTCGAAGGAGGAGGGCGGCCAGATCTACCTGCCGGCCGTGAACCTGCTGCTGTTCATCGGCGTGATGGCGATCATGCTGGCGTTCCGGTCGTCGGCGAGCCTGGCGACCGCGTACGGGGTGTCGGTCACGGGCGCGCTCGTGACGGACACGATCCTGCTGCTCCTCGTCGTGAAGCCGCTCTGGCACTGGGCGACGTGGAAGCTCGTCGTCGCGGCGGTCGTGTTCGGCGGCCTCGAGCTGACGTTCCTCGCCGGCAACCTGTCGAAGGTGCTCCACGGCGGGTGGGTGCCGCTCCTCATCGCGCTCGCGGTGATCACGGTCATGACGACGTGGCGCCGCGGTCGCCAGCTCGTGCAGGAGGAACGGAAGGAGCGCGAGGGTTCCCTCGACGACTTCATCGAGCGGGTCAACACGGCGCACATCCCCCGGGTCGAGGGCGTCGCGGTGTTCCCGCACCCGAACAAGGAGACGACGCCGCTGGCGCTCCGGGCGAACACCGAACACAACCACGTGGTGCACCGCCGGGTGATCATCGTGTCGGTCATCACGGCGAACGTCCCGCACGTGCCACATGCGAAGGCGTTCATGCGCGACGACCTCGGCTACGCGGACGACGGCATCGACCACGTCACGGTGAAGTTCGGGTTCTCCGACGACCAGGACCTGCCGCACGCGCTGCACGCGGCATGCCTGTCGGAGGTGCTGGACCTCGACCCGGAGGAGATGGCGAACGCGTCGTACTTCATCTCCCGTGGCGCACTCCGGCCGATGCGGGGGAGCCACGGCATGGTGGCGTGGCGGAAGAAGCTGTTCGTGGCGCTGGCCCACAACGCCGCCGACCCGGCAGCACGCTTCGGCCTGCCGCCGCAGCGCACGGTCACGATGGGCAGCGACGTCGAGATCTGAGGATCGAGTGCGCGGACGATGCGCTCCTGCCGAGCGCAGAGCCCCACTGTTGCGCACTCGACCCCGGAAGCACGGCGCCGCCCACGGCGCCGCCCCCGGAGAGTCCGCTCAGGCCGAGCGGGACGCCGCGAACGCGTCCGCCGCCCTGATCGCGTTCCGCACCGCGCGTGCGACGTCCGGCGAGGTCGACGCGGCCGGCCACGCGATCACCGTCGTGGCGAGCGGGGCGTCGAGCACGGGGACGGCGACGTGCTCCGGCCACTGCAGGGTGCGGCTCGACCGCGGGATGACGATGACGGTGCGCCCGAGCGCGACCAGCTGCGCGAGCTGCGACTGGGAACGGACCTCGGGCCCTGGTCCGTCGGGGTAGGTGCCGTCGGCCCGCGGCCACCGGGCCGCCGGCAGGTCGGGCAGGTCGCGCAGGTCGGCGGCGGCGAGCGCCGGCCGGGACGCCAGCGGGTGCGACCGCGGAAGGATCGCGACCTGCTGCTCGGTGCGCAGGTCCTCGGCGTCGAAGCCGGTGAGGTCGTCGTACGTCCGGTGCATGAGCGCGACGTCCGCGGTCCCGTCGCGCAGGAACGCCGCCTGCTCGTGGACCTCGCCGAACACCACCTCGACCGGCAGCGCGTCCGGGTCCGCGTCCTGCACGTCGAGGAACGCCTGCAGGATCTCGTGTTCGGCACCGGCTTTCACGGCGAGGACGAGCTGACGCGTCGGCCGTCCGGCGCGCTGCGCTCGTCGGCCGGCCGCGGCCACGGCAGCGAGCGCCGGGCGGGCATCGCCGAGCAAGACCGTCCCGGCCGCGGTCAGGGTGACCCCGCGCGGCTCCCGCACGAACAGTGCCGTGCCGATGCGCTGCTCGAGCTGTCGGATCGCGCGGGACAGCGGCGGCTGCGACATGCCGAGGCGCACGGCCGCACGGCCGAAGTGCAACTCCTCGGCCACGGTCACGAAGTACCGGAGTTCGCGCGTCTCGAGATCGTCCACACGCGGAGCCTACGTCGTCGATACCCACCGGGTATCGACGGACACCGAACGGGTCTTGGACACGGGTGTCGGCCCGGACCGAGGATCGGGACATGACAACAGCAACGACCGCCCTGGTCACCGGGGCGAACAAGGGCATCGGTTTCGCGATCGCAGCATCGCTCGGGAGGCTCGGCATGCGTGTCGTCGTCGGCGCGCGTGACGAGACGGCCGGCTCGGACGCCGCGGCCCGGTTGGTCGCCGAGGGCATCGACGCGACGAGTGTCCGGATCGATGTGACGAGCGACGAGGGCGTCGCGGCAGCGGCACGCGAACTCGACGAGCGGTTCGGCACGCTCGACGTCCTCGTGAACAACGCGGGCATCTCCGGACCCTTCGACCCGGAGACCTGGGAGCAGGACCCCACCGCCATCGACCTCGACGTGCTGCGCAGTGTCGTGGACACGAACGTGTACGGCGTGGTCCGGGTGACGAACGCGATGCTGCCGTTGCTCCGGCGGTCGGAGCACCCGCGGATCGTGAACGCGTCGAGCAGCATGGGGTCGCTCGCACGGCAGCCGGGCCCGGTCATGGCCGACTACTCGTCGTCGAAGACCTTCCTCAACGGTCTCACCGTGCAGTACGCCCGCGCGTTCGCGGACACCCCGGTGATCGTGAACGCGGCCTGCCCAGGGCTCGTCGCGACGGACTTCAACGGGTTCGCCGGGGATCGGACTCCCGAGCAGGGTGCGGCCACGGCGGTGCGCCTGGCGACGCTGCCGGACGACGGTCCGCGCGGCGGGTTCTTCGACGATGCGGGTGTCGTCCCCTGGTGAACCGGGCGCGGCCGCGCCGCGCGCTCAGCCGGAGGCCGGGCGGTGCAACGTGCCGATCCGGTCGTGCAGCGGCTCGGTCATCCAGGACGCCGCGAAGGTCCGGGTGACCGGGTCGAGCCGCAGCCGGAGCAGGTGCGGCGTGTCGACGAAGCGGAGCGCCACGACGACCTGGCCGTCCCCGTCCACGGCTGCGCTCGCCGCGGTGGAGCCGGACACCGCCCAGGCGCCCTCGCCGAGCGGTGCGCGCACGGCGGAGCCGTCCTGGGCCACGGTGACCACCCAGCCGTCGTCGCCGGCGTGCTCGAGCTCCACCGCGGTGAGCAGGAGTACCCCGGGGCCGGAGCCACGGGTGAAGGCGACCCTGGCCTCCAGGCCGACGGATCCGACAGATCCGACGGATCCGACAGATCCGACAGATCCGACGGAACCGAGTTGCGAGCCGGAGACCGGCGGCAAGGCCAGCCCGGACAGGTCCACCGGACCCGCCGGACCCGGCCGGTCGATCGCCGGCAGCAGGTGCTCCCACACCGCGTCGAGGACCGCCTGCATCTCGATGCTCTGGCCGGTCATCGCGAGCACGACGTCGTGCTCCGGCAGCACGATGCAGAACTGCCCGTAGGCGCCGTCGCCGCGGAACCCGTGCCGTGCCATCCAGAACTGGTAGCCGTAGCCGGCTGCCCAGTCCGGGTGCTCCGGGTCCTCGTTCGGGACCTGGAGCCGGGTCGCCTCGTGGACCCAGTCCTCGTCGAGGATCCGTGCGCCCTCCCACACCCCGCGCTGCAGGTACAGCTGCCCGAGCTTCGCGATCGCCTCGGTGGTGGCGTAGAACCCGCTGAAGCCGAGCTCACCGGTGGCGTCCCGCTTCCAGGCGACCTGGCCGATGCCGAGCGGGTCGAAGAGGCGCGGGCGCAGGTACTCGAGCAGCGTCGTGCCGCTCGCCCGGCGCACGATCTCGGCGAGCGTGTACGTGCACGGCTGGTTGTAGGCGAAGACGGTGCCCGGGTCCTCGTCCGGCGGGAGCAGCAGGAAGCCGCGCACGATGTTCGTCGGGTCGGTCTCCCGCGCCCGATCGAGGGTCTCCTCCCGGTGGCCGCTCGCCATCGCCAGGACGTTCCGCAGGGTCATCCGGCGGCTCCGTGCGTCGGTGACCTCGGCGTCGAGTTCGGGGAAGTGGCTGAGGACGGTGCCGTCCAGGTCGATCAGTCCCTCGCGCGCGGCGATGCCGACGGCCGCGGCGGTGAAGCTCTTGCTCAGCGAGTAGAGCAGGTGCGGTCGGTCCGCGGAGTACGGCGCCCACCAGCCCTCGGCGGCGACCTGACCGTGCCGGAGGAGCAGCAGGCTGTGCGGTTCCACGTCGGGCGTGGACCCGAGGGCCCGGACGAGCGCTTCGACCCCCGATGCGTCGATGTCGAGAGCGGACGGGGTACTGCGCGGGAACGTCGTCGTCACGAGCCTGAGCGTAGTCACGGGCGGCCTGACATCATCGGGGGAGCGCTCGACAGCAGATCGCACCACCGTCACGACAGGATCCGCATGCCGTTCTTCTCCCCGTCCACGTCCGCGCCGAAGGACCTCCCGCCGACCGGCGCACGGCGGGCCTGGTCCGACTCGTTCGGCGGCCTGGCCACCCGGTGCCTGCAGGTCATCATCGTGCTGGTCATCGTGATCGGCATCGTCTACGCCGCGTCCACGCTGAGCGTCGTCACGATCCCGGTGCTCCTCGCGCTCATCATCGCCTCCGCGATGCACCCGGTCGTGTCCTGGCTCCGACGGCACCACGTCCCCTCGGTCCTGGCGACGCTCGCGGTGCTCCTCGGCGTGCTCGTGGTGCTCGGACTCGTCGCGTGGCTGATCGTCGTCGCCGTGGAGAGCCAGTGGTCCGACCTGCAGGACTCCGCCGTCGACGGGTTCCAGCAGCTGCAGCAGTGGGCGACCTCGCTGCCGTTCTCGATCTCGGAGTCGCAGATCGACGACGCGACGAAGACCGTCACGGACTTCATCACGAGCGCCCAGTTCGGTTCCGGCGCGCTCGCCGGGGCGTCCGCGACGGCGAACTTCCTCACCGGGCTCGTGCTGATGGTCGTCGTGCTGTTCTTCTTCCTCAAGGACGGCCCGAAGATCTGGGAGTTCCTGCTCCGCCCGTTCACCGGCCAGCGCTACGCCCGCGCCCGCCGCGTCGGCGACCGCATCGTGTCCACCCTCGGCGGCTACGTCCGTGGCACGGCGACGGTGGCGGCGGTCGACGCGATCGGCATCGGCGTCGGCATCGCGATCGTCGGGGTGCCGCTCGCGCTGCCCCTGGCGGTCGTCGTGTTCATCACCGCGTTCATCCCGATCGTCGGTGCGACCGCCGCCGGCATCCTCGCCGCGCTCGTCGCACTGGTCGCGCTCGGCCCGGTGCAGGCGCTCGTCGTGATCGGCATCGTGGTCCTGGTGAACCAGCTCGAGGGCAACTTCCTCCAGCCGGTGCTGATGGGCCGGACGCTGCGCCTGCACGGCCTGGTCATCCTGATCGGCCTGACCGCCGGCACCGTCCTCGCCGGGATCTTCGGCGCCGTCATCTCGGTGCCGCTCCTCGCCGCCGCGTGGGGTGCCGTGCAGGTCTGGGACGGCCCGGACCAGCCCGCGAAGATGTGGCGGCAGAAGCGCTCCGAATCGGTCGAGGCACGCTGACGGGTCCACGGTGAATACTGGACCGGTGCGTGAACTCCAAGCCGCCATCGCCGCGGACCTCAACGTCCAGCCCGTCATCGACCCGGCCACCGAGGTGGACCGTCGCGTGGGGTTCCTCCGGGACTACCTGCTGACCACCGGCGCGAAGGGCCTGCTCCTCGCGATCAGCGGCGGCCAGGACTCGACGCTCGCCGGGCGCCTGTCGCAGCTGGCGGTCGAGTCGCTCCGCGCGGAGGGGCACGACGTCACGTTCACGACCGTCCGGATGCCGTACCGGGTCCAGGCCGACGAGGACGACGCCCAGCTCGCGCTGCAGTTCATCGCCGCGGAGCCCGGGCTGACCGTCAACATCGAGCACGGGGTGGACGGCGTGGTGCAGGACACCACGAGTGCGGGGGTGCCGCTGAGCGACTTCGTGAAGGGCAACGTCAAGGCGCGGATGCGCATGGTCGCCCAGTACGCGGTCGCCGGGCAGCAGGGGCTCCTGGTCGTCGGCACGGACCATGCGGCAGAGGCGGTGACCGGCTTCTTCACGAAGTACGGCGACGGCGGCGTGGACATCACGCCGCTGACGGGGCTCACCAAGAGCCAGGGTCGCCAGCTGCTCGAGCACCTCGGCGCACCGGCCCGCCTGTACGAGAAGGCGCCGACCGCCGACCTCCTCGACGAGACCCCCGGTCAGACGGACGAGGCGAACCTCGGGCTCAGCTACGCGGAGATCGACGCGTACCTGCAGGGCCACGACGTCCCGATCGAGGTCGCCGAGGCGATCGAGACCCGGTACCGCGCGACGGAGCACAAGCGGCAGGTGCCGGCGACGCCGTTCGACGCCTGGTGGCGTTCCTGAGGCCATGATCGTCCCGATGTGACGGACGGGAGGCCCGGTGCCGGAAACGCACCGGGCCTCCCGTCCGTCTCGGGGTCCGTTCCGTGCGTCAGCCGGCCAGCGCGGCGTAGCGCTCGCTGATCGGGGCGCCGAGGGACGCGCGGACGCTGCGCGTCAGCTCGTCCGCGAGCACCTCGTGCTCGCCCTGCTCGACACCGTCGAAGACGGCCGTGACGACCTCTTCTGTGGTGTTCTTCGGGGCGTCGACGCCGTCGGTCATCGGGGTGTCCGTGTAGCCGAGGTAGGCGCCGACCACCTGGACGCCGTCGCCGGCGAGCTCCAGGCGGGTCGAGTCGGTCGCCGACCAGAGTCCGGCCTTCGAGACGCCGTACGCGCCGCTGCCGCCGAGCCAGCTGAGGACCGACGCGACGTTCACGACGGTTCCGCGTGTCGCGCGGAGTGCCGGGGCGAAGGCGCGGGTGACCAGGAGCGGGCCGATGAGGTTCGTCTCGATCTGGGTGCGGATGTCCGCCAGGGGGCCGTCGACCAGGCCGCCCGGGCGGAGCAGACCGGCGTTGTTGACGACCACGGTGACGTCGGACGCGGTGGCTGCCGCAGCGGACACCGAGGCCTCGTCGCTGACGTCGAGCACGAGGGGGACGATGCGTGCGTCGTCCCAGTCACGGGGGCGTCGTGCGGCGGCGTACACCTTCGTCGCGCCGCGCTCGATGGCCTGGCGGACGAACTCGGTGCCGAGTCCGCCGTTTGCGCCGGTGACGAGGACGATCTGTCCGCTGAGTTCCGTCATGGGGGTTCCTTCCGTCGGGGCGCCGATCGGTGCCGCTGGAGGAGGCAGCAATATGACCGGTCGTCTTATTCCGCTGTTCCGAACTCCGGGTGCGAAGATCGTTCCATGCCCCGAGCCAGTCTCCGCGACGCGATCGTCGACGCCGCCCTCGTCGAGTTCCACCAGCACGGGTACGCCGGCACCGGCGTCGCCGCCATCACCGGGGCAGCCGGGGCGCCGAAGGGCTCGTTCTACAACCACTTCCGGTCCAAGGCCGACCTGGCGATCGAGGTCGCCGACCGCTTCGCCGCCGCTTCGCCGACCGCGCTGCTCGACGACGAGTCCGTGCCGCGGGCCGTCGACCGCATCACCGGGTACTTCGACGCGATGCTCGACCAGCTGGCGGGGATCGAGTTCCGGTACGGGTGCCTGCTCGGGAACCTGGCGATCGACACCGCGACCGACGAGCCCGCCGTCGCCAGCCACGTCGACGGCGTCTTCGACGAGTGGGTCGCGCGGTTGGCAGCGGCGGTGCGGGCCGCGCAGGAGCAGGGGGACGTGTCGGACGCGCTCGATGCGTCGCTCGTCGGGGCGCAGCTCGTGGACCTCTGGGAAGGGGCGGCGCTGCGGGCGAAGGCGCGACGGGACGGCGAACTCACGCGGCGGGTCGTGACGGACGGGGTCCGGCGGCTGCTCGGGCTCTGACCGGCGCCGCGCGTCAGGCGGGGACGCTCGTGTGGCGGTGCGACGCGGCCGGGTGCGATGCGGGGAGCCGAGCCGGGCCTCCCGTCACGCGCTCGCGCAGGGTCTCGCCGTCGGTGTAGCGCTCGGGCAGGCGGCCGCGCTCCCGGAGGAGCGGGGTGACGTACGTGCCGAAGTCCCGAACGGTGTCGAACGAGTGGTACTGCCGCAGGTTGATCCCGTCGATGCCGTCGTCGTCGAGCCAGCCCTCGATCTGCTCCGTCACGGCCTCGGGGACGCCAGCCGCCCAGAACGCGCCGTGCCACGCCTCGTTCACGCGGTCGAGCAGCTCGCCGACGGTGGCGTCGAGTGCGACGCGGCCGACCAGGCGTTCGCCGCCCTCGACACCCTCGGCCTCGAGCGCGTCCCGCACAGTGCGGCTCCGCGGGTGCGACAGTGCGTCGAAGGGGACGCTGCCGTGCACGAGCGGACCCTCCTCGCTCGCGAAGGCCTTGTACTGCGCGACCTTGTCCTCGACCTCGCGCTGCGTCGGGGCCGTGATCACCGCGGCCTGCGTGACGAACCTGACGTCGCCGCGGTCACGCCCGGCGGCCTGGGCGGCGTCGCGGACGGCGTTCGCGGTGCGCTCGACACCGTGGCCGCCGGTGAAGACCACCTCGGCGTGCTGCCCGGCGCGGGCGATGCCGGCGGGGGAGCCGGTCGCCAGGAACAGCGTCGGTGTGCGCTGCAGCGACGGTTCGGACAGGTGTGGGCCGGCGACGCTGAAGTGCTCGCCGACGTGGTCGATCGGGTGCACCTTGTCCGGGTCGGTGTAGACCCCGCGCTCGGCGTCCCGGAGCACGGCGTCGTCCTCCCACGAGCCCTCCCACAGCTGGTAGAGGACGTCGAGGTACTCGTCCGCGATCTCGTACCGGGTGTCGTGCGGGATCTCCGTCGCGAGCCCGAAGTTCCGCGCGGCGTTCGGCAGGTAGCTCGTGACGACGTTCCAGCCGACGCGGCCGTTCGTCAGGTGGTCGAGCGTCGACATCCGGCGGGCGAAGGCGAAGGGCGGCTCGTAGCTCGTGGAGAACGTGATGCCGAAGCCGATGTGGTCCGTGACCGCGGCCATCGCCGGGACGACGAGCATCGGGTCGTTGTTCGGGATCTGGAGTCCCTCGCGGAGGGCGGGCGCCGCCGAGCCGCCGTACACGTCGTACGCGCCGAGGACGTCGGCGATGAACACCGCGTCGAACTGGCCGGCCTCGGCCGTGCGGGCGAGCTCGGTCCAGTACCGGATGTCGGTGTAGCGGTGCCGGTTGTTGCCCGGGATCCGCCAGAGACCGTGCGTGATGTGCCCGACACAGTTCATCTCGAAGACGTTGAGGAGGAGGCGCTTCGGCATGGTCGAGAGGCTACGGAACCCGCGGGTCCCGATGCCGGTTCGTGACCTCGTGTTTCACCCCGGGAGTCGGTCGGTTCCCCTAGGATCAGAACCAGAACGTCAGATACAGCATCCAGGTCGCATGCCTGGGCAAAGGGGGAACAATGTCGGCACTGCTCGCACTCGGGGCGATCCCGCTGGTCGTCGGCGCGGTGATCGTGGTCGCGGTCATCGCGCTCGTCTACGCCAAGGTCGTGTACCGGAACGCCGGTGCCGACGAAGCGCTGATCATCACGGGCAAGCGCTCGCGCAAGGTCAAGAACGACGACGGCACCGAGACGGTGGAGTCCGGCATCAAGGTCGTGCTCGGCGCCGGCGTGCTCGTGCGCCCGTTCTTCGAGAAGGTCGCGAAGCTCTCGCTGAGCTCCCGGGCGATCGACATCAACGTGAACGCGCAGGACTCCCGCGGGGTCACGATCGACGTCGAAGCGGTGGCGCTCGTCAAGGTCGGGGAGACCGACGCCTCCATCCGGGCCGCTGCGCAGCGGTTCCTCGGGCAGGAGAAGAAGATCGACGACTTCGCACGTGAAGTCCTCTCCGGGTCCCTCCGCGCCTCGATCGGTGCGACGGACGTCTCCACCATCATCCGCAACCGCGACCAGCTCACCGTCGCCGTGCTCGACGTCGCGAAGGACGCCCTGCACAGCCAGGGCCTCGACGTCGACTCCTTCGAGATCAAGGGCATCTCGGACCGCAACGAGTACATCAGCGACCTCGGTCGTGCCGAGCGTGCCCGGGTCCGGCTCGAAGCCGAGAACGCCGAGGCGCAGGCCGACCGCGAAGCCCGTGAAGCCCGGGCCCGCGCCGACCAGGCGATCGCGGAAGCGGAGAACACCCTGGCGATCCGCCGCGCCGCACTCCAGCTCGACGCCGACCGCGCTGCCGCCGAAGCCGCCGCCGCGGGCCCCCTCGCCCAGGCCCGCGCATCGCAGGGCGTCGTCGAGCAGGAGCAGATCACCGCGCAGAAGCGTGCCGAACTCCGTCGCGCCGAGCTCGAATCCGAGGTCAGTGCCGTCGCCGAGGCGAACGCGCGCAAGACCCGGGTGGAGGCAGAGGCCGCTGCGGCCGCACAGGTCGAGACCGCCCGCGCCCAGACCGAGGCGCGCAAGCTCGCGGCCGAGGCGTCCCGCGCCGAGGGTGAAGCCACTGCCGACGCCATCCGCGCGAAGGGCGCCGCCGAAGCGGAAGCCACCAAGGCGCAGGCAGACGCCCTCGCGCAGCACTCCGAGGCGGTCCTCCGCGTCAAGGCCCTCGAGACCCTGCCGAGCATCGCGCGGGAACTCGCGGCGCCGATGGGGAACATCGACTCGCTGACGGTGGTGTCCTCGGACGGCGCCGGGTCGCTCTCGAAGAGCGTCGTCAGTCAGTTCAGCGAGGTCGATGCGTTGCTCGGGGCGACCGCCGGCTTCACGCTGAGCGACATCGTCCGGAGCACGACGACCGGGCACGCTGCCGCACGAGCGATCTCGCGCGAGACCGTGCCGGAGTCGCCGGAGGTCTCGGCCGCCGAGTAGCGGTCAGCGCTCGTCAGCGCTCGTCGGCGCCCGAGTGGTCGGGGCCGCCGTCGTCGGAGTCGCCTCCGTCGGCGTCGACCCGACCGTTCCCACTGTTGTCGCCGGCAGCGCTCTCGTTGCCGGACGCCAGGCGCTCCTGCCAGACGATCGCGGACGCGGCACCGCCGAGGACGTCCTCCACGGTTCGTCCGGTCTGGGCGGCGAGTGCGCCGCTCAGTCCCGCGGTGATGGTGCCGCCCGCTGAGGCCAGGCGTTGCACGACCTCTTCCTGCCGAGGCGTCAGGGGTTCGTCGATCAGTTCGTCGATGGTCTCGCGGATGTTCTCTTCGCTCGCGTTCAGAGCCGCCTCGTCGCCGGAGTGCAGCGCAGCCGCCTCTCCGACGACGACGAGTCCGAGCCGCGCAGCGTCCGCTTCCGGACGGTGGCCTTCTCGCTCGTCGTTCATGCGATGGACCGTACGCGCGGCCCCACCGCGGTTCCTGGACAATCGGGGGACCACGGCCTCGAACGGGTCGGTGTCACACGCCCCAACGGCGGAGGAGCCACCGCGCCGCGGTCATGCCCTCGGTGCGCTGGAAGGCGCGCAGCGTCGGCATGTTCGGCGGCGCGGGCTGTGCGGCCTTCTCGAGGAACATGCCGGCGAGTCCGGCGAGCACCGCGTCGACGAACTCCGGCGGGACCCCGGCGAACACCGGGTGCGTCGCGAGGTGCTGCTCCACGTCGACGTGCTCGCCGCGGACGAGTGCGTCGAGCAGGTACGTCAGCGGGTCGAGCCAGTGTGCGCCGATGCCCGCCCAGGGCCAGTCGACGACCCAGACGAGCCCGTCGGCGTCGACGAGCAGGTTGTCCGCGCGGCAGTCGAGGTGCACGAGGTGCTCGCCGTCGACCGCGGCGGCGCCCGTCTGCGCCGCTGCCGCGAAGCGCGGGGCGACGGCGGCGACGTCGGCCGGGACCACGTCCGGCAGCCCGGTCGCGAGCATCCGGTCCCATGCCGCGAACTCGGTCGCCAGGTCGGGCGCCGCCCGGGGCAGGTCGGCGAGCGTGCCGGTGGCCACCGGCAGCGTGTCGAGCGCGTCGAGCACGGCTGTGACGTCGGAGCCGTCGAGTGCGGCGCCGGGGTGGTGTCCGTCGACGTCGTCGAGGACCAGCGCGATCCACTCGTCACCGTCGACGACGGTGGTGAGCGAAGCCCTGAGCCGGGGTGCCTGCACCCCGGACGGCAGCGCGGCGACGACCCGGGCCTCCCGTTCGTGGAAGCCGTACCCGTCTGCGTTCCGTGACCGGGAGAGCGTCTTGACGAACGCGCGGGTGCCGTCCGCCGTCGTGACGCGGTCGGCACCGCCGGGGGAGTACCCGCCCGCCTGTGAGGCGGCGTCGACCACCGGACCGCCGAGCACCCCTTCCACGCGTGTGCGCAGGACGAGCGGGACGTCGGTCCAGGTGGTTCTCCCCATGCGGCTCGACAGTAGCGGGCCCGGTTCCTGAAGGTGCATTCAACAACGTGCACAATCGGCAACTTTGCGGTGGCGGCAAGTCTTCCTGCGATGTAAACTTGCACGGTCTGCAAGGAAGCGGACCGATCACGAACCACGAACCGCCCTGAAGGACTCCCCATGTCAACTGCCACAGCACCCGTCACGGTGTCGGGCGGACGATCATCAGCACCGGCCGGCACGCCCGGCAAGCCGATCATGTCGCACCGCCAGATCCTCCTCGTCATCTACGGCCTGATGGCCGGCATGTTCCTGTCGTCCCTCGACCAGACGATCGTCGGCACGGCGATCCGCACCATCGGTGACGACCTCCACGGCCTCGACCAGCAGGCCTGGGTCACGACCGCGTACCTCATCGCGTCGACGATCACCACGCCGATCTACGGCAAGCTCTCCGACGTCTTCGGCCGTCGCCCGCTCTACATCTTCGGCATCGCGGTCTTCATCCTCGGCTCGCTGCTCTCGACCATGTCGACGTCGATGATCATGCTCGCCGCGTTCCGCGCCTTCCAGGGCATCGGTGCCGGTGCGCTGATGTCGCTGCCGCTCGCGATCATGGGTGACATCCTCGCCCCGCGTGAGCGTGCCAAGTACCAGGGCTACTTCCTCGCGGTCTTCGGCATCTCCTCCGTCATCGGCCCGCTCATCGGTGGTCTCTTCGCCGGTGCGTCGACCATCCTGGGCGTCACCGGATGGCGCTGGGTCTTCCTGATCAACGTCCCGATCGGTGTCGGCGCGCTCCTCATGGTCATCGCGTTCCTGCACCTGCCGAAGTTCGGCGACGCCAAGGCGAAGCCGCGCATCGACTGGTGGGGTGCCACCTCGGTCATCGCGACCCTCGTCCCGCTGCTCCTCGTGGCCGAACAGGGCCGCACCTGGGGCTGGGGCTCGGCCGGCGCGATCGCCTGCTACGTCATCGGTGCCGTCGGCCTCGTCGCCTTCCTGGTCATCGAGACGCTCATGAAGGACGACGCGATCATCCCGCTGAAGCTCTTCCGCTCCAGCGTGTTCTCGATGGCGACGATCCTCGGCTTCCTCGTCGGCTTCGCGATGTTCGGCGCCATGCTGACCATCCCGCTGTACCTGCAGATCGTCACCGGGCTGACCCCGACCGAGTCGGGCTTCGCCACGCTGCCGATGATCGGTGGCCTGATGATCGCGTCGATCGCCTCGGGTCAGATCGTCGCCCGCACCGGCAAGTACCGCCAGTTCCCGATCATCGGCACGGCGCTCGTGTCGCTCGGGTACGTCGTCCTGACGTTCATGACGATCGACAAGCCGCTCTGGTTCCTGATGATCGGCATGTTCCTGATCGGCCTCGGCCTCGGGCAGCTCATGCAGAGCATCACGCTCGCGTCGCAGAACTCGGTCCAGCCGCGCGACATGGGCGTGGCCACGTCGTCGGCGACGTTCTTCCGTCAGATCGGTGGAACGCTCGGCACCGCGGTGCTGCTCTCCGTGCTGTTCTCGATCATGCCCGCGAACATCGTGCACGCCACGGCGGACAAGGGGAACCTGACCACCGCGCTCGACGCGGCGCTCAACCCGACCGTCGCCACGGCGAAGGCGAACCAGGGCGTGATGGACCAGATCTGGAACCCGATCGTCTCCCCGATCAAGCAGCAGGTCGCGTCCGGCCTGGCCGAGGGCACGACGGCTGCGAAGCAGGCGGCCGACCAGGCCGTCACGCAGCAGGTCACCGCAGCGGTGCAGGCGCAGGTCGCGGCGGGCACCGTCCCGGCTGCGGCAGCGCAGACCGTCATCGACCAGC
The DNA here is from genome assembly GCF_003755165.1 of Curtobacterium sp. PhB130. Lineage (NCBI taxonomy): Bacteria > Bacillati > Actinomycetota > Actinomycetes > Micrococcales > Microbacteriaceae > Curtobacterium > Curtobacterium sp. PhB130. The sequence goes on along the minus strand of NZ_RKII01000006.1, from coordinate 63,724 downwards.
AGGTCGCAGCGGCCACCCCTGCCGCCGAGGCCAGCGCACTCGAGCAGGCCGCCGACAAGGCGCACGCCACGGTGTCCGACGGGGCCCTCGTGGTCGACTGGTCGAACAAGGCCGACCGGACGTACTACGTCGACCAGGTCGTCCCGACGCTCGTCAAGCAGATCGACAAGGGCACCGGCTCCTCGAGCAGCTCCAGCGCCGAGACCAGCGACACGTCGTACCTCAACGGTGCGAACCCGGCGCTGACGCGGCCGTTCATGACCGGGTTCAACGCCTCGGCCGTGACCGTGTACTGGGTCGGCTTCGCGGTGATCCTCCTCGCGTTCGTGCTCAGCTTCTTCTTCAAGGCGCCGCCGCTCCGCAAGAGCTCGGCCCTGCAGGAGCAGGCCGACGCCGACGGGACCGCTGACGACCTCGAGGTCCAGGCAGTCGCCGCCGCGAACACGATGGGCTCGCCGACGGCGCCGTCCACCGGTTCGATCCCCGTCCAGCGTCCCCGGTCGGACGCGTAGCCCACTCGGGGCCTCCCGCACCACTGCGGGAGGCCCCGACCCGCATCAGGAGCACCACGTGAGCACCACCGAAGCGCTGGACACGGCCGTCGACCCGGAGTCGTGCGGCCTGCGGGAGCGCAAGAAGCAGCGCACCCGGCAGTCCCTCCACGAGTCGGCACTCGCACTCGTCACGGAGCGCGGGCTCGCCGGCGTCACCGTCGAGGAGATCTGCGCCGACGCCGGCGTCTCCCCGCGGACGTTCTTCAACTACTTCCCGTCGAAGGGCCACGCCGCGCTCGGGCTGCCCGCGACGGCGATCCCGGCCGAGGCCGCCGCGGTCTTCCTCGCGTCCGACGGCCCCCTCGTCGCTGACCTCTGCCGGCTCGTCGCGCACACCGTCGACCTGCCGGCGGACCGGTCCCGGATGAAGGCGCTCGTGCAGGCGCGGCCCGAGATGGTCCCGACGATGCTGCAGTGGATGGCCGAGGCGCGGCTCGCGGTGTACGAGGTCGCGTGCGAGCGCACCGACGCCGACACCGCACGGACCGCGGTGACGCTCGTGATGGCGGCCGTGATCGAGACCGCGCACCGGGTCACTGTCGGCTCGCACGACGAGCTCGCCGAGCGCGTTCGCGGCGTCGTCGCAGAGATGGGACGTCTGGCCGCGTCCTGAGCGGCGGCGGCGCGCAGCCGCGGCGGCCGCCGCGGAGTGGTCGGCGAAAGCGACAGTGGTCGCGCGGGTTCCGCGCGACCACTGTCGCTTTCGCGCACCTGTCGACGCGGCCGGGCACACGGAGGCGTGCGCGGCCACGGACGCGCCACGGGCCGGACGGGAGGCTGGGCACGGGCCCGCCACGAGCCTCCCGTCCGCATTCGGGCCCAGTCATCGGACGGCTGCCGCCCGCGGGGCGCCGAAACGCGACCAAAGAAGTGCTTGACGCGGCAGACATCGGATGTTTTGATGAGTCCGTTCGGTCGACGGCGACCGGACGGGCAGGAGCAACGATGAGTCGCATCACCGGTCTGCGCGTGCGCGACATCCGGTTCCCCACCTCGCGGGAACACGACGGGTCCGACGCGATGAACCCGGCTCCCGACTACTCCGCCGCCTACGTCGAGATCACGACGGACGCCGCCGACGGCCTCACCGGCTCCGCGTTCGTCTTCACGATCGGCCGCGGCAACGAGGTGCAGGAGGCAGCGATCGCCGCACTCCACGGGCACGTCGTCGGGCGGGACGCGGAAGCGGTCCTCGCGGACATGGGCGGCATGTGGCGGGCCCTGGTGCACGACTCGCAGCTGCGGTGGCTCGGCCCGGAGAAGGGCGTCATGCACATGGCGATCGGCGCCGTGGTGAACGCCCTCTGGGACCTCCGGGCGAAGCGCGCCGGGCAGCCGCTGTGGGCACTGCTGGCGGACATGAGCCCGCGGGAACTCGTCGACCTGGTGGACTTCCGGTACCTCACCGACGCGATCACCCCGGCCGATGCGCTCGCGCTCCTGGAGCAGGCGGTCCCACTCCGGGCCGAGCGACGCCGCACGCTGGAGCAGATCGGCTACCCGGCCTACACGACCACGCCGGGCTGGCTCGGGTACGACGACGAGAAGCTCGCGCGCCTCTGCCGTGAGGCCGTCGACGAGGGCTTCACCCAGATCAAGCTCAAGGTCGGCGGCGACGTCGACGAGGACATCCGCCGGATGGGCATCGCCCGCGACGTCGTCGGCCCTGACATCCGGATCGCCATCGACGCGAACCAGCGCTGGGACGTCGACGAGGCGGTGGCCTGGATCGACCGACTGCGCCCGTTCGACGTCGCCTGGGTCGAGGAGCCGACGAGCCCGGACGACGTCCTCGCCCACGCCGAGATCGCCCGTCGGATCGCGCCGATCCCGGTGGCGACGGGGGAGCACATGGCGAACCGCGTCATCGCGAAGCAGCTCATCCAGGCCGAGGCGATGTCGGTGCTGCAGATCGACGCGACCCGCGTCGCCGGGGTCAACGAGAACCTCGCGATCCTGCTGCTCGCCGCCAAGCACGGCGTCCGGGTCTGCCCGCACGCCGGCGGTGTCGGCCTCTGCGAGGCGGTCCAGCACCTCTCGATGTTCGACGCCGTCGCGCTCTCCGGGGCGCTCGACGACCGGTGCATCGAGTACGTCGACCACCTGCACGAGCACTTCGTGACCCCGGTCGACGTCCACGACGGCCGCTACTGGCCGCCGACCGCGCCGGGAGCCGGCACCGAGATGCTCGCCGGTTCCCTCGACACGTTCTCCTACCCCGACGGCCCGGTCTGGGCGACCGACACCGCCGTCGACCCGATGCGCGACGCCGTCCGCGTCGCCTGACGCGAACCACACCCGAACAGACACACCCACGACGAAGTGGAGACACCCATGCAACGACGTTTCATCGCGGGGATCGCGGCAGCAGCTGCCGCGGCCCTCGTGCTCACGGGCTGTTCCGCAGGGAGCAGCGCCAGTGACGGCCAGTCCAAGGACGCCCTCACCTGGGCGATGTGGATCGGCGGGAAGGAGGACAAGGCCGCGTGGCAGGAGGTCGCCGACACCGTCGACACGAAGGACAGCGTCAAGGTCACCATCCAGGGCTCACCGTTCAACGACTACTGGACGAAGCTCCGCACGCAGCTCTCGACCGGCACCGCGCCCTGCATCGTGAGCATCCAGTCGCTCCGGGCCGCGAACTACACGGACGTCCTCGTCCCGCTCGACGACCTCGCGAAGAAGGCCGACCTCGACCTCAGCGAGTACGACCAGACGGCGCTGACCGGCATGAAGGTGGACGGGAAGCTCTACGGCCTGCCCTACGACACCGGCCCCATGCTCGTCTTCTACAACAAGGACCTGCTGAAGAAGGCGGGCGTGGACGACCCGAAGCCGGGCTGGACGACGGACGAGTTCGAGGCCGCAGCGGCCAAGCTCAAGGCCGCCGGCACGACCGCGTACGGCACGAGCATCGCGGACATCCCGCTCGAGTCGCAGATCCTCGGCTACAACGGCGGCCGGGTGATCACCGAGAGCGGCAAGCTCGACGCCACCGACCCGAAGTTCGCGGACGGCCTCGACTGGCTCGCCGGCCTGGTGAAGAAGGGCTACGCCACGCAGGCCTCGTCCGACTCGTCGGCCGACGGCAACGCCTTCGTCAGCGGTGACGTCGCGATGTACAGCGACGGCCCGTGGTCGCTGATCAGCCAGAAGGCCAAGGTGAAGTTCGACCTCGGCGTCACCACGGTGCCGTCCGGGACCTCCGGAGCGTCGTCGTACGCGGCCGGGTCGGGCTTCGGCGTCTCGAAGCAGTGCAAGTACCCGGACCAGGCGTTCAAGGCCATCGAGACGATGACGAGCGAACCCGTGCTCACCTCGCTCGCGAAGCAGGGTCGCGCCTTCCCGGCACGCACCGCAGCGCAGCAGGCCTGGTACGACAACGCCGGCATCGACGGTGCCGAGGACACGCTGAAGGCAGCGCTCGACAAGGCCACCCCGCTGCCGGGCAACAAGCAGAGCGACCAGCTGAACCAGCTCTTCACGCAGTACGCCCTGCAGGCGGTCAACGGGCAGACGAGCGGCAAGGACACGATGTCCTCGATCTCGAGTCAGCTCGGCTCGCAGTGACCGGCGTCACCACCTGACGGACTGGAGGCTCGGGTCGACCCCGCCCCGAGCCTCCCGTCCGGTTCTCCCCCAGCCCAGGACCGCGCGAACGACGAGGAGGTCGTCGCATGACCACCATCCAGGACCCCGCGACCGAGACGGCGGTGCCCGCCGTCGCGACCGCGGTCGCCGCCGGCGCACCCCGCCGTCGAGGCGGTGGTGACCAGGCGAGCGAGGTCGGACGCCGATCGTGGTGGGGCGCGGCCTTCGCCGGACCGCACTCGATCGGACTCGTCGTGTTCACGGCGTTCCCGATCCTGGCGTCGCTCGTCGTCAGCTTCATGAACTGGCCGATGCTCGGCGAGCGCACGTTCGCCGGCTTCTCGAACTACGAGAAGCTCTTCACCGACCCGATCTTCCGCACGGTGACGCTCAACACGGTCGTGTTCGTGGTGCTCTACGTGCCCCTCAACCTCGTCGTGTCGCTCGGGCTCGCCGCCTGGCTGACGCCGAAGATCAAGCACCGGCACGTCTTCCGGGTGCTCTTCTTCATCCCGACCGTGACCCCGATCGTCGCGAACGTCGTCGTCTGGCGGATGCTCTACCAGCCCGGCGGCGCCATCGACGCGACGCTGCAGTCGACCATCGGCGTCCACGCCCCGAACTTCCTCGCCGACGACAAGTGGGCGATGCTCGCGGTCGTCGCGATGAGCGTCTGGCAGGGTTTCGGCTACAACATGCTGATCTTCTCGGCGGCCCTCGACTCGGTGCCGGAGAACCAGCTCGAAGCGGCGGAACTCGACGGGGCGAACGCGTGGCAGATGTTCTGGCGGATCAAGTTCCCGCTCATCTCGCCGTCGATCTTCTTCGCCACGATGATGACCCTGATCACGTCGTTCCAGGTGTTCGTGCAGCCGTTCGTGTTGACGAAGGGCGGACCGGGCACCGCGACGGAGACCCTCGTGCAGTACATCTACAACACGGGCTTCCAGACGCAGCAGCTCGGACTGGCCTCGGCGGGCGCCTGGGTGCTCTTCGTCATCATCCTCGGGATCACGGCCGTCCAGTTCCTCGGGCAGAAGCGGTGGGTGCACTATGAGTGAGCTGACCAGGGTCCGCCCCGCCACCTCGGCGAACCGGACCGTCAACCCGCGGTCACTGCCCCGCCGGACCCGGCAGGTCGGCCGCGTGCGGCACGCCATCGGTTACGTGCTGCTCTGCCTCGTCGCGTTGCTGTTCATCGCGCCGCTGGTCTACATGGTGGCGACGAGCCTCAAGCCTGCGTCGGAGACCTTCACGACCCCGCCGACGCTCTGGGGGTCGTCCTTCGAGTGGTCGAACTACGTGCAGGCGTTCACGTACCTGCCGTTCGCGCGGTTCATCCTGAACGGGGTGTTCGTCGCCGCGGCCGGCACGATCATCAACGTCGCCGTCGCAGCGCTCTCCGGGTACGCGTTCTCACGGCTCCGGTGGCGCGGCCGGAACGCGGTGTTCGTGCTGTTCCTCGCGACGCTGATGATCCCGCAGGACGTCCTCGTCATCCCGATGTACGTGATGATGCAGGGCTTCGGATGGGTGGACACGTTCCAGGCGCTCATCATCCCGTGGGCGTTCACGGCACTCGGCGCGTTCCTGGTCCGGCAGTTCTTCCTCACCGTCCCGCAGGAACTCGACGACGCCGCCCGGGTCGACGGGGCCGGCGCCGTCCGGACCTTCTTCTCGGTGATGCTCCCGCTCGCCCGGCCGACCCTGGCCGTCCTCGCGGTGTTCTCGTTCATCTCCTACTGGAACTCGTTCCTCTGGCCGCTCGTCGTCGTCAACGACGTCGAGGCGCACGGCACCATCCCGCTCGGCCTGCAGCAGTTCTTCGGGCAGCAGGGCAGCGAGTGGAACCTCGTGATGGCCGCGTCGGTGATCTCGATGCTGCCGACCGTCATCCTGCTCGTCTTCCTGCAGAAGCACCTCGTCAAGGGCATCGTCACCTCCGGCCTCGGCGGCCGCTGACCCCCTCCGCTCCTCCTTCCGTCCAGAAAGGGATCTCCCGCATGACCATCACCGCACCTGCAGAGCCGCAGACCGCGACCGACGCGTCCGGACTGCCCGCGTGGTTCACCCACGACCGCTTCGGCATGTTCATCCACTGGGGCCTCTACGCCCTGCCCGCCCGGCACGAGTGGGTGAAGAACCGTGAGCGGATCACGGACGCCGACTACCAGAAGTACTTCGACCACTTCGACCCGGACCTGTTCGACCCGACCGACTGGGCGCGACGGGCCCGCGAGGCCGGCATGAAGTACGCCGTCCTCACCACCAAGCACCACGAGGGCTTCGCGCTCTGGGACTCGGCGCTCACCGACTACAAGGCCACGAACACCCCGTTCGGCCGGGACATCGTGCGCGAGTTCGTCGACGCCTTCCGCGCCGAGGGGATCCGGATCGGCTTCTACCACTCGCTCATCGACTGGCACCACCCGGACTTCACCATCGACGGGGTGCACCCGCGCCGGGACGACGGCGACGCCGCGATCGCCGCGCTCAACGAGGGCCGTGACATGGCGCGGTACCGCGAGTACCTGCACGGGCAGGTGACCGAGCTCCTGACGGACTACGGGCAGATCGACTACCTGTTCTACGACTTCTCGTACCGAGACAACGACCACGAGGACATCTGGGGCGGGAAGGGCCGTGACGACTGGGGCTCGACCGAACTCATGGCGCTGACGAAGCGCCTGCAGCCGGGCATCATCGTCAACGACCGGCTCGACATCCCCGGCGACCTCGTCACCCCCGAGCAGTACCAGCCCGACAAGCCGATGGAGCGTGACGGGGTGCAGGTGCCGTGGGAGGCGTGCCAGACCTTCAACGGGTCGTGGGGCTACGACCGCGACAACCAGGACGTGAAGAGCGTCGACCTGCTCGTCCGGATGCTCACCGACGGGGTGTCGAACAACGGGAACATGCTGCTCAACGTCGGCCCGACCGGCCGCGGCGAGTTCGACCCGGTCGCACGCCGTGCGCTCGCCGGCATCGGCGAGTGGATGCACCAGCACGACCGCTCCGTGTACGGCGCCGGTCCCTCGACGTTCACGGCACCCTCCGGCACCGTCTTCACGCAGCGGGGCGACCGGCTCTACCTGCACCTGTACACGTGGCCCTTCGAGCACGTGCACCTGCCCGACCTCGCCGGTCGCGTGGCGTACGCGCAGTTCCTGCACGACGCGTCCGAGCTGCACTTCCGGGAGATCCCGCCGGACACCCGCGCGCAGAACACCGGCCTCGGCGGCCAGCCCGCCGGCACCCTGACGCTGACGCTCCCGGTGGTCCGGCCGGACGTGGCGGTGCCCGTCGTCGAGCTCTTCCTCCGCGACTGATGCAGCGGATCCTCTCCCGCACCCGGCTGCGGGCGGGTCGCGAGGGCGCCTACGAACAGGCGCACGCCGCGATCCCGCCCGAGCTCGTCGCGCGGCTCCGCGGTGCCGGCGTGACGAACTGGAGCATCTGGCGGGACGGGCAGGACCTGATCCACCTCATCGAGGTGACGGACTACCGGGCGATGCGCCGCTCCCTGGCGGACGACCCGGTGAACGCCGCCTGGCAGGAGGTCATCAACCCCCTGCTCGAGGCCGACGACGACTACTCCGGGAACGACGACGGGGTGCCGCTCGTGTGGACCCTGTCGGAGCAGACGTCGTGACCGCGCCGTTCGAACTCGACACCGGGCCGTTCTGGTTCGGCGGCGCCGGCATCGGGAACCTGCTCCACCCGGTGACGGACGACGACGCCCGCGCCACCGTCGACGCCGCGTGGGACGTCGGCGTGCGCGGGTTCGACACCGCGCCGCACTACGGACTCGGACGCTCCGAACGCCGGCTCGGAGCGGCGCTCGCCGACCGTCCACGATCCTCGTACCGGGTGTCCACGAAGGTCGGACGACTGCTCGTGCCGGGCTCCGGCGACGGCACCGACCTCGCCTCCGGCGGGTTCGCGGTACCGAACGACCTGGTGCGGCAGTGGGACCCGTCGCCGTCCGGGGTCCGTCGGTCGCTCGACGAGTCCCTCGAGCGGCTCGGGCTCGACCACGTCGACATCGCGTACCTGCACGACCCGGACGTGTACTCGCTGACGGACGGTCTGACCCAGGCTCTGCCGGCGCTCGCCGCACTCCGGGACGAAGGGGTCGTGCAGGCCGTCGGGGTCGGGTCGAACTCGGTGTCCGCACTGTCGGCTGCCGTGGACACCGGGCTCTGCGACGTGATCATGCTGGCCGGGCGGTACACGCTGCTCGAACAGCCAGCGGCCGAGCTCGTCGCCCGCTGCGCCGCGGTCGGGGTCGACGTCGTCGCGGTCGGCGTCTACAACTCGGGTCTGCTCAGCAACCCGCTGCCGGCGCCGGACACCACGTACGACTACGCCCCGGCGCCGGCATCGGTCCTGGAGCGGGCCCGGGCGCTCGCCGAGGTCTGTTCGCGACACGGGGTCACGCTGCCCGATGCCGCACTGGCCTTCCCACGCCGGGCTCCGGCGGTGCGCACCGTGGCGGTCGGGGCGCAATCCGCGGCGCAGGTGCGGGAGAACGCGGCGCGTGCTGCCGCGGTCGTCCCCGAGGAGCTGTGGTCCGACTTGCGCGCCGAGGGGCTGCTCCCCGCCTGAGTGCGACGGGTCAGGGGCGGCCGGGCCGCTCCGTCGCGCGTCTGGTGTCAGACGTCCCCGCACAACGGAAAGCAGCTCGCGCCACGGAGAACCGTGGTGCGAGCCGCTTCCGATGGTGCGGCGCCGATCGGCACCGCTGCCGCTGCCGCTGGGGTCAGCGGCGCGAGGCGCTCCGACCGGCGAAGCGCGTGTAGATGAAGAGCACGATGACCGCGCCGATCACCGAACCGATGATGCCCGCCGGCTGGAAGAAGCCGTCCATCGGGTCGTGCTGGAAGATCAGGAACCCGAGGAACCCGCCGACGAACGAGCCGACGATGCCGAGCACGATGGTCATGAGGATCGAGATGTGCTGCTTCCCCGGGATGATCAGGCGCGCGAGCGCACCGGCGATCAGTCCGATGATGATCAAGCTGATGATGAGACCGAGCACGGTGTCCTCCTGGTGGAACGAACGAATCGGCACCGGCGGGTTCGCCGGTGCCGAGGTCAGCCACTGAGTGAACACGTGATCAACTGCACGCGGCCACATGTGCGCAGAACGGATCAGTCCAGGGAACGCCGCAACCAGCGCTCGACACCCTCGACGTGCGCCACGACGAGGGCCTGCACGAGCTGGGGGTCGCGGCGACGAATCGCGTCGACGATCGCGGCGTGCTCGTCGAGGGTCCGCTGGACGGAGCCGTTCTGGGTGAGGCCGCGCCACACCCGCACCCGGACGGTCTTGCTCGACAGGGCGTCGAGGAGCCCCGAGAGGTACTGGTTCCCGCCGATGCCGGCGATCGTGGAGTGGAAGAGCAGGTCGTGGGCGACGAGGTCCTCGACGCCGGTGTCGTCGTCGACGGTCGCCATCAGCGTCGCGAGCTCGTCGATCTGCTGCTCCGTCGCGCGGGCGGTGGCGAGCACGGCGGAGGCGGGCTCCAGGATGCGCCGGACCTCGAGCAGGTCGACGAGGGAGCGGTCGTGGTGCATGTCGACGACGAAGGAGACCGCTTCGAGGAGGACCGAGGGCTCGAGGCTCGTCACGTACGTCCCGTCCCCGCGGCGGACGTCGAGCACGCGGATCAGCTCGAGTGCCTTCACCGCTTCGCGGAGGCTGTTCCTGGACAGCCCGAGGGACTCGCTCAGCTCCTTCTCCGGCGGCAGGCGCTGCCCGGGAGCGAGCTCGCCGGAGACGATCATCTGCTGGATGCGCGCGATCGCGTCGTCGGTCAGCGAAGCCATGCGGTGCCCTCTTCCTGAGCCGGCTGGGACGGGACCTCCCGACGATACCCGGGCCGAGCCTCCCGACCGATGCGGCGGCGCCGCGAACCGGCCATCAGGCGGGCCGGAGCCGGAGTGCCTGCATCCCGCCGTCGACGGCCAGGTCGACGCCCGTCGTCGAACGGGCGAGTGGGCTCGTCAGGTACGCGACGGCTTCGGCGACCTCCTCCGGCGCGACGAGCCGACCGTGGGGCTGGCGCGCTTCGAGCGCCGCGCGTTCGGCCGCCGGGTCCCCAGCGGTGGCGAGCAGCCGCGCGACCCACGGGGTGTCCGCGGTGCCCGGGTTCACGGCGTTGACGCGGATGCCCTCACGGATGTGGTCGGCCGCCATGGCCCGGGTGAGCGCCGCGATGGCGCCCTTCGTCGCGGAGTAGAGCGCCCGCTGGGGGAGCCCCGCGGTCGCAGCGATCGAGCACGTGTTGACGATGCTCGCGTTGCCGGACGCGCGGAGGTGGGGGAGTGCAGCGCGGGAGAGCCGGACGGCGCCGAGCACGTTGACCTCGTACACGCGCCGCCACTCGTCGTCGGGGTTGTCCTCGACCGTGCCCTGGGCGCCGATGCCGGCGTTGTTGACGAGCACGTCGAGCCCACCGAGGGCCTCGACGGCGCTGGCGACCGCGGCGCGGACGCTCTCGTCGTCCCCGACGTCGCACGGGACGGCGATCGTGCCGTCGGTGACGCCGGACGTCTGCAGGTCGAGCACGGCCACCGTCGCCCCGCGCTCCTGGAGTGCCGTGGTGATCGCCGCGCCGATCCCGGAGGCGCCGCCCGTGACGATCGCCCGGAGACCGGCGTGGGTGCCGGGCATCAGGCCGCCCCGACCGTCTGGCGCTGCGATCCGAGGCCCTCCGCCGTCAGCTCGACGACGTCGCCCGGCTGCAGGTACGGGGCGTTGCCGGCGAGCGCGACGCCCGCCGGGGTGCCCGTGCTGATCACGTCGCCCGGGTAGAGCACCATGAACTGGGACAGGTACCGGACGATCTCCGCCGGTCGGAAGATCATGTCGGCGGTCGTGCCGTCCTGCCGGACCTCGCCGTTCACGCTGAGGCGCAACGGGAGCGCCGCGGGGTCGACCTCGTCCGGGGTCACGAGCCACGGGCCGAGCGGGTTGAAGGTCTCGCAGGACTTGCCCTTGTCCCACTGCCCGCCCCGCTCCAGCTGGAACTCCCGCTCGGAGACGTCGTTCGCGATGGCGTAGCCGGCGATGTGGGTCGCGGCCTCGTCCTCGGACTCGCAGTACTTCGCGACCGATCCGATCACGACGGCGAGCTCGATCTCCCAGTCGGTCTTCGTGCTGGCGCGGGGGACGAGCACCTCGTCGTCCGGGCCGATCACCGTCATCGGGTCCTTCATGAACACGATGGGCTCTGTGGGGATCTCCGCGCCGGTCTCGGCTGCGTGGTCGCGGTAGTTCAGGCCGATGCAGACGACCTTGCCGGGGCGGGCCACGGGTGCGCCGCGGCGCAGGGCGTCGGCGTCCGGGACGGGCTTGAGGTCGCCGGCTTCACGGGCGTGCCGGACGCGGCCGACGGGGTCCGATGCGAGGAACGCCCCGCTGATGTCCGTGGTGATCGGGCGGAGGTCCCATGCCTGCCCGTCGGTGTCGAGGGCCACGGGGACCTCGCGTCCCAGGGGGCCGAGTCGTGCGAACTTCATCGTTCCTCGCTCTCTCCGCTGCGCCGGTGCAGCGGAAACATCCTATGTCTGGGGCTGGCCCTCGGCAAGGTAGACGCGTGCCGCGGTCCGGTGGAACACGGCGTCGCGCTCGTCGTCGCTGAGGTCCACGAGCGCGTGCTGCGTCGTGTGCACGACGGTGGCGTAGTCCGCCGCGAGCGTGGAGACGGGCCAGTCGGAGCCGAACATCGCGCGGTCGGGGCCGAAGACCTCGACGGCCTCGCGGGCGTACCGGGCGACAGGGCGCTCCCGCCAGTCGGCGCCGGCCTCGGTGAGCAGGCCGGACACCTTGCACGACACGTTCGGCCGCGCGGCGAGGTCCTGCATGCGGGCCCGCCAGGCAATGCGCACGGTCGGGTCGTCGGGATCGTCCGCGATGGCGGGCTTGCCGGCGTGGTCCAGCACGAAGGTCCCGTCGGGCACGGCGTCGACGAGGGTGATCGCGGCGGCGTGCTCCCGCGCGCCACGGACGAGCAGGTCGAACACGAGCCCAGCATCGGCGACGGCCCGGACGCCGCGGACCACGTCGGGCCGGGCGAGCCAGTCCGGGTCGGGTTCGTCCTGCGCCTGGTGCCGGATGCCCACCAGTCGCGGGTGCTGCCGGAGCGCGGCGAGCCGGTCGGCCACGTCGGGCGCGGTCAGGTCCACCCATCCGACGACGCCGGCGACGGGAGCGGGCTGGGCGAGGAGCCACGTGGTCTCGCCGGGGTCGTGCACGGCCTGGACGACGATCGTGGCGGTGACGTCGTCGCGGGGGCTGCTGCCGGCGCCGCCGTCGCGGGGGCTGCTGCCTGCGACGCTGTCGCGGGGGCTGCTGCCTGCGACGTCCCCGATCGCGCCGGCCACCGCCCCGGCCACCGCCCCGCTCGCCGCGCGCAGGTCGTCCAGGTCGAACCGCCGCCGGAGCGGGGCGACCGAGTCGTCCATCCAGGGGTACGGCCGGTCGGCGGGGTCCCAGAGGTGGTGGTGAGCGTCGATGATCACGCGGCCATCATGCCCGATTCATCCGATGTCCGTGGGTCGGAGCGTGGCGGCTCGCTCCGAGGCGGGCCCAGGCGACGAAAGCGACACCGTGCAGCCAGATGCGCCGCGCATTCGGCGGGGAGGTGTCGCTCGTGGACCGGTCGAGCGTCGGGCGCGACAACGGGTACACGAAAGCGACAGTGGAGCCGCCGTTTCCGGCGGACCACTGTCGCTTTCGGGGAGTACTGCGCTCAGACCGCGCCGGCGAGCTCCAGCACAGACCGCGCCGGCGCGCTCCAGCTCAGACCGCGCCGGCGAGCTCCAGCTCAGACCGCGCCGGCGCGCTCCAGCTCCGCCTGCAGCTCGGCGTCCGAGGGCTCCACGAAGTGCTTCCCGTTCGGCAGCACGACGACGGGGATGTTCTTCCGCCCGCTGATCGCCTCCGCCCGGGACGCCCCCGAGGCCTCCACCTCGACGTCGACGTACGTGTACGCCACGCCGAGCTTGTCGAGCAGCGCCTTGGAACGCCGGCAGTCGCGGCACCAGTCCGCGCCGAACATGGTCACCTGGTCGAAGGTCTCGTCGCTCATGCTGTCCACTACAACGGACCGACGTCGGACATTCCCGTGAGCAGTCGCCCGGTCGCCGCGGCACGATGGGCGCATGGCCCTGACCAGCGACGCACCCGTGGACCACCCGCACCACCGGCACGGCTGGTGGTGGAAGACGCTCGTCGTCGGCTTCGTGCTCTGGGTCGTGACGATCGTGGTCACGGTGTTCACGAGCAACACCAACCTGGTGCCGACGATCATCCTGCTCGGCAGCTTCCTCGTCCCCTTCACCGTCGTGCTGTTCGTGATCGAGCGGGTGACCGGAACGGTGAGCACGATGCAGCTCGTCACGGCGTTCTTCGTCGGCGGGATCCTCGGCGTGCTCGGGGCGTCCCTGCTCGAGTCGAACCTGCGCCAGGGCGCGGCGCTCTACCTGCTGGTCGGCTTCGTGGAGGAGTTCGTCAAGGGCGTGCTGCTCGTGGTCGTCGGCTGGCGGGTGCGCCCGAAGACCGCGAGACAGGGGGCGCTCCTCGGCGCGACGGTCGGTGCGGGCTTCGCCGCGTTCGAGTCCGCCGGCTACGCGTTCAACGCCGCGATCACGTCGCGTGGCATCGACCTGGTGTCGCTGCTGCAGACCGAGGTCCTCCGCGCGATCCTGTCGCCGGTGGGGCACGTGCTCTGGACGGCGATCCTCGGCGCCGTGCTGTTCGGCGTCGCGCACGGCCGTCCCCGGTTCCGGTGGACGTGGACCGTGCTGGTCACGTACGTCGTCGTCTCGCTGCTGCACGGGCTGTACGACTCGAACTCGACGATCTCCACGGTGCTGGCGTTCGTGCTCACGGGGACGCCGCTCTCCGCCGCGCAGGACGGGACGGTGCCGATGGCGATCGCCGGACTCGCGACGATGCTCTACCTGGTCGGGCTCGCGATCGTGTCGGCGATCGGCGTCGCGGTGCTGATCGGCGTGCAGGTGCACTTCCGGAACCGTGCCCGCCGGGCGACAGCAGCGGTTCCCGTGGGAGCGACCGGCTGGGACGACGCACCGCCACCGCACGCACTGGGCTGACCGCCGCACGCCGCACGCCGCACGCCGCACGCCGCACGCCGCACGCCGCACGGCAGGCGCCGCACGCCGCACGCCGAGATGCCCGAGCGCGCGGCCCTACGCTGAGACCATGCCCCCAGGACCCGACGCAGCCACGCGAGCTTGGGCATCGGCGGCCGTCCGGCACTTCGCCAGGACCACGAACCTGCTCGTCGCGGCCCGTCGGTTCCGGATCGTCGGCGGCGACCCCCGCGACGCGGCCGTCCTCCGCGCGCTGCTCACCGGCCTCGGCGCGCGCGAGACAACCGAACACGAACACGACCACGACCACGCCGACCAGCTCTGGTGCCTCGGCACCCCGGAGGAGAGCACCCCGGCGATCGAGCACGAGGCCGACCGCCCCCGCGGCAGCACCCTCGTCGTCATCGACGCCGGCCGGCACCTCCCCGCGGTCGACGAGGACGCCTTCGGCCCCGTCGCCCCGGCACGACCGGGCGTCCTCGGCGTCCCGATGCTGTCCGACGACGTGTTCCTCGTCTCGACGGGCCGCGACCCGGAGGACGACCCGGCAGCCGATGCGCGCCTCCGCTGGGCTCGCCGCTCGATGCCGGTCTCCCGCGCGGTGGCCGCCGAACTCCGCGACGGCGGGCTGCTCCGCGGCACCCGCATCGGCGTCGCGATGGTCCTCGAGCCGAAGACCGCCGTCCTGAGCCTGCTCCTCCGCGACGCCGGCGCCGACGTCGTCGTCTACGCCCACGCCGACGAGACCGACGACGCCGTCGCGGAGGCGCTGCGGACCACCGGGATGACCGTGCACGCGAGCAGCACCGCGACGCTCGCGCAGCAGAAGGACCTGGCGCTCGCGATGCTCGACACGCGGCCGCACGTGCTCCTCGACGACGGCTCGCACCTGATCCGGCTCGCGCACCAGGAACGGCCCGACCTGCTCGGGGCGATGCTCGGCGCAGCGGAGGAGACGACGAGCGGCCTCCGCCCCCTCCGGGTGCTTGCCGAGCGCGGGCAGCTCGGCATCCCGGTGATCGCCGTGAACGACGCCCGCACGAAGACGTTCTTCGACAACCGGTACGGCACCGGGCAGTCGACGGTCTTCGCGGTGCTCGACCTGGTCGACCGGCTCACGTCCGCCACTCCTCACCCAGCGCTGACGGGAGGCTCGGCTGTCGTCGCCGGGTTCGGGCACGTCGGCGAGGGGGTCGCCCTGGTGCTCCGCGCGCTCGGCTTCCGGGTCACGGTCACCGAGACCGACCCCGTCCGTGCGCTGCAGGCGCAGTTCGCCGGGTACGCCGTCGCACCGCTCGTCGACGCCGTCCGTGACGCCGACCTGGTGATGAGCGCGACGGGCGTCCGCGGCACGATCACCGTCGAGGCGCTGCGGGCCTGCGCTCCCGACGCCGTCGTCGCGGTCGCCGGCGGGGTCGACCAGGAGATCGCGATCGACGACGCGCTCGCCGCCGGTGCCACCCGGACGACGGTGGGGCCGAAGGCCGAGCGGTTCACGTTCCCGGGCGGCGAGAACGGGGTCCTCGTGCTCGACGACGGCGGGTGCATCAACATCACCGCGGCCGAGGGCAACCCGATCGAGATCATGGACCTGTCGTTCGCCGTGCAGCTCGGGGCCGTCCGGATGCTGCTCGAGCACGGTGACGAGCTGCCGCGCGCCGTCGTGCCCATCGACCCGGAGGTGGACGAGGCGACCGCCCGCGTGGCGCTGGCCGCGTTCGGGAGCCGAGCCGAGCCTCCCGTCAGTCCTGCTGAACAGCCTGCGGAACGCGAGCCCGACGTCCGGACCCGCCGATTCGGGGACCCGTCGTGAGCGACCACCCGACGACCGTGCACTCGGCGCGCATCGTCGTCCCGATGACCGCGCCGCCGATCGCGGACGGTGCCGTCGCCGTGCGCGACGGGCGGATCCTGCACGTCGGCGAGCGCTCCTGGGTCGTGGACCAGCTCGACGGCACGCCGTTCACCGAGCGACGCTGGCGCGGGGCGCTGCTGCCCGGCCTGGTCAACGCGCACTCGCACCTGCAGTACACCGGCATGGCCAGTGTCGGCCGAGGCCAGTACGACGGGTTCGAGGACTGGGCGGCCGCCTTCAACGAGGAGTACGCCGAACCGCACGACTGGCGGGCCGAAGCCGCCGAGGGGGCCGCGCAGTCGATCGCCGCGGGCGTGACGAGCATCGCGGACATCGTCACCGACATCGAGGCGGCGACCGCACTCGAGACGCACGGGCTCGGCGGCATCGCCTACTGGGAGGTGATGGACTGGGAGAACGCGGCCTGGCAGGAGCACGGCCGCGACCAGGTCCTCGACGAGCTCGCGCGCATCCCCACCACCCCGGGTGCCGGTCTCTCGCCGCACGCGCCGTACTCGCTCGACGTCGCGCCGCTCCTGGAACTGCCCGACATCGTCCGGCAGCGCGGACTGCGGCTGCACCTGCACCTCGGCGAAGCGGCCTTCGAGGGGGAACGGCTGGCCACCTCGCTCGAGCACGGCACCGACTGGCACCTGGCGAACGTGCCCTCGTTCCGGGCGATGCGCGCGCTCGGGTTCGGCGCGAGCGCGACCTCGTTCGTGGACCGGCTGGGGGTCCTCGGGCCGGACTGCCACATCGCGCACGGCGTCTACATGACCGCGGCGGACCGGGCGCTGCTCCGGGCGCGCGGCACCGCCGTCGCCCTCTGCCCCCGGTCGAACGCCGTGATCGGACTCGACCCGCCGCCGGTCGCGGACTACCTCCGCGAGGGCAGTCCCATCGCCATCGGCACCGACTCGCTGTCCTCGTCGCCGTCGCTCGACCTGATGGCGGACGTCACCGCGCTGCACCGGATCGCCCGGGCACAGGGGTACGGCGACCGTGACCTGCACGAGCGGTTGCTCGCCGCGGCGACGCTCGGCGGAGCGCACGCGATGGGACTTGCGGTCGGAACGGACCGGATCGGACACCTGGCCGTCGGGGCGCGCGCCGATCTCGCCGTGTTCGACGTCGATGCCCGGACGGTGCCCGACGCGCTGGCCGAACTCGTCGAGGACGGCGCCGGTCGGGCTGCCGCCACGGTCATCCGCGGCACGGTGCGGGCGCTCGACGGTGGGTCGGAGGGTCTCGGCGCGGGATGATGGTCCGATGAACGATCAGGTGGCACGACGAACGGTCGACGGCGAGCTCATCGAGTGGCTCGACGTCCCGCGCCGGGCAGCGGCACTCGGCATGGAACCGCACCCCGAGGGCGGCTGGTACGTCCGGACGTGGACCTCGCCGGCCACGGTCACGACGGCGGCGGGCGAGCGGCCGGCCGCGACGCTCATCCACTTCCTGCTGCCGCCGGGCGAAGCCTCCGCGTGGCACCGGGTGACGAGCGACGAGATCTGGATGTGGCACGGGCCGGACTCGGTCGTGCTCGAGCTCGGCGGCGACGGCGACCAGCCAGAGCCGGGGCAGCAGATCACCCTCGGACCCGACGCCGGCCGCGACCGGGTGAACGACGCACAGGCGTTCGTCCGCGGGGGCGTGTGGCAGCGGACGCTGCCCGGGGACGGCGAGGTGCTCGTGAGCTGCCTGGTGTCGCCGGGCTTCTCGTTCGAGGACTTCTCCCTGGCCTGAGGCGCTCCGTGACGCCCTGGTCGCGGTGGTGTACCAGTTCCCCGTACGATTCTCCCTGCCCCCTCGACCCCCTCACGAAGGCCCGACCGTGACCCGTACCCTGCGTCTCTCCCTCGCCGTCGCGACCGCCGCCGTCGCCGCGCTCGCCCTGTCCTCCTGCGCCTCGGGGAGCGGTGGCAGCGCCGACGGCACGGTGACCGACGGCAAGCTCACGATCGCGACCGGGCAGCCGGCGTACTCGCCCTGGGTCGAGGACAACAAGCCGCAGTCCGGCAAGGGCTTCGAGTCCGCGGTGGCCTACGCCGTCGCGAAGGAGATGGGCTACGACAAGTCCGACGTGGTCTGGAAGCGCAGCACGTTCGACAGCGCGATCGCCCCCGGCCCGAAGGACTGGGACCTCAACGTCCAGCAGTTCTCGATCGACGCCAAGCGCAAGAAGGCCGTCGACATGTCCTCGCCGTACTACACGACCACGCAGGCCGTCGTGACGACGACGAAGTCGGACGCGGCGGACGACACCACCGTCGCCGCGCTCAAGAAGGACGCCATCGGTGTGGCGACCGGCTCGACCAGCATCGCGAGCGTGAAGAACACGCTCGGGGTGACCCCGCAGGTCTTCAACTCGAACGACGACGCCGTCCTCGCCCTGAAGTCCGGTCAGATCGACGCCATCGTCACCGACCTGCCCACGGCGTTCTACATGGCAGCCTCGCAGCTCGACGACGGCACCGTCTCCGCACAGTTCCCGGCCGACGGCAAGGGCGACCAGTTCGGCTTCGTGCTGCCGAAGGACTCGGAACTCACGAGCAAGGTCGACAAGGCCCTGAAGACGCTCGACGACGACGGCACGCTGCAGGACCTGCAGACGAAGTGGCTGTCGTCGGAGACGAACACCCCGGTCCTGCAGTAGCGTGACCCTCCCAGCAGGAGCGGGCACGCCCGTCACGTCGCCCGCGCCGAGTCAGATCGAGCTCGAACGGCAGATCTTCCGCCGGCAGCGTGGACGCCGGGCGATCCTGGTGTCGATCGCGTCGACGCTCGTCGTCCTGGCGATCGTGTACTTCGGTGTCGTGAACACCCCCGGGTGGGCCGCCGTCCAGCAGTCGTTCTTCGACCCGGGCGTCGCCGCGTCGACGTTCCCGGACATCCTGCTCGGCCTCTGGCTGAACATCCGGATCCTGTTCTTCGCGGCGATCGGCGTCGCCGTGTTCGGCACCCTGCTCGCGGTGGTCCGGGGCCTGACGAACCCGGTCTTCTTCCCGCTGCGGATGCTCGCCACCGGCTACACCGACCTGTTCCGCGGGCTGCCGCTGATCATCGTCCTGTACCTGGTCGGGTACGGCATCCCGGGGCTCGGCATCTTCCCGCGCCTGCCCGCCGAGGTGTGGGGCACCGTCGCGATCGTCCTGACGTACTCGTCGTACATCGCCGAGGTGCTCCGTGCGGGCATGGAGGCCGTGCACCCCTCGCAGCGCCTCGCCGCCCGGTCGCTCGGGCTCTCGCATGTGCAGACGCTCCGGCTCGTCGTGATGCCGCAGGCGATCCGCAAGGTGACGCCCGCGCTGATGAACGACTTCGTCTCGATGCAGAAGGACGTCGGGCTCGTCTCGATCCTCGGCGCGGTCGACGCCGTCCGCTCGGCCCAGATCGCCCAGGCCGAGACCTACAACTTCACGCCGTACTTCGTCGCCGGCCTGCTGTTCGTCGTGATCAGCCTGCCGCTCATCCGCGTCACCGACGCCATCGCCCGCCGGCAGCAGCGTCGCGAGCAGATCGGGGGAGCCGTATGAGCACCGCACCCGCCGCACCGGTGCTGGAGCTCCGTGGGCTCCGGAAGTCGTTCGGCGACCAGGAGGTCCTGCGCGGCATCGACCTCACCGTCGACCGGCACGAGGTCATCTGCGTCATCGGGGCCTCGGGTTCCGGCAAGTCGACACTGCTCAAGACGGTGAACCTGCTCGAGGGCATCGACGACGGACAGATCTTCCTGCAGGGCGCGGACATCTCGGACCCGCGGGTGGACGTCGACGCCACCCGGGCCCGGATCGGCGTGGTCTTCCAGCAGTTCAACCTGTTCCCGCACATCACCGTGCTCGACAACGTGACGCTGGCGTCCCGGAAGGTGCACGGGATCGACCGTGCCACCGCCGAGACGACCGCCCGTCGGCTGCTGGACCGGATCGGGCTCGGCGAGTTCGCGGGGGCGTACCCGGACCGGCTGTCCGGCGGGCAGCAGCAGCGCGTGGCGATCGTCCGGGCGATCGCGTCCGACCCGGAGCTGCTCCTGCTCGACGAGGTCACGAGCGCCCTCGACCCGATGCTCGTCGGGGAGGTGCTCGACCTGGTCACTGAGCTGCAGCGCCAGGGCTCCACGATCCTGATGACGACGCACGAGATGCACTTCGCGCGGAACGTGGCCGATCGCATCGTGTTCCTGCACCGCGGGGAGGTCGTCGAGCAGGGCGCTCCCGCCGAGCTCCTCGACGCGCCGCAGCACCCCGCCCTGGTCGAGTTCCTCTCCCGCGTCGGCGCGTAGCGCGCCCCGGCCACTGCGGTGTCCACGGCGACCGCCTGGAGGCTCGGTGCCGGTCCGCCGGACCGGCACCGAGCCTCCAGGCGGTTCGGTCGGGGTCCGCACAACAGCAACCAGCTCGCACCACGTGATCCCGTGGTGCGAGCTGGCCGTGGTTGTGCGGCGTGCCGCTACGCGGCCGGCGCGGGCGAGGGCGCTGGCGCGGCCGGCGCGGGCGAGGGCGCTGGCGCGGCCGCCGCGGGCGCCGCGCCGACCGCGGTCGCTGCGTCCGGCACGCCCGCGGGCGCGGCGCCCGCCGCCTCCGGCGCCGCCGCCGCGACCCCGCGCCCCGCCGGCAGGAACAACGCCACCAGCGCGGAGACCGCGACCACGCCCGCCCCGACGAGCACCGCCGGCTGCGCCGCGTCGACGTACCCGGTCGGCGTCAGCTGCCCGCCGGCCCCGGTGAACACGGCGGTCAGCACGGCGATGCCGAGCGCGACGCCGATCTCCCGGAGCGTGGAGTTCGCGCCGGAGGCCTTCGCGTGGTCCTCCTGCGGCATCCGGGCGAGCACCGCGGTGGAGATCGGCCCGAACACGGCGCCCATGCCGATCCCCGCGAGCAGGAACCCGGGCAGCAGACCGGCGAACGTCACGTCCGCGGACATCGCGCCCGCGATCCAGAACAGTCCGGCGGACAGGAACGCCATCCCGCCGGCGATCAGCACGCGGGTCCCGACCCGGGGCGCGACCATGCCGGCGAGCGGCGCGATCACCATCGGGGCGAGGGTCCAGGGCATCGTCCAGACGCCGGCCTCGAGCGGGGAACGGCCCTGCACGACCTGCAGGAACTGGATGAGGATGAACACCGCACCGAACGCTCCGAACGAGAACGTCATCGCGACGACGTTCGCGAGCGCGAAGCTCCGGTCGCGGAAGAACCGCAGCGGCAGGAGCGGGGCGCTGGTCGTTGCCTGCCGGACGACGAACGCCACCAGGAGCAGCCCTCCGCCGACCAGTCCGACGAGCACCTGGGCCGAGGTCCAGCCGGCGTCGTTGCCCCGCACGATCCCGAAGACCACGCCGAGGACACCGAGCCCGGCGAGCACCACGCCGAGGAAGTCCGCACGCACGCGAGCACCGAGGGTGTTCGGGAGTGCCAGGAGGGCGAGCGGGACGGCGACGATCCCGACCGGGACGTTGAGCCAGAAGATGGCCTCCCAGCTCCACCCCTCGACGACGGCGCCGCCGATGAGCGGGCCGAGCGCGACGCCGAGTCCGGAGATGCCGCCCCACGCCCCGATCGCGACGGTCCGGAGCCGGTCCGGGACGCTGCCGACCAGGAGCGTGAGGGACAGCGGCATGATCGCCGCCGCGCCGGCACCCTCGACGGCGCGCCAGACGATGAGCGCGGTGGGGTCGGTGCTCATCGCGGCGAACGCGGAGGAGATCGTGAAGACGCCGATGCCGGCGATGAAGAGGTGCCGGCGGCCGAACCGGTCGCCGAGTCCGACGGCCAGCAGCATCAGCGCGGCGAAGGAGAGCGTGTAGGCGTTGGTGATCCACTGCAGTTCCTCGACGGAGGCGCCGAGGTCCGCGTGCACGGCGGGGAGGGCGCTCGTCACGACGAGGTTGTCGAGGGTCGCCATGAACATCGGGAGGGACGCGGCTGCGATGGCGAGCCAGACCGGGATGCGTCGCTTCATGGGGAGGGTTCCGTTCTGTTGGTAATCGGATGATTACTACACTGGTGGACTGTAGTAATCGACTGATAACCTGTCAACCATGAGTTCCGGATCCGCACGGATGCCCGCCGCCGAACGTCGGGCGATGATCCTCGAGGCCGCCCGCGACCTCTTCGGCCGCCAGGGCTACAACGGCACCACCACCGACCAGATCGCCACGGCGGCCGGGATCAGCCAGCCCTACGTCGTCCGGATGTTCGGCACGAAGGAAGCCCTGTTCCTCGAGGTGTTCCACGCCACCCTCGGGGCCCTCGTCGACGCATGGCGCACCACGCTCGCAGCGCTCCCGTCCGACGCCGACGAACACCGCCGCGCACAGGCGATCGGCGAGCAGTTCATCGACCTGTCCGCCACTCGGGGGCTGCACACGATGCTGCTCCAGGCGTTCGTCTCGGGCGCAGAGCCGGCGATCGGACAGGCGGCACGGGACGGCTTCCTCGCGATCTACCGCTTCCTCCGCGACGAGGCGGGGATGCCGGACGAGCAGGTGCAGGGGTTCCTCGGCAGCGGGATGATCTTCAGCGTCATGCTCGCCATCGACATGCCGTCGCTGTTCGACGCCGACCAGGACGCCGCGTCGCTGCTCCGCGCGACCTTCGGCGAGAAGTGCATGCAGGTGGTGGCGTCGGCCCGAGCGGCCGCGTGACGCGCGTGCCCTGACGGCGACCGCCTGGAGGCCCGGTGCCGGTCCGCCGGACCGGCACCGGGCCTCCAGTCGGTCGCGCCCCGCCGCGCCGCCGCGCGCCGCTGCGCGATCAGGGCGTGAGCAGCAGCTTCCCGATCACGTCGCCGGCGGCGAGTCGCCGGTGCGCCTCACCCGCCTCGGCGAGCGGCAGCACGGCGTCGACCACGGGACGGACCCGGCCGTCCGCGACGAACGGCCACACGTTGTAGCGGACCGCCTCGACGATCTCCGCCTTCTCCGCCAGCGGCCGCGCGCGGAGGGTGGTCCCGCTGATCGTCGCCCGCTTCCGCATCAGCAGCCCGAACGGCAGCGTGGCCTCGGTGCCGCTGCCGGACGCGATCACGGCGACGTGCCCGTTCGGCGCGAGGGCCTCGAGGTTCCGCGCCAGGTACGCGGGCCCGACGACGTCGAGCACCACGTCGACGCCGGCGCCGTCCGTGAAGTCCGTCGAGCGTGCGACGAAGTCCTCGGTGCGGTGGTCGATGACCAGGTCCGCGCCGAGCTCGCGGGACGCGGCGACCTTCCGTTCGCCGCCGGACGTCGCGATCACCCGGGCCCCGAGCGCCTTCGCCCAGAGGACCGCGTGCGAGCCCATCCCGCCGGTCCCGCCGTGGACCAGGAGGGTCTGTCCCGGACGGAGCCCGGCGAGCATGCCGATGTTCGAGTAGACGGTGCACGCCGCTTCGGGCAGTGCCGCCGCGCTGACCAGGTCGAGGTCGTCCGGCACCGGGAGCAGCTGCGTCGCGGGCACCACGGCGAGCGAGGCGTACCCGCCGCCGGAGAGCAGCGCGCAGACGCGGTCGCCGACGGCCCAGCCGGTCACCCCTGGGCCGAGCGCACGGATCGTGCCGGAGACCTCGAGGCCGAGGATGTCGGACGCACCGGGCGGCGGCGGGTAGTTGCCCTGCCGCTGCTGCAGGTCGGCGTTGTTGACCCCGGCTGCGGCGACCTCGACGAGGACCTCGCCGTCGGACGGCGTCGGGTCGGGGAGCTCGGTGCGGGAGAGGACGGTCTCGTCCCCCGGGTGGTCGAAGGTGATGGCCTGCATGCCCTCGACGGTACGCGTCGGGCGCTCGTGGACGCCCGGCCGCCTGTGCGGCTCCGATGTACGCTCGGTGACGCATCGATGACCCCGGCCGGGGTCTCGACCATCTGCTCCAGGGGGATCACCATGAAGAAGTTCGCTGCACTCACCACGGCTGCCGTCGCCGTCGTCCTGCTCGCCGGCTGCGCGTCCGGCTCGGGCGGATCCGACGGCGACGCCACCACGGCCGCGAAGCCGGTGGCGACGCAGAGCAAGGCCGAGGCCTGCAAGACGCTGGAGAGCGACATGAAGTCCGTGTCGACCCAGCTGCAGTCCCAGATGACGAAGTTCCAGAGCGACCCGACCGCTGCGGTGGCGACGTTGAAGGACTTCGACGGCAAGCTCAAGGCCGCCACCGACAAGGTGACGAACAAGGAGGTCCACGAGACCGCCGCCGGGTTCGAGCAGTCGTTCTCGAACCTCGTCGGACAGCTCGAGGCCTTCTCGAAGGACCCGAAGTCGGTGGACTCGACCAAGCTGCAGGACTCGATCACCGACGTGCAGTCCTCCACGCAGGCGATGAGCAAGGTCTGCGACTAGGCCGCAGCGGCCTCCGAACGGTCGAGTCGGTCGATCTCCTCGGGGCGGAGCTTCACGGTCGCCGCGGTCACCGAGTCGAGGATCGACTGCGGCCGTGAGGCTCCCGGGATCGGCACGACGACGTCGCTCTTCGCCAGCTCCCACGCCAGCGCGACGACCTGCGGGGTGACCCCGTGGGCGCGGGCGACCGTGGCGAAGTCCTGGTAGGTGGTGCCGAGGTCCGACGCTCCGGCGATGCCGCCGAGGGGGCTCCACGGCAGGAAGGCGATGCTCAGTTCGTCGCAGAGCTCGAGTTCGACCTCGCTCGACCGGAACTTCGGCGAGTACTGGTTCTGCACCGAGACGAGCCGACCGTCGAGCACCTCGTTCGCCTGCCGGATCTGGTCGACGTCGGCGTTCGAGATGCCGGCCATCCGGATCACGCCCTCGTCGAGCAGCTCCGCGAGCGCGCCGATCGAGTCCGCGTAGGGCACGGCGGGGTCCGGGCGGTGGAACTGGTACAGGTCGATGGTCTCGACGCCGAGCCGCTTCGCGGAGGCCTTCGCCGCTTCCTTGAGGTACGCCGGGTCGCCGTTCTGCGTCCACGCTCCGGCCGTCGGGCGGAGGTGCCCGCCCTTCGTCGCGATGAGGACCGAGTCCGCGTCGCCGTGGTACTCGCGGACCGCCCGCCCGATGAGCTCCTCGTTGTGGCCCACTTCGTCGTGGCCTCCGAGGTGGTAGGCGTCCGCGGTGTCGACGAGGGTCACCCCGGCCTCGAGCGCCGCGTGGATCGTCGCGATGGCCCGTCGCTCGTCGGGTCGTCCCTCGATGGACATCGGCATGCCGCCGAGGCCGATCGCGCTGACGTTGGTGTCGCCGATGGTTCGCTGCTTCATGGGCCCAGCATGCGCCCGGGCGGAGCTGCCCCGTTCAGGTCTGCTCGGTCTCGGTCTCGGTCTCGGTGTCGGCAGCCGGGCGCGCCCATGCCGGCGCGTGCTCCGGCAGCGGGCCGAACGCGATCCCCCGCGCGTAGAGCCCGCGAGCCGGTGGCACGTACTTCGCCAGCACGGCGGGCAGGATCGGCGGGCCGCCCTGCAGCCGCCCCGCGAACGCGCGCTCGAACACCACCCGGTGCAGCATCCGCTGGGCGCCCTGCACGATCACGGCCGGCGGGGTCCGTCGCCGTTCCACCGCCGCGAGCGCGTGGTTCAGGGACCGTCCGCGGACGCCGCCGACGATCGCCGGCGCGAGGATCGCCGCTGCCGCGACGGCGTCCTGCACCGCGAGGTTGATCCCGACCCCGCCCGCCGGTGACATCGCGTGCGCCGCGTCCCCGATGCACAGCAGCCCCGGCCGCCACCAGCGCCGCAACCGGTCCATCCGCACGTCGAGCACGTGCACGTCGTCCATCGAGCCGATCGCGGACACCCGGTCCGCGAACGACGGCCGGATCCGCGCGACCCGCGCCCGGAAGTCCTCGACGCCGAGCGCGCGGAGTCGAGCGTCGGACCCCTTTGGCGCGAAGTACGCGACCTGGTGGTAGTCGCCGCGCGGGAAGCTCAGGAGCACGTCGCTCCCGTCGAACGCGGGGACGAGCGCGGTGTCGGCGTCCCCGGGTTCCTTGGGCAGCCGGAACCACCAGGTGTCGAACGGCACCGGGAACTCCCGCGGGTGCAGTCCGGCCGCGGCCCGGAGCACCGAGTCCCGGCCGTCGCACGCGACGACGAGCTCCGCGCGGAGCTCGTCGTGCTCGCCGTCGGGTTCGCCGTACGGGTGCAGGTGCACGCCCACGACCAGGCCGTTCTCGACGATCAGGTCGGACGCGGCACGGCCCATCACGATGTCGAAGGACGGTTCCTCGCGGGCAGCGCCGACGAGCATGTCGAGCAGGTCCCACTGCGGCACCATCGCGACGTGGTCGTACGGCGGGCGGAGCCGCGAGAAGTCGCCGAGCCGCAGCTGGGAACCGTCGGCCATCGGCAGCGAGAAGTCGTCGAGCCGGGACTGCGGGAGCGCCCGGAACCGGTCGCCGAGGCCGAGCTCGTCGAGGAGCCGGATCGTCGAGGCGTGCACCGTGTCGCCGCGGAAGTCCCGGTTGAAGTCGTCGTGCTTCTCGACCACGCGGACCGCGATTCCGGCGCGGGCCAGGAGCAGCCCGAGGACCACTCCGGCGGGCCCGCCGCCCACGATGGCCACCGTCGTCCGGCTCACCCTGCCCATGCGCGCGACGCTACGCCTCGACGTGGGACGTGCGCCCGGTCACGTCCGGCGCCGACGGGCCCGCGTCAGATCGTGCTGCTGCTCGACGACGAGGTGTCGCCGTCGGCCGCGCCCGCGAACACCACGCCACCCCACGTGATGCACGCGACGGCCAGCAGGAAGCCCACCGCGGCGATCCACCACGAGGTGCGCCGACGGATCCACGCGCCGATCGCCAGGACGACCGTCGCCACGCCGATCACGAACGCCCCGCCCACCGCGAGCGAGGCACCGCCGATGTAGCCGCCGGGGGAGCACCCGGTCGCGGCGTCGCACGTCGCGGTGGCCGAGATCGTCGCGATCAGCGCCACGATGGCGACCACGATCACCAGGATCGCGCCGAAGGCCAGGAGCAGCACCGTGGAGATCCGGTCGGCGAGCCTGCCCGGCGGGAAGAGCGTCGAGCCGCCGCGTTCCCACTGCGACTGCGACTGCGAGGGCGGCGGGCCGGACGTGGGGCCGGGCTCGGGAGCTGACCAGGTCATGCGGAACCCCTAACGTGCTTCGACGCCGAAGGCCTCGGCGAGTCGTTGGATCTTCTGGGCACGCCCGAGTCGCGGCAGGTCGGAGCCGTCGCGGATCACGCGGCCGCGGGCCTCGAAGTCGTCGAGGAAGTCCTGCGCCCAGGCGACGTCGGTCGACGTGGGCGAGATCACCTCGTTGATGACGGGCAGCTGGTCGGTGTCGAGGCACAGCTTCCCGGTGAGCCCGAGGGACACGGCGACCTGGGACTGCTCGCGGAGGATCGGGTGCGACGAGCCCACGGTGGGGCCGTCGATCGGGCCGGGGAGGTCCCCGACGCGGGAGGCGACGACGAGCCGGGACCGCGGGTACGCCATCGCGAGGGTGTCCGCCGAGGTGCCGGTGTCGCGACGGTAGTCGCCGCTGCCGAAGGCCAGGCGGAACGCACCCTGCGCGCGGGCGATGGAGGTCGCCTCCTCGATGCCGAGTGCCGACTCGACCAGCGCGATCACCGGGGTCTGGCCGCCGAGCCGGTGCCAGGTGTCGGTGACCTGCGCCGGGCTCTCGGTCTTCGCGAGCATCACGCCGAGCAGGCCGGGCAGCCCGCGGAGCTCCTCGACGTCGTCGGCCCAGAAGTCGGTCGTCACGTCGTTGATCCGCACCCAGGCGTCGCCGCCGCCGGTCAGCCAGTCGGCGACGGTGGCCCGGGCGGCGGGCTTCGCGGCTGGGTCGACGGCGTCCTCGATGTCCAGGATGATCTGGTCCGCGCGGGACCGGGAGGCCGACTCGAAGCGGTCCGAGGCGGTGCCGGCGACGAGGAGCCACGAGCGGGAGATCTCGGCAGGGACCGACCGGCGCCGTGAGGGAGCAGCGGTGGGGGGAGCGGTTCGGTCGTCGATGGCCATGCCACGTTGGTACCACAGACGGGGTCGGGGGACCGCCTCGGGACCGCCCGGATCTCCCGAAACCTCGGTTCATTGCCAGAGTGCTGGTGCGCTTCCGCCTACAGTGGGCGTGTGTGGCGTGCGGACAGGGTGACCGACGGCGAGGACGACGTGAACGGCGACGTCCCCGCTGAGGACGCGCGCGCCGCCGGGGGAGCACGGCCCGACGACCAGCAGCACCGCGACGAGCAGGACGACACGACGAGCACTCCCGACGCCACCGACCGCGACGACGCCGTCCGTGCAGACGAGACCGACACCGACGGCGACGAGCTGGACCGCTCGCTCCGCCCCGAGCTCCAGGTGACGAGCCCGCACGCGATCAGCCTCGGCGACCCGCGGCTCACCGCGACGAACGCGGCGGAACCCGTCTGGGACGCCTGGCGCGCACAGCTGGCGGGCGTCGGCGGTTCCAGCCCGCTCGTGCACTTCGCGGACCACCCTCGCGCCCGCATCGAGCTCTCCACGACCCACCCCGGTGGTCTCGCACAGTTCATCACCGGCAAGACCACGCTGCTCTCGAGCCTGATCCGCGACGAGGTGGCACTCCGCGCCGCCCGCATCGCGGCGAACCACGTCGAGGCGAAGGGCACCGAGCTCGCCACCGTGCGCGGCATCGACGCCGTGAACCTCGGCATCGGCATGGCCGACTGGCAGCGCGGCGACGAGCAGTTCCGCGGCCCGGTGCTGCTCCGCCCGCTGGCGATCCGCCGCCACGGCCGCGACTTCGAGGTCCGGCTCCTCGGCGAACCCGTGCTGAACCCGGCACTCGCCGACGCGCTCCGCGAGCAGTTCGGCGTGACGCTCGACTCCCAGGCGTTCGTCGCGCTGGCGCAGCAGGACGGCTCGTTCACCCCGAACCCGGTGATCGACCGGCTGCGTGGTCTGACGGCGCACATCCCCGGTTTCTCGGTGCACGCCCGGCTCGTCGTCTCGACCTTCGCGGAGGTCGCGACCGGCCTGGTCGAGGACACGAAGGACCTCTCGCACCCCGTGCTCGACGCCCTCGCCGGCAACCCCAGCGCCAAGTGGCAGGTCGAGCAGTCCTACCACCCGGTCGAGCAGACCCCGTCGGACGAGCGCAGCCCGGACACCGACACCCTGCTGCTCGACGCCGACGACGAGCAGGAGAACGTGATCGCGCAGATCACGGCCGGCAACTCCATCGTCGTGAAGACCCTGCCGGGCACCGGCGGCACGCAGACGATCGTGAACGCACTCGGTGGCCTCGTCGCCGCGAACAAGCGCGTCCTCGTGGTCAGCCCGCGTCGTGCGACCCTCCGCGGCATCGCGGCCCGCTTCGGCGAGGTGCACCTGCCGGGTGTCGCCGTGACGCCCGCGACCCTCCGCCGTGACGTGGTCCGGGCCATCGCCCGCAACGAGAAGGCGACCCGCCCGTCCCTGCGTGAGGTCGACGACGCCCTCGTCCGGCTCCGCAAGGTCCTCACCGACTACCGCGGCGGCCTCTCCCGGACCGACCCCGACTTCGGCGTGAGCGTCCTCGACTGCCTGGTCGAGCTCTCCCGCCTGTCGCTGCTGCCCGTGCCCCCGTCGACGACCGCGCGGCTGTCGAAGCAGTCCGTCAGCGCCATGGTCACCGGCCGCTCCCGCGTCGCCGAGACGATGGTCAGCGCGGCGAACCTCGGCGAGTTCCGCTACGGCCCGGACGACTCGCCCTGGTACGGCGCGAAGTTCTCCTCGAGCGACGGTGCGCAGCGCGCCCACAAGATCGCCAAGGACCTGCACGGCGGGTCCCTGCCGACGCTGCTCCAGCGCGCGCACGAACTCATCGCGACGACCCGGATGCGGCAGTTCACGACGATCAACGAGCTCGGCATCTACCTCCGCCTGCTCACCGAGATCCGGGACACGCTCGACCGCTTCCTGCCGGTGGTCTTCGACCGTTCGGTGTCCGAGCTCGTGGCGGCGACCGCCCCGCGCGGCGAGGGCGCCCCGATGTCGTCCACGAACCGACGCCGGCTGAAGAAGCTCGCGCGGGAGTACGTCCGCCCCGGTGTGCACGTCTCCGACCTGCACGAGGCACTGACCCGCGTGCAGCAGCAGCGCGTGCTCTGGCAGCGCTACGTCGCCGCGGGCGTCAACCCCGAGGTCCCCACGGGCATCGCGGACGTCCAGGTGCTGTTCTCGAACGTCGTGGAGGACCTGGCCCGCCTCGACGAGCCGCTCGGTCGCACCAGCCGCGACGAACAGCTCGCGAACATGCCCGTCGACCAGCTCCTGCCGTACATCGGCACCCTGGCCGAGGAGTCCGACGTCCTGCACAACCTGCAGGAGCGCACCGAGCTCATGCAGACCCTCCGCGACCTGCAGCTCCAGCCGCTCATCACCGACCTCGCGAACCGGCACGT
Organism: Curtobacterium sp. PhB130; assembly: GCF_003755165.1. Lineage (NCBI taxonomy): Bacteria > Bacillati > Actinomycetota > Actinomycetes > Micrococcales > Microbacteriaceae > Curtobacterium > Curtobacterium sp. PhB130. The sequence continues at coordinate 33,274 of NZ_RKII01000006.1, read as the reverse complement.
CCCGGACACGCAGGTCCCCGCGGAGCTCGAGCTCGCGTGGTGGCAGTCCGCCCTCGAGACGATGCTCGAGTCCGACCGTGCGCTGCTCGGCGCGAACACCGACATGCTCGACCGGGTCGAGGCCGACTTCCGCCTCGTCGACGACGCGCACGCCGCCGGTGTCTCGCAGGGCCTCGCGTGGCAGCTCGCCGAGAACTGGAAGGTCGGCCTCGTCGACTGGCCGGAAGAAGCCGCGGCGCTGAAGTCGCAGCTCAAGGACGGCGCGATCACCTCGCGCCTGCTCCAGGACTCCGCCCCGCACCTGTCCCGGTCGATCGCGCCGGTGTGGCTCGCGTCCCCGTACGAGGTCCCGCAGATCGCCGACACGATGCCGTTCGACACGGTGATCCTCGTCGACGCCGGTGCCGTGACCATCGCCGAGACCGTCGACGCCGTCCGTCGCGCCCGCCAGACCGTCGTCTTCGGTGACCCGGTGACGCAGACCCCGTCGCCGTTCCGGATCGCCGTCGACCCCGCGCACCGTGCGCTGCAGGTGGACGAGGAGACGCTCGACGCCCTGCACGCGGACTCCGCGCTCGCGAAGCTCTCGACGCTCCTGCCGACCCTGTCCCTGACCCGGTCCTACCGCGCCGGCGGCGAAGACCTCGCCGAGCTCGTGAACCGCCGCTTCTACGGCGGCCGGATCGAGTCGCTGCCGTGGGCCGGTTCGTTCCTCGGGCACGGCTCGATCGCGCTCGACTACGTCAGCGACGGCAAGGCCGTCCCGGACCCCGAGTCCGGCGCGGTGGAGAGCGTCGACGCCGAGGTGGACCGCGTGGTCCGGCTCGTCATCGACCACGCCCGCACCCGTCCGACCGAGTCGCTCATGGTCATCACCGCCTCCGCGAAGCACGCCGTGCGCGTCGAGCAGGCCGTGCTCACCGCTGCTGCCGGGCACAAGGACCTCACCGAGTTCGTGATCGGCGACCGTGCCGAACCGTTCATCGTCGCGACGCTCGAGCAGTCGGTCGCGCAGAGCCGTGACCGCGTCGTGTTCTCGATCGGCTACGGCCGGACCCCGCACGGCCGTGTCCTCCGCGACTTCGGCCCGCTCGGCAAGCCCGGCGGGGAGCGTCTGCTCGCCGTCGCGATGACCCGCGCACGCCGCTCCATGGTGATCGTCACGTGCTTCCAGCCGTCCGACATCGAGGCGGAGCGGATGGGCCACGGCACCGTCGCCCTCGCCGAGATCCTCGCCGAGGTCCGTGCCCGCACCACCGCCGAGTACGTGCCGGACGACTCCGACCCGCTGCTCGTCGACCTGGCACGCCGACTCGAGATGCGCGGCATCCCGGTCGCGCTCGGCCACCGCGGCAAGCTCGGCCTGGTGGCCGCGCACGGCGGGGTCTGCGTCACGATCGAGACCGACGCGTCGCTCGTGCAGGGATCCCTCCGCGAGTCGCTGCGGCTCCGGCCCGAGGTGCTCCGCCGACTCGGCTGGCACTACGTGCGCGTGCACGCCTTCCAGCTGTTCTCCGACCCGGACCGGGTCGCGAACACGGTCGCGTCGGTCCTCGGCGTCGACCGTGGGGCCACGCAGGAGATTTCCATCCCTCCGGTTCCTGCACGCCGATGAGCACGCAGGATCTCGATCCCCGCGTGCCCACGTCGGGTCCTGCGCGCCGATGAGTCGGAGGGCCTCCCGGCCCGCCGGTCCGGTGACGCCCGGCACGGACCAGCTGCTGGGCACGTGGACGCGGGTCGACGACGCGGCCGCACCGGAGCCTCCCGTCCGGAGTGAACCGGACCAGGGCCGGACCGGAGGCTCGGGACGGGTCCGCAGACGCGTCACCACCCAGCCGGTGCCGGGATCGGACCCCGCTCCGGCCCCGGAACCGCCTCGGCACGGCCGCGGGGAGAACGACGCCCGACTGCTGGGGGACCGACCTCCCCACTGGTGATGGGTACCCTGGAGGTCCGACCCCGAAGAAAGCACGTGATGACCGACTCCGCAGTGCGCCAGCGTCCCGACTGGCAGACCTGGCCGAACCTCATCACGCTGTTCCGGTTCCTGCTCATCCCGGTGTTCGTGATCCTGGTCGTGACGAGCCACCCCGGCTGGGCGCTGTTCTCGCTCGTGGTGCTCGGCGTCTCGGACTGGGCGGACGGCTTCATCGCGCGGAAGTTCGACCAGACGTCCAAGCTCGGCAAGGCGCTCGACCCCGTCGCCGACCGCCTCGCCATCATCGCGATCGTGCTGTCGCTCGTGCTCGTCGGCCTGCTGCCGTGGATCGTCGTCGTGATCATCGTGGTCGTCGACGCCGTGCTCGCGCTGCTGTCGAGCGTGTGGTTCGGCGGCGACCCGGACCTCGACGTGTCCTGGACGGGCAAGATCCGCTCGGCCCTGCTCTTCGTCGGGTTGCCGGTGCTGCTCTTCTCGGCGACCTCGTGGGCGTCGGACCACTCCTGGATCCGCATCACGGCGCTCGTCTTCGTGTGGCTCGGCACCGCCGGGCACCTGCTCGCCGGCGCGCAGTACTTCGTCGCCCTGCGCGCGAAGCGCCGCCGCGAGCGCGCCCGCGTGGCGTAGCCCGCGGCCCCCGGCCCGCGGCCCGCGGCCCACGCCCGCCGCGGCCGTCGCTGCCGCCGCTGGCGCGTTTCGGCCGCGCACAACGGAAACCCGTTCGCACCATGGACTTCCGTGGTGCGAACGGGTTTCGGTTGTGCGGCGCCGATCCGCGCCGAGCGTCCGACCGCTCGCTAGAGCTTCGTCGTGCCGCTGATGCCGGGACCCTCCGGCGCGTTCGACGGGGCGACGTGGGCGCCACTGCCGGTGCTCGTGGGCACGCCGTTCTGCGACCGGAGCAGGTCGCGGATCTCGAGCAGCACCTCGACATCGGTCGGCGGGACGTCCTGCGGCGTCTGCTCGTCGTCGTTCTTGACCCGCTCGAACGCGACCTTCTTGAGGTGGTTCACCGGGAGCACGAGGGCGAAGTACACGACCGCTGCGACGATGACGAAGTTCAGCGCGGCGCCGATGATCGCACCGAAGAGGATCGACGCGTGTCCGCCGGACACGGTCGGGATCTTCCAGACGAGCGCCTCGTCGAGGCTCGACGCGTTGAACACCGCGCCGATCAGGGGGTTGATGAGCGCGTTCACGATCGTGGTCACGATCGCGGTGAACGCGGCACCGATGACGACTGCGACGGCCAGGTCGATGACGTTTCCGCGGAGCAGGAACTCCTTGAAGCCCTTCACGGGACTCCTTCCGGGTCGGGGACGGCCGCCGGGTGGCGACACCTCAACCTATCGAGGAGTGAGAACGCTGGTCAGGACGCGGCAGGCTTCGCGGGCGCGGCCGGCTTGGACTCGGCCTTCTTCGGCTCGGACTTCGCCGGCGTGCTCGAGCCCTCCGACTTCGGCGCCGGACGGGAGTCGGTCCGGTAGAACCCACCGCCGTTGAACGTGACGCCGACCGGCGAGAACACCTTGCGCAGCACACCGCCGCACGTCGGGCACTCGGTGAGCGTGGCGTCGGAGAACGACTGCTTGATGTCGAACGCGGTGTCGCACTCGGTGCAGCGGTACGAGTAGGTGGGCACGTCAGCTCCGGAACGTGATGATGCGTGACGGCGTGATGATGCCGTCGACGGGTTCGTCGTGGGGTTCGCGCGGAACCTCCTCGAGGTACTCCGCGTCGAAGATCACAGCATAGACGGGCGGGCGGTTCGCCATGGACCCGAGGGTCTTGTCGTAGTAGCCGCGGCCCCAGCCCATCCGGACGCCGTCGCGCCCGACCGCCGCCGCCGGGGTGAGGATCGCGTCGACGTCGTTGATCGCGAGCGGGGACAGGACCTCGCCGACGACCTCGGGCATGCCGAACAGCCCCTCGGTCTCCGAGGACCCGTCGCCGACGGCCCAGTCGAGCAGCCCGTCCTCCCGGGTGATCGGGAGCAGGACGCGGAGTCCGTGCTCGTACGCCCAGTTCAGGAACGGGCGGACGTTCGGTTCGTCGGAGGCGGACAGGTACAGCGCGACGGACTCGAGCTGCCGCTCCTCCGCGAAGCGCCGCAGGGTGGCGGTGAGCGACTCGGTGTCGGTCTCGCGCTCGGTGGTGGTCCTGGTGCGTCGCCGCTGCCGGAGCTCGGCTCGCAGCGCGCGCTTCTCGTTGCCGAGATCGGGGATCATGCGAGGGAGTCTAACGATCGCGATCCTGCGGGAAGCCGCGCTCCTGTCCGCAAAGCCCTTGTCCTCCGTTCCGTTGACATGACCCAGGAGGGGGCATCGGATACGGTCGTGGGCATGGGCTTCCAGATTTCCAAGGCGGTGATCCCAGCGGCAGGGCTGGGCACCCGCTTCCTCCCCGCGACCAAGGCGATGCCGAAGGAGATGCTCCCCGTCGTCGACAAGCCGGCCATCCAGTACGTGGTGGAAGAGGCCGTCGACGCGGGACTCACCGATGTGCTGATGATCACCGGGCGCAACAAGAACGCGCTCGAGAACCACTTCGACCACGTGTCGGAGCTCGAGGAGACCCTCAAGAAGAAGGGCGACCACGAGAAGCTCCAGAAGGTCAACCAGTCGACCGACCTCGCCGACATGCACTACGTCCGTCAGGGCGACCCGCTCGGACTCGGCCACGCCGTGCTCCGCGCGAAGATGCACGTCGGTCGTGAGCCGTTCGCCGTCCTCCTCGGCGACGACATCATCGACGCCCGCGACCCGCTCCTCAAGCGCATGATCGAAGTCCAGGGCGAGAAGAACGCGACCGTCGTCGCACTGCTCGAGGTCCCGGAATCGCAGACCCACCTCTACGGCATCGCCACGGTCGAGCCGACCGACACCGACGACGTCGTGAAGATCACCGGCCTCGTCGAGAAGCCGGCGCAGGGCGAAGCGCCCTCGAACCTGGCCATCATCGGCCGCTACGTCATCCGCCCCGAGGTCTTCGACGTCCTCGAGAAGCAGGAGCCGGGCAAGGGCGGCGAGATCCAGCTCACCGACGCGCTCATGAAGATGGCGAGCGCCGAGGAGTGGACCGGCGGCGTGTACGGCGTCGTGTTCCGTGGACGCCGGTACGACACCGGTGACAAACTCGACTACATCAAGGCGATCGTGCAGCTCGCCTCGGACCGCGAAGACCTCGGCCCCGACCTCAAGTCGTGGCTCAAGGAGTTCAACGCGGGCGAATGAGTCGACCCATCCCACCCGGGGCCGGTAGCACTGGCCCCGGGTGGGACACCCGCTCCGGGAACCCCCGGAGCACCGGAGGAACCGCCCGATGACGACCATCCCGACCCTGTCCCACGGACGGGTCACGATCCGCCCCCTCCGGCTCCGCGACACGCGCGACCTCGACGCCGCGCTCGCGATGAACCGCTCCTGGCTCCGCACCTGGGAGGCCACGAACCCGTCGGGTCACGTCTCGACCGACGTCCGTGGCAGCATCCGCGCGCTCCAGGCCAACGCCCGCGCGGGACTCGGGCTCCCGTTCGCGATGGAGCTCGACGGCCGCTTCGTCGGGCAGCTGAACGTCTCCGGCGTCACCTACGGGTCACTCGCCAGCGCCTCGATCGGCTACTGGGTGGTCGAGGGCGCCGCCGGCCACAACGTCACGCCGATCGCCGTCGCCCTCGCGACCGACCACTGCTTCCGCGCGGTCGGCATCCACCGCATCGAGGTCTGCATCCGGCCCGAGAACGCTCCGTCGCTCCGCGTCGTCGAGAAGCTCGGGTTCCGGTACGAGGGGCTCCGTCGCCGGTACATCCACATCAACGGGGACTGGCGCGACCACTTCTGTTTCGCGCTCGTCGCCGAAGAGGTGCGCGAGGGCGTCCTCGAACGGTGGGTCTCCGGTCAGGTGCCGCCCGGCGTCGGGAGCGTGCCGCTCGCCGCGCGTGACGAGGCCGCGCTGCCGATCGTCACCGGCCCCCGCCGATAGCGCCCCCGCCGGGAGCGCCTGCGCCGATAGCGCAACACACGCCCGGCAATCACGAGCGCGGGGAACCCCCGCCCCTAGCCTCTCCCCATGGCAGGTATCGGGTCGTGGGGCGGCGGCATCGTGCTGCTCGTCGCCGCGGTGCTCTGGCTCGTGTACCTGATGCCCGCGTGGGCTGCCCGGCGGCAGTACCTCGCCACCGAACGGAACGCGATCCGGTTGCAGCAGACCCTCCGGATCCTCGCGCAGACCGCTGAACTGCCGGACGAGGTCCGCATCGAGATGAACGCGAAGTCCCTCGCCGAGGCGCAGAAGGTCGCGAAGTCCGAAGAGGCCAAGCGCTCCGCCATCGTCCGGGCGCACGAGGCCGCACGGCAGCGGGAGATCACCCGTCGACTCGCGGAGCAGGCTCCGGCGCTCGAACGGGCCGGAGCGGTCCCCGCACTGACCGCGATGCGCATGCGTCGTTCGCGGCTCGGTGCGACCCTGCTCGGCGTCGCCGGGCTCGTCGTCGCGCTCGTGGTGCTCGTCGTCGCGCCCGCCGCCTGGCTCGTCGCCGTCGCGGGGCTCGTCGCCGCCGGAGGGTCCGCAGCCGTCCTCGCCCAGCTGCACCAGGTCGCCCAGGCGCGGAAGACACGTGCCGCGGCGTCCGCGCCGGAGGTCCGCCGAGCCTCCAGGCCGACGACCGCCTGGACCGATCCCGCCCCGCCGCTGACCACCGACCGCCCTGCCGAGCCCGAGGCGGACCGCACCTGGACGCCCGCCCGCGTGCCGAAGCCGCTGTACGTCGAGCGGCCCGCCGCTCCTGCCGCGTCCCCGGAGTCCTCCGCGGAGCTCGCCGCGCGACTCAAGGAACGCGTGGCCGCTGCCAAGGCGGAGGCCGACGCCGAGGCCGCAGCGATCCGTGCGGGGGAGTCGGACCCGACGCTCGCGACGGTGTCCCGGATGCGTCCGGACGTCGAGGAGGCCGTCGCGGCACTGTCCGCGCACGACCAGGGCCGGCTCGCGGAGCGGCTCGGACTCCGGGCTGCGCCCGCCGCGCCTGCGACTGCGTCTGCGACTGCGCCCGCCGCCCGTGCTGCCGGTGCGCCGGTCGCCGAGTCGGCGCCGGTCGCAGAAGCATCCGCTCCGCCGAGCAAGTGGGCCGGGATGGGCGTCATCGGCGACGACGACTACCAGCAGGCCGACCTCGACGCGATCATGCGTCGCCGCCGCGCGGTCTGATCGCGGCACGCCCGGCGGGTGCCGCGCGATTTCGGTCCGCGGCGGCCGGGTGCTAGTGTTGTCGAGCACTTGGGGCTATGGCGCAGTTGGTAGCGCGTCTCGTTCGCAATGAGAAGGTCAGGGGTTCGAATCCCCTTAGCTCCACCAAGTGCAACAGGCCCGGACCGCATGGTCCGGGCCTGTTGCGTTCGTGCTTGTTGTCTTCGTGCTTGTTGTCTTCGGGCCTGTTGCGTTCGGGCCTGTTGCGTTCGCGCGCCGGGCCGGCCGCCGGACGGGCACGAGCGTCAGCCGCCGTACTGCGCGTCCGCCACGATCGACGACCCGGCGTCACGGCACGCGGTGACCAGCGTCCGACCGACCAGGTCCCAGTCGGCGGTGGTCTCGTCGATCGCCGGTCCGGTCGCAGGCGCCGGGTGGTCCTCGAGGTAGCGCTGCGTGTAGTCGACCGCGGTCGTCATCGTCGGGTCGGTGCTCACCAGCCGCTCGTACCCGAAGCGCACCGACGCCAGGAGCGCCTCGTACTGCGCGTCCGAGAGCTCCCCGCGGCTGTGCCCGGTGCTCGCGTTCAGGGAGATCGTGGTGAGCATGCTGAGCCGCCCGCAGACCGCCGCAGCACTGGTGTCGACGTCGTCCATCACCGGGTCGTCCGAATCGGTCGTGCTCGCCGCGGTTGTCGGCGTCGCGGTCCGGGCCGGAGCGGGGGTCGCGCCGGCGTCCCCCGTGGACGAGCAGCCGGTGAGCGCGAACGCGGCGCACGCGAGCAGCGCGGCAGCGATGGTGGACGGGCGGGCGGATCGGAGGTTCCCCATGCGCCGATCCTCTCGGACCGGCAGGTGGTGGCGAGCCGTGGTTGCGGAATCGAGATCGGCTCGAGACCGTTCCGTGACGGACGGGAGGCTCGTGGCGGGCCCCCCACGAGCCTCCTGTCCGGAATGCGGTGCGGCAGCACGCGATGGTGCCGCTCCGGAACGATCGTTGCGCGGTGTCCGGAGCGGTGCCACGATGACGGCGAGCGCCGGGAACACGCGCCCGGGCCGGACGAAGGAGACCGACATGACCTCGCGACTGAACCCGTACCTCGGCTTCCGCGACGACGCCCGGCAGGCGATGGAGTTCTACCAGTCGGTGTTCGGCGGCGAGCTCACCCTGAGCACGTTCGGCGAGATGCACGCATCCGAGGACCCGGCCGAGGCGGACAAGATCATGCACGGCCAGCTCGAGACGCCGAACGGCTACCTGATCATGGGCGCCGACACCCCGAACAGCATGCAGTACAGCAGCGGCGGCAGCAGCATCTCGGTGTCCCTGTCCGGTGACGACGCCGAGGACATGCGCCGCTTCTTCGCCGGGCTCTCCGAGGGCGGCACCGTGCTCGAACCGTTGACGAAGGCGCCGTGGGGCGACGAGTTCGGGATGGTGACGGACCGGTTCGGCGTGAGCTGGCTGGTGAACGTCACCGGCGTCTGACGCGCCGCGCGTCCCCTCGTGTGTCGGGGGCCGTCACGTACCCTGGTGACGCCATGACTGCCTCCTTCACGCGCCGCTCACTCCTGTCCCTCGCCGGGATCGCCGGGGTCGGCCTCGCCGTCGCCGCGTGTTCCTCCGACAACGGAGCGGACGGCGGTGCGGACGGCGGGAAGGGCGGTGCGTCGCGGTCCACCGGGTCGACGCCCTCCGCGAAGCCGAAGGCCACCGGACTGACGCCGGCCCAGGTCCCGCTCGCCGGCGGGGTGACCGTCACCGTTGCCGGGACCGGTCTCGCTGCCGTCCGCGGGGTCACCGTCGGCGGGATCGCCGCGCGGGACGTCAAGGCCACCGCGACGAAGGTGACCTTCACCGCGCCGCACCAGGCGATGTACACGGCGGGATCCGCCGACGTCGCGCTGTTCGACGCCGAACTGACGCCCGTCGCGTCCGCGAACCAGAGCTCCGACGGCAACGGCAGCGCGGCGAACGACGGGCAGAGCGGTGCGACACAGGACTCCGCGACCGGCACGCCGACGGCCAGCGCGGCGCCGGTGCCGTCCGCCTCGAGCGCGCTCGCGACGACGTCGTTGTCGTACGCGGCGCTCACCGACGTGGACCGGCAGCTCGCCTACGCGATGCGGTACTGGAAGGACTACAACCTCGCCGAGTACGGCACGATGAACCCGATCGGCGGCGACTGCGCGAACTACGTCAGCCAGACGCTCATCGCCCGGGGCTGGGAGCAGCGCGACGACTGGTACAGCCGCTCCGCGGGAGCAGCGCACTCCGCCACCTGGACGTACTGCCCGTCGATGGACCCGTGGCTCTCGGCCAACGCGGCGACGTTCGGGCTCACCCGCCGCTCGAGTGACGAGCGCGACAAGGTGCAGGTCGGCGACATCGTGTTCTTCGACTGGAACGACAACGACTCCCCGGACCACACCACGATCGTGTCCGAGGTCTTCACGGAGTCCGACGGCACGATCCGCATCAAGTCGGCGAGCCACAACCAGGACGGCCCGTACCGCGACCTCGACGAGATGATCACGGTGCAGCACCCCGGCGGCAAGGCCTGGTTCCACACCTTCGACGCGTAGCCGCGCGGGTCGGCGCCGACGCGCGCAATCGAAACCGCTTCGCACCACGGGATCCCGTGGTTCGGGGCGGTTTGGGTTGTGCGGAAGCGAACGGCACCACCGCCGAGCGACACGGCGGCCGCTGCTTGCGCCTCAGGGGTACCCGAGGAACCAGAGCAGCACGATCGCGACCGGCTGCAGGCACACCCCGACGAGCAGCCACGTCACCGCTCGTCGCCGCGTCCGCACGAACACGTCCGACCCGAGCAGCGGCGCCATCGGCATGAGCAGCCGCGGCAGGCTCTGCTGCGGCAGGAACACCGCGACGAGGTACAGCCCGTACGACGCCGTGAACCCGAGCACCTCCGGCCCGAGCGCGCGCACGTCCTTCCGGGTCCAGAACCACACCGCCCCCGCGAGCACCGCGACCACGAGCACGATCCCGACCGGCCCGAGCCACCGCCCCGCCATCACGAACCACGGTGTCAGGGGCGCGAAGTGCTGCCGCCCGACGAACCCCACCCACCACGACAGCTCGGTGTCGAGGTACGCGTTCGGCGTCCCCGTCACCGCCGAGGCGATCACGGGCCACGCCAGCCCCGCGGCCGCGACGACGCACCCCGCGACGACGATCGTGATCACGTCCCGCACCGGGAGCGCGCGGCGTTCCCGGGTCCACCGCACGACCAGGTGCACCGCGAGCGCGACGGCCAGTGCCAGCACCCCGGGCTTCGTGAACGCGGCGACCACGCCGAGCAGCCCGACCAGCCAGTACCGCCGCCGGACGAGCGCGAGCATGCCGCCGAACAGCAGGAGCAGCAGCGTCGACTCGGCGTAGGCCACCTGCAGCAGGAACGCCGTCGGCCCGAACGCGAACAGCGCCGTCGCCCACCGTGCACGGTGCGAACACCCGACAGCGAGCACCAGGCGGTACAACAGCACGCAGGCGCCGGCCCCGGCGAGCGTCGCGACGACGACACCGACGACCCAGAACGACCCACCCGTCACGGCCATCACGGCCCGGACGAGCGCGGGGAACACCGGCAGGAAGGCCCACGGGTTCGGCAGCACGTGCCCGTCGCCGTCGGTGGGCAGCGTCGACGGGTACCCGTGCTCCGCGATGGTCCGGTAGAACGAGGCGTCCCACGAGCCGGAGAACGTGGCGAACGACGGGTCGCGCCGGTACGACGCGAACTCCCACCCGTTCGCGGTGGCGAGCAGGAACATGCCCAGGAGCAGCGCCGTGCTCACCACCCGCGAACCGGCCCAGATCACCAGCGGCGCGGTCCAGCTGCTCCGCGGTCCGTCCAGCAGGGCACGGAACCCCGACCGGGAGGCTCGGCTCGTCTCCGCCACGCTCGTCACCCGCCCGATCCTCCCAGACCAGGGCCCCGGTCCGGACGTCCGGACCGGGGCGGACCGCTGGCTAGTGCCCCGTGATCGCGCGTCGGATCTGCTCGATCGGCACCTTCGGCGTGCGGTCAGCGTTCAGCAGGCCGTTCGTCTCCTGCATCGTGTCGGTGAGCTGGGTGTAGCACGAGCCGGCGAGGAACGAGCTGGCCCGGATCGCGTCGTACAGCGCCGTGATGCGGGCGACGTAGTCGTCCCCGTCGGCGGCCGAGGTGTAGCCCCAACCGTCCTCACGCGCCCCGCCCGGCTGGTAGTCGACGCCACCGAACTCGGTCAGCATCACCGGCTGCCCGAGGTCTTCGGCGCCCCCGACGAGCACCCACCGGTCGGACGGGCCCATGCCGTGGAAGAGCTCGGTCCGGGCGGTCTCGTCCGCGTAGGTGCGTGCGAGTCGTTCGCCGACGCCCTCGTAGTCGTGGATCGTGATGATGTCCGAGTTCGTGTGCTCCCAGCCGTCGTTCGAGATCACCGGACGCGTCGGGTCGAGCGCACGGGTGACGTCGGCGAGTGCACGGGCGTAGGCCTGCTGCGCCGGGTCCGTGCTGATGTGCTGGACGCCCCAGCTCTCGTTCGCCGGCACCCAGGTCACGATCGACGGGTGCGACGCGTCGCGTTCGACGGCGTCCATCCACTCCCGCATCAGCCGCTGGACGGCGCGGGGCGAGAACGCGTAGGCGCCGGGGGCTTCGCCCCAGACCAGGAGCCCGAGGCGGTCCGCCCAGTACAGGAACCGGGGGTCCTCGATCTTCTGGTGGTTGCGGGCCGCGTTGAAGCCGAGCTCCTTGATGAGCTCGACCTCACGCCGGAGTGCTGCGCGCGACGGGGCGGCGATGTGCGAGTCCGGCCAGTACCCCTGGTTGAGGACGCTGCGGACGTCGTAGCTGCGACCGTTCAGCTGGAACGCGCCGCCGTCGACGCCGACCGTGCGGACGCCGAAGTAGCTCGCGACGGTGTCGATCGGCTCGCCGGTGCGGTCGAGGAGCGCGACGGAGGCGTCCACGAGCCGCGGGGCCTCCGGCGTCCAGTGCAGTTCGTCCTCGGCCTGCCCGTTCGCCTGCCGCGCGATCGGGACCACGACGTCGAACTCGTCCGCGGTGTCGCCGAGGGTGGCCTCGATCGTCGCGAGGTGTTCGTCGCGCTCGTCCCAGCGTGCCTCGACGCGGAGGCGCTCGCCGCCGGTCCGGTGTCCCGCGACCCGGACGGTCAGGCGCACGGTGGCGTGGTCGACGTTCGTCCAGCGGAGGTACTCGATCGACGCGGTCGGCACGGCTTCGAGCCAGACGGTCTGCCAGATCCCGGTGGTGCGGCGGTACCAGATGGCGTGTGGGTCCTCGTGCCAGTCCTGCTTGCCGCGGGGCTGGGTGAGGTCGTGCGGGTCGTCCTCGGCGCGGACCACGAGGGTGTGCACCGCGTTGGTGTCCTCGGCCAGCACGTCGGTGACGTCGAACTGGAAGGGGGTGTGACCGCCCTCGTGGGATCCGACGAAGGTGCCGTCGATCCACACGCTCGCGCGGTAGTCGGCCGCGCCGAAGTGCAGCACGAGCCGCGGGGTGGCGGCGCCGAGCCCGGCGGCGTCGAGGTCGGCGCGGGTGATGGTCCGGGAGTACCAGACCACGGGGTGGAAGCCCGGCTCGTCGATGCCCGACGCGACCGACTCGGGCGGGAACGGCACGACGATGTCACGCGCGTCGGGGAAGCCCGACCGCCACGCGGTGTCGTCGCCGTCGTTCCGGAACGACCACGTCCCGTCGAGGTCGGCCCAGTGCTCACGGAGCATCTGCGGGCGGGGGTACGAGCCGTCCTGCCGACTGGCGAGCGGGAGGTCGGTTGCAGGGGCGCTGGTGGATGCGGCGACGGTGCCGTCGAGCGTGCTCATGCGTCCATGCTGGCGCGGACGTACATCGTTGTAAAGGGGGCTGGCAACACCGGTCCGGGTTGCCGCGCGGGTGTGGGCCGCCCTCAGCCGATCGCCGCGTCGCGGGTCAGGACCATGACGTCCATCCGGCCCTGCTGCACGACGTCGCCGTGCTGGTTCCGGAGCGTGACCGTCCGCTCGACGATGCCGGTCTTCCCGGAGCTCGTCAGCCGCGTCGAGAGGATCTCCACCGTGCAGGTGAGGGTGTCCCCGATGAACACCGGCGCCGTGAACCGCCACTGGTCGATCCCGAGCAGTGCCACCGCCGACCCTTCGAACACCCCGGTGCGGGCGATCAGGCCGAGGCAGAGCGAGGCACCGAGCATCCCGTGCACGATCCGCTGTCCGTACCGGGTGTGGGACGCGAACTCCACGTCGGTGTGCACCTGGTTGTTGTCGTTCGTCCACGAGGCGAACGACACGACGTCCGCCTCGGTGATGGTGCGACCCGGGGTCGTGAAGGTCTGCCCGGCGGTGAGGTCCTCGAGGTAGTGCGGCACCCGCTCATCCTCCCAGAACGCCCCGGCGGCCGGGCGTCGCACCGGGGCGAGCGTCGGGACCGGTTCGTCCGGGCCGTGTCCGTCGTCGCCGGTGGCCTCTGTCAGGGCGGCCTGCGCGCGCCGCCCGACGGGTCCCGCCTCACCGTCGTCCGAGAGCGCCCACCACCGTGCGCTCCGGAGCAGCGTCGTGTCCGTGTCGCCCTCGTCGATGCGCACGTCGGCGACCTCGGCCCGGGCGCGGCCGTCCGCGTCGTGCAGCACGACGAGGGTGGTCGTCGTCACCCGCACCCGGACCGGGAGGAGCTGCGCGCCACCGAGGAGCACCGCGACCGGGTCGTCCGTCGGCGCCTCGGGGCCCGCCGAGCCGGGAGGCACGCCGCCGTGCTCCTCGGAGTCGGGGTCCTCCGGCCCGTCGCCGTGGTCGACGGTCCACGTCCCCGAGTCGGCGCGCAGCAGTTCGATCCCGTCGAAGGCGAGCACCCGGTCCGGGGTGTCCCACAGCGTCTCCCGCTGGGTCACCGTCGGCCGAGAGCGGACGTCGTCCGCGCAGTGCTCGAGCGCCGGGAGTGGTCGGTCGTCCGGGATGCGCCAGGTGTGCCGGGGGTCGTCGAGCGTCCCCGTGGTGGTGTCGGCCGGTGCGTGTGTGGTCTGCATGCGGATCAGTGTCGTGCGCGGCCGATGCCCGAGGCGGCGCGTGCTGCAGGTTGTGGAGAACGGGTCGTCGAGCGCGCGTTGTGGAGGACCTGAGTCCGCCGGCCCTCCCGACGCGTAGCCTCCTGACGCATGACCGACGTCGCGCAGTGGATGGCCCGGCAACGCTGGTACGCGGCGAAGGGTGGTGTCCCGGACCTCCGCACGATCGCGGAGATCGACGAGACCACCGACGAGGCGCGGGTCCGCACCCGCTTCGTCATCGACGACGCCCCGACCGGCCCGGTGCTCTACCAGGTCCCCGTCACCGAACACGCGGCTGCCGTCGACGGGCTCGACGCCGCCCGCATCGACCCGGATCCGGACTCGTCGACCCCGGCGACCGTCGACTACGACGGCCCCCACGACCCCGCGTACGCCAGGTGGCTCCTCGCCCGGATCGACGCCGGCGAGGAGTCGCTGACGCCGATCGGCGCGGTCCGGAGTGCCCGGGTCCTCCGCGGCGAGCAGTCGAACACCTCGATCATCTGCGAGACCGAGGACAACGGCACCGTGATCGTCAAGGTGTTCCGTGTCCTGCACCACGGCGACAACCCGGACGTCACCACGCAACAGGCCCTGTCCGCGGCCGGTTCGGCACGGGTCCCTCGGGTCTTCGGTGCCCTCCGTGGCGCGTGGCCGGACACCGGGCGCGCGGACGGCGTCGCGAGCGGTCACCTCGCGTTCGCGCAGGAGTTCCTGCCGGGGCTCGACGACGCGTGGCGTGTGGCACTCGACGACGCACGGCGGGGCGACTCGTTCGCGGTCGGGGCCGACCGCCTCGGCGCGGCGCTCGCCGAGGTGCACGTGACCCTCGCCGGCGTGATGCCGACGGAGCCCGCGACCGCCGACCGGATCGCCCAGGCGCACGCCACGATGCTGCAGCGGCTCGACACCGCCGCTGCCGAGGTCCCCGCGATCGCCGAGCACGCCGACGCCGTGCGGGCCGTCTACGCCCGAGCCGCTGCGGTGCCGTGGCCCGACCTGCAGCGGATCCACGGGGACCTGCACCTCGGCCAGGTCCTCTCGGCACCGGAGCCCCGCGGCTGGGTGTTCCTGGACTTCGAGGGCGAGCCCCTCCGCCCGCTCCACGAGCGGTCGCTGCCCGACGTCCCGCTGCGTGACGTCGCCGGCATGCTGCGCTCGTTCGACTACGTCGCCGGGGCGCTCGCCCACGACGACGACCCGGTCGATGCCGGTGCGTGGGCGCACGAGGCACGGGACGCGTTCCTCGGCGGGTACGAGCGCGGACTCGACGTCGACGTCCGCGCGCACCGCGAGGTCCTCGACGCGTTCGAGATCGACAAGGCGGTCTACGAGGTCGTCTACGAGGCACGTAACCGGCCGACGTGGGTCGGCATCCCGGTGGCCGCCGTGGCGCGCCTGGCCGCGCGCTCGGCGCACTGATCAGGGCCGACAGACGGACGGGAGGCTCGTGGCGGCGCCGCCACGGGCCTCCCGTCCGTCGTCCCGTCCCCTGCTCGGGACGTGACCCGTTCGCTAGTTGACGGGTCCGGTGTACTTCTCGCCGGGGCCGGCGCCCGGCGCGTCCGGGATCGCCGATGCCTCCCGGAACGCGAGCTGCACCGAGCGCAGTCCGTCACGCAGGGGGCGGGCGTGGTGGTCGCCGATCTCGGTGGCGGCCGCGGTCACGAGCCCGGCGAGGGCGGTGATGAGCTTGCGGGCCTCGTCGAGGTCGGTCTGCTCCTGCGGGTCGTCGGCGAGCCCGACCTTGACGGCCGCTGCGCTCAGCAGGTGCACCGCCACGGTGTTGATGAGCTCGACGGCGGGGACCTCGGAGATGTCGCGGGCGGCGTCGTCCGCTCCGTCGTCGAGGGGGAGGTTGGGCGGGGTGTCGGTCACGGTGCTCCTCTGCTAGACTCGTCGCGGCAGATGCTGCCCGTGCGTCCAGTTGGCTTCTCGAATCCATCCGGACTGGCGGGCTTCATCACGAAGAGGAGTCACTCCCACCCGCGGCCACGAACCACCAGGCTACCGGGTCACCACCGCTCCGCCGAGCGCCAGCGTTCGGCAGTCCTGCACGGCTGAGTCAGTCACATGACGGTCTCGGCTGGACAGGAGTCGGGCGGCTGCCGAACGGGTCCCGATCCGTGCGTCAGATCTCCTCTCGTGCCGTCGTCCAGGCAAACGCCCCGGACGGCCACCACTGATTGAAGGAGCTCCGCATTCCCGATCCCCGTACCAACGACCGAATCCGCGTCCCCGAGGTCCGTCTTGTCGGACCCCAGGGCGAGCAGGTCGGCGTTGTCCCCATCGCCGTCGCACTGCGCCTCGCGCAGGAAGCCGAGCTGGATCTGGTCGAGGTCGCGCCGGACGCGAAGCCGCCCGTGGCCAAGATCATGGACTACGGCAAGTTCAAGTACGAGGCCGCTCAGAAGGCCAAGGAAGCCCGTCGCAACCAGGTCAACACCGAGCTCAAAGAGGTCCGGTTCCGCCTGAAGATCGACGTGCACGACTACGAGACCAAGCGCAAGCGTGCCGAGGGCTTCCTCCTCGGTGGCGACAAGGTGAAGGCCATGATCCTCTTCCGTGGCCGCGAGCAGTCGCGTCCGGAACAGGGTGTCCGGCTCCTGCACAAGTTCGCGGAGGAGATCGCCGATTTCGGTGTCGTCGAGTCCCGACCCACGCAGGACGGCCGCAACATGACGATGATCATCGCGCCGCTCAAGAACAAGTCCGACGTCAAGGGCGAGCAGAACGCCAAGCGTGCGGCCGACAAGGCCGAGCGTCGCGCGTCCGAGCACGCCGCAAAGGCGAAGCCGCAAGAAGACGCTGCCCCGGCCGCGTCGACGGAACCGGCCACCACCGAGTCCACGGCCGAGTAGGTCTCGGGCCGACAGGTCCACCCAGACCGATCCCGCGCAGTACTCCCATCCGCAATGGCGCGGCCCCCCATCCATCCCACGGAAAGGCACCACCATGCCCAAGCAGAAGACCCACTCCGGGTCGAAGAAGCGCTTCAAGGTCACCGGCACCGGCAAGATCATGAAGCAGCAGGCCGGTATGCGTCACAACCTCGAGGTCAAGTCGTCCAAGCGCAAGGCCCGCCTCAACGAGGACCAGGTCCTCTCGAAGGCCGACGCGAAGAACGTCAAGAAGCTCCTCGGCCACTGAGCCCCCGGATTCGTAAAGGAACACTGCAATGGCAAGAGTGAAGAGAGCGGTCAACGCCGCCAAGAAGCGTCGCGTCATCCTCGAGCGCGCCGAGGGCTACCGCGGCCAGCGTTCGCGTCTGTACCGCAAGGCGAAGGAGCAGGTCACCCACTCCCTCGTCTACGCGTACCGTGACCGCCACGCGAAGAAGGGCGAGTTCCGTCGCCTGTGGATCCAGCGCATCAACGCTGCGTCCCGCGCGAACGGCCTGACCTACAACCGCCTCATCCAGGGCCTCGCCCTGGCCGGCATCGAGGTCGACCGTCGCATCCTCGCGGACCTCGCCGTGAACAACCCGGAGACCTTCGCCGCGCTCGTCGAGTCGGCCAAGAAGGCCCTCCCGGCCGACACCTCGGCTCCCAAGGCCGCGTAGTCACCTGCGTCTCCGCGAAGCCCCCGTTCCTCCCGAGGAACGGGGGCTTCGCGCATGCCACGGGTGTGCTGCCACACTTGGTGCGTGACTGACCTCCTCGAGAACCCCCGTGCCGGACGCGTCAAGGCCGTGGCCGCGCTGACGAAGAAGGACGTACGTGCCGACACCGGCCTGTTCCTCCTCGAGGGCCCGCAGGCGGTGCGCGAAGCGCTCGAGTACGCGCCGGAGCTCCTCCGCGAGCTCTACGTGACGCCGACCGCCGCGGAGCGCTACGGCCTCGCCGACGCCCCGGTGGACACCTGGTTCGTGACCGAGCAGGTCCTCGCCGCGATGGCGGACACGGTGACCCCGCAGGGCGTCGTCGCGGTGTGCCAGCAGTTCCCGACGTCGGTCCGGCAGGTCTTCCCCGATCCCGGCGCGATCGATCCGGAGGCTCGGGTCGACCCCGCCGCGGACCGCACCCTGCCCGGTCTGGTCGCCATCCTCGAAGAGGTGCGGGACCCGGGGAACGCCGGCACGATCATCCGGGCCGCCGACTCCGCCGGCGCGGATGCCGTCGTCCTCACCGGGCGGAGCGTCGACCCGTACAACCCGAAGGTCGTCCGGTCCACCACGGGCTCGCTGTTCCACGTCCCGGTGTCCGTCGGCGTCTCGCTGCAGGACGCCGTGTCGCGCGCCCGTGCCCTCGGCTACACGATCCTGGCGGCGGACGTCTCGGGCGACGACCTGCCCGAGGTCCGCGCCGAGGGGCTCCTCGACGGACCGACCGCCTGGGTCTTCGGGAACGAGGCCCGTGGGCTCACGGCCGAGGACCTGGCGCTCGTCGACCGTGCGGTGAAGGTGCCGATCTACGGCAAGGCGGAGTCGATGAACCTGGCGACGGCCGCCTCGGTCTGCCTCTACGAGTCGGCGTTCGCACACCGCACCGCCTGACCGGGGTTCTCCACAGTCCACCTGGTGCACCTCGGCGGTATCCCAGGGGCCGGTAGGCTTGGGTCCCGTGTCAGAACCTCTCGAGATCAGCGAATCGGCCGTCGCCGACGCGGTCGACGCAGCCCTCGCGGCCGTCCGTGCCGCCACGACGGTCGCCGAGCTCAAGCAGGCCAGGGCCGAGCACACCGGGGAGCAGTCGCCGCTCGCGCGGATGAACGCCTCGATGCGCAGCGTGCCGCCGGAGCAGAAGGCCCAGGCGGGCAAGCTCGTCGGACAGGCCCGCGGCCGGGTCAACGGGGCGATCGCCGAGCAGGAATCGGTGCTCGCCGAGGCCGAGGAACGCGCGCGGCTCGAAGCCGAACGGGTCGACGTCACCGCGCTGCCGTCGACCCGGACGCCCGGCTCCCGCCACCCGCTGTCGCTCCTCAACGAGACCGTCGCCGACATCTTCGTCGGCATGGGATGGGAAGTCGCGGAAGGCCCGGAGCTCGAGCACGAGTGGTTCAACTTCGACGCGCTGAACTTCGACCAGGACCACCCCGCGCGGGCCATGGCCGACACGATCTTCGTCGAGCCGGTGGACCGCCACATGGTGATGCGCACCCACACCTCCCCGGTGCAGGTCCGCTCGCTGCTGTCGCGCGAACTGCCGCTGTACGTCATCGCCCCCGGACGCGTGTACCGCGCCGACGAGCTCGACGCCACGCACCTGCCCGTCTTCACCCAGGTCGAGGGCATCGCCATCGACAAGGGCCTGACGATGGCGCACCTGCGCGGCACGCTCGAGCACTTCGCCCGGCAGGTGTTCGGCGCCGAAGCGCAGATCCGCCTGCGCCCGAACTACTTCCCGTTCACCGAGCCCTCCGCCGAGATGGACGTCTGGCAGCCGAACGCCAAGGGCGGCGCGCGCTGGGTCGAGTGGGGCGGCTGCGGCATGGTGAACCCGAACGTCCTCCGTTCCGCCGGCATCGACCCCGACGAGTACCAGGGCTTCGCCTTCGGCATGGGCATCGAGCGGACGCTGCAGTTCCGCAACGGCCTGAACGACATGCGTGACTTCCTCGAGGGCGACATCCGCTTCTCGCAGCAGTTCGGAACGGTGGTCTGATGCGCGTCCCACTCCGCTGGCTCGGTGAGTCGGTCGACCTCCCCGACGACGCCACCCTCGAGCACGTCCACGCGGCGCTCGTGTCGGTCGGCTTCGAAGAGGAAGCCGTCCACACCTACGACCTGACCGGACCCGTCGTGGTCGGCCGGGTGCTCGAGCGCGTCCCGGAGCCGCAGAAGAACGGCAAGACGATCAACTGGTGCCAGGTGGACGTCGGCGAGCCCGAGCCCCGCGGCATCGTCTGCGGTGCGCACAACTTCGACGTCGGCGACCTCGTCGTCGTCACGCTCCCCGGTGCCGTGCTGCCCGGGCCGTTCCCGATCGCTGCGCGCAAGACCTACGGCCACGTGTCCGACGGCATGATCGCCTCCGCCCGTGAACTCGGGCTCGGCGACGAGCACGACGGCATCCTCCGGTTCGCGGACCTCGGCATGGAGCCGTCCGTCGGGGAAGACGCCATCGCGCTCCTCGGCCTCGACGACGCCGCGGTCGAGATCAACGTCACCCCGGACCGTGGCTACGCGCTGAGCATGCGCGGCGTCGCGCGTGAGTACGCCCACGCCACCGGTGCGTCCTTCCACGACCCGGTGGACCGGGTGCCGCCGCGCAACGGGGAGGGCTTCTCGGTCACGATCACCGACGACGCCCCGATCCGCGGCCGCGTCGGCTCCAGCACCTTCGTCACCCGTGTCGTGCGCGGCATCGACGCCACCAAGCCGACACCGGCCTGGATGGTGTCGCGCCTGGCACTCGTCGGCGTCCGCTCCATCTCGCTGCCCGTCGACATCACGAACTACGTCATGTTCGAGCTCGGGCAGCCCCTGCACGGCTACGACCTCGCGAAGGTCGCCGGCGGCCTCGGGGTCCGTCGTGCAGCACCGGGGGAGACCCTGACGACCCTCGACGACGTCACCCGGAGGCTCGACCCCGAAGACCTCGTCATCACCGACGACGACGGCCCCGTCGGACTCGCCGGGGTGATGGGCGGCGCCCGCACCGAGCTCTCCGGCACCACGACGGACGTCCTGATCGAGGCAGCCGGCTTCGACCAGGTCTCCATCGCGCGCACCGCCCGTCGGCACAAGCTCCCGAGCGAGGCGTCACGGCGCTTCGAGCGGGGCGTCGACCCGCTCGTCGCCGAAGCCGCGGCGAACCGTGCCGTCGAACTCCTCGTCGAGCTCGCCGGCGGCACCGCGGACGCCCTCGGCTCGACGCTCGTCGACGACGCGCCCCGGCCCGTCGTGACGATGCGCCTGTCCCGTCCGTCCGAGCTCGTCGGCGTCGAGTACACCGACGCCGAGGTCATCGAGACCCTGCGCGCGGTCGGCGCCACGGTCGACGTCGACGGTGAGCAGCTGGCGGTGACGCCGCCGACCTGGCGCCCCGACCTGACCGACGACACCACCCTGGTGGAAGAAGTCGCGCGCATCGTCGGCTACGACCGCATCCCGAGTGTGCTCCCCGTCGCCCCTCCCGGCCGCGGTCTCTCGACGCACCAGCGGGCGCTCCGCCGGGTGTCGGCGGCGTTGGCTGCCGACGGCCTGGTCGAGGTCGTCACCGCCCCCTTCGTGTCCGCGGCGACCACCGCGGCGTACCCGGGCATCGACCCGGCCGGCGGTCCGAGCGTCGTGCTCGCGAACGCCCTGGACAGCGAGCAGAACCTCCTGCGCCGCAGCGGCATCCCGGCGCTCGTGGACGTCGCACGTCGGAACGTCTCCCGCGGGCTCGTGGACGTCGCGGTGTACGAGACGTCGCGGGTGTTCCTCCCGACGGACGCCGAGCTCGGCACGACCGAGGTCCCGGCGGGTGCCGCGCACCCCGGCGCGGACACGCTCCGCGCACTGGACGCCTCGCTCCCCGCGCAGCCCTTCCACGTGTCCGCGCTCCTCACCGGCCACCGCGTCGGGAAGCAGCCCGGCACGCAGCCCGAGTCGTTCGGCATCGCGGACGCACTCGACGTCGCACGGACCGTCGCGTGGGCGGCCGGCGCCGAGCTGACCGTGGCGCAGACGTCGCACCCGTCGCTGCACCCGGGCCGCGCGGCGTCACTGCTCGTCGGCGACTCGGTCGTCGGCGTCGCGGGGGAGCTCCTGCCCGAGCTGACGGCCGCGGCGGACCTCCCGCGGGTCGTCGCCGTCGTCGAGATCGACCTCGACGCGGTCGTCGCCGCGGTGCCGGACGTCGTGTCCGTTGCACCGATCGTGTCGTACCCCGCGGCCACCCAGGACCTCTCCCTGGTGGTCGGAGCCGAGGTACCGGCGGGCGAAGTACTGGATGCCGTCCGGACTGGTGCCGGAGAGCTCTTGGAGTATGCTCGCCTCGTGGATGACTACCGGGGCTCCGGCGTGGACGAGGGACAGAAGTCCCTGACGTTCGCGCTGCGCTTCCGTGCCACGGACCGCACCCTGACCGCTGCCGAGGCCTCTGAGGCCCGTGACGGCGCAGTCCGACGTGCCGGCGAGCGATTCGGGGCGACCCTGCGCGACTGATCCCACTGGGACAGCACCGCCCGGGGCCGCCGCCTCCGATCTCTCGACGAACAGTCCGACCAAAGGTGGAATCCCATGTCCGTATCCGTCGCCGTGGCGGGAGCCAGCGGCTACGCGGGCGGTGAGCTGCTGCGCATCCTCTCCGCCCATCCCGAGTTCGACGTCAGGACGGTGACCGCGTTCTCGAACGCGGGGCAGCCGCTCATCGCGACCCAGCCGCACCTCCGTTCGCTGTCGCACCTGACCCTGGTCGAGACGACGGCGGCGAACCTCCGCGGGCACGACGTGGTGTTCCTGGCGCTGCCGCACGGCCAGTCGGGCGCGATCACGGCGGAGCTCGAGGAGGACACCCTCGTCGTGGACTGCGGCGCGGACCACCGGCTCACGGACCCGGCGGCGTGGGAAGCGTTCTACGGCGGGGACTGGTTCGGGGCGTGGACCTACGGCCTGCCGGAGCTCCTGCACGCGGCACCGGCTCCCGGATCGGCTGACGAGTGGCGTGACGTCGACGACATCGTCGCGCAGAGCCGCCAGCGGACCGAGCTCGCGAGCACGAAGCGGATCGCGGTCCCCGGGTGCAACGTCACCGCGGTGACGCTCGGCATCCAGCCGGGGATCCAGGCCGGGCTCGTCCAGTCCGACGACATCGTCGCCGTGCTGAGCGTCGGGCCCTCCGGTGCCGGCAAGAAGCTCGCGCCGACCTACCTCGCGTCGGAGATCATGGGCTCGGCCAGCGCCTACGCGGTCGGTGGGACCCACCGGCACATCCCGGAGATCCAGCAGAACCTGCGGGCTGCCGGCGCCTCGGACGTGACGATCTCGTTCACCCCGGTGCTCGTGCCGATGTCGCGGGGGATCCTCGCGACGACGACGGCCAAGCTGGCTCCGGGCGTCAGCGCGCGGGACGTCCGCCTCGCCTGGGAGCAGGCCTACGCGGACGAGCCGTTCGTGCACCTGCTGCCGGAGGGCGAGTTCCCCCGCGTCGCGGACACGATCGGTGCGAACACCGCGCTCGTCGGGCTCGCCGTGGACGAAGCCGCGGGCCGGGTCATCGCGGTCAGCGCACTCGACAACCTCGCCAAGGGGACCGGCGGTGCCGCGGTGCAGTCGGCGAACATCGCACTCGGGTTCCCCGAGACCCTCGGCCTCAGCGTGGACGGAGTCGCACCGTGACCGACGCCAGCAAGCAGGACCAGACCGAGCCGAGCCTCTCCCCACGCACTCGGCCGGACGGCCGCTCCGCAAGCTCCGCGTCCGACCGGAACCGGCACGAGGGGGCCCAGGCCGACACCGACGCGACTGCCGGACGGGCTGTCACCGCCGGACAGGGCGTCACCGCAGCGGCCGGCTTCCGCGCTGCCGGCGCCACCGCCGGCCTCAAGGCGAGCGGCACCCCGGACGTCGCCCTCGTCGTCAACGACGGCCCCGAAGCCGCGGTCGCCGCGGTCTTCACGAGCAACCGCGCGCAGGCCCACCCGGTGATCTGGTCCCGCCAGGTCGTCGGCGACGGCATCGCCCGTGCCGTGTTCCTCAACTCCGGCGGCGCGAACTGCTTCACCGGCTCGTTCGGGTTCCAGACCACGCACATGACGGCGGAGGCGGTGGCCGAGTCCCTCGGGATCGGTGCCGGCGACGTCGTCGTCTGCTCGACCGGCCTCATCGGGGTCGGCGACCAGACCTTCCGCGACCACGTCCTGCACGGCGTCGCACTCACCAAGGACGCCCTGTCGGAGACCGGCGGCCCGGACGCGGCCACCGCGATCATGACCACGGACACGAAGGCGAAGCAGTCCGAGGTCACCGAAGACGGCTGGACCGTCGGCGGCATGGCCAAGGGCGCTGGCATGCTCGCGCCGGGCCTCGCGACGATGCTCGTCGTGATCACCACCGACGCGCTCCTCGGGTCCGACGAACTCGACCAGGCACTCCGCGCCGCCACCCGGGTCACGTTCGACCGGGTCGACTCGGACGGCTGCATGTCGACGAACGACACGGTGGTCCTGATGTCCTCCGGCGCCTCGGGTGTCACGCCGGAAGTCGGCGACTTCCAGGAAGCGCTGACCGCCGTGTGCGCGGACCTCGCCCGGCAGCTCCAGCAGGACGCCGAGGGCGCGAGCCACGACATCGCGATCCACGTGGTGAACGCCGCGAGCGAAGACGACGCGGTCACCGTCGGCCGCAGCGTCGCGCGGAACAACCTGTTCAAGGCAGCGGTGTTCGGCAACGACCCGAACTGGGGCCGGGTCCTCGCAGCGATCGGCACGACCGACGCCGAGTTCGACCCCTACGCGGTCGACGTGTCGATGAACGGCATCCGGGTCTGCCACGCCGGCGCCCCGGACCGCCCGAGCGACGAGGTCGACCTGACGCCCCGCGACACCGACGTGCTGATCGACCTCGGGGTGGGACCGTACGCGGCGACCATCCTGACGAACGACCTGACGCACGACTACGTCCACGAGAACAGCGCGTACTCCAGCTGATGGGCACCGGAGACGCCCTGTCGAAACAGGAAGAGCACGAGCTGGCCGCCGTCAAGGCCGCCACCCTGATCGAGTCCCTGCCGTGGCTGAAGCGGTTCTCGGGCAAGATCGTCGTCGTCAAGTTCGGCGGCAACGCGATGGTGAACGACGACCTCAAGCGGGCGTTCGCCGAGGACATGGTCTACCTCCGCTACGCCGGGCTGCACCCGGTCGTGGTGCACGGCGGCGGGCCGCAGATCTCCGCCGCGCTCAAGGAGCAGGGCATCCAGTCCGAGTTCCGCGGTGGTTACCGCGTCACGACGACCGAGGCGATCACGGTCGTCCGGGACGTCCTGGCGGGTGAGGTCAACCGCGAGATCGTCGAGCTGATGAACGAGCACGGCGACGGCCTCGGCGTCGGGGTGTTCGGCGACGGCGGGTCGCTGTTCACCGGCGAGAAGAAGGGCGTCGTCGTGGACGGCGAGCACTTCGACCTCGGCCACGTCGGCGACATCACCCACGTCGACCCGTCCGGCGTCCTCGCGGCGATCCGGGCGAACCAGATCCCGGTCGTGTCGAGCATCGCGATCGACGACGCCCACCCGGACCAGGCGCTCAACGTGAACGCCGACGCCGCAGCCGCAGCGCTGGCGATCGCACTCGGTGCCTCGAAGCTGATGATGCTGACCGACGTCCCCGGGCTGTACCGCAACTGGCCCGACCGCGACTCGATCATCGACCTCATCGCAGTCGAGGAACTCCGCGAGCTCCTGCCGTCGCTCGAGTCCGGGATGATCCCGAAGATGACCGCGTGCCTCGACGCCGTGGTCGGCGGGGTCGGCGGCGCGACCATCATCGACGGCCGGATCCCGCACTCGATCCTGCTCGAGGTCTTCACCCTCCGCGGCGCGGGCACCGAGGTGATCCCGGACCCGAGCCGACGAACCGAGAACCAGAACACCCACGCCGAGATCGGCCGACGCGGTCCCGCGAGCCCGATCCAGCACCCAGCAGACAGCAGCGACACGAAGGGGAACGCACGGTGAGCACCGAGACGCAGACCGAGACCTGGAACGACCGGTTCGGGGCGTCGCTGATGCGATCCCTGACCCCGCCGAAGATCATGCTCGAGCGCGGCCAGGGCTGCCGGGTCTGGGACGTCGACGGCAACGAGTACCTCGACTTCCTCGCCGGCATCGCGGTGAACTCCCTCGGGCACGCGCACCCCGCGCTCGTCGAGGCGATCGCCGACCAGGCAGCCAAGCTCGTGCACGTCTCGAACTACTTCGCGACACCGCCGCAGCTCGAGCTCGCCGAGCGCCTCAAGCGCATCTCCGGTGCCGGTGACGCCGGCCGCGTGTACTTCGGCAACTCCGGCGCCGAGGCGAACGAGGCAGCGTTCAAGCTCGCCCGCCTGAACCGGGGGAAGGACGGCCGCAAGACGCGCATCCTCGCGCTGCAGCAGGCCTTCCACGGTCGGACGATGGGTGCCCTCGCGCTCACCGGCAAGCCGGCCCTGCAGGCGGACTTCCTGCCGATGATCCCGGGTGTCGAGCACATCGACACCTCGATCGAAGCGCTCGAGCACGCGATCGACGACACCGTCGCCGCGCTCTTCATCGAGCCGATCAAGGGCGAGGCCGGCGTCGTCGACCTCCCCGAGGGCTTCCTCGTCGCCGCTCGGAAGCTGACCGAGGAGCACGGCGCACTGCTGATCCTCGACGAGATCCAGACCGGCGTCGGCCGGACGGGCTCGTGGTTCGCCTTCCAGCACCTCGGCGTGGTCCCGGATGCCATCACCGTCGCGAAGGGCATCGCGGGTGGCTTCCCGATCGGCGCCCTCGTGACGTTCGGCCACGCCTCCGACCTCTTCTCGGCCGGCCAGCACGGCTCGACCTTCGGCGGCAACCCGCTCGGGACCCGCGTCGCGAACGCGGTGCTCGGCGAGATCGAGTCCGCCGGACTGGTGGACGCCGCGGTGACCAAGGGCGAGCGCATCCGTGCCGGCATCGCCGCGATCGGGTCCCCGCTCGTGGAAGAGGTCCGCGGACAGGGCCTCCTCATCGGCGTCGGGCTGCACCTGCCCGTCGCCGCCGCGATCTCGGCCGCCGCGCTCGAGCGCGGCCTGATCGTCAACGCCCCCAACGAGTCGAGCCTGCGCATCGCACCGCCGCTCATCGTGTCCGACGCCGAGATCGACGAGTTCCTCGCGATCCTGGCGGCGAGCATGACCGCAGTCCAGGAGACCTCCGCATGACCCGCCACTTCCTCCGCGACGACGACCTCTCCCAGGCCGAGCAGTCCGCCATCCTCGACCTCGCGGTCGAGATGAAGCGGGACCGCTGGGCCGCGAAGCCGCTCGCCGGTCCGCAGAGCGTCGCCGTGATCTTCGACAAGTCGTCCACCCGGACCCGGGTGTCGTTCCACGTCGGCATCAGCGACCTCGGCGGCAGCCCGCTGATCATCTCGACCGCGAACAGCCAGCTCGGCGGCAAGGAGACCCCCTCCGACACCGCCCGGGTGCTGGAGCGCATGGTGTCCGCCATCGTCTGGCGCACGTACGGCCAGGCCGGGCTCGAGGAGATGGCGGCAGGCACCACGGTGCCCGTCGTCAACGCGCTGTCCGACGACTTCCACCCGTGCCAGCTGCTCGCGGACCTTCTGACGATCCGCGAGCACCGTGGAACGCTCGCGGGGCAGACCATCGCCTTCGTCGGCGACGGCGCGAGCAACATGGCGCAGTCGTACCTGCTCGCGGCAGCGACTGCCGGCATGCACGTCCGGGTCGCATCGCCGTCCGAGTTCTCCCCGGCTGCGCAGGTCGTGACGGACGCCGAGCACCGCGCCGCCGAGACCGGCGGTTCCGTGCTCGTCGTGACCGACCCGGTCGCCGCCGTGGCGGGCGCCGACGTCGTGGTCACCGACACCTGGGTGTCGATGGGCAAGGAAGACGAGAAGCAGCAGCGCCTCGACACCTTCAAGGACTACCGCGTGGACGACGCGCTGATGGCGCACGCAGCCGACGACGCGGTGTTCATGCACTGCCTGCCGGCCGACCGCGGCTACGAGGTCACGGCGGACGTCATCGACGGCCCGCGCAGCATCATCTGGGACGAAGCGGAGAACCGTCTGCACGCCCAGAAGGCGCTCCTCGCCTGGCTCCTCGCCGCGAACGCCGCGACCGGTGCGACGGCCGCGACGGCCGCGACCGCCGCGAACAACTGACAACCAACACCCCTAGGAGAAAACCCATGGCAGACCGCGTCGTACTGGCGTACTCCGGAGGCCTCGACACCTCCGTCGGCATCGGCTGGCTCAAGGACGCCACCGGCAAGGACGTCGTCGCGCTGGCGGTCGACGTCGGCCAGGGCGGCGAGGACATGGAGGCGATCCGTCAGCGCGCACTCGACTGCGGCGCGGTGGAGTCCGTCGTCATCGACGCCAAGGACGAGTTCGCCGACGACTACCTCGTCCCCGCCCTCAAGGCCAACGCGCTGTACCAGAAGCGCTACCCCCTGGTCTCCGCGCTGAGCCGCCCGCTCATCGCGAAGCACCTCGCCCTGACGGCGAAGCAGCTCGGCGCCGACAGCGTCGCGCACGGCTGCACCGGCAAGGGCAACGACCAGGTCCGCTTCGAGGCCGCCGTCGCCGCGATCGCACCCGACCTGACCAGCGTCGCCCCGGTCCGTGACCTCGCGCTGACCCGTGACAAGGCGATCGTCTACGCGCAGGAGCACGACCTGCCGATCCTGCAGAGCAAGAAGTCGCCGTACTCGATCGACCAGAACGTCTGGGGTCGCGCGGTGGAGACCGGGTTCCTCGAGGACCCGTGGAACGCCCCGATCGAGGACCTCTACGCGTACACCCAGGACCCCTCGGTCCCGCGTGAGGCGGACGAGGTCACGATCACGTTCGAGCAGGGCGTCCCGGTCGCGATCGACGGCCAGCGCTTCAGCGTCCTGCGCATCGTGCAGGAGCTCAACGCCCTCGCCGGCAAGCACGGCGTCGGCCGCATCGACGTCGTCGAGGACCGTCTCGTCGGCATCAAGTCGCGCGAGGTCTACGAGGCCCCGGCCGCGATGGCACTGATCGCCGCGCACGAGGAGCTCGAGAGCCTGACCCTCGAGCGTGACGTGAACCGCTACAAGCGCGGTGTGGAGTCGGAGTGGGCCGACCTGGTCTACGACGGCCTCTGGTTCGGTGGGCTCAAGCGCAGCCTCGACGCCTTCATCGACGACACCCAGCAGTACGTCTCCGGCGACATCCGCCTGCAGCTGCAGGGCGGTCGCGCGACGGTCACGGGTCGCCGCAGCGAGCAGTCGCTGTACGACTTCGACCTCGCCACCTACGACACCGGCGACACGTTCGACCAGTCGCTGTCGAAGGGCTTCATCGAGATCTGGTCGCTGCCCAGCAAGATCTCGGCACGCCGCGACCTGGCGAACTGAGCCGGTCCCGGACGGCGTGACCCGCTGGTCACGCCGTCCGGACCGTCCTGGAGGCCCGACCCGCCTCCGCCATGCCCTGCGCGGCCCACGAGCACCGGGCCGACCGACGAGCACCAGACCGACCCACGACACGACGCAGGACGACATGACGGACGCAAGCGGAGCCTCCCGGCCGGAGACCCAGCACACGAAGACCGACGGCACCAACCAGGGTGCGCTGTGGGGCGCGCGGTTCGCCGACGGGCCGAGCCCGGAGCTCGCCGCCCTGTCGAAGTCGACGCACTTCGACTGGCAGCTGGCGCCCTACGACCTCGCGGGGTCGCGTGCCCACGCCCGAGCCCTGCAGACGGCCGGGTACCTGACCGCCGACGAGCTCGAGCAGATGCTCGGGGGCCTGGACCGTCTCGACGCGGCGCATGCCGACGGCACGCTCCTGCCGGCGGACTCCGACGAGGACGTGCACGGTGCCCTCGAGCGCCTGCTCATCGCCGACCTCGGTCCGGAACTCGGTGGGAAGCTCCGCGCCGGGCGGAGCCGGAACGACCAGATCGCGACCCTCGGCCGGATGCACATGCTCGACCACGGGCGCCGCATCGGCCGGCTCGTGATCGACCTCGTCGACGCGATCAGCCAGCAGGCGAGCGAACACCCGGCGGCGATCATGCCGGGCCGGACGCACCTGCAGCACGCGCAGCCGGTCCTGCTCGCGCACCACCTCCTCGCGCACGCGTGGCCCCTGGTCCGTGACCTGGAGCGGCTCCGCGACTGGTCGACGCGGGCCAGCGTGAGCCCCTACGGTGCCGGGGCGCTGGCCGGCAGTTCCCTCGGGCTGGACCCGTCGGCGATCGCCCGCGAGCTCGGGTTCGACCGTCCGGCCGAGAACTCGATCGACGCCACCGCGGCCCGCGACACCGTCGCGGAGTTCGCCTTCGTGCTGGCGCAGATCGGGATCGACGTCTCCCGCCTCGCCGAAGAGGTCATCCTCTGGAACACGAAGGAGTTCGGCTTCGTCCGGCTCCACGACGCCTTCTCCACCGGCTCGAGCATCATGCCGCAGAAGAAGAACCCGGACATCGCCGAACTCGCGCGGGGCAAGTCCGGTCGGCTCATCGGCAACCTGACGGGCCTCCTCGCGACGCTCAAGGGCCTGCCGCTGGCCTACAACCGCGACCTGCAGGAGGACAAGGAGCCCGTCTTCGACTCCGTCGCGACGCTCGAGGTCCTGCTGCCGGCGTTCACCGGCATGATCGCGACGCTGACGTTCGACACGGACCGGATGGCCGAGCTCGCGCCGCAGGGCTTCTCGCTCGCGACGGACGTGGCCGAGTGGCTGGTGCGCCAGGGCGTGCCGTTCCGCGATGCACACGAGGTCTCCGGCGCACTGGTGCAGTACTGCGAGCAGCGGGGGATCGAGCTCGACGACCCGACCGACGCGGAGTACGCGTCGATCTCGGAGCACCTGACGCCGGGTGTCCGCGCGGTCCTCACCATCGAGGGCAGTGTCGCGTCCCGCAGGGGCGTCGGCGGGACGGCACCGGACCGGGTCGCCGAGCAGCTCGCCGGCCTGACGCAGCGTGTGCACGACCTCGCGTCCGGGGTGCCGTTCACGCGGTGAACGACGCGCTCCTCGCCCTGCTCGCGGAGCCGGCGCCGGTGAGCGCGCCGGCCCTGCTCGGCGCGACGCTCACGGGCAAGGGGGTCACGCTCCGGATCACCGAGGTGGAGGCCTACTTCGGTCCCACCGACCCGGGATCGCACGGGCACCGCGGCATGACGGAGCGCAACAAGCAGCTCTTCGGGCCGCCCGGGACGCTCTACGCCTACCGGTCCTACGGCATCCACACGTGCGTCAACGTCGTGAGCGCACCGGCGGGCACCTCATCCGGATCGCTGCTCCGCGGCGCGGAGGTCGTGGACGGCGTCGCGGTGGCGCGTTCGCGGCGCGGCGCGTCCGTCTCGGACGTCCAGCTCGCCCGGGGGCCAGGCAACCTCGGAGCGGCACTCGGGGCGGTCCTCGGTGCCGACGACGGCACGTCGGTCGTCGACGGTCGCGGCCCGTACGTGCTCACCCTGGCACCCGGCCTGGAGGCTCGGCTCGCCGCCGACGGACCGACTGCGGTCCTCGCGGAGCTGGCTGCAGATCCCCGCATCCTCCGCGGGCCGCGCACCGGTGTCGCGGGCATCGCCGGCGGCCGGTCCTTCCCCTGGCGGTTCGCGCTGGCCGGCGAGCCGACGGTGTCGACGTACCGGCGGCACAAGGCCGCGATCGACTGACCAGACCCCGCGCTCGACGCGTCGGAGGTCGCCGCTACGATGGCGTGGTGTCCAGTGATACCGCTCCCGATGTCCTGACGCGCCAGCAGAACGACCCCACCTTCGCCTCGGTGTGGGACGAACTGCGCTGGCGTGGTCTGGTGCAGGTCTCGACCGACGAGACCGCGCTCAAAGAGGCCCTCGACGGTGAGCCGATCACGTACTACTGCGGCTTCGACCCCACGGCGCCGTCGCTGCACTGCGGCAACCTGCTGCAGCTGCTGACGATGCGCCGACTGCAGCTGGCCGGACACAAGCCGCTCGCACTGGTCGGCGGTTCCACCGGCCTGATCGGTGACCCGCGACCAACGGCCGAACGCACGCTGAACACCCGAGAAACGGTGGCGTCGTGGGTGTCGCGCCTGCAGGAACAGGTCTCCCGGTTCCTCAGCCCGGACGGCGACAACGGTGTGCGCCTGGTGAACAACCTCGACTGGACGGCGCCGCTGTCCGCGATCGACTTCCTCCGGGACATCGGCAAGTACTTCCGCGTGAACTCGATGATCAAGAAGGACGCCGTCTCCGCGCGGCTGAACTCGGACGCGGGGATCAGCTACACGGAGTTCAGCTACCAGATCCTCCAGGGGCTGGACTACCGCGAACTCTTCCTGCAGTACGGGTGCACGCTGCAGACCGGCGGCTCGGACCAGTGGGGCAACCTGACCTCGGGGACGGAGCTCATCCGGCGTGCCGAGGGGGCGACGGTGCACGCGCTGGGGACGCCCCTCATCACGAACTCCGACGGCACGAAGTTCGGCAAGAGCGAGGGCAACGCGATCTGGCTCGACGCGGAGATGACCTCGCCGTACGCGCTGTACCAGTTCTGGCTCAACACGGCGGATGCGGACGTGATCGCCCGGTTGCGGGAGTTCACGTTCCTCTCCCGCGCCGAGATCGACCGGCTCGAGCAGGCCGTGGCGGACGAACCGTTCCGGCGGGAAGCCCAGCGGACCCTCGCGTTCGAGGTCACCGCGCTCGTCCACGGGGTCGCCGCGACCCAGGCGGCGATCGACGCCTCCGCGGCGCTGTTCGGCAACGGTGACCTCGAAGCACTCGACGGCCCCACCCTCCGGGCGGCGATCGCCGAACTGCCGGGGTCGGTGACGCTCGCACCGGATGCCGACCTGGCGAAGGCGCTCGTCGAGACCGAACTCGTGAAGTCCCTCGGCGAAGCGCGCCGCGCGATCGACCAGGGCGGGGTCTACGTGAACAACGCCCGAGCCGACGATGCCACCGCACCGCTGTCCGGACTCGCCCTGCCCGGGGGAGTGCTCGTGCTCCGTCGCGGCAAGAAGACCCTCGCCGGCGTGACCCTCGCCAGCTGACCCACCCACGCCCGGAAGCCCGGTTTCCGCAGTGCCCACGCACCTGCGGAACCGGGCTTCTACGCGTCCGGGGCCGCGCGTGTTGCAGGATGCGACACGCCCGGGATGTGGGCTGGCTTGGCGCTCCCGCCGACCCCTGCGTAAAGTAATCACTCGTCACCCCAAAGGTGCGGCGGAGCGGCTGGAGCGAAAGCCCAGAGCACGTCGGCCCTCAAGCGGGACCATCCTTCCACTGGAGTTCAGATCCGGCCTTGCGCTGGACGGCTTCGACGCCTAGGATGACTACTCCACCGGTTCTCTCCCTCGGGATGAGCCACTGATCCAATCGGATCGACGACGCCGGTGGTCAAACCAAGAACGAATGCCTCTCTGGCGGAACCTGTTACGGGTCGAGCGGGGAGTGCGTCTGGTCCTTGAGAACTCAACAGCGTGCACATTGTCAATGCC